>NZ_RCZJ01000003.1 GCF_006438845.1 Variovorax ginsengisoli
TGCGGAATGTCCGCGCCAGCGGCTTGACATTGCGCGAGTAATTACTCCACCCGGCCGCGCCAGGCCCGCCGCCGTGCAGCATGACCACCGGCTTGCCTTCGCCTAACGCGTGGTAGTGAATCTTCAGGCCGTTGGCCTGAACGAATTGTCCGGTTTCGACTTCGAGCGTCATGGGCATTGCGTGATCGAGTAAAAGTGGCTAAGTGTCAAATCGGCGTCGAGTCGGCGCAAGACGAGAATACTCACGGCCCTGCCAGCTTTGCTGATGCGTCCGCGCTCAGCTTTCAGGCGCGAAACTGACGGGAATCGCCACGTAGCTGGATTGCTGCAGGATGTCTCATCGCGACACTTTCGAAGCAGATCGCACAGCATGCGCGTTCCGGCGAAACGCAACTCCGGGTGCAACCCGTTGACACGGCGCATCAATTTAAGGTCGCCCTCACTCACAATTACCGGGGCGAGCTTTACATATGCTGCAGACTGGATAGCTTGTCCGGAGTGAAGCCACGCAGGCGGGAAGAAAATTATTCTCAAAAGCAAACTTGGCCCACCCGACGTTCAATTGAGGCGGTTTTCTGGCAACAAGGCTAGGTTGACCGGAGTTCAGCCAGCACTTTAGAACGCGTGACGAATGCCCATGTCATAGCCGTTTGCAACACCAGCGCTCTGTATGTTTCCAGGCGTTGTGGTTAAGAAGGCCGTTCCAGCACCGCCAAAATTTACCCTCTGCCCATTTTTGTTGTTGATTCGAGAAGCCGTGGCGTAAAGAGCCGTGCGCTTAGACAGGTTATGCACATAGCCGATCGACAACTTGCTGGCCTCGGGGTCTGGCACTCCTGAAAGGCTATCCTTGGCTACAGTATATGAAGCACGAATCACGCCTGGCCCCACTGGCGCAGTCAAACCAATCAAGTAGCCATTGCGCTTGAGTTCGGTCCCCGCCTGAGGCGTGTTGAAGTCGGTCGTATACTTGATTTGGGACAGTTGGACAAACGCCTTGATGATTCCGAAGTCATAGTGCGCACCCAGATTAGCAGTAGTGACCTTCGATTGGCTGACAGCGGGTATGTCCAAGACAGTAGATTGGCCGTACGCAAGCGCTACATTCACAGGTCCATTGGTATAGCCGAGGCGGCCTGCTATTCCGCGACCGGCGTCGCTTGAAGCGACACCAGTCGTCTTAACGTTCTCAGAAATACCGTATTGAAACTGGCCGTAGAAACCACCCAGGTCCGCCGGCAGGAAGTATCCCACGGAGTTAGAAGTACGGATGGAATTCAAATCACCGGTATGTGCACTGGTCAGGAGGTTGGTGCCTACGCCGTTGGTGCCAAACGGATCGAACACGGTGTCATTCCAAAAGGACGGAGTGTAGTCGCGTCCCAAGCGCACTTCACCCAACGGGCCCGACAAGCTGACGGTGGAGCGCCGGTTGAACAGCGCAGGTCCTGTATTTGGTACGCCGGCCGTGCTACCACCCGAACCGACGCCAGCAGCTTGACCCGCATCGCCAGTGTCATTGTTCAGGCCCATTTCCAGCCAGAAGCCCGCAGCTAATCCGCCCCCTAGATCCTCAGTACCAAGGAAGCCCAGGCGACTAGAGTTGTAGCCTGAGGACGACTGTCGCCACGAACTCTGCTTGGTGGATGCCCCGGTCGTCAGGTTGGTGGTCTTCGCGTCGTAGTAGCTGACACCGGCGTCAAGCGCGCCGAACAACCTAACCGACGACTGCGCCGAAGCCAGACCAGCGACTGTCAAAGCCGACAGAGCAACGATACTTTTTTTCATATTTGTCTCTTTTATATAGATTTAAGGAGTTTCATTAACGAAATGAAACCCCGCCCAACGTAGCCCAAGACGAAAATCAGTTACGAATTATTGAATCCTCCTTTTATGGAAATAAAACAGTTATTTTAATTAAATTTTTCATGATTTACAGCCGAGCGCATCATGCATTCGTACCATTCAAATCTGATGAGCTAAGTAAAATCCGATATGGAATAAAATCTACGCGTCATTTAAACCGTGCAGCAAAAAGGGCAATATGCCTCACGCCGATTTGATCAGAACCGCACAAACCCATCATTCGAAAAATGCAGCTGGCCGGCTTAAATGCTTATATGAAATGAAATTTGTTAGCCCATAGTCCACATTTGACAGGTCCAAACAAACCTTAAACAGACACTCTGAGAAGCTCAAACACTGCGCAGCTGCTCCAGCCACCCGAACCTGTGCGCTCGACATGCACAGTTCGATGTAGGAAGGTGTTTCCGTCTTCCGAATTCATGTCGACCGCAGATAAGGTGAAGCGGTTTTGTTCCGGCTTCACACAGCATCTCCGAGGCGCAGGCTGGAAAGCATCATTTGATAGGGGTATCCGCGACAACCTGATTTGATGCCACGCGACGCGCCGATACCAGATGACGAGAGATTTATAATGGTCACGCCACGCTTCGCGTGACTCGGCTCATCAGGGGATGCATGGCTCATTTCCAACGCACTGGTCGCGAAGCGCGCAAATTACCCGCTTGGATACAGAACACACTCCGTTGTGTCTGCCAGACGGTCGAAATTGCTCTGCGCATCGAGGGCCACGATGGCTTCAGGGCCTTCGAGAGCAAGACGAAGCGTCGTCGCGCGCCCGATGCTGCCGCATGCGCCGGTGATGACCACCACCCTCCCCTTCAGACGTCCTGCCGTCGTCATGCAAGGAACTCCTCACACAGTCGATTGAACTCTTCCGCCCGCTCCCACTGCGCCCAATGGCCGGTGTTGGGCATCACGTGCAACGTGGCATTACGAAGTGTCCGCAGCAGGATGAATGCTGCATCGAGGGGCACAGTGCGGTCCTCNTCTGCCAGACGGTCGAAATTGCTCTGCGCATCGAGGGCCACGATGGCTTCAGGGCCTTCGAGAGCAAGACGAAGCGTCGTCGCGCGCCCGATGCTGCCGCATGCGCCGGTGATGACCACCACCCTCCCCTTCAGACGTCCTGCCGTCGTCATGCAAGGAACTCCTCACACAGTCGATTGAACTCTTCCGCCCGCTCCCACTGCGCCCAATGGCCGGTGTTGGGCATCACGTGCAACGTGGCATTACGAAGTGTCCGCAGCAGGATGAATGCTGCATCGAGGGGCACAGTGCGGTCCTCCCTTCCAAAGACAAGGAGCGTCTTGTGCGGCAGCGCGGATAGGTTGTCTCGCCACAGCTGATCAGCAGGCAATTGCTTGCCCATGTTCTTCATCGGGGGGTTGGCAATGACCTGCGGGTCGCAGCTGAGTTCGTAGCGTGCCTGCAGAAGCTCCTCCGAAATCTGGGACGGGTCGAACACCAGGTATTCGAGGAAAGTCTTGAGCTTTTCCAACGAAGGACCCGTGCCGCCGTAGTAGGAGCGGAGCAGCCGCATCCCCTCCGGCAGCATGGTGAACATCGGCAAGCTGCCGGCCGGGCCCATCAGAACCATCCGGTCCACCCGGTCGGGATGGCGTACGCAGGTCTTCAGGGATGTTCCACCACCCAACGAATTACCGATGAAGCTGGCTTTGTCGATCTTGAGCGCATCCATGACGCCAACAACGGCATCCGACATAAACTCGAACACGCTGCCCTGGGAAGCCGTCTTATCCGATTTTCCGAACCCCGGAAGGTCGATAACAATGGTGCGGAATGTCCGCGCCAGCGGCTTGACATTGCGCGAGTAATTACTCCACCCGGCCGCGCCAGGCCCGCCGCCGTGCAGCATGACCACCGGCTTGCCTTCGCCTAACGCGTGGTAGTGAATCTTCAGGCCGTTGGCCTGAACGAATTGTCCGGTTTCGACTTCGAGCGTCATGGGCATTGCGTGATCGAGTAAAAGTGGCTAAGTGTCAAATCGGCGTCGAGTCGGCGCAAGACGAGAATACTCACGGCCCTGCCAGCTTTGCTGATGCGTCCGCGCTCAGCTTTCAGGCGCGAAACTNTGCGGAATGTCCGCGCCAGCGGCTTGACATTGCGCGAGTAATTACTCCACCCGGCCGCGCCAGGCCCGCCGCCGTGCAGCATGACCACCGGCTTGCCTTCGCCTAACGCGTGGTAGTGAATCTTCAGGCCGTTGGCCTGAACGAATTGTCCGGTTTCGACTTCGAGCGTCATGGGCATTGCGTGATCGAGTAAAAGTGGCTAAGTGTCAAATCGGCGTCGAGTCGGCGCAAGACGAGAATACTCACGGCCCTGCCAGCTTTGCTGATGCGTCCGCGCTCAGCTTTCAGGCGCGAAACTCACGGGGAGCGCGACGTAGCTGGATTGCTCCAGGACGGAGGTTGGCCTGCCCGCCGCCGGCGGCGGCCAACGGCCGGAACGCCGAGCAAGAGCGCGCACGGCCTGCCATTCATTGGCATCACGGTAGGCCCAGCAATGCACCAGCCGCGTGAGGCCAGAACCGCTAGCTACTGGCGTGACCCAGGCACCGACGAGGGGAGACAGCGTCTGGCGCCACTCAATGACCGGCGACCAGCGTTCGACAAGATCCGGGATGGCAGAGGTCGGGTAGGTGTAGATCCGGAACTCGTGGAAGCTGCCGAGGTCTCGTGGCCGCAGCGACGGAGAAAACGGCAGCGGCTCGAGCAGCTCACTCGAATAGCCGATGCAGACGTCGGTCGGCGGCACCGGGCCCTGTGATGCGGTGGCATGCAACTGCGTACGCTGGGTGGCTCCGCGGTAGCGCCATAGATGGATCAACCGGTTCAGCGGCCCAGCGTCCGCGGTCCACGCCGCAGCCAATCCGTCGCCGTTGTCACCTTGCAGCCTCGGCGCAGCTTGCAGTGCCCGCATGGCGGCATCCAACCCGCCAACGCGTGTCTGCCACGTGCACAGTTCGAGCAGTTCGCCGGCGCTCATGCGAGCATCAGCGCGAGCCAGTCGCAGACGAGAGCGGGCCGTTCGCTGCCTTCGAGTTCAAAGATGCACTCGCGCTCGATCAACGTGCCCTTGGAGGTCTCGCGCGCCGCCTTGACCTTCATCAGCAAACGCACCCGTGAGTCGATTGGCACGACCGACGTGAAGCGGACGCGATCGAATCCGTAATTCAGCACGCTATGGTGCTTGCGCACCCGCATCAACTGTGGGGTCAGGCCGGGGATCAACGCCAGCAAGAGAAGCCCGTGCGCGATGACCTTGCCGCCCGGCAATTCCCGGGCCGCTCGCTCGTGGTCGAAGTGGTACCAGTTGAGGTCATGAGTGGCCCGCCCGAAGCCTTCAATCAGCTCTCGGTCGACATTGATCCATTCCGTGGGGCCGGCAGACTGGCCTACGTAGTCGCGCAGGTCACGGAGGGTGTCGATTTCAATCATGGTTCACATTTTTGGGCGGCGCAAACTGCGCCGGCAAACCATAAAAACTCACAGCAGGCCCAGGAAATCGCCGGTGCCACCATAGCGTTGCAGGTTTAGAGTCCGACCGACTCAAACGGTCACCGCGGGGACGCCCTGTCGCAGCACGATGGAACTTCGAGGCCTTAATTCGGAACAGGCACACCCATTCATGATCGAACTCTTCCACGCACCCACGCCCAATGGATGGAAAGTCTCCATCATGCTGGCGGAGTGCGAACTACCTTTCACGCTGCGCCGTGTGAAGCTCAACGAGGGCGATCAGTTTCGCCCTGAGTTTCTCGAGATCAGCCCGAACAATCGGATTCCGGCCATCGTCGATCACGAGCCACAGGACACGGCTGGGCCTCTGCCGGTTTTCGAGAGCGGTGCGATCCTGACTTATCTGGCCGAGAAGACGGGACGCTTCTTGCCCAGCGCCCCACGCGCACGCACTGCCGTCAACCAATGGCTGATGTGGCAAATGTCGGGCTTGGGCCCGATGCTGGGGCAGCACGGCCACTTCAAGTTATATGCCAAGGAAAAGCTCCCCTACGCAATCGAACGGTATGCCGCGGAGGCCAAACGCCTGTATGCGGTCTTGGATGCCCAGCTCGAGCGTACTGGCGATTGCATTGCGGGTGACTACTCGATCGCGGACATTGCATGCTTCCCGTGGGTCATGACCCACAAGGCACAAGGCTTCACGCTCGACGATTGGCCACACGTCAGGCGCTGGTACGCGGCTCTGAGGGCTCGGACGCGACTGCAGGAAGGCCTCGCGGTTGGCAGGGACGAGGTTTCACCCACTGGGCAGTTTGACGACCGAGCGCGCCACAACCTGTTCGGAGCGGCCGCCGCAGGCGTCGAGCGAAGGAAGGGACAACCATGAAACATAAACTCGATTTCTACTTCGACTGTTCCAGCCCCTACACCTACCTGGCGTTCGAGCGCGTTCAACCTCTTGCGGCCGAGTTCGGCGTCGATATCGTCTGGAAGCCAATCCTCGTGGGCGGCATCTTCAACGCCGTCAATCCTGGCGTCGAGTTCTTCAAAACGATGGGCCGTCGACCGCAACGCAAGACCGACTACATGGTCAAGGATATGGCGGACTGGGCAGCACTCACAAACGTCGAGATTCATTTTCCGCCCGCAGGTCACCCGGTCAACAGCGTCAAGGCCATGCGTGCTTGCATCGTCCTGGAACCCTACGGCAAGCTTGTTTCCTTCGCACGGGCCACGTTTCGCGCCTACTTCGGCCGACAGGAGCTGATCTCTGAGGATGCCGTACTCGCCCGGCTGTGCGAAGAGATTGATGTCGATCCAAAGTGGCTGTTGGAACAGATCGCACTGCCGGGCGTGAAGGCCGCACTTCGCGCCAACGTAGACGAAGCCATCGCCCGAGGGGCCTTTGGGTCCCCGACCATGTACCTCGATGGGTCCGACATGTACTTCGGACAAGACCGGTTACCGTTGCTGCGCGAAAAATTGCGCGGGAAGCGATCTTCTTCGGGCTCGTTAACTTCGCGCTGATGCTGACGGAATTTGCTCTTACTGAAGGAACCTGACGGTGCGCCTCTGCCAGTGGTCAGACGTGCTCGAGGGCATACCGCTGCGCGTCGTGGGGCCAAGGTCGCGACAACTGGCAGTGTTCCGTGTCGGTGAGGAGGTCTACGTGACCGAAGCCGCGTGCACGCATGGCAGGGCCTGGCTGACCGAAGGAGGTCAGCAGGGCCACCACGTGCACTGCCCGCTGCATGGGGGCGTCTTCGACGTTCGCACGGGCGCAAGCGTGTCCCCACCGTGCACCGTCGCGCTTCGAACCTATCGAGCGCGCGTTGAAGCAGGCTTCGTGAACCTTGCCGCTGAGCCGACGGAAACGAGGTGAGCTTGCCATCCTATTTCCAATGGGAGGCAGCCTCCCGTGCGCTGCGGCACGCTCGAGCGAGCGGGCAGCCGATCCGGGCATTGATGCGAGGTTCTTGATGACAAAGCTGACGGCGATCGTTTGCTTTGGCCTGCCAGAGCAGCAAGTTGACATCCTCATGGAGGGTTTGAACGGCACTGCATCGGAGCCGATGCGGTGGGTAGTGTTTGGATGCGACGCGAACCTGCTCGGAGCTCTGTACAAGCTATGGGGTGAGACAACCGAACTGATCGCTGTGATCATTCCGGCCTCAACTGAGGGCCTGGAGGAGGCAGCGCTGACCATCCTTCAAAGCGAACGAATCCCGTTGTCAGAAACTGTGTGGGTGCTGGGCCCGGCAGTCGCATGGCCGGGGCCGGACGATGCGCGAGCCATCTTGCATTCCACAGGCGGGCGTCTCGACAGCTTGGTGACCAGGCTTGCTGACTTAGCTGCCAGGATCTAAGCACTGGTGGCTGGCAAGAACAAGCGCGAAAGCCACACTTTCCGCGGCCCACCGACGCGCGCGATCGATCGTACGTATAGAAGCAAGCACCTTTTTCGCTAGCGATCATCGGCCCCTTCGTTCGCACTCAACGAAGTCGAACGGACTTCTGACCATCTGGTTGCAGCGCCCAACAGTGAATGTGCTGCATGCCGAATCGATGTGCGGACTGCAGGCTACCTTCGAGGCCTTCCTGTCGCTGCTGATGCTATGGACCGAATTTCCTTTGACGGTGGTCGCTGCACTCGATGACAAGACGTTGGTCAACTGAAGTTCGCTTGCGTTCGCATGCGACGTGATTGTCTCGAAATGCCAATGTCGCTGGCCGCTCCGGTCATGGTGGTGGAACGGGTGGGCTCTTAGAGTCGAGCCCGCCACGCCATCGAGTTACGCGTTGGAATAGGAATGCAAGTGACCCCGCACCCCTCGGGGGCGCCCCCGCTGACTAAGCCTTCCGTAACTCTTCATTTACAACTGACTCGCCGGCTTTGACCGGCGTGCGGAGACAAGATGCACCACCAGACCGTATCCATCCTGCAGCGCAAATCCCGCCCTCGCCGCAATCCGACATGGCTGTCAAACGCATTGCTCGTTGCCGCTGTGCTCGGCCTGGGAGGATGCGGTGGCGGTGGGAGTGGCGGTGGCGGTGGCAGTGGCAGTGGCAGTGGCAGTGGCAGTGGCAGTGGCAGTGGCAGTGGCAGTGGCAGTAGCAGTGGCACTGCCACTAGCACTGGCGACGGAAGTCAGCACGCCCTTCCAACGATCACTGTGGCGTCGTGCTCGGGCCTGGTCGGTCAGTCGATTGCCGGTGCATCGATCAGTGCAGCAGCGATGGTTGCGGCGGTACCCGCATCGGGGCCGACTCCTGCGATGCCGGACTACTGCAAGGTGACAGCGCGGATAGCCCCAAAGCTCAACTTCGAGATGCGCCTTCCGACGAATTGGAACGGCAAGCTTCATTACAGCGGGGGGGGCGGTTTCAACGGAAGCATTCCCCCTGTAGATGCCTCGTCGCTGAGCTTGGGCTACGTGGACGTCTCGAGCGACAGCGGTCACACCGGCTCCGGGATCGATGCCTCCTTTGCCGTCAATGACCCGGTCGCACTTGAGAACTTCGCTCAGCTGTCGGTGCCAACCGTGGCGACAACGGCGAAGGCGATCACGACGACAGCGTACGGCCAGGCGCCCTCGCGTTCCTACTTCGAAGGTTGCTCGAACGGCGGCCGCGAAGGACTGATGACGGCGCTGCGTTTTCCGACGATGTTCGACGGAGTCATTGCCAAGGCGCCCGCGCGCCAGTTCATCGGCCAGAGCGAGGTCGTCCAGCGGACCGCCCGGCTGGTGGCGCTGCCCGGTGGGAACATGACTCCCGGCAAGTGGACGACGCTCGGCAGTGCAGTACTGGGCGCGTGCGATGGCCTGGATGGCGTGGCCGATGGAATCATCGCCAACGTGAGCGCCTGCACGGCTGCCTTCAATCTCTCGTCACTGAGATGCACGGGTGGCGGCGACACCGGGGACGCTTGCCTGTCCGATGCACAGATCGCCGGGCTGACTGCGCAAACGTCGCCGACGGTCGGCAGCGGTGGGACATCGGCGACGCCTTACGTCAACAGCTTCTCGCCCTACCATTTCTGGGGCGAGGAGGCTTCGCAGAGCGGCGGGTCCTGGCCAACGTGGTACCCGCAGAGCAATCCGGCGTTTCCGGGGTTGGCTTCGCTGTTCGCCCGCTCCGTGGTGGACAACTTGCTGTCGACGACGCCGTTGAGCGACTGGCTGAGCTACGACTTCAAGGCCAACTCGCGTCTGGTTGAGACGTTGACGGCACAGATCGACGTCACGGACACCGACTTGCGGCCCTTCGCCTCGGCCGGTGGCAAACTGCTGGTGTGGCAAGGCACTTCCGATATAGCCTTGTCCCCACAGGGCACGATCGACTACGTCAGCGGCGTGAAGGCAACTGTCGGGTCGAACGCGGACGCATTCATGCGGTTCTATCTGGCGCCTAACGTGCAGCATTGCAGTGGCGGCGCTGGAGCGGACCAGACGACGGCGCTGCTGCCGGCCCTCGATGCCTGGGTCGCCTCTAAAACTGCGCCGGGCGACCTGACAGCCGCAAAACTCAACGCATCGGGTGCACCGGTGTTGTCGCGCCCGCTTTGCCGCTACCCCACGTTCGCGAAGTACAACGGCACCGGCAACGTCAATGACGCCAGCAGTTTTGCCTGCTCATTGCCCTGACCGACACTTTTGGTAGACGAAGGGCGATCCAGCCCACGCGCGGCGGACTGAATTGCCAACTTCGGTTGCCGCTGCGGTCATGGTCTTGGAACGCGCGGGCCTCTCGAGTCAACCCGCTGCGAAATCAAGGAGAACGATCTAGATGTCCACCCCAACGCCCTCGCTCGCATCCGGTCCGTCGAACGTGCTCGACCTCACATTGCGACTGAAGTCGCGGCATGACGAAGCCCAGGGCATCGTCGCGCTCGAATTGATCGATCCGGCCGGCGCGACGCTGCCGCCGTTCGAGGCAGGCAGCCACCTGCTGGTGGAATGCGCCCCCGGCGTGGTGCGCTCGTACTCGCTTTGCAACGCGCCGTCCCAGCGCTCGGCTTACCTGATCGGCGTGCTGCGCGATCCGCAGTCGCGCGGCGGCTCGGCAGCGGTCCACGAGCGTTGGCAGATCGGTCAGACAGTGCGCGTCTCGCGCCCGCGCAATCACTTTCCGCTGGCAGACGGAGACGGCCGCGTGTTGCTGTTGGCCGGCGGCATCGGCATCACGCCAATGCTGTCGATGGCGGAACACCTTAGCGCGCAGGGTCGGCCTTTCGAGCTGCACTACGGGACACGCACAGCCGCACATGCCGCGTTCGTCGAACGGCTGCGATGCGCGCCGTTCGCGGACTCCGTCCACATCCACCATGACGACGGCCCGCCCGAGCAAGCGTTCGACGCCGCCCGTGTAATCGGCATGCCGGGCGCCGGCGATCACCTGTACGCCTGCGGTCCGGTCGGCTACCTGGCGCACGTGATGCAGACAGCCGAAAGCTTGGGCTGGCCTGCCCGGCAACTGCACCAGGAATTTTTCCAGGCCAGCGGAGAGCTCGTCGTAGCCGGCGACGAGCCCTTCGAAATCGTCGTGGCCAACCAAGGCGTCACGGTGCAGGTGTCGGCCGGCGAGACGGCGTTGCAGGCACTCACGCGCGCCGGCGTCAACGTCATGTGGTCTTGCGAGCAAGGCGTGTGTGGCAGTTGCGTCACCGCCGTGGTTGAAGGTCGGCCTGAGCATCGGGACCAGTACCTCACCGAAGCCGACCGGGCACGCAATGACTGCTTCATGCCCTGCTGTTCGCGCTCTCTCACCCCCCGACTCGTGATCGAAGTCTAAAACGCCGCACCCACAGCCAACATCGAAGTACCCCGAACATGTCAAACGTACAAGCCCCCAAAGCGACCGCCTTCCAAATGACCGTCAACGGCCGCGCACTCGCCGCGGCCGCCACGCACGGCGTCATCAACCCGGCAACGGAAGAGGTTTTTGCGCAGGCGCCGATCGCCACGCGCGAGCAGTTGGACGAGGCGGTGGCCGCGGCCCGCGCAGCGCAGCCGGCCTGGGCTGCCCGGCCGTGGGCGGAACGCCAGGCCGCGCTCGGCGCCTTGGCCAAGCTGTACATGGAGAACCAGGAAGAGCTGGCACAACTGCTCACGCGCGAACAGGGGCGCCCGCTGCCAAAGGCGCGCAGAGAGATCGAGGCCTCGGCCTACTGGTACGCCGAATACGCCAGGATGAGCATCCCGCCGCACGTTCTGCAGGACACGCCCACCGCGCTGGTCGAGGCTCGTCGAGTGCCCATCGGCGTCGTCGGCGCCATCGTTCCCTGGAACTTCCCGCTCGTGCTGGCCGCCTTTAAGATCGCGCCGGCCCTGCTGGCCGGCAACACCATGGTGCTCAAGCCGTCGCCGTTCACGCCGCTGACCACGCTGCGCCTGGGTGAATTGATGCGTCCCCTTTTGCCACCAGGCGTGCTCAACGTGATCAACGGCGACGATGACCTCGGTCCGTGGATCACCGAACATCCGGGCATCGACAAGGTGTCCTTCACCGGCTCTACCGCCACCGGCCGCCGGGTGATGCAGAGCGCGTCAGTCAACCTGAAGCGCCTGACGCTGGAGCTGGGCGGCAACGACGCGGCCATCGTGATGCCGGACGTCGACGTCGAAGAGGTGGCCAAGGAAGTGTTCGTCGGCGCCTTCAACAACAGCGGTCAGATCTGCATCGCCGCCAAACGCCTGTTCGTGCACGAAGCCATCTACGACCGCTTCGCCGCTGCCTTCGTGGCGCTCGCGAAAGCGGCCCGCATGGGCCCTGGCGACCAGGAAGGCATCGACTACGGACCCATACAGAACCGCCCGCAGTACGACCGCATGGTCCATATGCTCGATGACTGCAAGCGCAATGGCTACAAGCTGCTGGTTGGGGGCGAACTTCCTAAGGGGCCGGGCCTCTTCTTCCCGCTCACGGTGGTGGAAAACCCGCCGGCCGACGCCCTGATGCTCCGGGAAGAACCGTTCGGACCTTTGCGTGCGTTGATGCAATTCAAGGACGTTGACGAAGTGGTAGCCCGCGCCAACGCCAGCGAGTATGGCCTGGCCAGCTCGGTGTGGTGCAAGGACGATAAGCTCGCGCTATCCATCGCCGCCCGGCTGCAGACCGGTACCGTGTGGATCAACGAGATCCAGACCGTCTCGCCGCACAAGCCGTTGGGAGGTCACAAACAATCGGGCATCGGCGTTGAGAACGGACAGGAAGGCCTGCTGGAGTACACGCTGCCGCAGACCATCTCGATGAAGCGCATGGCCTGATCCGCTCGGCAAAAGACGCGACTTTTGGCGACGAGCGGTTCCTCCGAGGTCTAGGAACGACTCTGCGTGAAGTAGCCAGTGCCTACAGCGAAAGTCGCCGGTCAACGACAGGCACTGACGTGAGTGACGTTGCATTTAGCGGCGTGCTCAGGTCGGCGCCTCTGAGCTAACTTTTTTTTTTTTTGTACAGAAAGTCATCTATGCGTTCAAGAACTTTCCGTCTAGGCGCTGTCGCTCTTGCTTTCTGCAGTGCTGTCGTTGTGCAGGCGCAGACAAACTCGACGTTGCACGGGCAGGTCGCACCCATCGTCAGCGGCATGTACCCCTCGCTCGAGGCGCTCTACAAGGACCTGCACGCCAACCCCGAGCTCTCCTCTCAAGAGGTGAAGACCGCCGCGAAGATGGCCGGCGAGATGCGCAAGCTCGGCTTCGAGGTGACCGAAAAGATCGGCGGCACGGGCGTGGTCGCGATGTACAAGAACGGCGCGGGGCCCACGGTGCTGGTGCGCACCGAACTGGATGCGCTGCCGATGGAAGAAAAAACCGGACTGCCCTACGCAAGCAAGGCCAAGGCGCAATCCAACGGACGCGAGACGTTTGTTGCCCACAGTTGCGGCCACGACATCCACATGGCGAGTTGGGTCGGCACCGCGCGCACGCTGCTCGCCATGAAGGATCAGTGGAAGGGCACGCTGATGTTCGTGGCGCAACCGGCCGAGGAAACCGCCTCAGGTGCCAAGGCAATGATCAATGATGGCCTGTTCACGCGCTTTCCAAAGCCGGACTTTGCCTTTGCGCTTCACGCCTCGCCGGCGCCTTACGGCACTATCGGTTATCGCGCCGGGGCCATCACATCCAATCAGGACTCCCTGGAAATTACCTTCAAAGGCCGCGGTGGCCACGGTTCGACGCCAGACAAGACGATCGACCCGATCGCGATTGCCGCACGCTTCATCACCGACGTGCAAACCGTCGTCAGCCGAGAGAAGGACCCTGCCGAGTTCGGCGTGGTCACCGTGGGCTCAATCCAGGGCGGCACGGTCGGAAACATCATTCCCGATACGGTGGTGTTGCGTGGAACCATCCGCTCCTACAAGCCGGAGGTGCGCGAGAAGCTGCTGGCTGGCGTGCGGCGCACGGCCAACGCGTCCGCGATGATGGGCGGCGCGCCCGAGCCGGTCGTCACGCTGGTGGCCGCTGGCTCGGCAGTCGTAAACGACGAGGCCGTGGTCGGCCGTACCGTCGCTGCGCTCAAGCGCAGCTTTGGCGACCGGCAGGTGGTGCAGGTGCCGCCGAACCCGGCCAGCGAAGACTTTTCGGAGTTCCTCGATGCGGGCGTGCCCGGCATGTTTTTTTCGATCGGCGGACTCTCGCCCGACGAGGTCTTGGCTTCGATGAAGCCGGGCGGCAAGCCACTGCCCGTCAATCACTCGCCTTACTTCGCACCGGTACCCGAACCATCGATCAAGACCGGTGTCGAGGCCATGAGCGTGGCCGTTCTTACCGCGATGGCACCAAAATAATGACGCTTCTTTTCCAGTTCGTGGTCGGTCGCATCTCTGAGAATTTCGGGCGGTCTGCCGCTTCAGCCTATGGCACATTGCTCAACGATGCCGTGTTGAAGCAGAGGATTGCCCCCATCCCCTGAACGCATAGCCCCAACGCAGAGAGTGCCGGGACGGGAGCATGAATCGAACGAGAAGCAAACGAGAGCGACGTACACGCTCGGGTTCAAGCAGGAGGCAGTGCGGCAGGTCAAGACCGGGCGCGTTGCGTCGGCCATGGCCCCAGCGCCCAAGGTGAGCCTGACGAACTGGGTCAGGGCCGATGCAAGCGCCAATTGGCAACACCCCTTGACGTAAGGTGTTCCATGCAACACCGAATCATCGACCAGCAGCTCCAGCCCGGGGACCGAGTGACCATTGCCGGCATGACCAAGACGACTTGCCAGGTGCGCCAGCGTGCCGCACGCCCCGCCGCCCAGGTGGATGTCGATGGCGTGGCCTGGCGCGAAGTTCTTGCGTTGCTCGACTGGAGGTGGTCGCCCCTGCAGATGGCCGGCAGCAACAGATCCCGTCACGCAAGAAGCAGAGTGGTCTTGCTGAGGAGATCTACGCTTTGGATTCGGTGCGTCGCTTTCGTACAGGAGCGGCCGGATTCAAATGACCGCTGGCAAAAAACGTTCGGCAAAGGCCCGTCCCTGGCAAACTCCGGAGCGACTCAGGACGCTCCGAAACGCACGAATCATCATGCGCATCGCACGAAAACTCACGACGTGGGGAGAAATTGTGGGATGCCTTCAGGCGCGAAGCGCTTTAGCCTCCGATCTTTCGTGGGGACTGGTACGGGACCGCTGCAAAGCGTCAAACTGGCTGGATGCCGCGCCGGCGCCGTCCGATAGGGGCGCACAGGTCCGGCGCATCGATCAGTCGATGGGTGAGAGCACCTCACACCGTTTAGATCGCATCAAGCAGCCCGGGTTGAGTGTTGAGTCACTATTACCGGATCCGCCACCACGCCCTCTTCCGATCGCCATAGGCCCAGAATGAACCTGCAACTCTCCGGCATGAAAGTGGCCATCACCGGCGCGTCGAAGGGAATTGGAAGGGCCACGGCCGAGGCATTTGCCGAGGAAGGGTGTGATCTGGTTCTCGGCGCACGAGACGTCCAAGGGCTGCAAGGGCTGGCGGCGACCATCGAACGCGAACACGGCGTCAGTGTGCGGTGCTGCGCCGTTGACCTGTCGATGAAGCGAGGCCAAGAGCAATTCGCCGAGTCCGCCGCAGACATTGACGTCCTCGTTAACTGTGCAGGATCCAATCCGGCAGGTCGACTGGTCGACATATCAGACAAGACTTGGCGCGAGTCCTGGGATCTGAAGGTCTTTGGCTATATCAACTTAGCCCG
Source organism: Variovorax ginsengisoli (assembly GCF_006438845.1). Classification (GTDB taxonomy): domain Bacteria; phylum Pseudomonadota; class Gammaproteobacteria; order Burkholderiales; family Burkholderiaceae_C; genus Variovorax; species Variovorax ginsengisoli_A. The sequence continues at coordinate 15,527 of NZ_RCZJ01000003.1, forward strand.
CGCGTTCTACAGCGCAATGAAGTCTCGGGGCAGCGGCGTCATCGTCAATGTGATCGGCAACTCCGCCGATCGCATGAACGATGCCTACATCCTCGGCAGCACAGGCAACTTGGCGCTGGTGGGGCTGACTAAAGCCCTCGGCTCCGCATCTGCCGATGATGGCATCCGCGTGGTGGGTGTGAATCCAGGCCTCACAGCAACCGACCGGGTGGACGTCTTGATGCGCGGCATAAGCAAGCGAAAGTACGGGACGCCGGATCACGCCAATGAAGTTCTGTCTGAGATGAAGTTGCCGTTCGGTCGGCCCGCCAGCGCGAGGGAGATCGCGGATGCAGTCGTCTTCCTGGCGTCGCCGCGGGCTGGCTACATCAGTGGGACCGTGCTCACGGTGGACGGGGGCGCTGCGAACCGGAATAGTCGGTGAGGCCGCGACGCGCAAACCACGCTCGAATTCGCCAACTCGTCGCCGAAGCCTGTGCGACGCGTTGGCGTTTCTGCCGTTGCGGACGCGCTGCCGCACCAGGCCGCAGAAGAGACACGTAGAGAACTACTCATGTTGCCCATGCGTAGCGTCCGCAGCGGCCACGTAAAGGGGTGATGGCCCGGCCGGCGGAGTCTCGCAATGCATGGCGCCCACGGGTCGGCTTCCCTTTTCTTTGAACCTGATTGATTTGGCCACTGCGATGCAGCATTAGGTGAAACCCTCAGGGATGACCGCAAGGCCGTGGGGGCCAAGCGCGATGGCCTGCACGGTCATGGCGTCGGGATCGAGGTTGCCAATATCCTGACTCCCCCCATAAATCCAAGGAGACCTCTGTCATGCCGCTTTCCGAACTCGACGAAGAACTCGCCAGCCATCGCCTATTTGCCGACGAGGCGCGCTGCCGAGAAGTGTTCGCCCGGCTTCGCGCCGAGGATCCGGTTCATTTGGCGCACGCCAAGGGATACCCGCCGTTCTGGGCTGTGACTAAGCACGCCGATGTCATGGAGGTCGAACGTCAGAACGACAAGTTCATCAACGCGCCCATGACCTTCCTGCACGAAGTTGAGGAATGGGCCCAGCGCCTGAAAGACACCAATGGCACTGGGATGTACGTGCGCAACCTGATCCAAATGGACGGCACGGATCACCGCGCCATGCGCGGCCTGACCCAGGCCTGGTTCATGCCGCGCAACGTCAAGCAACTCGAGGAGACAGTGCGCACACGGGCCACTGAGATGGTGGACCTGATGCTCGACACCGAGCGATGCGACTTCGCGAAGTCGATTTCGCCTTGGTATCCGCTGCGCGTGATCATGTCGCTTCTGGGCATGCCCGAGGAGAGGCATCCCGACCTTTTGATTCTCACGCAGAAACTGCTGGCGCCACAGGACGAGCAGGCCAAGGCGATGGATCCCGTCGCGCGAGCAATCGCCAAGAAAGAGGTGTTCGGTGCGTTCTTGGGACACATGAATGCCCTGATCGACGCACGCAGGGCCAAGCCGGAAGAGGACCTGGCCACGCTGCTGGTTAATGCGCAGGTCGATGGCCAGCCGGTCGCTCCGTCGGATTTGCTGGGCTACTTCCTGGTCATTTCCACGGCCGGCCATGACACCACCGCATCGGCCCTGGCAGGTGGCCTGCTGGCACTGCTGCGGAATCCTGAACAACTGGAACGCCTGCGTCGCGAGCCGGAACTGATGGCGCCAGCCGTCGAGGAGATCCTGCGATGGACTTGCCCGGTGCGCCATTTCATTCGCACGGCGACCGAAGACTACGTGCTACGCGACAAGCAGATCAAGAAGGGCGACCAGCTGATGATGTGCTTCCCGTCGGCCTGCTTCGACGAAGAGCTTTTCCCCGATGGCGACCAGTTCCGGATCGACCGCACGCCCAACCGGCACCTCGCCTTCGGCTCCGGCGTCCACAACTGCCTGGGCCAGCATCTGGCCCGATTTGAGCTGAAGGCCTTCCTTACCGAATTCCTCCAGCGCATCGACAAGGTCGAAATCGACGGCCCCGTCGAGATGGTCGCGAGCAACCAGGTTTCCGGGGTGAAGCACCTGCCTCTGCGCTACGAAGCACTGGTCCCAGTCTGAGAAGCGCGCCCTTGAGGTCGTGACAAACTTTATGAATTTCAATAGAATTTCGAAAGTTGAATAGATATTCGATTTGTCCTTCCTGGTGGCCTCGGGCCATCTCCGGAGCACGAGATTCAAAAATAAGGAGACACTCATGATCGACTTCAAGGGCTTCCGTGCCCGGTTTGCACCTCCCCTTCTGAGCTTCGGCCTGGCGCTTGCGCCGACGGCGCAGGCTGCCGAAACGCTGAAGGTGGCCCAGATAGACCCCGTAAGCGGACCGTTGGCGCCAATCGGCGATTCCTCCACCAGGCACCTTCGAGCAAAGTTCGACCACATCAATGCCGCTGGCGGAATGAACGGACAGATGCTGGAGCTGGTGGTCATGGACAGCGAGGGCAATCCAGAGAAGGCGCAGGTGCTCCTGAGACAGGCTGTCGACAGCGGCATCCGCTACATCACCCAGGGCACGAGTTCGGCGGTCGGCGCCGCGCTGGGTGATGCTGTCGATAAATACAACCGGCGCAACCCGGAAAAGCCCGTGATGTTGCTCGACCATACCAATACAGATCCGGCTTTGACCGGCGAGCTGTGTAGTTACTGGCGCTTCTCGTTCAGTCCACGCGTCCCGACACGCACCGAGGCATTGCTGCGCTACGTCTCCACGCAGGGGCGGGTCAAGAAACTGTTCCTCTTGAACCCGGACTACTCGTTGGGTGTAGCCGTTGAAACCTCGGTGAAGGCCGCGCTGCCGCGGCTGACCAAGGGTGTCGAGATCGTCGGAACTGAGCGCGTGCCGTTGGGCAAGGTGCGGGACTACGCCCCTTACGTCGCCAAAATTCGTGCTTCCGGGGCGGACGGTATCGTCACCAGCCTGTTTGGTGCCGATGCCATCGGACTGATGAAGGCGGCCAATGAAAGCGGCTGGAACGGGTTTGTCTACGCCTACACCGCCGGCGGTGTAGGACTTCCCACGGCGCTGGGAGCGCTGGGCAAAGAGCGCCTGGTCTGGGTCAACGACTTTATGCCCAGCGGCGAGTTGGCTGGCGAGATGAAATACAACGACGAAATGCTGGCAAATCAGAAGACCGACTTCTATCAGATGCAGCAGACCTATGGATACGACCTGCTTGCAGAGGCCGCGCGCCGGGCCAAGTCCAACGACGTGACCAAGGTCGCCAAGCAGTTGGACAGCGGCGTGACCACACAGTCGATGCTGGGCGAGGTCAGCGTGCGCGGCGCCGATCACCAGGCAGTGGTACCGCTGTTCGTCGGCATCTATTCCGACAAGGTCAAGCGCGGGCTGGAGAACACGCCCTACAGCTACCGGACGGTGGCGCGCTACGAGGCGAAGGACGTCACGCCTGCGTCTACCTGCAAGATGAAGCGCCCGGGCTAAGGATTAGCTTGTGGCAGAACTCATATCAGTTGCTGCGCTGAACGGATTGGTCTACGGACTGCTCCTGTTCATGCTTTCGAGCGGCATGACGTTGATCTTCAGCATGATGGGTGTGCTGAACTTCGCCCACGCTTCTTTCTACATGCTGGGCGCCTACTTCGCCTACCAGATCAGCACCGCGATCGGGTTCTGGCCTGCGCTGCTGATCGCGCCGCTGGCCGTGGCCCTGCTCGGTGCCGGCATCGAGCGGTTCGGACTGCGCCGTGTACACCAATACGGTCACGTTGCTGAGCTGCTGTTCACTTTTGGTGTGGCGCTCATCCTCCAAGAGCTGGTGATGATCATCTGGGGGCGCTTCGCTAAACCCTACGTAGTTCCCGAGTCGCTGGCATTCACCGCCTTCCATCTCTTCTCCACCGGCGTGCCGGCTTACCGCCTCTTCATGATGGCTACCGCCGTGGCGATGTTCGTCAGCCTCTACCTGGTGCTTGCGCGCACCCGCACAGGCATCATCATCCAAGCTGCGGTCACCCACCCGCAGATGGTTGGCATGCTCGGCCACGATGTCCCGCGCATTTACAGCCTGGTTTTCGGCCTGGGTTGCGGTATGGCCGGCTTGGCGGGCGTGATCGCCGGGAACACCTTTTCCACCGCACCCGACATGGCTGCGCTGCTCGGAGGCATCGTGTTCGTCGTGGTGATCGTTGGCGGACTGGGTTCCTTAACCGGTGCTTTGGTTGCCTCGCTCCTGATCGGCGTGCTGCAGACCTTCATGTTGGCCACCAGCTTCTCCGCAGTGGATCTATTAGCGAGCGTCGGTTGGACCCTCGGACCCGAGACGCCGCTGTACGAGCTGTGGTCCATGAAGTCCTCGCACGCGGCGCCGCTGCTACCCTATTTGCTGATGGTGCTGATGCTCGCTTGGCGGCCGCAGGGCCTGTTTGGGCGCCGTCTATGAGCTCGCCTTCAACATCGTCCGGCGCGTCTGCGTATGCCGGCCTCTGGCCCTGGCTGCTCTTTGCGATCACGCTGATAGCAGCGCCGTTGCTCTCTGGCACCTCGATTCCCGTGTCCGCCCTCAGCCAGGCGGCGATCGCGATCGTCTTCGCGGCTTCGTACAACCTGCTGTATGGGCAAAGCGGCTTGCTTTCGTTCGGCCACGCGGTCTTCATGGGCCTGGGCGGCTATGCGACGGTGCATGCGCTGCAGGCCATTGCCACTGCGCAGTTGCCGGTCCCGCTGCCGCTGGTGCCGCTGGCGGGTGCCGCCTTCGGCGGCATCGCCGGGCTGGCTTTCGGCTGGCTTTCCTCGCGGCGAGGCGGCACCGTGTTCGCCATGATCACGATGGGCTTTTCCGAACTCGTGGTGGCGTTGACCTCGGTACTACTGGGGTTCTTCGGCGGCGACCGGGGCCGCAGCGGCGATCGGACCTCGGCACTGCCGGTGTTCGGCATCGACTTCGCGGGCGAGCAGCAGGTCTACTACCTGATCGCGGCGTGGACGCTGGTGGCCGTAGTGCTGATGTACCTTCTCACGCGCACGCCGCTGGGACGCATCGCACGGGCCCTACGCGACAACCCGGAGCGCCTGCCCTTCGTGGGCTACGACGCGTCGCAGGTGCGGTGGCGCATGTTCACTGCGTCGTCGATATTCGCGGGCCTGGCAGGCGGCCTTTACGCCATCAACTACGAAATCTTGACGCCGCAAGCGCTCGGCATCGAGACTTCGGCTTCGGTGCTGATCATGGTGGTGCTCGGCGGCGCATCGACGTTTGCCGGCCCCATCCTCGGCGCCGTGTTCTTCACTTGGCTGCGCCTGGACGTGGCGCACCGGACCGAAGCCTGGCAGCTGTACCTGGGCATCCTCTTCGTGGGCACGGTGCTGTTCGCACCCCAAGGCCTCTCGAGCGTGGTGCAGCACTTCCGCAGCCTCGCGCAGCAGGGTCGGCTGGCGCTGCGCCTGCCATTCGAGTTCGCACGCGGTATCGCCCTCGCATTGCTCGTCGCCGGAACGGTATTGGCGGTCGAGGCTGGGTGGCTGTTGAGTCAGGTCAAAGAAAAAGGCGCCGTGCTCACGCTCTTTGGCACGTCCACCGATGTTCGAACAGCGCCGGTGTGGCTTGCGACCGCCCTGCTGCTCGCAGCGGGCGCCGTGCTTTGGCACGTCGCATCGCGCAAGGCGCTAGACAGCGATGCAGCCGCCTCCGGTGCTGTGAAGGCCAAGTCATGATGGACATCGATCGCAATGCGGCACTCTCCTTGCGTGATCTGCGTAAGTCTTTCGGCCCGGTGGACATCATCCGCGGCGTGAACCTGGACGTGATCCCCGGCGAGCGCCACGCCATCATCGGCCCCAACGGTGCTGGCAAGTCCACGCTGTTCCATCTGGTGAGCGGGCAGCTGCATGCGAGTTCGGGAAAGATCGCGCTCGAAGGCCAAGACGTGACGTACATGTCGCCCGAGCAGATCTACCGACGCGGACTGAGCCGCAGCTTCCAGATCACCAACGTCTTTCCGACGTTATCGGTGTTCGAGAACGTGCGCTGTGCCGTGCAATGGTCACGCGGGCTGCGTTATGCATGGTGGAGCTTGGTCGACCGCCGTGCCGACATCACGCAGGCGGTCGAGGAGGTACTGCACCAAGTCGGCCTCGAAGATCGGCGCGACGTGCTTGCGGGCCTGATGACCTATGCCGAGCAGCGCGCACTGGAGATCGGGGTGGCGATCGCGGGCGGTGGCCGCGTGTTGCTGCTCGACGAGCCCATGGCCGGCATGAGCAGAGCGGAATCCGAGCACGCCACCGAGCTGATCCGACGCGTGAGCTGCAACCGCACGCTGCTGATGGTCGAGCACGACATGAGCGTCGTGTTCAGCTTGGCCGATCGCATTTCCGTGCTGGTCTATGGCGAGGTCATCGCCACCGGCACCCCCGAGGCCGTGCGCGCCGACGTGCGCGTCCAGGAAGCCTATCTCGGAAAGGACGGCCACTGATGCTGCAAGTGCGCAATCTCCACGCCTATTACGGCAAAAGCCATGTGCTGCAGGGTGTCGATCTCGACGTGGCCGAAGCCGAAGTGGTCTGCATCGTCGGGCGAAACGGGGCCGGACGATCCACGCTGCTGAAGGCGCTGATGGGTGCCGTGCAGGCCGAGGGTACCGCCACGTTTGCAGGTCAACCCCTGCTAGGCCGCCAGTCCTTCGAAATTGCGCGTATGGGTCTGGGCTACGTGCCCGAGGACCGCGCCATCTTCCCGACGCTGTCGGTCGAGCACAACTTGAGCCTGGGCGTGCCGGCTCGCCTCAAGCGCGCGCCGCGCTGGCGGCTGCAGGATTGTTGGGACGCTTTCCCACGTCTTAAAGAACGCGCGGGGGCGCCGGCAGGGGCGCTGTCGGGCGGCGAGCAGCAGATGCTGACGATCTGCCGCAGCCTAATGGGCTCGCCTTCGTTGATCCTCATCGACGAACCTACCGAAGGCCTGTCGCCGCAGATGGTGCAGCGTGTATCCGAACTGCTGCGCCTCATCGCCTCGCGCGGGATCGCCATCGTGTTGGTCGAGCAGAAGCTGACCATCGCGCTGGAGGTTTCGCAGCGGCTGTACTTGATGGGCCACGGCCGCATGGTCTTTGAAGGCACGCCGCAGGCCTTTGCCGAACGAGCCGATCTCCGTCGGGAATGGCTAGAGGTTTAGGTTCTGTTCATGCTCAGTGCGACTGCAGCCGGGGAAATCCCCCATGACGCGAGCGGGGCGTCACCATACGCTCCAGACATGGCTCAGCCAATATGCACGGTTTCGGCGCTGCCTTCTTTCCGCGACGGTGCGGCGGCGAAAGACGATGACAGCCGCACCTACACAGTGCCACTCTGGTGCACGCTCTTTCTGCTGGCCGGCGCCATGCAGCAAGGCTTCTCCCAGGCAGACCTGCTGCGGCGCATGGGCGTGCCCCGAGAGGCCACGGATGACCCCCAATGGCCCGTGCCGATTGAAAAAATAGGTGCCGTGCTGCGATACGTGGCACGGCGCATGAGAGACGAGCTTGTTGGACTGTCGGACCGGCCGGTGCCACTCGGGACCTTCTCCTGCGTCATCCAACAAATGTTGCGCTGCTCGACACTAGGCGAAGCCCTGAGCCTGGGTATCCGCCTCTATCGGCTTGTGTCGCCCGGATTTCCAGTGCGCCTGCGCACCGTGCAAGCGATGGCTCAACTGGAAGCGCGCCTGCCAGCGAGCCGTGCAGACTTCCCCTTCGAGGCGGTGTCGGTTTGCTGGGTTCTGTCCCTGGCCCGCTGGCTGACGAACCGGCCGATTCCGGTGCGAGACGCATGGATGAGCTCCCCAGCTCAGGATGCGCGCTACAGGGAAAAGCAGCCGTTCTTCGAGGTGCCTGGCCGTTATGGCTGCAGCGGCACCGGCGTCGCCTTCGATGCGGCCTGGCTGCAGCGCCCGCTGGCCCGGTCTGCCGAGAGCCTAGAGCCGTTTCTCAACATGGCGTTGGCCAACCTCATGCGGAGCCATCTGTCCACACCCGGTGCGGCGGAACAGGTACGCAGTCAACTGCAACTGCAAGGCGTTACCGACCGCTTCTCGCGCACGCTGCAGTCGGTGGCGCGCACGCTCGGTGTCAGCCCCCGTTCACTGCGGCGACGCCTGCAATTGGAAGGTTGCAGCTACCACGACCTCAAGGATGCGATGCGACGCGACCTCGCGCTTAACTGGGTGGCCAATAGTGACGTCTCGTTGGTCGAAGTCGGTGACCGCCTCGGCTTTGCCGATGCCAGCACATTCCATCGCGCCTTCAAGCGCTGGACCGGCGCCGCACCCGGCGAATTCCGTCGCAGCCAGCATGGTTCGCACACTGCAGATGCCTGAGGGCCCTTGGCGCCTTGAAGTTGGCCGCTGCAGCCAGCACGATTGACCGCAGCGGTCATTGATTGCATGCGCACCTGCCGGGAGACTCCATGCACAAACAGGAGACCCCGCATGCGCATTACCGCCGCTTTGACCACAGCTGCCAATCAGCCCTTTGAAATCGTTGAACTTGAACTTGACGACCCGCGCGACAACGAGCTTGTCGTCCGCGTGGCCGGAGTGGGCCTTTGCCACACCGACGTGGCGGCGCACGCCGGATCGCTCTTCGTCCCGGCGCCGGCCGTATTCGGCCACGAAGGCGCTGGGATCGTCGAGCGCGTGGGTGCCAAGGTCACCAAAGTGCAGCCCGGTGACAAGGTGTTGATGACCTTCATGTCCTGCGGCCACTGCCCTTGTTGCGAAGCCGACGCGCCCGCCTACTGCCACAGCATGCGGCCGTTAAACTTCGGCGGCAAGCGTGCCGATGGCTCGGTCACGCTGCGCCGAGCCGGCGCTCCGGTGAGTGGCCACTTCTTCGGGCAGTCGTCGTTTGCCAGCCATGCACTCGCGCATGAGCGCAACGTGGTCAAGCTGCTGGACGGCATGCCGCTGGAGATCGCCGGGGCGCTGGGCTGTGGCATCCAGACCGGCGCCGGTGCAGTGATGCGCTCCATGGCCGCCCGAGCCGGCTCTTCGCTGGTTGTGCTGGGCGGTGGCTCAGTCGGGCTGAGCGGCCTGATGGGTGGTGTGGTCCAGGGCTGCAGCACTTTGATCGTCGTCGAACCGCAGGTGGCGCGCCGCGACCTCGCGCTCTCGCTGGGCGCCACGCACGTTATCGATCCTGCGACGGCCGGCCCGCTGTCCGCAGCAGTGCGCGCTGTCCTCCCGCACGGCGCAGACTACGTGCTCGACACCACCGGCAACGCTGAGGTGATGGAACAGGCGACGTTGATGCTGGCGCATCGCGGCACCTTCGGCTTCCTGGGCATCTCAGCAAACAGGGAAGCCAAACTGCCGGGCTTGATCTCAAATGCCCTTGTAGGCGGCCACACTTATCGAGGCATCATTGAAGGTGACAGCGACATCGACACCTACCTCCCCGAGCTGATGCGCCTGCATCTGGACGGCAAGTTTCCATTCGACCGCCTGGTCAAGACCTACCCATTGGCCAACATCAACAACGCGGTGGCAGACCAGCACGACGGTCTCTGTGTGAAGGCTGTGCTCATCCCCTGAGTGCGACGCAGCGCGCCGCACATTCCCCGCCGCGGTCCATGGCGGCAACTGGGCGCCTTGAGTCAGCAGCTACGAATGAATTGGCCGTGTCCCGGCGGCGCGCCAGGGCGGCGTCCATCACGGCGCAAAGCACAGCCATAGCTCGTGTTTTGGCGGGCATTTGAACGACGAGTCGCGTCGTCAGGGGCGCGTCGAGCGGGCGTAGGAGATTCGTTCACAGCTGTTTAGAGCGCAGCTGGTTCAAACTTCAGCATCATCAACAGATCCTTCGCCTGCACCCGGTCTCCAGGCTTTACAAGGACACGCTCCACCACACAGTCCCGATCGGCTGTGATGTGGGTTTCCATCTTCATGGCTTCAAGCGAGAGCAGCGTGCTGCCCGCACGCACAGTATGTCCCACCTCAACGGCGACCATCACGACGGCGCCGGGCATCGGCGCGCCCACGTGCAGCGGATTGCCGGGCACGGCAGTTTCGCGCTCGAGCGCCGCAGTCGACGCCCCCGCACGCGCTGCTATGACGGTGCGCGACTGGCCATTAAGTTCAAACTGCACCTTGACCGCACCCGCAGCCTCGTCGTCATGGATGCCCTGCAGGCTCACCAGCAGCGTCTTGCCCGGATCAATTTCAAGCGCGACCTCGTCCTGTAGCTGCAGACCATAGAAGAAGGTAGGTGTGGGCAGCACCGAGGTGTCGCCATGCCTATTCAGGTGTTGGTGAAACTCGCGTGCCACCTTGGGGTACATCAAGACGCTGGCGAGTTGGCGGTCGTCAAGCACTTTGCCGCATTCCAGTTCGGCTTGCGTACGTGCAGCTTCCAGGTCGACCGGTGGCAACTCGGCGCCCGGGCGGTAGGCCGCTGGGGGTTCCACGCTCGCGGCCAGCTTGAGCACCTTGCGTGACAGCGCCGCCGGAAAGCCACCAGGTGGAAAGCCCAGCTCGCCCTTGAACAGCGAGATCACCGATTCGGGAAACGCCGTGTCATGCGTTGGGCTCCGCACGTCCGCCGCAGTGAGATCGTTGGCCACCATCATCAGCGCCATGTCACCCACCACCTTTGAAGTCGGCGTCACCTTCACGATGTCGCCGAACAGCTGGTTGACGTCCGAGTACGCCTGGGACACCTCGGTCCAGCGATGTTCGAGTCCGAGAGCGCGCGACTGCTCGCGCAGATTGGTGTACTGGCCACCCGGCATCTCGTGGCGATAGACATCGGCGGTGCCAGCGCGGATGTCACTCTCGAATGGTGCGTAGAAGCGGCGCACGCCCTCGAAGTAGGTCGACGCCGCATGCAGCGCCTCGGGTGACAGGCCTGGGTCGTGTTCGGTGAACGACATTGCCGCGGCGATGCTCGACAGGTTGGGTTGCGAGGTCAACCCACTCATTGCGTCGAGCGCACCGTCGACCGCGTCGCATCCGGCATCGATCGCCGCCAGCACCGAAGCCGCAGCGATGCCGCTGGTGTCGTGAGTGTGGAAGTGCACCGGCAGCCCAGTCTCATCCTTCAGCGCCTTGACCAGTGCCGCCACCGCGCGAGGCCGGCAGATGCCGGCCATGTCCTTAATCGCCAGGATGTGCACACCCGCCTTTTGGAGCTGGCGCGCGATGCCGACGTAGTAAGCCAGGTTGTACTTGGGGCGGGACGCGTCGAACAGGTCGCCGCTGTAGCAGATGGCACCTTCGCACAACGCGCCAGCATCGAGCACCGCGTCGATCGACACTCGCATGTTCTCAACCCAGTTGAGCGCGTCAAACACGCGAAACAAATCGACGCCCGAAGCCGCCGCCTGTTTGACGAAGAAGCGTACGACGTTGTCGGCATAGCTGGTGTAGCCAACGCCGTTGGCACCGCGCAGCAGCATCTGGAACAGGATGTTGGGCACCTGCTCACGCAGCTGCGCCAAGCGCTGCCACGGGTCCTCCTTGAGGAAACGCATGGAGACGTCGAAAGTCGCACCGCCCCAGCACTCTATCGAGAACAGCTGCGGCAACATGCGTGCGTAATACGGTGCGATCGGCAGCATGTCGGCTGTGCGCATGCGGGTGGCGAATAGCGACTGGTGTGCGTCGCGCAGCGTCGTGTCGGTGATGAGCACGGGCTTGCTCTCGAGCATCCACTGGACGAAGGCCTGGGGCCCCAGCTCGCACAGGCGGTCGCGGGTACCAGGGGGTATTGGCTGGGTCAGGTCCACGCGTGGCAACACAGGCTTGATGAACGGCAGATCGGGCAGTTTCCGACCTTTCATCTCGGGATGTCCGTTGACGGTCACATCCGCGATGAACCCGAGCAGCCGGCTCGCACGATCGCGTCGTTTCGCAAACTCCAGCAATTCAGGCGTGGTGTCGATGAAGCGCGTCGTCACCGTGCCGGCGGCAAAGTCGGCATGGTTGATCACGTTCTCTAGGAATTGCAGGTTCGAGGCCACGCCGCGGATGCGGAACTCTCGCAGCGCGCGGTCCATGCGCTGGATGGTTTCCCTGGCCGTCGGTGCCCAGGCTGTGATCTTGACCAGCAGCGAGTCGTAGTACGGCGTGATGACCGCACCTCCATAGGCCGTACCGGCGTCGAGCCGGATGCCGAAGCCTGCGGCACTGCGGTAGGCCGTCAGGCGCCCGTAGTCAGGCAGGAAGCCGTTCTCCGGGTCCTCGGTGGTGATGCGGCATTGCAGTGCATTGCCGTTGACGCGAATCTGGTCCTGGGCCGGCACGCCGGTCGACACCTCCTGCACGCTGCCGTCAGCGGCCAGCGTGTCCTGCACCAATCCGATGCGTCCGCCTTCACTGATGCGGATCTGCGCCTTCACGATGTCGATGCCCGTTATGAGTTCGGTCACGGTGTGCTCGACCTGGATGCGCGGATTGACCTCGATGAAATAGAAGGCGCCGGTGTCGGCGTCCATCAGGAATTCGACGGTGCCCGCATGGGTGTACTCGACCGCCCGCATCAGCTTGAGGGCGCTGTCGCACAGGCCCTGCCGCTGCGTGTCGTCGAGGTAAGGCGCAGGCGCGCGCTCGACCACCTTCTGGTTGCGCCTCTGGACCGTACAGTCGCGCTCGAACAGGTGCACGACGTTGCCGTACCGGTCGCCCAGGATCTGCACTTCCACATGGCGGGCACGCTGCACCAGCTTCTCGAAATACACCTCGTCGTTGCCAAAGGCTGACAGCGCCTCGCGTCTTGCCGCCGACAGGGCATCCTCGAGTTCGGCTTCGGTCCAGATCGCCCGCATGCCGCGACCGCCGCCGCCCCAGCTGGCTTTCAGCATCACCGGATAACCCACCTCGGCGGCCAGGCGCTGGCAATCGGCCAGGTCATGCGGCAGCGGCGGCGTGGCCGGCATCACGGGCACGCCAGCGGCCACTGCCGCATTGCGCGCGGCCACCTTGTTGCCCAGAGTGCGCATCACCGCCGGACTTGGGCCGATCCAATGAATGCCAGCGTCAATCACGGCCTGCGCAAACACGGGGTTCTCCGCCAAGAAGCCGTAGCCCGGGTGGATGGCATCGACATTGGCCACGCGTGCCACACGAAGGATGTCGTCGATATCGAGGTACGCGGCCAGAGGCTTCCTGCCTGCGCCCACCAGATAGCTCTCGTCGGCCTTGAACCGGTGCAGCGCCAGCCGATCCTCGCGCGAGTAGATCGCAACGGTGCGCAGGGACAGCTCCGAGGCAGCCCGCATCACGCGTATCGCAATTTCCGAACGGTTGGCAATGAGGATCGAGCGGATGGGGCGAGTGGTCATGTCGGGCCGTTGGCGAGTTTGATAGAGGGGTGCAGCAGAGATCCCAGACACTGGTGTCCTGCGCATTTGGCTTTTGGCAGTCGCATGCTGCCGCTCAGGCATTCCGGTGCATTCCAGGCGGTCGATGCATTTAGGAGGCCATCTAGGGTGGAGGGAAGCCAGCGGCGCAAGGTTGCTCCCGCTGGCAACGCCAGTTGCACTTGGTGCGCACGCCTGGCTGATCCCGTGGTACCGGTCAAGACGCTGCTGAGACGCCTTTTTCCACAAAGAACCGCCACCGAAGATCGTCTCGCTGCTTGACGCCTTTTACGTCGATGAAGGAATTAACCACGGCCTTCCGCTATGGTTGACCCTTGCGAAAGAACTTTAGGAAACAGCTTTGAGTAACCCGTCTTTGCTGAATTGCTCTGTCCTTGAATGGCAAAATGCACAAACGCAAATGAAGCAGAAATAGCCAAAGTCGCAAAGTTGCGCTCAAATGGCTTGAACCAGTTCCGGTATCGCAACGAACAGGTCGGCCACCAGGCCATAGTCGGCCACTGAGAAAATCGGTGCCTCTTCGTCCTTGTTGATCGCAACGATCACCTTGGAGTCTTTCATGCCGGCCAGATGCTGGATCGCGCCGGAGATGCCCGCGGCGATGTAGAGCTGCGGCGCGACGATCTTGCCGGTCTGGCCCACTTGCCAGTCGTTGGGCGCGTAGCCCGCGTCGACCGCGGCGCGCGAAGCGCCCAGGCCGGCGTTGAGCTTGTCGGCCAGCGGTGCCATCACCTCGGTGAACTTCTCCGAGCTGCCCAGCGCGCGGCCACCCGACACGATGATCTTGGCGGCGGTGAGCTCGGGGCGTTCGCTCTTCGTGACCTCGCGGCCGACGAAGCTCGACTTGCCGCTGTCTGCGACGCCTTCGGCCGTCTCGACCGTGGCGCTGCCACCGGTGGCCGCCGCGGCGTCGAAGCCGGTCGTGCGCACGGTGATGACCTTGGTCGCATCGCTGCTCTGCACCGTCGCAATCGCGTTGCCGGCGTAGATCGGGCGCTCGAAGGTGTCAGGGCTGTCGACCTTGGTGATGTCGCTGATCTGAGCGACATCGAGCTTGGCGGCCACGCGGGGCGCCACGTTCTTGCCGTTGGCGGTCGAAGGGAACAGGATGTGGCTGTAGTTCGACGCGATGGCCAGCACCTGCGCGGCCACGTTCTCGGCGAGGTTCTCGGCCAGCGATGGGCTGTCGGCCACGATGACCTTGCTCACACCGGCGATCTGCGCGGCGGCCTTGCCGGCTTCGGCGGCATTGGCGCCGGCCACCAGCACGTGCACGTCGCCACCGCAGGCGAGTGCGGCGGTCACGGTGTTGAGGGTCGCGGGCTTGATGGTCGCGTGGTCGTGTTCGGCAATTACCAGTGCTGTCATGTCAGATCACCTTCGCTTCGTTCTTCAGCTTGTCCACCAGGGCGGCCACATCGGCCACCTTGATGCCGGCACCGCGCTTGGGCGGCTCGCTCACCTTGAGCGTCTTCAGGCGCGGCTTGACGTCCACGCCSAGGTCTTCGGGCTTGAAGACGTCGAGCGTCTTCTTTTTGGCCTTCATGATGTTGGGCAGCGTGACGTAGCGCGGCTCGTTCAGGCGCAGGTCGGTCGTGATGACGGCCGGCAGCGTGAGCGTCAGCGTTTCCATGCCGCCGTCGACTTCGCGCGACACGGTGGCCTTGCCGTCGGCCACATCGACCTTCGAGGCAAAGGTGGCTTGCGGCAAGTCGGCCAACGCGGCCAGCATCTGGCCGGTCTGGTTGGCGTCGTCGTCGATGGCTTGCTTGCCGAGAATGATCAGCTGCGGCTGTTCCTTGTCGACCAGCGCCTTCAACAGTTTGGCAACGGCCAGCGGCTGGAGTTCTTCCGTGGTCTCGACCAGGATGCCGCGGTCGGCGCCAATGGCCATGGCGGTGCGCAGGGTTTCCTGGCACTTGGCATCACCGCACGAGACGGCGATCACTTCGGTGACCACGCCCTTCTCTTTCAGGCGAACCGCTTCTTCGACGGCGATCTCGTCGAACGGATTCATGCTCATCTTGACGTTGGCGATATCGACGCCGGTGCCGTCGGACTTCACGCGAACTTTCACGTTGTAGTCGACGACCCGTTTGACTGGGACCAGAACCTTCATTGGTGTGACTCCATGGATTGCAAAACTGTGTGCCTCAAAGGTAGCCGGTCATTCTAGGACGACGCTTTTCGCGGGGCTGTCCCTAGGGACACAGACCTCGCCGCACATCCTTGGCACAAGAAAAGAACGATCGTGCTTTTTCTCGGATTATAGAGGCGTCGCTTCCGGACGCGAAACGTTCTCGGGCAGCGACTCGACGCGCAGCACGCGCTGCGGATAGGGAATGTCGATCTTCGCGGCGCGCAGGCCCTCGAGGATCGCGATGTTGATGGCAGAGCGCACGTTGTCCTTGCCCTTGTCGGGATCGGTCACCCAGAAATGCAGCGTGAACTCCAGCCCGTCGGGTGCGAAGTTGGTGAGGAAGGCGATCGGCAGCGGGTCGGTCATGACGCGGGCCTGCGCCTTGGCGGACTCGACCAGGATCGACTGCACCTGCGCCACGTCGCTCTCATAGCCGACCACGATGACGGTGGTGATGCCGAACTTGCGATCGGCGATCGACAGGTTCTCGACGCGGCTGGTGATGAGCGACTCGTTCGGCACGATTGCCTCGCGCCCGTTGCCGGCACGGATGAGTGTGTAGCGCGTCTTGATGTCGGTGATACGGCCCTCGAAATTGTCGACCTTCACGTTGTCGCCGATGCGGATCGATCGCTCGAGCAAGATCACGAAACCGCTCACGTAGTTGGCCGCGAGCTTCTGCAGGCCGAAACCCAGGCCCACGCCGAGCGCGCCGCCGAGCACCGACAGCGCCGTCAGGTCCACGCCGACCGCGGACAGCCCGAACAGCAGGCCGATGAGCAGCAGGAAAGCCCGGACGGCGTTCGACGCCACCTTGCGCATCGACAGGTCCGTCACCGCCTCGCGCAGGATGCGCTTCTCGATGGTGGTCGAGATCCACAATGCGATCACGAGCACGAAGCCGGCCGAAAGAACGCCTTCGAAGATGGTGCGCACGCTCACGCGCGTCTTGCCGAAAGCCAGCGTGATCTCGTCGAGCTCGGCCAATACCGGCGGCAGCAGGCCGACGATCCACAGTACCGCGCCGACCCAGGCGATCCACGACACCGTTCGCTCTACCAGCCGCACCAGCGCCGAGCCCGGGAAGACCCTGCGCATGACGCGCGCAATCAGCCTTATCACCACCAGCGCGACGAACACCGACACCGCGATCCGCAGCACCACGACCACCTGATAGTTGAGCACCGCACGCCGCGCCAGGTCGGTGGCGACCAACGCCAGCAACGGAAACAGAAGACCGTCGAATGTGCGTTCGCCGAACCAGATCGAATCCTTGGGCTGGTCGCGGCCGAACCAGCGGGTCACCGCCCAAGCCAGCGCCACGCAGGCCACCAGCGCCGCGAGTTCGATCCAGAGGCTGCGCGCCTGGACCTGGCCGAGGCGCGCCATGAAGTCATCGAGGTTCATCAGAGATCGGCCAGAACGCGCACGTGCGCTTCGACGCTGCGCGCCAAGGCGTCGAGGTTGTAGCCGCCTTCGAGCATCGAGACGATGCGCCCGCGCGCATGGCGCTTGGCCACATCTCGCACACGCTCGGTGATCCAGGCGAAGTCGTGTTCGTTCAGGCGCAGCTGGCCCAGCTCGTCGTCGCGGTGGGCGTCGAATCCGGCGCTGATGAAGATCATCTGTGGCTTGAATTCTTCCAGCCGCGGCATCCACATCATGTCGATCATCTCGCGCACGTCCATGCCCTTCGTGTACGCAGGCACCGGCAGGTTGAGCATGTTGGCTGCGGGATACTCGACGTCGCCGAAGGGATAGAACGGGTGTTGGAAGATGCCGACCATCAACACCCGCGGGTCGCCGGCCAGGATGTCCTCGGTGCCGTTGCCATGGTGCACGTCGAAGTCGACCACGGCCACACGGTCCAGCCCGTGCACCTCGAGCGCATGGCGCGCCGCGATGGCCACGTTGTTTAGAAAACAGAAACCCATTGCCTGCTCGCGGCATGCATGGTGACCGGGCGGCCGAACGGCGCAGAAGGCATTCTCTACATCGCCCGCCATCACGGCATCGGTCGCGGCGATGGCCGCACCGGCCGCACGCCGCGCTGCCAGCACGGTGAAGCGCATCAGGGATGTGTCGGGGTCGACCATGGCCTGCGTCGGGCCACCGGCGGGCTCATCGGCGATCAGGCGCTGACTCAGGGATTCGAGGTGTTCGAGGTGGGCCTCGGTGTGGGCACGATGGATCTGTGTCAATGTGGCCAACGGAACATCGCCGCGTTCGAGCGCGTCGCCCACGCCGGTGACCAGCAGTCGGTCTTCGATGGCATCAAGGCGTTCGGGGCATTCCGGATGCCCGCCGCCCATGTCGTGCTTCCAGCAATCGCGGTGTGTGAAGTAGCCGGTTTTACCCATGTCTCGGTCGATCTCACCGCTGCGATCACCAACCTCACCCGGCGTGGGGCCGTCGCACCTTGCGGTATGGTTTGCATATGGATACAAAAATGGACGTGGCCGCGAAGCTCGCCAGTTTGCTCAGTCAGCTTAACACGGTGATTGTTGGCAAAGAGGCGCAGGTGCGCGACTGCGTGGCCTGCCTTCTGGCCGGCGGCCACCTGCTGATCGAGGACGTGCCGGGCGTTGGCAAGACGACCCTCGCGCATGCGCTGTCGCACACTTTCGGCCTGCAATTTTCGAGGGTGCAGTTCACCGCCGACCTGATGCCGGGCGACCTGTCGGGCGTGGCCATCTACGACCGCAACCAGCAGGCCTTCGTGTTCCACCCCGGGCCGATCTTTTCGCAGGTGCTGCTGGCCGACGAGATCAACCGCGCCAGCCCCAAGACGCAAAGCGCGCTGCTCGAAGCGATGGAAGAAAAGCAGGTGACGATCGAAGGCGAGACCCGCCCGCTGCCCACGCCCTTCTTCGTCATCGCCACGCAGAACCCGCACGACCAGCTCGGCACTTTCGCGCTGCCCGAGTCGCAGCTCGACCGCTTCCTCATGCGCATTTCGCTCGGCTATCCCGACCGCGCTGCCGAGCGCGAGCTGCTCGCTGGCGCCGACCGGCGCGAAATGTTGGCCGGCCTCCCGGCGCTGCTGACGGCCGGCGAACTGCTGGCCCTGCAGCAGCGCGTGCAGCAGGTGCACGCTTCCGACGCCCTGCTCAACTATCTCCAGGACCTGATGGCCGCCACCCGCAACGGCCGGTGGTTCCTGCAGGGCCTCTCGCCCCGCGCGGGCATCGCGATCCTGCGCGCCGCCAAGGCGCAGGCGCTGCTGGCCAACCGCGACTACGTGGCACCCGACGACGTGCAGGCCGTGCTGCCGCAGACAGTGGCGCACCGCGTGACGCCCGTCGGCGACGCCGGCCGCGGCGCCTTCGAGCAGGTGCGCGCCATGATCGCGGCCATTCCACTGCCATGAACGCGCTGCCGTGAACCCGCTGGCCGCCGCGCGCCGACGCATCGACGGCTGGTTCCTGTCGCGGCGGCCGCCGAGCGACCTGATCGCGCTCACGCAGCGCAACGTCTACATCGTTCCCACGCGCGCCGGGTGGATGCTCGCGGCCACGCTGCTCGTGTTGCTCGTTGCGTCCATCAACTACCAGCTCAACCTCGGCTACCTGCTGACCTTCATGCTGGCCGGCTGCGTGGCGGTCGGCATGCACGTCGGCCATGCGACGCTGCGCGGCCTGTCGATGCACCTGATGCCACCGGAGCCGCAGTACGCCGGCAGCGCGGCAGTCTTTCGCGTGGTGCTGCACAACACGCGCCGCAGCGTGCGCTACGGCGTCGGGCTGGCGGTGCGGGGCAGCGGCCAGTGGGCCTGGAGCGACGTGCCGGCGCAGGGCACCGAAACCGTCGAGATCGCCTTCCAGCCGGAGCGCCGCGGGCTGCACGCGGTGCCACCCCTGACGGCCGAAACACGCTTCCCCCTCGGCACCTTCCGGGTCTGGACCGTGTGGCGGCCGGCGTCGCAATTGCTGGTGTACCCGGCGCCGGAAGCACAGCCGCCGCCGCTGCCGGTGGGCCAGGCGACGGCCGGAACCCCCAGCGTCGCGCTGTCGCAGGCACAGAGCGCGGGCGAGTACGACGGCATTCGGGCCTACCGACGCGGTGACCCGCTCAAACTGGTGGTGTGGAAGAAGGCGGCGCGCGCCCAGGCAGCGGGCTCTGAAGAACTCGTAAGCCGCGACACCCAACAATCGCAGCGCCAGGAACTGTGGCTGGACGCGCAAGCCACGGGCCTTGCGCACACCGAGCCCCGCCTTTCTCGTCTGTGCGCCTGGGTGCTGATGGCCGACCGGTTGGGCGTCGACTACGGCCTGCGCCTGCCTGGCATTCAAGTCGCGCCGTCGCAGGGCGAAGCGCATCGCCGACGCTGCCTGGAGGTGCTCGCCACATGCTGACCACGCGCCTCGCCGCCCTGCCCCGCGAAGCCCGTGACACGCTGTTCCTGCTCGGCGTGATCGCGCTGATCGTGCTGCCTCAGGTTGGCACCCTGCCCTGGTGGTGCACGGCGCTCGCCGTCGGCGTGCTGCTGTGGCGCGGCACGCTGGCCGTGCAGGCCCGGCCGCTGCCCAACCGCTGGTGGCGCGCCGCGTTGCTGGCGGTCACGCTGGTCGCCACTTTCGCGACCTACCGAACGCTGCTCGGTCGCGACGCGGGCGTGACGCTGGTGATCATCCTGCTGGCGCTCAAGACCCTCGAGCTGCGCGCCAGGCGAGACGCGTTCGTCATTTTCTTCCTGGGCTTCTTCGCGATGCTGACCAATTTCTTCAGCTCGCAGTCGCTGTTGACCGCCGTCGCGATGCTGCTCGCGCTGATGGGACTGCTCACCGCGCTGGTCAACGCGCACATGCCGGTCGGCCGCCCGCCGCTGATGCAGGCCGCGCGCACCGCCGGCTGGATGGCGCTGCTCGGCGCGCCGATCATGCTGGCGCTCTTCATGCTCTTCCCGCGCATGGCGCCGCTGTGGGGCACGCCGAACGACGAAATGACCGGGCGCAGCGGGCTGTCGAACACGATGCGCGTGGGCAATATCGCGCGCCTCGCGCTGGACGACGGCATCGCCGCGCGCATCCGCTTCGACGGCGATCGCCCACCGCCGCAGCGCGAGCTCTACTTCCGCGGCCCAGTGCTGTCGGATTTCGACGGCCGCGAATGGACCGCACCGCAGCCCTGGGAGCGCGGCTTCTTCAGCGCGAACCTGCGCGTGCAGGGCGAGCCGGTGCGCTACGAGGTCACGCTCGAGCCGAGCAACCGGCCCTGGCTCCTGGCCATGGACGCGCCGCAGAAAGCGCCCGAGATCCCCGGCCTGCGCGTGATGTCCACACCCGACCTGCAGTGGGTGGCCAACCGCGCGATCGGCGACCTGGTGCGCTACCGCGCCGAGAGTTATCCCCAGTTCCAGAGCGGCCCGACGACGCGCACCGCCGCGCTGCAACCTTACGTGGCACTGCCCGCCGGCTCCAACCCTCGCACGGTGGCCCTCGCCGCGCAGATGAAGGCCGACCCGACGCTGGCCGGTGCCGGTACACCGGCTTACGTCAACGCCGCGCTGGAACGCCTGCGCACCGGTGGCTTCACCTACACGCTCGAGCCCGGCGTGTACGGCGATGAAACGGCGGACGAATTCTGGTTCGACCGCAAGACCGGCTTCTGCGAGCACATCGCCTCGGCCTTTGTGGTGCTGATGCGCGCGCTCGACATTCCGGCGCGCATTGTCACCGGCTACCAGGGCGGCGAGCTCAACGGCGTGGACGGCTACTGGGTGCTGCGCCAGGCCGACGCGCATGCATGGGCCGAGGTCTGGCAGGCCGGCACGGGATGGACGCGGGTCGATCCGACGGCCTCGGTATCGCCGGGGCGCGTGGGCGCCTTCCAGCGCCTGGCCCCGCAGCCGGGCTTCTTCGCCAACGCCATCGGCACCATGAGCCCGACCCTGTCGCAGAACCTGCGCGCGGCCTGGGAAGCGGTCAACAACCGCTGGAACCAGTGGGTGCTCAACTACACGCAAAGCCGCCAGCTCGACCTCCTGAAGAGCCTCGGCTTCGACGCACCCAGCCTGCAGGACCTGGCGACCGTGCTGCTGTGGATCCTTGTCCTGGCGAGCCTCGGCGGCGCCGGCTGGACCTTGTGGGAGCGCAGCCAGCACGATCCGTGGCTGCGGCTCCTGAACCGCGCGCGGACCCGCCTCCACAAGGCCGGCCTGGCAGTGCCCGACGCCGCGCCGCCGCGGCAGATGGCAGCGCTTGCGACGATGCGGTTCGGCGCCTCGGCCCGGCCGTTGCACGACTGGCTGCTGGCGCTCGAGGCGCAGCGTTATGCACGCACGCCGGGTGCAGGTCTGCGTGCATTGCGTGCCGAATTCCGCAGCCTGCCCTGGCCGCGTTGAAACCGACTGTGTCGCCACGGCGGCACGCCCGCGGTGCGGCGGCACAATCGACGGATGCGACGTTCCCCCTCGATGCTCCGTTCCGTTCTCGGCCCCGCCCTCGCTGCGCTGCTCGGCTCCACCCTCCTTTTTCCACCCGCCGCGCTGGCGCAAAAGCGGGCCGACCCGCGCCCGGCAGTCAGCGCGGTGCGCGGCACCGTGCCGTACGCGACGCGCGACGACGCGATGCGCTTCGCCGACGACGTGGCGGCGCGGCGCAATCTCGATCGCGACTGGGTGCGCGCCACCATCGGCGCGGCACGCCTGCTGCCCAACGTGCCGCGGCTGATGCTGCCGCCCAAGCGCGGCACCGCGAAGAACTGGGCGGCCTATCGCCAACGCATCGTCGACCCGGTGCGCATCGCGGCCGGCGCGCGCTTCTGGCGCGACAACGCGGCCTTGCTGGCACGGGCCGAAGCCGAGTACGGTGTGCCGCCTGAGATCGTCGTCGGCATCATCGGGGTGGAAACCCTCTACGGCCGCATCATGGGCAACTTCCGCGTCATCGACGCGTTGGCCACGCTGTCTTTCGACTTCCCGCAAAGCCATCCGCGCGCCGCCGAGCGCGAGGCCTTCTTCCGCGGCGAGCTGGAAAGCTTCCTCAGCACCGAGAGCCGGACCGCCGAAGACCCGATGGTGCCGCTGGGCAGCTACGCCGGCGCCATGGGCATGCCGCAGTTCATGCCCAGCAGCATGGCCAAGTACGCGGTCGACTTCGACGGCGACGGTCGCATCGACCTCGTCAACAACAACGCCGACGTCATCGGCTCGGTGGCCAGCTACTTCAAGGCCTTCGGCTGGCAGCGCCGGATGCCATCGATCTATCCGGTGCGCTTCGATGCGGCCCGCCTGAAGATGCCGGTGTTGATGGCGCCGGACATCAAGCCGACCTTCAGCGCCGACAGCTTCGTCGCCACCGGAGCGGTGCTCGAAGGCGAAGCGCTCAAGCACCCGGGGCTGCTGGCGCTGATCGAATT
Source organism: Variovorax ginsengisoli (assembly GCF_006438845.1). Taxonomy (GTDB): domain Bacteria; phylum Pseudomonadota; class Gammaproteobacteria; order Burkholderiales; family Burkholderiaceae_C; genus Variovorax; species Variovorax ginsengisoli_A. Next base: position 38,353 of record NZ_RCZJ01000003.1, read on the forward strand.
GCAGAACGGCGACGATGCACCGAGCTACGTGGCCGGAACGCAGAACTTCTACGTGATCACCCGCTACAACTGGAGCAGCTATTACGCGATGTCGGTGCTCGAACTTGGCGACGAGGTCAAGGCGGCGATGGCGCAGTGAGCACGCCCGCAGCATTCGATGTGCACTGGCGCACGGCGTGGTCGGCGCTGGGCATCGACGCGCCGCCGGCCACGCTGCGCGACGCCCTGCTCGCCCGCTACGCCGAGCCGCACCGCCGCTATCACACGCTGCAGCACCTCGGCGAATGCCTCGACGCCTTCGAGCGCGAACGCACACGGGCGCAGCGCCCTGGCGAAGTCGCCCTGGCCCTGTGGTTTCACGACGCCGTCTATGACCTGCAGGCCCAAGACAATGAGCTGCAAAGCGCCAATTGGGCCCGCGACGCCTTGCGCGCAGCAGGCATCGACGCGGCGGCCGCGCAACGCGTGCACGACCTGGTCATGGCGACGACGCACGACGCGCTGCCGGTCGATGCCGACGCGCAGTTGATGGTCGACATCGACCTGTCGATCCTCGGCGCGCCGGCCGAACGCTTTGCCGAGTACGAACGCCAGATCCGCGCCGAGTACGCGCATGTGCCGCCCGAAGTCTTCGAGCCGCGGCGCCGGCTCATCCTCGGCCACTTTCTGGCGCGCGACCCGCTGTATCAGACGCCCGTGATGCGCGCTCGGTGCGAAGCGCAAGCGCGGACCAACCTGCGCGGCGCCATCGGCGACTGAGCCGCTTCAGCCGAAGCGGCGCACGCTATCAGCCGACGAACGCCTTTGCCGCAGGCAGGGGCTCGCATGCGTTTCGCACCTCACGTGCTGCCGCCAGCCATTGCACGACGCGCTCTCGCTGGGCCGGCGTGTAGCGCAGGCCGAGCTTGGAACGCCGCCACAGCGCATCGTCGGCGTCGACGACCCATTCCTCGGCCTGCAGATAACGCAGTTCGCGTTCGTACAGGCCAGGCGCCACCTCCTCGCCGAGCGCCTCCAAAGACGTCGCATCGGCCAAAACGTCGGCAATGCGCGCGCCGTAGGCATGGGCCAGCCGGCGCGCGAGCGGTGCGGGCAGCCACGCGTGGCGCTTCTGCACGGCAGCGACGAAGCGATCGAAGTCTTCGTCGGGACGCTTCGGCGCACCGATCCAGGCCGAAAGATCGCCGCCGGCCAGGAAGGCGCCGTCGGTCCACGCCGGGCGCTTGTCCCCGAGCATGCGACCGACTTCGTTCGCCGCGTCTTCGGCGAGCTTGCGGAAGGTCGTGATCTTGCCGCCCCACACCGAAAGCAGCGGTGCCGCCGTGGTGTTGGCTTCGAGCAGGTAGTCGCGCGTGACGGCGGAGGGGTCGCCCGACGCGTCGTCGAGCAGTGGGCGCACGCCGGAATAGGTCCACACCACGTCGGTGGGCACGACCGGCTTCTCGAAATAGCGGCTGGCCTGTTCGCAGAGGTAGTCGATCTCCTCGGGCGAGATGCGCGCCGCGCCGGCGTCGTTCGGGCCGACCTCGACGTCGGTGGTGCCGATCAGCGTGTAGTCGTCCTGGTATGGGATCGCGAAGATGATCCGCTTGTCGGGGTTCTGGAAGATGTAGGCGTGGTCGTGCTCGAAGATCCGCTTGACCACGATGTGGCTGCCTTTCACCAGGCGCAGGTTCTTGGTGGCAAGCGACTCGCCATTCGCCGCCTTCGCGGTGTTGCGCAGGAAGGACTCGGCCCACGGCCCTGCCGCGTTCACCACCGCCCGGGCGCGAACGGTGCGAATGCCGTCGGGGCCTTCGAGCGTGGCGGTCCAGCCGGTGGCGTCGCGCTGCACCGCCGTGCAGCGAGTGCGCGTGAGGATCTGCGCGCCACGTGCGCGCGCGTCGATCGCGTTGAGCACCACCAAGCGCGCGTCGTCGACCCAGCCGTCGGAATACACGAAGCCTCGCGTGTACTGCGGCTTGAGCGGTTGGCCGGCCTTGTGCTTTCGCAGGTCGACCGTGCGCGAACCCGGCAGCACCTCGCGCTTGGCCAGGTGGTCGTACAGGAACAGGCCCATGCGAACCATCCAGGCCGGGCGCATCGAGCGGTCGTGCGGCATCACGAAGCGCAACGGCCACATGATGTGCGGTGCGCTCTTGAGCAACACTTCGCGCTCCTGCAACGCCTTGCGCACCAGCGAAAACTCGTAGTACTCGAGGTAGCGCAGGCCGCCGTGGATGAGCTTGGTCGACGACGACGAAGTGTGGGCGGCCAGGTCGTCCTTCTCGCACAGCACGACCTGGAAGCCGCGGCCGGCCAGATCGCGCGCAATGCCGCATCCGTTGATGCCGCCGCCGATCACCAGCACGTCGAAAGTTGCGTCGGTGGCCAAATCTTCGTTTTTGTCCATTTCGATTCCTTAATACGCGATTTTCGCCGCATGTGGCCAATAGTGCAATTCGTTTTCTTTCGATTTACACTGATCGCTCCCATTCATCTTTCCAATGGTCAACGCTAACCCCCGCCAACTCCACCTGCTTGAAACCGTCCGCACCCGAGGTTCGGCCACGGTCGAGCAGTTGGCCGAAATGCTGGGCGTCACGCTGCAAACGGTGCGTCGCGACGTGCAGCGCCTGGCCGACGCGGGCCTGCTGTCGCGCTTCCACGGTGGCGTGCGGGTGCCCAGTTCGACCACCGAAAACCTCGGCCACGGGCTGCGCGAGTCGCTCCATGCAGCCGGCAAGGCGCGCATCGCCCGCGCGGTGGCGGCGCAGGTGCCAGACAACTGCTCGCTGATCCTGAACATCGGCACCACCACTGAGGCGATCGCCAAGGCGCTGCTGCAGCACCGTGGCTTGCGCGTGATCACCAACAACCTGAATGTCGCGAACATCCTGGCCGACAACGCGGACTGCGAAGTCATCGTGGCGGGCGGTTCGGTGCGCTCGCGCGACCGCGCCATCGTGGGCGAAGCGACCATGGATTTCATTCGCCAGTTCAAGGTCGACATCGCGCTCATCGGCTGCTCGGGCATCGAGGCCGACGGCACCGTGCGCGACTTCGACCTGCGCGAGGTGAAGGTGGCGCAGACCATCGTGTCGCAGGCACGCGAGGTGTGGCTCGCGGCCGATGCCAGCAAGTTCAACCGGCCGGCGATGGTGCAATTGGCCGAGCTGGCGCAGATCGACCGCCTCTTTACCGACGCGACGCCGCCCGCGCCCTTCCCGGAACTGCTGGATGCGGCGCAGGTACGCTGCACCATTGCGGCGGCAGGCGATATTCAAGACATCGAGACAAGGACGCCGACATGACCTACCTCCTCGCCCTCGATCAGGGCACCTCCAGCTCGCGCAGCATCGTGTTCGACCGCGAGGGCCGCATCGTCGCCATCGCACAGCGCGAACTGCCGCAGATCTACCCTCAGCCCGGCTGGGTCGAGCACGACCCGATGGAAATCTGGCGCGGGCAATTGGCCACCGCGCGCGAGGTGCTCGTCAAGGCCAAGCTGGAGCCGAAGGACATCCACGCCATCGGCATCACCAACCAGCGCGAGACCACGCTGCTGTGGAACCGCAAGACCGGCCAGCCGGTGCACCACGCCATCGTCTGGCAGGACCGCCGCGCCGAGCCGCTCTGCGCGAAGCTGCGCGCCGACGGCATGACCGACACCATCCGCGACAAGACCGGCCTGGTGATCGATGCCTACTTTTCGGCCACCAAGCTGCGCTGGCTGCTCGACAACGTGTCCGGCGCGCGCGAACAGGCCGAGCGCGGCGAGCTGGCCTTCGGCACGGTCGACAGCTGGCTCATGTGGCAGCTCACCGGCGGCAAGGTGCACGTCACCGACGTGAGCAATGCGTCGCGCACGATGCTCTTCAACGTGCACGACAACGCGTGGGACGCCGACCTGCTGAAGGCACTCGACATCCCCGCCGCGCTGCTGCCGGAAGTGAAACCGTCGAGCGCGCATTTCTGCGACACCGACGCCGCGCTGCTTGGCCGCTCGCTGCCTGTCGGCGGCGTGGCCGGCGACCAGCAGGCCGCCCTGTTCGGCCAGGCCTGCTTCGGCCCCGGCATGGCCAAGAACACCTACGGCACCGGCTGCTTCCTGCTGATGCACACCGGCGACGCGTTTCAGCCGTCGTCCAACGGCCTGCTCGTCACCAGCGCCGCACAGACCAGCGCGCAGCCGCAGTACGCGATGGAAGGCAGCGTGTTCGTCGGCGGCGCCGTTGTGCAATGGCTGCGCGACGGCCTGCAGGCCATCAAGGGCAGCGCAGAAGTGCAGGGCCTGGCCGAGAGCGTGCCTGATTCGGGCGGCGTGATGATGGTGCCTGCCTTCACCGGCCTCGGCGCGCCCTACTGGAACGCCGAAGCGCGCGGCACGATCACCGGCCTGACCCGCGGCACGACCGTGGCGCACATCGCCCGCGCCGCGCTGGAGAGCATCGCTTACCAGAGCGCCGCCCTGCTCCAGGCCATGAGCCGCGACGCGGTGGCGGCCGGCGGCTCACCTGTCTCGGAATTGCGCGTGGACGGCGGCGCGTGCGTGAACGATCTGCTGATGCAGTTCCAGGCCGACCTGCTGGGCATCCCGGTGCTGCGGCCGGAGGTCACCGAGACCACGGCGCTGGGTGCCGCCTACCTCGCGGGGCTGTCGACCGGGTTCTTCAAGGACATCGAGCAGCTGTCGACGTTGTGGCGCGTCGAACGCCGCTTCATGCCGACGATGGGGCGCCCGCAGGCGGGCGAGGCGATGGCGCGGTGGGAGCATGCGGTACGTCAGGCGACGGCGAGTTGAGCGCGTTAGAGCACTGCCGTCAGCGCGACAACACGCGCCACACCAACTCGATCCCTGCGGCCCATAGGTCGGCCGTCGGATCGGCTTTCTTCTCCTCGCGCAGCGCCTCTTGCCGATCCCTTTCGATCGCGATCAATGCATCGGCCACGTCGACCTGGCGCGGTGCAGATCGGCCCGCCGGCGCCGACGCGCTCGCGTGGCGTTGCAACGCCTGTTCCACGGCGGCCGGATCGAGCAAGGAGAACGCGGCACGGCAGTGCGGGCATGCGTGGTCGCGCCGGATGTCGACGGGCGCGCCGCACCCAGTGCAGTAAATGGCTGCCACGCGTCGAGACAGGTCTTCGATCTCCGGCCCGGTCATCTGCCGCACGAAGCCTTTCTCGACCATGAAGGATGAGAAGCTCGCGAAGCGGCCGTGGCCTTGCGGGCACCGGTAGGTCACGTAGCGGCCACTGCGCACGTGGTCGAAGCCGTGCGCCAGCGCGCGCTTGCACGATGGGCAGCGCAACGCATCGTGCAGCGGCTGATGCGCGTCGCCGCGATGGCGGTGCAAGGACTCGAACAGCGCCAGCACCCCGGCCGGCGCGAGACGCAGGTTCTCGCCCGCATCGAACCAGAGCCCCTGGCACGCGAAACAGATATCGAGGTCGACGGTCTTGCCGCCGTGCGCTGCGAAGTGATGCGCCTCCATCGGCTGGCGGCACGAGGGGCAAAGACGCGGAGCGTTCACGGCGCGCATCGCAGTGGCCGGCAATGAGCGGCGCAGGCGCCGAAGCGGGCGCCCTGCCGCACGGTCAGTGCGCGGGGACCAGGAAGTCCTGGCTGATGCGCCACCCGAGTTCGTTCACGCGGTCGAGAAACTGCGTCAGGTACGCATGCAACCCGGTCGCGAGGATCTCGTCGACCCGCGCGTACTGCAGGTCGGCCAGCAACTTGCCGGCGCGCCGTTGCGTCTCGGCACTCTGATCGTTCTGCACCTTGGCGAGGTTCGCCACCACTTCGGCCAGGCTGGCGTGCAGCGAACGAGGCATGTCGGCGCGCAGGATCAGCAACTCGGCCACGCGCTCGGGTTTGATCACATCGCGGTACACCTTGCGGTAGACCTCGAAGGCCGAGACGCTGCGCAGGATCGCGCTCCAGTGATAGAAGTCGTACTCCTGGTCTTCCTCGGTCGCGGTGCCGAAGAACTCGCTGTTGAGTGCGTGGAACTTCACGTCGACCAGGCGGGCCGTGTTGTCGGCGCGTTCGAGGAAGGTGCCCAGGCGCGAGAAATAGAAGGCCTCGTCCTGCAGCATGGTGCCGAGCGTGACGCCGCGCGACAGGTGCGAGCGGAACTTGACCCATTCGAAGAACTGGCCCGGATCGCGCTCGAATTCGCCGGCGCGCAACATGCGGTTGACGTCGAGCCAGGTGGTGTTTTGCGTCTCCCACGCCTCGGTGGTGAGCGCGCCGCGCACCGCGCGGGCGTTCTCGCGCGCGGCCTTCAAGCAAGAGATGATCGACGAAGGGTTCGACTCGTCCTTGACCATGAACTCCATCACCTCGTCGGGGACGATCTGGTCGTGCTTCTCGTTGTAGGCCGGCAGCAGTTCGCTGATGGACAAGAGGCCCTGCCAGCCGTACTTTGCGACTTCGGCCGACTGCGGCAGCAGCGATGTCTGGTAGTTGACGTCGAGCATGCGCGCGGTGTTTTCCGCGCGCTCGGTGTAGCGCGACATCCAGTAGAGATGGTCGGCGGTGCGTGACAGCATGGGGTCGTTCTCCTCGCTCAGGCCGACTGGGTTTGTGATTGCGAAGACGCGGCAGCGGGTACAGCAGCTTTCGGACGGCGATCGGCTTCGAGGATCCAGGTGTCCTTGGTGCCACCGCCCTGCGACGAATTGACCACCAGCGAGCCCTCCTTGAGCGCCACGCGCGTCAAGCCGCCCGGCACCATCTGCACTTCCTTGGCGGACAGCACGAAAGGCCGCAGATCGATGTGGCGCGGCGCGATACCGGCGTCGACGAAGGTCGGCGAGGTCGACAGGCTGAGCGTCGGCTGCGCGATGTAGCCATCAGGCTTGGCAATCACCGCCTGCTTGAACTCCTCGATCTCGGCCTGCGTGGCAGCCGGTCCGATGAGCATGCCGTAGCCGCCAGCGCCATGCACTTCCTTCACGACCAGGTCCTTCATGTTGTCGAGCGTGTACTGCAAGTCGTCCTTGTTGCGGCACATGTAGGTCGGCACGTTCTTCAGGATCGGCTTTTCGCCCAGGTAGAACTCGATCATCTTCGGCACGTAGGGGTAGATCGACTTGTCGTCGGCGACGCCGGTGCCGACCGCATTGCTGATCGCGACGTTGCCGGCACGGTAGGCACGCATCAGACCGGCGCAACCGAGGGTCGAGGTCGGGCGGAACACCTCGGGGTCGAGGTAGTCGTCGTCGACGCGGCGGTAGATCACGTCGACGCGCTTCGGTCCACGCGTGGTGCGCATGTAGACGAAGTCGTCCTTGACGAACAGATCTTGCCCCTCGACCAGTTCGATGCCCATCTGCTGCGCCAGGAAGGCGTGCTCGAAATAGGCGCTGTTGTACATGCCGGGCGTGAGCACGACGACCGTCGGCTCGGCCGTGGCCGGCGGCGCGCTGGCACGCAAAGTCTCGAGCAACAGGTCGGGGTAATGGGCGACGGGCGCGATGCGGTTCTGCGCGAACAGGTCCGGAAAGAGCCGCATCATCATCTTGCGGTTTTCCAGCATGTAGCTCACGCCGCTGGGCACCCGCAGGTTGTCTTCGAGCACGTAGTACTCGCCGTTGCCGTCGGCGTCGGGTGCGCGAACGATGTCGATGCCCGAGATGTTCGAATAGACGTTGTTCGGCACCGTCACGCCCATCATCTCGGGGCGGAACTGCGCGTTGTCGCGGATCTGCTCGATCGGGACGATGCCGGCCTTGATGATTTCCTGGTCGTGGTAGACGTCGTGGATGAAGCGGTTGAGCGCCGTCACGCGCTGCACCAGGCCCTTTTCCATCGACTCCCATTCATGGGCTGGGATGATTCGAGGCAAGAGGTCGAAAGGGATCAGACGCTCGGTGCCAGAACCGTCTTCGTCCTTGGCGCCATACACCGCGAAGGTGATGCCGACACGCCGGAAGATCATTTCGGCTTCCTCTCGGCGCGACCGCATCAGTTCACCGGGCTGCTTGGACAACCATTGGTCGTAACGCTTGTAGTGACTCCGGATCGCAGCGCCCGCGTAGGGCAACTGCTCATACATCTCATCGAATTTGTGCATGGAACGACCGATCTCCTTCGGCATAGCTTAGCAAGTTCAAGGCCAAGCTTTGGGCGATCTTTGCACAAGCGCGACTTGCGCCGCTCAGCCTCCCCGCTCGACCAGTGCGTCAAGCACCACGACGCCGTCGCCGCGCGCCCCCACCAGCACGGGATTGACGTCGATGGACGCGATGGCCCCACCCGCGGCCGCGATCAGTTTCCCGATGGCCACCACCACCTCGGCGAGCGCATCGACGTCCAGCGGCGGATCACCCCGCACGCCTTCGAGCAGCGGCGCGATCCTCAGCGTGCGCAGGGCCGCCGTCACGTCGGGAGACGCGAAAGGCGGAACCAGCACCGCGACGTCCTGCAGCGCCTCGACGTACTTGCCGCCATCGCCCACGACCACGACGGGGCCGAAGACTGGATCGATGCGCGCGCCGACCATGAACTCGTGCTGGCCGCGGCGCATGGCTGCGACGATCACGCCTTCCTGCGCCGCGCCCAGGTCGGCCAGCTTGGCCCATTGGCGTTCGAACAGCGCGGCGGCGTCGACGGCGGTGCCGACGTTCAATGCCACCAGACCATGCTCCGACTTGTGCGGCACGTCGCCCGAGCAGGCCTTGACCACCGCCGGTGCGCCCACAGCGGTCAGCGCGTCCTCCGCCTCTTTCGCGCTGCGGCACAGCCGGTGCGCGACCACCGGCACGCCGGCCGCGGCCAGCATCGCGAGGCTTTGCGCTTCGTTCAGGAACTGCCCGGTACCGGGCGGCATCGCGGGCGCCGTAGCGGCGGGCCAAGGCACGACCGCCTTGCGCATCAACGCGGTGTGCGACACCAGTTGCGCCAGCGTGCCCAGCGCGTCGTTCTCGTTGACATAGGTCGGAATGCCCTGCGCCTTGAACGGTGCGGCCACCGAGTCCTGCCAGGCCGCGACCACCACGGGCTTGCCAGTGCTGCGCTCGAAGGCCGCGGTGTCGCGCGCGAAGGCCTCGACGTCGTAGCCCGCGCCTGCCACGGGAATGTTGATGAAGAACAGGTCGGCAGCCGGATCCTGCGCGACCGCCGGCAACACGTCGCCGAACAGGCCGCTGTTTGACAGCAGCGCGGCGGTGATGTCGATCGGATTCACTGCGGTCGCAAAACCCGGCAGGCGGCTCGCCACGTCGGCGCGGGTGGCAGGCGCCAGCTCGGCCAGCGGCAGCGCGAACTCTTCAGACGCGTCGGCCCCCATCACGCAGCTCGCACCCGAGTTGCTGATGATCACCAGGCGCCGGCCCTCGGGCCGCCATCCCTTCAGGTAGGCCTCGGCCGCCAGCACTTGCGCGTGCGGGTCACGCACCCGCCAGATGCCGTGATGCCGGAAGAAAGCGTCGACCGTGCGGTCTTCGTTGGCCAGCGAGCCGGTGTGCGATGACGCCGCCTTTTGGCCACTCTCCGATCGCCCCGCCTTCACCGCGATGATCGGCAGGTCGCGCTCCCGCGCATAGGCGGCGGTGCGGGCCAGCAGCTCCGGGTTGGCGATGTTCTCGAGGTACAGCAGCAGCAGCTTGACGTCGGGGTCGTGCGCCACCGCCCAGGCCAGGTCGGACACGGTGATGTCGGCCTCGTTGCCGGTGGCGTGCACGTGGCGCACGCCCAGGCCGCGGCCCCGCAGCAGGCCGTACGCCATGGCGCTCATGCCGCCGCTCTGGCTCACGATGCCCACCGGGCCGTCGGCCGGCGGCACCTCGACGAACATGGTCGAGAAACCCGCGATGGCGCCGGTGCCGAAGTTCGCCAGACCTTGCGTGTTGGGTCCGTAGAGCCGCATGCCGGCCGCGCGCGCCGTGTCGACCATGGCGCGCTGCACCGCGCGGCCCTCCTCGCCGACTTCGCCGAAGCCCGAAGCGACCACCACCGCCGATTTCACACCGCGCGCCGCGCACTGAGCGACCGCATCGACGGCCTTGTCGCCGCCAACGATGACCATCGCCAGATCGGGCGCCTCCGGCAGCGCCGCGATCGACGCGTAGCTCTTGAGCCCCTGCACTTCCTCGCGCGCCGGGTTGATCGGGTAAATGCGCCCGCCGAAGCCATGCTTCTGCATGTAGTAGATCGGCCGGCCGCCGATCTTGTGGATGTTCTCGGAGGCGCCGATGACGGCGACGGATTGCGGATTCAGAGCGGATTCGAGCAGGTCGGACATGGAATGCTTTGCAAAGGAAAAAAGATGCGCCCGCCTCAGCTGCGGCGCGCGTTCAAGAACGATGCGATGCCTTCACCGCACGCATCGCTGTAGAGGCTATCGACGAAGGCGTCGCGCTCGGCATCGAGCTGCGCCCGGCGCGAACGGCCGCGCGCGGCATGCACCAGCTGCTTGATGCGGGCCTGTGCGTCGAAGGGCCCGGCCGCGAGCCGCTGCGCCCAAACCATGGCGGTGGCAAAGGCCTCGCCGCGCGGCACGACGCGATTCACCACGCCCAGCGCATGCAGGCGATCCGCGGTGCACACGCCGCCGTCGAGCAGCAGCTCCAGCGCCATCTGCGGCGGCAGCGCGCGCGCCAGCGAATCGGAGCCGCCGCCGTCGGGCGTGAGCGCGAGCTTGACGTACGACATGACAAACTTCGCGTCGTCAGCCGCGACGATCAGGTCGCAGCCCAGGCACAGTGAAAAGCCGCCGCCGGCAGCCGCACCCTCGACCGCAGCGATCACCGGCTGCGGTGCGTCGTGCATCGCCATCACCCAGTCGTGCAGCGCGTCGAGGTGACCTGTCTGCGTTTCGCGCGGCAATTCGCGTTGCGCCGCCAGGCGCCTCAGATCGCCGCCGCCGCAGAAATGATCGCCCTCGCCGGTCAGCACGATGGCGCGCACCGACCGGTCGGCGGCGGCGCGCCGCACCGTGTCGACCGCCGTGCGGTAGAGCGACGGATGCATCGCATTGCGCGCCGTCGGGTTGCTGATCGTGAGAACGAGCACCGGGCCTTCCTGGCGGACGAGCAGGCGCGCCGTGGTGTCGGCGGGTTCGAAGTTCGTCGCCATCAGTCCACCTTGATGTCCGCCGTGCGCACCACCTTTGTCCACTTGCCGATCTCGGTGTGCAGCATCTTCCCGAAGGCTTCGGGCGTGGTCGGCGCGGCTTCGGCACCGGCGTCGTACAGCCGCTGCTTGACCTGCGGGTCGCTCAGCGCCTTGCCGATGTCGGCGCTCAGGCGCTGCACCACGTCCTTCGGCGTGCCGGCCGGCGCCAGGAAGCCGGCCCACGAGTACGCCTCGTAGCCCGGCAACCCCGACTCCACCACGGTCGGCACATCGGGCAACAGGGCCGAGCGCTGGGCGCTGGCCACGGCGATGGCGCGCACCTTGCCGGCCTTGATCTGCGGCAGCGCCGTCGGCGCGTCGCTGAACATGAACTGCACCTGGCCGCCGAGCAGGTCGGTCATGGCCGGTGCACTGCCCTTGTACGGCACGTGCAGCAGCTTCGTGCCGGCCTGCATGTTGAACAGCTCGCCAGCCAGGTGCGTGCCGCCGCCGCTGCCGGACGAGCCGAAGCTCAGCTTGCCGGGCGAGCGCTTGTCGAGCGCGATGATGTCGGCCACCGTCTTCACCGGCACGTCCGGATGCGCCACCAGCACCACCGGGAACATCGCGCCGAAGCTCACCGGCACGAAGTCTTTCTCGATGTCGTAGGTCAGCCGCGGCTTGAGGCTCGGCAAAACCGAGTGGTGGATGCTGCAGACGAACACGTTGTAGCCGTCGGCCGGCAGCTTGGCCGCGATCTCGGCACCGACGATGCCGCCGGCGCCTGCGCGGTTGTCGACGATGGCCTGTTGCCCCCAATACTCCGACAGCTTCTGCGCCACGGCGCGGCCGGTGGTGTCAACCGGGCCGCCGGCCGGGAAAGGCACGACGAACTTCACCGGGCGGCTGGGGTACGCGCTCTGCGCGAACGCGGGCAGGGCCAGCGTGCCGAGTGCGGCCGCGGCGCCGCCCAGCAAGGCACGGCGGCCGAGGGTGGGGCCAAGATTCTCGGGGGTCTGCATCGTCATGTTGTCTCCTCGTTGTAGGTCTTGAAAACTCAGGCCGCGAACACGGCATGGCCGTGATCGAGCACCACCTTGTCGCGTGCCGGCACGCGGACGCGAAAGCGCACCTCGCTGCCCTGGCGGAACAGCTCGAGCCGCAGCGTCTCGCCCGGAAAAACCGGGGCCGAGAAGCGCGCATACAGGCTGCGCAGCCGCGTCGGGTCGCTGCCAGCGCACTGCGCCAGCAATGCATGCGCCGCGATGCCCCAGGTGCAGAGCCCGTGCAGGATCGGCCGGTCGAAGCCCGCTGCCCGCGCAGTTGCGGGGTCGGAATGCAGCGGGTTGCGGTCGCCGCACAGCCGGTAGAGCAAGGCCTGCTGCGGCAGCGTCGGGATGTCGACGATGGCCTCCGGCTCGCCCGTGGGCACCGGCACGGGTGGCGGCGGCGCGGCATCGCCGGGCGCCTCGGTGCTGGCGAAGCCGCCGTTGCCGCGTGCGAAGGTGGTGTGGGTCACGGTCGCGATCAGCGCGTCGCTGTCGGCGTCGTGCAACGTCTTGTCGTAGGTGATGGTGGCCCCGCGGCCTGGTCCCTTGTCGACGATGCGCGTCACGCGGTGGCGCGCCCGCACGGTGCCGGCCGCCGGCAAGGGCCGGTGCCACACGACCTGCTCTTCGCCATGCACGATCTGCGCGAAGTCGACGCCCGTGGCCGGGTCCTGCATCCACGAGCCCGGGAAGCCGAGCACCACCGCCATGGTGGGCAGTGCCGAAGGCGCCGCGGGCACGTCGTTGACGAACTGCAGCTGCCGCGCGTCGGTCGGGTCGCCGCCCAGGCCGAGCGCAAGCGCGTAGCGCATCGTGTCGTCGGTGCTGTAGCGCTGCACGACTTCGTCGAAGCGCCAGGCCTTCAGTCGATGAAAGTCGATCACCTCAATCCACCTTGGCGCCCGAGACCTTCACGACCTTCGCCCACTTGTCGACCTCGGCGCTCATGAAGCGGCCGAAGTCCTCCGATGAATTCCAGCTCGCGGCGAAACCCTGTGCCTCGAACTTGTCCTTCACGTCCGGCGCGGCCAGCACCTTCTTCAGCTCGGCACTCAGCCGCGCCAGCACCTCGGGCGGCGTGCCGGCCGGCGCCAGCAGGCCGTTCCACGCGATGGCCTCGTAGCCCGGCAGGCCGGACTCGGCGACCGTCGGCACATCGGGCGCCACGGGCGAACGTACAGCGCTCGTCACGGCCAGGGCCTTCAGCTTGCCGGCCTTCACGTGCGGCATGGCCGACAGCATGGTGTCGAACATGAGCTGCGTCTGGCCGCCCATGGTGTCGGTGAGCGCGGGGGCACTGCCCTTGTACGGGATGTGGTTCATCTTCACGCCGGCCATCGCGGCGAAGAGCTCGGCCGACAGGTGCGTCGACTGCCCGTTTCCCGACGAAGCGAAATTGAGCTCGCCCGGCTTCGACTTGGCCAGCGCGATGAGCTCGGCGACGTTCTTCGCGGGCAGCTGCGGGTTGGCGACGATCACCAGCGGGCCGCTGGTGAGCTGCGACACCGGCGCGAAGTCCTTCGCCAGCGAGTAGCCGAGGTTCTTGAACAGCGACGGATTGATGGCGTGGGCCGTGGTCGCGACCACCAGCGTGTAGCCGTCGGCCGGGCTGCGCGCCACCAGTTCGGCACCGGGGTTGCCGCCCGCGCCCGGGCGGTTGTCGATGATGAACTGCTGGCCCATCGCGTCCGACAGCTTCTGCGCGACCAGCCGCGCCACGATGTCGGTCGGCCCGCCGGGCGGGTACGGCACCACCAGCTTGACCGGCTTGGTCGGATACGTGGGTGCTGGAGCTTGCGCCTGCGTGAAGGCCGGCGCAGCGAAGCAGAGCGCGGCGCCCGCCGCGGCGAGCAGGCGTCGGCGTGATGGGAAGCGGATTGCATGCATGTCGTTGTCTCCTGTGGTTTTATGGTTGACCGATGCCCCGATGCGCCCGGCGCTACCCGGTGGCGGGCGCGAAGCGGACCAGCGTGCGCCCGTCGTGCGTGAAGAACCCAGCCGCCACGCGGTCGCCGATGCGCATGCCGGGCTCGGCGTGCGCCATCAGGCGAGGTCCTTCGTCGAGTTGGGCGATGACCAGCGTGTACGGCGCGAGCGCACGGAAGGCATCGGACGGCGCGCGCGACACCACGGTCACCGCGTGCAGCGTGGCCGTGCCGCGCGCCGTTTCCCACGCCAGCGACTCGCTGCCGCAATGCGCGCAGGCGTAGCGCGCCAGCGTTTGCGCCGTGCCGCAGCCGGTGCAGCGCTGAAAGCGCAGTTCGTGTCGCGCCAGGCCCTCGACGAAGGGCGATGCGAGCGCGCTGGAAGACGTGGCGGTCATGGCGAAGCTTCCTGCGAAAGGATCAGGCTGACATGCGAGGACATCACGCCACCGTCGGCGTGGACGAAGGCATGGCGCGGCCGGGCGACCTGGCGCTCGCCAGCCTGGCCGGTCATCTGACGGAACACCTCGACCGCATGCGCCATGCCGCCCGCCACCCCGCAATGGCCGAAGGACAGCAGGCCGCCGTGCGTGTTCAGCGGCAACGCCCCACCCGGTGCGAAGTCGCCGTTGCGCACGCGGTCGGCCGCGCCGCCGCGCGGTGCGAAGCCGATCTCCTCGAGCAGCATGGTCAGCGTGATCGTGAAGGAGTCGTAGATGCCGAGATGGTCGATGTCGGCCACGCCCAGCGCGGCGTCGGCGAAGGCGCGCTGTGCCGCGATGGCCGCGCCGCACTGCATCACGTCGGCCATCGCGCTCAGGTGCTGGTGGCGATGCGCCTGGCCGGCCCCGGCCAGCGCGACGCGCGCACCGTCTCTCGGCTCGGCCGACACCACCAGCGCCATCGCGCCATCGGAGATCGGGCAGCAGTCCATCAGCTTGAGTGGCGCGGCGATCGGCTTGGAGGCCAGCACGTCGGCCACCGTCATGGGCGCGGTGAGGTGCGCGCCGGGGTGGCGTCGCGCATTGGCGCGCATCAATACCGCGAACTCGGCGAGGTCGGCTTCAGTCGTGCCGGTTTCGTGCAAATAGCGCGAGGCCATCAGGCCGTAGTACGCCGGCACGGACGCGCCGTTGGGCACCTCGTAGTCGGGGTCGCCCACCTGCGCCAGCGTCTGGATGGCACTGTCGCGCGACTGGCCGCTCAGCCGGTTCTCGCCAGCCACCACCAGCACGTGGCGGCAGCGGCCGCTGCGCACCAGCTCGCGCGCCAGCATCAGCATTGCAGCGCCCGTCGCGCCACCCAGCTGCAGGCTGTGCGCATAGGCCGGGTCGAGCGAGAAGCGTTCGCAGAACAGCGTGGAGAGCATCAGGTGCGGCAGCGTGGTGGCGTAGCCGCACAGCACACCGTCGATGTCCGTGCGCTGCAGGCCAGCGCCCTGCAGCGCCTGCTGCGCCGCTTGCGCCATCAGGTCGAGCGCGCCCTGCCCTTCATGGCGGCCGAAGGCGGTGCCGCCGACGCCGGTGATCCATGCTGTCTTGGGGTTCGTCGGCATCAGTGCATCCTCTCGCGACGTGTGGCAGCGGCGTTCGCGCCGGTGTGGGCGGCGCGGCTCCACAGCACCTCGCAGGTGGCGGCCTCGCGCCGCAGCGCCTGCGCCAACTCGGCTTCACGCGACGTGATGCGGTCATTGAGCGCCGCGATGCTGATGGCCGCGACCGGCCGGCCGTCGGCACCGAGGATCGGTACCGCGATGCCGCCCATGCGCTCCACCACCACGTCGAGCAGCACCGCGTAGCCACGCTCGCGCGCCACCCGGGCATGGTCCTCCAGCAGCTGCGCCGTGATACGCGGGTAGCGCTGAAGCTGCGGTGCGATCACCGCCAAGGCGGCTTGCCGCTCAGCCTCGGGCATCCACGCCAGCAGCGCCAGGCTGCCGGCGCCGACACCCAACGGGCGGCGGCTGCCGATCGACAGATAGTTCGCGCGGATCGGATAGCGTCCCTCCTCCACGTCGACGCAGAGAGACTCGATGCCGCTCGGGATCGACAGGATCACGCTGTCCTCGAACTGGCCGGTGAGCCGCAGCAGCGCCGGCCGCACCAGCGGTCGCGGGTCGAAGCGAGCCAGCGCCGCGGCGCCCAGCACCAGCAGTTCGGCGCCCAGGCTGTAGTGCTTGCTGTGCGGGTCGCGCACGACGAAACCGTCGTGCATCAGCACGTCGAGCAGGCGCAGCACCGTTGTCTTGTCCAGACCGGTGGCGACGGCGATGTCGGTCAGGCGCGTGACGCCGGGGTCGGACAGCGCACGCAGGATGCGGCAGGCGCGTTCAACCGACGAGGTGGGCTCCACGGCCCGTTGGGCCAGCAGGGAGGCAGGGGTGCGCGTTCTTGCGGGCATGTTGTCTCTTGTTTCGTTCCGCGGAACACCGCGAAGCCGTCGTGCATTGAACGCAGCGCGCCTTTCACGCGTCAAGCAAAGCCGCAAAAGTTGCTGCAGGCGAAACTTTTCGAGGGAAAACCCCGAACGTCGGTGCGCGCTACGGAACGCGGTGATGCCAGTAGCGCTTCTGCGTCTCGCGTTCGCACTGCACACGTCGCGGCGCGCGGCTCGACCAACCGGCTGCCCCGCAATGCGGGCTGTCGACGAGCACGACACCGTGCGCCGCATACGCATCCCGAACCGACGGCGCCGGATGGCCGAAGCGGTTGCGGTAACCGGCCTGCACCAGCGCCAGCCCAGGCTGGACCGCATCGAGCAACGGCGGGCTCGACGAGGTTTTGCTGCCGTGATGCGGTACCAGCAGCACGTCGGCGCGCAAGGCGCCATCGGCACTGCGCGCAACCAGCGCCGCCTCCTGCGCGCGCTCGATGTCGCCGGCCAGCAGCGCGGTCGCGCGACCATTGCCGATGCGCAGCACGCAGGAGACGGTGTTCGGCTTGGCCGATGGCGCGTCGTAGTCGGCCGCGACCGGGTGCAGCACCTCGAAGTCGACGCCGTCCCAGGTCCAACGCTGGCCGGCGATGCAGCGCTGCGCGGGCCGAATCGCCTGCAGCGGATGGCTGGCCTCGATCGAGCTGAGCAGCGCGGCCTGCGGCTGCATCGCCAGGACGGCGGGCGCGCCGCCGGTGTGGTCGCTGTCGCGGTGGCTGAGCACGACGGTGTCGAGCCGCTCGCCCAGCGCGCGCAGCAGGGGCACCAGCACGCGGTGCCCGGCATCGCTTTCCAGGCTGTAGCGTGGGCCGGCGTCGTACAGCAAGCTGTGCATGGCGGTGCGCACCAGTACCGCGTTGCCCTGGCCGACGTCGGCCGCGAGCAGTTCGAACTCACCGATGGGCGGGCGTGGCGCCTGCCACAGCAGCACGGGCAGCAAGAGCGGAAGGCCAAGCAGCCGCATCGCCCAAGGCCAGCGCATCGCCAGAAGCACGCCACCGGCTACACCGCCGACGGCGGCCCACAACGGCGGTGCCGCCATCGAGACCGTCGCGAACGGCAGCGCAGCGAGCCACTGCAGCCACCACGACAGGCCCTGCACCGCCCACGCCGCCACATCCCAGGCCCACGGCAGCAGGGTGCCGAGCATCGCCAGCGGCGTGACGACCAGTGTGACCCACGGAATGGCCAGCGCGTTCGCAAGCAACCCAACCACCGACACCTGCTGGAACAGCAGCAGCGTCAGTGGCGTGAGCGCCAGCGTGACGACTGCCTGCTCGCGTGCCATCCGGCCGAGGCGGTGTCGCCAGGTGAGCGCCTGCCCGACCTCCGCCATCGCATCGGTCGCGAAAAGCGCCGCCACCGCAACGAAGCTGAGCCAGAAGCCGGCCTGCATCAGCGCCCACGGATCGACCGTCAGCACCACGGCGCAGGCCAGCAGCCAGACGCAAGGCCACGGCCAGCGCCGACCGGCAATGCGCAACAGGGCCACGGTCGCGAGCATCCATACGGTGCGTTGCGACGGCACGCCCCAACCGCTGAAGAGCGCGTACATCGCCGCCAGCGCAACGCCACCGGTCAGGGCGGCCTTCTGGGCCGGCCAGCGCAGCATCAGGCGCGCGCTGCGGCGCCACAGCGCGCCGACGAGCAAGGCGGCCAGCCACGCGAACATGGTGATGTGCAGGCCCGAGATGGCCATCAGATGGGCGACGCCCGTGGCGCGGTAGACGTCCCAGTCGGCGCGGTCGATGGCACCTTGGTCCCCCGTCACCAGCGCGGCGATCACACCGGCCAGCCGCCGATCGGCCACGCGCTCGAAGATCGCATCGCGCACGGCCTCGCGGGCGCGCTCGATGGGGCGCTGCCAAGTGGTCGACAGGCGCTCCGGTGCCGCGTCACGCGTGCCGGTGCGGACGTAGCCTGTGGCCTGCACGCCCTGCTCCCACATTTGCAACTCCTGGTCGAAGCCATGCGGATTCAGGTTGCCATGCGGCGCCTTGAGGCGGACCGTCAGCCGCCAGCGCTCGCCGGCATGCAGTGGCTCGGGGCGACGCAAAGGCTGCAGCGCCGCGCCAGCCTCCTCCACGCCGCGGCCCCACAGCCCGGTGCCCTCGGCGTACCAGCCCAGCGCGATGCGGCTCGGCGCGCGCGGTGACGCCTGCTCGCTCGCGGGTTGATTCGCCCACCGCGCCGACTCGACGTCGAACCGAAAGCGCGTGCCGCTTTCATCGTGCTGCGGCATCTGGGCGACGACGCCGGTGACCTGCAGATCGCGGCCCTCGATCAACGTGTCGAGCGCCATGTCGGCATAGACGGCGGCGCGCCCGCCGGTGACCGCTGCACCGACCATGACGGTGCACACCAGCATCGCCGCGAGTCCGGACTTGCCGGCTTCTCGCCTGCGCCAGAGGGCGACCACGGCAACGCCTGCCGCGCAAGTCAGCGTCGCGTACTGCCCGACCGACCACAGCGCCGCCTGCTGCAGTTGCAGCGCGGCACCCACGATCAGACCAGCCATGGCGACGAACGGCGCCCAGCCGCTGAGGTCGTGCTGCGCCCTCAAGAAATCGCTCCCTGATCCATGCGACCGGCCCCCCTGTGCACGCCTGTCGTGGCGCGTTATTTGCTTCGCCGGTGGGCTAGTATGCGTCTCACCCGAGGCACCTTGCCGCTCCGAGAACAACCGATGTCCATTCACGCCGCACTTCACCACGTCACCCACTACAAGTACGACCGTCCGGTGCAGCTCGGCCCGCAGGTGGTTCGCCTGCGTCCGGCGCCGCACTGCCGCAGCAACGTCATCTCGTATTCCTTGCGCATCGAGCCCGAGCAGCACTTCGTCAACTGGCAGCAAGACCCGTTCGCCAACTACCAGGCCCGCCTGGTGTTCCCCGAGAAGACGACCGAATTCAAGGTCACGGTCGACCTCGTGGTCGAGATGGCGGTCTACAACCCCTTCGATTTCTTCCTCGAGCCGCAGGCCGAGAACTTCCCCTTCAAGTACACCGCCGAGCAGGCCGACGAACTGGCGCCCTACCTGGTCGTGGAGCCGGCAACGCCGCGGGTCCAGGCCTACCTCGACAAGATCGACCGCACCGAGAAGCGCAGCATCGACTTCCTGGTCGCCATCAACCAGCAGGTGCAGTCGGATGTCGACTACCTGATCCGCATGGAGCCCGGTGTGCAGACGCCGGAAGAGACGCTCACCAACGGCAGCGGCTCCTGCCGCGACTCGGGCTGGCTGCTGGTGCAGCTGTTGCGCCACATGGGCCTGGCCGCGCGCTTCGTCTCGGGCTACCTGATCCAGCTCACACCCGACGTGAAGGCGCTCGACGGCCCCAGCGGCACGACGGTCGACTTCACCGACCTGCACGCCTGGTGCGAGGTCTACCTGCCCGGCGCGGGCTGGGTCGGGCTCGATGCCACCTCGGGCCTGCTGGCCGGCGAAGGCCACATCCCGCTGGCCTGCACGCCCACGCCGTCGAGCGCCGCGCCGATCGAGGGCGTCGTGGATGACGCCGAGGTCGAGTTCGGCCACGAGATGGTCGTCACGCGCATCCACGAATCGCCGCGCGTCACCAAGCCCTACACCGACGAGCAGTGGGCCGAAGTGCTGGCCCTCGGCGACGCGGTCGACAAGCGACTGGCTGCCGGCGACGTGCGCCTGACCATGGGCGGCGAGCCGACCTATGTGGCCACCAGCGACCGCGACGCCGCCGAATGGAACACGGACGCGCTCGGCCCGACGAAGCGCGGCTACGCCACCGAACTCGTGCAGAAGCTGCGTGCCGAGTACGGTGACGGCGGCTTCCTGCACTTCGGGCAGGGCAAGTGGTACCCGGGCGAGCAATTACCGCGCTGGGCGCTGTCGATCTTCTGGCGCGCCGATGGCCAGACGGTATGGCACAACCCCGAACTCTTCGCCGACGAGCGCGTGCCCACGCACTACACCAGCGAAGACGCGCGCCGCTTCACCACCGTGCTGGCGCATCGCCTCGGCCTGACCGAGCGCTACATGCAGCCCGGGTACGAAGACACCTATTACTACCTGTGGCGCGAACGCCGCCTGCCGGTCAACGTCGACCCCTTCGACTCGAAGCTCGACGACGAGATGGAACGCGTGCGCCTGCGCCGCGTGTTCACGCAGAAGCTCGACGCCGTCATCGGCTACATGCTGCCGATCGAGCCGGGCAACGCCGATGCCGACGCCCCCGCGCTCGAAGGGCCGGGCTGGAAGACAGGGCCGTGGTTCCTGCGCGACGACCGCATGTACCTGATCCCCGGCGACTCGCCCATGGGCTACCGCTTGCCGCTCGACTCTCAGCCGTGGGCCAGCAAGGGCGACTACCCCTACCTGGTCGACCGCGACCCGACCGCGCCGTTGGGCAGCCTGCCCGACTACACCGACTACCGTGCCCGCTACGCCGGCCTGCCGACCGGACCGAAGGACGACCTGGGCGCCGTGCCCTACGCCTTCGGCGCACCGCCGCAGACGCCAGCTGCCTTGCGTATGCAGGCCCCCGGAACGGCGACGTCGACCAGTGCCACGACAGGCCCAGGCGCGGCTCCGGCGGACGGCACGGACCCCACCACGCCGCGCCAGCCACGCCGTGGCGAGTCGGCGTCCTGGATCACCCGCACCGCACTGTGCGTCGAAGTGCGCGACCCGCGCCGCGCCAACGGACCGGCCGCCGAGAAGGTCGGCAATTCGTCGGGCGTGCTCTACGTCTTCATGCCGCCGTTGCGCCGCCTCGAGGACTACCTCGACCTGGTCGCGGCGATCGAGGCCACGGCACAGCAGCTCGGCCTGCAGATCGTGATGGAAGGCTATCCGCCGCCACGCGATCCGCGCCTCAAGATGCTGGCCGTCACGCCGGACCCGGGCGTGATCGAGGTCAACATCCATCCGGCCAACAACTGGAAGGAACTGGTCGACCACACCGAGTTCCTCTACAACGCGGCTTTCGAGACGCGCCTGTCGGCAGAGAAGTTCATGACCGACGGCCGCCACACCGGCACCGGCGGCGGCAACCACTTCGTGATGGGCGGCGCCACGCCGAACGACAGCCCTTTCCTGCGCCGGCCCGAGCTGCTGGCCAGCCTGCTGCTGTACTGGCACAACCACCCGTCGCTGAGCTACCTGTTCTCGGGCATGTTCATCGGCCCGACGAGCCAGGCCCCGCGCGTCGACGAAGCCCGCAACGACCAGGTCTACGAGCTGGAGATCGCCCTCAAGGAAATCGCGAAGAACCGCGAGATCTACGGCGCCAACATGCCCGCCTGGCTGGTCGACCGCACACTGCGCAACATCCTGGTCGACGTGACCGGCAACACGCACCGCAGCGAGTTCTGCATCGACAAGCTGTATTCTCCCGACTCGTCCACCGGCCGCCTCGGTCTGCTGGAACTCCGCGCCTTCGAGATGCCGCCGCACGCCCGCATGAGCATCGCGCAGCAGCTGCTGCTGCGCGCCTTCATCGCGCGCTTCTGGGACGAGCCTTACAAGGCGCCAGCCACCCGCTGGGGCACCGAGTTGCACGACCGCTTCCTGCTGCCGACCTTCGTGAAGATGGATTTCGAAGACGTCATCAGCGAGATGCGCCAAGCCGGCTTTCCCTTCGACCCCAACTGGTTCGCGCCGCACCTCGAATTCCGCTTCCCGCTCGTGGGCCAGGTGCAGGCGATGGGCGTCGAGATGTCGCTGCGCAACGCGCTCGAGCCGTGGCACGTGATGGGCGAGGAAGGCTCTTCGGGCGGCACGGTGCGCTACGTCGACTCGTCGCTCGAACGCATCGAGGTGCGCGTGACCGGCCTCAACGAGAGCCGCCACGTCATCACGGTCAACGGCAAGGTGCTGCCGCTGCAGCCCACCGGCACGGTCGGCGAGTTCGTCGCCGGCGTGCGCTACAAGGCCTGGAACCCGCCCTCGGCGCTGCACCCGAGCATCGACGCGCATGCGCCGCTGACCTTCGACATCGTCGACACCTGGATGAAGCGCTCGCTCGGCGGCTGCCAGTACTTCGTCGCCCACCCGGGAGGCCGCAACTACGACACCTTCCCGGTCAATGCCTACGAGGCCGAAAGCCGGCGCATGGCGCGCTTCACCCGCATGGGCCACACGCCGGGCTTGATGAAGGTGCCCCCGGCGACGATCGAGCTCGCGGGCAGCCGTGAATTCCCGTTCACGCTGGATCTCCGCCGATAGATGCGAGATGGCCGGACCCAGAGCGCTGCGGGATCAAAGGAGATGCGGCGTTGCGAGGCATTTCCCACGAGGCGCCGCGGGTGGCGCCTGACCGCGGTGTGACAATCGGCGCACCGTGGAACCGTTGAACGAATCGCTCTTTGGCGCTCAGGCGCTGGAATCACCCGCCGCCTTGGCTTCGGCGCTGGCGCCTGCCGCTGCGCCGGGTCATTTCGACGAGTTGCGCGGTGCGGCCACGCCCTCCTTGCAGCCGCGCCCGCCGCCCTCGCCTGCAGGCACGCCGCTGCACGACGCGGCACAGGCGCCACCGACCGCCGCACCCACTGTGCCTTCGGACACCCCAGAGGCGCGCGCCGACTTGGCTCCGCCATGGCACAGCTTCTTCGATCATCTGGGCCAGGGTGGGTTCGCCGACTTGCCACGGCGCGCCGTCAGCCTCGAGCGCCAGATACGCGACAACGGTGTCACGTACAACGTCTACGCCGATGCCGACGGGCCGCAACGGCCTTGGTCGCTCGATCTGTTCCCACTGATCATTTCGCCGGAGAGCTGGTCGCAGATCGAGGCCGGCGTGCTCCAGAGGGTGCGCGTGCTCGACCGCGTGATGGCGGACGTCTACGGGCCGCAGCAACTGCTGGCCGAAGGCCTGCTCCCTGCGGCACTGGTTCGCGGCCACCCCGGGTACCTGCGGCCTATGCACGGCGTCAAGCCGCCCGGCGACACCTGGCTGCACATCACGGCCTTCGACCTGGCGCGGGGGCCTGACGGCAATTGGTGGGTGGTGTCGCAACGCACCCAGGCGCCTTCGGGACTGGGCTATCTGCTGGAGAACCGGCTGGCGATCTCGCGGCAGTTTCCGCAGGCCTTCGAGGAATTGCAGGTGCAGAGGCTGGCCGCCACCTACAGCGCGATGATGGAAGGCCTGCAACGCATGTGCCCGGCGGGCTCGCCGCCGCACATCGCACTGTTGACTCCGGGCCCGTACAACGAAACGTACTTCGAGCACGCCTACCTGGCGCGCTACCTGGGCATCACGTTGGTCGAAGGCAGCGACCTCACGGTGCGCGACCAGCGCGTGTACCTCAAGACCTTGCAGGGCCTGCGGCCGGTGCACGGGCTCATCAAGCGGCTCGACGACCAGTTTCTCGATCCGCTCGAGCTGCGTCCCGACTCCACGCTCGGCGTGCCTGGCCTGCTGCAGGCCATTCGCGCGGGCAACCTGCTGGTCGCCAACATGCCGGGCTCGGCCTTCCTCGAATCGCCCGCGCTGCTCGGCTTCCTGCCGGCGTTGGCGCGGCGCCTGATCGGCGAAAAGCTGCAGCTGCCGGCGCTGCCGACCTGGTGGTGCGGCGAACGCGCCGCGCTCGAGTCGGCCCTGCCGCAACTGGGCGACTGCGCCATCAAGGCCACCTACCCGGGCTCCGAGTCGCACGCGAGCTTCGAGGCAGTGCTGGGCAGCCGCATGACCCGTCGCCAACTCGATGAATGGGCTGGCCGCATCGTTCGCCAAGGCGACGAGCACACGGTGCAGAGCTACCTGCCGCTGTCGCAGATGCCCACCTGGGCGCAGGACTTCGGCCGCGGCCACATCGCACCACGCGCGATGCTGCTTCGCGTGTTCGCGGTGAGCGATGGTGCGCAGTCGTGGCGCGTGTTGCCGGGAGGACTGGCGCGGTTGGCCGGTGCCGATGCGCAGATCGCGTCGATGCAGCGAGGCGGCAGCAGCGCCGACGTGTGGGTGCAGACGCACGGCGAGGTCGATCGGACCACGCTGCTCCAGCCGCATGCGACACCCGCCTCGCTGGCGCGGCATCGTGCGCCGGTCACCAGCCGCGCGGCCGAAAACATGTTCTGGCTGGGCCGCTACACCGAACGGGCCGAGAACGCGGTGCGCCTCGCGCGCCTCACGCTCGACCAGTTGGGTGGCGAAGATCCTTCGTCGCGCGCGTTGCTCGAATGGCTGCACGGCCTGGCGACGCGCAACGGTCTGATCTCTCCCGAGGTGCCGATCGGCAGCAAGTCGCGCCGCGTGTTCGAGCGAGCGCTGATCGCCGACCTGGGCAACGTCGCCACCGGTGCCAGCGTCGGCTACAACCTGCGCTGCGTGCGACAGGCCGCGGCCGCCGTGCGAGAGCGCCTGTCGCAAGACCACTGGAACCAGATCGTGCGCGCCGAGGCAGACTTCCTGCGTCGCGCTGCCGAGCAGGCCGGCGAGATGAACGAAGGCAGCTTCGCTGCCGGTGCCGCGCTGCGCTCGCTCGAAGCCGCAAGCGCAGCGCTGTCGTCCATGACCGGCGCGCAGACCGACCGGATGACGCGCGACGACGCCTGGCGCCTGCTCTCCATCGGCCGGCACATCGAGCGCCTGGCCTTCCTGTCGAGCGCACTGGCCGCAGGGTTCGAGGGCGGCTCGGTGCACGAGGTCGGCGGCTTCGAGGCGATGATTGCGCTGTTCGACAGCACCATCACCTTCCATGCACGCTACCAGCAGCGCCGCGACGTCGCCACGCTGGTCGACCTCCTGGTGCTCGACGGCGACAACCCGCGCTCGCTGGCCTGGGTCACCCAGACCTTGCGCGGCCGCATCGCCAAGCTGGCGGGCAGTGCGCCGGGCAAGCTCACCGCGCTGTCCTACGAGCTCCCTGATCCGGCAATGTGGACGCTGGAGAATCTGTGCGAAGTCGACGCCGAAGGCAAATACCCCGCGCTGGTTCAGCTCTTCGAATTCTGCGAAGTCGCCGCTTACCACGTGTCCGACGCCATCGGCACGCGCTATTTCACGCTCACCTCAGAGTCGGTGCGCTCGGTGGGAGTCTGACCATGCTGCTGCACGTCACGCACGAAACCCGCTACGACTACACGCCGCCGGTCGAGACGGCGCAGCACCTGGCGCATTTGAAGCCGCGCGAGACCGCGTCGCAGCGGCTGGTGAGCCACGCGTTGCGCATCGCGCCCGAACCTGCGCAGCGCAGCGAGTCGCCCGATGTCTACGGCAACACGCGCGCCTTCTTCGCGCTCGAATCGACGCACGACGAATTGGTGGTCACCGCCGAGAGCGTCGTCGAAACGTCCGAGCCGGTGTTGGCGCCGTCGATCGCACGCGAACTGCCATGGGAGACCGTGCGCGAGCGCTTTCGCTACAGCAAGGGCTCGCGCTTCGATGCGGCGTCGGACTTCGTCTTTCCATCTCGCTACGTGCCACGCCACGAAGATTTCGCCACTTACGCGCGCCCCAGTTTCGTGGCCGGACGACCGACCTTCGACGTCGCGATCGACCTGATGCAGCGCATGTACCGCGACTTCGACTACGACGCGGGCAGCACCGAGATCAGCACACCCGCCGTCGAGGCGCTGGCGCAGCGCAAGGGTGTCTGCCAGGATTTCGCGCACATCCTGATCGCCTGCTTTCGCACCATGGGGCTGCCTGCACGCTATGTGAGCGGCTACCTGCTCACGCAGCCGCCGCCGGGGCAGCCACGTTTGGTCGGTGCCGATGCCTCGCACGCGTGGGCGTCGATCTACCTGCCCGGCGCCGATGGCCCCGGCGACTGGGCCGACTTCGACCCGACCAACGGCCGCCAACCCGGCGAGGACTACGTGACGCTGGCGATCGGCCGCGACTATGCCGATGTCTCTCCGATGCGCGGCGTGCTGCACGGCGGGGCGCGCCACACGCTCGATGTGGGCGTCACGGTGCGGCCGATGGAAGAGCTGCGCGCTGCAGCAGCGGACTCGACAGCGCAGTCGCAGTCGCAGTCGCAGTCGCAGTCGCAGTCGCAGTCGCAGTCATCGTTCCGTACCTGAGACCAAGGACGCACGCGTCCGTTAACCTCGGAGACTTCCCAACCGGAGCCTTTCCATGAGCGTTTACGACAAGCTTTCCCAACTCGGCATTTCCCTTCCTCCTGTTGCCATGCCCGCCGCGGCTTACGTGCCTTTCGTGCGCACCGGCAATCTGGTGTTCGTATCGGGCCACATCGCCCGCAAGGACGGCAAGCCCTGGGTCGGTCAGTTCGGCGTCGACATCGACACCGAAGAAGGCAAGAAGGCAGCGCGTGCCATCGCCATCGATCTGCTCGGCACGTTGCACGCAGCGACCGGCGACCTCAACAAGATCACGCGCCTCGTCAAGGTGATGAGCCTGGTCAATTCTGCGTCCGGTTTCACTGAGCAGCACCTGGTCACCAACGGCGCCAGCGAGCTCTTCGCGGAAGTTTTCGGCGCCGAAAAAGGTGCGCATGCACGCAGCGCTTTCGGCGTCGCGCAGATCCCGATGGGCGCCTGTGTCGAGATCGAGTTGATCGCCGAAGTGGCCTGACGCCCGGGCAGGCGTCGACCATGCGCAAGCCGACCCATGCCATCCGCACGGTCGGCATCGATGCTGACGCGCTGACACTCACCTTGAGTGACGGCCGTGTGCTGCGCGAGCCCTTGAAACGACACGTCCGACTCGAGAAAGCCACACCCGCGCAGCGACTGCAGTGGGTGTTGGTCGACGAAGGCCACGGGCTTGATTGGCCTGCACTGTGGCCCGCCTCCGAAGAGGGCATGGTGAATGTCTACACCTTGTGCTGGGAGCAACTGCAGGACGAAGGCATCGCGGCGCTGAAAGCCGCCGCTTGGCAGCTCGACGCCTTGCCGTTGCGCGAGCAGCAGATTTCGGCGCTGTGGCGCCTCGAGGCCGACGTCAACAACGGCGGCTTCCTCCAGTTCTTCTGCAACTGGGGCGAAGCGACGTGCCGCACGGCCATCGCTGCGCTCGCCGAGATCGGCGCGCTGAAGATGCATTTCCTCGTAAAACGAATGCGCGCCGTGCTGGACCGTCTCGAAGGATCACCACAGATTCAGGGGTTGATGGATCTCTATCAGCACCTGACGCCTGCCGAGCATGACGCGCTCGAAGCGCTCGACGAAGCGTTCTGGGCGTACCCCGACCGGCTGTCGAAGCTCGGGGTGCTGCATTACGGTCGGGCGTTTCCTTAGCGAGCCCGCGCGCTGTGTCAGCGGCGGCCTGCGCCGCCGCCGTTCGCCGGCACCCACAGCAGATCCGCGAACGCACGCCCTTTGGCGATGATGTGTTCGCGCATGGCTTGCGCTGCGCGCTCCGGATCGTTGTCGACAATGCCCGCCACCACCGCGTCGTGCTCCGCAGCGGCGGACTGCAAGCGACCGGGCTGATCCCGCACGCGGCGACGGAACGCAGCAAGCCGCAAACGCAGCTGCCGCACCTGCTCCACCACGATCTCGTTCCCGCAGCCTTCGTAAAGCGTGTCATGGAAACCTTCATTGGCGGCTTCGTAGGCATGGCGATCGCCACGCGCTGCAGCCTTGCGCGTGGCATCGGCCAGACGCCGCATGCGCTCGCGCTGCTTCGGGTCCATGCGCAATGCGCACAACCGCGCCACCACCGCTTCGACCTCGGAAAGCGCTTCCAGCATGCCGATCAGTTCCGACGGTGCCGGCGCGTGGACGTGGATGCCGGACCGCGGGACGATGCGCACCAGGTGCTGCGCAGCCAGCGTGAGCAGCGCCTCGCGCACCGGTGTGCGTGAAACACCGAAGCGATCGGCAAGTTCCTTCTCGTCGACGGCGTCGCCGGGCTGGAGCGTGCCGCCCTCGATGGCGCTCAGCAACGCAGCGCGAATGCGCTCGGGCTGACTGGTCATCGCGTCGGCAGTGCTGGCTGGAGCTGGCATATCTGATCGTTCCATTGGTATATTAGTTGGCGCTTTGCATATTGCGCCGGCCGTTGGCCGAATCATACGAAGGAGACATCACCATGCCATGGAAACTCGGCGCGTTCGCGCTGTGCTTTGCCGCCCTCGCGGCGCCTTGTGCGGCACAGCCCGCCTATCCCGACCGCGCGATCACCCTGGTCGTGCCGGTGCCGCCCGGCGGCATTCTCGACACCGTCGCCCGCATGGTCGTGGCGCCGATGGGCGCCACGCTCGGCCAGCCGGTGGTGATCGACAACCGCGCAGGCGCGGGCGGCAACATCGCCGCGAGCGCCGTGGCGCGCGCGGCGCCCGATGGCTACACGCTGCTGGTCGGCTACTCGATGTTCCACGTCGGCAACCCGTCGATGTATTCGAATCTCACCTGGGACCCACTGCGCGATTTCACGCCGGTGGGCATGCTGGTGGTGTCGCCGCACGTGGTCGCGGTCAATCCGTCGACGCCGGCCAAGACGCTGCGCGAACTGGTCGACTACGCCAAGGCCAACCCCGGCAAGCTCAACTACGCCACGTCCGGCACAGGCTCCGTGCCGCACGTCGGCGTCGAACTCTTCAAGCAGCAGAACCACCTCGACATCGTCCACGTCCCCTACAAGGGCGCCGGCCCGGCGATGCAGGATGTGATCGCGGGCAACGTGCAGATGACCGTGGCCACGCCGCCCTCGGTCATGGGCTTCGTGCAGAGCGGCAAGGTGCGCGCGCTCGCCGTGGCCGCCAAGCAGCGCCTGCCGCAGATGCCTGACGTGCCGACCACGGCCGAGGCCGGTTTCCCGGGGTTCGAGCTCGAAGCCTGGGTTGCGCTCTTCGCACCGAAGGGCACGCCGCCTGCCGCCGTTGCCAAGCTCACCGAAGCCGCCAAGCTCGCGCTGCAGTCGCCGCAGGTGAAGAAGTCGGCCGAGACGGCCGGCGTCGAGATCCGCTACATGCCGCCGGCCGAGCTCGACGCCGTCGTGCGCAAGGACATCGTCTACTGGTCCAAGGTCATCAAGACCGCCAACATCCGCGCCGATTAAGGCCCAGCCCCACCGCTTTTCCGAACAGCCCTTCACCATGACCTCCTCC
Organism: Variovorax ginsengisoli; assembly: GCF_006438845.1. Classification (GTDB taxonomy): domain Bacteria; phylum Pseudomonadota; class Gammaproteobacteria; order Burkholderiales; family Burkholderiaceae_C; genus Variovorax; species Variovorax ginsengisoli_A. The sequence goes on from NZ_RCZJ01000003.1 coordinate 67,803, forward strand.
ATTGCTCCCACCGACAACGCTGCCTTTATCGAGCGCGCACTCCGGCTCGACTGCGCGGCGCTGAGCGACGCGCTCGACCGCTCAGGCATCGCCGGCCAGTGCTACGAAATCTCGCCGCGCGACCCGGGCTTTCGCATGGCCGGCCACGCCTACACGGTGCTCTACCGGCCGGCCGCCCACGACGAAGAAGGCTTCGTCGGCGACTTCATTGACGACGTGCCGCCAGGCAGCGTGATCACCATCGACAACCGCGGCCGCGACAACATGGGCACCTGGGGCAACATCCTCACCGAGATGGCGCACTACCGGAAGATGGCCGGCACCGTGATCGACGGCATCAACCGCGACGTGGCGCTGTGCCGCGAGCTCAACTACCCGATCTTCAGTCGCGGCCACTGGATGCGCACCGGCAAGGGCCGCATCCAGCTCGCCGGCCTGCAGGTGCCGGTGCAGATCGGCGGCGTGAACGTGAACCCCGGCGACCTGCTGCGCGGCGACGCAGACGGCGTGGTCGTGATCCCCCAGGCAATGCAGGAACAGGTGCTCACGTACGCCGAAGAAATCACCGAGCAGGAGAACGCGATCCGCGCCGGCATCCGCGCCGGACTTCGCATGGACGAAGCCCGTCGCGTCCACCATTACCATCACCTGCAAAGTCCCGGCTACGACAAGATCCGCTGACGCGATTCGTCCGTTGCCTGCCCGCCCTTCTCTTTCAGGAACCCTCTTCATGTCCCGTCCCCTCTTCAGTGCCACCATCGCGGGCAGCCTGCCCAAGCCGGCCTGGCTCTCCGAAACACAAAAGCTCTGGCCGCAGTGGAAAGCCGAGGGCGACGAGCTCGCCCAGGCCAAGGCCGACGCCACGCTGCTGTGGATCAAGGCACAGGAAGACGCCGGCCTCGACGTGATCGGCGATGGCGAACAGTCGCGCCAGCATTTCGTGCACGGCTTTCTGGAGCAGGTCGAAGGCATCGACTTCGAGCACAAGGTGAAGATGGGCATCCGCGACAACCGCTACGACGCGATGGTGCCGCAGGTGGTTTCGGCGCTGAAGCTCAAGGGCCGCGTGCATGCGACCGAAGCGCGCCTGCTGCGCGCCCACACCGACCGCAAGATCAAGTTCACGCTGCCCGGCCCGATGACCATCGTCGACACCGTGGCCGACCGCTTCTACGGCGACCGCGTAAAGATGGCGATGGCCTTCGCCGAACTGCTGAACGAAGAGGCGCTGGCTCTGCAGGCCGACGGCGTGGACATCGTGCAGTTCGACGAGCCGGCCTTCAACGTCTACATGAAGGACGCGGCCGACTGGGGTGTGAAGGCGCTGGAGCGGGCCGCGCAGGGGCTGACCTGCACCACCGCCGTTCACATCTGCTACGGCTACGGCATCAAGGCGAACGTCGACTGGAAAGCCACGCTGGGCGAAGAATGGCGCCAATACGAAGCCGTTTTCCCGGCGCTCGCTGCGAGCAGCATCGATCAGGTGAGCCTGGAGTGCTTCCATTCGCACGTGCCGCCGCATCTCATGAAGCTGCTCGAAGGCAAGGACGTGATGGTCGGGGTGATCGATGTGGCCAGCGACACGGTCGAGACGCCCGAGCAGATCGCCGAGACCATCGGCTTGGCCCTGCAGTACGTGCCGAAGGATCGCCTCCTGCCCTGCACGAACTGCGGCCTGGCACCGATGAATCGCGAGATCGCGTTGCAGAAGCTGCAGGCACTGGCCGCCGGCGCCGAACTGGCGCGCCAGCGCTACGCCTGAGCGCGCTGCGAGGAACCCCGAACCACCAGCTCGCCCGGCAGCAGCAGCTGGCGCGCTGCGCCTTCGAGCCCTTGCAGGCGCTCGATCAGGCAGCCAGCCGCTGCGCGACCGATCTCGTCGGTCGGCTGCGACAGGGTCGTGAGGCCCGGGCCGATCAAGGGCGCCCATTCCGGGTCATCGAAGCCGACGAAGCCCAGCTCGTGGCCGAAGCGCCAGCCCAGTTGCGTCATGGCGCCCGCCACACGAAGCGTGACCACCGCGTTGCCTGCGATCACAGCCGCCTGGCGCCGCCCGCGCTTCGCGCGCTGCTGCAAGGCACGCAGCGCCGCATTCAGGCCCGCGGTGTCGCCCTCTTCACTCTCGAAGACTTCGCCTTTGACTTGCGGCGCATGCGCCGCCAAGCAATCGCTGAACGCGCCGGCACGCTCGCGCCGCGTGCTCACGCCTTTCTGTGGTTCGGTGATGTAGAGCAGCTCGCGAAAGCCGCCGTCGAGCAGGTGTTCGCAAACCTGCGCCATCGCGCCGGCGTTGTCGAGCGAGACGAAGTCCGCATGCATGCCGGCGTGGCGCCGGTCGACCAGCACCGCCGGCTTGCCGTGCAGCGCCACCGCATCGACGACGCCCGCGCCGCGGCCCAGCGTGTTGAGGATGAAGCCGTCGACCTGGTAACCGGCCAACGCATTGAGGGCTTCGCGCTCTCGCCCGCTCTCGTTGCCGAGGTTGAACAGCATCACCAGGTAGCCCGCGTCCTGGCAGGCCTTCTCGGCACCGCGCAGCACGGCCACCGAATAGGGGTTGGTGATGTCGGCCACGATCAGCCCGATGAGGCGCGTTCGACCGCGGCTGAGCGCCTGCGCCATCGGACTCGGCGAATAGCCAAGCGCGGCGATGGCTTTCTCGACGCGCGCCGCGATGTCGGGCGTGAGCAGCCGCTCGCGGTGGTTGAAGAAGCGCGAGACGGTGGCCTTCGACACGCCCGCAGCCACCGCCACGTCGGCGATGGTGGCGCGACGCCCTGGCGCTCTGGTGCGCGGCGCCCGGGTGCTCACACAGCCGCCGTGTCGCAGACGGCGGCCGGCCTTTCACCGGCCAGCGCCCGCAGCAGATTGGTGGTGGCCAGTCCGGCCATGGCGTGCCGCGTCTCGTGCGTGGCCGAGCCGATGTGCGGCAGCGGCGTGACGCGCGGGTGCGTGCGCAAGGCCGAGTCCATCGGCAGCGGCTCCTTCGCGAACACGTCGAGGCCGGCGGCGCGCAGGTGGCCGCTGTCGAGCGCGGCGAGCAGCGCGGTTTCGTTCACCGTCGCGCCCCTGCCGCCGTTAATGAAGACGGCGCCCGCCTTCATCGCACCGAACACGTCGGCGTCGATCATGCCGCGCGTGGCATCGGACAAAGGCAGCATCGCGACCACGAAATCGGCGCGTGCCAGCAGGTCGTTCAGCGGCGTGTGGGTCGCGTGGCCTTGCAGTTCAGGCGCCTGCGCGGCCAGGTCGACCGGCCGGCGGGCGTGGTACAGCACCGGCATACCGAAGCCGAGCGATGCGCGGCGCGCGATGGCCTGGCCGATGCGGCCGAAGCCCAGCAGGCCGATGGTCTTGCCATGCACGTCGAAGCCGAACAGGTCTTCGCCGATGTTCTTGTTCCACTGACCCGCGCGCACGAGGTTGGCGAGCTCGACGACGCGCCGGCTGGTCGCCATCAGCAGCGCGAACACGGTGTCGGCCACCGTCTCGTCGAGCACGCCGGGCGTGTGGCACAGCACGATGCCGCGCGCGTTCAATTCAGCGAGCGCGTAGTTGTCGACGCCGACCGACACGCTGGAGATCGCCTCCAGCTGCGGCGCGCGGTCGAGCAGCGCGGCATCGACCGTATGGCTGGAACCGATGAGGCCGTGCGCTGTCGGCAGCGCGGCTTCGAAGGCGGCCAGATCCCGCTTGGGATCGGCCACGACGACGTGGTGCACGGCCTGCAGGCGCGCCAACTGGTCGGGCGGCAGTTCACGAAAGACGACGATGTTCTTCTTCGACGGTGCGGTGGTACTCACAGTGCGGCCTCTTCAAGTTGGGCCCGCGTCGGCAGGCCTTCGGTATCGCCCAGCACCTGCACGGCACGGGCGCCAATCCAGCTGCCGCGGCGCACCGCATCGGGCACGCTGCAGCCTTCGAGCAAGGCGCTGATCACACCCGCCGCGAAACCGTCGCCGGCGCCCACGGTGTCGATCACTTCCTTCACGGGGAAGCCGGGCACGCGGCCCGTGGCCGAACCCCCGGCCACGCCGCCGTCGTAGTACGCGCCATCGGCGCCGAGCTTGACGACGACCAGCTTGGCGCCGAGCTTTCGATAGAACCGAGCGATGCCTTCGGGCGTGCTTTCGCCGGTGAGCAGCAGGCCTTCTTCGATGCCCGGCAGCACCCAGTCGGCGCGCGACGCGAGGTCGTTGATGGCGGTGCGCATCGCCTCGGTCGACGCCCACAACGTCGGCCGCAGGTTCGGGTCGAAGGAGACGGTGCGGCCGGCGGCACGCATCGCGTCCATGGTCTTGATCGCGGCCGGCAGCGTGGTCGGGGAAATGGCCGGGAACACGCCCGTGGCGTGCAGGTGGCGCGCCGAAGTGAGCCAGGGCACGTCGACGTCGTCCACCGTCATCTGGCTCGCGGCCGAGCCCTTGCGGTGGTATTCGACCGGCGGGTCGCTGCCGTCGGTGACGCGGCCCTTGAACTGGAAGCCGGTCTTCTGCGCCGCGTCGCAAGTGACGTGAGAGCAATCGATGCCCTCGCCCTTCATCGTCGCGAGCAGGCAGCGGCCCATCGAGTCGGTGCCCAGGCGGCTGGCCCAGCCCACCTTCAGGCCAAGGCGCGACAGGCCAATGGCCACGTTGGTCTCGGCGCCGGCGGTGCGCTTGTGGAAGGACTGCGCGTCCTCCAGCGGGCCGGGCCGGTCGGCCACCAGCAGCAGCATGGCTTCGCCGAACAGGGCGACATCGAAGGCAGTGTCTGTCATGACTGAACGCGCGAGTTGCGAACGATGTCGATCTGTTGCTTCGTGACGGCCAGCAGGTCGTCACCGATCAGCGGGTATTCGATGGCGTGCGGCACGTCGGCCGGCAACGCACGCAGCACGGCGCGCCACGGCGCGGACGATTCCATCAGCGGCACGGCCACCCACTTGGCAGGCAGCCGCTGCACGCCCTTGCAATGCACGTAGCGCACGCGATGGCCCAGGGCCTTGGCGGCCTCGAGCGAACACTCGCCGACCCAGTGCCAGTTGCCCATGTCGAAGGTCATGCCCAGGTTCACGCCGGCGCGGTCGGCCACGTCGAAGAAGGTCTGCAGCGCGGGCAGCGTGCCGGCGGTGACGGTTTGGTCGTTCTCGATCAGCAGCTCGATGCGCGTCTCGGCCAGCGCGACCTTCAGGCCCCACAGCGATCCGTGCGAGGTCGCGCGGAAATCGCCGATGGCCATCTTCAGGCGCTTGGCGCCGAGCGTTGTCGCGGCGGCGATGCCGCGCTGCAATGCGGCGCTGTCGAGCCAACCGCCTTCGGCCCACAGTCCCTCGGGGCTGCTGTAGACAGCGGCGTGGCCGGCGAGCGCTGGGAGCTCAGCGTCGGGGCTGCGCAGCAGCTCGCCGCGCACTTCGACCGAATCGGCACCGGCCGCCCGCGCGAGTTCAGCGCACCAGAGCTGGCCGTGCCGGCCCACCTCGGCCGCGCCGAAGGATGACAGCGAGATCAGTACGGGAATCGCGGCCATCAATGCGCCTGATGCGACGACAGGATCTGGCCGAGAAACTGCCGGGTCTTCTCGTTCTGCGGATTGCCGAAGAACTCGGTCGGCGGCGCCTGCTCGACGATCTTGCCGTCGGCCATGAAGATCACGCGGTCGGCCACGCTGCGGGCGAAGCCCATTTCATGTGTCACGCACAGCATGGTCATGCCGTCGTCGGCCAGCGAGATCATGGTGTCGAGCACTTCCTTGACCATCTCGGGGTCGAGCGCGGACGTGGGCTCGTCGAACAGCATGATCTTCGGCGTCATGCACAGCGCGCGCGCAATGGCCACGCGCTGCTGCTGCCCGCCCGACAACTGGCTCGGGTACTTCTTCGCCTGCTCGGGAATGCGCACGCGCGTGAGGTACTTCATCGCCACCTCTTCGGCCTCGGCCTTCGTCATGCCGCGCGAGCGCATCGGCGCCAGCGTGCAGTTCTCGAGGATGGTGAGGTGCGGGAACAGGTTGAACTGCTGGAACACCATGCCGACCTCGGCGCGCACCGCGTCGACGTTCTTGCCGCCCGCGGTGAGCTCGATGCCGTCGACCACGATGCGGCCCTGCTGCACCGTCTCGAGCCGGTTGATGCAGCGGATCAGCGTCGACTTGCCCGAACCCGACGGCCCGCAGATCACGATGCGCTCGCCCGCGCGCACCGCGAGGTCGATGCCGGTCAGCACCTGGAATTCGCCGTACCACTTGTTCACCGCCTCGAGACGGATGATGGGTTCGGCGCTATCGGTCGTCACTGCGTCGGTCATGCTTTTCTGTTCCAAAGGTTCGTCATCGAGCGCACAAGCCCTGTTCGTGAAACACCGCGGAACCGGCTCTGCCGGGCCGCTGGTGTTGCCCCCTGTGAGGGGGTTGGCAAAGCGACACGAAGTGCGCGCAGACTGGGGGAGAACTTAGTTCAGCTTGGGCAGGTCGGCGCCCAGCCACTTCTGATACAGCTTGTTGAGTTCGCCGTTGGCGGTGTTCTTCGCGACGAAGTCGTTCACGGCCTTGGTCAGCTCGTCCTGGCCCGGACGCATCGCGATGCCCATGGCCTGCTGCACCAGGTTGAACTTGTTCTCGAAGGTGTTCGCCGGCACGCGCTTGGCGATCTGCGCCGCCACGGTGAGCGAGCAGCCGATGGCGTCGACCTGGCCCGACATCAGCGCCTGCATGGCCGATGCGTCGTCGTCGAAGCGGCGGATCTCGGTGCCTTCCGGTGCCGCCTTGGTCACGGCCACGTCTTGCGTCGATGCACGGGCCACGCCGATGCGCTGGCCTTTCAGGTCTGCAGCGCTCTTGATGTTGGCGCTGGTCTTGCCGTACAGCACGATGGTCGCGGCGGCGTAAGGTGTGGAGAACGAGACCTGCTTCGCACGCTCCGGCGTGACGGCCAGCGACGCGACCAGCAGGTCGACCTTGTTGGTCAGCAGGAAGGGAATGCGGTTCGGGCCGGTGACCGGCACGATGTTGGCCTTGACGCCCCATTCCTTGGCCAGCAGCTTGGCGACGTCGGCGTCGTAGCCGTCGGGTTCGTTCTTGGCGTTGGTCGTGCCGTAGGGCGGGAAGTCGACCAGCATGCCGATGGTGATCTCGCCCTTTTTCTTGATGTCGGCCACCGATTGGGCGGCGGCGAAGGGCGCGAACACGGTGAGCGCGGCGCCAAGGCCGAGGGCGGCCAGGGCGGCGGTGGTGCTGCGGCGGGTGGTGTTGAACGAGGTCATGTCGAAGTCTCCTAGGTTGGGATCGAAACAGGAAAAGTGAAAAGCGTGATCAACGGGCGAGCGCCAAATTGCGCTTGCGTTCCATACGCGCCGCTAAAAGCGACAGCGGCCAGCAGATCGCGAAGTAGATGCAGGCCACGGTCGTGAAGACGTACAGCGGCTGGAAGGTCGCGTTGTTGATGATCTGGCCGGCGCGTGTGATCTCGGTGAAGCCGATGATGGCCGCCAGCGACGTGCCCTTGATGATCTGCACCACGTAGCCGACCGTCGGCGCCAGCGCGATCTTGAAAGCCTGCGGCAGCACCACGTCGCGCATGCGGGAGGTGTACTTGAGGTTGAGCGCATGCGCCGCCTCGATCTGCCCGCGCGGAATCGCCTCGATGCAGCCGCGCCAGATCTCCCCCAGGAAGGCCGCGCTGTTGAGGATGAGCGCCACACCCGCTGCGACCCAGGGGTTGATGTCCAGCCCCAGCACTGGCGCGCCGAAGAAGATCAGGAACAGTTGCAGCAGCAGCGGCGTGCCCTGGAAGATCTGGATGAAGCCGATCGCCAGGCCGCGCGCGGTCTTGCTCTCCGACGTGCGGGCCAGCGCGATGACCAAACCCAGCACCGCGCCGCCGATGAAGGCGATCAGCGACAGCGCCAGGGTCCACTTGGCGGCTTCGAGGATGAAGAGGAATTCGGGATAGCCGAAGGTACGCATGATGTTTTCCTGCCTTACCGACGGTCTGGGTAGTTGAGCGTGCGCTGGTAGATCAGCTTGAACAGGCCCGAGAAGGCCATCGCCAGCAGCAGGTAGATGCCAGCGACCACGATATAGATCTCGAAGCTGCGGAAGGTCTGCGACTGCAGGTTGGCCGCTACCGAGGTCAGGTCGTCCGCCGAGATGACCGACACCACCGCCGAGCTCAGCATCAGCAGGATGAACTGGCTGGTGAGCGCCGGGTAGATCGCCTTGAGCGCCGGCTTGATGATGATGAAGCGGAAGATCTCCCAGGGCTTGAGGTTGAGCGCCCTGCCCGCCTCGATCTGCCCGCGCGGGATCGACTCGATGCCGGCGCGGATGATCTCCGTGGCATACGCGCCGAGGTTCACCACCATGGCCGTCAGCGCCGCCGTGTAAGGCGACCACCGCAGGCCGATGGCCGGCAAGGCAAAGAAGAAAAAGAACAGCTGCACCAGGAACGGCGTGTTGCGGATCACCTCGATGTAGGCATTGACGATGAAGCGCAGCCACCCCGGGCCGGAGGTCTTGCCCCAGGCGCAGAAGATGGCGACGACGAGGCCGAGCACGGTCGCCACGAGCGACAGCTGGACCGTGATCCAAGTGCCCTTGAGCAGCAGGGGCCAGGCCGCGAAGACCGCGTCGAACTGGAATTGGTAATTCACTGGACAAGCCCTGCGAACAGGTATCGATGCATGGGCTCGCAGTGTATGAAACCGGTTTCAGGTGGTCATCGGGGTTTTCCCTTGTATGCAAGGCTTGATGCGCCGACGCTGCCGAAACCAAGGATCGCGCGATCCTGCAATCACCGTCCACGCGAAAGTGCCTCCGTCCTTCATGTTTCAAGACGTAAATGAACTAGGGTGCATGCGCCTCGCGTATTCACGCAGGCTCAGGCGGCGCTACATCCATCGGTGTGGCCGTCCTTCAAACCTTTGAAAGCCCAAAAGAATGAATTCGACAAGAACCCGTATGCATGGATGGATGACGACCCTCACGGCGAGCGCTGCGCTCGTGATGCTGGCGGCTTGCGGTAAATCGGTCGACGAGGCCGCCACCTCGGCAGGCGCTGCGGTCAGCGCCGCCGCGAACTCCGTGAAGTCGGCGGCCAACGGCGACGGCGCCGACACTGAAGCATCGACCAGCGCCAAGTTGAATGCCTACACGCAGGGCTACAACAAGCTCATCGGAACGTTCGGCCTGCCCGAGACGCAGGAGCGCTACCTGAAGATGAACATCGCGAAGCGCAAGGCGAGCGAGAACCTGTCGATCACCGATGGTTGGATCGACCTGGCCAACGAGCAACTCAAGAAGGGCCGCAAGCTGGCGGCGCCGGGCCTGGACGAACTCGACAAGAGTGGCGACACGCTCATCGCCTCGCTCGACAGCCTGGTCGGCCAACTGAAGGACCTGCATGTCTACTACGAAGGCAAGGCCTACAAGGACGATGACCTCGCCAAGGGCAAGGCAGCCGACGCCAAGGTGCGCGAAGCGTTTGCCAGCAGCACCACGGCGATGAAACAGTTCAGCGACGTGCTGGGACGAGAAGAGAAAAAGCGCAGCGCCGCCGTGCTGGCCAAGCTCAAAGCCTCTGGCGACATGCTGGGCTACGGCACCAAGTTGGGCCTGCAGCAGGCTGAGGAGATCGTCGGCCTGTTCGACAACGAGCAGGACATCCGCGATCCGGCCAAGTACCAGGCTGCAGACGCCCAGTTGGTGCTGCTGGAGAAGACTCTGGCCGACCAGCGTGCGGCCTACGAGGCGGCCAAGAACAAGGAACCCGCGCCCGACTCCGCCCACGAAAGCACGGCAACGGCGCTCGTGTCCTTCGTCGGCAGCTACCGCGCCATGAAGCAGTCGAAGGAGCCGAAGGCCTTCAACGAGATGGTGAAGAAGTACAACGGTGCGGTGGAGCGCGCCAACCGGCTGCGCTGATTGGGCAAAATGCCGTGCCCGCGCGAGCGCGGCATCCACCAGCAAACAGGGAATGTGAAAGTAACCATGAAGACGCCTCATTTCACCTTGGCCACGATGGCCGCCATCGCAGTGCTGTCCACAGGCTGCTCGACCTTGAAGCCGGGATCCACGGAGACCGCGACGTCGCCGCAGGCAGCGCAAGCGCCCGCGGCCGCACCCGTGGCGCCTCCCGCGCCCGCACCGACACCTTTGCCCACGGGCCTGAGCTATCAGGAACTTGCCAGCCTGCTCTCCGGCGGGAACGAGCGCACGGTCAGGGAAAAGGTAACGGGCGAGTCGGTGGTGCTGACCCTGGCACGCGCCCGTGGCAAGAACGCGCCGGCCGGCACGTACACCGCTGCGGCCGCAGAACCCGTGTTCTTCCGCTGCCGCACGGTCGCCAGCAACTTCAACGGGGGCGAAGTCGCCACCAAGGTGACGGGCTATCGCTTCGCGAGCCCAACCAAGCAGAAGATCGTCGACCTCGAACGCTGCGAGGTCGCAACGTCCAAGGCCGTGGCCGTACCTGCGCCGGCCGCTGTGGCAGCCCCTGCGCCGGCGCCGGTACCCGCACCCGCAGCCAATGCCAGCGGTGCCGGCAAGCCGGGCATGGACGCCCAAGGCAACGTGGTCGATTCGTCGAAGGTCGAGGCCGGCAGCGGCCGCACCGTGAAGGGTCTGAACGACTACGAAGGCGAGATCACCGGCAATCCGGCGCCCGGCAGCAAGTTCACGAAGCTGCAGATCGGCATGCCGATGAAGCAGGTGACCGACATCGCAGGCCCGCCGACCGACCAGGGTGCCTACATGACAGGCAAAGCCTGGATCCCGTTCTATTTCGGTGGTGACCGCCATCGCTACGAGATGACTTACAAGGGCCAGGGCCGCCTGATCTTTGCGGGCGGTGGGATGGGCGACTTCTCCAGCGGCAACCTGATCTGGATCATCCACAACCGCAACGAGACGGGCTACCGCTGAGCGTGCTGCGGCGGCAGCGCGCCGCCGCCGTGGGTGCTCAGTGCAGCAGCTGGCTCAGGAAGAGCCGGGTGCGCTCATGCTTGGGGTTGCTGAAGAACTCGGCCGGCGCGGCTTCTTCGACGATCGAGCCCTGATCCATGAAGATCACACGGTTGGCGACCTGACGCGCAAAGCCCATCTCGTGCGTGACCGACAGCATCGTCGTCCCGTCTTCGGCCAGCGACACCATGGTGTCGAGCACTTCCTTCACCATCTCGGGATCGAGCGCGGAAGTCGGCTCGTCGAACAGCATGACCTTCGGGCTCATGCACAGCGCGCGAGCGATGGCCACGCGCTGCTGCTGGCCGCCGGAGAGTTGCGAAGGGTATTTGTTGGCCTGATCGGGGATCTTCACCTTCGTGAGGTACGCCATCGCGACCTCCTTGGCCTCCTTCGGCGTGTACTTCTTGCTCCAGATCGGCGCGAGCGTGCAGTTCTCGAGAATAGTCAGGTGCGGAAACAGGTTGAAATGCTGGAACACCATGCCCACGTCGCGCCGCACGGCGTCGATGCGGCGCATGTCGTTGGTCAGCTCCACGCGGTTGATCACGATGTGGCCCTGCTGGTGCTCTTCGAGCCGGTTGATGCAGCGCAGCAGCGTCGACTTGCCCGAACCCGAAGGCCCGCAGATCACGATGCGTTCGCCGCGCCGGACTTCGAGGTTGATGTCACGCAGCACCTGGAAGTCGCCGTACCACTTCTGCACGTTCACCATGCGGATGACGAGTTCGGAACCCGGCTCGCCGTTGTCGATGGGAGTCAGCGTCGTTTGCGCAGCGTTCATGGCGTTCATGGCGGTCCTCAGGCGGGTTGGACGATCTTCAGGCCGAGCTCGTCGACCAGGCGTTGCGCGGCGGCGATGCCTTCGGGGCCCATCGGCAGGCGCGGCGGGCGCGGGCCACCGACCGGCATGCCCATGGCCGTGAGCATCGCCTTGGTGCCGGCCACGTACTGCTGGCCGGCGACGAAATCGATCATCGGGAAATACTTGAACGAGAGATCGCGCGCCTGCGCCAGCTCGCCGGCCATCACCAGGTCGTAGAGCCGCGCCATCTCGGCCGGCGCGCCGTTCGACGGCACCGCCGCCCAACCCACCGCGCCTTCGACATACGACTCGAAGCCCATGATCCCGCCGAACACGTTCATGCGGCCGTCCGACAGTCGCATGATGTCGCGCACGCGGGTCACCTCGAGCGTCGACTCCTTGATGTAGCGGCAGTTGTCGATCTGCGAGAGCCGCGCGACCAGCTTGGGCTTGAGGTCGACGTTGGTGACCGCCGGGTTGTTGTAGACCATGATCGGAATGCCGATGGCGTCCGAGATGGTCTTGTAGTGCTGGTAGAGCTCGTCCTCGGTCGGCGTGCAATAGAACGGCGGCAACACCATCACGCCGTCTGCCCCCAGCGACTCGGCCATGCGGCTCTTGCGCGCGGCGACGCGGGTGTCTTCGGCGGTGGTGCCGATGATCACCGGCACGCGACCGGCAGCGCGGTCGATGACGGTCTCGGCGACCAGCTCGATCTCGTCGTCGGTCATCGACAGGAACTCGCCGGTCGAGCCCAGCGGGATCAGCCCGTGGATGCCCGATGCGATCTGCCAGTCGACATAGCGTTCGAGCGCGGGCACGTCGACGGCGCCTTCGGCGTCGAAGGGCGTGACCATGATGGTGTAGGTGCCGCGGAAATCTGTCATGTCGGTGATGTCGGGTGTTCGTTGAGGGTCAGCGGGCGTCGTCGAGCAAACCGGCCGCGACCAGCGCAGCGCGGATGCGCACGGTTTCTTCATCGCTCACCGGCAGCAGCGGCAGCCGAGGCGCCGGATGCGGCAGGCGGCCGAGCAGGTGCAGCGCGCTCTTCATGCGGTTATGGATGTCGAGGTAAGGCGCGCGATAGAACACGCGGCACAGGGGCACGAGCCGGTCGTTCACGGCACGCGCGGCATCGAGCTGGCCGGCCGAGACGGCTTCGTGCATCTCGACCAACAGCGGCGCGACCACGCTGCCGATGCCAGACAGGATGCCGTCCGCACCGTAGGTGAGCGATGCGAAGAGCCAACCGTTGTTGCTCGACAGCATGGTCACCGGGCGGTCCAGCTTCCGCAGCGCGCGCAGGGTGTCTTCGTAAAGGTCGGGCACGTCGCTGCCGTCCTTGATGGCGACGATCTGCGGCACCTTGGTGCACAGCCGCACGAGCATGTCCACCGAGAACGCCTGGTTCGACGCACGCGACAGCTGGAACAGCACGATGGGCAGCGACGTTGCGGCGGCCACGTCCTTCACGTAGCGCAGGATCATCTCGGGCCGCAGCGCGGCGCCACCGCCGAACATGGCCGGCGGAAAGAGCAACAGCGCCGAGGCACCCGCCTCCGCCGCATCGACCGCCAATGCGCAGGCATCGCGCGGGTCTTCGGCCACCACGCCGGCCACCACGGGCACGGCGCCCGCCGCCTGGACAGCCAGCCGCACGACATGCGCCCGCTCCGCACGGTTCAGCGACGAGGTCTCGCCGGCGTGGCCGTTGACCACCACAGCGCGGACGCCGCGGGTCGATGCGGTCTCGCGCACGTGCGCCGACACCGCCTGGTCGTCGATGGCGCCCTCCGGGGTGAAGGGGGTGAGCGTGGCGGGCCAGATGCCGCCGATACCTGTAACGGGGAAGGTCATGGAACTCGATCGGAGAAGTGCCGGGAAGTATGCAACATAGTTGCAATCGTTTGCAAATATCCATTTGACGAGGTCGAATATTTATCAAATTCCGTTGACTCAATATTGGTCGTTGCCCTACATTTCGTCGATGCAATCGTTTGCAACAAATTCCGATCCAAGGGCGCTTCAGTGACCGTTACCCTGCGCGACGTCGCACGTGCTGCCGACGTGTCCGTCGCCACCGCCTCGCGGGCGCTGGCAGGCTCCAGCCTGATCAACCAGGCCACGCAAAAGCACGTGGTTCAGGTCGCCGCGGCCATCGGCTACCGCACCAACACGGTGGCCCGTGCACTCAAGACGCGCAAGTCGCGCCTCATCGGCCTCACCGTTCATAACCTCGAGAACGCGTCCTTCCGCGTGCTTGCTTCCGTCGTCCAGGCGCGCATGCAGGCGCTCGGCTACCAGGTCATCCTCAGCATCAGCAACGACGATGCCGAGCAGGAGCGCGAAATCTTCAAGACGCTCGTCGACCACAGCGTCGACGGCCTGATCGCCGTGCCGACCGGCAGCAACGGAGCGCAGCTGCTGGCGATGGAACACGCCGACACCCCCGTCATCTGCGCCGTGCGCCGCGTCACCGGCGCCTCGCTCGAATCGATCCTCGCAGCCGACATGGAAGGCGCTTACACGGGCACGCAACATCTGTTGGGTCTGGGTCATCGGCGCATCGGATTGATCGTGGGGCCGCTGGACACCACTTCCGGGAAGGAACGTCTGGCGGGCTACACACGGGCCATGCAGGAAGCGGGCCTGACTGTCGACCCGGCCCTGATCCACCGCGGCCGCTACCTGCCCGAAACCGGCGTCACCGGCGGCAACGCCCTGCTGTCGCTGGCCACGCCGCCCACGGCGATCTTTGTCGCCAACCACGAATCGTCGGTCGGCGTGTTGCGCGTGGTGTCGGAGCGCGGGCTGTCGATTCCATCGGACCTGTCGCTGCTGTTCTACGAAGACTCGCCATGGTTCGAGTGGCAGCGCCCCGCCATCAGCGTGGTCGACAGCGGCGCGGCCGACATGGCAAACCTCGCGGTCGACCGCCTCATGTCCCGCCTCGGCGGCGTCGCCAACAGCGGACGCGAATACCGCATCGGCTCGCGGCTCGTCGAGCGCGCGTCCTGCCGGGCCCTGCCCGCTTCCTGAAACCTTTCATGCCTTACATCGAAATCCTGGCGCCCCGCGCTGCCGCCGCCCAGAAACGCCAACTGACCCAGGGCGTCACCGACAGCATCGTGCGCGGCTTCGGCGTCACGCCGTCGACCGTGACGATCTACTTCTTGGCCCTGGGCACGGACGACTACGCGCACGCCGGCGACTTCGGCCTGCCGCCCGCCGGTGCCCGCGTGTTCGTCAAGGTGCACGCCTACCGCCGCGACCCCGACCAGCGCCGCGCCGTCGCCGAAGCCATGACGCTCGCACTTGCCGCCTGCTTCGACACGCCCGCCCACAACGTCGCCATCTACTTCCTCGACCGCGAGCGCGACGAGGTCGCGCACGAAGGCCACCTGGCCAGCGACGAAGCCCTCGACACATCGACCACGCCATGACGACCCAGTTCCTTACCGAAGTCCAGACCTCTGTGCGCGACACCGCACGCCGTTTCGCCGAAGGCGAGGTGCTGCCGCGCGCCGCCGCCATCGACCGCGAAGACGTGTTCGACCGAACGCTGTACCGTGGCATGGCCGAGCTCGGCCTGTTCGGCATCAGCCTGCCCGAATCGTCGGGCGGCACCGGCCTGGACACCGTCAGCCTCTGCCTCGTAATGGAAGAACTGGCGCGCTGCTCGGCCGCCATCGGCAACGCCTTCGCCATTCCCGTGGAAGCGGCGCTGTTCCTGCACCACCACGGCAATGCATCGCAGAAGGCGCTGATCCCCGGCATCCTCGATGGGTCGATCGTGTTCGCCACGGCCATGACCGAGCCCGACTTCGGCTCGGACGCCGCGAGCATCCAGACCACGGCGCGCGCGACCGACGGCGGCTGGGTGCTCAACGGCACCAAGGCCTGGGTCACGCTGGGCGGCGTGGCCGATCGCATCATGGTCTTCGCGCGCACCGGCAAGGAAGCCGGCCACAAGTCGATGAGCTGCTTCCTGATCGACGCAGCGTCGCCGGGTGTGAGCCGTGGCAAGAACGAAGAGCTGCTGGGCATGCACGGCCTGGAGGATTGCCAGATCGTGCTGCAGGACGTGCACGTGCCGAAGGACGCCATGATCGGCGCCGAGAACCAGGCGTTCAAGACGGCCATGGGCAACTTCAATTTCAGCCGCCTCCTGATGTCGTCGATGGCGCTGGGCATGGCGCAAGCCGCGATGGAAGACGCGGTGGCCTACGCCACCACGCGCAAGCAGTTCGGCGAAAAGATCATGAACTTCCAGGCCATCCAGTTCATGGTGGCCGACATGTCGACCGACATCGCCGCCGCGCGCCTGCTCATCCACCACGCGTCGCGCGTGTTCGATGCCGGCCTGCCCTACGCCAAGGAGGCGGCGCACGCCAAGCTCTTCACCACCGACATGGCGATGAAGCACGTGTCGAACGCGCTGCAGGTGCACGGCGGCAACGGCTACTCGCGCGAGTACCGCATCGAACGCATCTTCCGCGACGTGCGCCTGGCGCAGATCTACGAAGGCACCAACCAGATCCAGCGAATCATCATCTCGAAGCAGGTCGAGAAGGAACTCGCCTGAGGGCGCAGCGACCATGATCCACTGCATCACCCCCGACGAAGCCGCCGCCCTCTTGAAGGACGGCGACATGGTGCTGGCCGGCGGCAACGGCGGCTCGGGCGTGCCCGAGGCGGTGTTCGAGGCCATCGAACGCCGCTGGCTCGCCGGCGACGGCCCGCACGGCATCACCCTCTTCCACATCACCGGCGTGGGCGCGCTCACCGAGAAGGGCCTGTGCCACTTCGCGCACAAGGGCCTGGTGCGGCGGGTGGTGGGCGGCAACTTCGGCATGCAGTTGCCCTTCATGAAGCTGGTGCTCGACCAGGAACTGGAAGCCTACAACTTCCCGCAGGGCGTGATGACGCACCTGTGCCGCGCCATGGCCGGCCGCCAGCCCGGCGTGCTCACGCACGTGGGCCTGGAAACCTACATGGACCCGCGCCAGGACGGCGGCCGCATGAACGCGCGCACCACCGAGAAGCTGGTGGAGCTGGTCAACATCGGCGGCAAGGACTACCTCTTCTATAAGGCACCCGGCGTGCCGTCTGTTGCGCTGATCCGCGGCACCTCGGCCGATGAAGACGGCTACGTCAGCATGGAGCACGAAGCCACCGCGCGCGAAGACCTGTCGATGGCGCAGGCCGTGCACAACGCCGGCGGCACCGTGATCTGCCAGGTCAAGCGCCTCGTCAAGCGCGGCACGCTGAACCCGCACATGGTGAAGATCCCCGGCTTCCTGATCGACCACTTCGTCGTGCAGCCCGACCAGATGCAGACGTACACGACGCAGTACGACCCGGCGCGCTCCGGCGAGACGATCGTGCCGAGTTCGAGCATCCCGCCCGACCCGATGGACGCCCGCCGCGTGGTGGCGCGCCGCGCCGCCTTCGAGCTGCGCCCGCGCGACGTGGTCAACCTCGGCGTCGGCATCTCGGCCATGATCCCCAACGTCGCGGCCGAAGAAGGCATCGACGAGATGATCACGCTCACCGTCGAGTCGGGCGCCGTCGGCGGCGTGCCGGGCCATGCGCGCGAGTTCGGCACCTCGGTCAACCCGCGGGTCATCCTCGACCAGTCCTACCAGTTCGACTTCTACGACGGCGGGGGCCTGTCGTGCGCCTTCCTGTCCTTCGCGCAGGTCGACCGGCACGGCAACGTCAACGTCACGAAGTTCGGCAAGCGCTACGACGGCGCGGGCGGCTTCATCAACATCACGCAGAACACCCAGCGGCTGGTGTTCAACGGCTCGCTGACCGGCGGCGATTTCGACATCGGCGTGGCCGACGGCGGGCTCGACATCCGACGCGACGGCAAGTTCAAGAAGTTCGTGCCCGAGGTCGACCAGATCAGCTTCTCCGGCCACCTGGCGCGCGAACGCGGCCAGCGCGTGACCTTCATCACCGACCGCGCGGTGTTCGAGATGGAGGCCGACGGCATCGTGCTGACCGAGATCGCCCCCGGCGTGCGCCTGCAGGAAGACGTGCTCGACCAGATCGGCTTCCCGATCCGCATCAGCGACACCTTGAAGACCATGGACGCGCGCATCTTCCGGCTCGGGCCGATGGGCATGCGCGACGCCTTCATGGCCCAGGCGCCGCGCCACATCGAGGTGCCCGAGGCATGAACGACATGAGCGACACCCACGACATCTACTTCGACGACGTGGTCGTCGGCGCCAAGTTCACGACCGATTCGCACGCCATCACCGCCGCCGACATCGCACGCTTCTGCGACCTCACGCGCGACCACCATCCGCTGCACACCGATGCCGACTACGCCGGCTCGCGCGGCTTCGGCGGGGTCATCGCGCATGGCCTGTACGGCCTCGCGCTCATGGAAGGCCTGAAGACCGAACTCAAGCTCTATCAGAACAGCTCGATCGCTTCGCTCGGCTGGGACCGGGTGCGATTCTTGCGACCGGTGATCGCGGGCGACGTGGTGCGCGTGGGCTTCGAATTCACCGAGAAGCGCACGTCATCGCGTCCCGGCCGCGGCATCGTGATCGAGACGCTGCGGCTGCTCAACCAGCGCGACGAATGCGTCATCGAGGCACAGCACAGCGCACTGCTGGCGTGCCGAAGCGACGCCACGTCTTGAGCGTTGACTCGTTTCAATCAGCTTTATCGGCTCCAACCCACTTCGTCTCACGAAAGCCCGACATGCAACTCTCGAAAATGGCTCTTGCGCTCTTCATTGGCGCCGCGTTCTCGGCTTCGGCCCTCGCTCAAACCTGCACGCCCAAAGTCGGTGCCGAACACCTGGTGTCGGCCGGCAAGCTGCAGATGTCGATCAACCCGACGCTGCCACCGCAGCAGTTCGTCGACGAGAAAGGCGAGCTTCAGGGCCTGAACGTCGAACTCGGCAAGGCCATCGCCAAGAAGCTGTGCCTCGAACCGGTCTTCGTCCGCATGGACATGCCGCCGATGATTCCCGCGCTGCAGGCCGGCCGCTTCGACATGATCAACACCGGCATGTTCTGGAGCGAGGAGCGTTCCAAGCTGATGTTCATGATCCCGTACGGCCAGCAGGCTGTGAGCATCTACACGGTGCCCAACAGCACCTTCAAGATCACCAAGTTCGACGATCTGTCCGGCCACGTGGTCGGCATCGAGACCGGCACCTACCAGGAGCGCAAATCGCGCGAGTACAACGCCGACATGGTGGCGCGCGGCCTCAAGCCGATCGATTTCCGCACCTTCATGACCGCCTCGGAAACCACGGCCGCCCTGCGCGCCGGCCAGCTCGAAGCCGGCATCAACATCGACGAGACCGCCGCGAACTTCGTCGAGCGCGGCATCGCCAAGGTCTGGCTGAGCGGCATCAACGGCACCGACATCACCGTGACCTATCGCGACAAGACGACGGCGTTGGCCGCCAGCGCGGCACTGAATGAACTCAAGGCCGAGGGCACCTACGACAAGCTGTTCGACAAGTTCAAGATGACGCGCCTGAAAGACACGAACAACTTCGCCATCCGCGGCCCCGGCCCGGCGCCGAAGTAAGCGCATCGCACAGACAGCAAGAAGGAAACCCGGGCCGTGTTCAACGTCGATGCATTCCTGTCCTACCTGATCAACCCCTACCTTCTCGGTGGGGTCGGCATCACGATCGGGCTGACGATCTCCACGATCTTCATCGGCCTGGCCTTGGCGCTGCCGCTGGCGCTCGCGAGCATGTCCACCAACAAGTTCCTGCGGGCGCCGGCCAAGTGCTACATCTGGGTCTTTCGCGGCACGCCGCTCTTGGTGCAGATCGTGATCATCTACACCGGCCTGCCGCAGTTGGGCGTGCGCTTCGACGTGCTCACCTCCGCCATCCTGGCGCTGAGCCTGAACGAGGCGGCCTACCTGTCGGAGACCATCCGAGCCGGCTTCTCGGCCGTGGCCAAGGGGCAGATCGAGGCGGCCAAGGCGCTGAGCCTGTCGAAGTTCGCAACACTGCGGCTGGTCACACTGCCGCAGGTCATCCGCATCATCATCCCGCCGCTCGGCAACTCGGTGAACGGGCTGTTGAAGGCCACATCGCTCGCCTCTGTCATTTCGATGGAAGAGCTGATGCGCCGCAGCCAAGTGCTGATGCAGGCCAAGTTCGAAGTGCTGGAGCTCTACTGCGTGGCCGCCGTGTTCTACCTCGTGCTCACCTCGCTGTGGGACGTGGTGCAACGCCGCCTCGAGAAGCACTACGGCAAGGGCTATGCGCCGACGGAGAAGAAGAAGCAGACCGTGGTGCGCACGCCGGCAGTGGCCTGAGGCGCCACCGGCCACCCGCCCCAGATCGCGATGTGCGACAGCGCCCGGAATGGTTAGCCATTCCGGGCGTTTTCTTTTGCGGGGCGTTCTTCGGTGAACTGCCAACGAAAAGGCGGTGCTACGCTCTCCGCGTCACACATCGACAGGCAGATCGAAGCGCCGATGAGCGCAGTAAGGGAAACACATGAACCGGGCGCGCGTCATTCCGCAGCCTCCGGCGCCGCTTGGCGTCTGCGGGGCGTTTACGAGATCACTCACGTCGCTTTGTAGCGCTGACTCCGATGGAAGCGCTCCATGAGCGCCGCCCCACTTCAACTGCCGGAGCGCTCCGCTTGGCGGAATCCCTACGGCATCTCACTGGTTGGGTACTAGCTCGTCATGGCGGTCGTGGGCATGCTTGTTCCCGACGACATCCTTCAACGCAACGTATGGGCGCGAGACTTCAGCGACTTCATGGCGTCGATCGTTCCTCAGATAGATTGCATCACCACGCTGAACATCAAGCCGGACGTCAACCGGTTCTACTTCTCGATTCTGTGGGCCGGGAGTCCAGTCTTGTCCGTGATCTCCCTCCTTTTCATCTGGGATGGATGGCGGCGGCGCTCGGCACTCATGTGGACTGCCCCTCTCAAGGCGGCACTGCTACCGATGGGGCTTGCAATGGTCGTAACCATTGCAATGCTGCAAGTCGATTGGCTTGTCGAACCCTCGCTTAGATTGTCAAAGACCTATTTTGGAAGTGTCTTGGGGCGAGCCACCCTCGCACAAGTATTCGTTCTGGGGCCAGTCTTGTTCGGCTTGGGCCTGACCGTTTGGTTGTTGGGCTGGCTCAGTGGCTACATCCCTCGCAACATCGGGAAGCAACACCACGGCTAAGCAACAACGTCTGATGCGAACGTCCAAGTTGCGAACCTATTGGTTTAAACCACTAGACATTTGACTCGATATGAACTTTTCAATATTCATGGAGAAGATATGAATCCAATCTCGCGTGGCAATTTGACCAGAACGTCTCACTGGCGCAGCCCTTTGATTGTTGCCCAATTGCTCTATTACTTTTTGATGGTCGGACTTGGTTTATGCATCCAAGAAAACGTCCTCGAAACAAGCGCATGGACGCGGGACTTCAGCGACTTCATGGCATCTTTCATTCCTCAGATCGATCGAATCACTGCGCTGAATATTGAGCCGGAAGCAAACCGCTTCTACTTTGCGACGCTGTGGGCGACCAGCCCGGCTTTATTCGGAATCCTGTTGGGCAATATTTATCGAACGCGTTCAACTCTTCAAAAAGTGTGGGACATGTCGCTTCTCAAGGTGCTCGGGTCCATGTTTGGACTAGCACTGATGCTTGCCTGGACGCAGCACTTGTGGTTCGTCAATCCTTCAATGCGTCTTTCAGAATTCCTTTTTGGAACCGGCGTTGGCCGCAGCTTTCTTGCACAGCTAGTGTTCTATGTCGGTGCAGTCTTCTGTATTGCTGGTCTGATGGTCTGGTGCCTTGGCTGGCTTAGCGGGTACATCCCTCGCAACCTCAAGGAAAAACGTCATGAATGAGCCTATCTGCACGGTCCACGTTGCAAGCGTATTTGCTTTCCATGATGGGGTGCTGTCCTCCGCCGGTCATACCGGCAGCATGGAAGTCAATACCGCCATTCTCAATACTGCGACACCGCGTCCACGTGCCGGTACTGCAGAGGTACTGTCCGACGGGCCGTCGGCTGTCATCGCGGGAGTTGAGCAGGCTGCAAGCGCATACAAAAAGCGGTCTGCGGCGCTGATCGCAGGCCGCATCGCACCTGGCGCTGCTGTCATCGGTGGCCTGAACGATGCGATCAACGTTGGACAGCAAGCTGCCCAGGGCAACGGAGCTGAGGCGGTAACGGAAGGACTGGGAGTTGCAGGTCAAGCCGGTGGCGCGGTGGCTGGAGCCGAACTTGGCGCTTGGCTATTGACTCCGTTCGCGGTCGTGCTCGGGCCAGCGGCACCGTCGATTGGTGCTTTTGTCGGCGGGGTTGGCGGCGCCTTTGCAGGCGCCCAGGCCGTCAAGTCCATCGGCGCCTATCTGACCGGCGGAGACACTCCCGACAAGCTTGGCCCACCGCTCACGCTGCCCAATGACATTGCGCTGGAGCCGACCATCTTGACGTCCGATGGAAGCGGGTATGCGCTGGTGCAGATCGAAGACAAGTACACCTGGTTCTCGATCCAGGACAACCCCGCGTTGCCCAACCGCTACGTCGAAGTCGTCAGCGGCACGAAGGCGGCCGAGCTGACGGGCAGCTACCTCGACGCGGCAGGGTTTGGTGCGCAGCTCGCCCAGAGGCAGGCCGAGCTTGCCCAGCAGCAGCGCGAAGCCTTGCGGGCTGCGTTCGCGCGCAGCGAGATCGAATCGGCCAACCACATGGGCCCTAACGGTCTGCCGTGGGGCACGCCCTCGGCCATCGGCTCGAACGCGACCCAGACCTGGCTTCTGTCGCCTGATCCAGGGCAAACGCTGAACATCCTAGACGTTCGCAATGCCGATCGCTCGGCCAGCCGGATTGTCCAGGAAGTCGATAGAAACAGTGGCGCGCTGCTCGGCGAAAAAAATTACGAGAACCCGGTGAGCTCGAATCCCGACGGCTTTCGGCTGGTGGCGACCAGCGATCACCAGAACGGCGTTCACTGGACGCTCGACCGCGAGACGGGAAAGATGGAACAAGCCGGCGTCGCACCCGCGGCGCGCAACACGCCGTCTTTCGAAGAGGGATTTGCGCCTGATGGCTCGCCGCTTGGGCAGGCTGCGACGGTGGTTCATGAAGGCAAGGCCTCCACGACGGTCTGGACGCGCGATGCCACGACAGGCCAGTACACCGAAACCGAAACAAGCACCCGGCGCGACAACGCAGGCAAGGACACGCAAGCGGCGACCATAGTTCGAAGCTACGCCGCCGACGGCACTGCGCTGCAGCAGCAGATTCAATCGCCGTCCGCTGCACCCGCGATGTCGAATGCCGAAGGCCACCCAAACACCGCCGCCCCCACACAGCCAGAACCGATCTCTCACATCACCACGCACGAGCAACGCATCACCCCCACACCCGGTGGCATGAGCTTCGCCGAAGCGCACCAGCGCCGCGACGAGCCCGAGCAGATTTCTACGGGCTCGCTGCAGCCGGTGGGCAAGCTGGCTCAGCCCGATCGCCAGCACGAGTTGACGTTGCTGCGCGAGATCGGGATCGTCAATGCGCGGGTGAAGGAAGCGTTGGGAAACGCACCGAAGCTGCGCGAGGCGGGGCAACCTTCGTTGGAGCACACACAGCAGCGCACGCAGGAGCCCACGCAAGACCTTGCCCCACGTCACACGCTGAAAGAGGCGGTCGTGCAGCCCGTGCCTTCACCCGAGATGAAGGCGGTGGCCCCGCAGACGATGGCGCCGGCGCAACCAATGCAGGTGCTCGACCAACGCGTCGTCGCACCAGCGCCTTCACAGACGACGACGCCCTCGGCCCCCGACAGCCTGGAGATGCATGCGCGACTGGCCGCGAAGGAAGCCGAATTGGCCACAGCCCGCGCGCAGATTGCGCGGCTCAGCGTGCAAGGGTTCGCCGTGCCACAGGCCAGCGAACCCGCAACCGCACGCGCAGAATCTGCCGCACCCGCACGCCAGACCGATCCCCGCGACCCCGCGCATCCCGACCACAAGGACTTCCAGAAGATCTTCGACGTCCTCGCGCAAGACGGCCGCTGGAATGCACTGCAAAGCACCAGCATCGCCTCGCAGGCGCTGGCCGACTTCAAGGGCGATCGACTGGCCAAGCGGCTGGACGTGGTGCTCCTGGAGCCCGACACGCGTGGCCAGCTCAAGCTGTTCGTCGGCCATGCGCCGTGGGGTGGCCTGCGCTGCCTGAGCGTGGCAGCAGTCGATCCGGTGCAGGTGGCGCGCGTGCCGCCCGAGCAGAGCTTCGAGCGGTTGGAGCAGGCCACCCAGATGGCGCAACAGCGGGAGCTGCAGGACGCGCAGCGGTGGGGGCAGCAGTCTCAGCAGCAACAAGGCAACGCGCCGGGCCCCGCGCGGTAATCCGGGCCCGGCATAAAGTCGGCGCCGTCAATGTTGCCTCACAGGGGCCGCGGCCGCACGCGACCGCCAATCGCCAGCAGGCTCAGACCGGCTGGCTCACTTCGCCTTCTTCGTCGTCGCCGTCACGCCGCCCGAGCTGCGCCTGCATGTACCGCAGCGCGTGCTGCATGAAGGCCTGCGCCAGCCGAGCACGCGGCTTGTCGCGCACGAACAGGCCGCACACCGGCACGGCCACGCGCGGCCTGAAGCGGTGCACGTCGAAGGCCGGCTCCTTGTCGTAGCGCGCCGTCATCTCGTCGACGAAGCCGATGCCCAGGCCGCGCGCCACCATCGGGCTCACGATGTTGGCGAAGCGCGCTTCGATGTCGGCGTGGTAATGGTCGGACGAGCGCTCGAAGGCCTGCGAGATCATCGCGCCCAGCGGGCTCGCCGAGCCCGGCCCGACGATGCGGCGCCCGCGCAGGTCGAAGGGCGTCAGCACCGGCAGGCCCGCCAGTTCGTGGCCCTTGGGCGTGATGCACATCATCTCGGCCTCGACCAGCACTTCGCGCGTGAGGTTGGGCCGGGCCGGCGGCTTCATGGCGATGCCCACGTCGGCACTGCCGCTCTCCACGCCTTCGAGCAGCGCGTCCATGCGCACCGCTTCGATGGTGACCTGCACATCCGGATGCTCGGCCATGAACAGCGCCAGCACCGATGGCACCAGATGCTGCGACAGCTCGGCCGTTGCATGAATACGCAGCACGCCAGCGCGGCCGGTGCGCAGGTCCCAGGCCTTGCGCTGCACGGCTTCGTGCACCACGAACAGCGGCTCGGCATCGGCCATGAGGATCTGCGCGTCGGCCGTGGGCACCAGGCGGTTGCTCACGCGGTCGAACAGCGCGATGCCCAGCTTGGCCTCAGCCAGCTTGATGGCGTTGCTCACGGCGGGCTGCGACATGCCCAGCTCTTCGGCCGCGCCAATGGTTGTGCGGCAGCGCATCACCGCGCGTAACACCTCGAGCTGGCGCAGGTTGATGAGGGAGCGGAATTGCGGGTCGGACATGGGGGCGTGATTCAGGCCCGAGAACACGTCGGGTCGCTCCATGATAGCGGGCGCTTTTCGGTCGATTTCGGTGCGCCGCACGCACCATCACGACGTATATCGGCGGCCTATAGTCCCGCCCCTCAACTGAATTGAACGCAGGGCGCCGCGCTCGCTATTCTTTTCTTTTCACGCCCTCGACGCACGCGCCGCCGGCCTCTTTTCTCTTCCAGGAATCCTCATGAAATTCGCCCTTTTGCGCAGCGCGCTCGCCATCGTGGCGCTGGCCGGCCCGCTCTCCGGCATGGTCGCTTCCGCACAGACCTGCACCCCGGCCGTCGCCAAGAGCGAACTGGTCTCCGAAGGCAAGCTCATGCTGTCGACCAACCCGACGCTGCCGCCGCTGCAGTTCGTCGATTCCAGCGGCGAACTCAAGGGCATGAACCTCGAACTCGCCGCCGAGCTGGGCAAGCGCCTGTGCCTGAAGGTCGAGACGATCCGCATGGACTTCCCGGCCATGATCCCCGCGCTCAAGTCGGCCCGCTTCGACGGCATCAACACCGGCATGTTCTTCACCGAAGAGCGCTCGAAGGTGATGTGGACCATTCCTTTCGCCATGGCTGCGATCGATATCGTCGCGGTACCCGGCAGCAAGCGCACCGTGGCCTCGCCCGACGCGCTGACCGACCTGAGCATCGGCGTCGAGGCGGATTCGTACCAGGAGCGGTGGCTGAAGGAGCGCGAAAAGGACAACGTCGCCAAGGGCCGCAAGTCGATCAAGATCCTGTCGTTTCCGACCGCGAGCGAAGTGATGGCCGGCCTGCGCGCAGGCCAGTTCGACATCGCCGCCTTCCCCAACTACGCCGGCGGTGCTTTCGTGAAGGCGGGCCAGGCCACGATGCTGCTGGCGGCCCAGGGCGCCTCGCCCACGATGATGAGCTTTCGCTCCAAGCCGGTGGCCGACGCCGTGGTCAAGGCCTTCAACGACATGGTCAAGGACGGCACCTACGACCGCATCCTCGATGCCTACGGCATGACCAAGCTGCCCGAGAAGGTCATCGCGATCCGCGGCACCGGGCCGGTCTGAGCGAGCAGCCGGCGGACGGCGGTCTGATCGCGCAAGTCGATCACGCTGTCAGCAAGGCCACCTGCGCCTCGCCGGCGGCCAGCAGCAGATCGATGTCGTTGCTGGTCAGCACAAAGCGCATGCCGGCTTCGATGTGACGGCGCAGCAGCGCCGGGTCGACGATGCCGGCCAGCCCCGCATGCTTGCCGTGTGCCTTGCAGGCCGCGATGACGGCCGCGAACGCCGACTCGACCGCCGGGTCTTGCAGCTGGCCCGGGATGCCGAGTTCGAGCGAGAGGTCGTTGCTGCCGATGAGTAGCACATCCACGCCCGGCACCGCCGCGATGCTGTCGGCATTGGCGATGGCGAGCGGCGACTCGAGCATCACGATGCACAGCAGCTCGTCATTCGCGGCCGCCATGGCCTCCGGCGCCGGATGCCGCGCGTAGTCGAAATGCGGCTGCAGCCCGAAGAAGGAGCGCATGCCCAGCGGCGGGTACTTGCAGGCGCGCACCGCGGCCGCCGCCTCGACCGCGTCGTCGACGTGCGGCACCACGATGCCCTGCGCGCCGCCGTCGAGCAGGCGTGAGATGTCGGGTGAGTTCTTGCCCGGCACGCGCACCAGCGGTGCGATGCCCAGCGGCAGCGCGGCCGCGGCGATGTTGGCGGCGGCCGCCGCGTCGACCGGCGAATGCTCGATGTCGATGAAGAGAAAGTCGAAGCCGCAGCGCAGCGCCAGGCCCGCCACGGCCGCACCCGTGACCTGCTGCACGCCCATGCCCAGCACGGTCTGGCCGGCTTCCAGTCGGCGTCGCGCCACGTTCGGTCGAACCATCATGCTCAGAAGCCCCCTACTTCGCCGCGCGCCAGAAACTGCCCACGCCCCGGCCGGCCGAGCCACTGCTCGCCATCGACGATGAGCTCGCCGCGCGAGAACACCTTCTTCACCACGCCGTGCACGTGCTTGCCTTCGAACAGGCTGTAGTCGACATTGCTGTGGTGCGTGTGCGCAGAAATGACTTGCGTGTCGTTGGCGTCGAACAGCACGATGTCGGCGTCGCTGCCCACCGCGATCGTGCCCTTGCGCGGGAACAGGCCGAAGAGCTTGGCCGGCGCGGTGGCCGTGAGCTCGACGAAGCGGTTGAGCGTGATGCGCTTCGTGCGCACGCCGCCGTCGTAGATCACCGTCATGCGCGTCTCGATGCCGGGCGCGCCGTTGGGGATCTTCGAGAAGTCGTGGCGGCCATGTTCCTTCTGATGCACGCGGCCCATGTGGCCTTCCTTCATGCAGAAGGGGCAGTGGTCGGTCGAGATGAGCTGCAGGTCGTCGGTCTTGAGCGCGGTCCACAGCGCGTCCTGCGATTCCTTGTTGCGCAGCGGCGGCGTCATCACGTGCTTGGCGACCGAGAAGTCGTCGCTGTCGTACACCGACTCGTCGAAGAAGAGGTAGTGCGGGCAGGTTTCGGCGAAGACCGGAATGCCGCCGTCGCGCGCCTCGATCACGTGCTTGAGCGCCTCCTTGGCCGAAAGGTGCACGAAGTACACCGGCGCGTTCGCCAGCTCGGCCAGCTTGATGCCGCGGTGCGTCGCCTCGCCTTCGAGGATGGCCGGCCGCGTGAGCGCGTGGTAACGCGGCGAGGTGTGGCCCTGCGCCAGCGCCTCGCGGATCAGCAGCTCGATCACGTTGCCGTTCTCGGCGTGCAGCGCGACCATGCCGCCATGCTCGCCGACCAGCCGCATCGCCTGGAAGATGGCCGCGTCGTCGACCATCACCGTGCCCGGGTAGGCCATGAACATCTTGAAGCTGCTCACGCCTTCGTGGCGGATGGCGTGCTTCATGTCGCCCAGCACCTTGTCGTCGACGTGCGTGAGGATCACGTGAAAGCCGTAGTCGATGCTCGCGCCGACCGAGGCCTTGGCCTGCGTGCGCGCGATGGCGTCGAGCGGGCTGTCTTCCTTGCCCTGAAAGGCGAAGTCGATGACGGTCGTCGTGCCGCCGAAGGCCGCGGCGCGCGTGCCCGACTCGTAGTCGTCGGCCGTGGTGGAGTCGCCGAAGGTGTTCTCGAGGTGGGTGTGCACGTCGACGCCGCCGGGCAGCACCAGCAGGCCGGCCGCGTCGATGACGCGCGTGTCGGGGCCGACGTCGAGCTGCTTGCCGATGGCGGCGATCTGGCCGTCTTCGATCAGCAGGTCGGCGCGGTAGTCGTCGATGGCCGTCACGATGCGGCCGTTGCGGATCAGGGTCTTGGTCATGTTGCGGTGTCCTCTTGTGTGTTCAGGCCAGCGGCTCGGAGCGCCTGCGCCAGCATCGCGACTTCGCTGTCGGGCAGCGGCCCCATCGGCGGGCGCATCGCGTCGCTCGGGATGTGGCCCAGCAGCTTCAGGCAGGTCTTGAGCCGCACGTTGGCGTGGCCGCCCGGCGCGGTGCCGTAGATGGCCGTGGCAAGCGGGTAGATGCGCTCGTTGAAGGCGCGCGCCGTGGCCAGGTCGCCCGCCTCCATCGCGCGGTACAGGCCAACGACCAGCTCCGGCGTGACGCAGGCCAGGCTCACCAGGCTGCCCGCGGTGCCGATGGCGAAGCAGGTCAGCAGGTGCTCGTCGCCCGAGGCCATCACCATCACCTCCGGCGCCACGCGCGCCACGAGGCGCAGATTGGCTTCGTAGGCAGCGGCTTCCCAGCTGCCTTCCTTGATGCCGATGACGTTGGGCAGCTGCGCGAGGCGCTCCAGCACGTCCGCCGTGTAGGCGAGCGCACCGGCGCGCACGCCGGCCTGGTACAGGAAGAGCGGCAGCGAGCTGTTCGACGTCGCGATGCGGTGGTGCCGCACCGCCATGTCGGCGTCTTGCGAGAGCGCCCAGGAGAACGGCGGGAAGATCAGCACCGCATCGGCACCGGCGGCCTCGGCGTCATCGACGTGGCGCTGCGCCTCCAGGCTGTCTTCGGCGTTGATGCCGCACACCAGCAGCGTGTGCGACGGACAGGCCTGCCGCGCAATCTCGACCACGCGGCGCTTCTCGTCGCGGCCCAGCATGAAGTTCTCGCCGGCGTGCCCGTTGATCAGCAGCCCGGTGATGCCGTCGGCACGCGACACGGCGGACAGATGCGCAGCCAGCGTGTCTTCGTCGATGCCGCCATCGTCACGCAGCGGGCACACGGTGGCGGCATGGATGCCGCGGAAATGATCGAAGGACTCGGAAGGCATGGCGGCGCGCAGTGATGGACTGCGGCCACCTTAGCGGCGCGCCGGGGCGGCGGCCAATGCGGTTTGGGGGTGGGACTATAAGGGCGGCGAATAGCCACGCAGACTCAAGCAACAGCTTGTGCAACAACGGCAAGCCGCTCTCGAGGAGTCGGAGTCGGCGCATGCCTTGGCTCCATCGGAAGGCGGAAGGCGAAGTTGTCGAGCTTTACGCGGTATGCGGCCATATGGCACGAGTCCGGAGCGACTGTGGGCGCGGGTGCTTTGTGTCCTGCTGTCTTCAGCGGCGGATTGAAGTTCTTCGCGGCCAAGCGTTCATCCAGCGCTCAATAAGCGCTCTGCGGTGCGCAACGAGAGCGCCATGATGGTCAATGCCGGATTGGCAACGAGTGCGCTCGGGAACACCGAGTTGTCGCAGATCCACAGGTTGTCGATGTCGAAGCTCCTGCCGTCGGCGTCGACCACGGCCGTCTCCCGGTCGGTGCCCATCCGGCAGGTGCCGATGGTGTGCGCCGTGCGCGGCAGCACCATCGTTTCGGTGCCGCCCGCGGCCTCGACGATCCGGCGCATCAGCTGCGTCGCATGTCGGTCGATCGCTTTTTCATTGGCGCCCGCGCTGAAGCTGATGACCGCCTTGGGCATCCCGAATTCGTCGAGCTCATCCGACAGTTCGAGCCGGTTGCCATCCGAGGGCAGGCATTCGGCGTTCATGCCGACGCCCGCCAGAAACCGATAGCCATCGACCGCGTCGGTCAGCGCCTTGCCCCACAGCCCGGCGCTGCGGGCCATCGTGGTCGCCAGCGTCAGCGGCATCACGCCCAGGCTCTGGATCAGATAGCCGCCCGCGAAATCGGCATCGGACGGACGCAGCGTGTCTTCGGTGATCAGCGACGACGGGTAGCCACGGTGGCCGCGCATTTCGGCATCGAAACGACCCCAGACCTGCGTCGCGCCGTGCGCCAGAAAGTTGCGGCCGACCTGTCCGCTGCCGTTGGCCAGCCCGGTGTGCAGCAGAAGCCGCGGCGTCTCGACGCCGCCGGCGCAAACGATGAGCGCCGCGCAACGTTGCCTCTGCTCGACACCGCGATGCCGATAGACGACGCCGATGACCCGGCCGCCGGCATCGCGCTCGATGCCGGTGACGCGTGCATCGGCGCGTATTTCAGCGCCGTGCGAGACGGCCAGCGGCAGGTAGGTCGTGTCCATGCTGGCCTTGGACGCATTGCGGCAGCCCTGGTGACACGATCCGCAATTCACGCAGGCCTGGCGCAAGCCGCCGCCTTCCTGCTGCCAATCGCGCGACACGAGGGCAGCCGGTGCGTCTGCGGTCCGCACGCCGAGCGCCTTGCAGCCGCGCGCCATCATGTCGGCCGATGCGTTGCGCTTGGCGGGCGGCAGGGGGTACCGGCGCTCCGGATCCCAAGGGTAGTGCGCGGGGCCCGAGACGCCGATGAAGCGCTCGACGCGCTCGATGTAGCTCGTGAGTTCGGCATGCGAGATCGGCCAGTCGTGGCCCATGCCCGTCAGCGTCCGCAACTGCAGGTCGCGCGGGTCGGGACGCGGCGTGAAGGCGCCCCAGTGCAGGGTCGATCCGCCCACGCCGGTCCCACTGTTGTTGGGGCCGAACGCGGTGGGCGTGGCGCCGCCGCTCAGGCGCTCTTCCATCCAGTTGATGTCCGTTCCTTCGGTTTCGTCGGGGGTGTGCTCGCCGGGGCTCCAGTTCGGGCCCGCCTCCAGCGCGACGACCTTGAGGCCGCGCGCGGCCAGCGCCGCGAGCAGCGGCGCGCCGCCCGCGCCGGTGCCGATGACCACCGCATCGACGGTCTCGCGCTCGTCGTATCGACGCATGGCATCGAGCTTCATTGCTGCATCTCCATCAGAGGTTCCCAAGGTTCTCGTTCGTTGGCCGCGAGTCGTTCGAAGCCTTGCTTGCGCGGGCCGTCGCCACCGTTGGCGAAGCCGTCGAAGCCGATGCGGGCCATCGTTGCCGGATGGGCCGTCCAGTGGCGAACCAGGTCGGCGCGAAGGTCTTCGAACCACCGTTGCATCTGCTCGGGCGAGAGGGTCGATTGATCGAATTCGCCGTCGGCCATCCGGGTCAACCAAGCCTGTTGCTCGGGCTCGGTCAGGCCGGCGAATTCCGCCAGGCCATCGAGTGCGGCCGCGTAGGCCTCGCGGTCCGGCGGCATGTTCGCGAAGCGCCATCCGTCGGCCTTGCCCGCGGCGAGTTGCGCATCGATACGCGCGGCAAGGTCGATCGAGGGCGTGCCCTGCGGCACGACTTGCTTGGCCACGGCGCGCAGCGTCTGCAGATGCAGCGGCGACAGCACGCGGGGCGCGTAGTCGACATCGTCGGCAATAGAACGGACGGCGAGCGCGGCGCGCATCCGGCGACTCACGCGATCGGACGCGATCAATGCGGCGAACGGCAGAGGAACGGCGGGGCCGACGCCCGCCTTGTCGTTCCAGAACCGGGCGATCTTGTCGGCCACTTCGGTCGGGCGCTCGAGCGGCAGCAAGTGGCCCGCACCTTCTTCCACGGACAGATCGGCACGTGGATAGACGATCGCGTTCGTCGCGCGCTGCCCGTCTTCGCCCAGATCGCCATCGGCGCCTCCGACGATGATGAGCGCCGGCACATCGAGGATGCCGACCTCTCCCGACCAGTCTTCGCGACTGCCGCGTTCGAGCCATGCAACCCAGGCCTCGGGCGAAGCGCGCTTCAGGTCGTCGATGGCCAGTCGGTCTGCCTCGGGCGAGAGCGCGCGGCCGACGTTGGCGTCCACGAACTCCCGGGCAGCAGCGCCGTCGAGCGGCCCCGGGGTGGCCCAACCGATCATCTTCTCGCGCCGGTCGTCGGCCATCGGTTCGGGCGACGGCGGCGATCCTGCGAGCAGCACGACACCCGCCAGGCCGAAGAGGCCGGGTTCACCAGCGAGGGCGCGCGACGCGACGACCGACGCGACCTTGCCACCCATGCTGTGGCCGACCAGGAGCCATCGGGCACCACCGCGTTTCACAACGGCCGCAGCCACGTGGTCGGCCATGGATGCCACGCTCCAGCCGGACGCACCGCGTGCGTCGCCGAATCCGGGCAGATCGATCGGAAGGCATTCGAAAGCGGAGCCCAGCGCGGCGACGACGCCTTGCCACGCTTTGGCGCTGCCTCCGAGTGCATGGAGCATGAAAAGCACAGGTCGGTCGTTCATTCGGGTTTTGTGTGTCGTTTCGTGGGAGCAGCGATGTTGGGGGCCCGCCGGATCCACCCGACAGGGCGACATTGGCCTTCCTACAGTAGGTCGAGCGCTTTTCTCGGGTCCGCAGCACGCTCGGAGCCGGCACGATGAAAGCTGATGCCGAAGCACCCCAAACACCCAAAAAATGAACACGTTCCGGCCATGCCCGGCGTCGAGCTCCGGACAGACGGCTACCTGCCGCTCGCCCGCTATGGCGCGCTGGGCGACGGCCGGTCGGTCGCCCTCTCGGGCGCCGATGGCTCGATCGACTGGTGGTGCGTCCCCAACATGGATTCACCGCCGTTCTTCGATCGCCTGCTCGATGCCGAGGAAGGCGGACACTTCCTGCTTCAGCCGGACGAACCATTCCGAGTGGAGCGCCGCTACCTGGACGACAGCAACGTGCTGGAAACCGTCTTCACGACGCCTGATGGCCAGGCCAGACTCACCGAATCGCTGAACAGCGGCCCGGCTGGCCGCCTGCCCTGGACCGAGCTGGCGCGCCGGGTCGAAGGCCTGAAAGGCAGCGTCCGCTTCAATCTCGTGATGCAACCGGGGCGACGCGGCAACACGGTCAACCCGTACCGCTCGGTCATCGGCGGGCGTGTGGTGCTGCATGTCGAGCACGTGATGGCGCTGTTCATTCACAGCGAAGGCGTCCGCTTCGAATGGTCCGACACGGGTGTGACCGGCGAGGTGGTGGTTTCAGCCGGTGAGTGCCAGACCGTGGCCGTCGTCGCCGGGCGAAACGAACCGCTGGTCGCGCCATCGATCGAGGAGGTCGACGAGCGCATCGATGTGTCCGACCGCGAATGGCGCGTCTGGTGCAAGGGCGTGCGGTTCGAAGGCAAGGACCGGCCGGCGTTCCTTCGCAGCGCACTCGCCCTCAAGTTGCTGCTCTACTCGCCCTCGGGCGCCATCGCAGCCGCCGCCACGACCTCCGTGCCCGAGTCGATCGGTGGGCCCAAGAACTACGACTACCGCTACGCCTGGGTGCGCGATGCGGGCTACACGATCAAGGCGTTCCTCACCGCCGGGCTCCAGGCCGAGGCGAAGGCGGCATTGACCTGGTTGCTCAACCAGCTGCGCCATGCCGGCACACGGGTTCTCTACACCCTGGACGGCGATGCCGTCGCCGACGTCGAAGAACAGGACGTGGCCGGCTATCGGGGGTCGAAGCCCGTGGTCCACGGCAACGCTGCCACCAACCAGTGGCAGCACGGCGTCTACGGCGACATCTTCGAGACGGCATCGTGCTTCGTGAATGACGGCAACATACTGGACGGCGCCAGCGCCGAGTTGCTCTCGCACCTGGCAGACGAATGCGCCGACCGCTGGCGCACACCGGACGCCGGTATGTGGGAGTTGCAGGAAGAGCAGCACTACACGATGTCAAAGATCAGCTGCTGGCAGGCACTCACACGCGCGGTCGAGCTCGCCGACCAGGGCCAGCTCCCCACCACCTGCCGCGAGCGCTGGTCGCGCGAGCGCGAACGCATCGCGGAGTGGATCGAAGCCAAGTGCTGGTCCGAAAAGAAACAGGCCTTCGTGATGTACCCCGGCAGCGACAAGCTCGACGCTTCACTCGCGTTGGCGGTGCGTTTCGGCTTCGACGGCCGCGAGCGGCTCTTGCTGACGCTCGATGCGATCGACCGCGAACTCGGCGCCGGCCCGTTCCATTACCGCTACACCGGAATGCACGCTGAAGAAGGCTGCTTTCTCGCCTGCTCGTTCTGGATGGTGTCGGCCCGCGCGCAGCTCGGGTTCGTCGCCGAAGCGCGTGAACGCTACGACCGCTTGACGGCGGCGCTGTCTCAAGGGCATGGCGTGCTTTCCGAGATGGTCGATCCGGGCACCGGCGACTTTCTCGGCAACCTGCCTCAAGGCCTCAGTCATCTGTCCCATCTCATGGCGTTGTCCGTTCTCAACGACGACGCTGCCCGCAACTGACCTCAATCAACCCACCGGAGAACCACATGTCCGATCGACTGTCCATGCAAGACCCTCGCACCCAATATCCCCAACCCCCGTTCCCTCGTCAGCCGCAACCCGTGCCGGGCGAAGCATCCAAGATGGACCCGGTGCCCGACCACGGCGAAACAAGCTACGTGGGTTCCGGCAAACTGAAAGGCCGCAAGGCGCTCATCACCGGCGGCGACAGCGGCATCGGCCGGGCGGCTGCCATTGCTTACGCGCGCGAGGGCGCCGACGTGGCGATCTCGTACCTGCCGAGCGAAAAGGCCGATGCACAGGACGTCCTCGCGCTCATCAAGGCCGAAGGACGCACCGCCGTTGCATTGCCGGGCGACATTACCGATGAAAAATGGTGCCGCGACCTCGTTGCGCAAGCCGTCGAGAAGTTGGGTGGGCTGGACATTCTCGTGATCAACGCCGGCCGCCAACAGAACCGCGAAGACATTTCCAAGGTCACGTCGGAAGACTTCGATAAGACGCTCAAGACCAATCTTTACGCGATGCACTGGATCGCCCAGGCCGCGGTTCCGCACCTGCCGCCCGGGGCGGCAGTGATCACGACGGCTTCGATCCAGGCTTACGACCCTTCGGCCATCCTGCTCGACTACGCGACGACAAAGGCGGGCATCGTGGCCTATACCAAGGCGCTGGCCAAACAATTGCTCGAGAAGGGGATTCGGGCCAACGTCGTTGCTCCCGGTCCGTTCTGGACGCCGCTGCAATCGTCTGGCGGACAGCCGCCCGAAAAAGTGATGAAGTTCGGAACCGAAAGCGCATACGGCCGCCCTGGTCAGCCGGTGGAGATTGCGCCGGTGTATGTCCTGCTTGCCAGCCAGGAAGGGAGTTTCATCAACGGTGAGGTCTATGGCGTCACTGGCGGCGCAGGGATCGCGTAGTCCCTGGTTCTGCGCATCCGGTGTAACGAAGCTCCAACAACAGACGAGTGAACCTGGATGCGAGTTACACCGGCGATTGCAATTGCGATGTTGCTTGTCAATGTGCCGGTCCTGTTCGCCATTTAGTGAGGATTTCCATGTCTCGTGATCAATACAGCTTCTCGAATCCGGTCAAGCAGTACGGTCGCGTGGAACCGCCTGTACAACACCAGCCGGTACCCGGCGTTCAGGCGCGGATGACGCCGGTGCCCGATCTGGGTGAGGCGACATATCGCGGCAGCGGACGCCTCGCTGGGCGCAAGGCGTTGATCACGGGCGGCGACTCCGGCATCGGGGGTGCGGTCGCCATCGCATTTGCGCGCGAGGGCGCCGATGTGGTGATCGTGCACCTGCCTGCAGAGCAAGAGGATGCCGGACACATCCTCGGTCACATAGAGAAGGCGGGCAGGAAAGGGCACGCGATTGCCGCCGACATCACGGACGCTGGTCGCTGTCGCGCGCTCGTCGCGGAAGCCGTTGGCTTTCTCGGCGGGCTCGACATCCTGGTCAACAACGCTGGCAAGCAGGTGGCAGTTTCGCGAATCGCGGATCTGTCCGACGAACAATTCGAGCTCACGTTCCGCACGAACGTCTTTGCTAATTTCTGGATCACCAAGGCGGCGCTTGCACACATGTCTGCGGGTGCAAGCATCATCAACACCGCGTCGCTGGAGGCGTACAAGCCATCACCGGAACGTCTGGATTACGCGGCTACCAAGGCGGCGATCAACAATTTTTCGAAGGGCCTCGCACTGCAGGTCGCTTCGCGCGGAATTCGAGTCAACGTGGTTGCGCCCGGGCCAGTGTGGACTGCCCTGCAGGTGTCGGGCGGTGTGTCCGACGAGCAGATGAAGACCTTCGACGACGAGAGCACCTACCAGCGTTCTGGTCAGCCCGCGGAGCTCGCACCCGCCTACGTGTTCCTTGCATCCGCAGAATCGAGCTACGTCTCGGGCGAGACGTTGAACGTGAACGGTGGCATGGTGACGCCCTGACGTCACAGCGGTGCCCGCTGTCGATCGCAGCGGTCGTTCATCGACGAACGAGGACGGGCAGCTTTCAGTCTGAAGCAGCCGCCCGCGACCGCGCAGGAATTGCGCCAACAGCTATCCAGCCCGCTGATAGTCCCCCGCAGATATTGAATAAGCCGCACCGGCCTCGATAAGTCACCCCGCGTCTATCCTGAAAACGCCGCAACGCTTTTCAGGAACTCGCATGCTCTCCGGCTTCAAGGTCATCAGCTTCAACCACTTCCATGCCGGCCCGATGGCGGCCCAACTGCTGGCCGACATGGGTGCCGATGTGATCGCGGTGGAGCCCCTCGACGGCGCCTTCCACCGCAACTGGGCGGTGGCCAACCACTTCGTTGCCGGGCAGAGCGTCAACCTGCTGACGACAGGCCGCAACAAGCGCAGCCTGGCGCTGGACATGAAGTCGGAGGCGGGCAAGGCGGTCGCGCGCAAGCTGGTCGAGAGCGCCGACGTGGTGATGGAGAACTTCCGCCCCGGCGCGATGGCGCGGCTGGGCCTGGGCTACGAGCAGATCAAGGCCATCAACCCGCGCATCGTGTACGCATCGGTCAGCGGCTACGGCGCCAGCGGGCCCGACCGCGACCTGCCGGGGCAAGACCTGCTGCTGCAGGCGCGCTCCGGCTTCGCTGCGCGCACCGGCCGCGCCGACGGGCCGCCGACGCCCGCCGGCCCGGTCATCGTCGACCAGCACGCCGCGTCGCTGCTGGCGATGGGCATCCTCGCGGCGCTGCTGTCGCGCGAGCGCACCGGCCAGGGTCGCCTGGTCGAAGGCAGCCTGCTGCAATCGGCCATCGACCTGCAGGCCGAGTCGATGACGGCTTGGATGAACGGCGCGCGCTCGGCCACGTCGCGCGGCGCGCACGGGCTGGCAAGCTGGTGCGGCTCGGGGCCTTCGGGCATTCACGCGACGGCCGACGGCCACCTCGCGATTTCGATGGCGGCACCGGCCGACCTGGCGGTCGCGCTCGACCTGCCCGAGCTGGCCGGCTTCGATACCGCGGACAGCTTCTCGAACAGCACCGAGATCACCCGCATCGTCGCGCAGCGCCTGCCCGCGCGCACCACGGCCGAATGGCTGCCGCTGCTCGCGGCGCGCGGCATCTGGCACATGCCGGTGAAGGACTACGACGAGTTGCGCGACGACGCCCAGCTCGCGCACCTCGGCGTGTTCATCGATGCACAGAGCGTCGAGGGCGCGCCCATCACGATGCTCAACCACCCGCTGCGCTACGACGGCGCGGCGCCGCCCGTGCGCTTCGCGCCGCAGAAGCTGGGCATGCAGACGCGCGAAGTGCTCGGCGAACTCGGCTACGGCGCCGAGGAGATCGATGCACTGCTCGCCGCCAAGGCCGTCGGCGCGCCGCCGGCGCCCTCCTCCAACTGATCCTCATCGCCCACCATGTTCGACTTCTCCGTCCCCTCCGATACGCAACTGCTCGTCGACACCGTTCGCCGCTTCGTCACCCAGGAAGTGCAGCCGCTCGAAAACGAAACCGAAGCGCTCGGCGACGTGCCGCCCGAGGCCTTGAAGCGCGTGCGCGGCAAGGCGCAGGAGCTGGGCCTGTTCGCGATGAACATGCCCGAGGACTGCGGCGGCGGCGGGCTCGACAACATAACCATGTGCCTGGTGGAAGAAGAGTTCGGCAAGACCTCCGACGCGCTCATCCGCCGCGTGTTCGGCCAGGTCTACCCGATGCTGCTGCCCTGCAATGCGGCGCAGCGCGAGAAGTACCTGCTGCCCACGGTGCGCGGGGACAAGATCTGCGCCATGGCCATCACCGAGCCCGGTGCGGGCTCCGACGCGGCATCGATCTCGACCACGGCGCGGCTCGAAGGCGACCGCTGGGTGCTCAACGGCGGCAAGCACTTCATCAGCGACGGCGACATCGCCGACTACGTGATCGTGATGGCGCTCACCGACAAGGAGAAGCGCGCCCGCGGCGGCATCACCCTCTTCCTGGTCGACAAGGGCACGCCGGGCTTCACGGTGAACCGCGTGCAGCCCATGATGGGCCACCGCGGCTACGGCCATGCCGAACTGTCCTTCGACGAATGCAGCATCCCGTTCGACTCGGTGCTGGGCGAGGTCGGCGGCGGCTTCAAGCTGATCATGAACAGCGTGGCCGGCATCCGGCTCGCGCACATCGGCGCGCGTGCCGTGGGCATGGCGTCGCGCGTGCTGGAGATGATGCGCACCTATGCGTCGGAGCGGAAGCAGTTCGGCCAGCCGATCGGCGACTTCCAGATGGTGCAGCAGATGATCGCGGACTCGGCCACCGAGATCTTCGCGACGCGGATGATGGTGCTCAACACCGCCTGGGAACTCGACCAGGGCCGCGAGCCGCGCGACAAGGTGTCGATGGTCAAGCTCTACGCCTCCGAGATGATCGGCCGCGTGGCCGACCGCGGCATCCAGGTGTTCGGCGGCATGGGCTTCTGCAAGGACCTCCCGCTGGAACGTATCTACCGCGACAGCCGCGTGACGCGCCTGTACGACGGCACCTCGGAAATCCACCGCATGCTGATCGCCAAAGCGGTGATCAAGAACGGCCTCGTGCTGTGAGCCACGGCGTCCCCCTCTTCCCTGGAGTTTCTCGATGACCGCCCTCAAAGTCGGCGACGCGATGTCGTTCCGCAAGACCCTCACCGTCGCCGAGCAGGCGATGTTCACCGGCATCAGCGGCAACATGGCGCCGCTCTACGTCGACAAGCGCGCCGCACACGAAAGCGGCTTCGACAACATGCTGGCCTTCGAGCTGAATGCGGTGGCGCTCGCGACCACGGCGCTCAACCGCGTCGCGGGCACAGCATGGCGGCTGGGCGGGCTGCAGATCGACTTCTCCATGCCCGTGCTGGTGGGTGAAACGGTGGAGTCGCGGATCGAGGTGCTCGATGTGACCGACGCCGCGGTGTCGTGCGGCGTGCGCTGCACCAAGTCGACCGGCGAAGTGATGGCGCAGGGCACGGCCAAGCTGGTGCTCGTGCGCCCTCTCGACTGACACGGCGGCAGAGCCATGTACGAACTCAAGCCCTTCGACAGCCTGCACCTCGGCCAGACCGTGTCGGTGCGCAAGACCATCACCGAGGCCGACGGTGCGCTCTACATCGCGGCCACCGGCGACTTCGGGCCGGTGCACGTGGACGACAGCTACGCGCAGACCACGCGCTTCGGACAGCGGCTCGCGCCCGGCATTCTGGTGGCGGGCATCTGCACCAGCGTGCTGACCGCCGAACTCGCAGGCACGCTAGGCATCTCGATCGAAGACCGCTTCTGGTTCACCGGCCCGGTGTTCTACGGCGACACCATCGAGTTCAAGGTGTGGATCGCGCAGATGGACGCCGACACGCGCAGCGTGATCTGGCAGGCCAGCGCCACCAACGAAGAAGGCAAGGAAGTGCTCAAGGCCGAGGCCACGCTGAAGTTCCCGCGCGTCAACCCGAAGGTGGCCGCATGAGCACGGTGCCGCAGCTGCACATGGTGCGCGTCGACATTGACTCCGCGTACGAAGACGCCTTCAACGCTTGGTACGACGCGGTGCACGTGCCCGCCCTGCTCGCCTGCCCGGGTTGGCTGTCGGCCAAGCGCTTCGTCTCGCTCGAAGGCGGGCCGAAGTACGCAGCCATCTACGAGGTGGCGGGCGACTGGGTGTACGACACGCCGGAGTTCCATGCGGTGAAGGGCTTCATGGAATTCACGCCGCATGTGAGCAACTTTATGCGCCAACGCTTTGCGGCTTTCGAGAACACCGCGCCCAGCGCGACCACCGAGAATTGAGCGCATGCGAACCCTCGTCCCCGAACCCCTGACCGCCGCCGCCTTCGCACCCTTCGGCGACGTCATCGAAGTGGCCGGTGCGCAGCAGATGCCGATCAATGCCGGCACGACCATCCGCTTCCACGACCTGGCCCAGGTCGACGTGCTGGCCGAGGGCGGCCGCACGCTGATCAACCTGTTTCGCGCGCAGCCGCGCGACGAGCCGGTGCAACTGAGCTTGATGGAGCGGCACCCGTTGGGCTCGCAGGCCTTCTTGCCGCTGGTGGACGCGCCCTACTACGTCGTCGTCGCCGAAGACGACAACGGCAAGCCGGGGGAACTGCGCGCCTTCGTCAGCAACGGCTGGCAGGGCGTGAACTACACAAAGAACGTGTGGCACCACCCGCTGCTCGCACTCGGCGCGGTGCGCGACTTCATCGTGGTCGACCGCGGCGGTGCGGGCGTCAACCTCGAAGAGCATCCGCTGGAAGAGGCGGTGTGCATCGCCCTCTAGCGGCCACGCGCACTCAGCTCAGCGGCGCGCGCTCGAACGCTCCGCCTTGCCCGCCGCCGGCCCGTCGACCCGATTGCCCCAGGTGCCGACGTTGGCCGACTTGAGCAACGGCGATGCGCTGCCGGTAAGAGCCAGTTCTTCGGCCGCGGCCAGCAGCGCCGGGCCGAACTGGAGCATCCGTTTCTGCGTGAGCCGTGCCGAGGGCCCCGCCACGACCACCACGCCGGTCGCAGGCTCGTCACCACGCTGGATCGGCGCCGCCATCGAACTCATCCCTGGCGCATAAGCCTCCTGGATCAGACTGAAGCGGCGCTTGCGATGCTCGTCGAGCACCTTGAGAAGGCCCTTGATGCTGGTCGGCGCGTTGGGGCCGAAATGCGTTCGGTCGCCCATGCCCTGGCGCGCGACATGCGCGATCGCCACGTCTTCGGGCAAGGTCATCAGCCATGCCTGGCCGGCCGCGCTGCACGACAGTTGCAGGTCGATGCCCATGTCGGGGTCGTAGAGCAGGCCCGACTTCGCGCCCTGCGCCTTGGCCACGAGCGTGAGCCGCTCGCCGTCGACGATGGCCAGCCGCACCAGCTCCTCGGTGGCCTGCGCCAGCCGGTTGATGACCGGCTGTGCGATGTCGACCACGCCGGACTTGCTCAAAAAGCTCAGGCCCATCGACGCCAGCTTGGTGGTGAGCGCGTAGTCGGCGCGCTGCGGCATCTGGCGCACATAGCCGTGGCGCATCAGCTCCTGCAGCGTGCGGTGGCAGCCGCTGCGCAGTTGCCCGAGGTCGGTCGACAACTGAGCGAGCCCGACGCCGTCGGGGTACGCCGCGAGGTATTCGAGGATGGCCAGGGACTTTTCCAGTGCACCGCTCATGGCTTGGCTCGGTATTGATCGTTCATTTTTTGAACGATATCAGAAAGTTGAACGGCGTTCACATTTCTGTCACCATGCGCCCGCTGACGCTCCCGATTGAGCCGGAGATGCAGCACCGATGGAGACAAAAGACATGGCAACGGCAATTCACACGACCGGGCGGCGCACGCTGCTCGCGGCAATCACCGGCATCGCGCTGCTCGGCGGCGCATGGCAGGCGCACGCACAGGCGCAAGACGTCAAGGAGCGGACGCTCCGCTTCGCATTCAGCCTGGCAAAGGACCATCCGCTCGGCACCGGCGCGCAAGTGTTCGCCGATGCGGTCGCGCAGAAGAGCGGCGGCAAGATGAAGGTCACGCTGTTCCCGAACGCCGTGCTCGGCAGCGACCCGCAGAACCTGTCGGCGATCCGCGGCGGCACGCTCGACTTCACGTCGATGGCGACCGGCCTGGTGGCCTCCATCGACAAGCAGTTCGGGGTGTTTGACCTGCCCTTTCTCTTCAACAGCGCGCAGGAAGCCTTCGCCATCGTCGACGGGCCGGTCGGCACGCGCATGCTCGACGACCTGTCGAAGCACGGCGTGATCGGCCTT
This sequence comes from Variovorax ginsengisoli, assembly GCF_006438845.1. Classification (GTDB taxonomy): domain Bacteria; phylum Pseudomonadota; class Gammaproteobacteria; order Burkholderiales; family Burkholderiaceae_C; genus Variovorax; species Variovorax ginsengisoli_A. The sequence goes on from NZ_RCZJ01000003.1 coordinate 110,115, forward strand.
GGCATCTGGGACCTCGGCTTTCGCAACATGACCAACAGCAAGCGGCCCATCGCCAAGGCCGAAGACGTGGCAGGCCTGAAGATCCGCGTGATCGCCTCGCCGGTCTACATCGACCTGTTCAGCACGCTCGGCGCCAACCCGGTGCCGATGACCTTCGGCGAGGTCTACGGCGCGCTCGAATCCCGCGCCATCGACGGGCAGGACAACCCGGTGGGCGTCATCGAGTCGGCCAAGTTCGCCGAAGTGCAGAAGTACCTCTCGCTCACCCGTCACGTCTACACCGGCATGCCTTTCATGATGAGCAAGAAGACGTGGGACGGCATGTCGGAGGCCGAGCGCAAGATCATCCGCGAGGCGGCCGACGAAGCCAAGCAGGCAGAACGCAAGGTCAGTCTTGCCAAAGAAGGCCAGGCCATCGACGGACTGCGCAAGACGATGCAGGTCAACGAGGTGAGCCCGGCCGAACTCGCCCGCCTGCGGCAAAAGGTGCAGCCGGTGGTCGACAAGTTCGCGCGCGAGGCCGGCGAAGCGGTATCCAAGCAGGTCGCCGACGAACTCGCGCGCCTGCGCGCCGCCAAGTAGGTACCGCATGGCATTGATGGGACAGGCCGCCTTGGCCATGTGGTGGAACATCGCGCCCGAGGTGCGGGCCGACTTCGAGGACTGGCACGCGCACGAGCACTTCCCCGAACGGATGGGCATCCCGGGCTTCCACCGCGGCACGCGCTGGCGGGCCGTCGAGGGCGACGGCATGTTCGTGATGTACGAGATGCGTGCGTTCGACGTTCTCTCGTCACCCGCCTATGTCGCACGGCTCAACGCACCCACGCCGTGGTCGACGCGGCTGATGCCGCACCACCGCGACATGGTTCGCAGCCAATGCCGCGTGCTCGCCTCGCGCGGCGGCGGCGTGGCGCGGCATGCGCTCACCGTGCGGCTGTCGCCGGCACCGGGTGGCGACGAGGCCCTGCGCGCCTTCTGCCGAACGACGATCGACACGCTGGCGATGCGCCCCGGCCTCACGGGCGCTCACCTGCTGCAGCACGAGATGCCGGCCATGCAGGCGACGACCGAGCAGAAGATCCGCGGCAATGCCGACGGGTGGGCCGACTGGGTGCTGGTGGTGTGCGGCTACGACCTGGACGTGCTGCAGGCCGTGAGTGACAACGAACTGTCCGGTGCCACCCTGATGCGCCACGGCGCCGCGACGTCAGACGTGCGCGGCCTTTACGGTCTCGCCGTCTCCGCGACGGCCAGCGACGTGATCTAGCGCCTCGGCGGACGCATTGCCGGCCGTATCGGTCGGTGGGGCCATGCGACGCGCCGGCCCAGCCGGCGCCGCGCTGCGGCTAAGCTCCCGCGCATTGCCGCAAGGCGCCTTTCGCGTTTTCACGCCGCTTTTCCATGACTGCCACGCACCGGCGCCTCCTGGCCTGGCTCTTCACTGCAACGACCTGCCTCGTGGCCGCCGGCTGCGCCACCGGGGCCGATTGCGATGCGCGCTACGCCGCCTCGGCGCAGAGCGACGGCGACTGCGGCTTCCGCAACATGGCCAACCCGCAGGCACTGCCGTCGCAAAGCGGCTGGAAGATCTGGACGCGCTTCTTCACCGCGGACAAGACCGGCACGGTGCCGGTCGACGCGATTCCCGTGCGCAAGCTCGACCGGGCGTCGCTCGATGCGCTCGACAACGGCGCCAACCATGTGGTGCGGCTGGGTCACTCGTCGCACCTGCTGAAGCTCAAGGGCAAGTACTGGCTGATCGACCCGGTGTTCGCGGAGCGCGCATCGCCGGTCGGATGGGCCGGGCCCAAGCGCTTTCATGCGCCGCCACTCACGCTGGCCGAACTGCCGCCGATCGAAGGCCTGATCCTGTCGCACGACCATTACGACCACCTCGACCTGGCGGCCATCGACGTGCTGCGCGCGCAAGTCGCGCGCTACTTCGTGCCGCTGGGTGTGGGCAAGCGCTTGCGCGACGCCGGCGTGGCGGCGGACCACGTGGAGGAATTCGATTGGTGGCAACAGGGCCGCCATGGCGACGTGCAGCTGACCGCCACGCCGTCGCAGCACTTCTCGGGCCGCACCCTGTGGGACCGCGACCGCACGCTGTGGGCGTCGTGGGTGATCGAGAGCGGCGGCGAGCGCATCTTCTACAGCGGCGACTCGGGCTACTTCCCCGGCTTCGCGCAGATCGGCGAGCGCTTCGGCGGCTTCGACCTGGCGCTCATGGAAAACGGCGCCTACGACACCTACTGGCCGTCGGTGCACATGACGCCCGAAGAAACCGTCAAGGCCTTCGGGGACCTGCGCGGCAAGCTGCTCTTCCTGGTGCACAACAGCACCTTCGATCTCGCCTTCCACACCTGGCGAGACCCGCTCGACCGCGTTGCGGCGATCACCGCGCGCGAGAAGATCCCGCTGGCCACGCCAGAGATCGGCGAGGTGCTGACCATCGGCAAGTCGCGCGAGAACGTGCTGTGGTGGAAAGGGCTGCGTTGAACGAACGCTCGCGTCCCCTCATGCGCATCCACGAACTGAAACAACGCCTCCGCGATGCGGGCGCGGGCGCCAGCCACGAACAGCGGATCCTGCGGCTCTGGTCGCACGCGCTGCCGCGCGACAGCGGTCGGCGCCTGCCACACAGCTTCTTCCCGGCGTCGCTGATGGCGGCCTTGCCGTCCATCGAGGCCGAGTTGGAAGGGCTGGCGCGCATCCAGGCCGTCCACCCGGGCGCCGACGGTTCGGAGCGCCTGCTCGTCGCACTGGCGGACGGCCAGACGGTGGAAAGCGTGCTGCTGCCGCGCGACGGCCTGTGCGTGTCGTCACAGGTCGGGTGCGCCGTCGGCTGCCGCTTCTGCATGACAGGGCGTGACGGGCTGCTGCGCCAGGTGCAGAGCGCCGAGATCATCGCGCAGGTGGCGCTGGCGCGCCGGCGCCGGCCGGTGCGCAAGGTGGTGTTCATGGGCATGGGCGAACCGGCCCACAATCTGGACAACGTGATGGAGGCGATCGAACTGCTCGGCACGGTCGGCAACATCGGCCACAAGAACATCGTGTTCTCCACGGTGGGCGACCCGCGCGCGTTCGAGCGGCTGCACCGCGAACGCATCAAGCCGGCGCTGGCGCTCTCGCTCCACACGACGAAGGCGGCGCTGCGCCGGGAGCTGCTGCCCCGTGCGCCGGCCATGACGCCGGAAGAGGTCGTGGGCGAAGGCGAGCGCTACGCCCGGACCACCGGCTACCCGATCCAGTACCAGTGGACGTTGCTGGACGGCGTCAACGATGGCGACGACGAGATCGAAGGCATCGTGCGGTTGCTGTCGGGGAAGTACGGCGTGTTGAACATCATCCCGTTCAACGCGGTGGATGGCGTGGGGTTCAGCCGGCCATCGTGGGAGCGCTGCGAAGCGCTCGCGCGCACGCTGCATCGGCGGGGCATCCTGACCAAGCTTCGCGACTCGGCCGGCCAGGATGTCGACGGCGGCTGCGGCCAGTTGAGGGCACGCGCCGCCGCGGCGCGGACAGCGGTCGATTCCCGGCCGATCCGATGGGCCACGCCCATGCGCTGAACGCGTGCGTCAAGAAGGCGACCGGCTCGGCGGCGCAGCGGGCGGCACGACCTGCTTGCCGCGTTCCTCCCAGCGCAGTACCGCCCGCGCGACACCGTAGAGGCCGACGAACACCGCGCCGAGGATCAGCAGGTCTGCGCCGTACGGCAGCGCAGCGTAGCCACCTCCGGTGAGGGACATCACCACGAACACGGCGACCAGGTGTGCGCAGAACACCGGCAGCGACGCCGAGCCCATGTCCTCCAGCCAGCGCGGACGCGGCAGGCGATGCAGCAGCGGCGGACCGAAGCGGATCGCCACGATGCCGAGCGCCGCGAGGTTGAGCAGGCGCAGCGGGCCGAGCCGCCACTTGTCGAACAGCAGGTTGAGGCCGGGGTCTTCGCCGAACGGTGCCTGCCCGCCGGCGCCGAAATGCCGCCAAGCCAGGCAGCCGGCAGCCACCAGCACCGCGCTGGTCACAGTCCATTTCGGGAACACGAAGGGCCGCGCGTCGGGCGCGTTGCGACTGGCGCCCATCCACATGCCGAAGAACCAGAGGAACTGCCACGAGAAGGTATCGAAGGAACCGGTCTCGTTGTAGGGCACTGGAATGTGAAGCAGCGGGCTCAACACTTCGTACAACCAGTGCGTGGTGCCGAACTGCGATGCCGCCCACAGCGTCGCGCTCATCGCCATCGGCCAATGCCAGCCGCGGCGCATCGCAAAGGCGATCACCCAGGGACTCAACAGCATGAACAGCACGTACATCGGCAGGATGTCGAGCAGCGCGGGCTGGTAGACCAGCAGCAGCGAGAACATCAGCGCATCGTGCGGGCTCGCGAGGTAGTACTTGACCAGGTCCTTGACTGCCGGCTGGTCGAGCTTGAGGCCGACGGCCGTGATGATCGTGAAGAGAAACAGCAGCAGTGCTGCCTGGCTGAAGTAGATCTTCAAGGCACGCCGCCAGAAGGCGGTGCGCATGACGTCCACCCCCTTCTGGTAGCCGATGCGGCTGTACACCAGGCCCGACACAAAGGCCGACAGCAGGACGAAGCCTTCTGCCGCCGACACGAAGCCGAAGGGCTGGCCGACCGGATCGGTCAAGCGCGAAGGCACGTGGGTGATGGTCATCAGCACGAGCATCAGCCCGCGCGCTGCATCGAGTTCCCAGAGCCGCTTCATCGGCCTGGCGCCGCGTCGGCACACCGCCGAACCCACACCGAACCGATACGGACGCCGGTCACGCCCGCCTCCACCGACTCAGCCCTCGTCGGGGCGCGAGGGGATGTCGCCCAGCGCTTCGTCGTTGCGCACGTCGCGTGCAGCCTTCATCAGGCCGATCGACAGACCGTCGCCCTGCCCCGCAAAGCCTTTGGCAATGCCTTCGAGCGCCTGCGACAACGGAAGGTCGCCGTCGTCGGCGGCGTCCATGCTGATGTTGAGAATGCGCGCCGCCATTTGCCGGTAAGTCACCACGCTCGACTTCTCGAGCAGTGCCACCAGATCAAGGTACAGCGCCAGGTTCAGGTCGAATGCCAGTCGCGACGTCACTTCGAGGTTTTCTTCATTCTTGTTCATGGTGTGCTGTGCTCCTGCTGCTGACCTCGATTATTGCCACGCCGTGCGACGGTGGCACGTCAGAGAGTTGCCACACCTTGTCGCCGGCGACACCCTCATTTGCGCTCGCCGCGCTCACGCGCGCGTCGCACCTGACGGCTTTGCGTGGCGTGCGCAGCGGCACGTTCCTTGGCCTGCCGCTTTGCTGCACGGCCTTTGCGCAGATGGCGACCGAGCACATAGCTGCCGATGCCCGTGACCACCGCGAGCACGAGGCCGACGGCGCTGAAATCGATGTTGCCCATGCTCATTGCACCCGCACGATGCCGCTCGGCTTGAACCCGAGGTCGGCCGCCTTGCCCTTGCGGCCGCGACCCGCCTTGGCGTTGTTCAACGAACGAATCTCGAGCGTCTCGTCGCGCTCCTTGCCGCCGCGGCCGATGCCTTCGATCTTCACGCTGCGCGTGTAGGCAGCGGCCCCCGCGAGCGTGTCCTTGGGTTCGAGATCGATCAGCGTGAGTCCCCGCCCGCCCTTGGGCAGCGACTTGAGCTCGGCGATCTCGAAGGTCAGGATGCGTCCACCGGTCGACGCGCACGCCACGTGCGTCGCCGCCAACAAGGGCTCGGTACCGCTCGCGCCGCCGACCAGCGAAGGCCGGCAGAGCTGCTCGCCTTCTCCCACGTCGATGAACGCCTTGCCGCCGCGCTGGCGCGACATCATGTTCTCGACGCTGGCGATAAAGCCGTAGCCGCCGCTGTTCGACAGCAGCAGCTGTGCGCCCACGGGCCCGGCGAAGTAGTGCGCCACGTGCGTGCCGCTGTCGAGCTCGATCAGCGTGGTCACCGGCTGACCGTCGCCGCGCCCGCCGGGTAGCGACGCCACCGGCACGGTGTACACGCGCACGCCCTTGTCCTTGGCCGTGCCGAACACCAGCAGGGTGTCGACCGTGCGGCACTCGAAGGCGCCGTATAGCGTGTCGCCCGACTTGAAGCTGTACTCGACCGGCACCGCACCGGGTGCCGCACCAGCCTTCTCGCTGGCCCAGCCTTTCTGCGCGCGGACCCATCCCTTGGCCGACACGATGACGGTGACCGGTTCGTCGATCACCTTGACCTCGGCCACCGCGCGCTTCTCCGCCTGGATCAGCGTGCGGCGCGCGTCTTCGAAGGTCTTGGCGTCGGACTCGATTTCCTTCACCAGCAAGCGGCGCAATGCAGCCGGACTGCCGAGGATGTCCTCGAGTTTCTTCTGCTCTTCGCGCAGGCCCTTGAGCTCCTGCTCGATCTTGATGGCTTCGAGCCGGGCGAGCTGGCGCAGGCGGATTTCCAGGATGTCCTCGGCCTGCCGCTCGCTCAGGTTGAAGCGGGCGATGAGTGCGGCCTTCGGGTCTTCGGCGGCGCGGATGATGGCGATCACCTCGTCGATATTCAGCAACACCAGCTGCCGGCCCTCGAGGATGTGCATGCGGTCCTGCACCTTGCCCAGCCGATGCTTGGAGCGCTTCTCGACGGTGATCTCGCGGAACGCGATCCACTCGTTGAGCATCTGCCGCAGCGACTTCTGCACCGGCTTGCCGTCGATGCCGACCATCGTCAGGTTGATCGACGACGAGCTCTCCAGCGACGTCTGCGCGAGCAGCGTGGTGATGAATTCTTCCTGGCTGATGCGCGAGGTCTTGGGCTCGAACACCAGACGCACCGCGGCGTCCTTGCTCGACTCGTCGCGCACCACGTCGAGCACCGACAGGATGGCCGCCTTGACCTGCACCTGGTCGGTCGACAGCGCCTTCTTGCCGGCCTTGATCTTCGGGTTGGTGAGTTCCTCGATCTCTTCGAGCACCTTCTGCGTGCTGACGCCCGGCGGCAGCTCGTTGACCACCAGCTGCCACTGGCCACGCGCCAGCTCTTCGATCTTCCAGCGCGCGCGCACCTTGAGCGAGCCGCGACCGGTGCGATAGGCCTCGGCGATGTCGTTGGCACTGCTGATGATCTGAGCGCCGCCCGGGTAGTCGGGGCCGGGCACGATCTGCAGCAGCTCTTCGTCGCTCAGCTTGCCGTTGGTCTTGATGAGCGCCACGCAGGCGTCGGCGATTTCGCGCAGGTTGTGGCTCGGGATCTCGGTGGCCAGGCCGACCGCGATGCCGCTCGCGCCGTTGAGCAGCACGAAGGGCAGGCGCGCCGGCAGCAGGCGCGGCTCCTCGGTGCTGCCGTCGTAGTTGGGAATGAAGTCGACCGTGCCTTCGTCGATCTCGTCGAGCAGCAGGCTGGTGATGCGGGCGAGCCGCGCCTCGGTATAGCGCATCGCCGCCGCGCCGTCGCCGTCGCGGCTGCCGAAGTTGCCCTGGCCGTCGACCAGCGGATAGCGCTGCGAGAAATCCTGCGCCATGCGCACCAGCGCGTCGTAGGCGGCCTGGTCGCTGTGCGGGTGGAAGCGGCCGAGCACATCGCCCACCACGCGGGCGCTCTTGACCGGCTTGGCGCCGACGGTGCCGTTGGTGCCGCCAAAGCCCAGGCCCATGCGTGACATCGAATAGAGGATGCGGCGCTGCACCGGCTTCTGGCCGTCGCTCACGTCGGGCAGTGCACGACCCTTGACCACGCTGAGCGCGTATTCGAGGTAGGCGGTCTGCGCGTAGTCGGCCAACGTCAGCGCGTTGGGGTCTTCGGGGCTCTGGAGGTCGAGCGTGGGTTGGTCGTCCATGTCTTGTGGCTTCTCTGACTCTGTCAGTCGGTTCTATTCGGCGGCCGGCGGGGCCGTGTCGACGGCTTCGACGTCCGCGACGCGCGGCCCGGCGATTTCCATGCGCACGCGGCCCGGCGCCTTGCCGCGGCCGGTCGTCGTGCCAGGCTTGAGGTAGGCGTAGAGCTGCAGCACGGTCTTCACGTAGTTCTGCGTCTCGCGGTAATTGGGGATCTTGTTGCCGGCGCGCTGCACGGCACCTTCGCCGGCGTTGTAGGCAGCCAGGGCGAGTTCGATCTGGCCTTCGAACAGGTCGATCAAGTGGTCCAGATACCGGGCGCCCGCTGTGATGTTGATGCGCGGGTCGAACAGCTTGGCTTCCTGGGTCTTGCGCTTGTCGCCGCGCACGCCGTAACGCTCGGCCGTGCCGGGCATCAGCTGCATCAGGCCGAGCGCACCCTTGGGCGACACGGCCCGCGCATCGAAGCCCGACTCGGTGGCGACCAGCGCCTGCAGCAGCTCGTAGTCGATCGAATGCGTGCGCGCAGCGTCGCGCAGTGCGGCCTTGGCCACCTTGTAGTTGGGCGATGCCTCGAAGAGCGCCAGCAGCGTCTGCGCGGCCGGGGTCACGCTGCCGCCGTTGGCACCCTTCGGCGCACGTGCGATGCCCAGCGGCGCGATGCCGTCCGCCGTGTCGAACTGTTGGCCACCCTTGAAGAACAGCTGGTAACGCTCGTCGAGCTTCTCGGCGGCGAAATGGGCCACGCCCTGCGCATCGACATAGCCGTAGATGTCGGCTGCGTGCGCGAACACCGGTGCAGCGATCAGCACGAGGCTCGCCAGCAAGGTTCGAAAGCGGAAGGCAGACATCAAGGGTTCGTTCGGTCGGTGGATTCGTCGATGAAAGCCGTCAGACGTCGATCTCGATGTCGTCGGCCCGGATCTCCATCAGCTCGCGGCGGGCGGCAGCCTCGCCCTTGCCCATCAGCTTGGTGATCTCGCCCTCGGTCTCGCCGAAAGCCAGCCGGCCGAGGCCGATCTTCAGCAAGCGGCGCGTATCGGGATTGAGCGTGGTTTCCCACAATTGTTCCGCGCTCATTTCGCCGAGGCCCTTGAAACGGCTGATGCTCCAGGCGCCTTCCTTGACGCCGTCCTTGCGCAGCTTGTCGAGCGTGGCGACCAGTTCGCCTTCGTCGAGTGCGTACACCTTGGAAGCGGGCTTCTTGCCGCGCGCCGGCGCATCGATGCGAAACAACGGCGGTTTCGCCACGTACACATGGCCAGCGTCGATCAGCTTGGGGAAATGGCGGAAGAAGAGCGTGAGCAGCAGCACCTGGATGTGCGAGCCGTCCACGTCGGCGTCCGACAGGATGCAGACCTTGCCGTAGCGCAGGCCGCTCATGTCGGGCGTGTCGTTGGGGCCGTGCGGGTCGACGCCGATGGCCACGGAGATGTCATGGATTTCGGTGTTGGCGAAGAGCCGGTCGCGTTCCACCTCCCAGGTGTTGAGCACCTTGCCGCGCAAGGGCAGTACGGCCTGCGACTCCTTGTCGCGGCCCATCTTGGCGCTGCCGCCGGCGGAGTCGCCCTCGACCAGGAAGACCTCGTTGTGGCGGATGTCCTTGCTCTCGCAGTCGGTCAGCTTGCCCGGCAGCACGGCCACACCGGAGCCCTTGCGCTTCTCGACCTTCTGGCCGGCCTTCTGGCGCGTTTGCGCCGCCTTGATGGCGAGTTCGGCCAGCTTCCTGCCGTAGTCGACGTGCTGATTGAGCCACAGCTCCAGGGCGGGGCGCACGAAGCTCGACACCAGGCGCACCGCGTCGCGCGAGTTGAGACGCTCCTTGATCTGTCCCTGGAACTGGGGGTCGAGCACCTTGGCGCTCAGCACGTAGCTGGCGCGCGCGAACACGTCTTCGGGCAGCAGCTTCACGCCCTTGGGCAGCAGCGAATGGAACTCGATGAAACTCTTCACGGCGTTGAACAGGCCGTCGCGCAGCCCACTTTCATGGGTGCCGCCGGCGCTGGTCGGGATCAGGTTGACGTAGCTCTCGCGCACCGGCTGGCCGTCTTCGGTGAAGGCCACGCACCAGTCGGCGCCCTCGCCCTCGGCAAAGTTGTCGGCGTTCTTGTCGGCATGGCCAGCGCCTTCGAACAAGGGGATCACGGGCTCGCCATGCAGCGTCTGCATCAGGTAGTCGCGCAGGCCGCCCTTGTAGAGCCAGGTCTGGATTTCCTTGGTCTTCTCGACCACGAGCGTCACGGTGACGCCCGGCATCAGCACGGCCTTGCTGCGCAGCAGGTGCGTCAGCTCGTGCATCGGCAGGGTCGCGACCTCGAAGTACTTGGCGTCGGGCCAGGCGCGCACCGTGGTGCCCTGCTTGCGGTCGCCGCCGGTCTGCGGACGGATCTCGAGCGCCTCGATCACGTCGCCCGCCGAGAAGGCCAGCTGGGCCACCGAGCCCTCGCGGTAAGAGACGACTTCGAGCCGCTTCGACAGCGCATTGGTCACGCTCACGCCCACGCCATGCAGCCCGCCTGAAAAACTGTAGGCGCCGCCCGAGCCCTTGTCGAACTTGCCGCCGGCGTGCAGCCGGGTAAAGACCAGCTCGACAACAGGCGCCTGCTCTTCCGGGTGCATGCCGAAGGGAATCCCGCGGCCGTCGTCTTCGATGCTCACCGAGCCATCGGCGTGCAGCGTGACCTTGATCTTCTTGCCGTAGCCGGCGAGCGCCTCGTCGGCGGCGTTGTCGAGCACTTCCTGAATGATGTGCAGGGGGTTGTCGGTCCGGGTGTACATGCCCGGGCGCTGCTTGACCGGCTCGAGGCCCTTGAGGACACGGATCGAGCCTTCGGAATATGCGGGAGGGGTCTTGGGGGAAGTCGCCATGGGGGCGGATTGTAGTGAGCGACGCCAGAAAGAACTGGATGCTCATACAGTAACTGCTGCATGCGGCGGGATTCATGCGCCACGGGCATCGCCGAGTGGTACGAATATCAACAATGCCGCCCGCCGAGGCGACAGCGAGCGGCCTGCCGATTGGCTACATTCGCTGGATGTCCTCACCCGCTCCCGCCCTTTCACTGAAGCAGGTGCTCATCTGCGGCGCCCTGATCGTCACGCTGTCGATGGGCATCCGACACGGCTTCGGTCTCTGGCTGCAGCCGATCACCCAGGAGCAGGGATGGACCCGGCAGACTTTTTCGCTCGCCATCGCCATCCAGAATCTTTCGTGGGGCGTCATGGGCGTGTTCGCGGGCATGCTGGCCGACCGGCTGGGCGCTTTCCGGGTGCTTCTCATCGGCACTGTGCTCTATGCGCTGGGCCTGGCCGGGATGGCCCTGTCGCCGACGCCACTGACCTTTGCGCTGACGGCCGGCGTGCTGATCGGGGCGGCGCAGGCCGGCACCACCTACGCGGTGATCTACGGCGTGATCGGCCGGCAGATTCCGGCGGAACGGCGTTCGTGGGCGATGGGCGTGACCGCGGCGGCCGGGTCCTTCGGTCAGTTCCTGATGGTGCCGATCGAAGGCCAGTTGATCACGCGGCTCGGCTGGCACACCGCATTGATGGCGTTGGCGGCCGTGGTGCTGCTCATCGTGCCGATGGCGTTCGGCCTGCGCGAACCGCGCGCCACGGGAACGGCCGCAGGTGGCGCACGGCGCGACCAGACCATCGTCCAGGCCGTGATCGAGGCCTTCAAGTACCCGAGCTTCGGCCTGCTGATGGCCGGCTACTTCGTGTGCGGTTTTCAGGTGGTGTTCATCGGCGTGCACATGCCCAGCTACCTGAAGGACAAGGGCCTGTCGCCCGAGGTCGCCAGCTACGCGCTGGCGCTGATCGGGCTCTTCAACGTCTTCGGCACGTATGCGGCGGGCACGCTGGGCCAGCGCCTGGCCAAGCGGAAAATCCTGGCCGTCATCTATTTCGGACGGGCCATCGCGATCTCGATTTTTCTGATCGTGCCGCTGTCGCCGCTGTCGGTCTATGTGTTTGCCAGCGTGATGGGCCTGCTGTGGCTGTCGACCATCCCGCCGACCAATGCGCTGGTGGCGCAGATCTTCGGCGTGGCCCATCTGTCGATGCTCAGCGGCTTCGTCTTCCTCGGCCACCAGGTGGGTTCGTTCCTCGGCGTGTGGCTGGGCGGCTTCTTGTACGACCGCACCGGCAGCTACGACGTGGTCTGGTACATCGCGATCGCGCTCGGCGTGTTCGCGGCCTTGATCAACCTGCCGGTCCGCGAGAGCGCCATCGCCCGCCCGGTGCCGCAGCCGGCCTGAGCACACGGCTGCCATGACATCCGCGCACCGCCATCGTCTGCTGCAGGCCGCCGGCTTCGCCTTGGTGCTGGCCGTGCTCGGCGGCGTGTTTCTGATGTACACCCGCCCGGCCTTCATGGTCACCATGATCGATCAGCTCTGGGCCTGCTTTTGACCTCGCCGAGGCCGCCTGCGCCGCTCCATCCGCCCTCTGCCTGGATCGCGCGATGGACCCATCTGGCACGGCGCGGCGGCACGGTGCTGGACGTGGCTTGCGGGACCGGCCGCCATGCCTATTGGCTGCATGACGAGGGATTTCGAGTCACGGGCGTCGACCGTGCGCCCGAAGCGCTGGCCGTCCTGCAACCCCTGCGGGAGGCAGGCGCGGAGATCGTCGAGGCCGACATCGAATCGGGCCCCTGGCCATTCGGCGAGCGAACTTTCGATGCCGTGATCGTCGCCAATTACCTCTGGCGCCCGCGGCTGCCCGACATCGTGGCCGCAGTCGCACCAGGGGGCGTCTTGCTGTATGAAACCTTCGCCGCCGGCAATGAGACCGTCGGCCGGCCCTCGCGCCCCGACTTCCTGCTCCAGCCCGGCGAACTCCTCGATGCCTGCGCCAGGCTTCATGTGGTCGCCTACGAAAACGGCTGTCTGGAAACGCCACCCCGTTTCGTGCAGCGCATCGCCGCCATCCGACAAACCGGATCGCCCGTACTGGCGGCGCTCGGCGGCGCCACGGCCAATCGGTAGAATGTCCGGTTTCGTCCAACCGACAAAAGAGACCCCCTTGGAGCAACTCACAGGCAGCATCGTCGCGCTCGCCACGCCGATGCATGAAGACGGCAGCGTCGACTATCCCGCCCTGCGCCGGCTGATCGATTGGCACATCGACGAAGGCACCGACTGCCTGGGCGTGGTCGGAACCACCGGCGAATCGCCCACGGTCGACGTCGAAGAGCATTGCGAAATCATCCGCGTGTCGGTCGAACAGGCCAAGGGTCGCGTTCCGGTGATGGCAGGCTGCGGCGCCAATTCCACCAAGGAGGCGATCGAGCTTGCCAAGTTCGCCAAGGGCGTCGGCGCCGACACCCAGCTGCAGGTCGTGCCCTACTACAACAAGCCGACGCAAGAGGGGCAGTACCAGCACTTCAAGGCCATTGCCGAAGCGGTCGGCGATCTGCCCGTGGTGCTCTACAACGTGCCGGGGCGCACTGTGGCCGATATGGCGCACGACACCGTGCTGCGCCTGGCCCAGGTGCCCGGGATCATCGGCATCAAGGAAGCCACCGGCAACATCGAACGCGCCCAATGGCTGATTCGCGATCTGCCCAAGCGTTTCGCGGTCTATTCCGGCGACGATCCGACGGCTGTCGCACTCATGCTGTGCGGTGGCCAGGGCAACATCAGCGTCACGGCCAACATCGCGCCGCGCAAGATGCACGAACTTTGCGTTGCCGCCATTGCTGGCGACGTCGCCACCGCGATGCGTCTGCAGTTCGAGCTGATGCCGGTACACCGCAACCTGTTCGTGGAACCCAATCCGATTCCGCTGAAGTGGGCCATGGAACGCATGGGCTTGTGCGGCGGCACGATGCGCCTGCCGCTCACGAAGCTTGGCGAAGCCAGCCAGCCGGTGGTTGAGGCCGCGCTGCGCGCCACCGGATTGCTCAAGGACTGACCTGCCTTTCACCGCATGCGCAACCTTTTGCGCCGGCCCGACTCCGACAGGTCGGCCGCTGCGGCCTTCGTTTGATCGAACCATTCCACCAAGGAAGACGACGTTGAAGAATTTTTCGCGATTCGCACTGCTGGCCCTCATTGCCAGCCTGGCTGCCTGCTCCGTCTTCGAGAGCGACAAGATCGACTACAAGAGCGCCGGCAAGGCCCCTTCGCTCGAAGTCCCGCCCGACCTGACGCAGTTGTCGCGCGAGAACCGCTATGCGGTGCCCGGCGGCGCCGTCTCGGCCAACAGCTTCCAGGCGGGCAAGGCCGACGCGCCGGGCGTGCCGACGGCGGTTGCCGCGCTGGGCGACGTGCGCATGGAGCGGTCTGGCAACCAGCGCTGGATCGTGGTCAGTCGCCCGGCCGATCAGGTCTGGGAACCGGTCCGCGACTTCTGGCAGGAAAACGGATTCTTGCTGACGACCGACCAGCGCAACCTCGGCATCATGGAGACCGATTGGGCTGAAAACCGTGCCAAGCTGCCGCAGGACATCATCCGCGGCACGCTGGGCAAGCTGCTCGATTCGATTTACTCGACAGGCGAACTCGATCGCTTCCGCACCCGCCTGGAGCGCACCCCCAACGGCACCGAAATCTACGTCAGCCACCGCGGCATGGCCGAGGTCTACAGTGACGCTCGCAAGGAGCAGACCGTCTGGCAACCGCGCCCGAGCGACCCTGAACTCGAGACCGAATTCCTGCGCCGCCTGATGGTCAAGCTGGGCGTCTCGCAAGAGCAGTCCAAGGCGCTGACGGCGAGTGCCGCCCCGGCATCGACGGCCGCACGCGTGGCCACGATCGACGGCCGTCCTGCGGTTCAGATCAACGACGGCTTCGACCGCGCATGGCGCCGTGTCGGTCTGGCACTCGACCGCACCGGCTTCACCGTGGAAGACCGTGACCGCAGCGCCGGGACCTACTTCGTGCGCTACGTCACGCCCAATCCCGACAAGAGCGAGCCCGGTCTGTTCTCGAAGCTCTTGAACCTCGGCCGTGCAGCCAAGGATGAGTCGCCGCTCAAGTTCCGCATCCTGGTCAAGAGTCAGGGTGAGACCAGCACGGTCTCCGTGTTGAACGAGGCCGGCGCGCCCGATGCAACGGCCAATGCGCAGCGCATCGTTCAGGTCATTGCCGACGACCTGAAGTAAGCGAGCCAGCGGCAAGGATGCTGCGTTTTCGAAGTCTGGGAAGCGGCAGCACCGGCAACGCCACGCTGGTCGAGGCCAGCAGCGGAGGGCACACCTCCAGGCTGCTGGTCGACTGTGGCTTCACGCTCAAGCATCTCGACGCGAGACTGGCTCGCGTCGGGCTCCTGGCGAGCGACATCGACGCGGTCTTCATCACCCACGAGCATGGCGACCACATTGGCTGCGCGCACGCGCTGTCGCGTCGCCAGAAGCTACCGGTGTGGATGAGCGAAGGCACGTGGCTCGCGACCGGTGGGCACGATTTCGAAGGACGGCTCCACCTGGCCCGCGACGGCGCGGAGATTGCGGTCGGCGAGCTCGCGGTACAGCCTTTCACCGTGCCGCACGACGCCCGAGAGCCGCTGCAGCTGCGCTGCACCGACGGCGCTCGCAGCCTTGGAATCCTCACCGACCTCGGCCATTCGACACCGCACGTGCTCGCACGCCTGGCTGGCCTGGACGCGTTGCTGCTCGAGTGCAACCACGACAGCGACATGCTCGCGGCCTCTGCTTATCCGGCTTTTTTGAAGCTGCGGGTGGGAGGCAACTATGGTCATTTGTCGAACGCGGCTGCAGCGGCGATCGCGCGCACCGTGCATCACGGGGGGCTGCGCCATGTCGTGGCGGCACACCTCAGCGAACAGAACAACCGGCCCGAGTTGGTGCGCCGCGCGCTGGCGGAGGCACTGGGCGCGCACGAGGACGAGATGCTGACAGCCACTGCCGCCGACGGTTCGCCCTGGCTGGACGCCTGAAGCAGCGCCTTCCCGCGACGGCTGCGACGCGCGCGACCCGCTGCTCAGGCCGTGCCGGGTGCCCGCTGCCGCATCGCCTCGTACAGGCAGATGCCGCTGGCCACCGAGACATTCAGGCTTTCCACCGCGCCCATCATCGGGATGCTGATGAGCGCGTCGCAGCTTTTGCGCGTGAGTTGGCGCATGCCGGTGCCCTCGGCCCCGAGTACCAGGGCCAGAGGGCGCTTCAGATCGCTCTGGTAGAGCGTGCCGGGTGCGTCGTCGCTGGTGCCGACGCACCAGATGCTGCGCTCCTTGAGTTCGCCGAGCGTACGGGCCAGGTTCGTCACCATGAAGTACGGCACCGTCTCGGCGGCGCCGCTGGCGACCTTGGCGACGGTGGCGTTGATGCCGGCCGCATGGTCCTTGGGTGCGATCACCGCGTGCGCGCCGGCACCGTCGGCCACGCGGAGGCAGGCGCCGAGGTTGTGGGGATCGGTCACGCCATCGAGCACGAGCAGAAGCGGCATGGTGCCTGCGGCCTCGAGTCCTTCGAGCAGTTCATCGATCGAATGGGTCTGCGGGATGTGCTCGACGCGGGCGGCGACGCCCTGGTGGCCGTGGCTGCCGCTCAGCTTCGAGAGGCGCAGGCCGTCGGCCTCGACCAGTCGCACGCCGGCATCTTGCGCACGTGCCTTGAACTGCTGCATGCGCGCGTCGCGGCGGCTGGCGTCGAAGAGCACCTCGATCACCGACTTCGGCGCGGTCTTGAGACGCACGCCCACGGCATGGAAGCCGAAGATCACTTTAGGGGAAGACATCCTCTGATTATCGAGGGCACGGCGCCCTCGCCTTCAAGCCAGCGGAAGACTGCTGTTCGCTCGGGTGCGGTCGTCGTGCAGTTCCTGCACGACCAGGGCGTTCATGTGCACCTTCAACGTGTTGCCTACGCTTCCGAGGTAATGGCAGGCGGCATACCCTGCGGCTGCCTTCTCGTAGCGAGCGACCCAGGCGTCGCGCGCGGGCAACCGGTCGGGCGAAACGGGCCAGACGCCCGGGCGCGGCCGCAGGTGCTCGCCGATGCCCACGCGCCAGGGCTTGGCGCTCAGTCGGGCGCGAAAGCAGTTCTGATTGCGGCACATGCGCGCGTAGACCTTGTCCGCGCCGAGCGTCTCGAACACGTCGGTCACAGCGGCATCGGACGGTGCATAGACATCGTGCATGGCCAGCACGCGCAGGCCGGCCGGCGTGCGGTAAAGGCGCAGGTGCCAGTCGGGATGCTGGTGAATGAAACGCTCGACGCGCGCGCGCGCGCTCGCCAGCGGATCGCCCTGATCCTCGACCACGGGCAGGGCCTCTTTATGGGCACGCCAGAAGCCGAACGCCGCTGTCAGCATGAACGCAGCCACGCCCGCCATCGCCAAGCCGGTGGCGTAGCCCACCACCAACGCCCCGATGAAGGCGGCGCCGAGTACCGTCAGACCGCGTCCGCTGCGTCGGGACCCACCCTCCTCGCCCTCGAAGTCGACATCGACGAACAGCACGTCGGGGGTGTTGAGGCAGCGCGCACCATACCCGTTGCGGGTGATGATGCTGTCGCCCTGGCGTTCGACGATCTCCTCGCGAATCGGCACGCCGTCGGCGCCGTTGTAGGCCTGCTTGCGCTCGCGGCGCTCCAGCTTTTCGCCGCTGACGATGCGGTCGTACGCCCCGCGGGTGCGCTGGTCGGCATGTGCTTGCGCGGCGAGAGGGCTGTCGTCGGACCAGCCGAAGCGGCGCACTGTGACTTGCTGGCCGGCCACGCGCTCCTGGATTCGGCCTTCGGCCCAGAACTGGGGAACGATCATGGTCATGCGCCCTTGAAGTACCACCACGCCACGGCCGCGATCAGCAGCACGACGATCACCGGCAGCCACTCGAAGCCACCGCCCGACACCCGGCCCGGCTCGGCCATCGGGTTCAACGCCGCGCTCGATGGCAGCTGTCCGAAGTCACTTGCGGCGGCATTCTGGTGCGCCTCGACCAATTGCTTGGCCGCGGCCAAGCCCAGTCCCGTGGCCTCGCGCGTGAGGCGCACCGCCTCGACCTTCTGGCCCCGAGCCAGGGCTGCGAGGGCGGCGGCTGGCACTGCGGCGGCGCCGGTGACCGGCATCCCGCTGCCGGTCTGGGCCACGGCCTCGTCCGCGTCCCCGTCCCGGCCCCAGTCGCCTTCCTGCAAGTCGGCCCGCGCGTTGGTTGCAAGCGCGCCGCTGTTGGCGTAGTGCTCGACGGCTTCCTTGGACGACCTGAGGTCCATGCCGGTGCGATCGCGCACGATCTTGATGGCTTCGATCAGGTTGCCGCGCTCCAGCGCTGCAATGGCTTCGAGGGGAAGCTGGGTCATGAACTCTCCGGTGTGTGCAGGGGGCGCCGCGGGGGCCGGGCGCCGTCTTTATGACGACTCAGACAGTCTGAGCGACGGTCGATTCCGGCGTTTTTTCATTGGCCGACACGCGGCCGGCTTCGATCGTGATGCGCCGCTCGCACTGCGCGGCAATGGCGCGATCGTGCGTAACGAGCACGAGCGTGGTGCCGAGCTCGCGGTTCAGGTCGAACATCAGCTTCATCACCTGCTCGCCGGTCGCGAAGTCGAGGCTGCCCGTGGGTTCGTCGGCGAGCAGGAGCTGCGGTTGGACCACGAAGGCGCGGGCCAGCGCCACGCGCTGCTGCTCGCCACCCGACAGCACCTTCGGGTAGTGGCCGAGACGCTGCCCGAGGCCCACGCGGCCGAGCATTTCTGTGGCCGCCTTGCGCGCGTCGCGGCGGTCGGCGAGTTCGAGCGGCAGCATCACGTTCTCCAGCGCCGTCAGGTTGGCGAGCAGTTGGAAGCTCTGGAACACGAAACCGACCTTCTGCGCACGCAGTGCGGCGCGGTCGTCTTCATCGATGGCGAAAAGATCCTGCCCAGCCAGCTTCACCGTACCGCGGGTGGGCGTATCGAGCCCGGCGACGATCGACAGCAGCGTGCTCTTGCCCGAGCCCGATGCGCCGACGATCGCGGCGGTTTCCCTTGCGCCCAGAGTGAAATCGATGTCCTGCAGAATGTCCAGCGTGCCCGCCGAATCGGTGACGGACTTGAAAACATGTTCGACGGCAACAATTGCTTCGGTGGGGGCTTGGGACATTGAAAGGCTTTGCGTGGTGAATCGACGTGACTTTATCTTGACGGGCGCACTCGTCGGCAGTTCAGGGATATGGGCCAGCGCGTGGGCGCAGTCGCCCGCCGGCGGCAAGCCGCTGATCCTGATCGTCGGCGATTCGTTGTCGGCCGAGTACGGCCTGAAGCGCGGCGAGGGTTGGGTGCCGCTGCTCGAGAAGCGTTTGGCCGAGCAGAAGATTGCCGGTACCGTGGTCAATGCCAGCATCAGCGGCGACACCACGTCGGGCGGCCGGGCAAGGCTGCCTGCGCTGCTCAAGCAGCACAAACCGACGCATGTGGTTCTCGAACTCGGCGGCAACGACGCCCTGCGCGGGCTGCCGATCCAAAACACAGAAGACAACCTCACGCAGATGACGAAGGCCGCCCAGGCGGCCGGCGCGCAAGTGCTGATCGTCGGCATCCAGGTTCCGCCCAACTACGGCAGCGACTATCTGCGCCGCTTCGAGGCGATTTTCGAGAAGGTCGCTGCCGCCACGAAGGCGGCGGTGGTGCCCTTCCTGCTGCGTGGCGTGGCCGACGGCCCGGACGCAGCCTCGTTGTTCCAGCCCGACCGCATCCATCCGGTCGCCAGCGCACAGCCACGCATGCTGGACAACGTCTGGCCCGAACTGCGCAAGCTGCTGAAGAAGTAGCGCCCAAGAAAAAGCCGCCGCTGCAGGATGCAGGGCGGCTTTGTCTGTCAGGACGCTGCGGTTTAGCCGTTCTTGGTGGGAAGGTCCGGCACGGTGGGTGCGTCGTGCTCGAGTGAAGCCACGTCAGTCTCAGAGTCGCCGGGGGCCAGGCCCTCGCTGCTCGGGCTGAGCTTGCGTTGGCTCTTTTCCCTCAGCTTCTCTTCCTTCTTCTTTTTCTTGGCCAGTTCTTTCTGGCGCTTCTCGTAGCCGTAGTTGGGTGTTGCCACTGCTTCTCCTTGGGGCGGGGCAGTCCGGGTGACTGCGCGTGCTCTGACTGTACGCGATAACCGGATGGCCTCAGAGCGCGGCGAGCGCCTGTGAGAGATCGGCCTGCAGGTCTTCCACGGCCTCCAGGCCGACGGAAAAACGCACCAGCGTGCCGCGGTGCGGCCAACGCGCCACACTGGCGTCGCGCATCAACCCGATGTCGTACGGCACCACCAGACTGATCGGGCCGCCCCACGAGTAGCCGAGCTTGAAAAGCGCGAGGCTGTCGCAGAAACGGTCGACCTCCTCCGCCCCGTAGCGCTCGTCGAACACCACCGAGAACAGACCGGCAGCGAGGTCGGTGTCGCCGCACAGGGCCCGCCAGTGCGCATGGCCGGGCGAACCCTGGAGTGCCGGGTGCAGCACCTGCGCGATCTCGTCACGCTCGGAGAGCCAGCGCGCCAGGTGGCGTGCGCTGCGGTCGTGCGCCTCGTAACGCAGCGCAATACTCGGCAAGGCGCGCAACAGCGTCTCGACGTCGCCCACACCGACGCCCCAGCCCATCCGCATGTGCGTGAGCTTGAGCGCCTGGTGCAGTCTCGCGTCGCGCGTGGTCACGCTGCCCATGAGCACGTCGCCGCCACCGCTCGGGTACTTCGTGAGCGCATGCACCGAGATGTCGACGCCCTCGCCGCTGCCGTCCAGGTCGAACGGTGCAAAGGCCAGGCCGGCGCCCCAGGTGTTGTCCAACGCGCTGACCACGCCGCGCGCACGGCATAGGGCGGCCAGTGCGGGCAGGTCTGGAAATTCCATGGTGACCGAGCCCGCCGCTTCCAACCAGACGAGCTGCGTGCGTTCGGAGAGCTTGGCGGCGAGGTCCGACGGATCCATCGCGTCGTACAGGCGGTGCGTGATACCGAAGTTCGCCAATTCACCTGTGGCCAGCGCCTTGTTCGGGCCGTAGGCGTTGTCTGGAATCAGGACCTCGCCGCCGGTCTTGAGCAGCGCGAAGGCCACCAGCGAGATGGCCGCGAGGCCGCTGGGCACCAGCAGGCAATCGGTCGCGCCTTCGAGCGCTGCGAGCCGCGCTTCCAGCGTGAAGGTGGTGGGTGTGCCGTGCAGGCCGTAGGTATAGCCCGCCTTGGTCTTCCAGTCGCGCGCGCGCATGGCGGCAACATCGGCGAAGAACACCGTCGACGCCTTGAAGACGCCAGGCTGGGGAGCGGCAAACTTCGCCGGTGGTTGATAGGGGTGGTGGATCAGGTCGGTGATGGGCTTTGGCATGCCGCGATGCTAGAGCATCGACGTCCCACTGTGCCCCTCGAAGCCGTTCGGATCAGACCGACCACTTCTTCAACAGCTTCTCCGCGCCCATGCTGTCGTAGCTCTCGAAGGGCTGATGAATCCACGGGTTGGTCGCCAGGAACTCGACCGAGTAGTCGGGCGTGAACGTCGAGAGCGCCTTGGTCCACAGCACCGCGCTGCGCAGCTCGGTGATCGGCGAATACTTGGTGCGAAGCATGTCGACCACCGCATGCAAGGTATGGCCCGAGTCGGCCAGGTCGTCGACCAGCAGCACCTTGCCGGCGATCTCGCCCTTGGGTGTGGTGATGTAGCGCGCGATGTCGAGATGCCCTTGCACGGTGCCGGCGTCGGCACGGTACGAGCTGGTCGACATGATCGCCAGCGGCTTGTCGAAGATGCGCGAGAGCACGTCGCCCGGCCGCATGCCGCCGCGCGCGAGACACAGGATGGTGTCGAACTCCCAGCCCGACTGGTGGACCTTGATCGCGAGTTTCTCGATCAGGTTGTGGTACTCGTCGTAGCTGACGTAGAGATGCTTGCCGTCTTCGGTCAACATGGTCGTGGTTCCTCTTCAGTCGGCAAGGTAGGGATGACGCATCATGATCGTGTGATCGCGATCGGGGCTGGTCGACACCATATGGATCGGAACGCCCGTCACCTGCTCGATGCGCTGCAGGTACAGCCGCGCGTTGACAGGCAGTTTGTCGTATTGCGTGACGCCCACGGTGCTCTCGGTCCAGCCTTCGAGCGTTTCATAGACCGGCGTGCAGCGCTCGATCTCGTCGGCACCCATCGGCAGGATGTCCGTGTGTTCGCCGTCCATCTCGTAGCCGGTGCACAGTTCCAGGGTCTCGAGGCCATCCAGCACGTCGAGCTTGGTGATGCACAGTCCCGACAGGCCGTTGACCTGCGCCGAGCGCTTGAGCAATGCGGCGTCGAACCAGCCGCAACGGCGGCTACGGCCGGTGGTGACGCCCTTTTCGGCGCCGATGGTGCTCATGTGGTAACCCGGCGTGCCGGGCTTTTCCCAGTCGAGCTCGGTCGGGAACGGGCCGCCGCCGACGCGCGTGCAGTAGGCCTTGGTGATGCCGAGGATGTAGTGCAGCATCCCCGGACCGACGCCCGAACCCGCGGCGGCGTTGCCGGCCACGCAGTTGCTGGAAGTGACATACGGGTAGGTGCCGTGATCGACATCGAGCAGGGTGCCCTGGGCGCCTTCGAACAGCAGGTTGGCACCCGCCTTGTGGGCGTCGTTCAGTTCACGCGACACGTCGGCCATCATCGGCTTCAGCAGCTCGGCGTGGACCATCGCCTCGTCGTAAACGGCGTCGAAATCGATCGCGGGCGCGCCCAGCACCTGCGTCAGCACATGGTTGTGCAGGTCGAGCAGCACGCGCAGCTTGTCGGCGAACCGCTGGGGATGCTTCAAGTCTTGCACACGCAATGCGCGGCGGGCGATCTTGTCTTCGTAGGCCGGGCCGATGCCGCGTCCCGTCGTCCCGATCTTCTCGCTGCCGCCCTTCTCGCGGTAGTTCTCGCGGGCGATGTCCAGCGCGGCGTGGAACGGAAGAATCAGCGGGCATGCCTCACTGATGCGCAGGCGCGAGCGCACTTCGACGCCGGCCTTCTCCAAGCCTTCGATTTCCTCGAACAGCTTGGCTGCGGACAGCACCACGCCGTTGCCGATGTAGCACTTGACGCCCGGCCGCATGATGCCGCTGGGGATCAGGTGCAGGGCCGTCTTCACGCCGTTGATGACCAGCGTGTGGCCCGCGTTGTGGCCGCCCTGGAACCGGACCACGCCTTGCGCGCTCTCGGTCAGCCAGTCGACCAGCTTGCCCTTGCCCTCGTCGCCCCACTGGGTGCCGACGACAACCACGTTTCTACCGGTGGTGATGCTCATGGTGATTCACTCTCAAGATTCAGATGGCTTGCACATTCCATTGACCGGCGTGCTCGACGAGCTCGCGGTCGCAATGGAACTCGTCGATTTCACTGTCGTGGCCCGGCAGCACCCGAACCACGGTCTCGCCGCGCCCGCGCAGCGCAGCGATGGCCGCATGCAGCCCCGCTGCCTCGCCCCACGGCGCGCGAATGGCCGCACGCAGCGGTCGGGTTGGCACCACGCCGACCAGCTCTCGCAAGTCGACGCTGAAGCCGACCGCCGGACGGTTGCGCCCGAAAACGGCTCCTACCTCGTCGTAGCGGCCGCCACGCACCAGCGCGTCGGAAACGCCGTCGACGTAGATCCCGAAGCGCATGCCGCTGTAATAGGCATAGCCGCGCAGGTCCGACAGATCGAAGCTGACCTTGGCGCCGTCCAGACGCGACGCGAGCTGCCTCAGGTCGGACAACGCATCGCGCACGGCGGCGCTCGCCGGCAGCACCTTGGCCGCCTCGTCGAGCACCGAGGCGTCGCCATAGAGCTGCACCAACGCCAGCAAACCCTCGCGCGACGCTGCGGGAAAGTCGCGCGTGAGCGCGCGCAAAGCGCTCGCGTCCTTGGTAGCCAACGCCGTGTGCACCCGGCCGAGCACGGCGGCATCGACCGGCACACCGGCGAACAGCGAGCGAACGATGCGCGCATCGGCCATATCGACGATCACGCCCTGTCGCAACCCCGCCGACCGCAGTGAGTCGAGAGCCAACAGCAGGGTTTCGGTGTCGGCTTCGAGTCCGGCATGGCCGTAGATCTCGGCGCCGAACTGCAGCGGCTCACGCGTGGCATGAGGGCGGTCGGGACGGGTGTGCACCACGGGACCGCAATAGCAGAGTCGCGCAACACCCTGCCGATTGAGCAGGTGCGCATCGATGCGCGCGACCTGCGGCGTGGTGTCCGCGCGCAGACCCATCGTGCGGCCCGAAAGCTGATCCACCAATTTGAAGGTTTGCAGGTCGAGCGCCTCGCCGGTGCCCGACAGCAGCGACTCCAGGTGCTCGAGCAGCGGCGGCATCACCAGCTCGTAGCCGTAGCCACGAGCGGTGTCGAGCAGTTCGCGTCGAAGTTCTTCGATGTGGCGCGCCTCGGAAGGCAGCACATCGGCAATGTGATCCGGGAGAACCCAGGCGGACATGGAGAGCGGAGGCGTGGTTAAACCGGGATTCTACCGGCCCGGGCGTGGCCGGCGCGGCGGTCGGCGCGCGCCGTACCCAGAGGTCAGACACTCAGGCGAGAAGCCAAAGAAGAAGCAGTCCCAGCGCGATGCTGCAGAGACCGTAGAAACGCAGTTGCCCGTCACGCAACTGCATCAGCTGGCCGAAACCCCGCCGCCAGCCGCCCGGCGAAACGAAAGGCAGGAGCCCCTCGATCACCAGCACGATCGCCAGTGCGCTCCAAAGCGCGTCGGCGCTCAAAAACCCTCGCCTTCCTCAGCGCGTGCTGTTGCCCGGATTGCCTGGGCTGCCCGAACTGCGAAGAGCCTTGAAGAAATCCGACGATGCCGGATCGACCACCAGCACGTCACTTTTCTTGTTGAAGCTTTGCTTGTATGCGTCGAGGCTGCGATAGAACTGGGCGAACTGCGGGTCACGGCCGAAGGCTTCGCTGTACGACGCTGCAGCCAGAGCATCGCCCTCACCCTTGATCTTCTGGGCATCGCGGTAGGCATTGGCAACCGTCACTTCACGTTGACGATCGGCATCGGCGCGAATCTTCTCGCCTTCGGCGAAGCCGGTTGAACGCAGCTCGTTGGCCACGCGCTTCCGCTCCGCTTCCATGCGACGGTAGACCGACTCGGTGATGGCTTCGACGTAATCGACACGGGTGATCCGCACGTCGACGATGTCCACGCCCCATGGCTTGGCGCCCTTGACCACCGCCAGGACTTCGCGCTGCACGTCGGCCATCAGAGCCTCGCGGCGCACGGAGATCAAATCGCGGACGGTGCGCTTGTTGACGTTTTCCTGAAAAGCGTTTCGTACCACGCGGTTGAGCTGCACGGCACCGGCGTTCTCGTCGAGCCCGACATTGCGGATGTACTCCGATGGGTTCGTCACGCGCCAACGCACGTACCAGTCGATCACCACACGCTGCTTCTCCGCCGTGAGCATGGGCTCGGCTTCCAGGCTCGACAGTGTGAGCAGGCGCTTGTCGATGTACGACACGTTCTGGAACGGCGGCGGCATCTTGAAGTTGAGGCCAGGCTCGGTGATCACGTTCTTGATCTGCCCGAGTTGGTAGACCACGCCGAACTGACGCTGGTCGACCACGAAAAGCGTCGAGCTCAGCAGCGCGAGCGCCACCAGGATCGTCGATGCGATGAATCCGATTCTGTTCATGTTCTTGTCCCTCAGCGCGCGTCGCGGTCCCGCGAACGGCCGTCGCGTGCACGGGTGTCGCCAGCGGCGGGCGCCACCGGAATCACGGAAGACTGGGTCGGCGCGGTCCCGGCCACACTGGGGCTGGCACCGTCGACCGGTGCACCGGCGGCGTTGTTGCCGGTCATCTGCATCAACTTGTCGAGCGGCAGGTAGAGCAGGTTGGAACCCGACTTGGAGTCGACCAGCACCTTGGTAGTGTTGGTATAGATCTGCTGCATCGCGTCGGTGTACATGCGGTCGCGCGTCACCTGCGGTGCCTTCTGGTATTCGGCCAGAACAGCGGCGAAACGGCCGGCATCACCTTGCGCCTGGGCCACGATACGCGCCTTGTAAGCCTCGGACTCTTCCTTCAGCCGCGACGCCGTACCCGTGGCGCGCGGCACCACGTCGTTGGCATACGCCTGCGCCTCGTTCTTGGCGCGCTCTCGTTCCTGACCGGCCTTCAGCACGTCGTCGAAGGCCGCCTGCACCTGCTCGGGTGGACGCACGCCGCCCTGCTGCAAGTTGATGTTGACGACTTCGACACCGACCTTGTAGCGGTCGAGGATGGTCTGCATGAGCGTGCGCACGCGCGGAGCGATCTGGTCGCGCTCCTCAGCGAGCGCCGCATCCATTTTCATCTTGCCGACGACCTCGCGCACGGCGGTTTCTGCCACCTGCACCACGGTATCGGTCGGTGCCTTGCTCTCGTACAGATAAGCACGCGCGTCACTCAGGCGGTACTGCACGGCGAATTTGATTTCGACAATGTTCTCGTCCTCGGTCAGCATGGCCGACTCGCGCAGACCGGTAGAGCGCACGATGCTGTCGCGGCCCACGTCGGTAGAGCGGATCTGGGTGACCACGACCAACTCGTGACGCTGGATCGGATACGGAAGGCGCCAGTTGAAGCCTGCGCCCACGGTCGTCTTGTAGCGGCCGAACTGCGTGATGACAGCCTGCTGGCCTTCGTTCACGATGAAGAAGCCAGTGCCCAGCCAGATCAGCACGGCAACAGCAGCGATCAAGCCGATCCCATAGCCCGCATTCTTCATGTCGGGCTTGAAGCCGTTGCCTCCGCCGCTTCCTCCATTGCTGCCGGGCGGCCGATTGCCGCCGCCCTTGCCACCGAAGAGGCCGCCGAGCTTGCGGTTGAAATCTCGCCAGAGTTCGTCGAGATCCGGCGGGCCCTGGTTAGGGCCTTGACCGCGAGGGCGGTTGCTGTTGTTGCCCGGGGGCGGCGGGTCGGCGTCAGGCCGCCCGGCGGGCGGGCGCTCCCCATTGGACGCAGGCTCGTCGCCCCGTCCCCAACGACCGTCGTTCAGGTTGAACATGCCCTGAAAACGTCTCCACACTGGCTTTGCATTCATTCGATTCGCTTCTCTCGTCAGTGAGGGGATTGTGCCCAATCAGCCGGGCGTGTCGTGCAATTCAGCCCCGGCATCCAAGGGCATGCCGTCGACCACCGATCCCGATCGGCGCGCGAGTTCGCTGCGCAGCGCCGGCAGGCCCGCGCCACTGTGTGCACTCACGAAAATTCGGGGAACCTGCAAGCCGTCGACTTCGATCTCGTCCTGCAGATGGAGGGGCTGCTGCGCGCTTTCAAGGGCGTCGAGCTTGTTGAACACCAACAGTTGCGGCACGTCGCCGGCGCCGATCTCTCGAAGCACCCGCTGTACTTCGGCCATCTGCTCAGGATGATGCGGGTTCGAAGCATCCACCACATGCAGCAACAGGTCGGCATCGACCGCCTCTTGCAGCGTCGCCTTGAAGGCGTCCACGAGGCCGTGGGGCAGATCACGGATGAAGCCCACGGTGTCGGAGATGGACACCTGCCGACGCGCATCGCCCAGGTAGAGATGGCGCGTGGTGGTGTCGAGCGTGGCGAACAGCTGGTCGGCCGCATAAGCGCGCGCCTTGACCATTGCGTTGAAGATCGAGGACTTGCCGGCATTGGTGTAGCCGACGAGCGAGATGTTGAAGGTATCCCGGCGCTCGCGTTGGCGCCGCTGCGTGTTGCGCTGCTTCTGCACCTTGGCCAGACGCTCCCGTGTGCGCTTGATCGACTCGTCGATCATCCGACGATCGAGCTCGATCTGCTTTTCACCGGGGCCGCCGCGCACGCCGGCGCCGCCGGTCTGGCGCTCCAGGTGCGACCAGCGGCGCACAAGCCGGGTGCTCAGATATTGGAGCCGTGCCAACTCGACCTGCAGCTTGCCTTCGTGAGACCGCGCACGTTGCGCGAAGATCTCCAGGATCAGAAAGGTGCGGTCGTACACCGCGATGCCGAGCGTGCGCTCGAGATTGCGTTGTTGTGCTGGGCTGAGCGATTGATCGAAGATGACTTCGCTGGCGCGATGCATCTCGGCGAGTTCTCGGATTTCGTCGGCTTTGCCGCTGCCGACGAAAAGCGCTGCGTCGGGCGCTTTGCGCTTGCAAACAAGGCGTGCGGCTGGCGTGAGCCCGGCGGTCTGCGCAAGCAGGCCGAGTTCTTCGAGTTCAGCATCGAAATGAGGCAACCCGAAGTCGACGCCGACCAAGACGACGGCGCCATCCTGGCGGGGAATTTCTTCAGACAAACGGAGTAGCGCGTTGCGCGAAAAAGCGCGGCGGACGGTGCCCGCCGCGCGAGGTGCTGGTCAAGCGGCAGCGTCGTCGTTCTCGGCAGCCGAGAAGTTGACCGCGCGCCCGGGCACGATGGTGGAAATGGCGTGCTTGTAGACCATCTGCGTCACAGTGTTCCGCAGCAGCACGACATATTGATCGAAAGACTCGATCTGACCCTGAAGCTTGATGCCGTTGACCAAATAAATGGAAACCGGCACGTGCTCCCGACGCAAAGTGTTCAGGAACGGGTCTTGCAAAAGTTGCCCTTTGTTGCTCACGATATTCTCCGTGTTCAAGGAAGAGTTATAGGAAAGGGAACCTTAACACAGGGTTTCCGCCAAGCCGGTTTCAGCCTGAAGGCCCCGGAAAAATAACGGCACTTTAAAGACGGAACTTTGGCTCAGGCGGAGGCTCACCCGCGCGCTTCGCCACGCAAGGGCGCCACTGCGGCCAACGGGCTCAGCGCTTTTCCTTGTCGGCGTACGGATTGGACGATGTTTTGAATTCAATGCGCATCGGCGTTCCGACAAGGTCGAATTCCTTCCGGAACCGGCCTTCTAGAAAGCGCTTGTACGACTCCGTCACGTGTTCCAACGAATTCCCGTGAATCACGATCACCGGTGGATTCATGCCGCCTTGGTGTGCATAGCGCAGCTTGGGTCGGAACATACCGGCGCGTTGTGGTGACTGGAACTGCACCGCTTCCAGCAAAAGCCGCGTGAGCACCGGCGTGGACATCTTGCGGGTGGCTGACTTGTGCGCCTGCGCAATCGCCTGCCACACTGGCCCGAGACCCTGCCGCTTGATCGCCGAGATGAAATGCAGTGATGCGAACTTGAGGAACGGCAGCCGCGTCTCGATCTGTCGCTGGATCTGCTCGCGCTGGTAGCTGTCGACCGCGTCCCATTTGTTGATGGCGATGACCACCGCCCTGCCGCTCTCGAGGATGTAGCCGGCGATGTGAGCGTCCTGGTCGGTCACGCCCTGGGTCGCGTCAAGCAACAGCAGCACCACGTTGGCCGACTCGATCGCCTGCAGCGTCTTGACCACCGAGAACTTCTCGATCGCCTCGAAGACCTTGCCCTTGCGCCGCAGGCCGGCGGTGTCGATCAGTTCGAAGTGCTGGCCGTTGCGCTCGAAAGGCACGGTGATGGCATCACGCGTCGTACCCGGCAAGTCGAACGCGACGAGCCGCTCTTCGCCAAGCCAGGTGTTGATCAGGGTCGACTTGCCCACATTGGGCCGCCCCGCCACCGCCAGCTTGATCGGTTTGGCCTCGCCGTCGTCCTCGACGTCGTCTTCCGGCTCCGGCAGGTTGAGCGGTTCGAGCGCCAGTTCGACCAGGTCGCGGATGCCCTGCCCGTGCGCCGCCGAAACGCCGTGCACGTCGCCCAGCCCCAGCTCGTAGAAATCGACCAGCTTGGTGCCGTCGTGCATGCCTTCGGCCTTGTTCGCCACCAGCACGCAGGGCTTGCCGAGCCGGCGAAGTTCGTTGGCGATTTCATGGTCTTGCGCCGACAGGCCTTCTCGTGCGTCGACCACGAACACCACGACATCGGCCTCGGCCACGGCCTGGCGCGTTTGCTTGGCCATCTCCTTGAAGATGCCGCTGCCCGCGTCCGGCTCGAAACCGCCGGTATCGATGACGATGAACTCGTGTCGACCCTGGCGACCGTTGCCGTAATGGCGATCGCGCGTCAGGCCGGCGAAATCCGCCACGATGGCGTCTCGCGTCTGCGTGAGCCGATTGAAAAGGGTGGACTTGCCGACGTTGGGACGCCCGACCAGAGCGATGACCGGTTTCATGGCCGAGCTTTCAATGGATTATTCCGGGCGATAGCCGAACACGCCGCCATTGCGGGTGACGACCACGACCGTGTTGCCGGCGAGAACCGGCGCGGTGACGATGGCGGACCCATCGGGCGTGAGGCGGTTGAGCAGCGAGCCGTCTTCGCGCGAGACGAGCAGCAGCAGGCCGCTCTCGTCGCCGATCACGAGCGAGCGACCGACCGCCAGCGGCGCGGTGAGCGCGCGGTACTTGAGCAGGTCGGACGACCAGGCGCGCTCGCCGTCGGCGCGACGCCAGGCGACCACACTGCCGTTCGATTCGGTGCCGTAGACAAAGCGGTCGTCGCCGCTCACGCCTTCGGCGCCGGAGGCTGGCTTGGTCCAGAGCAACGTTCCACGCGTTGCGTCGACGCAGCCGACATTGGCGTAGTAGGCACGGGCGCAAACGTTGTCGCCCACGCGGCTCACGCTGCCGGTCAGGTCGACCAGGCGCTCGACATCGTTGGTGCCACGTGGCGCCGCGATCGGCGATTCCCAGCGTGATGAACCGTTGGCCGGGTTCAGTCCTGCGAGCCGTCCTCCGATGCCCGTGATCAGCGTGTCGCCCACAGCCATCAGCACGCCAGGCTTGCGCAGCACCAGGTTTTCGGCAGTGCGCTGCTGCGCCCACAAGCGACGGCCGGTCTGGCCGTCCCAGGCGCTGACAGTGCGGTCGGCCGTTTGCACGAACACACGGCGGCCCGCGACCAGCGGCGCGGTGAAGGCCTGCGCCGTCAGGCGTTGTCGCCACAGCACCTTGCCAGCCTGCAGCGCCACGAGTTCGTTGTCTTGCGTGATGACAGCAGCCACTGCGCCGTCGCTGCCGACACCCGCGGTCAACGGCGTGCCCACATTGGCGCGCCAGTTTTCCTGGCCGGACCGCGAATCGATCGCGACCACCGTGCCGTCGGCACCGGCCACCGTGACGGTGTCGCCGCTGACGTTGGTCTGAAGCGCGAAATCGGTCTTTGGAACGCGCACCGTCCAGGCTTGCCGCACGCCGAACAGCGCAGGGTTGGCGGCCAGTTCGGCGGGCTTGGGCTTGGCCGTTCCCGAACAGGCGGCGAGCGCGGCGATCACGAACGTCGCGGCGACAGCGTGAAGAACCGGCTTGGCAGACACAAGGCGATGAAGATTCATGGTGCGATCACTGAGCAGTTTTGCCGCCCGCCGTCGAAGCGTTCGTCAGGGTTTTAGGGTCCACGCCCACGGCGTTGAGCTTGATCTCGACCAACCGGCGATAGTCGTTTTGCACATCGAAGGCCGCCCAGGCTTTTTGGTACTCGGCCTTGGCTTCGTCGCGCTTGCCCTGCGCCAGCAGGATGTCGCCCTTGCGGTCGGCCACCAACGGCTCGAACTCCTTGGGCACGGAAGCATCGAGTTGCTTGAGCGCTTCGTCGTAGGCTTTGGTCTGGAGCAGCTCGGCGGACAGCCGCAGCCGGGCAATGGCCTTGTAGCCAGGGTCGACGGCGTTCTCGGCCACCCACTGCAGCGCGGCGCGCGAAGCGTCCGGCTTGGCTTTTTCGTTGAGCGTCTTCGCTGCGAGCAGTCCCGCCTGTTGCGCATAGACGGTGCCGGCGAAACGGTTCTTCATCTCGCCGAGCGCACGCTCGATGCGTTCCGCGTCGCCTGCCTGGGCACTGCGCTCGACCTCGTCATAGAGCGCCGAAGCCTGGGCCGCCTTGTTGCGTTGAAAGTAGTTCCAGCCATTCCAGGCCATGAAAGCGCCGGCAGCGAGCAGCACGATCCAGGTGATCAGCGTGCCGTAGGTGTTCCAGAAATGCTTGAGCTGGTCGAGCTGTTCCTGTTCTTCGAGATCGAGATGGGTTGCCATGCGCTGTCAGTTGGATTGATCGGGTGCGGAGCTCGGCACGCCGAGCCCATGGTCCGAGGGGAGCAAGGAGGCGCGGGACGAGCCCGGCGTCTCCTTGGGAGCCGACGATTGTAGGGTGGCGGCCCACGCGGTCACGGCATCGAGTGGGCGGGTCGTCTGGGCGCCGCCGCCGTCGCGGAGCGCTTTCACGGTGAGCTCGCCGCGGGCGAGCTCGTCGCCGCCGAACACCAGCGCATAAGCCGCGCCGCTGGCGTCGGCCTTCTTGAATTGCGACTTGAAGCTGCCGAAACCGTCTGCCGCGCCCGCATGCATCTGCACGCCGACACCGGCTGCGCGGAGTTGCTGAAGCACCGGCATCGCGCGCGCCAACGCTGCCGCGTCGGGAATGACCGCGTAAGCGTCCGGCACCGGCACTGCGCTCGCACCGGCCTGCTCCTTGAGCAGTTCGAGCACCCGCTCGAGGCCCATGCCCCACCCGACGGCCGGCGTCGGCTTGCCGCCCAGCACCTCGAAGAGGCCGTCGTAGCGGCCACCGCCGCACAGCGTGCCCTGCGCCCCGAGTTCGGAGGTGATGAATTCGAACACCGTGTGGCTGTAGTAGTCGAGGCCGCGAACCAGGCGCGGGTTGACTGTCCAGGTCACGCCGCAGGCCGTGAGCAGCGATTGCACGGTTTCAAGGTGCCTGCGCGACGCATCTCCCAGGTAGTCGAGCAGCCGCGGCGCGGCCTCGACCAGCGGCTGCATCGCGGGGTTCTTGGTATCGAGAATACGCAGCGGATTGGTCTCGAGGCGGCGCTGTGCATCGGCGTCGAGCTGGTCCGCGTTCTGCTGAAAGTGGGCGATGAGTGCGGCGCGATGCGCCTGCCGCTCGGACGGCACGCCGAGGCTGTTGAGCTCGACGCGGATGTTGCGCAGCCCGAGCGTCTGGAACAGCTGGTGCGCCAGCAGCATCAATTCGGCATCGACCTCCGGGCCCGAGAAGCCCAGCGCCTCGGCACCGAGCTGATAGAACTGCCGATAGCGCCCGCGCTGCGGCCGTTCGTGCCTGAACATCGGGCCGGTGTACCAGAGCCGCTTGCCGCCGTCGTAGGTGAGGTTGTGCTCGATGGCAGCACGGGCCACGCCGGGCGTGTTCTCGGGTCGCAGTGTGAGCTGCTCGCCATTGAGCCGATCTTCGAAGGAGTACATCTCCTTCTCGACGATGTCCGTGGTCTGGCCGGTGCCGCGCACGAACAGCGCGGTGGGCTCGACGATGGGTGTGCGAATGTTGCGGTAAGCGTAGCGGCCCATCAGATCGCGCACGGTCTGCTCGAGCGCTTCCCAGCGCGCCGATTCGGGCGGCAGGATGTCGTTCATGCCTTTGACGGCATTCAATTTATCGGCCATGGCTCAGGAGAAAAGTTTCAGACGATCTCGGCGGCGCGCTGGCTGCCGAAACGCTTGTCGATGTAGGTCTCGACCAGCTGATGGAATTCATTGGCGATGTTGTCGCCGCGCAGCGTGAGCGCCTTCTCCCCGTCGATGAACACCGGCGCCGCCGGCGCTTCACCGGTGCCCGGAAGACTGATGCCGATGTCGGCATGCTTGCTCTCGCCCGGGCCATTGACGATGCAGCCCATCACGGCCACCTTGAGGTTCTCGACGCCGGGGTACTTCTTGCGCCACACCGGCATCTGCTGGCGCAGGTAGTCGTCGATGGTCTTGGCCAGTTCCTGGAAGGTCGTGCTGGTGGTGCGGCCACAGCCCGGGCAGGCCGTGACGCTGGGCACGAAGACGCGCAGGCCGAGCGCCTGCAGGATCTCGTTGGCGATCACCACCTCCTGCGTGCGCGACTCGCCCGGCTGCGGCGTGAGCGACACGCGGATGGTGTCGCCGATGCCCTCCTGCAGCAGGATCGACAATGCCGTCGCCGAAGCCACCGTGCCCTTGGTGCCCATGCCGGCTTCGGTCAGGCCCAGGTGCAGCGGGTAGCTGCAGCGCTTGGCGAGTTCGCGGTAGACCGAGATCAGATCCTGCACGCCGCTCACCTTGCAGCTCAGGATGATCTGGTCGCCGTTCATGCCCATCGATTCGGCCAGCTTGGCGGAGTCGATGGCAGAGGTGATCAACGCCTCGTACATCACCGACTTGGCTTGCCACGGCGTAGCACGCTGGCTGTTCACGTCCATCAGGTGCGCCAGCAGCTCCTGGTCGAGGCTGCCCCAGTTCACGCCGATGCGCACCGGCTTGTTCCAGCGCATCGCGGCCTCGATCATCTGGCCGAACTGCTTGTCCTTCTTGTCGCCCTTGCCCACGTTGCCGGGATTGATGCGGTACTTGCTGAGTGCCTCGGCGCAAGCCGGGTAGTCGGTCAGCAACCGGTGCCCGTTGTAGTGGAAGTCGCCGATCAGCGGCACGTCGATGCCCATGCGATCGAGCTGCTCTCGGATGTAGGGCACCTGGGCCGCGGCCTCGGGCGTGTTGACCGTGATGCGCACCATTTCCGAACCGGCAATCGCCAATTCCTTGACCTGGATGGCGGTGCCGATGGCATCGACCGTGTCGGTGTTGGTCATCGACTGCACCCGCACCGGCGCGTCGCCACCCACCGTCACCACGCGCGGCCCCCAGACCACGCTGGCCTGGCGCGATCGGCGCGCCGCGGGCGCAGCCGGCTCCACAGGCAGACAGCCGAGAGCACCGGCAGGAAGTATCAAAGGCGAGTCGTTCATGGCTTGACCTCGAAACGGGCGACGCCACCGGTGCGTGCCAGCGGCGTCAGATCGAAAGCCTTGCCGCGCACCTGGACGTCAACGCCGGCCGAGCGGCCGACCACGACGGACAGCGGCAAGGCACCACTGACAGCGGCTGTCTCGCCCGCACGCACGGTACGCCGCAGCAGCGGCTTGCCCGCGGCGTCGTTGACGGTGATCCAGGAATCCGCGCGCACTACGAAGGTCAGCGTTTCGGCGCTCGACGCATTGATTGCCGCAGCGGCGTCGGGCGCCGCGGTGGGCGCCGTCGGCGACGGCGCCGGCTCGGCCGGCGGCGCCACCGTTGCCGAGGGCTCGATCACCACACCTGCCGCGGCTGGCGGTGCTTCCTCGGCACTGGCCGCCTCCCGGTTCGTCAGCGCCGCTGCCCAGTTGCCAAGCCGCTCGAAGGCGCCGGTCGGCAGCCAGAACAACGCAGCGGCGCCGGCGAGGAGAAGGCCCACGGCGACCAGCACTGCGCGTGATGGCAGGCCAGTGCCGTTGCCGACCCGACTGCGCGGTGCGTTCGAACGAAAGCTGCTGCTGATGCTGCGGTCGGCGTCGGCGAGCCCCGGACGCAACGCGCCCGGCAGCTTGGCCAGCACCGGTGCCGGGTCCACGCGCAGCGCGCGACACACGCTGGCAGCCAAGGCCCGCGCGAAGACCGGGTCAGGGAGCGCCTCGATGTCGTCGTCCTCCAGCGCCTGAAGCTTGCGCGTCGGCACCTTCAACGCCGCGGCCACCATGTCGATGTGCAGGCCGTGCGCCTCGCGCGCCTCGCGCAGCAGGTCGCCCGCTGTCTTGTCGGTGCTGTCGCTGGGGATCAGCGGGTTGGCTTGGGAGCTGCCGAATTCACTCGCCCGTTCAATCATCGAAATTCCCGCGTTCGTACGCGATCGCCTCCCGCGACTGGGGAAAGCGGCGTTGCAATTGACCACCCAGCTGCGCCATGGCCTCACGGCTCCCCAACCGGCGCTCGATCTTCACACCCAGCCACAGCGTTTCGGCGTTCGCCGACGGGCTGTTGTTCACGCGGCGCACATAGAACTGCGCACGTTGCCAATCCTGGCGTTGCGCGAGCAGCGATGCCAGATTGAAACCGATCATCGGATTGCCGGCATCGATCTCATAAGCCTGCAGCAAAGAGCGCTCTGCCTCGACCGGCTGCCCCGCGCGCATCTGGCAGAGGCCCTGCGTCATGAGCGTCTTGGCGCGCTCCGTGTAGGCCGGCACCGCCAAGGCGGCACTGAACTGCTGGGCGGCATCGCCATAGCGGCTCTGTTGGCACAACAGCCAGCCGTAGTTGTGCAGCGTGTTGGGCTCGCGCGGATTGAGCGCAATGGCACGCCGAAAGCTGTCTTCGGCCAAGCCGGCATCGTCGAGCCGCATGTAGACCAGGCCGCGCAGATTGAAAGCGTCGGCGAACGTGGGATCGGCCGACAGCGACTGCTTGATCTCGTCGAGGGCCACGGTGGTCTGCCCCGCTTCGAAATAGCCGATGGCGAGTTCGAGCCGCAGGCGCGCGCGGCGGCGGCCGTTGGGCTCGTCAGAGGCGGTCACGATGTCTGCACCGTTGCCGGCCGTGCTGGCGACGGGCCCCGAATTTCCCTTGGCCCCGGTGTTGGCGCAGCCGGCGAGCAGCACCGCCAAGCCGGCGACGAACAGACCCTGAAACAACCCCCGCGCCGGAATCTGGAAGACCATGCTCATCGCTTCAATGCTCCTGGGGCGCCGTCGAACGGACGGGGTGCAGAACGACGGTGCGTCGCTGCGCCATTCGCTCGGCGGCGTGGGTGCGGTCCTTGACGTCGCCGGCCAATTGGCCACACGCCGCGTCGATGTCGTCGCCACGCGTCTTGCGCACGGTCGTCACGATGCCCGCATCGCTCAGCGTCTTGGCGAACGCCAGCACGCGCGGCTGGGGCGAGCGCAGCAGCCCAGAGGCCGGGAACGGGTTGAACGGAATCAGATTGAACTTGCACGAGATGCCCGTGCTGCGCACCAGTTCCAGCAGCTGCAGCGCGTGTTCGGGCTGGTCGTTCACGCCGTCGAGCATGCAGTACTCGAAGGTGATGAAGTCGCGCGGCGCATGCGCCAGGTAGCGCTCGCAGGCCTCGAGCAGCTCGGCGATCGGATACTTGCGGTTGAGCGGCACCAGGTCGTCGCGCAGGGCGTCATTGGGCGCGTGCAGCGACACGGCGAGCGCCACCGGGCAATCGGCACCGAGCCGGTCGATCATCGGGACCACGCCCGACGTCGATACCGTCACGCGACGGCGCGACAGCCCGTAGGCGTTGTCGTCGAGCATGGTGCGAAGCGATGGCACCAGCGCCGTGTAGTTCTGCAGCGGCTCGCCCATGCCCATCATCACGACGTTCGAGATGACGCGGTCGTCGCGCTTCAGGTGCTTGCGCAGGAAGTGCTCGGCAAACCAGAGCTGGGCCGTGATCTCGCCGGTGCGCAGGTTGCGACTGAAGCCCTGGTGGCCGGTCGAACAGAAACGGCAACCGACGGCACAGCCGGCCTGGGACGACACGCACAGCGTGCCGCGGTCGCCTTCGGGAATGAATACCGCCTCGACGGCATTGCCGTCGCCGACGTCGAACAGCCACTTGATGGTGCCGTCCTTGGATTCGTGCTGCGTCAAGATCGGCAGCGCCTCGACCCGGGCCGTGGTCGCCAGCTTTTCGCGCAGCGACTTGGCCAGATCGGTCATTTGCGCGAAATCGCTCGCGCCCCGCTGGTGGATCCAGCGAAAGAGCTGCGTTGCGCGGAAACGTTTTTCACCCAGCTTCTCGCAGAACGCGGCCAACCCCTCCAGATCGAACTCGAGCAGGTTGACGGTCGTCATGGAATCGGCCGGCTGCGGACTCAGCGTGCGTAGACGTTGAGGCCGGCGAAGAAGAACGAGATTTCGTTGGCGGCGGTTTCCGGCGCGTCCGAACCGTGCACGGCGTTGGCGTCGATGCTGTCGGCGAAGTCGGCGCGGATGGTGCCGGCATCGGCCTTCTTCGGGTCGGTCGCGCCCATCAGGTCGCGGTTCTTGGCGATCGCGTTGTCGCCTTCGAGCACTTGCACGAACACCGGGCCGGAGATCATGAACTCGACCAGGTCCTTGAAGAACGGACGCGCGCTGTGGACGGCGTAGAACTGTTCGGCTTCGGCGCGCGACAGGTGCACCAGCTTGGCGGCAGCGATCTTGAGGCCGGCGGCTTCAAAGCGGGAGACGATCTTGCCGATGACGTTCTTGGCGACGGCGTCGGGCTTGATGATGGAGAGGGTGCGTTCGATGGCCATGGAGAAGTTGCTTCCTGAGCAGTTGATGTCGAAAAGGGGTCTGCCGCGGTCCCGGTATCTCGGTCCGCGGCCTTGACAAAGCCTCTGATTTTAACCGGCCAGCCGTCTACGGCCGGCTTGAGGGGCGCGAAAAACCGCAGCGCGCGCCGGTTTTCAGCGCCCGCGACGGCGGCTGCCAGCTGGCCCGCCGAACCCGCCACCCGAGCCGCCGCGCCCTGCGGGACCCTGTCGCTGCTCCTTGCGTTGGCGCGAGAAGCTGTCCGCACCGATATAACCCAGCGAGGTCTTCATCGGATCGGGTTGCGAGCCGCCGGGTGCGCGGTCTTCACCGCCCTGCCGGCCATTGCCTGCGCCACCGCCCTTGCCTGGATTGGCGTTACGCCGACCTTGCGGCGGTCCACCGGCGTTGCCGCCGCGTCCGCGATCACCGCGGGCATTCGGACCCGCGCCACCCGCATTGGGAAGCGGCGGTCCGCCGGCATTGCGTCCACCACGGCGCTTCTGGTTGTTGTTGCCGCGGCCAGTGCGACCGCTACCCTGCTCGCGCGCTCCTGACCCCTCACGTGCAGCGCCGCCGCCGGCGGCCTGGAACAACGAGCGGATGTCGCGCTCGTCCAGTTCCATCCAGGCGCCGCGCTTGAGCCCGCGTGGCAGCACCATGGCGCCGTAGCGGATACGGATCAGCCGGCTGACCGCGTGCCCAACCGATTCAAACAGCCGTCGCACCTCGCGGTTGCGGCCTTCGGAGATGGTGACGCGGTACCAATGGTTGGACCCTTCGCCGCCGCCCTCCTCGATGCTGCCGAACTGGGCCATGCCGTCGTCGAGCCTGACGCCTTCGAGCAGCTTCTTCTTCTCTTCCGCGCTGATCGCCCCGAGCACGCGCACCGCGTACTCGCGCTCGAGCCCGAAGCGCGGGTGCATCAGCTGGTTGGCCAACTCACCCGAACTGGTGAAGAGCAACAGGCCTTCGGTGTTGAGGTCGAGCCGCCCCACCGATTGCCACTTGCCCTGTTGCAGGCGCGGCAGCTTGCGGAACACCGTCGGACGGTTCTGAGGATCGTCGTGTGTCACGACCTCGCCCACCGGCTTGTGGTAGGCGATGACGCGCGGCGGCGGAGGGTCGATGCGGTAGCGGATCGGCTTGCCGTTGATCTTGACCTGGTCGCCATACTGGATGCGCTGGCCAATATGCGCCGGCTCGCTGTTGACCGAAATGCGTCCCTGCAGGATCAGTGCTTCCATCTCGAGCCGCGAGCCCAGGCCGGCCTGGGCCAGCACCTTGTGCAGCTTGGGCGAATCGGCCTCGGGCAGCAGCACGCGCTTGAGCGGCGGCACTTCGGGGCTTTCTTCGTCCGCATCGAACTGACCGGAGATCACGTCGGCAAAGCGGATGGGCTGGGTCGGTGGTGCGTTGCGGCGCTCGCGGTCGGCGAGGCGCTTGGCGCGGTCGAGTTCGTCCTCTTCCTCGTCCGGCTCTTCGTCGTCCTCGTCGTCGGCTTGATCGTCACGTGCCGTCTCGACGCCTTCACGCGCAACGGGCGGCGGCGTAAGGGCGGGGGCAGGCGTGTCGGAAGCAGAGGCCACCTCGACCGCGTCGGCGCTCGGCTCGACCTCCGCGATCACGGCCGCATCGGGCAGCGCCTTGGGCTTGCGGGGCTTGCGCTTGCGAGGCGCATCCGGTGCCGCCTCGACCACACCTTCGGATGGCTTCAACGGTTCCGCAGACCCGCCTTCGTCGTCGGGTTGGGCATCGAGCGGGCGTTGCACCGCGTCATCGGGGTCGGAAGAGCTCATGGGGATTTCTCGAGGGGCGCAGCAGGTGTGTCGGGGCCGTCGTCGGCGGCAGCGTCTGGGTTCGGAACGACCGGGAAGTCGGCAGGAAGCGCTTCGTCGGGCGCGTCCATCGGCAGCGCGGCCTGATCAGGTCCGGCTGCATCGGTGAGCGCATCGATCAACGCATTGTGTTGCGCAGGGCTGTCGATCGTGGGCAACTGGTCCAGCGACGCCAGCCCGAGGTCGTCGAGGAACTGGCGGGTGGTGGCGAAGAGTGCGGGGCGGCCGACGGTTTCGCGATGGCCGATCACCTCGACCCAGTTGCGATCCTCGAGCTGCTTGATGATGAGCGAGTTGATCGTGACGCCGCGAATGTCTTCCATGTCACCGCGGGTGACCGGCTGGCGGTACGCGATGATGGCCAGCGTCTCGAGCGCGGCGCGGGTGTAGCGTGGCGGCTTCTCGGGATGCAGGCGGTCGAGGTGGTCGCGCATCTCCGGCCGACTCTGAAAGCGCCAGCCGCTGCCCACGCTCACGAGCTCGAGCCCGCGCTGCGTCCAGTCTTCCTGCAGTTCGATCAACAGCGACTTGATGGTGTCGGCGCCCAGTTCGTCGTCGAACAGCACGCGCAGTTCGCGCACCGGGAGAGGTTGCGTCGAACAGATCAAGGCGGTCTCGAGAATGCGCTTGGCATCCGCCGTATTCATGGTTCGCGATATCCGGAAAAAGGCGCCACGGGCGCACGTTCAGGTGGATGAGAGTCTCGTGAGGAGAAGCGCGCTGCCGGCACGCGGCGGGCGAAACGCAAGGCCGGCTCGGAAAACCGGCGCGGCCCTGGGGCCGTCAGGCGCGATTGTAGTCCAGGCCCCACGCCTGGAAAGCCGAGGCCAGATCCTCGGGCGGCGGCGCGTGAAACACCATCGGCGTCTGTGTCTGCGGATGCACGAAAGCCAGCCGAAAGGCGTGCAACGCCTGGCGTGCCAGCCCCGCTGCGGGCGCCCCACCGTACAGCGTGTCGCCCACCAGCGGATGACCGATGGACGCCATGTGCACCCGAATCTGGTGGGTCCGGCCGGTTTCGAGCGTACAGCGCACGGCACAACCGTCGTTGGTGCCGTCAAGCCGCTCGATCAGCGTGCGGGCCGTCTTGCCAGGGTGCCGCTGCAAATCGACGACGGCCATGCGCAGGCGGTTGCGCGGGTCACGTCCGATCGGCGCGTCGACCTGCTTCGATGCCACGCCCTGCCACGGCTTGTGCCCCATGGCGAGGTACTGCCGCGAGACATCGCGCGCAGCGATCAACTGCACCAGCGCATCCATCGTGGCGCGGGTGCGGGCCACGACCATCAGGCCACTCGTGTCGCGGTCGAGCCGGTGCACGATGCCCGCGCGCGGCAGCAGCGCGGCCTGCGGATCGAGCGCCAGCAGGCCATTGAGCAAAGTGCCGCTCCAATGGCCGGGTGCCGGATGCACCACGAGCCCTGCCGGCTTGTCGATGACCCGCAGGTGCGCGTCCTCGTGCACCACGCGGATCGCCATCGGCTCGGCCTTGAAGGCCTGACTCTGCGGCGTGGGCCGCAGTTCGACCTGCCCGGCCTGGCCCGCCAGCACCGTCGCCGAGGGCTTGGTGACGACGCGACCTTGCAGCACGACGCCGCCGGCGTCGATCAATTGCTGCAGGTAGCTGCGGGAGAATTCGGGCACCAGGACCGCCAGTGCGCGGTCGAGCCGCTGGCCGTGCTGTGCGGGCCCGATGGCGAAGGCGCGCAGTTCGCTGCCCTCGCCGACATCGGCGCCCTCCTCCGCATCGGCGGGGTCGGCGCTGGCAGAAGGGTGGCCCAAGGGGTCGGCCGATATAATCGAGGGCAGTTGTTTCAAGAAAGCTTCATGTGATGTTTCGCGACAAATTATCGGTTGTCCCGCGCTGGCTGGTGCTTGGCGCCGCGGCGGTGCTGGTGGCCGGCTGCTCGACGAGCAAGGTCGACCAGACTGCGAACTGGAGCCCCAACAAGATCTATACCGAGGCCAAGGACGAGGCCGACTCTGGCGCCTTCGACAAAGCCATCCCGCTGTACGAGAAGCTCGAAGGCCGCGCCGCCGGCACGCCACTCGCACAACAGGCCCAGTTGGAGAAGGCTTACGCGCAATACAAGTCGGGCGAAAAGCCGGCCGCCATCGCCACCATCGATCGCTTCATCAAGCTGCATCCGGCCAGCCCAGCGCTCGACTACGCGCTGTACCTGAAGGGCATCATCAACTTCAACGACGATCTCGGGATGTTCGCGTTCATGACGCGCCAAGACCTGTCGGAACGCGACCAGAAGGCCGCCAAGGATTCGTTCCAGGCCTTCAAGGAACTCGTTACCCGGTTCCCTGAGTCGCGCTACACCCCCGATGCGCGGCTGCGCATGAACTACGTGGTGAACTCGCTCGCACAGTACGAGGTGCACGTGGCGCGCTACTACTACCAGCGCGGCGCTTACCTGGCGGCCATCAATCGCTCACAGCTGGCGCTTGCCGACTACCGCGAGGTGCCGGCGCTCGAAGAGGCGCTGTACATCATGGTGCAGTCGTACGACGCTTTGGGCCTCAACGACCTGCGCGACGACGCCAAACGCGTGCTGACGACGAACTATCCGCAAAGTGCGTACCTGACCCGCGGTTTCCGCGCCAAGGACGATCCGTGGTGGAAGCTCTGGTAGCACCGCAAGCCAGCCGCTTCGACCAGTCGGTCAGCTGACGAGATCTGACAGCGCGGCCTCGAAGTCCGGCTCGTCGTCGAGCCGACGCATCGGCGGCAGCGCGGCGACCAGCCGCTTGCCGTATCCCATCGCCACCAGCCGGGTGTCGCAGATGACGAGCACGCCGCGGTCGGACTCGCGCCGGATCAAGCGCCCTGCTCCCTGCTTCAATGCCACGGCCGCCTCGGGCAGCGAATAGTCGCCGAACGCGTTGCGGCCCTGCGCCTCCAGACGCTGCGATCGCGCCTCGACCAGCGGATCGTTGGGCGGCGGGAACGGCAGCTTGTCGATCACCACCAGCTGCAGCGCATCGCCGGGCGCATCGAAGCCCTCCCAGAACGACGCCGATGCCACGAGCACGCAGCCCGCGCGCCCGGCACTCGCACCTTCGCGAAAACGGTCCATCAGCACCCGCTTGGGCAGCTCGCCCTGCACCAGAAGCTCCGGCCGCCGATCCGGCGGCAGCCCCTCGAGCTGGCGGCGCATCTCATCGCCAATGGTTCTAAGCGCCCGCAAGGTGGTGGTGAGCACCAGCGTGCGGCCGCCGAGAACGCCCGCGCCACGTGCTGCGAGTTGCGCCACCTTCAGACCATGCGCCGGGTCGTTGGGCTTGGGGAACGCACGCGGGACGTAAAGCGCCGCCTGCTGCGCGTAGTCGAACGGGCTCTGCACGCGCAGCACCTCGGCGTCGGTCAGGCCGCAGGGCTCGGTGAACCAACGCAAGCGCGCATCGTCGCCCAGCGTGGCCGAAGTGAAGATCCAGGCCCGCCCGCGCTCTTCCGGGTCCGTGCTTCCCGTCTTCAAGACGCGCGTGCGCACCGCCTCGGCAATGTCCAGCGGCGACTCGACCAGCCGAATCTCGGTGCCGATGTCGACCCAGCGGACCGACCCCGACGCGCAGGGCTGGACGAATCTGTCGGCCCGGTCGGCCAGTTGCTCGGCGCGCTCGTGCAAACGCACGAAGTCGGGTGAGATTTCGCTCACGGTCGCCAAGCTTTCGGCGGCGTCCTCGACAACGGCTTGCAATTCGGCGAGCGCGTCCTGCCACGGCGCGGGCGCGACGCCTTCCGGCGCGTCACCGGCCCAGCGCAGCTTGCTGCCGGGCCATTGCTGGCCGGCCGCGAGCCGAAGTTCACGTGCGGCGCG
Source organism: Variovorax ginsengisoli (assembly GCF_006438845.1). Lineage (GTDB taxonomy): Bacteria > Pseudomonadota > Gammaproteobacteria > Burkholderiales > Burkholderiaceae_C > Variovorax > Variovorax ginsengisoli_A. The sequence goes on from NZ_RCZJ01000003.1 coordinate 153,447, forward strand.
CTCGATCGCGGCCACGCGTTGCGTCCAGTCGACCAAGCCCCGCGCATGCTGCAGGCCGGCCGCCAGCACGTCCCGCGCGAAGTCGAGCGCCTGCCCGCTGCTGAGCTGCACGCCAAGGAATTGCACACCGGTCTCGTTGAGCTGATGCGCCTCGTCGAAGACCACCACGCGCACCGACGGCAGCAACTCGGTCATGCCCGATTCGCGCACCGCGAGGTCGGCGAAGAACAGGTGGTGGTTGATGACCACGACGTCCGCCGCCAGCGCCTCGCGCCGCGCCAGGTTCACATGGCACGGCTTGAACTGCGGGCACTGCGCGCCCAGGCAGTTGTCGCGCGTCGATGTGATAAGCGGGATCAGGGGCGAGCGCTCGTCCAGCCCGGGGAGCTCGGCGAGGTCGCCGGTGCGCGTGGCCTGCGACCATTGTTCGATCTTGGCCAGCGTGCGCACGCTGCCACGCTCGGGCAGCGACGCATCGTGCCGCGCCAGGCCGAGGCGGTGAAGGCACAGGTAGCTCGCACGCCCCTTCAGCAACGCGGTGCGCAGCGGCAGATTCAGCGCGTCGAGCAGGCGCGGAAGGTCGCGACCGAAGAGCTGGTCCTGCAGCGTCTTGGTGGCGGTCGAAAGCAGTACGCGCTCGCCGCTGAGGAGCGCAGGCACCAGGTACGAGAAGGTCTTGCCGACGCCAGTGCCGGCCTCCACCACCAGAACGCCGCCGTGCTCGATGGTGCGCGCCACCGCCAACGCCATCTGGGTCTGGCCGCTGCGCTCGCGGAACTGCTCGGCGGCGCGTGACAGTACACCCTCTTGTGCGAACGCTTCGTTCACCATTGCGGACAAAGCGCCGCTCGCGAGCGTGGTCACAGGGCCGTGCGACGAAGGCGCACCGGCCAGCAACGCGTCATCGTCATCTTCCGGGAACGGTGTGTCGGCACCAGGCTCGCGCACCATCAGGCCGGCTCTTGCGGCACCGTCGACCGCTCCAGGCGCGCAATCTGGTCGCGCAGCGCCAGACGGCGCTTCTTGAGCCGGCGCAGCAGCAGCTCGTTGCTGGGGACCACGCCGCCCAGGCGATCGATGGCGTCGTCGAGGTCGGCATGCGCCATGCGCAGCTCGATCAGCTGGCGGGCGGGGGAGTGAAGGTTGGAGTCCAAGGAGGCGATGCATGCCGCACCGAGACCGCGCAGCTTCGCTCGATAATACGTCCTCGCATCGCCGTCGCGATGCCACGCAACTCAAGGCGCCATCGGCGCATCAGCGCATGACACCAGGCTTTCGACTCACCGCCGCGACCGGACTCCACAAGGGCGACCGCCCCTACCAGCAGGACCAGGTGTTGGTGCTCAGCCATCCGCGTGCACTGGGGTGCGTGCTGGGCGTCATCGCCGACGGCATGGGGGGCCGCAGCGGCGGCCGCAAAGCATCGGACCAGGTGCTGATGACCGCGCGACAGTTGTTCGCCCGCTACCGGCCAGAGCACGACGATGCCAGCGCGCTGCTCAAGCAGTTGCTGGACGAAGCGCACACCGTCATCAAGCTCACCGCGCTCTCCAGCGAACAAGAACCGCACAGCACGCTCGCTGCCTTTCTGGTGAATCCGAAAGGCGACTGCACCTGGATCCACGCCGGTGACTCGCGCCTCTATCACTTCCACCGCGGCCAGCTGGTGCAGCGCACCCGCGACCACTCGTACGTCCAGGTGCTGATCGATCGAGGCGAGCTGACGGAAGATCAGGCCAACGTGCATCCGCAGGGAAACATCCTGCTCGGCTGCCTCGGCATGACGAGCACGCCACCACCTGTGGAGACGCATTTCATTGCCCAGCTCGAACCTGGCGACTTGCTGCTCGCGTGCAGCGACGGCTTGTGGCACTACTTCAGTGCCGAGGAGATGGGCGCGGTTTTGGCAACGCAGACGCCTCGCATTGCCGTCGAGATGCTGCTGGCCGAAGCACGGCGCAGGGCACGCGGTACGGGCGACAACGTGTCGCTGGTGGTACTGAAGGTCGAGCCGCTACCGGCCACCGAACCCGCCACTGAAACGGCCGTCACGCTCGTCTGAGCGTCCCGTCTGGTTCAGGGCGGTGTGGGCAAAGGCGCTGAACGCGGCTTGCTGCGGGCAGCGTTGCGACGCTCGCGGGCGACGCGGTGCTCCTCGGCCTGTTCCACCTTTCGCTCGTAGCGCTCGCGCTCCTGAGGAGCCTCGGCACGCATCTTTGCGGCCTTGGCCTGTTCTGCGGCATTCGACCGCTGCTTGGCCTCGAAGTCGCGCCGATTCGCTTCGCTCTTCGCCGCCGCCTCGGCACGTGTGCGCGCGTGCTCCGCGGCGCGCTGCTCTCGATTTTCCTGCGACTGCTGCGATTGCTGGCGCTTTTCCGGGTCGTCCTGGGGGCGAGGGGGGGCCTTGTCGAGGCGCTCCAGCTGCGCAGCAGCGCGACGCTTGCGATCGATGTCGTTGATCGCGGCCTCTTGCCGCTTCAGATCGTCGTCGAGCGTGCGGCGCTGACGGCGGCTCTCACGCAGACAATCTTCGACCGCGAACTTCTGATAGCAGGCAACCTGCTCCTGTTTCGCGCGACGGTCCACCACGCTGCGCTCCTCCTTCAAGCGTGCCCGCTCGGCGGCCAGATCGACGTTTCCATCGGCTGCAACGGTCTGTGCCCAGCACCCACCGGCACCGGCCGTGAGCAGTACAAGCAGAAGTCTGCGGAGGGTCTTCGTCATCAGGTGAGCCCAGTGTCGACCACGCGCCTTTCGAGCGCAAGAAATTCGGCGGAGTGCATCTCGGTGAGCCTGGACACGGTGCGAGGGAACTCGTGTGCGAGCGGACCTTCGGTGTACAACGCCTCCGGCTCGACGGCAGCCGACATGATGAGCTTGACGCGCCGGTCGTAGAACACGTCGACCAGCCATGTGAAGCGACGCGCCTCCGAAGCGCGCGATACCGTCATCTGCGGCACGTCGGACAGCAGCACCGTGTGGAACTGGGTCGCGATTTCGAGGTAGTCGTTCTGCGAGCGCGGTCCGCCGCACAGCGTCCTGAAGTCGAACCACACCACGCCGCCCGCCTTGCGCCGCGCTTGGATCTCACGGGCCTCGATGTGCAGCACAGGATCTTCGTCGGCGGACTCGGCCAGCTTGTCGAACGCCTGCGTCATCTCCGCATCCGCCTCGGGGCCGTTGGGCGTGAGGTAGAGCCTGAGCTGCTCGAGCGTGCGCCGGCGGTAATCGGTGCCGTTGTCGACGCTGAGCACCTCGAGCTTTTGATTGAGCAGCGCGATGGCCGGCAGGATGCGGTCGCGGTGCAGGCCGTCCGGGTACAGATCGTCGGGCTTGAAATTGGAGGTGGTGACGAAGCCCACGCCGTTGTCGAACAGGGCGGCCAGCAGCCGGTGCAGGATCATCGCGTCGGTGATGTCGGCGACATGGAATTCGTCGAAGCAGATCAGCTTGTAGCGTTTGGAAATGCGCTTGCCGAGTTCGTCCAGCGGGTTGACGATGCCCTGCAGGTCCGCCAGCTCGCGATGCACCTCGCGCATGAACTCGTGGAAGTGGAGGCGCGTCTTGCGCTTGATCGGCACGGCGTTGAAGAAGCAGTCCATCAGGAAGCTCTTGCCGCGGCCGACGCCGCCATACATGTAGACGCCGCGTGGCACCTCCGGGCGGTGGATCAGCTTCTTCAGCGCATTGGAGCGCTGCGACTTGTAGGCCGCCCATTCATTGGCGCACCGGTCCAGCGCGTCCACCGCGCGCAATTGCGCAGGATCGCTCTGGAAGCCACGCGAGGCGAGCTCCGCCTCGTACGCTTGTTTGACGCTCAAAGGGTCAAGGCCGTGATCAGAAGTTCAGCGTGCGCTTGTCGATGGCGAGCGCAGCTTCCTTGGTCGCTTCCGACAGCGACGGGTGCGCGTGGCAGATACGGGCGATGTCTTCGGCACTGGCCTTGAACTCCATCGCCACGACGGCTTCGGAGATCAGTTCGCTGACCTGCGGGCCGACCATGTGAACGCCGAGGATCTCGTCGGTCGTCGCATCCGCCAGGAATTTGACCATGCCGGTCGTGTCGCCCAACGCACGCGCCCGGCCGTTCGCGAGGAACGGGAAGGTACCGGCCTTGTAGGCGCGGCCCTCGGCCTTGAGCTGCTGCTCGGTCTGGCCGACCCATGCGATCTCCGGCGAGGTGTAGATCACCCAAGGAATGGTGTTGAAGTTGACGTGACCGTGCTGGCCAGCAATGCGCTCAGCGACGGCAACGCCCTCCTCCTCCGCCTTGTGCGCCAGCATCGGTCCGCGCACCACGTCGCCGATCGCCCACACGTTCGGCAGATTGGTCTTGCAGTCACCGTCCACCGTGATGGCACCGCGCTCGTCGAGCGCCAGGCCCACCGCTTCGGCGTTCAGGCCGACGGTGTTGGGCACGCGGCCGATCGAGACGATCAGCTTGTCGACGTCGAGCGACACGGCCTCGCCCTTGGCGTTGGTGTAAGCCACGTTCACGCCCTTCTTGCCCGACTTGATCTCGCCGACCTTCACGCCGAGTTCGATCTTCAGGCCCTGCTTGTCGAAGGCCTTCTTGGCTTCCTTGGCGATCTGTTCGTCGACCGCGCCCAGAAACGTGGGCAGGCCTTCGAGCACGGTGACTTCCGCACCGAGTCGGCGCCAGACCGAACCCATCTCGAGGCCGATCACGCCGGAGCCGATCAGCGCCAGCTTCTTGGGGACCGCGCCGACGCGCAGCGCACCATCGTTCGACAGAATGTTCTCTTCGTCGAAAGGCGCGCCGGGCAGTGCGCGTGCATTGGAGCCGGTGGCAACGATGATGTGCTTGCCAACGATCGCTTCCTCGGCAGCGCCGGCGACCTTGAGCTCATAGCCACCGTCGGCGGCCTTCACGAAGGATGCCCGACCATGGAAGAACGTGATCTTGTTCTTCTTGAACAGATACGCGACGCCGTCGTTGTTCTGTTTCACGACCTGGTCCTTGCGGGCCAGCATCTTGCCGAGGTCGAGTTCCAGGCCCTTCACGTTGATGCCATGGTCCACGAAATGCTTGCCGGCATGCTCGAAATGCTCGGAAGACTGCAGCAGCGCCTTCGAAGGAATGCAGCCGACGTTGGTGCACGTGCCGCCGAGCGCCGGGCCGCCCGCTGCGTTCTTCCACTCGTCGACGCAGGCGACGTTGAAGCCGAGTTGTGCGGCACGGATGGCCGCGATGTAGCCGCCAGGGCCACCACCGATGACGATGACGTCGAATTGCTTGCTCATGATTTCAATCCAGTTTTTTCAGTTCGAAAGCGCCCGCGTGGAGGACCACACCGAAGATTCCTGTCTTCGCCATGAGCGTCTCGCGGTTGGGCCGGTCCGGCCCGAAGGAGATCGTCGTGCCCGGCGCAGTCTTGCACACGAACATGCGACTTGCATCCAGACATTCGATGCGCATGTCTTTGGGCAGATCGTCCCAGCCCCACCCCTCGTATTCGGCGGGCAGAAAGCGTCGCAAGGTCGTCCTTTCGCGGGGCGCATCGACCTGCAACATCGTCCAGCGCGTCAGGTCGCTCCGGTACTTCTCGACCAACTCGGTCGGGTCGGCGTTCGGCGCCTGCTCGATCCGCACGTCCGCGCCCTGCCGCTCCTGACCGCCCACCCACTCGAGCCGGTACAGCCCGCTCCACACGTCGTCGTGCTGCGTGGCCAGGCTGGCATTGAACGGCACCAGGCTCAGCCCACACAGCAGACCCGCAAGGCAGCGGCGCATCGCGTTCTCAGATGTCGAACAGCAGGCGCGACGGGTCTTCGAGCGCTTCCTTCATCGCGACCAGGCCCAGCACGGCTTCGCGGCCGTCGATGATGCGGTGGTCGTACGACATGGCGAGGTAGTTCATGGGGCGGATGACGATCTGGCCGTTCTCCACCACCGCGCGGTCCTTGGTCGCGTGCACGCCGAGGATGGCCGATTGCGGCGGGTTGATGATGGGGGTCGACAGCATCGAGCCGAAAGTGCCGCCGTTGGAAATGGAGAAGGTGCCGCCGGTCATCTCTTCGATGCTCAGCTTGCCGTCCTTGGCCTTCTGGCCGAACTCGGCGATCTTCTTCTCGATGTCGGCAAAGCTCATCTGGTCGGCGTTGCGCAGGATCGGCACCACGAGGCCACGCGGCGAACCGACCGCGATGCCGATGTCGAAATAGCCGTGGTACAGGATGTCGTTGCCGTCGACCGAAGCGTTGATCACCGGGTACTTCTTGAGCGCATGCACGGCGGCCTTCACGAAGAAGCTCATGAAGCCGATCTTGACGCCGTGTTCCTTGGTGAACGCATCCTGAAACTTCTTGCGCATCTCCATGACCGGGGCCATGTTGACTTCGTTGAACGTGGTCAGGATGGCGTTGGTCGACTGCGACTGCAGCAGGCGCTCGGCGATGCGCGCGCGCAGGCGGCTCATCGGCACACGCTCTTCCGGACGGTCGCCAAGGTCCTTGGGGCTCGCGGACGCGGCGACTTGCTGGAGCGCCGGCTTGGCCGCCGGTGCCGCAACCGGGGCCTTGGCGGTTGCGCCCGAGGCCACGGCACCCAGCACATCACCCTTGGTCACGCGGCCGTCCTTGCCCGAGCCGGCCACGTCGCCGGTCTTCAGGTTGTTGTCGGCCAGCAACTTCGCGGCGGCGGGCATGGACACGTCGGACTTCGAGCCACCGGTGACGGCAGCAGCGGCCTGTGCAGGTGCGGGGGCCGAGGCGGCAGGCGCTGCCGCGGGGGCGGCGGCCGGCGCAGCAGCACCGGCCTTGCCTTCGGTATCGATTTTCGCAATGACCTGGTCGGCCACGACGGTAGCGCCGTCGCCTTGCACGATCTCGGCGAGCACGCCGGCCGAAGGCGCGGGCACTTCAAGCACGACCTTGTCGGTCTCGATCTCGATCAGGATTTCGTCGATGGCGATCGCGTCACCGGGCTTCTTCTTCCAGGTCAGCATGGTGGCTTCGGCCACCGATTCGGACAACTGGGGGACTTTGACTTCAACGATAGACATTTGGAGGGTGCTCCGACTTGTACTTTTTGTGGGGTGGAAAGAAAGAAGCCCGCTCACTTCGTGAGAACGAAACCCTTGAGTTTGCCGAACGCGCCTTCGACCAGTGCCTTCTGCTGCTCCTGGTGAAGGTGCGAGTAGCCGACTGCCGGCGATGCCGAGGCCGCTCGGCCTGAGTAGCCGAGCTTCTGACCGTCGACCATGTTCTCGTGAATGTAGTGTTGCACGAAGAACCAGGCGCCCTGATTCTGCGGCTCATCCTGGCACCACACCACATCGACCAGGTTCGGGTACTTCTTGACTTCGGTGGCAAAGGCCTTGTGCGGGAACGGATAGAGCTGCTCGACGCGGATGATGGCGACATCGTCCAAGCCGCGCTCCTCGCGCTTCTTGATCAGGTCGTAGTACACCTTGCCGGAGCAGGCGACCAAGCGCTTGACCTTGTCGGCCTTGAACTCCTTGTGGTCCGGAATGACGGTCTGGAAACCGCCCTTCGTGAACTCGGAGATCGGCGACGTCGCGTCCTTGTTGCGCAGCAGCGACTTGGGCGTGAGGATGATCAGCGGCTTGCGCAGGTTGCGCACCATCTGGCGGCGCAGGATGTGGAAGATCTGGCTGGCCGTGGTCGGCTGAACCACTTGCATGTTGGTGTCGGCGCTAAGCTGCATGAACCGTTCGAGGCGCGCCGAGCTGTGCTCCGGACCTTGACCTTCGTAGCCATGCGGCAGCATCAGCGTGAGGCCGTTGACCCGGCCCCACTTCACCTCGCCCGAAGCGATGAACTGGTCGATCACGACCTGTGCACCGTTCACGAAGTCGCCGAACTGAGCTTCCCAGATCACCAGCGTGTTCGGATCGTTCGACGCGTAGCCGTACTCGAAGGCCAGCACGGCCTCTTCGGACAGGATCGAGTCGATGACCACGAACGGTGCCTGGTTGTCGGCCACGTTCTGCAGCGGGGTATAGGTGCCGGTGTCGAACTTCTCGCGGTTCTGGTCGTGCAGCACCGCATGGCGGTGGGTGAATGTGCCACGGCCCGAGTCTTCGCCCGACAGGCGCACCGGATAGCCGCTGGCCACCAGCGACGCATAGGCCATGTGTTCCCCCATGCCCCAGTCGACGTTGACGTCGCCCCGACCCATGGCGGCGCGATCGTCCAGCACCTTCTTCACCAGCGGATGCACGGTGAAGCCTTCCGGCACGAAGGTCACGCGCTCGGCCAAACGCTTCCACTCGGAAGTGGGGATGGCGGTGTCGCCGGCGTCGGTCCACTTCTTGTTCAGGTATGGGCTCCAGTCGACCGCGAACTTGCTCTTGAAGTTGGTGAGCACCGGGTCGGACGTGTTTTTGCCGGCATCGAATGCGGCGCGTTGCGCCTTGACCATGTCGTCGCCGAGCGTGTCGCCCAGGCCTTGGGCGGCCAGCTTGTCGGCGTACAGCTTGCGCGTGCCGGGGTGGGCCGCGATCTTTTTGTACATCAGCGGCTGGGTGAGCGACGGGGTGTCCTGCTCGTTATGGCCCAACTTGCGGAAACAGATGATGTCGACCACCACGTCCTTCTGGAACTCCATGCGGAAATCCAGTGCGAGCTGGCTGGCGAGCACCACAGCTTCGGGGTCGTCGCCGTTCACGTGGAGCACCGGCGCGTCGATCATCTTCACGATGTCCGAGCAGTACAGCGTCGAGCGGCTGTCGCGCGGGTCGCTGGTGGTGAAGCCGATCTGGTTGTTGATGACGATGTGCACCGTGCCGCCGGTGGAATAGCCGCGCGTTTCGGCCAGCGCCAGCGTTTCCATCACGACGCCCTGACCGGCGAAGGCCGCATCGCCGTGCACGATGATTGGCAGCACCTGCTTGCCGAGGGGGTCGCCACGACGGTCCATGCGGGCACGCACCGACCCTTCGACCACCGGATTCACGATCTCGAGGTGCGACGGATTGAAAGCCAGGCTCAGGTGCACCGGGCCACCGCGCGTGGTCACGTCGGAGCTGAACCCCTGGTGGTACTTCACGTCGCCACTGGGCAGGTCTTCAGGCGCGGTGTGGTCGAACTCGGCGAACAGGTCGGCCGGCATCTTGCCGAGCGAATTCACCAGCACGTTGAGTCGGCCGCGGTGGGCCATGCCGATCACGATCTCCTGAACACCCTTGGCGCCGGCTTCGTTGATGAGCTCGTCCATCGACACGATGAAGCTCTCGCCCCCTTCGAGCGAAAAGCGCTTCTGGCCGACGTACTTGGTGTGCAGGAAGCGCTCGAGGCCTTCGGCAGCCGTGAGGCGCTCCAACACGTGCTTCTTCTGATCGGCATTGAGTTGGGGGTTGGTGCGTGCACCTTCCAGCTTTTGCTGCCACCAGCGCTTGTGCTGGTGATCGGTCGTGTACATGTACTCGGCGCCGATGGTGCCGCAGTAGGTTTCACGCAGGGCATTGAGCAGATCGCGCAGCGACATGGTGTCGCGACCGAAGAAGGTGTTGCTGGTGTTGAACACCGTCTCGAGGTCGGCGTCGCGCAAGCCGTAGAACGAGGGCTCGAGCTCGGGGATCGCTGGACGTTCGGTGCGCTTGAGCGGGTCCAGGTCGGCCCAGCGAGCGCCGACGTTGCGGTACGCCGCAATCAGCTGTTGAACCGCCGTGCGCTGCCGGCCGAGCTCCGAATCGGCACCGCTGGCCTGAACCACTCGGGTCGTGCCCTGCTTGGCGCGCTCGGCGAAAGCATTGACGACCGGTTGGTGCGGGACGTCACGGGCGTTGCTGCCATCGGCAGCCGGCACATGCTGCAATGCGTCGAAATAGGAGCGCCAGTTGTCGGGCACGCTGCCCGGATTGGCGAGGTAGTTTTCGTACATCTCCTCGACGTAAGGCGCGTTGCCACCGAAGAGGTAAGTGTTGCCTTCGTAGGCTTGATAGACGGAGGACGTCGAGGGATCGCTCATGTTCCGCTGACTTTCGCTTCCCTGAAGGAAGCATTAGCTGGTTTAAGAAACCTTCCGCTACACGGCTGAACCGATTGGCGGATGCGACTGTGGCTAGGGAAGGGCCTGAGTACCTTGGCATTGTGCCACGTCAACCTTGTGACACCGCCCTGCCCGCGAGCAACCCCTCAGGCAGCGATGAGTTGCTGGATCTTCCGAAGACTGGTCGGGTCGTCGATGGTCGTGAGGTCGCCGGGATCGCGCCCTTCGCAGACCGCCTGGATGGCGCGGCGCAGCAACTTGCCGCTGCGCGTCTTTGGCAGTGCGCCGACGAAGTGCACGCGCGCTGGCCGCGCCAAAGCGCCCAGTTGGTCCGCGACGCGCTTCATGATGTCGCCTTCGAGTGCGGCCGACCCTTGGCCGTCTCGGGTGACGGCGAAGGCCACAGCGACCTGCCCCTTGAGTGCGTCCGCCACGCCGACCACCGCCACTTCCGCGACCTTCGGATGGCCGGAAATCACCTCCTCGATCTCGCGCGTGCCGAGCCGGTGGCCCGCCACGTTGATCACGTCGTCGGTGCGGCCGAGGATGTAGAAGTAACCGTCGGCATCGCGAATCCCCCAGTCGAAGGTCGAATAGACCATCCTGTCGGGAATGCTCTTCCAGTACGTGTCGACGAAGCGCACATCGTCGCGCCACACGGTCTGCATGAAGCCCGGCGGCGTGGGCCCTTCGATCGCCACCACGCCTTTTTGGCCCGGCTCGGTGAGTTCTTCGCCCGTCGATTCGTGCAATATCTTCACGCGCCAGCCGTAAAGCGGCAGGCCGGGGCTGCCGAACTTGCTGGCCTGCGTTTCCACGCCATTGGCGATGGAAATGATCGGCCAGCCCGATTCGGTCTGCCAGTAGTTGTCGATCACCGGCACGCCCAGGCCCTCGGCGATCCAGCGGCCGGTCGGCTCGTCCAGCGGCTCGCCCGCCAGGAACAGCGCGCGCAGGCTGGAAAGATCGTATTTCCGGAGCAATGCCGGATCCTGCTTCTTCAGCACGCGGACCGCGGTCGGCGCGCTGAACATCACGCTCACCTTGTACTTCTCGACCAGCCGCCACCAGATGCCGCCGTCCGGCTGGCGATCGAGCCCCTGGGTCGGGAGGCCTTCGTAGAGCAGCGTCGCCATGCCGGCGATCAGCGGGCCGTAGACGATGTAGCTGTGGCCCACCACCCAGCCGATGTCGCTGGTGCAGAAAAAGGTCTCGCCGGCACGCCCGCCGAAGATGTGCGGGATGCTGGCCGCGAGCGCCACCGCGTAGCCGCCGGTGTCGCGCTGCACGCCCTTGGGCTTGCCGGTGGTGCCGCTGGTGTAGATCGTGTAGCTGATCTCTGTCGACTCGAGCCAGACGCACGGCACCACCGTGTCGCGGTGCTGCGCGGCCAGGTCGCGCATCAGGTGGTCACGGCCGGGCACGAGTTCCATCGGCGCCAGGCCGCGGTCGGCCAGCAGCACGGCGGCAGGCTTGTGCTTCGACAGGCGGATCGCCTCGTCGAGCAGCGGCTTGTACGCCATGACCTTGCCACCGCGCGAGCCGGCATCGGCGCTGACGACCACGGTCGGCGCCGCGTCCTCGATGCGAGAGGCCAGCGAACCGCTCGCGAAGCCGCCGAAGACCACGCAATGCACAGCGCCGATGCGCGCGCAGGCCAGCATGGCGAAGGTCGCCTCCGCGATCATCGGCATGTAAATCAGCACCCGGTCCCCGCGCTTGGCGCCCAGTGCCAGCAGGCTGGCTGCCGTGCGCTGCACCTCGGCGTGGAGCTCGCGGAAGCTGTAGCTGCGCTCCTGGCCGGTCTCGGTGGACACGCAGATCAGCGCCGCCTGGTCGCTGCGCTCGGCGAGATGCCGGTCGACCGCGTTGTGGCAGAGGTTGGTGGTGCCGCCGACGAACCAGCGCGCGAAGGGCGGGCGGCTGGCGTCGAGGATCTGCTGCGGCGGCGTCTGCCAGTCGATCAGCCGCGCCTGTTCGGCCCAGAAATTTTCGGCGTCGTCGACCGAACGGCGATAGAAGTCGCTGTACGTACCCATGTCGTTGTCTCCGGATGCGCCCGTCTGTGTCGCGGGCTGAATTCATGATGGTTCGGCGCCCTTGCGGCAGCCTGACAGGCCGCGCCCCGCGGCCTCCCCCGTCAGCGGATCAGGTCTTGGTAGGCGCGAAAGGCCGGATGCTCCGCGGTGCGCAGCCATTCGAAGCCGACCATCTCGGTGGTCACCAGCTCGGCGCCGGCACCGGCCAGGCGGTCGAAGGCGGCGTCGCGGTTGCGCTCGGTGCGCGAGCTGCACGCGTCGGTCACCACCCAGACTTCGAACTCGTCCTCGAGCAGATCCAGCGCAGTCTGCAGCAGGCACACGTGTGCTTCGCAGCCGGCGATCACGATGGTATTGCGCTCTTCTTGCCCGGCAGGGGGCTTCTGCAGGTGCTTGGGCAGGCTGCGCGCATTGCCTTGGGGCGCCGATTTGGCAGGGGGACGCAGCCACTCGCCGAGCCCCTCTTCGACGCCGCTGAAGTGCATCTTGGCGAGGGTGCGGTGGCACAGCGCGCGAATGTCGGGCAGGTTTTCACCGAGCTTCGACGGATTCTGTTCGGTGCCGAACACCGGCACCTCCATCAATTGCGCGATCTTGCCGAGCCGCACCGCGTTGGCGGCCGCCGCGTCGGCCTCGAAGATGGCCGGCATCAGGCGTGCCTGGTAGTCGACCAGGACAAGTTGAGATTGGGAGGCGTCGAGCAGCATGGAGAAGTCCTTGGGGGAACGGGGGACGGGCCACCGTAGGCCCGCGCAAGACGGAATTAGACCGTATCGACCGGCGGCGATCGTGCACGGCGATGTTCAAATCGACGCACGATGAAAACCTCGACCGTACCCACGATCTTCAATGCTGCCGGGTCAGGCCGATGGCGGATGGCCGCGGTGTGCCTCGCCGCCCTGCTCACAGCCGGCTGCGCGTCGTTGCGCTCCGCGACGGCGCCGATGTACACCGTGAGCGATCCGAGCCAGTGCGTCGCGCGGGCCGACACCTTGCTGGTGCTGCTTCCCGGCGTGTACTCGAACCCCGACGAGTTCGCGCGCGAGGGCTTCGTGCGCGCGGTGCAGGAACAGCGGCTCGCGGTCGATGTCGTGCGCGTGGACGCCCATCTCGGCTACTACGAAAAAGGCACCTTCGTCGACCGGCTGCGCCAGGACGTGATCGCGCCCGCGCAGGCTCGCGGCTATCGCGCGATCTGGATCGCGGGCATTTCGCTCGGCGGATTCGGCGGCTTGATCTATGCGCAGGAGCGGCCTGGCGAGCTGGCCGGGCTCGTCGCACTCGCGCCTTACCTGGGTGACCCGACCCTGGCTGAGGAGGTGGCCGAAGCCGGCGGTTTGCTGCGCTGGACAGCGCCGGCCCGCGTGTCGGAAGACGCGCGGACCCAGCGTGAAGCCGCCTTGTGGAGCGGGCTCAAGGGTTACGCATCGCCCTCGGGCAATGCGTTGCCGCCGCTCTGGCTGGGTTACGGCACGGCCGATCGCTTTGCACGCAGCAACGGCCTGCTCGGGGCGGTGCTGCCGGGCGAACGCGTATTCACCACGGACGGCGGCCACGACTGGGCGCCGTGGCGGCGGCTATGGCACGCCATGCTGCCAACCCTGCCCTTGCCGCGCTGCACATCCTGAATCGATTCAGCGCGGCTGCAGCCTCAACAGCTTGCCATCGCGTTCGTCGGTCAGCACGTAGAGCAGTCCATCAGGCCCTTGCTTGACGTCGCGGATGCGCGCACGCCCTTCTTCGAGCAGCTTGTGTTCCGCCACGACCTTGCCGCCCTTCCATTCGATGCGGTCGAGGTAGCCGAACTTCAGCGAGCCGACGAAGAGGTTGCCTTTCCAGGCTGAGCCATAGCGGTCGCTGGTCAGGAAGGCCATGCCCGATGGCGCGATCGACGGCACCCAGAAGTGCAGCGGCTGCTCCATGCCGTCCTTGGCGGCGAGGCCGTCGCCGATCTTCCCGCCGCCGTAGTTCTCGCCATAGGTGATCACCGGCCAGCCGTAGTTCTTGCCGGCCTGCGGCGCGTTGATCTCGTCGCCGCCCTGCGGCCCGTGCTCGTGCATCCACAACCGGCCGTCGGGGCCGAGCGTGGCGCCCTGGCCGTTGCGGTGCCCGTAACTCCAGATCTCGGGGAGCGCACCGGCGCGGCCGACGAAGGGGTTGTCCTTGGGCGCCGTGCCGTCCTTCTGGATACGAATCACCTTGCCGATGTGGTTGTCGAGCTTCTGCGCGTCCTCCTTGCGGCTGAAGCGATCGCCCAGCGTCAGAAAGAGCGTGCCGTCCTTCGCCTCGACGATGCGGCACCCGAAGTGCGCGCTGCTGGACACCTTGGGCTTCTGGCTGAAGACGACCTGCACGCCTTCCAGGCGCGTCGAGTCCGCCGACAGGTGCGCACGGGCCAATGCGGTGCTGTTGCTCGCACCGCCGGCCTGTGGTTCGGAAAAGCAGATATACACGGTGCGATTGGTCGCGAACGCGCTGTCTGTCGCCACATCCAGCAAGCCGCCCTGTCCGCCAGCGGCGACCGCAGGAAGCCCCTCGAGCGCGGCGCCTATTCGACCGTCGGCGCTCACGACACGAAGCCGGCCGGCCTTCTCCGTCACAAGGAAACGGCCGTCCGGCAGAAATGCCACTCCCCATGGATTTTCCAGTCCGGCTGCCACCGTTTCAGGTCGGACCTGCGCATGGGTTGCCACGACGCTGGCGCACATCAGCAAGACAAGCAAGCCAAAACGAAACCTGGGGCTGATGGGGCGGGCGGGACATTGATTCAACTTCATCGCGTGTATTTCCTCACGGTTGAACGATCGCGTTCGTTGGGGGCAGAAGCGCTCCATTCGAAAACATTTGCGCTACACCAAAGTGAACAAGGGTCATTCGACCGTGGCACCGTTACATCTTTGAGAGCGTCGAATTTGAAAAAACTCAATGATTACAAGCGTTTGCATACAGAATCGCGAACTCACTTGAATTTGACACCAACGCCTGTCGTCCCTATCCTACGAACCCATGCGCTTTTCCCTGCTCCTCGCCTCCCTCCTCTTGGCAAGTGCCGCCCAGGCCGCCCCCTTGCAAGACCGTTCGGACGATATGGAGCGCATGCTCGTCGACAAGGGCTTGATCGGCCAGCTCCAGCAGGTTCGCCAGTCCGTGGTCGATCGCACCTCCGACCTCGTGGTCACAGCCATCGGTTTTCTGGGTGTTCCTTATCGCCGCGGCGGCAACACGGCGGAAAGCGGCTTCGACTGCAGCGGCTTCGTCCGCGCGATGTACAACCAGACCGTGGGGCACCTGTTGCCCCGTCGCGCCGAAGAGCAAGCCGCAGCCACCGAGAAGATCGATCGCAGCGAACTCAAGCCCGGTGACCTCGTCTTCTTCAATACCATGCGCCGCACTTTCAGCCATGTCGGCATCTATGTGGGCGAAGGCAAGTTCATCCATTCGCCACGCACCGGCGCGCAGGTCCGCGTGGAAGACATGAACGGCAGCTACTGGCAACGGCGATTCGATGGCGCCCGCCGCGTGCTGTCGCAGGAGCCTGACAACGTCGCCACGGTCAAATAGATCGAAGAGCGGCTTTCTTGGAGCCGTGAACCCTGAGTGAACCCGCCAATGGCGGGTTTTTTCATGGCCTATACGCTTCAGGTCGCGCGATACACAAGCACCTTGAGCGCACGCTCGGGCGCCGCGTCGGAGAAAGCCGGGGGGTTGGCCAGCCGCTCGACGAAGGTCAACGACGGCGCCGATGTCCTTGCTTGTTCCTGTATGAAGTCGGGTCCCAACTCCGGCGCGTTGAGGCACAGCAGCGCATGGCCGTTCGGCGCCAGCAGATCGGGCAGGCGCCGAATCAGCCGGGCGTAGTCCCTGGTCGCGACGAAGCTGCCCTTCTGGTAGCTCGGCGGATCGGCGATCACCAGGTCGTACGGCCCACCGCGGGCGATTCGGCCCCAGCTCTTGAAGATGTCGTGCGCCAGGAAACTCGCCCCTGTCAGCACGTCGTTGAGCCGATGGTTCTGCTGCCCCACGGCCAGTGCGCGGCTGCTCATGTCCATGTTGAGCACCTGGTTCGCGCCGGCTTGCAGCGCCACCACCGAGAACGCGCAGGTGTAGGCGAAGAGATTGAGTACCTTCACGCTCGGCGCCCAGCCGCCTGCCGCGCGTGCCGCCGCGTTGGCGGCCGCATGCTGTGCGACATGCGCGCGCACCCACTGGCGGCCTGCGGCCATGTCGAGAAACAGGCCGTGGTTCTGTCCCTCGAGCAAGTGGACCCGGTAGCGCGTGCCCTGCTCCTCCACATCGTGCGGCTCTGGGACCTCTCCTGCCATCAGGCGGGTGGCGGTGCGCGCGCCGCCCTCGCGCGTCTGCAGGACCCAGTTCAACGGCCCCGCGTCGAGCTCCTGCCAGCGATCGGCCAGCGCTTGGCCGACCAAGGCCAGTTCCTCGTCGCCGACGGGGCGGAAGCTGGTCAGCAACAGCACCGGCGGAAAAGCGTCGAGCGCCCAGTCTTCGCAGCCGGGGTGCAGGCCACCGCGCCCATGGAAGATTCGGACGGCGCCGTCGGGGCGTTCCATGCGGGCGATGGCGTCAAGCAGGGCTTGCATGGGAATGATCGGATGAAACTAGGATGGTGCCGATGCGCAGTCGCGAACGGCGCGAAATGGGCGCTGGATGGCCTCGCCTGCGCCTTCGAAAAAAATCCCGCCGTGGCGGGATTCATCAGGTCCGCGCGTCGCTGCCGCTCAGCGCTTGACCGGTGGCAGGTCGGTGCAAGTGCCGTGCGCCACTTCCGCCGCCATGCCGATGCTCTCGCCCAGCGTCGGATGCGGATGGATGGTCTTGCCGATGTCGATCTCGTCGGCGCCCATCTCGATGGCCAACACGATTTCGCCCAGCATGTCGCCCGCGTGGGTGCCGACGATGCCGCCGCCGAGGATGCGGTGCGTCTCGGCATCGAACAGCAGCTTGGTGAAGCCTTCGTCGCGGCCATTGGCAATGGCCCGGCCCGAGGCGTTCCACGGGAAGTGCCCCTTCTTGATCTTGATGCCTTCGGCCTTGGCCTGGTCCTCGGTCAGACCGACCCATGCCACCTCGGGGTCGGTGTAGGCCACGCTCGGAATCACGCGGGCATTGAAAGCCGCGCTCGCCAGTTCCTTGTTGCCTTGGATCTCACCAGCGATCACTTCGGCCGCCACATGCGCCTCGTGCACCGCCTTGTGCGCCAGCATCGGCTGGCCGACGATGTCGCCGATCGCGAAGATGTGGGGCACGTTCGTGCGCATCTGGATGTCGACATTGATGAAGCCGCGGTCGGTCACAGCCACGCCGGCCTTTTCCGCGCCGATCTTTTTCCCGTTGGGCGTGCGGCCAACGGCCTGCAGCACCAGGTCGTACACCTGCGGCTCCTTGGGCGCGTTCTCGCCCTCGAAGGTGACCTTGATGCCGTCCTTGGTCGCCTCGGCGCCCACTGTCTTGGTCTTCAACATGATGTTGTCGAAGCGCGGGGCGTTCATCTTCTGCCAGACCTTCACCAGGTCGCGGTCGGCGCCCTGCATCAGGCCGTCCATCATCTCGACCACGTCGAGGCGCGCGCCGAGCGACGAGTACACCGAGCCCATTTCCAGGCCGATGATGCCGCCGCCGAGAATCAGCATGCGCTTGGGGTCGATGCCCATCTCCAGCGCACCGGTCGAGTCGACCACGCGCGGGTCGCCCTTGGGCATGAAGGGCAGATGCACCGCCTGTGAGCCGGCCGCGATGATGCAGTTGCGGAACTTGATGGTCTGCGCCTTGTCGGTCGTCGCGCTGCCACTGCCCGAGGTTTCTTGCACCTTGAGGTGATACGCATCGACGAACTCGCCCAGGCCGCGCACGGTCGTGACCTTGCGCATCTTGGCCATGGCCGTCAGGCCACCCGTCAGCTTGCCCACGACCTTGTTCTTGTGGCCGAGCAGCTTGGCGCGGTCGACCGTGGGCGCGCCGAAGTCGACGCCCAGCGCTGCGAAATGCTTGACCTCGTCCATCACCGAGGCCACGTGCAGCAAGGCCTTCGACGGAATGCACCCGACGTTCAGGCAGACACCGCCGAGCGTCGCGTAACGCTCGACCAGCACCACCTTCAGGCCGAGGTCGGCCGCGCGGAATGCCGCTGAATAGCCGCCGGGGCCCGCGCCGAGCACGAGCAGGTCGCATTCGATGTCGACCGAGCCGCCGTAGCTCGATGCAACGGGCGCTGGTGCCGGCGCAGCCGGGGCAGGCGACGCGGCCTGGGCCGGTGCCGCAGCAGGCGCCGGTGCGGCTGGAGGCGCTGGCGCAGCGGCACTTTCGGCCGCCTCCAGCGTCAGAACCACCGACCCCTGCTTGACCTTGTCGCCGACCTTCACCGCCACGGCCTTCACCGTGCCGGCCGCCGACGACGGGATCTCCATCGACGCCTTGTCCGACTCCACCGTGATCAGCGACTGCTCGGCCTTCACCGTGTCGCCCACCTTCACCAGCACCTCGATCACCGCGACTTCGTCGAAGTCGCCGATGTCCGGAACCTTGATCTGTTGTTCACTCATCTCGGATTCCTTCTCAGAGCAGCACGCGGCGGAAGTCGGCCAAAACCTGACCGAGGAACGCGTTGAAGCGCGCGGCGGAGGCACCGTCGATCACGCGGTGGTCGTACGACAGCGACAGTGGCAGCGTGAGCTGCGGCACGAACTGCTTGCCGTCCCACACCGGCTTCATCGCGCTCTTCGACAGACCGAGGATGGCCACTTCAGGTGCGTTGATGATCGGCGTGAAGTGCGTGCCGCCGATGCCGCCCAGGGAGCTGATCGACATGCAGCCGCCCTGCATGTCGGCGCCGCCGAGCTTGCCGTCGCGCGCCTTCTTGGCGAGTTCGCCCATCTCCGTGCTGATCTGCAGGATGCCCTTCTTGTCGGCGTCCTTCAGTACCGGCACCACCAACCCGTTGGGCGTGTCCGCCGCGAAGCCGATGTTGTAGTACTGCTTGTAGACCAGCGTGTCGCCGTCGAGGCTCGCGTTGAACTCGGGGAATTTCTTCAGCGCCGCGACCACGGCCTTGATCACGAAGGCCAGCATCGTCACCTTGATGCCCGACTTCTCGTTCTCCTTGTTGGTCGCCACGCGGAAGGCTTCCAGCGCGGTGATGTCGGCCTCGTCGTTGTTCGTAACGTGCGGGATCATCACCCAGTTGCGATGCAGGTTCGCGCCGCTGAGCTTCTTGATGCGCGACAGCTCCTTGCGCTCGACCGTGCCGAACTTCGCAAAGTCGACCTTCGGCCACGGTATGAGGCCAAGAGCCGCGCCATCGCCGCCACCGGCCGGCGCCTTCGCGCCAGCGGCCTTGGTGCTGGCCGCGCCGCTCATCACGGCCTTGGTGAAGGCCTGGACGTCTTCCTGCGTGATGCGGCCCTTGAGCCCGGAGCCCTTGACCTCTTCCAGCGGCACGCCGAGTTCGCGCGCGAACTTGCGCACCGACGGCGACGCGTGCGGAAGGCTGCCGCTTGGCGGCGTCGTGGTGTCGTGCGCCGCCGGCGCAGCGGTGGGGGCCGGAGCCGGTGCAGCGGTGGGGGCCGTAGCCGGCGCGCTGGCCGTGGCGGCCGTGGGCGCTGCGGCGGCGGGCGCCGGAGCAGCTGCGGGTGCAGGTGCGGGCGCTGCGCCGGCGGAGCCTTCGAGCACCGCGATCAAATCACCGATGTTCACGACATCGCCGACCTTGACCTTCATTTCCTTCAGCGTGCCGGCGGCCGACGACGGGATTTCCATCGACGCCTTGTCCGACTCCACCGTGATCAGGGACTGCTCGACCTTGATCGCGTCGCCCGGCTTCACCAGCACTTCGATGACGGACACGTCCTTGAAGTCGCCGATATCGGGCACCTTGACCTCGACAGGGCCGGCCGGCGCGGCGGCCGGTGTTGCCGCAGCGGGCGCCGGAGCGGGTGCGGCCTGAGGCGCAGGCGTTTCAGCGGAAGGCGCCGCGGCCGGTGGCGCTGCAGCGGCACCTTCAGCGTCCACCACGATGACGACCGACCCTTGTTTGACCTTGTCGCCCACTGCAACCTTGAGTTCCTTCACCACGCCGGCGGTCGACGATGGAATCTCCATCGACGCCTTGTCCGACTCCACGGTGATCAGCGACTGCTCGGCCTTCACCGTGTCGCCGACCTTCACCAGCACCTCGATCACTGCGACTTCGTCGAAATCGCCAATGTCGGGCACCTTCACGTCCACTGCTGCCATATCTCTGTCTCCCGCCCGTCGGGCGCATGGGTTGTTCGGGTGGGTTACGCGTAGAGCGGATTGACCTTGTCGGCGTTGATGCCGTACTTTTTGATCGCTTCGGCGACCTTCGAGGCCGGCAGCGTGCCGTCCTCGGCCAGCGCCTTGAGCGTCGCCACCACGATGAAGTGGCGGTTGATCTCGAAGTGCTCGCGCAGCTTGCTGCGGAAGTCGCTGCGGCCGAAGCCGTCGGTGCCCAGCACCTTGTAGGTCCGGCCCTTCGGGATGAACGGGCGGATCTGCTCGGCGTAGGCCTTCATGTAGTCGGTCGATGCGACCACCGGGCCGGTGCTCGCCGACAGTTGCTGCGCCACGAAGGACACGCGCTGCGTCTCGGTCGGGTGCAGCAGGTTCCAGCGGTCGGCGTCCTGGCCGTCGCGCGTGAGCTCGTTGAAGCTCGGGCAGCTCCACACCGCAGCGCTGATGCCCCAATCCTTCTCGAGCAGCTCCTGCGCGGCGATGCTCTCGCGCAGGATCGTGCCGCTGCCGAGCAGTTGAACGGTCGGTGCTTCCTTGGCGCCCTTGGCCGGCTTGACCACCGGGCCCTGCTTGCACAGGTACATGCCCTTGAGGATCTGCTCTTCGGTGCCGGGCTGCAGGCCGGGCATCGCGTAGTTCTCGTTGAGCAGCGTCAGGTAGTAGTAGACGTTGTCCTGCTTCTCCACCATGCGCTTCAAGCCGTGGTGCAGGATCACGCCGACTTCGTGCGCAAAGGTCGGGTCGTAGCTCACGCAGTTGGGGATGGTGTTGGCCAGGATGTGGCTGTGGCCGTCTTCGTGCTGCAGGCCTTCGCCGTTGAGCGTGGTGCGCCCCGACGTGCCGCCTAGCAGGAAGCCGCGCGCCTGCATGTCGCCGGCGGCCCAGGCCAGGTCGCCGATGCGCTGGAAGCCGAACATCGAGTAGTACACGTAGAACGGCACCATGATGCGGTTGTTCGTGCTGTACGACGTTGCCGCCGCGATCCAGCTCGACATGCCGCCGGCTTCGTTGATGCCTTCCTGCAGGATCTGGCCGGCCTTGTCTTCCTTGTAGTACATGACCTGGTCCTTGTCGACCGGCGTGTACTGCTGTCCCGCAGGGTTGTAGATGCCGATCTGGCGAAACAGGCCTTCCATGCCGAAGGTGCGCGCCTCGTCGACCAGGATCGGCACGACGCGCGGACCCAGCGCCTGGTCGCGCAGCAGTTGCGTGAGGAAGCGCACGTAGGCCTGCGTGGTCGAGATCTCGCGGCCTTCGGCGGTTGGCTCGAGCACGGCCTTGAAGGTTTCCAGCGCGGGCACGGTGAAGCTCTCTTCGGCCTTCACGCGACGGTGAGGCAGGTAACCGCCCAGCGCCTTGCGACGTTCGTGCAGGTACTTCATCTCCGGCGTGTCGTCGGCCGGCTTGTAGAACGGGATCTCGGCGAGCTGGCTGTCCGGGATCGGGATGTTGAAGCGGTCGCGGAAGGCCTTGATGTCTTCGTCACCCAGCTTCTTGGTCTGGTGCACGTTGTTCTTGCCCTCGCCGATCTTGCCCATGCCGAAGCCCTTGACGGTCTTTACGAGCAGCACGGTCGGTTGGCCTTCGTGCTTCTGCGCGGCGTGAAAGGCGGCATACACCTTTTGCGAATCGTGGCCGCCGCGCTGCAGGTTCCACACTTCGTCGTCGCTCAGGTGCTCGACCATCTTCAGCGTGCGCGGATCGCGGCCGAAGAAATTCTTGCGCACGTAGGCACCGTCGTTGGCCTTGAAGGACTGGTAGTCGCCGTCGTTGCACTCCATCATGATCTTGCGCAGCGCGCCGTCCTTGTCGGCGGCGAGCAGGGCGTCCCAGCCCTTGCCCCAGATCAGCTTGATCACGTTCCAGTTGGCGCCGCGGAACTCGCCTTCGAGCTCCTGGATGATCTTGCCGTTGCCGCGCACCGGGCCGTCGAGGCGCTGCAGGTTGCAGTTGATGACGAAGATCAGGTTGTCGAGCTTTTCGCGCGCGGCCAGGCCGATGGCGCCGAGCGATTCGACCTCGTCCATCTCGCCGTCGCCGCAGAACACCCACACCTTGCGATTCTCGGTGTTCGCGATGCCACGGGCATGCAGGTACTTGAGGAAGCGCGCCTGGTAGATCGCCATCAGCGGGCCAAGGCCCATCGACACGGTCGGAAACTGCCAGAACGCGGGCATCAACTTCGGATGCGGATAGCTCGACAGGCCCTTGCCGTCGACTTCCTGGCGGAAGTTCAGCAGTTGTTCCTCGCTCAGTCGACCTTCGAGATAGGCGCGGGCATAGATGCCGGGCGACACGTGGCCCTGGATGTAGAGGCAGTCACCACCATGGCCTTCGCTCTCGGCATGCCAAAAGTGGTTGAAGCCGGCGCCGAACATGCTGGCCAGCGACGCGAAGGAGCCGATGTGGCCACCCAGGTCGCCACCGTCGGCCGGATGCAGGCGGTTGGCCTTGACCACCATCGCCATCGCGTTCCAGCGCATGTAGGCACGCAGGCGCTGCTCAATCTCGAGGTTGCCGGGGCTGCGCGCTTCGAGTTCGGGCTCGAGCGTGTTCACGTAGCCGGTGTTGGCGGAGAACGGCAGGTCGACGCTGTTCTGGCGCGCGTGTTCGAGCAGCTGTTCCAGCAGGAAGTGAGCCCGCTCGGGGCCTTCGCTTTGAATGACGGCGGACAGCGCGTCCATCCACTCGCGGGTTTCCTGCGCATCCGCGTCGTTCGCGGCCGAGCCGAAGGTGTTCTCGGGGTTTGCCGACATGCATGTCTCCTTGTAGGCGTGGCTAGGGATCTGAGCTGGGCGGAAATGTCGCACAGAACAACTCAGATTTCAAATGGTGTTTTATCTTTTCTTAATGTGAAAACCAACTGATCGACAGAAGAGAGTGGCCGAAGCCCTTCCGGCAGTCTGAACCGTTTTCAAGTCGACTCCGCATCGGCGTCACTAGGGGTTCCCCTACACTCGACCGATGCCCTTGTTCAACCCGCTCGTCGCCGCCCGCAGCGCTGTCAAATCGTCGCCGCTCGCCTGGTGGCGGCGATGGTGGCGCCGGCAAACGCCGGTGCTCCAGGACACGGTGGCCATGCTCGCGCCGCTGGCTGCTGTCATGCTGTTCCTGGCGGCCATCGTGTCGGCCTTCTGGTATCTGCGTGCAGAGGAAATCGAGCGCGAGCAGGAGTCGGTCAAGCGCGACGTCGAATACGCGCAGCAGCGGCTGCGCCTGCGACTGCTGGAACGGCAAGAGCAGCTGATGCGCGTGGCGCGAGACGCATCCAACCGCGAAATCGACGCGGCCGAGTTCACGAGCCGCGCCGAGTCGCTGATCAGTCAATACCCCGAACTGCAGGCGGTGAGCTGGATCGACGACCGGCGGCGCTTCAAGGCCAACTACGCCGCGCCAGGCGTGCATCCCGCACAGCAGCACGCGCTCGACGAGGTCCTCCGTCCCGGGGATATCGAGAGCAACTACGCACTCGCGCGGGAGTTGCGCCAGCCGGTGTTCTCGCAGCCGCTGGTGGGCGGCGATCCGCCGGGCATGCTGCAATTGCACATTCCACTGTTCGACCAGGGATTGTTCGCCGGCATGGTGCTGGGCGAATTCTCGGTCGACAGCCTGCTGCGCTACGGCGTGCCGCCCGAGGTCAGCGCGCGCTATGCGGTCTCATTGCTCGACGCCAAGGGCGGCCTGCTGGCGGGCAACACCGTGAACCCCCGAGAGGCCGGCACCCGGCTGCTGCCGTGGGTCGAGAGCACCAACGAGTACGAGGTGCCGGTATCGCCGATCGGCAACGCCATGATGCTTCGGGCGCAGGCCTACCGCACTTCACCGGGCCTGGTTGGCAACGGGCTGTTCTGGCTGGTGGGAGCCCTCAGCGTGCTGACCGTGTGGATGCTGCTCGGCACCTGGCGTCACACCCGCAAGCGGCTGCAGGCGCAGCAGGCGCTGGTCGCCGAAACCAACTTTCGACGCGCCATGGAGAACTCGATGCTGACCGGCATGCGGGTGCTCGATCTCGACGGCCGCATCACCTACGTCAACGCCGCGTTTTGCGCCATGACCGGCTGGAGCGAATCCGAGCTGGTCGGCCAGAAGCCGCCCTTCCCGTACTGGCTCGAGTCGGACCGCGAGGTGATGAACGAGCGACTCGAAGAAGAACTCCACGGTCGCGCCCTGCCCGGCGGCTTCCAGGTGCGTGTGAAGCGCAAGAACAGCAGCGTCTTCAACGCCCGGCTTTACGTGTCGCCGCTGATCGACGCGCGGGGCCACCAGACGGGCTGGATGACGTCGATGACCGACATCACCGAGCCGACCCGCATCCGCGAGCAGTTGTCTGCCTCTTACGAGCGCTTCACGACGGTGCTGGAAGCGCTCGATGCCGCGGTGTCGGTGGCACCGATCGGCAGCGAAGAATTGCTCTTCGCGAACAAGCTCTACCGCTTGTGGTTCGGTTCCGACACGGTCGGCCACCTGGGCATGGTGGCGCAGGCCGGCGTACCGGCCTCGGCAGCGCATGACGACGCGCTGGACGACGTCGACCCCTTCGCGGGCCTGCCGATCGACACGCTCACCACGGCGCAGCCGGCCAACAACGAGATTTTCGTGCCCGAACTGGGCAAGTGGCTGGAAGTGCGGTCGCGCTATCTCACATGGGTGGACGGGCGGCTGGCGCAGTTGGTGATCGCCACGGACATCACGCCACGGCGTGATGCCGAGGAACAGGCCGCCGCCCAGGCCGACCGCGCGCAAGCCGCAAGCCGGCTCATCACGATGGGCGAGATGGCATCCAGCGTCGCGCACGAGCTCAACCAGCCGCTGACCGCCATCACCAATTACTGCAACGGCATGATGTCCCGCATCAAGGGCCAGCAGATCGACTCCGATGCGTTGCTCGCCGCTCTGGAAAAAACGTCCAAGCAGGCACAGCGCGCCGGGCAGATCATCCAGCGCATCCGCTCGTTCGTGAAGCGCAGCGAGCCGAATCGCACCCCCGCCGAAGTCGCGACGATGGTGAGTGAAGCGGTAGAGCTCGCCGGCATCGAACTGCGCCGACGCAACGTTCGGCTCAACCACTATGTTGCGGCGCGTCTGCCGATCGTGCGGGTCGACCCGATCCTGATCGAGCAGGTGATGGTCAATCTGCTGAAGAACGCGGCCGAGTCGATCGACCTGGCGCAGCGCCCGCTGGCTCGCCGCAGCGTCGAGCTGCGGGTGCTGCCCAAGACGATCGAAGGCCAGAACGCCATCGAGTTCTCCGTGCAGGACACCGGCATGGGCCTGGCACCCGAAGTGATGGATCGGCTGTACGAGGCCTTCTTCTCGACCAAGGCCGAGGGCATGGGCATCGGGCTGAACCTCTGCCGGACCATCGTCGAGTCGCACCGCGGCCGGATGCAGGCGGAGAACATCTACAATGGTCCGGACGTGGTCGGATGCCGTTTTTCCTTCTGGATTCCGGTGATGGACGCTAGCAGTTCTGTAGCAAACGACGAGGCAAAGGTACCCGCATGAGCTTGATTCCGAAGAAGGGCACGGTCTATGTCGTCGACGATGACGAAGCCGTTCGCGACTCCCTGCAATGGCTGCTGGAAGGCAAGGACTACCGGGTTCGCTGCTTCGATTCCGCCGAGTCCTTCCTCTCCCGCTACGACCCGCGAGAGGTGGCCTGCCTGATCGTCGACATTCGCATGGGCGGCATGTCGGGCATCGAGTTGCAGGACCGGCTGATCGAGCGCCGTTCCCCGCTGCCCATCGTCGTCATTACTGGCCACGGCGACGTCCCGATGGCGGTCGACTCGATGAAGAAGGGCGCCATGGATTTCATCCAGAAGCCCTTCAACGACGAAGAGCTGGTCACGTTGGTGGAGCGAATGCTCGAACACGCCCGCGGCGCTTTCGCGCAGCATCAGCAATCGGCGAGCCGCGACGCGCTGCTGTCCAAGCTCACTGGCCGAGAAGCCCAGGTCCTCGAGCGCATCGTCGCCGGCCGCTTGAACAAGCAGATTGCCGACGACCTCGGCATCAGCATCAAGACCGTGGAGGCGCATCGCGCCAACATCATGGAAAAGCTCAATGCCAACACGGTCGCCGATCTGCTGAAGATCGCGCTGGGCCAAGCGCAGCCGACGGCGAAGGCCTCCTGAATTGCTATCGGCCAGATAGCCAGAAAGTCCCCCGACGCCTGCGCAAGCGGGCGTTTCTACTTGAAAAATCAAAACACGATGACAGCCCAACTGATCGACGGCAACGCCCTCTCCCGCACGCTGCGCACCGACGTCGCCGCGCGTGCCGCCGCTTTGAAGGCGCGTGGCGTGACGCCCGGCTTGGCCGTGGTGCTGGTCGGCGAAAACCCCGCCAGCCAGGTCTACGTGCGCAACAAGGTCAAGGCGTGCGAAGACAACGGGCTGCACTCGCTGCTTGAAAAACACCCAGCCGATCTGAGCGAAGCCGACCTGCTGTCCCGCGTCGACGCGCTCAACAACGACCCGGCCATCCACGGCATCCTGGTTCAGCTGCCGCTGCCGCCGCACATCGACGCGCAGAAGGTGATCGAGGCGATCTCGCCGGAGAAGGACGTCGACGGTTTCCATGTGGCCAGCGCCGGCGCGCTGATGACCGGAGCACCCGGCTTCTGGCCGTGCACACCCTACGGCTGCATGAAGATGCTCGAATCGATCGGCTACGAGCTGCGCGGCAAGCACGCCGTGGTCATCGGCCGAAGCAACATCGTCGGCAAGCCGATGGCGCTGATGCTGCTCGCGAAGAACGCCACCGTGACCGTTTGCCACAGCGCCACGGCCGACCTGGGCGCCATGACGCGCCAGGCCGACGTGGTCGTCGCGGCGGTCGGCAAGCGCAACGTGCTGACCGCCGACATGGTCAAGCCCGGCGCGGTGGTCATCGACGTCGGCATGAACCGCAACGACGAAGGCAAGCTCTGCGGCGACGTCGACTTCGATGGCGTGAGGGAAGTCGCCGGCTGGATCACACCGGTGCCCGGCGGCGTCGGCCCGATGACCATCACCATGTTGCTCGTCAACACGCTGGAGGCGGCCGAACGCGGCACGCCGGCTTGAACTTTCACCTCTTCGACGCCACCTACTCCGCATGACCAATCCGCTCCTCGATTTCACCGATCTCCCGCTGTTCGACAAGATCCAGCCCGCGCATGTCGCCCCGGCTGTCGACACCTTATTGGCCGACGCGGAGATGGCACTGCAGACCGTCACCGCAGCGGAATTTCCGGCGGATTGGCTGGCCATCTCGAAGGTGCTCGACGTGTCGTCCGAACGCTTCAGCCGCGCCTGGGGCGCGATCGGGCACCTGAATGCCGTCGCCGACACGCCTGAACTGCGTGCGGCGTACAACGAAGCCATGCCGCGCGTGACCGCCTTCTGGACGCGGCTGGGCTCCGACGAGCGGCTCTATGCCAAGTACAAGGCCATCGACCCCGCGACCCTCAACGCCGAGCAAAAGCAGGCCCATCGCAACGCGGTCCGCAACTTCGTGCTCGGTGGCGCGGAACTGCAAGGCGCCGCCAAGGAACGCTTCGCCGCGATCCAGGAGCGCCAAGCCGAGTTGAGCCAGAAGTTCAGCGAGAACGCGCTCGACGCCACCGATGCCTTCGCCTATTACGCCGAGGCCGGTGAGCTTGACGGTGTGCCTGAAGACGTGATCGCTGCAGCGCACGCAGGCGCGGAAGCGGACGGCAAGGCCGGCTACAAGCTGACGCTCAAGATGCCCTGCTACCTGCCGGTCATGCAGTTCGCAAAAAGCAGCGCATTGCGTGAAACCCTTTACCGCGCGT
Source organism: Variovorax ginsengisoli (assembly GCF_006438845.1). Classification (GTDB taxonomy): domain Bacteria; phylum Pseudomonadota; class Gammaproteobacteria; order Burkholderiales; family Burkholderiaceae_C; genus Variovorax; species Variovorax ginsengisoli_A. Next base: position 181,528 of record NZ_RCZJ01000003.1, read on the forward strand.
ACGTGACGCGCGCCAGCGAATACGGTGACCCGGCGCTGGACAACACTGCACTGATCACCGAAATCCTCGCACTGCGCGAAGAAGAGGCGAAGCTGCTGGGCTATCGCAACTTCGGCGAGCTCTCGGTCGTCCCGAAGATGGCCGATTCGCCCGAGCAAGTCGTCAAGTTCCTGCGTGACCTCGGCGCACGGGCCAAGCCCTTCGGCGAACGTGACCTGGCCGATCTGCGGGCCTTTGCAACCGAACAGCTCCGGCTGGCCGACCCGCAACCTTGGGACTGGACCTTCGTCGGGGAGAAGCTCAAGGAAGCCCGGTATGCCTTCAGTGAACAGGAGGTCAAGCAGTATTTCCCGGCACCCAAGGTGATGGCGGGCCTGTTCAAGATCGTCGAGACCCTGTTCGAGGTCACGATCCGCCGCGACTTCGCGCCGGTATGGCACCCGACCGTCGAGTTCTATCGCATCGAGCGCGGAGAGCAGTGCGTCGGCCAGTTCTACCTCGATCCCTCCGCCCGTGCCGCCAAGCGCGGCGGCGCCTGGATGGACGACGTGCGCGCCCGCTGGTTGCGCCCCGACACCGGCATCCTGCAAACACCGGTCGCACAGCTGGTGTGCAACTTCGCCGAGGGCGTGGACGGCAAGCCGCCGCTGCTGACGCACGACGACGTGACGACGCTGTTCCACGAGTTCGGCCACGGTCTGCACCACATGCTCACGCAGGTCAACGAGCGCGACGTGTCCGGCATCAGCGGCGTCGAATGGGACGCGGTTGAACTGCCGAGCCAGTTCATGGAGAACTTCTGCTGGGAATGGGACGTGCTGGAGCACATGACCGCCCACATCGACACCGGGCTGCCATTGCCCCGTGAGCTGTTCGACAAGATGACGGCGGCCAAGAATTTCCAGAGCGGCATGCAGACGCTGCGCCAGATCGAGTTCTCGCTGTTCGACATGCTGCTGCACACCGAGTACGAGGCTGCCAGCGCCAAGCCAGGCGCCGTGATGGCGTTGTTGACGAAGGTGCGTGCCGAGGTGGCCGTGATGCCGTCGCCCCCGTTCAGCCGTACACCCAATACGTTCAGCCATATCTTCTCCGGTGGCTACGCAGCGGGCTACTACAGCTACAAGTGGGCCGAGGTGTTGAGTGCCGACGCCTATGCGGCGTTCGAAGAGGCGGCAGGGGCAAGCGGCGCGCCGAGCATCGAGACGGGCCGCAAGTACCGTCAGGCGATTCTTGAAGCCGGCGGCAGCCGGAGCGCCATGGAGTCGTTCAAGGCTTTCCGTGGCCGCGAGCCTCAGCTCGACGCACTGTTGCGGCACCAGGGCATGGCGGAAGCGCAGCCCGCCTGAGCAGATGGCGGTCGCAGGCGCGCGCGGCCTGAGATACTTTCAGCTGTTCCGACCATCCTGGGAGTCTCCATGCATCGTTACGCTCGCCTGTCCTTCGCGCTGCTTGCCCTGACGGCGGGGGCCGCGTCCGCCCAGCCCGTCTACCGCCAAGTCGCGCCAAATGGGAAGGTCACCTTTTCCGACCAAGCGCCCGCCGCGAACGCACGGCCGGCGACAGCAGCGACCGGCGCTGCACCTGTCGACAACGGCGGCGGTCCTGCGCTGCCGTATGAGCTCCAGCAGGTGGTCCAGCGTTACCCGGTCACGATCTACACGCGGGACGATTGCGCGCCCTGCGATGCCGGACGATCGCTGCTCAGCACGCGTGGCGTTCCGTTCAACGAGCGCCAGATCAAGACCCCGGAAGATGGAGACGCGCTGCAACGTTTGAGCGGGCAGAATGCCTTGCCGATGCTCACCATCGGCGCCCAGCAACTGAAGGGATTTTCGGATGGCGAGTGGTCGCAGTACCTCGACGCCGCCGGCTATCCCAAAAGCATCCGGCTGCCTTCCGGCTACCGCAGTCCGCCTGCCCAGCCGATGGTTGCGCAGCGCTCAGCACCGGTGAGCACGCCGGCGACGGCGCCAGCCACGGCAGCACCACCGCCGCGTCCAGCGACGCCCGAGGGGCCGACGCCTTCGAATCCAGCAGGTATCAAGTTCTAGCTGCGCCCGGCCTCGATCAACCGAAGCGCAGCGTTTCGACCCCTGAAGGCGTTGCTAGCAGACAGACGTGGGCGCGCTGATGCGCGAACACGCCGACGGTCACGACGCCAGGCCATTGGCTCACCGCGGTCTCGAAGCCCAACGGGTCGCTGATCTGCAGACCGCTGACGTCGATGATGTGCTGGCCGTTGTCGGTCACGAGGGCCGCACCGTCCTTCTCGCGCACCTGCGCCAGGCCTCCCATCCGCTCGAACTGGCGCACGATGCGCCGCGCCGCCATCGGGACCACCTCGACCGGCAAAGGAAAGGCACCGAGCACCTGGACGCGTTTGGATGCGTCGGCGATGCACACGAACGAGCGAGACTGGGCCGCGACGATCTTTTCGCGCGTGAGCGCCGCACCGCCGCCCTTGATCATGAAGCCGCTTCCATCGATTTCGTCTGCGCCATCGATGTAGACAGCCAGTTCTTCTACAGCATTGCTGTCGAAGACTTCGATGCCCAAGGCCTGCAAGCGCTGGGTTGAGGCCACGGAGCTCGACACGGCGCCTCGGATTTTTCCTTTGATCGTGCCGAGCGCTTCGATGAACTTGTTCACCGTCGAGCCCGTTCCGACACCGACGATCTCGCCCTCCACCACATAGTCCAGCGCGGCGTGGCCGACCAACGTCTTGAGTTCGTCCTGGGTGAGGGAAAGTGCGGTCATCGGGGAGAATCCTTGGGCTAACGAAGCCGAGAATTATCCAATGCCCCTGCCGATGCTTTCGTCCCTCTACGGACTCGCCCGCCCTTTTCTCTTCGGCCTGGACCCCGAGCACGCCCACGAAATGACGCTCAACGCGTTGGCACGCACGCAGAACACTCCCTTGGCCATGGCCTACGCTTCGAAGCGAGTTGAAGATCCGGTCACGCTGGCCGGACTGCATTTCCCCAATCGCATCGGCCTGGCCGCTGGGTTGGACAAGAACGCGCGCTGCATCGATGCGTTCGCTGCCATGGGTTTCGGCTTCGTGGAAGTCGGCACCGTCACACCGAAGCCGCAACCGGGCAATGCCAAGCCGCGCATGTTCCGGCTACCGGAACGTGATGCACTCATCAATCGCCTGGGCTTCAACAATGACGGGCTCGACGCCTTTGTCGCCAATGTGCGGCGCGCAAGATTTCGCAGCACTTCGGTTCCAACGACGCCAATGCTGCTGGGCCTGAACATCGGCAAGAACGCCGCCACGCCGATCGAACGCGCCACGGACGATTACCTGATCGCCCTCGACGGCGTTTACCCGCATGCAGACTACGTGACGATCAATATCTCGAGCCCCAACACCGCCAACCTTCGTTCGCTGCAAAGCGACGCGGCGTTGGACGGCCTGCTCGGCGCCCTGGTCGAACGCCGCGAAGCGCTGGCTGAACAGCATATGAAACGGGTGCCGCTGTTCCTGAAGATTGCGCCGGACCTCGACGAACCACAGGTGCAATCGATCGCTGCGACCTTGACGCGCTACCGCATGGACGGCGTTATCGCCACCAACACCACGTTGTCCCGCGAGGCGGTGGCGGGGCTCCCACATGCCGAAGAAGCGGGTGGCCTATCGGGTGCGCCGGTGCGCAAAGCCAGCGATCGGGTGATTGCACAGTTGCGCAGAGCGCTCGGTGCGGGCTTTCCCATTGTCGGCGTGGGCGGTGTGCTCAGCGGCGCGGACGCATCGGCCAAATTGGCGGCTGGCGCCGACATCGTGCAGATCTACACCGGGCTGGTCTACCGCGGACCGGCGCTGGTTTCGGAAGCCGCGCGCGCGCTGCAAGCACGACACGACTGACGGTAGTCCGGCCTAGAGGGCTGGATTCAGCGCATCCGCCACAGCACTGGCGCGACGAAGGCGGCCCAACGCAACAAACGCCGTGGCTTGACGACCGCCACCAGAGCAGCCGCCGCCACACCTGCTGCAACCGGATGCGCCCGCACCAGGCGAACGGCCGTCTCTGACGGCGTCTCGTCATCCGGAGGTGTGGACGGCGGAGTGGCTGGCTGCGCATTGGCAGCCTGAAGCGCAGCGATGCGCTGACGCTGCCGGGCGATACGTGCAAGCAGTTGTTCGCGGGTGTCGGGTCGCGTCGGGCGTGGTGTGCCTTCGGGCTGGCCCTGGTTGCCGATGCCCAGCCGATCCTGCACCCACGCCCAGTCTCGATCGAACTCATGCCGACTTGGCGTGAACGCATCGCTCGCATTGCGCAAGGTGGCGACCAAGCCGAAGAGCGACAGTGCCCACAACGCGATCCAGATACCAGCCACCGACCAGGCCGCGGTCGCGCGGTGCGGGCTGTCCCAAAAATGAACCACCACCGCAACCGACAGCAGCGCGACGGCAACCGTGGTCAAACCGATCACCGCCACGACGAGGAGCAACATCTGTTTCAAGCGATGTTTTTCTTCGTCCCATGCCATGCGAACGAGCTGCGCACGGTCTTCGATGGCCATCGCGCTCTCGCCGGCCGCGATGCGGACACGACGAATCCGTGCCTCCAGTCCCAAAAAGGACAACAACCTATTCATTCGATCCTCTCAAGCGCGCGTCGAGGCGCGTCAATGCAGCGCGCCAGCGTTCAGCGGCGACCTAGCAGCAGTCCGACCAGCACGCCGACAGCGAGTGCACCGGCAGCGATTTGCCACGGCTCGTCGTGCGCGTAAGCGTTGGCGGTGCTGGCAGCGTCTTTGGCCTTCTTCGCGGCGATCTTGCTCTTCTCTGCGGCAAGCTCGCGGGCAATGGCCAGCTTTGCTTCGACGCGTTGGCGCAATGCCCTGATCTGTGGATTCGACTCGAGGTCCTTGCCGCCCAACACGCCCTTCACGTCACTGGCGATGTCTTCGACGACCGCATTCGCTGCGGCTTCAAGGTTGTTGGATGCACTCATTGGAATCTTCCCTCAGTGATAGGTTGCCGGCGACTGCGCCGGTGGCTGAACGCCAGCAAGCGGCGTGCCGTTCATGGTACAGCTTGGTAATTCTTAGGCCAGCAACTGCGCCACATGTCGTCCGATTGCCAGGCTGCTCGTCAGTCCTGGAGATTCGATACCGAACAAGTTCACCAAACCCGGTACACCATGGGTCGCCGATCCTTCAATCACGAAATCGGCTGCGACTTGACCGGGGCCAGAAATCTTGGGTCGAATCCCGGCGTAGCCAGGAATCAAGGCTCCGTCAGGAAGACCTGGCCAGTAGCGTCGAACTTCGGCGTAGAAACCGTCACCCCGCCGCGGGTCGACTACCAGATCGTCGGGTGAATTCACCCATTGAACATCCGGGCCAAACTTCGCCTGCCCGCCCATGTCCAGCGTCAGATGCACGCCAAGCCCGGCGGCCTCCGGCACGGGATAGATGAGACGCGAGAAAGGCGCCCGGCCGGCAAGTGTGAAATAGTTGCCTTTCGCAAAATAGGCATCGGGCACAGAGGCAGCCGACAGACCCTCGAAGCGCCGCGCGAGCCATGGTGCTGCCAGTCCTGCAGCATTGACCACACTGGCACAACGGAGTGCGGTGCCATCTTCGGTATGCAAGACGATTCCCTGCGCGGTGCATTCCGCACCCGCCACTGACGACTTGAGCGCTACAACACCGCCCGCCTGCTCAAGATCACCTTGCAGGCTCAGCATCAGCGCGTGACTGTCCACGATGCCGGTGCTTGGCGAATGAACCGCCGCCATGCACGCCAGCGATGGCTCAAGGGCCTGGGCCTCGGCGCGCGTGAGCATGACCATATCGTCCACGCCGTTGGCGAGTGCTTTCGCGATGATCGATTCCAGATCAGCGACCTGCGCGGCAGAAGTCGCCACGATCAACTTGCCGCAACGTCTGTGAGGAACATGACGCTCCTTCGCGTATGTGTAGAGCGCACTCTTGCCCTCTACGCAAAGCAACGCCTTCAGCGAACCCTGGGGGTAATAGATGCCTGCGTGAATGACCTCGCTGTTGCGTGAGCTGGTGCCAGTGCCGATGGCACCCTCCGCTTCAAGCACGATGACATCGCGGCCCTGTAGGGCAAGAGCCCGGGCCACTGCCAGTCCGACAACACCGGCGCCGATGACGGCGCAATCAATTTCATCCATGCCGCAAGCTTAGCGGCAGAGCGGCCTTAAAAAACCCAGGCCGAGGTTCGCATCGTCGGCCATGTGTACCGTGCCGCACCCATGTATTGCCGATTGGCAAGGAAATGCACCGTCCATCGTGCACCGGCAAAGCGGCGCTCACTGCGAAAGCGAGTGACCATGCCTTGATCGGGCTCTACCGGAAGATCCGACGGGTCGGGTTGGTTCGGAAGGTCTGGGGTGATGGGGGACGGAAGATCCGGACTGGTGGCCATGGCGCACTCCTTTAGGCCTTCGGTTCTACGACCCCCGTGCTTGATACACGACATCCCAAGACCGTACTCGCCGTCGGCGGCGGCCGACATGACAAATGCCACCGGCTCGCATTGCGCGCACCTGCTAAAAAAACTTCCGGAATTGGTGGGCGGTCCAGGTTTCGAACCTGGGACCCCAGCAGTGTGAATGCTGTGCTCTACCCCTGAGCTAACCGCCCTCACGGCATGAACATGCCGCTCGAATCTTTGCGCTGCTGCGCGAAGCCAGCGATTATGCCACAGCGTTTTGCGCGTGCACTTCGATCTGGCGAAACAACGTTCTGCCCTTGCTCGACTTGTCCAATTGCAGCAGCAGCTCTTCGTGGATCGCCAGCTCATGGTCGGCTGCGCGCAGCACTGGAAGCACGAAGCTTCGCAGGTCGACCGCAATGACAGTGCCGATGGCCGGCTCGTCCGTCGTCGCATCGATCAGAAGCGCATCCTGGCCGCGCGTGAGGTTGATGTAGACGTCGGCCAGCAGTTGCGCATCGAGCTTGGCGCCGTGGAACGTGCGATTGGAACGATCGACGCCGAAGCGGTCGCACAACGCATCGAGAGAGTTCCGCTTGCCCGGGTACACGGCCTTGGCCATGGCGAGCGTATCGGTCACCTCGCCAACGAAGCTGCGCAGCGGCGGCAGGCCGACCAGTTCGAATTCCTTGTTCAGAAACCCTACGTCGAAGGCAGCGTTGTGGATGATCAATTCAGCATTGCGCAGATACTCGACCACGTCGTTCGCAAGCGTCGCGAACTTCGGCTTGTCACGCAGGAAATCGGTCGTGAGCCCGTGCACCTTCAACGCTTCTTCGTGGCTCTCGCGCTCGGGATTGAAGTAGATGTGCAGGTCGTTGCCGGTCAGCTTGCGGTTCAGCAGTTCGACGCAGCCCAGCTCGATGACACGATCGCCGTTTTCAGCGGAGAGACCGGTGGTCTCCGTATCGAGGACGATCTGGCGCGACATCAGTGATTCTCCTTGGCGTGATTGATCGAGTACTTGGGAATCTCGATCGTCACATCGGCCTGCGCAAGGATCGCCTGGCAACTCAAGCGCGACTGTGGCCCGAGCCCCCAGGCGCGATCGAGCAGATCGTCCTCGGTTTCATCCGAAGCATTGAGCGAACTGAAGCCCTGCCGCACCACAACATGGCAGGTGGTGCAGGCGGCGCTCATCTCGCAGGCATGCTCGATGTTGATGTGATGGTCCAGCAGCGCCTCGCAGATCGATGTGCCGGCAGGCGCAGTCACTTCGGCACCTTGCGGACAGTATTCAGGATGGGGGAGGATCTTGATCGTGGGCATTGCGTTTTACAGGGATTCGATCTGGCGGCCGGACAGCGCACGTGCGATGCCATGGTTCATGCGTTGGGCCGCGAAGGCTTCAGTGCCCTCGGCAAGCGTCTTGGTCGCAGCCTCGACAACGGCAGCCTCGGTCGATGACTTCGCGTCGCGCAGGGCCTGCATCAGCGTGTCGATGATTGAACGTTCAGCGGTCGAAAGCAGGTCGCCGTCGACGTCGAGCGCGCTCTGCGTGGCCATCAGCATGCGGTCGGCATCGACGCGTGCCTCGACGAGCGCGCGCGCTTGCATGTCCTGCTGTGCCGTCGAGAAGCTTTCCTGCAGCATGGTTGCAATCTGGTCGTCGGACAGCCCGTACGACGGCTTAACCGTGACGCTCGCCTCGACGCCACTGCCCTGCTCTTTCGCAGCCACGCTGAGCAGACCGTCGGCATCGACCGTGAACGTCACGCGAATGCGCGCGGCGCCAGCGGACATCGGCGGAATGCCGCGGAGTTCGAAGCGAGCAAGACTGCGGCAGTCGCTGACGAGGTCGCGCTCGCCTTGCACCACATGAACCGCGAGTGCGGTCTGCCCGTCCTTGTAGGTCGTGAAGTCCTGCGCCATGGCGGTCGGAATGGTCTGGTTGCGCGGCACGATGCGCTCCACCAGACCGCCCATGGTTTCGATGCCGAGCGACAGCGGGATCACATCGAGCAGCAGCAGATCGTCGGCGCCAGCATTGCCCGCCAGCTGGTTGGCCTGGATGGCGGCACCGAGCGCGACCACTTCGTCGGGGTTGAGGTTGGTCAAAGGAGCGCGGCCGAAGAACGCCGCCACGGCCTGTCGAATCTGCGGCATGCGCGTGGCACCGCCGACCAGCACGATGCCTTGCAGGTCATCGGCCTTGAGCCTGGCATCTCGCAATGCCTTGCGCACTGCCGCGATCGTGCGGTCCGTCAGCGCTTGCGTCGCATCGTCGAACTGCGCGCGCGTGACCTCGACATGCAGTTCAGAACCGCCGAGAGCGGCGACGAACGGCACCACATCCGCGTCCGTCAAGGCCTCCTTGGCGGTACGTGCCGCCACCAGCAGCGCGGCCCGATCCGCATCCCCGACGGCTTGACGACTTGCCCGGGCCAGCACGGCATCGGCAAGCGCATGGTCGTAGTCATCGCCGCCGAGCGCCGAGTCGCCGCCGGTCGCGATGACCTCGAACACGCCTTGCGTCAGTCGGAGGATGGAGATGTCGAAGGTGCCACCGCCCAGGTCGTACACCGCATAGACGCCCTCGCTGCCGTTGTCGAGTCCGTAGGCGATGGCCGCGGCCGTAGGCTCACTGATGAGGCGCAACACGTTGAGGCCAGCCAGCTGCGCCGCATCCTTCGTCGCTTGCCGCTGGCCTTCGTCGAAGTACGCCGGCACGGTGATGACGGCGCCATGCACGTCGTCGTCGAAGGTGTCCTCTGCGCGGAAGCGCAGCGTGGCAAGGATCTCGGCACTGACCTCGACTGGCGACTTGTCGCCAGCCACGGTACGCACCTTCACCATGCCGCCATCATCGACCAGCCCGTACGACATGGCATCGCGGTGCGCGATGTCGGCCAGGCCTCGGCCCATCAGTCGCTTCACCGACGTGATGGTGTTGGCCGGGTCCTGCGCCCGCGCCGCAACGGCATCGAAGCCGATCTGACGGCGCTCGGCGTCGAGATAACGCACGGCGGAAGGCAGGATGGCCCGACCCTGATCGTCGGGCAGGCACTCGGCCACGCCGTTGCGCACGGCCGCGACCAGCGAGTGGGTCGTGCCGAGATCGATGCCCACGGCGACGCGGCGCTGGTGCGGGTCGGGTGCTTGACCGGGTTCTGAAATTTGAAGAAGTGCCATTCGGCTATTGTCCCAATGCGTCGGCTTTCGCCTCGACGTCCTGCGCAAAGCGCTCGATGAACATGAGGGCTCTCACCTGCTGAGACGCAGCCTGATAGTCGGCCTTCTCGTCGATCAGCCAGTCGAGTGAAGACAATGCACGGGCGCGTGCAGCATCGACCTCGGCCTGAAGCGCATCGATGGCACCGGCTTCGGACGCATCGTCCAACGACTCGCGCCATTCCATCTGTTGCATCAGAAAGTCGCCGGGCATCGCCGTGTTGTCTTCGGCATGGATCGGCGCCCCGTTGAGCTCACACAGGTAGCTGGCGCGGCGCACCGGTTCCTTGAGGCGCTCGTAGGCCTCGTTGATGCGGACTGACCATTGCATGGCGATGCGCTGAGCCGCAGCGCCCTGCGAAGTGAAGCGATCGGGATGCGCCTCGCGCTGCAGTTCCTTCCACCGCGCATCGAGCGCAGCGCGGTCTTGCAAGAAAGTCGACGGCACGCCGAACAGTTCGAAATCGGTATCTTGGAGATTCATGGCAATAAAAAACCGCCTGCAAAGTGAGCGGCGGCTGTTGGTGCCACTTCAAGGAACACCGCGGAACTGGTTTTGCCGGTCCGATGGTGTTGCCTCCTTGAGGGAAGGCGGCTACACAAGTGAGCCGCTTCGAGCGGTCGGCTAGATTCTGAAACTTTCCCCGCAACCGCAACGGTCGCGCTCGTTCGGGTTGATGAACTTGAACCCCTCGTTCAGGCCCTCACGCACGAAGTCGAGCTGCGTGCCGTCGATATAAGCGAGGCTCTTGGGGTCGACCAGCACCTTCACGCCATGGTCTTCGAAGACCACGTCTTCCGGCGCGAATTCGTCGACGTACTCGAGCTTGTAGGCGAGCCCCGAACAACCGGTCGTCTTGACGCCCAACCGCACGCCCACGCCCTTGCCCCGCTTGCCGAGGTAACGGGTCACGTGGCGCGCGGCAGCGTCTGTGAGCGTCACGGCCATGTCAGTGGACCGCTTCTGCCGCGACAGTTCCGACCGCGTGCTTCTGCTTGTAGTCGTTAACTGCAGCCTTGATCGCATCTTCCGCGAGGATCGAGCAATGGATCTTGACCGGCGGCAGCGCCAGCTCTTCGGCGATCTGCGCGTTCTTCAACGCCGCCGCCTCGTCGAGCGTCTTGCCCTTGACCCATTCGGTCACGAGCGAGGACGATGCGATGGCAGAGCCGCAGCCGTAGGTCTTGAAGCGCGCGTCTTCGATCACGCCGGTTTCCGGGTTGACCTTGATCTGCAGCTTCATCACGTCGCCGCAAGCCGGGGCGCCGACCATGCCGGTGCCGACCGAATCGTCGCCCTTTTCAAAGGAACCGACGTTGCGGGGATTTTCGTAGTGGTCGATGACCTTGGAGGAGTAAGCCATGGGGTACCTCTTTGAATGTTGAAATGTTCAGTGCGCCGACCACTGGATCGTGCTGATATCGATGCCGTCCTTGAACATTTCCCACAAGGGACTCAGTTCACGAAGCTTGGCGACGTTGTGCTTGATGGTGGAGACCGCGTAGTCGATCTCTTCCTCGGTCGTGAATCGGCCGATCGTCATGCGCAGGCTGCTGTGCGCCAGCTCGTCGCTGCGGCCCAGAGCACGCAGCACATAGCTGGGCTCGAGACTGGCCGACGTGCATGCCGAGCCCGACGACACCGCCAGACCCTTGATGCCCATGATCAGCGACTCGCCTTCGACGTAGTTGAAGCTGATGTTCAGGTTGTGCGGCACGCGGTGCTCGAGGTGACCATTGACGAAGACCTGCTCGACATCCTTGAGACCGTCGAGCAGACGCTTCTGCAAGCGCGCAGCCTTGGCGATGTCGTCTTTCATTTCCAGCTTGGCGATGCGAAAGGCCTCGCCCATGCCGACGATCTGGTGCGTTGGCAGCGTGCCCGAACGCATGCCGCGCTCATGGCCGCCACCATGCATCTGCGCCTCGAGCCGAACGCGCGGCTTGCGTCGCACGTACAGCGCGCCGATGCCCTTGGGACCGTAGGTCTTGTGCGAGGCCAGACTCAACAGATCGATGGGCAGCGCGCCCATATCGATCTCGACCTTGCCCGTGGCCTGTGCACCATCGACGTGGAAGATCACGCCCTTCTCGCGGCAGATGTTGCCCAACGCGACCACATCTTGGATCACGCCGATTTCGTTGTTCACGAACATCACGCTGGCCAGGATGGTGTCAGGACGAATCGCCGCCTTGAACGTCTCCAGGTCAAGCATGCCGTCTTCCTGCACGTCGAGATACGTGACCTCGAAGCCTTGGCGCTCCAGTTCACGCATCGTGTCGAGCACAGCTTTGTGTTCGGTCTTGACCGTGATCAAGTGCTTGCCCTTGCCCTTGTAGAACTGCGCCGCGCCCTTGATTGCCAGGTTGTTGGATTCGGTCGCGCCCGAGGTCCAGACAATTTCGCGCGGGTCGGCACCGATCAGGTCGGCCACTTCGCCGCGGGCCTTCTCGACGGCTTCTTCCGCCTCCCAGCCCCACGCATGGCTGCGTGACGCCGGATTGCCGAAATGCTCGCGCAGCCAGGGGATCATGGCGTCGACGACGCGTGGATCAACGGGCGTGGTCGCGCCGTAATCGAGGTAAATGGGGAAATGCGGGGTGACGTCCATGGCTCACTCAGACTCGTGGTTTTTTAATTGCAGGCGACGGGGCACAGCGCGCGGACGCGCTGTGGCGCATCAAGACTTGGCGAAGACGTTGCCCAGGGCGAATACCGAATTCGGTGCATTCACACGGATGGGCTTGACCACCGGCTGGCTGGAAATGGCGCGCTTGATAGCCGGCTTGTTCTCGATCTGCACGCCCTTGGCGATCTGATCGTCGACCAGCTTCTGCAGCGTGACCGAATCCAAAAACTCCACCATTCGCTGGTTCAGCGATGCCCAGAGTTCGTGCGTCATGCAGCGGCCGGCTTCACCCAGACAATTTTCCTTGCCGCCGCAATGGGTGGCGTCGATCGGCTCGTCGACGGACACGATGATGTCGGCCACCGTGATGTCGGCTGCTTTGCGCCCAAGGCTATAGCCGCCGCCCGGGCCACGGGTCGACTCGACAAGCTCGTGGCGGCGCAGCTTGCCGAAGAGCTGTTCCAGATAGGACAACGAAATCTGCTGGCGCTGGCTGATCGCCGCCAGCGTGACCGGGCCGGTGTTCTGGCGGAGGGCCAGATCGATCATGGCGGTGACCGCAAAACGACCTTTGGTAGTGAGACGCATCGCAAGCTCCTTGTGTGCTCGTAAAGTGACGCCGAAGCCGAAGCCCGGCGGCGTGGTCTCCGCCCCTACCGACCTGCACCGCAAGGTGACGACCGGCCCTTCATCGCGAAGTATTCTTGTTGTTGACTGTTTCGCTCAAGTATAGCAGAAAGCCCTCCGTTGCGCTCGGGTAAACCCGGCACGCGGCAGTGGCCTACGTCAAGGCGATGTTGTCGCCCCCCGAAGCCCCGAAGGCCTGCTCTCGCAGGACAGCGAGCTGGTCGCGCACCCGCGCTGCCTTTTCGAACTCGAGATTGCGCGCGTGTTCCAGCATCAGCTTTTCGAGGCGCTTGATTTCACGAGCGACATCCTTCTCGCTCATGTCTTCGACCTTGGCGCGCTCGAGTTCGAGCTTGGCCATTTCCTTGCCCGTCTTCTCGCTGTAAACGCCATCGATCAGGTCGCGAACCTTCTTGACGATGCTCCGGGGCGTGATGCCGTGCGCCTCGTTGTGCGCAATCTGCTTGGTGCGGCGCCGATCGGTTTCGTCGATCGCCTTCTTCATCGAATCCGTCATACGGTCGGCATACAAGATGGCGCGCCCGTTCAAGTTTCGCGCCGCTCTGCCGATCGTCTGGATCAGGCTGCGCTCCGCGCGCAGGAAACCTTCCTTGTCAGCGTCGAGAATGGCCACCAACGACACCTCCGGGATGTCCAGGCCTTCGCGCAGAAGGTTGATGCCCACGAGCACATCGAATGTGCCAAGACGCAGATCTCGCAGGATCTCCACGCGTTCGACGGTGTCCACGTCGCTGTGCAGATAACGCACCTTCACACCGTTGTCGCCCAGGTAATCGGTCAACTGTTCGGCCATGCGCTTGGTCAAGGTCGTGATCAGCACCCGCTCGTTCTTGTCGACACGCAGCCGAATCTCGCCTAGCACGTCGTCGACCTGGTGCGTGGCGGGGCGCACCTCGACCACCGGGTCGATCAGCCCGGTCGGCCGCACCAGCTGCTCGACGACGTTGCCCGCATGGTCCTTCTCGTATTGGGCCGGCGTGGCGGAGACGAAGATGCATTGGCGCATTCGCCGCTCGAACTCCTCGAACTTCAGCGGCCGGTTGTCCATCGCGGAAGGCAAGCGAAAACCGTACTCGACCAGGGTCGTCTTCCGCGCGCGGTCGCCGTTGTACATGCCGCCGAGCTGGCCGATCATTTGATGGCTCTCGTCGAGAAACATCAGCGCGTCTTTGGGCAGGTAATCGGTCAGCGTGGCCGGCGGATCGCCCGGTGCGGCACCCGAAAGGTGCCGAGAATAGTTCTCGATGCCCTTGCAGTGCCCGATCTCGGCCAACATTTCCAGGTCGAAACGCGTACGTTGCTCCAGCCGCTGGGCTTCGACAAGCTTGCCTTGCCCGACGAACTCTTTGACGCGGTCGACCAACTCCAATTTGATCGTTTCAACCGCCGTCATCACCTTGTCGCGCGGCGTCACGTAATGGCTGGACGGGTAGATGGTGAAGCGCGGGATCTTCTGCCGGATGCGCCCGGTCAGCGGGTCGAACAACTGCAGCGACTCAATCTCGTCGTCGAACAGCTCGATGCGGATCGCGAGTTCGCTGTGTTCCGCCGGAAACACGTCGATGGTGTCGCCGCGCACGCGAAAAGTGCCGCGCGAGAAATCCTGCTCGTTGCGCGTGTACTGCATGCGGATCAGGCGCCCGATCACGTCGCGCTGCCCGATCTTGTCGCCGATGCGCATGATGAAGCGCATCTGGGTGTAGTCCTCCGGTGTGCCGATGCCGTAAATCGCGCTTACCGTGGCGACGATCACCGTGTCGCGCCGCTCCAGCACGCTCTTGGTGGCCGAAAGCCGCATCTGCTCGATGTGCTCGTTGATCGAGCTGTCTTTCTCGATGAACAGATCCCTCTGCGGCACATACGCTTCCGGCTGGTAATAGTCGTAATAGCTGACGAAATACTCGACCGCGTTCTTCGGAAAGAACTCCCGAAACTCGCTGTAGAGCTGCGCCGCCAAGGTCTTGTTGGGCGCAAAAACGATGGCCGGCCGGCCCATGCGGGCGATCACGTTGGCCATCGTGAATGTCTTGCCGGAGCCGGTCACGCCCAGCAGCGTCTGGAACACCTCGCCGTTCTCGACGCCCTCCACCAGGCCTTCGATCGCCGTCGGCTGGTCGCCGGCGGGCGGATAAGGCTGAAAAAGCTCGAACGGCGAGCCCGGAAAGGTGACGAACGTGCCCTCTTTCAGCGGCCCGACCGGGTCGGCGTGGGTGGATTCGGAGAGGGCTTCAGAAAGATCGGGCATGGGCGGTCCGTACCAGGTGGCGGGCGGTCGGTAAAATTCAAGGCAACCGTAAAGCGTAATACAGCTTCCGGCCTCCAGCCAGAGGCGGTTTTCTTGCCCCGACCGCCGGCACTCCGATTCATCCAGAGGACTCCTTCATGTCTATGTTCACCGCCGTCGAGATGGCGCCGCGCGACCCGATCCTTGGTCTCAACGAGCAATTTGCCGCCGACGGCAATCCGAAAAAGGTCAACCTTGGCGTCGGCGTGTATTACGACGACAACGGCAAGCTGCCGCTGCTGGCCTGCGTGAAGGCGGCCGAAGAAGACATGATGAAGACGCCGACGGCCCGCGGCTACCTGCCGATCGACGGCATCGTCGCCTATGACAACGCCGTGAAGGGCCTGGTCTTCGGCACCGACAGCGAGCCGGTCACCTCCGGCCGTGTCGCCACGATCCAGGCCATCGGTGGCACCGGCGGGCTCAAGGTGGGCGCCGACTTCCTGAAGAAGCTCAGCCCCGACGCCAAGGTGCTGATCAGCGACCCGAGTTGGGAGAACCACCGCGCGCTGTTCACCCAGGCCGGCTTCGTGGTCGAAAGCTACCCCTACTACGACGCCGACAAGCGCGGTGTGAACTTCGACGGCATGCTGGCCGCGCTGAACGCCGCAGCGGCCGGCACCATCGTCGTGCTGCACGCCTGCTGCCACAACCCGACCGGTTACGACATCACGGCCGCGCAATGGGACCAGGTCATCGCCGCCGTCAAGGCCAAGAACCTGACGCCCTTCCTCGACATGGCCTACCAGGGCTTCGGCCACGGCATCGCGGAAGACGGCGCCGTGATCGGCAAGTTCGTCGACGCCGGCCTGAGCTTCTTCGTCTCCACGTCGTTCTCCAAGAGCTTCAGCCTGTATGGCGAACGCGTCGGCGCCCTGTCGGTGCTGTGCCAAGACAAGGACGAAGCCGCTCGCGTCCTGTCTCAACTGAAGATCGCGATCCGCACCAACTACAGCAACCCGCCGATCCACGGCGGCGCCGTGGTGGCCGCCGTGCTGAACGACCCGGCGCGCCGTGCAGTCTGGGAGAAGGAACTCGCCGAGATGCGCGTGCGCATCAAGGCGATGCGCCAGACGCTGGTCGACGGCCTGAAGGCGGCCGGCGTGAAGCAGGACATGAGCTTCATCACCACGCAGATCGGCATGTTCAGCTACTCGGGCCTCACCAAGGACCAGATGGTGCGCCTGCGCAACGAATTCGGCGTGTACGGCACTGACACCGGGCGCATGTGCGTGGCCGCGCTGAACAGCAAGAACATCGACTACGTCTGCCAGAGCATCGCCAAGGTCATTTAAGCCGACAAAGTGACAGTCGAGGGACGGGCTTAGGGTTCGGACCCTACGCCCGAACCCTGGTTCTGCCGATATATTGCAGTGCAACAACCAGCCCTCCAGGGATCACATGCTCTATCACCTTTATGAAGCCCAGCGGTCTCTGATGGAACCGCTGACAGACTTTGCCCAGGCCGCGGCCAAGCTCTTCAGCAACGGCACGTCGCCGCTGTCGCACACGCCCATGGCCCAGCGCATGGCCGCTGGCTACGACTTGCTCTATCGCCTGGGCAAGGACTACGAGAAGCCGGAATTCGGCATCACGTCGGTCGACGTTGACGGCAACAATGTGGTCATCCAGGAAGCGATCGCGCTCGACAAGCCCTTCTGCGAGCTGCGCCGCTTCAAGCGTTTCACCGACGACCCCACCACGCTCCAGCTGCTGAAGACGCAGCCCGTGGTGCTGATCGTGGCGCCGTTGTCGGGCCACTACGCCACGCTGCTGCGCGACACGGTGCGAACCATGTTGAAGGACCACAAGGTCTACATCACCGACTGGAAGAATGCCCGGACGGTGCCGACGTCCGAAGGTGCCTTCCACCTCGACGACTACATCCACTACGTCGAGGACTTCATCCGCCACCTGCAGGCCGAATACGGCAACTGTCACGTGATCAGTGTCTGCCAGCCCACGGTGCCGGTGCTGGCGGCCGTGTCGCTCATGGCCAGCCGCGGTGAGCAGACGCCCCTGTCGATGACGATGATGGGCGGCCCGATCGACGCACGCAAATCGCCCACGGCGGTCAACAACCTCGCGATGAACAAGAGCTTCGAGTGGTTCGAGAACAACGTGATCTACCGCGTTCCCGAGAACTTCCCGGGCGCCGGCCGCCGCGTGTACCCGGGCTTCCTGCAACACACCGGCTTTGTCGCGATGAACCCCGACCGGCACGCGACCAGCCACTACGACTACTTCAAGGACCTGATCAAAGGCGACGACACCAGTGTCGAGGCGCACCGCAAGTTCTACGACGAGTACAACGCCGTGCTCGACATGGATGCCGACTACTACCTCGAGACGATCCGCGTCGTGTTCCAAGAATGCCTGCTCGTGCACGGCACCTGGGACGTGCGAAATGCCGACGGATCGATCGAACGGGTCAAGCCGCAAGACATCACCGGCAGTGCGATGCTCACGGTCGAAGGCGAGCTCGACGACATTTCCGGCTCGGGTCAGACGCAAGCCGCTCACGACCTGTGCACCGGCATCCCGAAGACGATGCGCCAGCACTACGAAGTCCAGGGTGCTGGTCACTACGGGATCTTCAGTGGTCGCCGCTGGCGCGATCTGGTGTACCCCCAGCTCTTGGCCTTCATCGCCGCACACGACGCGCCGCAGAAGCGCGCCGTGGCATTGGCACCGGCGGCCGTGACGGCCGAGGACACCGTCATCGCCAAGCCTGCACGCCGCAGCGGCGCGGCGCCGGCTGGAAAAGCGCACCGACCTGCGGTAAGCGCTGCTGCGAAAGCACCGGTGAAAGCTGCTCCGAAGACGCCCGCACGCAAGTCCGTCGCCTCGGCCCGACGAGGCGCTTCCCAGAGCTGACATGACCGTTTCCGTCGCGCTCGCAGCGCGCCTTCATGAGGTATTGCCACAAACGCAGTGCACGCGTTGCGGCTATCCCGATTGCCAGGCCTATGCCGATGCGATCGCGCACGAGAACGAGGCAATCAACCGCTGCCCGCCCGGCGGCGCCGAAGGGGTCGAGCGTCTCGCCGCGCTGACCGGCACGCCGGTGCTGCCGCTCGACCCCGCGTGCGGCCACGAAGGCCCACGTGCCATGGCGGTGATCGACGAGGCTTGGTGCATCGGCTGCACGCTGTGTCTCGATGCCTGTCCAACCGACGCTATCGTCGGCATCCATAAGCGCATGCACACGGTCATCGAAGCGCATTGCACCGGTTGCGAACTGTGCATTCCGGTGTGCCCCGTCGACTGCATCGCGCTTGAGAACGAAACGCCTGGCCGCACCGGCTGGCAAGCCTGGTCGAAAGTGCAGGCCGATGCGGCCCTGGCGCGCTACACCGTCCACCAGCAGCGCCGTACCACGCAGGCCGAAGTCGCAGCCCCTGCCGTTACCGCGCCCGATGCGGACGCGCGCAAGCGCTCCATCGTCGACGCCGCGCTGGCCCGCGCCCGCAACGCGAAGCGCTGACCGACTCAGCGCGGTGCTGCGGCCAGCGCGGCGAAGGCCTTCACGACCTCGGGCGGCGCCTGCACCATTTCGATCAGCACGCCTTCGCCGCCGATCGGAAACTCGTCGTTCGCCTTCGGGTGCAGGAAGCAGATGTCGAAGCCTGCGGCTCCCTGGCGGATGCCGCCCGGCGCGAAGCGCACGCCCTGCGCCGTGAGCCACTCGACCGCCCGGGGCAGGTCGTCGATCCACAGGCCCACATGGTTGAGTGGCGTGGCGTGCACCGCGGGTTTCTTGTCCGGATCGAGCGGCTGCATCAGGTCGACTTCGACCTTGAACGGCCCGACGCCCATGGCGCAGATGTCCTCGTCGACGTTCTCGCGCTCGCTCTTGAACGTGCCCGTGACTTCAAGTCCGAGCATGTCGACCCACAACTTCTGAAGGCGCAGCTTGTCGGGGCCGCCGATGGCGATCTGCTGGATGCCCAGCACCTTGAAGGGACGTGTCATGCCGGCAGCCATCAGACGAATTCCAGAATGACCTGATCGACCGCGAGCGACTCGCCCTTGGCCGCGGAAATGGTGCCGACCACGCCGTCCTGCGTGGCGAACAGCACGTTCTCCATCTTCATCGCCTCGATCACCGCGAGCTTTTCGCCGGCCTGCACCTGTTGGCCGGGCTGCACGGCGACCTCGACCAGCAAGCCAGGCATCGGCGACATCAGGAACTTGCTCAGGTCCGGCGGCGCCTTGTAGGGCATCAGCTTCTGCAGCCGCGCACCCAGCGGCGACAGCACCATCGCCTCGATCTGCGTGCCGTTGTGCGAGACGCGCAAGGCCAGGGGGTTCTTCCCGGCGCCGCGTTCGACCTGGGCGACGAAGGGCTTGTCGTTGACCACGCCTTCGACCCGCACCGCGCCGAGCGAAATGCTGCTGCCGATCTTGTACGTCTTGTCGCCGACCTGCACCGCGCTCGAACCGGTTGCGCCCTTGAAGTCCGTCATCGACACCGGCGTGTGCTGGTGCTCTCCCTTCGCGTCGAGCGTGACCACGACGAACTGCTCGGCGATCTTCACGCCGTGGCCCGCAAGCTGCCCGCTGATGCCCGAGGCGCGCGCACGGTAGCGCCGGTGCATGAAAGCCGCCAGCGCGACGAGAAAACTCGGGTCGTCGTGCGGCACGTCTTCCGCGTGGAAGCCCTGACCGTAATGCTCGGCGATGAAGCCGGTGTTGAAGTCGCCGGCAACGAACTTCGGGTGCGCGAGCAGTGCCGCCTGGAACGGGATGTTGCTGCTCACGCCGCGGATCACGAAGCCATTGAGCGCCTCGCGCATCAACGCGATCGCATGCGCGCGGTCCTTCCCGTGCACGATCAGCTTGGCGATCATCGAGTCGTAGAACATCGGGATCTCGCCGCCGTCGTACACGCCGGTGTCGACCCGCACGCCGTACAGGTGCTCGGTGTCGGCCGAGAACATGGTCTCCTTCGGCGGCTGGAATTTCACCAGACGACCGGTCGACGGCAGGAAGTTGCGGAACGGGTCTTCGGCATTGATGCGGCACTCGATGGCCCAGCCGCTGCGCTGCACGTCGGCTTGCTTCCATGGCAACGGCTCGCCCGCCGCGACACGGATCATCAGCTCGACCAGGTCCAGGCCGGTGATGCACTCGGTCACCGGGTGCTCGACCTGCAGGCGCGTGTTCATCTCGAGGAAGTAGAAGTCCTGGTTCTTGCCGACCACGAACTCGACCGTGCCGGCGCTCTGGTACTTCACGGCCTTGGCCAGTTGCACTGCCTGCTCGCCCATCGCGCGTCGCGTCTCGTCACTGATGAAGGGCGAAGGCGCCTCTTCGATGACCTTCTGGTGCCGGCGCTGGATGGAGCACTCGCGCTCGTTCAGGTAGATCACGTTGCCCTGCGAGTCGCCCAGCACCTGGATCTCGATGTGCCGGGGCTGCTCGACGAACTTCTCGATGAAGATGCGGTCGTCGCCGAAGGAGTTGCGCGCTTCGTTCTGGCAGGCCGTGAACCCCTCGAGCGCCTCCTTGTCGTTGAAGGCCACACGCAGGCCCTTGCCGCCGCCGCCGGCCGAAGCCTTGATCATCACGGGGTAACCGATGTCCTTGGCGATCTGCACCGCGCGCTCGGCCGATTCGATGGCTTCGTTCCAGCCCGGAATCGTGTTGACCTTGGCCTCGTTCGCGAGCTTCTTGGACGCGATCTTGTCGCCCATCGCCGCGATCGAATAGTGCTTGGGACCGATGAAGACGATGCCCTCTTCCTCGACCTTGCGCGCGAAGGCCTCGTTCTCCGACAGGAAGCCGTAGCCCGGGTGGACTGCCTCTGCGCCGGTCTTCTTGCACGCCGCGATGATGCGGTCGGCCTGCAGGTAGCTGTCGCGGCTGGCTGAGCCGCCGATGTGCACAGCCTCGTCGGCCAACTCGACATGACGGGCGTCCTTGTCGGCGTCGGAATACACGGCCACCGTGAGGATGCCCATCTTCTTGGCGGTCTTGATGACGCGGCAGGCGATTTCACCGCGGTTCGCAATGAGAATTTTCTTGAACATGTTCTTGTTCTCCGTGCTCACAGGGGAATGTTCCCGTGCTTGCGCCACGGGTTCTCGAGCTTCTTCTCGCGCAGCATGACGAGCGAGCGGCAGATGCGCTTGCGCGTCTCGCTCGGCAGGATCACGTCGTCGATGTAGCCGCGGGTGCTCGCCACGTACGGGTTCGCGAAGCGGGCCTTGTATTCGGCTTCCCGGGCAGCGAGCTTCTCAGGGTCGTTCTTGTCTTCGCGGAAGATGATCTCGACCGCGCCCTTGGCGCCCATGACCGCGATCTCGGCGCGCGGCCAGGCGAGGTTGACGTCGCCACGCAGATGCTTGGACGCCATCACGTCGTACGCGCCGCCGTAGGCCTTGCGCGTGATGACGGTGATCTTCGGCACGGTGCATTCGGCGTACGCGTAGAGAAGCTTGGCGCCGTGCTTGATGATGCCGCCGTACTCCTGCGACGTACCGGGCATGAAGCCGGGCACGTCGACAAAGGTGACGACGGGGATGTTGAACGCATCGCAGAAACGCACGAAGCGCGCCGCCTTGATGGAGCTCTTGATGTCCAGGCAACCGGCCAACACCAGCGGCTGGTTGGCCACGATGCCCACGCTCTGGCCTTCCATGCGCGCGAAGCCGATCACGATGTTCTTCGCATAGTCGGGCTGCAGCTCGAAGAAGTCGCCGTCGTCGACCACCTTGGTGATCAGCTCCTTCATGTCGTAGGGCTTGTTGGCGTTCTCGGGCACCAGCGTGTCGAGCGACAGGTCGGCGCGGTCGGCCGGGTCGCCACTCGGGCGCACGGGCGGCTTCTCGCGGTTGTTGAGCGGCAGGTAGTTGTAGAGCCGGCGCAGCATCATCAGCGCTTCGACATCGTTCTCGAAGGCCATATCGGCCACGCCGCTCTTGGTCGTATGCGTCAGCGCGCCGCCCAGTTCCTCGGCCGTGACGTCCTCGTGCGTCACGGTCTTCACCACCTCGGGGCCGGTGACGAACATGTAGCTCGAATCACGCACCATGAAGATGAAGTCGGTCATGGCCGGCGAGTACACCGCGCCGCCGGCGCACGGACCCATGATCATGCTGATCTGCGGCACCACGCCGCTGGCCATCACGTTGCGCTGGAACACGTCGGCATAGCCGCCGAGCGAGGCGACGCCCTCTTGAATGCGAGCGCCGCCTGAGTCGTTCAGGCCGATGACCGGCGCGCCGACCTTCATGGCCTGGTCCATCACCTTGCAGATCTTTTCGGCATGCGCTTCACTGAGCGCGCCGCCGAACACGGTGAAGTCCTGGCTGAAGATGAAGACCAGGCGGCCATTGATCATCCCGTAGCCGGTAACCACGCCGTCGCCGGGGATCTTGTTGTCGGCCATGCCGAAGTCGACCGAGCGGTGCTCGACGAACATGTCCCACTCCTCGAAGGTGCCGTCGTCGAGCAGCAGCTCGATGCGCTCGCGCGCCGTGAGCTTGCCCTTCTTGTGCTGCGCGTCGATGCGCTTCTGCCCACCGCCGAGGCGCGCCTGGGCGCGTCGTTGTTCGAGTTGTTCGAGGATTTCTTTCATGGCATTCAGTCTGGAAGATGAATCGGAAAAGGCTTGGATATCAAGGCGCCCGCGACGTTTGCGCGGCAAGCAGTTGGCGCGCGGCGGTCGAAGCTGGCAGGCGGCCCGCGGCCACCTGCGCAATGGTGTCGGGCAGCAGCTCGCGCACCGCAGGGTGATGCCGGAAAGCGTGCTTGAGGCCCGCGTCGATGCGTTCCCACATCCACGACAAGGCCTGCTTCTCGCGGCGCGTGCCGAGCCGGCCGTTGGCCGTCTGCAACTGCCGAAAGCGTGTGACCGACGTCCAGAAGGCATCGACGCCCGTGCCGAGCAGCGCACTCAGTTGCATCACCTGCGGCTGCCAGAAGCGCATTTCGGCCTCGGGGGATCCGGGTGCCGCATGCGCGGCCTTCAGCATCTCGGCGTGCGCCGGATTGCCGTGGTGGCCGAACAGGCGCAGAGCCGATGTGATCTGCGCCTGCGCGCGCGTGGCGGCATCGCGGTCGAGGTCGGCCTTGTTGATGACCACCAGGTCGGCGATTTCCATCACGCCTTTCTTGATGGCCTGCAGGTCATCGCCGGCGTTGGGCAGTTGCATCAGCACGAACATGTCGGTCATGCCGGCCACCGCCGTTTCGCTCTGGCCGACGCCCACGGTCTCGACGATGACGACGTCGTAGCCGGCAGCCTCGCACACCAGCATCGCCTCGCGCGTCTTCTCGGCCACGCCGCCCAGCGTGCCGCTCGACGGGCTGGGGCGGATGTACGCCTGCTCATGCACCGACAGCCGCTCCATGCGCGTCTTGTCGCCGAGGATGGAGCCACCGGAGACGGTCGATGAGGGGTCGATGGTGAGCACCGCCACGCGGTGGCCCTGCTCGATCAGGAAGAGCCCGAGCGTTTCGATGAAGGTCGACTTGCCGACGCCCGGCACGCCCGAGATGCCGAGCCGGAAGGACCGGCCCGTGTGCGGCAGCAGCGCCGTCAGCAGTTCGTCCGCCTGCGTCCGATGGTCGGCACGCGTCGACTCGAGCAAGGTGATCGCCTTGGCGATGGCGCGGCGCTGCGCCATGCCGCTCGATCCGACGATCGCTGTTTCGATCGCAGCCGCCGAATTCAGCACGTCGCCTCCGCCGCGACGTGCCAGCGGTAATGCAAGTCCACGCCCTCCCCGCCTTCGAGCACGAAACCGTGCTGCAGATAGAAACGGTTGGCGTCGCTCTTCACAAGTGCGGTGAGCGTGATGTCGCGCCGCTCGTTGCGCGCCTGTGCCTTCGCCCAGCGCATGACCCACTCGCCGATGCCGCGGCCCTGGAAGCCGGTGCGCAGATAGAGATGATCAAGGCGCAGCGCGTCGGCGCCTTCGGGCTTGAGCGTGACGAAGCCGACGCGCTGTTCGCCATCGATCACGATGTGGTGCATGAAGGGCACGACGAAGCCGGCGCTCAGCCGCTCGCGCGAGCGCGCCAGGTCGAATCGCCCGACGCGCTCCAGGCTGGGGCGCATCGCGTCGACGCGCAATGCCAGCATGTCTTCGAAGTCGCCGGAATCCACCGGCTGCAGCGACAGCCGCGAGACGAGATCGCTCACGCTGCGTCTTTGGCTGCGACCGACGCGCGGATCTGTTCCAGCACATCCTTCGCGCTGGCGGGAATCGGCGTGCCCGGCCCGTAAATGCCCTTCACGCCGGCCTCGTACAGCATCTCGTAGTCGCCGCGCGGGATCACGCCGCCCACGAACACGATGATGTCGTCGGCGCCCTGCTTCTTGAGCTCCGCGATGATCGCGGGCACGAGCGTCTTATGGCCGGCCGCGAGCGTGCTCACGCCGACCGCATGCACGTCGTTCTCGATGGCCTGGCGCGCGCACTCCTCGGGTGTCTGGAACAGCGGCCCCATGTCGACGTCGAAGCCCAGGTCGGCGAACGCGGTGGCCACGACCTTCGCGCCGCGGTCGTGCCCATCCTGGCCCAGCTTGGAGATCATCACGCGCGGGCGGCGGCCCTGCTCTTCGGCGAAAGCGGCGATTTCGTTCTGCAGTGCCTCCCAGCCTTCGGCCGAGTCGTAGGCGGCGGCGTAGACGCCGGTGACCTTCTGCGTGTCGGCGCGGTGGCGGCCGTACACCTTCTCGAGCGCATCGCTGATCTCGCCGACCGTCGCGCGCAAACGCACCGCGTCGATGCTCAGCGCGAGCAGGTTGCCCTCACCGCTTTCGGCCGCAGCGGTGAGCGCTTCCAGCGCGGCCTGCGTCGCCACGGTGTCGCGCTTAGCGCGAATCGCATGCAGCTTGGCGATCTGCCCGTCGCGCACCTTCACGTTGTCGATCGACAGGCTGTCGATCGCATCCTCGGTCTTGAGCTTGTACTTGTTGACACCCACGATCACGTCACGGCCCGAGTCGATGCGCGCCTGCTTGTCGGCCGCGGCGGCCTCGATCTTGAGCTTGGCCCAGCCGCTGTCGACGGCCTTGGTCATACCGCCCATCGCCTCCACCTCTTCGATGATGGTCCAGGCCGCATCGGCCATGTCCTGCGTGAGCTTCTCCATCATGTAGCTGCCGGCCCAGGGGTCGATCACGCTGGTGATGTGCGTCTCTTCCTGGATGATGAGCTGCGTGTTGCGCGCGATGCGCGAGCTGAACTCGGTGGGCAGTGCGATGGCTTCGTCTAGCGCATTGGTGTGCAGCGATTGCGTGCCGCCGAACACCGCGGCCATCGCTTCGATGGTCGTGCGCACCACGTTGTTGTACGGGTCCTGCTCGGTCAGCGACCAGCCCGAGGTCTGGCAGTGCGTGCGCAGCATGAGGCTCTTGGCGTTCTTCGGTTCGAACTCCTTCATGATCCGGCACCAGAGCAGACGCGCGGCGCGCATCTTGGCGACTTCCAGATAGAAGTTCATGCCGATGGCCCAGAAGAACGACAGGCGCCCAGCGAACACGTCGACGTCGAGGCCCTTTGCCAGCGCGGTCTTCACGTATTCCTTGCCGTCGGCCAGCGTGAAGGCCAGCTCCAGCGCCTGGTTGGCGCCAGCTTCCTGCATGTGATAGCCGCTGATGCTGATCGAGTTGAACTTCGGCATCTTCTGCGCTGTGTACTCGATGATGTCGCCGATGATCCGCATGCTCGGCGCGGGCGGAAAGATGTAGGTATTGCGGACCATGAACTCCTTGAGGATGTCGTTCTGGATGGTTCCGCTCAACTGGTCCTGCGCCACGCCCTGCTCTTCGCCCGCCACGATGTAGCCGGCCAGCACGGGCAGGACCGCGCCGTTCATCGTCATCGACACGCTCACCTTGTCCAGCGGGATCTGGTCGAACAGGATCTTCATATCCTCGACCGAATCGATCGCCACGCCGGCCTTGCCGACGTCGCCGGTCACGCGCGGATGGTCGCTGTCGTAGCCGCGGTGCGTGGCCAGGTCGAACGCGACCGACACCCCCTGCCCGCCGGCGGCCAGCGCCTTGCGATAGAAGGCGTTCGACTCTTCGGCCGTGGAAAAGCCCGCGTACTGGCGGATGGTCCAAGGCCGCACCGCGTACATCGTGGCCTGCGGGCCGCGCAGATAGGGCTCGAAGCCAGGCAGCGTGTCGGTGTACTTCAGGCCTTGCAGGTCGGCCGCGGTGTAGAGCGGCTTGACGGTGATGCCGTCGGGGGTGCGCCAGTTCAGCGCCTCGAGGTTGCCGCCGGGTGCGGACTTGGCGGCAGCCTGGGTCCAGGCTGCGAGATCGGCGGTTTTGAAGATCGGATCGAGAGTGCTCATGGCGTGCGGAGCTCACGCCCCTGGACTGGTTTGCGCCAGTCTACCTGCCCGTAATTATTAATTCAAACGGTTTTCTTGCGGTACATTCCGGCCATGTCCGCCGTCATCCTTACCCCGCGCGCCCTTTACGAAGAAGTGGCCGAGGGGCTGCGCCAGCGCATCTTCCAGCGAGACCTCGAGCCCGGGAGTTGGATCGACGAGCTCAAGATCGCCGAGGAATATGGGATCAGCCGCACGCCTTTGCGCGAAGCCTTGAAGGTGCTCGCGGCCGAGGGGCTGGTCACGATGAAGCTGCGCCGCGGCGCCTACGTGACCGAGGTGTCGGAAAAGGATCTCTCGGACGTGTACCACCTGCTCAGCTTGCTCGAAAGCGACGCGGCCGGCGTGGTCGCCCTGCATGCGAGCAGCGCTCAGCTGGCGACTCTGGAGGCGCTCCACGCCGAGCTCGAAGCCGCAGCCCGGCCCGGCCATGTCGACCGCGAACACTTCTTCGCCATCAACGAGCGCTTTCACATGCAGTTGCTCGCGATTGCCGACAACCGCTGGCGCGACCAGATGGTGGCCGACCTGCGCAAGGTGATGAAGCTCAACCGCCACAACTCTTTGCTGAAGTCCGGGCGCATCGACGAGTCGTTGAAGGAGCACCGCGCGATCGTCGCGGCGCTGGTCGCCCGTGATGCACCGGCCGCCATTGCCCGCATGCGCGAGCACTTCAGCAGCGGGCTGGAGGCGGCCGGCTAATCGATCGCAGCGGTCTGCGCGGCGGGCTCGTGCGCGATCGCCATCACGGCATGCGGCGACTCGCCCTTGAGCTTGTGGTCGCTCCACACCTGGCGCCAGCGGCGCGCGCCGGGCAAGCCGTTGCGCAGGCCCAGCATGTGGCGTGCGACGTTCGACCAAGGCGTGCCGTGCGCGGCCGCCTCACCCACCATGTAGTCGCACATCTGGCGCTCGACTTCTTCCCGTCCGATCTCTCGGGGCGCTGCGCCGAAGAAGGCGGTGTCCCACTCGGACAGCCACCACGGGTTGTGGTACGCCTCGCGGCCGACCATCACGCCGTCGAGCAAGCGCAGTTGCTGATGCACTTGCGCGGTTTGCGCAATGCCGCCGTTGATCGAAAAACGTAACGCCGGAAAGTCGTGTTTGAGGCGGTGCACCAGCTCGTAGCGCAGCGGCGGAATTTCGCGGTTCTGCTTGGGTGACAGCCCCTTCAACCATGCATTGCGGGCGTGGACGATGAAAGTGCTGCAGCCGGCATCGCTCACCGCACCGACGAAATCACGCACGAACTCGTAGCTCTCGGTCTTGTCGATGCCGATGCGGTGCTTGACCGTGACCGGCACGTCGACCACGTCGACCATGGCCTTCACGCAGTCGGCCACCAGCTGCGGCTCGTTCATCAGGCAGGCACCGAAGGCGCCGCGCTGCACGCGCTCGCTGGGGCACCCGCAGTTCAGGTTGATTTCGTCATAGCCCCAGTCTTCGCCCAGCTTCGCGCAATGCGCGAGGTCAACAGGCTCGCTGCCGCCGAGTTGCAGCGCCAAAGGATGTTCTTCTGCGTTGAAGCGCAGGTGCCGCGGCACGTCGCCATGCACCAACGCCCCGGTCGTGACCATCTCGGTGTAGAGCAGCGCCTTGCGGGTGAGCAGGCGATGGAAGAAGCGACAGTGTCGGTCAGTCCAATCCATCATGGGTGCAACCGAAACGCGCATGGGGTCGGAGCGACCGGCGGTGGGTTCAACATCGACGCGCGTGTCAGCGCCGCTAAGTTCGTCGTGAGGAGTCATTCGATCAGGGTCGGCTTTGATGCGCTCGGGCGCGAGTTCGCAAGCGGGAGCGTAACGCACTGCACCTGGCCGCCCCTGGCGCTGAACGCGTGTGGAAAGCGGCAGGGTCGAGCCAGCGAGGAGGTGCCCGACGTGACGTATTCGCGCGTGTTCTCAGCTCAGTCAGAATACTTGAAACGGTCCGCCGCACGGGCCGCATGGAGACTTCTCTTTGGTTGTTCGCATCTTCCACGGGCTCTTGCTGCTGCTGCTGCTCGCGTGCAGACCCCTCGCCGATCGCCTGCCCGCGCAATGGGGTTGGGAAAATGGCGTTCTTGAAAACTTGCAGGTGCTCATCCTGCTTGCGGGAGGGGCCTTCGCCCTGGCCATCTGCAAGCGAGATTGGAAGTCTCAGAGGGCGCTTCTCGCACTGGTCGTACTTCCACTCTGGGCCGTGCTGGTGGCGCGAGAACTGAGTTGGGGTGCCGTGTTTCTCACGCCGCTCGACATCACGGCTGCCGGTCCGCAATTCTCTTCACGGACACTTTGGTACAAGCCAGCCATCTACCCCCTCGTCGGCCTTTTGCTGGCCGTCGCAGGCCTTGTGGCGGCGCGGCACCGTCTCGACCGAACCCTTCGTTCCGCGCTCGCGAAGAAGCACGTTCCCTGGTTCGAGTCGTTCCTGATCGTCGCTGCTGCCTATGTGTCGGGGTGCGCCGAAGGGCATGTCCGTTGCCTCATCGACGCGATGCCAAGTCAACAGGAGGTGCTTGAGGAGCTGGTCGAGGTCGTGGCGTATGCCGCCCTCTGGCTCGCTCAGTACCGCGTCTTTTTGAGCCCCGCGCTTCGCGAGAACGCAACGCCAAGTCCCTGAGCCGGCGGCACGCCCGCTTGGTGTCTGCGCCTTTCAGGCGCGCGTGGCGACCTCAGTCGCGCGGTCCTTCGCTGCCGAACATGCGCCGCATTGCGGCAAGTCCGGCCACCAGGGCGTTGGCATAGGTGGCGTAGGGGTCGCTCGATGCTTCGAGAGGGAGGTAAGGAAGGGCTTCTTCCATGGCGTAGTCGGTGGCCTCCATCAGAACCCAGTAGTACTCGCCATCCTCAAGCTCGTGCACCGTCAGCGCGATGTTTCGCAATTGAGACATGAGTGCAGGATGTGGTTGGTCGGTGACACCCCCCGATGCTATGCAAGACCTCGCTGATCGCCTGCGAATAAAGTCACGGTCAACGACAAATGTGAACATTTGTAATAAGAACGACTCATGCTCGCATTTGGCAAATGCATCGACGCGCTCGCTGGCCTCAGCAGCTTCCAGGGTTCTCCTACATCTGCATCCGTGTGCCCCTCCTACTTTTGCAACCCCGGCCGGCAGGCTGCGAACAGAGAAAACCCGCCATGAAAAACTTTGCACTCGACTCAAGCATGACCGCCGCCATCGGCGGTGCCTTCTACCCCACCGGTTATTCCATGGTGATGTTCCCTGAAGCACAGGACGCAAAGCACGTCGGCCAGCAACTGGGAAACAAGGGCTTTGGCGCCGACGCCATCTATCTGATCCCGCCGGAAATCCTTCTTTCGCAGATCACCCCCACCACGTCCGACGCGGACAACCCGCTGCCCTCTGCAGGCACGGAAGGTGCGACGGTGCGCGCCTATACCAAGCTCGCCCGCGAAGGGCACACTGCGCTGTTGGTGCAGACCGAAGACGAAGACGCCGCGGAACGCATGATGGAAGTGGTGCGCAGCGTGCCGTACTCGATGGCCCAGCGCTATCGAATGCTGGTCATCGAGGACCTTTGACCAACCTGAACTTTCCTGTCGCGGTGCCTGCGGCCGTGGATCAGGCCGGTGCCGCTCTGCGCACCACATCGCGCGCCATGGCCTGAGCGAGTTCTTCCTCGCCGAGGAAGACAGTTGCCGATGCCTCTTGCGTCAGCAAGCGCGCTTCATCCTCGTTGTGGCTACGTACCACGGTCTCGATGGTCGGATTGAGCGTCCGCGCGGTTTCGATCATTTGCCGCACGTTCATGGCATCAGGCGTGGCGATGACCAGCACGCGCGCACGGGCCACATGGGCCTGGATCAACACCGAAGGCTCGGCCGCGTCGCCCCACACCGCCGCGATGCCCTGAGCACGGAGTTTCTCGACCAGCTCGCGGTTCTGTTCGGCGACCACGAAAGGAATATGGTGCGCAGTCAGCGCTGCGGCAATGCGCCGCCCCACGCGGCCGTATCCCACCAAAACGACCTGGCGTGACAGATAACGTGCTTCGGTGCCCGTTGGCAGCTCCGCCAAAGGGTCGTCACGGCTTTCGAGTGCACGCGCGAAGGACGAATGCGCGTGCAGCCATTTCTGCAGTGGCGCGATCAGGCTGAACCACAAAGGGTTGGTCGCAATGGAAATCAGCGCACCGGCGAGGATCAGGCTTTGGCCTTCCGCGGGCATCAGCCCCAACGACACGCCCAGGCCGACCAGGATGAAAGAGAACTCGCCGATCTGCGCCAAGCTGGCGCTCACGGTGAGCGCGGTGTTGAGCGGGTAGCGAAAAGCCAGCACCAGCAAGCAGGCCGCGATCGACTTGCCGACCACGATCACCAGCACCACGGCCAGCACCTGGAGCGGCCGATCGATCAGCACCGACGGGTCGAACAACATCCCTACGGACACGAAGAACAGCACAGCGAAGGCGTCGCGCAACGGCAGTGATTCCTCGGCCGCGCGCTGGCTGAACTCGGATTCGCGCATCACCATGCCCGCGAAGAAAGCACCTAATGCGAAGGACACGCCGAACAGCGCCGCCGATGCGAAGGCGATGCTGACCGCCGCCGCCACCACGCAGAGCGTGAACAACTCGCGCGAGTTGGTGCGTGCCACTTGCCAGAGGATCCACGGAAAGGCCCTTCGGCCGACCACCAGCATCAGCACCACGAAGCCGCCGACCTGCAGCAAGGTCACACCCAGCGTGGTCCAGATGGCGCTCGCGTCGGCGCCGTTGGCCGAGCCGCCGAGCGTGCCCGCCAACGGCGGCAGCAACACGAGCACCAGCACCATCGCCAAGTCTTCGACGACCAGCCAGCCCACTGCGATGCGGCCGGTGTAGGAGTCGAGCAGCCCCAGGCTTTCCAATGCACGCAGCAGCACCACGGTGCTGGCCACCGACAGCGCCAGCCCGAAGACCAGCGCTGCGCCCAAAGGCCAGTCCCACCAAAGGGCCAGCGTGCCGCCCATCAGCGTGGCAACGCCGATCTGCACCAGCGCGCCGGGGACGGCGATCTTGCGCACGGCCAGCAGGTCGTCCAACGAAAAATGCAGGCCCACACCAAACATCAGCAGCATCACGCCGATCTCGGCCAGCTGCGCCGCGATCTCGGCATCGGCCACGAAGCCGGGGGTGAACGGCCCGATGATCACACCCGCGAGCAGATAACCGACCAACGCCGGAAGCCGCACCCGTGCCGCCAGGAAGCCGAGCACGAGCGCAAGGCCAAGCCCTGCGGCAATGGTGTTGATCAATGAAACGCTGTGGGGCATTCGGGAATGTCGCTGCTGAAAAGGTCGCTCGGTCTCGGGCCTGCAAGCTTGCACCGCTTTGCAGGACACAAGGCTTGGCTTGACTGTAGCGTTCGCCCAGCATGCGGCATGCCAGGCCCATGAAAAAACCCGCCGCAGCGGGTTCTTCCATAAGCGCGAGCGCCACTCAATGCATGTGCAGGCCACCGTTGACCGAGAAGTCGGCCCCGGTCGAGTAGCCACCTTCGTCCGTCGCAAGCCACGAAATGATCGAGGCGATTTCACTTGGCTTGCCCAGCCGCTTGACCGGGATCGTCGCGATGATCTTGTCGAGCACTTCCTGCCGAATCGCGTTGACCATGTCGGTGCCGATGTAGCCCGGGCTCACCGTGTTGACCGTCACGCCCTTGTTGGCCATTTCCTGCGCCAGCGCCATCGTGAAACCGTGCATGCCCGCCTTGGCAGCGGAGTAGTTGGTCTGGCCGGCCTGGCCCTTGGCGCCGTTGACCGAGCTGATGTTGATGATGCGGCCCCAGCCCTTTTCCACCATGTCCGCCACCACCTGCTTGGTGACATTGAACATGCTGTTGAGGTTGGTTTCGATGACCGCGCTCCAGTCTTCCGGAGTCATCTTCAGGAACATGCGGTCGCGCGTGATGCCGGCGTTGTTGACCAACACGTCGATGCTTCCGTGTTCAGCCTTGGACTTGCCGAAGGCGTCCACCGTCGAGCTCCAATCGCCCACATTGCCCACCGACGCATGGAACTCGAAGCCGAGGGCCTTCTGCTCGGCGAGCCATTTGCTGAAGTCGCGGGTCGGGCCGCACCCCGCGATGACGGTGAACCCGTCCTTGTGCAGGCGCTGACAGATGGCCGTTCCAATGCCGCCCATGCCACCGGTGACGTATGCGACTTTCTTGCTCATGATTTTCCTTAGATGTACGAAGCCTGGACAGGCGCAATCACTGTAGCGAAGTTTCTCACGGTGCTCCTCCTAGGAAAACACCGAGCTTGCATCGCAACGCACTTGTCACATTTCGTTCATACACTTGCGCATGTCTTCCATCGCCCTGAACGGCGTCGCCAAATCCTGGGGCGACAGCACGGCATTGCATGCCGTCGATCTGCAAATCCAATCCGGTTCCTTCTGCGTGCTGCTCGGTCCGTCGGGCTGCGGGAAATCCACCACGCTGCGGATCATTGCAGGGCTCGAGACGGCCACGCAAGGCCAGGTTCTGATTGACGGCAAGAACGTCACCGACCTGCCGCCGGCGCAGCGCGGCATCGCCATGGTGTTTCAGAATTACGCGCTGTTTCCGCACCTGAGCGTGGCCGACAACATCACCTTCGGCCTGTCCGTGCGCAAGGTGCCGGCAGCGGAAAGTGCCAAGCGCTTGCGCAACGCGGCCGAGTTGCTCGGCCTCTCGTCCCTGCTCGCGCGTCGACCCGGTCAGCTCTCCGGTGGCCAGCAGCAGCGCGTGGCGCTCGGCCGCGCCCTGGTCGCGCAGGCCACGGTCTGTTTGATGGACGAGCCGCTGTCCAACCTCGACGCCCAGTTGCGCCAGGACATGCGGCGCGAACTGCGCGAGCTCCAGCAGAAGCTGGGCCTCACGGTCGTCTACGTCACGCACGACCAGACCGAGGCCATGAGCATGGCCGACCAGGTCGTGCTGCTGAACCAGGGCCGCGTCGAGCAGGCCGGCACGCCCCGCGAGCTCTATGCGCGTCCGGCCACCACCTTCGCGGCGCGCTTCATCGGCACGCCGCCGATGAACCTGGTCGCCCTCGAGGCCGACGGCCGCATCGCGGGCAGCGATGTCGCGTCCGGCGTACAGGCCACGCAATTGGGCGTGCGGCCCGAGGCGATCACGCTCGCCGCCGACGGCGTCCCGGCCGTGGTGAATAGCGTCGAGTACCTGGGCGCCGACCTGGTGCTGCGCTGTGCCGTCGGCAGCGAAGTGCTGCTGGTGCGCGCTGCCGGGCAGCACGCCGCCACGCCCGGCGAGCGTGTGCACCTGCGCTGGGCGGCCGACGAGGCCCACGGCTTCGGCGCCGACGGCCGGCGCATCCACTGATCCATCGAACAACGATTTTTTATCCGAGGAGAGAGTTCCACCATGCGACGCAACACCTTCGTCCAAACGCTGGCCGCCACCGCCCTGCTCAGCAGCCTGACTGGCTTTGCCCAAGCTCAGGCCCCGGTCGACCTGCAGTTCTATTACCCGGTCGCCGTCGGCGGCCCGATCGCCAAGACCATCGACGGTTTCGCCGAGGGCTTCATGAAGGAGAACCCCGGTATCAAGGTCACGCCGATCTACGCCGGCACGTACCAGGAGACCATCGTGAAGGCGCTCACCGCGCACAAGTCGGGCACGCCGCCGGTCACCTCGGTGCTGCTGTCGACCGACATGTTCACGCTGATCGACGAAGACGCGATCGTGCCCTTCGACAACTTCGCCAAGACGCCCGAAGACAAGGCGTGGATGGCCAGCTTTTACAAAGCCTTCATGGCCAACAGCCAGACCGGCGGCAAGACCTGGGGCATTCCGTTCCAGCGCTCGACCGTGGTGATGTACTGGAACAAGGAGCTCTTCAAGGAAGCCGGCCTCGACCCGAACAAAGCGCCGACGACCTGGGCCGAGCTGAAGGACGCCGCCACCAAGCTGACCAAGAAGGATGCGAGCGGCAAGACCACGCAGTTCGGCGTGCAGATCCCGTCGAGCGGCTTCCCCTACTGGCTGTTCCAGACGCTGACCACGCCCAACGACGCGATCCTCGCCAACGACGCCGGCACGCAGGTGAAGTTCGACGACCCGAAGGTCATCGAGGCGCTGCAGTTCTGGGTCGACCTCGGCAAGGCCGGCATCCACCCGCCGGGCGTCGTCGAATGGGGCACCACACCCAAGGATTTCTTCGAGAAGAAGTCCGCCATCATCTACACGACGACCGGCAACCTGACCAACATCAAGGCCAACGCCAAGTTCGACTTTGGCGTCGGCATGATCCCCGGCAACAAGCGCAAGGGCTCGCCGACCGGCGGCGGCAACTTCTACATCTTCAAGAAGTCGACACCGGCCCAGCAGGAAGCCGCCTTCAAGTTTGCCAAGTGGGTGACGCAGCCCGAGCGCGCGGCGCAGTGGAGCATGGAGACGGGCTACGTCGCCGTCTCGCAAGCCGCCTACGACACGCCGACCCTCAAGAAGTACGGCCAGGATTTTCCGGCCGCCCTGGTGGCGCGTGACCAACTGCCCGTGTCGGTCGCCGAGTTCTCGACGCACGAGAACCAGCGTGTGACCAAGGCGCTGAACGACGGCCTGCAGGCTGCACTGACGGGCACCAAGACCCCGACGCAGGCGATGCAGGACGCGCAGAAGGAAGCCGACCGCATCCTCAGAAGCTACAAGTAAGCGGGTCGGTTCGAGCATGCGAAGCAGTCCCTCAGCCCATCGACCGAGTCACCCCGCCGGGCAGGCGTGGCTGCTGCTCATGCCCGCCATGCTCGTGCTGCTGGCCTTCACGCACTGGCCGGTCATCGGCACGCTCTGGCACAGCTTCCAGTCGACGCCCAAGGGCGGCCGGCCGGCGGTGTGGGTGGGCATGGAGAACTACCAGGTCATGCTCGACGACCCGGTGTTCTGGAAGGCGCTGACGAACAACCTGTGGTTCGCCGGCGCGACCATTCCGCTGTCGATCGGTCTCGCGCTCGCGATGGCGCTGTGGGTCAACGAGCGCATCGCCGGCCGCACCTTCCTGCGCATGGCCTACTTCACGCCGACGGTGCTGCCGATGATCGCGGTGGCCAACATCTGGCTCTTCTTCTACACGCCACAGTACGGGCTGCTCGAGCAGGTCAGCGGTGCGCTCGGCTTCGGCTCGCACAACTGGCTGGGCAGCCCGAGCACCGCGCTCGGCGCGGTCACGCTGGTGGCGGTGTGGAAGGAAGCCGGCTTCTTCATGATCTTCTACCTGGCCGCGCTGCAGTCGCTCAACCCGAGCCTGCGCGAGGCTGCCGCCATCGAGGGCGCGTCGCGCTGGTACTTCTTCCGCCGTGTGCAGTGGCCGCTGCTGATGCCGACCACACTGTTCGTGCTGATCAACTGCGTGATCAACGCCTTCCGCATGGTCGACCACCTCTTCGTGCTCACGCGCGGCGGACCCGACAACGCGTCGACCCTGCTGCTCTATCACCTGTACGAGGTCGGCTTCAGCTTCTGGGACACCGGCTACGCGTCGGCGCTGACGATGGTCATCATCGTCGTGCTGGTCGGCGCGACGCTGCTGCAGTTCTTCGTGCTCGACCGTCGGGTGCATTACCGATGAGCCGCGCGCCTTCGCAACGGCTGGCCTACAACGAGCCGACGAAACTCGACACCCTGGCCGCCTGGCTGCTCGCGCTGATGTGGGTGCTGCCGCTGATCTACACGGTGTGGACCGCCTTCCACGCGCCCGAGTACGCGGCGCGCTTCGTCTGGAACGCGCCGCTC
Organism: Variovorax ginsengisoli; assembly: GCF_006438845.1. GTDB lineage: Bacteria > Pseudomonadota > Gammaproteobacteria > Burkholderiales > Burkholderiaceae_C > Variovorax > Variovorax ginsengisoli_A. Next base: position 217,823 of record NZ_RCZJ01000003.1, read on the forward strand.
ACGCTGGCCAACTTCGCGCGCGCCTGGGAAGCCGCACCGTTCGCGCGCTACTTTCTCAACACCACGCTGCTGGTCGTGATGATTCTGGCTGCGCAACTGGTGCTCAGCACGCTGGCCGCCTACGCCTTCGCGCGCTACGAATTCCGCGGACGCGACATCGCGTTCTCACTCGTGCTGGTTCAGCTCACGGTCATGCCCGACCTGCTGCTGGTCGAGAACTACCGCACCATGGCCAGCATCGGCCTGATCGACAGCCTGTTCGCCATCGGCCTGCCCTACTTCGCTTCCGCGCTGGCCATCTTCCTGCTGCGCCAGACCTTCCTTGGCATCCCCAAAGAGCTCGACGAGGCCGCGCGCATGGAAGGCGCAAGTGCGATGCAGACCCTGTGGCGCGTGTACGTGCCGCTGGCCAAGCCGATCTACGTCGCCTTCGGCTTGGTGTCGGTGAGCTACCACTGGAACAACTTTCTGTGGCCGCTGATCGTGACCAACAGCGTGAATGCGCGGCCGCTCACGGTCGGGCTGCAGGTGTTCTCGTCGGTCGACCAAGGCATCGACTGGTCGATCATCACGGCCGCCACGCTGATGACGTCGGCGCCGCTGCTGATCGCCTTCCTGCTCTTTCAACGCCAGTTCGTCCAGAGCTTCATGCGCGCGGGGATCAAGTGAAGCTCGTTACCTGGAACACCCAATGGTGCCGCGGCCTCGACGGCACGGTGAGCGTGCAGCGCATCGTCGACGGCGCACGCGCGATGGCCGACTTCGACGTGCTCTGCCTGCAGGAGATCGCGCAGGGCTATGCGGACATGCCCGGCGGCCCGGGCGACCAGCCTGCAGAGTTGCAGTCGCTCCTGCCCGGCTTCCAGCTGTTCTTCGGCGCCGCCGTCGACGAGTTCGACACCGCCGGCCACCGCATGCGATTCGGCAACCTGATCGCCACACGGCTGCCCGTGCGGCAGGTGCAGCACCACACGCTGCCCTGGCCGGCCGACGGCGGCGTGCGCAGCATGCCGCGCCTGTGCACCGTGGTCACGGTGCAGAGCCCGGCGCTCGGTGCGGTGCGCGTAATGACGACGCACCTCGAGTACTACTCCAAGGTGCAACGCATGGCACAGGCCCGCGCCCTCCGCGACCTGCACATCGAAGCCTGCGGGCACGCCGCCGCGCCACCGCTCGACGACGACAGCCGCTCGCCCTTCCAGACCAAGGTGCACACGCCGCACGCGATCCTGTGCGGCGACTTCAACCTCGGGCCGACCGAGCCCGAGTACGACGTGCTCCGACAGCCTTTCGTCACCGACGGGGCGCGCCGCCTGCACGATGCCTGGCACGCCCGCCACGGCGACACGGCGCATGCGCCGACCTTCCGCCTGTTCGACCGCACCTACGGCCCCGAGCCGGTGGCGTGCGACTTCGTCTTCGTGAGCGACGAGCTGGCGCCGAGGGTGCGGCGGATCGATGTGGACCTGCAGACGCAAGCCTCCGACCACCAGCCGGTGGTGGTCGAGTTCGACGCAGCCTGAGATCGCTCTCAGGCAGGCCGCTCAGGGCAGCAGCACGATCGCGCCGGTCGTCGCCCGGCTCTCCGCGGCACGGTGCGCGTCCGCCACCTTGGCGAGTGGAAAGCGCGCCCCGATGGTCGCGCGCACCGCAGTGCTCTTGATCGCGTCGAACACGTCCGCCGCGTTGGCACGGAAGGTCGCTGGGTCCGCGTTGTGCGGAAAGACGGACGGTCGCGTGAGGAACAAGCAGCCCTTCTTGTTCAACAGTTCGGGCTGGATTTCAGGCGCCGGCCCCGATGCCGCGCCGAACAGCACGACCAGGCCGAAGGGCGCGGTGCAGTCCAGCGACCCCATGAAGGTGTGCTTGGCCACCGAGTCGTACACCACGCGCGCCTTGCGTCCGCCGGTCGCGTCGATCACTTGCGCCACCCAGTCGGGCTGCGAATAGTCGATCGCCACGTCGCACCCCGCGGCCCGTGCGACCTCGCACTTGGCCGCCGAGCCGGCAGTGCCGATCACCGTCGCGCCCAGCGCCTTGGCCCAGCCGCTGAGGATCTGGCCGACCCCACCGGCGGCCGCATGCACCACCACGATGTCGCCCGGCCGCACCGCATGCGTCTTCTTCACCAGGTACTGCGCCGTCATCGCCTTGAAGAACACGGCGGCCGCGTCTTCGTCGGAGATGCCGTTCGGGATCTTCACCAGCTTGGCCGCCGGCACGTTGCGCCGGTCGGCATACGCGCCGATGCCGGCGTTCATGTAGACGACGTGGTCGCCCACGGAGAGGTCGCTCACGCCCTCGCCCACCGCTTCGACCACGCCCGCCGCCTCGTGGCCCAGGCCCGTGGGCGTCGGCAGCGGCACCTTGCCCGCGCGCTGCGAGATGTCGAGGTAGTTGAAGCCGACGGCGGTCTGGCGCAGCTGCACCTCCCCCGCGGCCGGCGCGGGCAGGTCGAACGCTTCGAGACGCATGACGTCGGGGCCGCCGAATTCGGCGAGGCGGATGGCGTGGGCGATGGTCATGCGTACGAATCTAGCAGCGGCTCATTCGGCCTGCACGCCCGACGCCTTGATGACCTTGCCCCACTTGGCCGTCTCCGAAGTCAGCAGCGTGCGCAGCGACTCCGGCGTGACCTTGTCCATCGGGACGATCTCCGAACTGAGCTCGGCGATGCGTGCCTTCACCGCGTCGTCCTGCAGCGCGGCGCGCAGCGCGACGTTGAGCTTGGCCGTGACGTCGGGCGGCGTCCCCTTGGGCGCGTACACGCCGTGCCACACCTTCACGTCGAAACCCTTCAGGCCCTGCTCGTCGAGCGTCGGGATGCTCGGCATCGACGCCAGCCGCGTCGGCGTGGTCACGCCGAACACCTTGACGCGTGTGCCGTCCTTGATGACCGGCGCGGTCTGCGTGGTCTGGTCGCACAGCAGGTCGACCTGCCCACCCATCAGGTCATTGAGTGCCGGGCCTGCGCCCTTGTAAGGCACGGTCGTGAGATTGACGCCGATCTGGTTCGCGAACAGCAGCCCGCACAGTTGCGACACCGCGCCGATGCCGGCATTGGCCAGCGACACCTTGTCCTTGTTGGCCTTCACGTACGTCAGCAGTTCCTGGAAGTTGTTGGCCGGGAAGTCCTTGCGCGACAGCAGCGTCATCGGCACGTCGAGCACCTGGCCGATGTACTCGAAGTCCTTCAGCGGATCGAAAGACAGCTTCTTGTAGAGCGCCGGCGCGGTCGCCATACCCATGTGATGTATCAGGATGGTGTAGCCGTTGGGCGCCGCGCGCGCCACGCGGGCCGGCGCGATGGTGCCGCCCGCACCGACGGTGTTCTCGACGATCACCGTCTGGCCGAGCGACTTGCCCATGGGGATGGCGAGCATGCGCGCGACCACGTCGGTCGGCCCGCCGGCCGAGTACGGCACGACGAGCGTGATGGGCTTGTCGGGCCAGGCGGCTTGCGCCGCGACGGGTGCGTGCAGGGGCAGCAGCGCGGCGCCGAATGCCATGCCCAGCCATGTCTTGATCTTCGATGTCATGTCGTCTCCGGATGGTTTTTTGAGGGAAAGGAACGAAGCTGATCTCGCGTTGTTGTTCAGCCAGTGCGAGCGTCCTGCGCCAGCAGCCGCTCCGCGAGCTTGACGACCGGCCCGTCGACCATGCGACCGTCCACGTTGACGACGCCTCCGCCCGCCGCACGCACTGCATCGCACACGCGGCTCGCCCAGGCCAGTTCGTCGGCGCTCGGCGAGAAGGCAGCGGCCACGCCGGTGACCTGGTCCGGGTGAATGCACAACTTGGCGCCGAAGCCGCCGCGCCGCGCGCGCGAGGCTTCGGCCGTGAGCCGTGCGGTGTCGCGCCAGTCGGCGGTGACGCCATCGACCGGCGGCGCCAACCCGGCCCGGCGCGATGCCAGCACCAGTGCGAGCCGCACGGGCACGAGTTCGGCCTCGTCCGGCCCGCAGGCCATGCCAGCGTCGGCCTGGAAATCGAGATGGCCGAACACCAGGCAGAGCACTTGCGGCGATGCGGCCAGGGCATCGACGGCATCCAGGCCAGCGACCGATTCGATCAACGGCAGCAGCGCGGTGGCGGGCCCGACGGCCTGGGCCAGCGCCGCGAGGTCGGCGGCGCGCTCCGCCTTGGGCAGCACCACGCCAGCGAGCAGGCGCTGCGCAGCGAGCCGTGCCACCAGCGCGCGATCGTCCGCATGCCACGGCGTGCCGAAGGCGTTCACGCGCACCAGCATCCGGCCGTGCGCGTTGCTTGGCAACGCGGCAAAGCCCTCGGCGATCTGCGTGCGGGCCGCGTCCTTGCGCTCCGGCGCCACCGCGTCTTCGAGGTCGACGATCACGCCACCCGCGCCGCTCGCCAGCGCGCGCGCAAGGCGCTCCGGCCGATCGCCCGGCACGAAGAGGAAGGTGCGGGCCAGGGCCAACAGCGACGTGCTGCCTTGGCGCCCAGCAAGCGATGCGCTCGTCGTCAAATCGCCTCCGCCGCGCGCAATGCTGCGATGTCGGCCGCACTGCGACCCAGCGACTGCAGGATCGCCACGGTGTGTTCGCCCACCGACGGGATCGGGTCCATGCGGTAGTCGAAGGCGCTCTGCCGGCCGGGCGGCAACAGCGCCGGGATGGCGCCGGCCGGCGAGCCCACCTCGCGCCAGCGCTCGCGCGCTTGCAACTGCGGGTGCGCCCACAGGCCGGCCATGTCGTTCATGCGCGCATTGGCAATCTGCGCGGCGTCGAGGCGCTCCAGCACCTGCGCACTGCTCAAGGCAGAGAAGGTCTCGAGGATGATGGCCTTCAGTGCCGCGCGGTGCTCGTTGCGCTTCGCGTTGGCGTCGAAGCGCGGGTCGCTCACCAGGGCCGGCTTCAGCAGCACCTTCTCGCAGAAGACGCGCCATTCGCGTTCGTTCTGCAGGCCGAGCATCACGGTGCCTCCGTCGCCGGCCGTGAAGGGGCCGTAAGGATAGATGGTTGCGTGCGACGCGGCGCTGCGCGGCGGCGGCGTCGCGCCCTGGTAGGCGTAGTACATCGGGAAGCCCATCCACTCGGCGAGCGATTCGAGCATCGACACGTCGACGTGCGAGCCCTTGCCGGTCTTGCCCCGCTGCAGCAGCGCGGCCAGCACGCCGGTGTAGGCGTACATGCCTGCGGCGATGTCGGCGATCGAGTTGCCCGACTTGCAGGGATCGTCGGGCGTGCCGGTGACCGAGAGGAAGCCGGCCTCGCTCTGGATGAGCAGGTCGTAGGCCTTCTTGTCGCGGTACGGGCCGTCGTCGCCATAGCCCGAGATGTCGCAGACGATGAGCGACGGGTGCCGGGCCTGCAACGCGTCGTAGCCCAGGCCCATGCGCGCCGCGGCGCCAGGCGCGAGGTTCTGCACCAGCACGTCGGCACCGGCGATCAGCTCCTGCAGCACGGCGAGCGCGGTTGGCTGCTTGAGGTCGAGCGTGAGGCTCTCCTTCGACCGGTTGACCCAGACGAAGTGCGAAGCCTCGCCGTCCACCCGCTGGTCGTACGCGCGCGCGAAGTCGCCGGCGCCGGGGCGCTCGACCTTGATGACGCGCGCGCCCAGGTCGGCGAGTTGGCGGGTGCAGAACGGTGCCGCGATGGCGTGTTCGAGCGAGATGACGGTGATGCCGTCGAGCGGTCGGGTCATTGCAGCCTCAGAACGAGCGTGGCAGCCCGGGCGGATGCTCGGGCGCGGAGGAATGGATCAGGGGAGTCGAGATGCGCGCCACCTGGTGCAGCCAGGTCTCGCGAAACTCGCGCTCGATATCGCAGCGCTTTGCGCATCTCCTGATGGCCTTCGGGGGTGGGTCTCTGTGTCTTCATCGGTAATGTCGATTCGTTGGGATGCGGCGGCCTCAGGCCAGGGTGGCGGTCGCCTGCATGGTCAGCCAGCCGTCGGTGTCTTCGCCCCACAGGCTGTAGCGCTGGCCATCGGCATCGGGGCGGCCGTGCACCCGGAAAGGCGCGATGTCGAAGGTCGGCCGCACGGCGCGGAACTCGAAACGCGACAGCGTGGCGTCGGGCCGCTCGCGGCGCAGCAGGTCGACCAGCAGCGTCGCGATCAACGGGCCGTGCACGATCAGGCCGGGGTAGCCCTCGACCTCGGTGACGTAGCGGCGGTCGTAGTGGATGCGGTGCCCGTTGAAGGTGAGCGCCGAATACCGGAACAGCAGCACGTCGTCGGGCACGAGCGTGCGGCTGAAGGTGGCATCCATGGGGGCCGGTGTCGGCGCCGGGGCTGCCTCGCCGGGAGCGGCGGCGGCGCGGTAGACGATGTCGTGCTCCTCGGTGAGCGCCAGGCCGTGTGCGTTGTGCACCTCGTGCCGCACCTGCACAAACACCAGCTCGCCGCTGCGGCCGGTTTTGTGTGTGACCGCGGCGATGGTCGACACGCGCTTCGCCGCATCGCCGACGCGCAAGGGGTTGCCCGGCTCCCACTGCAGGCGGCCGCCCGCCCACATGCGGCGCGGCAGCGGCACGGGCGGCAGGAAGCCGCCGCGCTTCGCGTGGCCGTCGACGCCGATCTCCGACTGTCGGTGGTGCGGCAGGAAGTAGAGCCAGTGCCACAGCTCCGGCAGCCGGGTGCCGGCAACGGGTGCGGCATCGTCGCGGTCGAGCGTGGCCGCCATCGCGCGCGCCGGCGCCGCGGTGATGTCGTCGGCGAGCGTTTGGCTGCGGCCCTGCCAAGCTTGCAAGGCCGCGATTTCTTCAGGCGTCAGCATGGCCATCTGCATGGTGTCGTCTCCTGTCTGTGCCGCATGGTGGCGGCAGCAGGGGCCCCGCGCAATCTGCCATTTCGGAACCGAGCCTTCGGAGATTCCGAACACTCCTCTACGATGCTGCATGCACTTCGACCTGAACGACCTGCGCCTGTTCGTCGCCGCCGCCGAACTGGGCAACCTCACCCGCGCCGCCGAACGCCAGCACCTGTCGCTGGCTGCTGCGAGCGCGCGCATCAAGGCGCTGGAGGCGCAGTGTGGCCTGCCGCTGCTCACGCGGGAGGCGCGTGGCGTCAGGCTGCTGCCGCAGGGTGAAGCCTTTTTGCACCACGCGCGTCTGATGTTGAACCAGACCGACCGCTTGCGCGACGAGCTGCTGGCCTACGGCGGCGGGCTGCGCGGCCATCTGCGCGTGTTCGCCAACACGACGGCGGTGACCGACTTCCTGCCCGAGCTGCTGCCCGCCTTCCTGGCCGCCCATCCGCGCATCAATGTCGACCTTCAGGAAAAACCGAATGCTCAGATCCCGCGCGGGGTGCTGGAGGGCCGGGCCGACATCGGCATCGTGGCCGGCGATGTGGACGCACTGGGCCTCGAGGCGCTCCACTTCAGTACCGACCGCCTCGTGCTCGCGACGGCACGCAGGCACCGCTTCGCCAAGCGCCGGCGCATCGCGTTCGCCGAGACGCTGGACGAAGACGCCGTCGGCATGCAGCAAGGCAGCACGCTGCAGGCGTTCCTGGCGCAGATCACCGAGCACCTCGGCCGCCGCCAGAAGCTGCGCATCCAGCTTGCGAGCTTCGACGCCATGTGCCGGATGATCGGCAGCGGCGTGGGCATCGGCGTCGTGCCCGAATCCGCTGCACGCCGCAACCAGCAGAGCATGCAGCTCGCGCTGGTCGAACTGAGCGACCCGTGGAGCGTGCGCGAGCGCTATCTGCTGATGCGCGACCGCGCCACCTTGCCGGTGTACGCCGAGGCGCTGGTCGAGGCACTCTGCGCGCATTACGCAGCGGACAGCCCTGCCGCGCCGAGCGGCTGAAGGCTGCGAGGGAGGGCTGCTAGCATCGACCGCACATGCCAGTGCATCCCGCTCCTTTCCCGTCGCACGCCTGACCGATGACCGCACAAGCTGTTCTCCTGGCATTGGCCAGCAACGTCTGTTTTGTCGGCCTCGTCGCGAGCCTGTACCGGCCCGTCTGGTTTCATGCCAACGGCCGGGTGCCGTCGCGCTGGAAGATCGGCGGGATCTGGTTGGCGCTCACCATCTTCTGCGCGTTGCTCTCCCTGAATGCGGGCTTCCGCTCGCCAAGCGAAGCCGATCCCACGCCGAACGTCGAGTGGACGCAAGTCGGACCCGTCACCGACATCGTGGTGCCCGCCGACGGCGCGATGGTTGACGACCGGGCGACGGAGATCGTTCGTGCCCTCGACGAACCGATGGACGCTGTGAAAGAGGCCGTCGAACTCGAGCCCGTCGCGCCGCCGCCTCCGCCGTCGATAACCAGGCAGGCAGCGAAGCCCGGTGCGCGGGCGTCGCCGCCGCGCTAAGTCCGGCCCGCCGACGCGCGAGCGCCCTCGTCTTCAAGCATCTCGTCGTCGCCCAGCAGCACGGTGACGTCGCTGTCGACGTGCAGCCAGATCGCCAGCGCCGTGTAGTTGTCATGGCCCGGCCGTGCAACCGCCTTGATCTGCTGGTCGATCTGCTCGATCCAGTGGCTGGCATTGCGCGACGCCTGAAGCAGCGCCGTGAGCACCTCGTCGCCCAGCGGTTCCCAGACGCCGTCGCTGCACAGCAGCAGCACGTCGTCGGGCGCCAGTGGCATCGGTGCCGACACGGCGATTTCGGGTGGCTCGTCGAGCGAGCCCAGCGCCGACAGCAGCATGTTGCGTTGCGGATGCAGGCGCGCGCCTTCGTCGTCGATCATGCCGCCCGCCACCATCTGCTGCACCAGGCTGTGATCGACGGTGCGTGAGACCAGCGCGCCGTCGCGAAACAGATAGGCGCGGCTGTCGCCGGTGTGGGCCCAGGCGAAACGGTTGTCCTGCAGGTCGATCGCCGCCATCACGAGCGTCGAGCGCATGGCCGAGAGCTTGCCGCCCTCGGCCTGGCGCGCCACCACGGCGCGATTGGCTTCATCGACGAAGCCACGCAAGGCCGTGGCATCGAGCGCCGGGGCCGCCGCAAAACTTTCCAGCACGGTCGCGCGGGCGGTGGCTGCCGCCACATCGCCGCCGCCATGACCGCCCGCACCGTCGGCCACCAGGCAGGCGACGAAGCGGTCGTCGTGCCAGTGGCCGTGCACGTCTTCGTTGTAGCTGCGTCCGCCCTGCTTGGAGAGCGTCACGATCTCGACTTCCACGTTGTCCTCGTTTCCCTAGGGGCCTGTGAACAAGCCTACTCGCGTTCGCTGCGCCGCGGCGCCTCGGCCTTGAGCTTCTTCATCTGCGCTTCGTAGGCCTCGACGAAGGCCTTGCCGAAGAGGCTGTGGAAGTCGTCCTCGGCGTCGGTGGCGATGCCGTCGTAGAGCGCCACGAACTGGTCCCAGAGCCTGGCCTTGCGGTTGGCGCTGAAGAGGCTGTCGAGCGCCGACTTCGACGCGATCTTCTTCTCCAGCTCCGCCGGCTCGAAGCGTGCAATGACATGCGCCAGCGCCGCCCGCATGCCGACCATCACGCCGAACTGGTGCGCGCGCAGGTCGTCGTAGGCGTCGCGCATCGCGGCTTCGGGCGGCATGAAGCCGCGCATGCCGGGCCCCAGCAGATGGGCCAGTGCGATCTCTGCGGTGGGCGAGAACTTCAGCGGGTTGTTGGCCTTCGACGCGATCAGCGTGACCTCGGCGCGCACCTCGCGCTTGAACTCCTGGCGCGCCAGCAGCAGGTGCAGCGTGCCTTCGGTGGCGCTGCGCAGCACGACGCCGATGCGCTCCATCAGGCCCGGCGTGAGGGTTTCGGGCGCCTGGTGCGGATGGCCCAGTCCCTTGAGCAAGGCCGCCAGCAGGTCGGCATCGGCGCCACCGGAGGATGCCGAGACGGGGGCTGCTGCGGCCGACGGTGCCGCCGGCGGTGTCAAAAGGTCGGCGAACGCATCGAGCGCCGGCACTGCGGTGCCGGTGACCGGCCGACCGCTCTCGTCGTCGAACGCCAGCTCTGGCGCGGCCGATGGCGTGAGAGCCAGCGGCGGCACGTAACCGAAGCGTTCCACCGGCACGTGATCGCTGCGTGCCGCTTCGCTGGCGCGCGAGCCCGTATCGGGCTGCATCAGCGGATCGCCCAACGGCGACAGCGCCAGCGGGTCGCCGCCGCTGCCACTCCCGCCTGCCGCGCCGCCGAACAGCGCATCGATCGAGGTCGCTTTTCCGGCCGCGGGGGCTCCGAGGTCGGAGAAGTCTTCGAGTGCGTTCGACGCGTACGACGCGTTCGGCACGTTCGAAGGTCCGCCAGCCGCACCGGACCCGCGACCCAGCAGGTCGGCAAAAGGGTCGGTCGCGCTCGACGCGCCGCGCGGCGCGTGGTCCTCCAGCGGATTGGGGAACAGAAGCGCGTCGGTCGAGCCGGCCGCCTGCTGCGGCCGCGCCGCAGGTGCTGCGCCGGCCGGGGCCAAGCCGGCCAGAAGATCCGCAAAGGGGTCGTCGTCGGCAGGCGCTGTCGCCCTGGCAGCGGCAGGGTTCGAGGCCGCGGCCGCCGCCGCTGCGACGGATCGCACCGCGAGCACGAAGCCACCGATGACCAGTTGCGAGCCATCGTTCAACGCCGCCTCGTTGCCTGTCCCGACGGGTTGGCCGTCGCATTGCATCGGATTGCTGCCACGGTCGACGACGACATATCGGCCTTCGCGGCACAGCACTTGCGCATGCACGCGCGACACCGTGCGCTCCGGATCGTCCAGCACCAGCGTGTTGCTCGGCGCACGGCCGATGGTGCCGCCAGACGGTCCGAACGCCGCCGAAAGCGCTTGCGCCACCGGCGCACCCTGCCGACTGACGACGACGATCTCGATCATGAAACGGCTCCCGGGCGATGCCCATGCGCCCCGCGCAGGGACGCGCGGAGCTGTTGCGGAGTATTCATGGTGTCAGCCATCGTGGCAATCGCGCTCAAGACGCCGCGCCGCCCTGAGACGTGTTGCGACGTGTTGCGACGTGTTGCGACGTGTCGCCATTCATGCGGCGAGCAGCAGGATCTTCGGCTGACTCGGCACCAGCCGGCAGCCCGGCGCGTTGGTGCTGTTTTGCAGCGAGACGCTGGTCATTCGCGTGGCCGGCATGCCCTTGAGCAGCACGGTGAAGGCGCCAGTCAGATGGCGGCTCGGGCCCATCACCATGCCGGACGCCACGCCGGTCGCGACACCGGCGTTGTCGCCGTTGGTCATCGGGATGGTGGTGCCCATGTTGTGCGCGGGCGCACCCATGAACAGGATGGTCGGCACGTTCGGTATCGCCATCGGCCCCATGGCGATGTTGGGATACGGAATGGGCACCGGCCCGGCCGGGCTGGGCGTGAGGCAGACGTCGGGGAAGGCGATGTCGGTGCCCATGAGTTGGCAGTTGGCAAACATGCGATGTACTCCTGTGGGGTTCAGCCGAGGTGGATCTGCTCGCCGTCGAGCTTCACCAGGTTCGAGGCGTCGGCCATGAAGTTCGCGGCCTGCAGTTGCATCGTCTGGTCGGCGCGGTAGTCGATCTGCTTGCTGCGCACCTGGTCGATGCCGTCGACCGTGCGTTGGCTCCAGCGCGAAAACTGCACCAGTCGGTCGGCGAAGGATTCCAGCAGGTCGCAGATGAGCTTGACGCGCCCGAACGACCACGTCGCCTCGCGCCCCACGCCGGTCACCGTCTGCGCGCAGAGCACCGCCGACTCGACCTGAACCGACAGTTGCCGGCTCACCAGCTGCAGGCTGTCGGCCTGCAGGCTCAACGCACCCGCCGTGGTGCCGAGGCTGCTGCCCGGCGGCAGGCGCAGATGAACAGGGGCCGCAGCGTCGCGCGCCAGGATGGCGGTGATGTACAGGCCCTGCTCCAGGTCGCCGGCCACCCAGACGCGGTCGCCGGGCTGCGGCTCGAGCAGGCAACTGGCTGCGCGCCGTGCAGCGAAGCTTCCCTGCGCGGTGCGCACCGCGTAGAGGTCGGCCTCGTGCGCGGGCGCGTCCACGGTGCCGGTGGCCTGCATCGGCTGGCTGCACCACTGCATCAGGGGGTCTTCTCGTCGGCTCATGGTCGATGCTCCTTCGGTCGATCGTTCGGAATGGTCAGGTGTTCAGAGGTTCAGGGCAGCCGGCCGCCAGCGCTCGGCGGCCAGCCGTTCGGGCTCGCTTTCCAGCGCGCGTGCGCGATCGGAGAAACGCGCGCCCTCGTCCACGACCGCATGCAGCTTCGTCCGGAACATGACCGCACCGCGCAGGTCGGCGCGCGTCAGGTCGGCATGGGAGAAGTCGGCGTAGGTGAGCTCGCAGTCGTCGAGGCGAGCCTCCGTCAAGGTGGCGCCGGCCCAGTTGCTCTGGTAGAGATCGGCACCTGCGAAGTTCGCCTGCGCGGCCTTGGCGTCGATGAAGAGGGCTTGGCGAAGGCCAGCCCGTGCGAAAGACGCGCCTTGCAGCTGCGCCGCCATGAAAATCGCGTTCGGCGCGTGTGCCCCGTCGAAGCGCGCACCGGCCAGCGTCGCGCTCTGGAAGTTGGCGTGCGCCAGTTGCGCACCGGAGAAATCGCAACCGCGCAGGTCGGACTCCATGAACTGCGCGTTGACGAAGTGCTGCCCCGCGAAACCGAGGCCTGCGAGCAGCGACTTGCTGAAGATCACGGTCGAGAAGCGTGTGCCGACGAAGCGGCATTGCCGCAGGTCGCATTCGAGCAGCACCGTGCGCTCGAGGCTGGCGGCGGAGAAGTCGATCGCCGCGGTGGTGCATGTGGCGAACGTCACTTTTTCCAGCCGTGCCTCGCGCAGCAGCAGCTTGTCGATGCGGCAGTGCGAGAAGGTCACGAAGTCCAGTGCGGCGTGCGTCAGCGCGAGTCCGTCGATGGTGCAAGCGTGGAAGGTGACGTTCTTCAGCGTGGTGCCCGCCGCCACGACGCGCTCGATGCCCGACTCGTGAAAGACCGTGCCGCGCATCACGCATCGGCCCAGGTCGGCCCTGGCGAAGGCACAGCGAATGAAGCGGGTGTCGGTGAGGTCTGCGCCGGCCATCTGCGTGCCGGCGAACAGACAGCGATCGAAGAGGGTCGCCGACAGATCCGCAGCGGCCAGATCCATGTTCGACAGATCGACCCCCACCACCGCCTCGCAGGCCTGCACCCGCCGGAGGATCTCGGCCTTTTCCATCAAGCTATGCATGAGAGCGCTCGGGCCGATGCAGGGGCAGCGTGCGGATGCGATGGGTCAACGCGCCCTCGAAGCCGATCCCGGGGCCGCGCCGAACGCGCGCGAAGTCGCTCTGGAACAGGTTGGCCTGCCGGAAGTCGGTGTCTTCCAGGCGGGCATGCTGGAACACGGCGTTCTGCAGGTTGCATGCGCGAAAGCGCGCCCGCTGCAGCAAGGCGCGAACGAAGCGAGCGTCGTGCGCGTCGGCGCCTTGAAAGTCGGCACCGGCGAGATCGCATTCGCTGAAATCGCTGCCATTGACCGTCGCGCGCCGCAACCCGGCGCCCACCATCGTCGAGCCGCGAAAGTTCAGGGTCGGCAGCCGGGCGCCGCCGAAGTCGGCGTTCGTCAGATCGCAGCCTTGCGTGAAGCAGCCGGACAGCACGGCCACGCCGACGAAGCGCGCGCCTTGGGCGCGCACCGACACGAACGCGCACTTGTCCAGGCTGGCGCCGGTGAAGTCGACACCGGCCAGCTCGCACTCGATGAAGGCGCTCTTGCGGAAACGCACGCCCGCGAAGCTGCAACCGCGCAAGTCCCGCCGGATGAAGGTCATCAGCGCCTCCGACCACGCCTGGGTGCAATCGACCGAGGCCAGCACGGCCTCGTGCAGGCGCACGCCGTCGAGCCGCGCGCCGCGCCAGCTCACGTCGTTCAGCACCGCGCGCTCGAAGATGGCGCCGGACAGGTCCGCGCCCTCGAAATCGGATTTGTCGATGCGCGCTGCGCCGAGGTTCGCCCGGACCAGGCACGCGCCATGCAACCGCGTGCCGACCAGCCGAGCGTGCGCCAGCACCGCGCCCTCGAGGTTGGCGCCGGACAGGTCGGTGCCCGTGAGATTGGCACTCTCCAGATGGGCGCCACGCAGGTCGGCGCCGTGGAGATCGAGCCCGGACAGATCGGCACCGCTGAGGTCGCAGCACGCGAAGCCGTGCGCCGCCGCATGCCGCGCCATCGTCGCGCGCCGCTGTACAGCCGCCGCCTCGCCCTGCAGCGGGTCGACCGCCTGCTGCAGGTGGGCGGACGCGCGGTAGCCCTCGCGCTGCTTCTGCTCGGTGTCGCGCCACTGCCCGAGCAGCTTGTCGTCGGCCACCATGTCTTCGAGCTCCGAGACGTCGCCTCCTCCGGCCTTGCCGCGCACGATGTAGTCCTTGAAGCTGGCGACCAGCGCATCGGCGAAGGGCTTGGGCGGTCCGCGCGTTTCGAGGCCGGCCATCTCGCGCTCGACCAGGGCGCCGTCGATGGCCTGGCCGGCAAAGACTTCACGGACCGAAGCCACGGTCGCCGCCTTGTCCGCCTCGGCCTTCTTGCGCAGCGCCTCGCTCTGCGCAGCCATGCCCTGGCGCAGCGCGATCAGGTCGTCGAGCGACTTCACTTGGGGTGGACGCGCAAGCTTTGCCGGCGGCCCGTGCCCGTCGTCCGGATCGAGCCCGTGCGCCACCACCAGCGCGCGCGCAGCCGCCCGCTCCTGCTCTGCGCGCCGCTCGAGCCGGTCGAACATCCGGCTTTCGAAGGGCTTGAAGTCGAACAGCGGCACCACGCGATCGGCGGGCATCAGGTCGGCTTCGCGCAGCGACTCGAGCGCGCCGGTGGCCTTGTCCAGGCGCTTGTCGCGCACCGTGAGGTAATGCGCCTCGGGCCGCGCCGCGCCCAGCTCTTCGAGCGCCGCCATCAAATGGACGATGTCGGCACCGTCGTCCTCGCGGATCTCGTGCACGCCCTGAAACACCATGATCACACGGTCGGCATCGGGGAAGAACCACAAGGTGTTCAGCCGCATGCCGAGCTCGCGGAACGTGTCGTCGCCGTCCGCGCGATGGGTGACGAAGACGCGCGCACGCAGGCGCGGCAGCCGGCCGTCGACGATCGGATGCGTCGGATGCATCTGTTGGAAGGCATAGGCTTCGTCGCCACGGAACGGCTCGGCCTGCTGCTGGTCCGTCGACGCGACGTTGAAGATGCGCCAGTCCGCATCCGACGCGATGGCCGGAAACTGCGCGCGAAACCACTCGCCGTCGTACGTGCCGCGCCCTGCGGTGCGCTGCGGCCACATGCCGTCCAGCGGACCGAAGCCCGCGGGCGTGCCCTGCTGGTTGGGCGCGAGCAGCCGTGCATCGGGATGCTCGATGTGCGGCAGGAAGCGAACGGCGTGGCCGTCCACCCGTTGGGGCTGCGCACCCATGCCGAGCGGGTTTTCCGCGCAGGCGGGGCCGCCGTAGCTGTGCGTCCAGTCCAGCGGCAGGCTGGCGAAATCGCCGGCCTCGGAGATGCGGTCGCCAGCCCAATGGCGCATGCCGTGCACCAGCAATCGCTTCTGCAGCGCGCCCACTTGCGCCGACACCGCGCAGGCGCTGCGGTTCGCGCCATGCGGATAGGCGCTGCCCGAGACCAGGTACTCGCTGCGCGAGCGCGGCATGCCTTCTTCGAGCACGCCGCGCGATTCCCGCCGCGTCGCCCAGAAGCTCCAGATGTCCTTCTCCGGCAGCAGCGCGGGCGTGTCGCCGAGCGTCGTCATGACCAGCGCCGAAACGCCGATGCGCATCCGCCCGCGGTACTCGAAGCAGCGCGAGATCAGCGACACCGGCGACGGCTTGATGACTTTCATGCGGCCTAGAGAATCATCTTGCCGGTGACGAAATCGATGTCGATGCCGGCATCGAGCATGTCCATCTGCCGCTGGTGCACCGCAGCCATGTGCTCCACGATGTCCAGGCCCACCTGCTCGTACTTGAAGCCGATCATCGCGTTGGTGGAGATCGTTCCTTCGATCTTCACGCCGTTGAACTCGGTCACCATGCCGTTGAAGTCGAGCTTGGACGCGTAGCCTTCCTTGATGGTGCCGCCGACCTGGCAGAGCTCGTTGTCGATGATCTTGGTGCCGCCCGGCGCGACGATGGTGAAGCCGCCGGCGGCATTGAAGGTCATCGGCCCGCCGCTCGATACGGTGATGGCCCCGCCCACCGTCTGGGTCAGCGCAGCGCCGATCGTTTGCGTCATGGCCGCGCCGACCGTGTCGGTGCGTGAAGCGCCGACGGTCGTGACTTCGTTGGCGCCAACGGTGCGCGTCTCCGTGGCCCCGACGGTGTGGTCGCGGTTCGCACCGACCGTGACGGTTTCGTTGGCGCCTACTTTCTCGGTCCGGTTCGATGCGATCGTGATGTCCTCGTTGGCGCCCACCGTCTCGGTCCGGTGGGCGCCGATGTCGATGGTCTCGTTCACACCCACCTTCTCGGTGCGGTTGTTCTTGACCTCGACGTTCTCGTCATGGTCGATCGTCTTCTTGCGGTCATGGCCCACCCAGTGCGTCTCGTCGGCCTCGACCTCGATGTCCTGGTTGCGCTCGGCATGCAGATACACCTGCTCGCCGCCCTTCTTGTCGTCGAAACGGAACTCGTTGAAGTTGTTGGCGTTGCCCTTGGGCGTGGAGCGGGTGCGAAAGCCGCTCTGGGTGTGCGACTCGAACGGAATCGGCTGGTCGTCGTCGTAGACACGGCCCACGATCACCGGGCGATCGGGGTCGCCGTTGAGAAAGTCGACGATCACTTCCTGCCCGATGCGCGGAATGAAGTAGCCGCCCCATCCCTTGCCGGCCCACGGTTGAGAGACGCGCACCCAGCACGTGGAGTCCTCGTCCTCCTCGCCATAGCGGTCCCAGTGGAACTGCACCTTGACCCTGCCGAAACTGTCGGCGTAGATCTCCTCGCCCATCGGACCAACCACGATCGCCGTCTGCGGGCCGGGCATGGTGGCGCGCTGCGTCGAGCGCTGCGGCCGGTAGGGCACGTCGGCCGGCAGCGCCGTGACCACGTAGTTGTGAACCCCGCGCAGCGACGGCAGGGCCACCGCGTCGTCGATGAGTTCGCCCAGCAAATCCATGTGGCCGGCGTTGACCGGATCGCCTTGGGCCAGCACCTTCAGCACCTTGCGCAATTCGTCTTGATCGTCGAGGCTGTGGCTGTTCGGCGGCAGGCCCTCGTACCCCGGGTGGGCCACGAAGAAGGCGCAGCCGGCAATCAGATAGTCGCCGTCCGGCGGACCATGGCCATCTCCCTTGTAGTGAAAGCACCAGCCGGGCGCGACATCCGCCCAGCGCGTCTTGCCGTGGAACAACTGACGCCGTGCCGCCAACTCCTCCATACGAACCTTGGCGACCTCCCCGCGATCGTCGCCGTTGAAGTAGCCGCCAGGAAACTCGAAGACCTCGAGATCGGCGAGCTCATGCACGTCGGGATCGCTCTTGTCGCCCGTCAGCTTGACCTTGATCGCCTTGAAGTCGCTGTCGCGCGAGGCGTACTTGCCGGAGTGCGCCGAGTGCGCCCCTGTGAAATATTCGAGCTCGTTGAAGCGCACCTCGCTCCCGCCGGCCGGCCATGCGCGCAGGGTGTCCGCCACCGGCAGCATGCCGTGCGCCAGGGTGCTGGTGTCCGACAGGCACATCGTGTCGGGCGCCTCGTGCCCACCGAACCAGTAGTAGATGCCCTCGTCCTCGAACAGGCGGGAGAGAAACTGGTAATCGCTCTCCTGATGCTGCACGCAGTAGCGACGCTTCTTGTGCAGGCCGATCACGTTGTCGGGCCTGGTCTTCTTGAAGCGCTTGATCGGGCTGTCCTCCAGTACCGCCTCGAGCACTTCGAGCACCGTCTTCTCCTGAAAGATGCGCGAGTTGATGCGCTTGTTCAGCAACCAGAACCACGAACGCAGGGTGATGTGGTACTGGAAGTAGCGGCCGATCGGAGCGGCGCGCACGAAGCGCACCGCATGGCCTTGGGCATGTCGCTGATGCGTGCCGCCATCGGCGTCCGCAAATTCCATCGCGACGTCGAACGCGTGCCCCAGCACCTTCTTCGCGTCGATCGACGCGTTCTTCGACAGCACGCGCAACTCGTAGCCGGACGGCATCGAAAACGATTCGTGCCCGACGATGCTCCAGAACATCAGCTCGTCGTTGGCGGGCGATTCGCTCTTGATCACAAACTCGTTGGAGGCCATGGTTCGCGCTTTCAGGGGAAATACGGTCAGTCGAAGGCGTAGGTGAAGTCGGCGTCTTTCACGTCGAGCGCCACCCGCTTGATCTCGCCGCCGGAGGCCAGCCGCTGCAGGTATTCCACCGAGATGGTCGGCAGCACCGTGTTGGTGAGGATCGCGTCGATCACGCGGCCGCCGGACTCCGGGTCCTGGCAGCGCGCCACCACCTGGTCGACCACCGCCTCGCTGTACTCGAACGGGATGCCGTGGTTGGCCTGCACGCGCTTCTGGATGCGGCCGAGCTGCAGCCGCACGATCTTCTTCATCATGTCCGGCGACAGCGGGTAGTAGGGGATGGTGACGATGCGGCCCAAGAGCGCGGGCGGGAACACCTTCATGAGCGGCGCCTTGAGTGCATCGGCAAGAGCATTCGGCTCGGGCAGGCGCTCGGGGTCGCGGCACATGCGCATCACGAGCTCGCTGCCGGCGTTGGTGGTGAGCAGGATGATCGTGTTCTTGAAGTCGATCATGCGGCCCTCGCCGTCCTCCATCCAGCCCTTGTCGAACACCTGGAAGAAGATCTCGTGCACGTCGGGGTGTGCCTTCTCGACCTCGTCGAGCAGCACCACGCTGTAGGGCCGGCGGCGCACCGCCTCGGTCAGGATGCCGCCCTCGCCGTAGCCGATGTAGCCCGGAGGTGCGCCCTTGAGCGTGGAGACGGTGTGCGCCTCCTGGAACTCGCTCATGTTGATGGTGATGATGTTCTGCTCGCCACCGTAGAGCGCCTCGGCCAGCGCCAGCGCGGTCTCGGTCTTGCCGACACCCGACGTGCCGCAAAGCATGAAGACGCCGATGGGCTTTTGGGGGTTGTCCAGCCGCGCCCGCGAGGTCTGGATGCGGCGCGCGATCATCTCGAGGCCGTGCTTCTGGCCGATCACGCGCTTGTTGAGCGTGTCGGCCAGCTCGAGCACCGCCTGCACTTCGTTCTTGACCATGCGGCCGACGGGAATGCCGGTCCAGTCGGCGACGACCGAGGCCACGGCCTGCTCGTCGACCGACGGCAGGATCAACGGGGACTCGCCCTGCACCGCATGGATCTTGGCCTGCAACTCGTGCAGTTCGGCCAGCAGCGTCGCGCGGTCGGGCGCGGCCGGTGCATCGGCCGACGGTGCTGCGGCGTCGGGCGCGTCCACCGGCTTGTTGCCTTCGCGCAGCCTGCTGCGCAGTTCGAGCAGGTGGTCGATCAGGCCCTTCTCTTCCTTCCAGCGAACGTTGAGCTTCGCCAACTGGTCGTTCGATTCGACCAGCAGTGCCGCGACCTGCGCCGCGCGCCGGGTCACGTCGATGCCGATGGCTTCCTCGCGGCCGATGATCTGCTGCTCGACCGTCAGGCCCTCGATGCGGCGCATGCAGTCTTCCACCTCGGGCGGCGTCGCGTGCTGGCTCACCGCCACGCGGGCGCAGGCGGTGTCGAGCAGGCTCACCGCCTTGTCGGGCAACTGGCGCGCCGGGATGTAGCGATGACTCAGCTTCACCGCCGCCTCGATGGCCTCGTCGAGCAGCTGCACGCGGTGGTGCTTTTCCAGCACGCTGGCCACGCCGCGCAGCATCAGGATGGCCTTGGCCTCGTCGGGCTCGGGCACCTGCACGACCTGGAAGCGCCGCGTGAGCGCCGGATCCTTCTCGATGTACTTCTTGTACTCGGCCCAGGTCGTCGCGCCGATGGTGCGCAGGTTGCCGCGCGCGAGCGCGGGCTTGAGCAGGTTGGCCGCATCGCCGGTGCCGGCCGCGCCGCCGGCGCCCACCAGCGTGTGGATCTCGTCGATGAACAGGATGATCGGCGTGGGCGAGCTCTGCACCTCGTCGATCACCTGGCGCAGGCGCTGTTCGAACTCGCCCTTCATGCTGGCCCCCGCCTGCAGCAGGCCGATGTCGAGCGTGAGCAGCTTTACGTCTTTCAGCTGCGGCGGCACGTCGCCGCGCGCGAGACGCTGCGCAAAGCCTTCGACCACCGCGGTCTTGCCGACGCCCGCTTCACCCGTGAGCAACGGGTTGTTCTGGCGGCGCCGCATCAGGATGTCGACGATCTGGCGGATCTCCTCGTCGCGCCCGGTCACCGGGTCCATCTCCCCCTTCTTCGCATTCTCCGTGAGGTCGACCGCGAACTTCTTCAGCGCGTCGCCCTTGCCCATGGCGGCGGGCGCCATCGCGCCGCTCTCTTCGCCGGGCGTGCCCGAGCCCAAGCCAGTGCCGTCCTGCGCACGCATCTGCGCTTCGGGCGAGGCATCGCAGATCTTCACGAAGTTGTCGGCCAGGTCCTCGACCTTCACTTTCTCGAACTGCTTCGAGAGATTGAACAGCGGGTTGCGCAGGCTCTGCGTCTTCAGCATGCCGACCAGCAGATAGCCGGTGCGCACCTGCGCCTCGCCGAACTGCAGCGTGGCGTAGGTCCAGGCGCGTTCGATCGCGTTCTCGATGTGCGGCGAGAAGTCGCTGATGGCGGTGGCGCCGCGCGGCAGCCGGTCGAGCGCGGCCGTCATGTCCTTGGCGACCGCCGAGATGTCCAGGCCGTAGTGCTGGATGACGCGGTGCAGGTCGGAGTCCTGCGCCTGCAGCAGTTGCGCGAACCAGTGCTCCAGCTCGACGTACGGATTGCCCCGCATCTTGCAGAACACCGTCGCGCCCTCGATGGCCTTGTAGGCCAGCGCATTGAGCTTGCCGAACAAGGCGGTGCGGCTGATTTCACTCATGGGGTTCTCCGTCGTTGTTGGGGGCGATGGCGCATTCGATGGCTTCAGGATGTCGCGGGCCGCGTGATGGCCGCGCCGTCGATGCGCACGTCGGCGGCGTTGCGCGCGCGGGGCCGATGGCCGAGCCACGACACCCAGCCGAGCCGTGGCGCGTTGCCCCGCTGCTGGCCGAGTCGTGTCGCCGGTACCTCGTCCTTTTCAAGGACGAGTTCGGCGTCCCAGAACAGTTCGTCGCCCAGCATCTGCTGCATCCAGCGTTGCAGCACCGGCCGCGCCGAGCCGATCGGCAGGAAGTGCCGGTACTGCGCCAGCGTCAGCGGGCCGAGGTGCAGGCGCACGCGGTGCTGCCGGTCCCACGCCCGGCTGCCCAGCATCGCGCCCAGGCCGATCGAGCGCGAGCTTTCGCCGCGCCCGAGCTGCGTCAGTTCGCCCGCCGGCAACGCCATCCAGTGGCCGACCCAGCGCTCCAACTTCACCGGCACGCCGAAGTAGCTGCACAGTACTGCTTCGACGCCTTCCGCGCTGTGCACCCGACGCGCGAGCCAGCCGCTGAAATGGAGGCGCGCGTCGTCGTGGATCTCGTCGCGGTGGTTGCGTGCCGCGGTTCCGGTGCCGACCAGCGCGCCCACCTGCAGCCGGAAGGCGTCCTCACCCGGCCGGTCGAGCGACACGGCCGGGCGCGCCTGCGCCCAGGCCCGGTAGAAGTGCAGCGCGAAGCGGTGCGAGAAGGTGTCGAGAAAAGCCAGCCAGGTCGGGTCGCCGTGGTTGATGGCGCGTTCGCGGATGAAGTCGCTCAGGTGCACCGGCAGCGGGCCGTTGGGGCCGATGTAACCGAAGAAGTGCTGGCGCAGCCGCGGCGGCGAGGTGGCCGTGGCGGGCTCGAAGCGGCTGAAGCTGGCCGGCGCGAAAGACAGCGAGGGCGCTTGCCCCACGCGCACCGGCTCGGCGCTGGGCAGCAGCGCCCGGCCCCAGCGGGGCGCCGGCTGCGCCAGCGTCTCGAGCCGTCGCATCAGCGCGAAGTAGTCGAAGGCCCACGGCTCGGCGGATGCGGCGAGCAGGTGCGCACCGACCCGCTCCGCAGGCGCCGATGCAGAGGCGGATGCCGTGGCGGCTAGAGGATCGGGCGCGTTCCGCACAGCGGCCTCCATCGCATCGTCTCGCCCTTGCCGGCGAGCGTGAGCACGGTTTCTACGAAGTGGTTGACCTCGACATGGCGCGCCAGGTACTGCGCCATCACCGCACCGAACAGGAAGGTGCTGTGGCCGTGGAAGGCGTTGCGGTCGACTTCCAATGTCACTTCCAACCCGCGGCCAAAGGCGATCGGGCCGGCCAACGGCAGCCGGCGCGCCACCGGCTTGCTGCGCACCGACAGCAGCCCGCGCACCTGGCCCTGGCGCATCTCGTCGGCATGCACCGCGTAGAGCATCAGCATCTCACGCAGCGCGGCCGCGCCCTGCTGTGGATCGCTGTCGGACAGCGACAGGTAATTCAGCGCCAGATGATCGACCACGCGCCAGCCCAGGCCCTGGTTCACCACCGGCGACACCGGCCGCGACGGGCCGCGCACCATGCGCACCCGCTGCACCGGAAAGGAGTCGATGCAGTCAAAGTCGTTGTCGCGCCCCATCGGCAGCAGCAGCGGCAGGTCGCGGTTGGTGACCAGCGCGGTCACGGCCAGCTGGCGCAGCGTGCCGGCGTACGGTGCTTGCTGCGGGTCGACCACCTGCATGTAGACCTCGGAGCCGATGTGGCTGCTGCGATGCCCTTCGGTGCGCTGCCTGACCGACAGCGTGCGTGGCTCGCGCGTGGTCGTGAAGTAGGCGGGATGGCCGTGCCGGCTGCCATGAAAGGCGGCATAGAACGGGCGAAAGGGCTGCTCCTGCGCGCCCTCGCCCGGATTGCCGTGGCCGATCACTTCCGTGACGGTGTGCACCTCGAAATCCAACGGCCGCGTGCGATCGGGCACCAGGTGGAACTGGCTCAAGCCCTCGCTGACCGGCACCCGGTCGAGCCGCTTGGTGAACAGGTTGACGGCAGGCACGCAGTGCAGCTGCACGTTGTCCGCGCTCACCAGTTTTTCCAGTGCCGCATCGCCGCGCGAGAACAGCACGACGATCTCGACCTCGCTCACGGCCATGCCCGCGAGCGCCTTGTGCAACCCGCCCAGCCGCGCGAACTGGAAGCGCTGCGGAAAGGCGAAGTACTCCTGCACCAGCCGGTAGCCCGAGAAGCCGGTGGCGGTCACGGGCAGCAACGCCTCGTCGTCGCCGAAGCCCACGGGCGTGATCGCGCTGGCCGGCAACACGTGCGGCGCACCGGCCGCGGCGCCGACGCCCGACAACGGCTGCACCAGCATCCCGATGGGCTGCGCCAGCACGCACTCGTGCAGCTGCCAAGCCACGTCGTCGGCGCCGCCGAAATGAATCACCAGTTCGTCCATCGCGATCTGGTCGAAGCGCAGGCCTGCGGTGGTCCGCAGCACGATGCGCAGCCCGCCGCGGATCTCGCGCGCTTGCGGGTGGCGGTTAAGGGGCAGGTCGGGCGCGTAGGTGAAGTACTGCGCGCGTTTCACGCTCACCGGCCACACCCGCAGGTCCGCGGCGGTGCGGAATTCGCAGTCGGTGTTCTGCCCGGTGGCCTGCCGAGCTCGCAGGCCGCTGCCGCGCGGCAGCGTCGGCCCCGCCGCGAGGTTGGCGTCTTCGGCCTCGGGCGAGCACTGCACCACCGCCATCGACGGCGTGGGCGCGAGGAAGTTCGGATAGACGATGTCGAGCAGGTGGCCGGTGAAGCGCGGGTACTCGGCGTCGAGCTTGAGCCCGACGCGTGCCGACAGGAAGGCCGTGGCCTCGATCAGCCGCTCGACGTACGGGTCGGCCACTTCCTGGCCTTCGATGCCCAGCCGGTGCGCGATCTTCGGAAAGGCCTTGGCGAACTCCGCGGAGCTTTCGCGGAAGTAGCGCAGTTCCTGTTCGTACAGGTGAAGGAGGCGGGGGTCCAT
The DNA here is from genome assembly GCF_006438845.1 of Variovorax ginsengisoli. Taxonomy (GTDB): domain Bacteria; phylum Pseudomonadota; class Gammaproteobacteria; order Burkholderiales; family Burkholderiaceae_C; genus Variovorax; species Variovorax ginsengisoli_A. Next base: position 241,626 of record NZ_RCZJ01000003.1, read on the forward strand.
GGGCTACCGCGGGGGGTGCCCCATGTCTTCGATCTCGATGCGACCCTCTTCAAGATCGACGCGGCTGCGCATCAGAAATTCCAGCGGCACCGGTTGCGCCCACAGCATGCCGCGGATCTGCAAGCCGATGGTGTTGTGGGATTCGAGGGCGGGGCCTTCCATGACGAGTTCGACTTCGAGCGTGCGCGGCAGGATGCGGGGCTCGAACTGCAGGATCGCGTTCTTCAGAGCCTGTTCCATGCTGACACGCTGCACCGACGAGGTGAACTGGCCGGACAGCATAGGCAATCCGTAATTGAGGACCGAGCGTGCCGCGTGCGGGTAGCGCTTGTCGTCCATCGCCAGGCCGAAGCCGGTCGCGTTGAAGAGCCAGCTCAGGTCGCGCAGCACGGCCTGGCGCAGCGCCTGCTTGGTGAGCGTGCGCCTGTCGTCGCTCTCGCGCTGCTCGCCCGGCGCGTGGTCGACCAGGCGGTCGAGCAGCGAGGGCTGGAGCCGCTCCTGGGCGGTGATCTCAGCCATGGGCGCCAGTGGGACGTTGCGTCATGCCATGCTCAGTTCGCAGGTGCGCACCGCCGCGGTGGCGCCGGTGTGGCGCTGCGGCGCCGCATGGATCTTCAGCACCCGGTAGCCGAAACGGATCACCTCGCAGGGGCCGCCGAGCGGACCGCCGGTGAGCATCACGATGCCGGCCACGCGCCCGCCTTCGAACTCGAATTCCAGGGTCGGCTGCGCGTCGACGCTGTTGTCGCCGCCGGCACGATAGACCGACAGCCGCAGCTTCAGGTCGAGTGTCTGGCTGCGCAGCAGGCTGGCGATCGACGACGTGGCCGAATCGCTGCGCCGCACCACGTGCAGGTGCGACAGCAGCGTCGCGGCCTTCTGCCCGCCGGCCGCATCCCGCAGCGTGGCCTGGAGTTCGTAGCCGAGGATGTCCATGCGCGCCTTGCCGTCAGAAAAGCGCCTTTCGGACTCGCCCTCTACCGGCGCGCCGCGCGCCTCGATGTGCAGCAGCATGTCGTAGGCACCGCCGCCCTGCTGCGCGAGCTGCAGCAGTTGCAGGGCTTCGCCGGTGCCCAGTTGTCCGTCGGAAGGTTGGGTTGCCATGTGCCAGCTCCAGAGATGAATGAAATCGAGTCAGCCGCTGCCGGCCAGCGCGGCTAGTCGTCCACGCAAGCGCCTTCCTGCGGCACCAGGCATTGCGGCAGGTCGGCACCGACCGCGGCACCGCGCGTGCGGAGGGTTCCTGCAGCGGACGCGGCCGCCACCTCCAGCCCGCGCGGCAGCAGGATCCACAGCTGCCCGCGCTCCTTCATGCGGCGCGCGTTGGTGGCCGCCTGCTGGCCGTTGCCGAAGAAGTAGTCGGCCCGCACCGCGCCGCGGATGGCACCGCCGGTGTCCTGCGCGATGGTCAGGCGCTGCATCGGCGCGCCGCTGCCCGGCGTGCGCGTGGACACGAACACCGGATAGCCCAGCGGCGTGCTGCGCGGATCGACCGCGATCGAGCGACCGGCCTGCAGCGGCACGCCGAATGCGCCGACCGGGCCACCGGCGCCGCCGGGGGCTTCCTTGAAGAAGATGTAGCTCGGGTCCTTGATGCCCGAACCCGCCACCGCGCCGGCCGTGCGGCGGCCTGGCACCACCACCGCGCCGCTCGCGGTCGGCCGCGCCAGCGTGAAGCCACGCGTGCGGATCGCGTCGGTGCCCACGTCGCCTTCGTCATCGCCGTCGTCCAGTTCGAGCTCGATCGACGAGCCGCGCACCTTGACCGGACTGCGCGCCTTGCCCGCCGCGTTCTGCGCCAGCGTCGGGCGAAATGGCTGGCCGTTCTGCTCGGCATAGGCCACGCGGATCACCTCCCCGTTCGGCAGGCGGATGCGGCCCGAGCCCTGGATCTGCATCTCGTAGAGCGCGGTCGCGCTGCTCACGAAGGCCAGCACTTTGGCATTGGGCGCACCCTTGGTCTCGATCTCTTCGCGCGTGTAATAGGGCAGCAGCTGGCGACCTTCGATGCGCAGGCGCACCTTGCGGTCGAGCGTGTCGCGCGTCACGGCCGACAGGTCGAGCGCATAGAGCCCCGGCGCGCCCATGTCTCGCGTGCTGAGCCCCGACTGCACCACGACGTTGCGACCCTCCACGCGCGCAGCCACCGTGCTGTTGCCGGCCGGCAGCTTGCGCGCGTCGGCGAAGAGCATGTCTTCGGGCTGGCCGTAGACCGGGTAGATGTAGGGCGCGGCGTAGCTGCGGTTGCCGGCAATCTCGGGCTCGAAGTAGCCGGTGACGACGCCGTCGGGCCGGCGGTCGTCGTCGCGGATCTGGTACGCCGAGAACTCGCTTTCGAAGAAGCCGCGGATCGCCGGGTTGCTCTTGCCGTCGACAGTGCCGGCACGTGCGCACACCGACTTCCATTCGGCACCGCGCGCCGTCAACACCTTGCAGCTGCCGAGAAAGGCCGGCCAGCTTTCGGCGAAGTCGTCGCGGCCCCAACCAGGCACGGCGCCGAAACTGACCGAGGTGTAGGTCGCGAGCTGTGTCGAGAAGGTGCGCGCCTGGCCGGCCACGCTGCCGGTGCCGGCAGGCGGGCGGGTCGCGGGGACCGGGTCTGCCTGCGTCATGGGCGCTGGCAGCACGGCAGCGGGCGGCGGCGGCGGCGTGGTGCATCCTGCGACCCACGCGGCCCCGGCCACCGCGATGGCGCCCAGCGCCCGTCGCGGCATGGCGCTAACGTTCGCGGCGGATGGGTTGGGGGACTGTCTGTGCATGGAGGACTCCTGGTCAGGTGAAGACGGGCGCTTGCGGGCCCGCGGCTGGCGCGGCTGGCGTGGCTGTCATGGCTGTCATGGCTGTCATGGCTGTCATGGCTGTCATGGCTGTCATGGCTGTCATGGCTGTCATGGCTGTGAAAGGTTCATCGCTCGACGATGCTGAAACTCGCGGTGCCGTAGACGTCTTTGCACGGCGCGCCGGGCGGGCACTGAGGCCGGCCCTGCAGCGGCGACGGCCCGTTGCCGCGCGCCGCCTCCAGCGCGGCGAGCACCGGCAACGGAAACTGCGGGAACACGCCGTCGTTCTGCATGCCGGCGCCGCCGAAGTCGCGCTCGTGCTCGCTCACCAGCACCACGAACTGGTTGGTGCCCGCCGGGCCGCCGGCATTCATCGGCCACGAGGCGCGCGGCAGCGAGAGCGGCGTGTTGGCGGCGATCTTGTTGTACCTGTCGAGCAGGTTCGGAAACAGCAGAAACAACTCGCCCCCGCTCGACAGCAGGTAGACGTAGACATAGCCCTCGCGCTGACTCGTGACTTCGAAGGCCAGCCTGTCCTTGCCGATCGCGACCTCGGCCTTGCCGGGCTTCGCGCGCACGGTGAAGCCGGGCGTGGCGCCCTCGCCGAGCGACTGCAGCGACTCGGCCGGCGAGCGCGGTGCGGCAGCCACAGGTGCCGGCGCCGCGGGAGCGGCCGCGACGGGAAGCGGTGTGGACGCTTCGGGTGACGTCGGGGCAGCGGGCGTTGCTGCGGCGACGACGGGCGCATCACCGCCATCGCCCCGGCCCTGCAGCCACCAACCGCCGCCCGCGAGCACCGCCACGAGCGCCAGCGCGGCAACGATCGCCACCGCCCTGCCCTTGCCCGCGCCGGACGCGGCCGGCGGCCGAGCGGGCGCCGACAGGGCGGGGGGCCGCGTCGCCGCAGCGCTCGGCGCGGCGGCGAACGCGGTGCTGCCCTGGCCCATCGTCGTTCGCAGCGGCGCACCGGTGACCGCGCCTTCGAGACCCAGCAGCGCGCGCAGCTCGGCCATCGACTGCGGCCGCTGCTCGGGCCGCACGCCCAAGCCGGCGTCGATGGCAGCGAGCAGCTGCGGGCTGTAGCGCTCGCGCAGGAAGGTGTTGCCGGCCAGCGGCACGTAGCTGTCGGACAGCAGCCGCGCGACCGAAGGCGGCGGCGAGCGGCCGCACACCGCCACGTGCATCACGGCGGCCAGCGCGTAGACGTCGGTCCACGCGCCCTGTGTCATGTCGGGCATCTCCGCGTACTGCTCGATCGGCGCGTAGCCGGGCTTGAGGATCACGGTGATGGCCTGCGTCTTGTCGGTGATGACGCGTCGCGCGGCGCCGAAGTCGAGCACCACCGGGCGGCCCGAGCCTTCGAGCAGGATGATGTTGTCGGGCGCGATGTCGCGGTGGTAGCAGCTGGCCGCATGCATCACGCCCAGCGCCTGCGTGACGCCGTCCATGATGCGCATCAGCCAGCCCTCGTCGACACCGGCAGACGCCGACGCCGCCCCCACGCCGCCCGGCCGGCTCGACGCCGCGAGCGCTTGGCGCAGCGTGTCGCCGCGGTAGAAGGGCATCACCATGTACGTGGTGCCGCGCTCCTGCCAGAAGCGGTAGACCTTGAGCAGCGACGGGTGGTCGAACTGCGCCAACAACCGCGCCTCGTTGATGAAGCTGCGCATGCCCAGCTCGAAGGTCTCGCGATGCCGCTCCGACAGCGGCGCCACGGTGCCGTCGCCCTGCCGCGTCGAGAGCGAGGTCGGCAGGTATTCCTTGATGGCGACCACGCGTTCCAGCGTCGGGTCCCAGGCCTCGTAAACCACGCCGAAGCCGCCCTGCCCGACCACGCGCGTGACTTCGAATTCCGCGATGCGCGCGCCCACGGCGAGCAAGCCGGCGTCTTCATTCTGGGTCGCGCGCGTCGCGGCGGGCGCGGCGACGGCAGGCCAGACGGACGTGGCTTCGCCGGCGCCGCCCGTCACGACCTGCGTGCGGTCGGCATCGCCAGCACCCTCGTCGGGCACCTCGGGCGCGTCGGGCCGATCGGTGCGGTCGCTCACGGAGTGTCCTCCGGCGGCAGGCTGTCGCCGTAGCCGAACAACGCCTCGAAGCGGTCTTCGAGTGGCAGGCCTTGGCACATCATTCCCTCGCCCGCGCTCGCGCCCTCGCCTCCTGTGCCGGCAGGATCGGTGAACCACAGCGACTTTCCAAGGTCCGGCATCGCGAGCGCTGCCGCATCGTCGACCTGGGGCGGCGGCATGAACGCGGCACGTTCGAACAATTGATGCAGCAGCCGCTCGAAGTGTTCGGCGTCCAGGTCGTGCTCCAGCGCGTCGACCATGGCGCGCGCGGCCAGCGTCCACCAGCGTTCGGCCCGCGCCAGCGCATCGCCACGCAATTCGACCCAACCGGCGTCGAGCTCGACCGCCACGGTGAGCGGGAAGTAGCGGCCCACCGCATCGACCGACGGCATCATCGCGCCGAGCCAGAAGCGATCGTCCACTGCACCGCGGCCGAGTACGAAGCACCACAGCGGCGCCTGCAGGTAGCGCTGGGTCCAGTCGTTGTGGTTGGCGCGCAGGTCGAGCAGGCCGAACTGCAGCCAGCGGTCCCAGGCGCTGCGAAAGTCTTCGGGCAACCGGCGCGAAGCGAAGTCGCCCAATCCAGGGAGCTTCCCGAACCATCCAGGCACGCCGACCGCGCTCATTGCGGTCTCCATGACGTCGTCTCGTCGCGGAACGCCGCGGATCCGGCTTTGCCGGGCCGCTGGCGTTGCCCCCGGTAGGGGGTTGGCGAAGCGACACGAAGTGCGCGAAGACTGGGGCCGAGCATCTCTACAGGCCCTCCGGACAGGAGAACTCGCGCAGTTCCTTCAAACGGATCGGGTGCTGCACGCTGTTGGTCGTGACCTCGAAGCGCGTCTTGCGCGCACCGATCTGGAAGGTGATGAAGAAGCGCTCTGGCGCGTCGCCGGCCTCGAGCTGGCCGTCGTCGAGCGCGCGGAACAGCGCCCACGGCCCGTCGACCGCCATGCCCGACGGCCCCGACGCGGAGGGCGGGCTCACCTGCACGCGCACCTGGTTGCTGCCCTTGGGGCCGGGCCATTGCACCGCCATCGGCACGACAGGGCCGTGCGCGTACTTCACCAGCTGGCCGTCGACGTCGAGGATGAACTGCGTGATGCCCGCGTCCATCTCCACCGGCTTGAAGTCCAGCCGCAGCGCGGGCGTGCGGCCGCCGGCGCGAAAGAAGATGTCCTTGATGCGCGCCGCGCGCTCGAACTGCGCCAGCGCGGCCGGTGTGATGGCGCCTTGCTCGGCCACGGGCTTGTAGCGCCACGGCCGGGTGCTGGTGTCGACCAGCGCGGCCAGGCGTTTCTGGAAGAAGTCGTCCATCAGCCCACCGGGTCCGAACATCTGGCCGAAGTCCTCGGGCAGCACGTCGCGCTTGCTGGCTGTCACGAAGGGGTAGCGCCCGGCGATGGCGCGCGCGCAGAACTCGCTGACCGGGCGCAGGTCCTGGCTCAGGTTGCCGCGCTCGGCCACGCGCGCCTGCGAGGCGCCCGCGGTGCTGAGGTTCTCGACCATCGAGCGCACAGGCTCGGGCAGCCGTCCGGCATCGGACTTGAGCTTGCCGGCCACGTCGCCGGGCGGCGGCGAGCTGCGCGCCTTGACTGCGGTGTCGACCGCGGTCAGGTAGACGTAGACCTCGTTGAAGAGTTTCAGCGCATCGTCGAGCGGCGCCGGCTGCCCGGCCGCGGCGGGCGTGACCAGCCGGCGCAGCGGCTCGAAGCGGTCGTCGACGATGCTCTCGATGCGCTTGCCGGCGGCCACCTGCGGCTTCGACGGGTCACCCCCGAACAGGTCTTCGAGGCCCTTGCGCGTGTTGCGCACCGTCTCGGCCGCCTTGCTCACCGCGTCCTTGGCGCCGCCGTCGGCCGGCACCAGCGTGGTCTCCTTCACCACGCCACGCAGAAAGCCGGCGAGCGGCGAGCTGCTGCCCGAGAGGATGCGCGCCGCCTCGATGTTCTTCTCCAGCCCGGCGGCGCGGATCAGCCGCACGTCGGCCAGCAGCGCCTCCCACACCTTCACGTACTCCTCGAGATACAGGCGGCGCACGCGGTCGGTCAGCGCGCCGAGCGCGGCCACGTCGCGGGCGCGGTCGGCCGCGCTGCGCTCCTGGCCCAGCACCCAGGGGTCTTCGGTGGCGAGCAGGCCGGTGACCACCACCACCTCGTTCTGGAAGCGCTTGTGGTACCCGTCAAAGGTGAACATGCCGGGCACGCCCTCGGTCAGCGGCTTGCCGCTGATGCGCTCGAACACCAGCGGCGCCGACGGGCCGGCCGCGGTCGCCACGCTGAAGGCCGGAATGTCGCTGCCCAGCCGCTGGCGCTTCAGGCGGCTGAAGATGCGCGCCTCCAGCGGGTAGCTCGCCAGCAGCGCGCGCACGCTGCGCACCAGGTTGTCGTCCATCTTCAAGGGCGAGCGTGGCGGGCCCTGGGCGATCAGCACGTCGAGCTGGTCTTCGAGTGCGCGGCGCTGGTCTTCGGGGATGCCGCGGTCGAGGCTGCGCGCCCAGTCGAGCGTGATCCAGGCCTTGAGCGCATCGGCGTCGAAGTGCTCGGGCTGGTGCAGCATGAGGTAGCTCTTGAGCGCCTCGTAGGTGAACTCGAGGTTGTCCTTCTGCGCGGTGCGCAACTGGTCTTCGAGCCGCTTGGCGAGCTGCGGCAGGAAGGCATCGGCCAGCGCGCGCTGGTGCGCCAGCATGGCGGCGGCATCGAGCTTGTCGCCTTGGTAGAGGCCCAGCGTCATGGCGAGCGGCGCGTGGCCGTCACGGTTCTCGGGCGTCTGCCAGATGTTGCGCAGGCCCTGCAGCACCGGCGCGATCTGCACCAGGTTCTGCCCCCGCGCCGGCAAGGTGGCGAGCGACTGGCGCGCCGGCTCCACGCGCGCCTCGACCGCCTTCAGGTAGTTCAGGTTCTGCAGCGCGCTGGTGCCCCAGGCCGCGAGCAGGCCGACGGTGAGCAGCGTCATCGCCGCCACGCCCGCCACGCGCAGCGTGTGGCGGCGCCGCTCCAGCTTGACGTCGGCACCGGCCAGCCGCTGCTCGGGGAACACCACGTCGCGCAGCAGCGTCGTGAGGAAGTAGCTGCGCCCGCTGCCCTTCTGCGGCGCGAGCATGGCGCGCTCCAGGCCGAAGCTGCGCGCCAGGCTGCCCATCACGCGGTCGATCGGGCTGCCCTCCTGCGTGCCGCTGGTGAAGTACACACCGCGCACCCACGGCGGCTGCGCGAAGCGCGAGCCAGTGAAGACCTGGTCGAGCAGGTCCGACAGCAGCGGGCCGACGGTGCCCAGCTGCGCCGGGAAGCCGAAGATGGCGGCGCGCCGGGTGCCCTCGGTCTCGTGCTGCATGCGCGCGATGAGACCGTCGTTGACACGCGCGTGCAGCAGCGCGAACTCGCGCTCGAAGGCGGTGGCCAGGCCTTTTTCATCGAGCTGCGCGCCCTCTTCCGCCGGCAGCGTGAAGCCGAAGACCTGCGCGCGCTGTTCCTTGCCGAGATCGGCGAAGTACTCGGTGAAGCCGTAGAGCAGGTCGCTCTTGGTGACCAGCACGTAGACCGGAAGGCGCGTGGTGAGCTTGGCGTCGAGCTCCAGCAGGCGCGCGCGGATCGAGGCGGCCAGCGTGCTGCGCTGCTCGGCGTTCTGGCTCAACAGGTCGGCGATGCTGACGGTGAGGAACACGCCGTTGAGCGGCCGGCGCGGGCGCACCTTCTTCAGCAGGCCGAGGAAGCCTTCCCAGGCGCTCTTGTCCTCCGACTGGTGGCTGTCCTGCGTGGTGTAGCGGCCGGCGGTGTCGATGAGCACGGCCTCGTCGGTGAACCACCAGTCGCAGTTGCGCGTGCCGCCGACGCCCTGGATGGCGCCGGGGCCGAACTTGTCGGCCAGCGGGAACGACAGGCCCGAGTTGACCAGCGCCGTGGTCTTGCCCGCGCCCGGTGCGCCGATGAACACGTACCAGGGCAGGTCGTACAGATAGCTGCCGCCCGACAGCGACAGCCAGTCGCGCCAGCCGGGCTTGCGGCCGGCCGCATGCAGGCGCATCTGCTTGAGCGTGGCGACGGCGTCGGTGAAGCGCGTGTCGAGGATCTTCTGCTCGCCGCTGCCGGCGCCTGCATCGGCTGCGCTGGCCGCTGGCGCCCGCATCAGGCCTTCGGTGAGGCTGCGGCTCGCCGTGCGCGCGCGCCAGCGGCGCCACACGGCGCGCAGCACCACCACCAGCACGATGACGCCGATGGTCGCGGCACGCGCCAGCTCGCTCTCGAGCGGCGCCAGCGCGCCGACCTTGACCAGCGGGCCGATCCACCACACCAGCACCGCGACCACGAACAGCGCCAGCGCGGTCAGCAGCACAGGGTGGAACAACCAGCCGAACAACTTCTTCATCGCTTCACCTCCGCCGGTGCAGCCGGCGTCGCTGCCGCTGCGGCGACGCGCTCCGGCTCGGTGAACAACACGATGTCGACGCGTCGGTTGCGCGCGCGGTTGGCCGGCGTGTCGTTGGCGGCGACCGGCTCGGCATCGGCCTTGCCGTCGGCGCGCAGCCGCGCCGGGTCGACCTGCGCGACCAGCGCGGCCTTGACGGCGTCGGCGCGCGCGGCCGACAAATGCCAGTTGGACGGATAGCGCATCGAGCGGATCGGCTGGTTGTCGGAATGGCCGGTGATCAGCACTTCGCCCTTGACCTCGGCCAGGGCCTGGCCGATGCGGCGCAACACCGGCAGCGACTGCGCCATCGGCTCGGCGCTGCCGGAGCCGAAGAAGGAATCGCCGCGCAGCCGCACGGTGCTGCGGTCGGCCTCGTCGGTGACGGTGACCAGGCCCTGCTTGATCTCGGGCTCCAGGAAGCGCGCCAGCCGCGGCGACCGGGCGACGGTGGCAGGCGGCGCGACCTGCACGTTGGGCACGCGCAGGCCCGACACCGCGGCGTAGGTGCTGTCGGAGCGGTCGTTGAGCCACAGCCGCAGCCCGAACCAGACCAGCGCGAGCAGCAGCGCAAAGCCCGCAGCGAACACCCACAGCGGCAGCGACTCGCGCAGCCGGGCCGCGCCCGCGCCCTGCCCGCGCCAGTGCGGCGAGAGCTCGGCCTCCAGCGGCGGGCGGTCCTTGGCGATCAGGTCGGCGAGGCGCTGGCGCACCGAATCGAGCTGCGCGCGGCCGTTGTCGACCACGCGGTAGCGGCCCTCGAAGCCGAGCGCGAGCACGCTGTAGATCAGCTCCAGCAGCGGGCGGTGCGTGGGCACGTCCTGCGCGAGCTTGGCCAGCAGCTGGAACACCTTCTCGCCGCCCCAGGTCTCGTTGTGGAACTGCACCAGCAGGCTCTGCTTGTTCCAGCCGGCCTGTACGCCCCAGGGCGTGTTGGCGACGGCTTCGTCGAGCGCCGTGCACAGCACGTAGCGCGCGGCCAGCACCGACTCGTTCGACGCGCCGGCGCGGCGGGCCGCGGCATCGAACTGGTTGACGGCCTCGGCCGTCGATGCGCGCAGCGCCGGCACGTTGGGCGGCTGCACGAGGTTGCGCAGCTTGGCCGTAAGCACCAGCAGCTTGCCGGCAGCGGACACCAGCGGGTTGAGCAGGCCCAGCTCGCCGAGCTCGATCGGCGCCGACTCGCCGCCCGTGGCGTAGGCCGGTGCGACCGATGGCGGTGTGCCGCCACCGCCCGGCGCGCGCGGCTTGGGCTTGATGATGGTGCGTTCGGATTCGAACGCGGCGAAGGGGTCGGGTGTGGTCATGCGCGTACCGCCCAGAAGGCCAGATCGAGTCCGGGGAAGTCCCCTGCGACGTGCATCGCCATGCCGCCCGACTGCTCCAGCTGGCGCCACAGGTCGCTGTTGCGCGTGTCGAGCTCGAAGTAGGTGGCGCCGGAGTGGAACGGGATCTGCCGCGGTGCGACCGGCAGCGGCGTGAGCGTGACGCCCGGCAGCGCCAGGTTGACCAGGTCGCGGATGCGCTCGACCGGGCCGATCTTCACCTGCGTCGGGAAGCGCGCGCGCAGCGCCTCGCCCGGCATCTGCGCAGTGACGGCGAGCACGAAGGTCGCGTTGCGTTGCAGCTCGACGTCGGGGATCACCGCCACGCGCACGCCGTGCTTGCGGTCGTGCAACTCGATGCGGATGGCCGACTGCTCCAGCACCATCGACAGGCTGCGCCGCAGGTCGTCCATCAGCGGGCGAAAGCTCAGCGCGAGGTCGTCGTGGACGTAGGGCCCGAAGCGCGCCACGCGGCGCGTGTCGCGGAAGGTCGCCAAGTCGCCGGCCAGCGCCAGCGCACGTTCGAAGAAGTGCTGCGGATGCAGCATCGCGCTGCGCGCCAAATGCGCGAACACCGGCTCGTTGCGGTTGACGGTCTGCAGCAGCAGGAAGTCGGCGATCTCGGCCACGCCGCCGGTGCCGCCCTGCGACATGCGGCCGGCCAGCGCCTCGCCGCGCTGGCGCAGCAGGCCGAGCAGCTCGTCGAGCCAAGAACGAATCACCGCATGGCCGGCCACGTCGAGCAGCGGCGGCAGCGTGGCGCGGTCGAGCTGGACCTGGTTGTCGGTGCGGCGCTCGACGACGCGCGCGACGGTGAGCGTCGTCCACGCATCGGTCGCCTCGTCGGCGCGCATCAGGCGCGTGTGCAGCTGGCCGAGCTGCAGCGTCGCGGTGCGCTCGCCGGCGGTGTTGGCGTCGGGCACTTCCGACTCGAGCACGCGATGGCGCACCAGGTCGTCGTAGGCCTCGGCGTCGGCCTCGCGCGCACCGGCGCGGCGCAGCGGCAGTGCCAGCACCACGCCCTCGTCGCGCATCGCGGAGGGCACTTCGATGGGCTCGGGCAGCGGGTCGACCGCGGGCATGTCGAAGACGGTGCCGTCGCCGAACACGCCGACCGCCCGCACCAGCGCCAGCTTGCCCAGCGTGAGCGCGGCGGCATCGATCTCGATCTCGGCGAAGCCCCAGGCGTACGGCGTGGTGGTGCGCAGCAGCAGGTGCCGCGCATGGTCCGCATGGCGCTCGCTTTGCTGCAGGTGCTGAGGCTGCAACAGCATCCCCTCGCTCCAAACCACTTTTGTTCGCCAACTCATCCGCGCTCCGTCGATGGCAGGGGTGCCTGGAAGAAACATCCAGTTTCCGGCCCAGGGACGCAGCGGCAAATCTGGCGAACGGCCTAACGGGGGCGTAGGCGACGCAGACGGTCTAGTGCGAAGGAGCTAGGGGTGCTCGGCTACTGCAGCGCCCCCCAGCGCGCTGTGGCCGGCTCCGCCAGCGCCCAGCTCCAGCCGTCTTCCGCGCGGCAGACGGTCGTCACGAAGGGGGGTGCATCGCCGCCACGCTCGCCGGCTGCCGAAAAGAGCGCTTCCTTGCACGGCGCCAGCGGCGTGTCGAAGGCGCGTGTCACGGTCACCGTTCCGCGGGTATCGCTGTACGGAAGCGGGTGCGACACGGCCCAACGGCGCCGTTCTCCGACCGCCATGGCGCCGACCGCTTCGGCGATGACCGTCTGCTCCTCGTGGCTCCAGCGGCGCAGCACGGTCTTGATGGATTCGTCGACCACCGCGTTGACGCCGATGCCGATCGCCACGCCGACCGCCGGGTTCGCCGTCGCAGCACCCGATGCGATGCCTGCGACGCCGCCCGCCAGTCCGCCGATCGCACTGCAGCCCGCGATAGCCAGCGCCGCGGCGAGCGATGCCGAAACGCACGCCAGCCGAGACATGCCGCCGCGCGTCATTGCAGTGCGCCCCAGCGCGCCGTCGCCGGCTCGGCCGAAGCCCAATCCCAGCGGCCGCTGCTGCGACAGATCGACGCGATGTAGAACGCACTCGACGGCAGCTTCTCGCCCGCGCTTCGGTCGACCGAGAAAACAATCTCCTTGCAGTCGAGCTCGCCAGTGCTGATGACACGGCTGACGGCCACGCGGCCGGCCTCTTCAGGCTCGAGCGGCAGTGCGTGAACCGTCTGCCACGGCTGCACCTGTCCCACCTTCAGCGGACCTGCGACACGCGCGATCTGTTGCTGCGCTTCGCCGTGGATCTTGCGTTGGCCGTATTGGATGCCGGCCCGCGTGGCGGCCTGCACACCGATGCCGATGCCCGCCGCCACGCCGGCGTTGTCGGTGACGGCACTGGCCAATGCACCACCCACAATGCCGGCGCCCGCTGCCCCGCCTTCTGCCAACAACGAACTGCAGCCGGTCGATGCCAACGCCAGCGCCACGGCAGCGCCGGCCCAACATGCTCTTTTCATGGAATGCTCCCCTGGAAAAACAGCGGGCACTCTAGGGGGAGATAAGGCGCTTTGAGAACGGGCGGCAGGCAAGGCTGGATGAACTGCGACTTAGTTGGCAACACCCGAAGGCCTGTCGGCATCGCTGCCGCAGCCGGGTCTCAGTGCCTGCCGGGTTCGCGCAGTGCGGCGGACTGCTCGGCATAGCTGCTGTCGATGCGCTGCAGGCGGTTGAGCCGTGCCGCATCGTTGACCCACTGTGCCGTCATGGCGCTCTGCCGCGCCAGTTGGTAGGCCAGCTTGGCCGCCGGCAACAGCGAGCTGTTGTCGGCCGCGAGGAAACCGGCCAGATCGTGCAACGCCTTGAGGTTGGCGCGTTCGGCATCGCCGCGCGGCCCCTTCCCTCGCGCGTAGTCGACGAGAAAGGCCTGCACCTTGCGCTGCAACTCCGCCGGATAGTCGCGCCGCACCACGATCTGCGCGTGCGGGATCAGCTCCGACTCCCAGATCACATGCAGCCGCGCCGCCTCGACCGGGAACTGCCCGCGGAAGCGCTCGAAGTCGGCGGTGTTGTTGGTGGCCACGTCGGCCTCGCCGTTGGCCACCGCCAAGGCGGTGAACTGGTGCGTACCGACCACCTCGCTCACGAAACGCGTCTCCATCGCGATGTGGTGGGGCAGGAAAAGCTGCAGCTGCGGGACGATGAAGCCCGACACCGAGCGGCTCTCGCCGCGCGCCAGCCGCCAGCGCTCCGGGTCGGCCAACAGGCCGCTCAACGTGTTCAGCGGCCCCGTCTTGCGCGCCAGCAGCAAGGCCCGGTAGCCCGGCAGGCCGTCGTGCCGCGTGACTTGGGCCACCACCTGCATGCGGCGTTGCGTCACCGCGTCGAGCGCCATGCGGCCCGACAGGAAGGCCATGTCGACCTCGTTGCGCTGGATCGCCTGTTCGAGCGCTTCGTACGAGGTGACCGACAGCACGCTCACCGGCCGGCCGATGGCGCGGCTGAGGTCGGCCAGCACCGGGTCCCAGTCGTTGCGCGACTCGAAGGCCCCGCCCAGCGGCAGAATGCCGAAACGCACCGGGGCCGGGGCCTGCGCGGCCCCGCCTTGCGCCAGCGCGGCGAGCGGCAAGGCCAGCAGCAGCACGCAGGCGCCCATCCAGCGAAACCGTGTGATGCGAAGGACAGCGGCGAACGGGAGACGAATGACGGAGGCCAGCATGGGGGAGACCGAAGCGTTGGCAGTGCACGTCAACCGAATGGCGGATGGTCGGTCGACGGCGTCGAGAACACAATTAGATACCAAGACGGCAAGGATTTCGTGACTTTCTCCCTGGCTCCAACATGAAGGCTTCGCTGCGCGCGCTGCTGCGATGGGGCCGGCTTTCGCTGGCCCAGCAGCTGGTGCTGCTCGCGGTGCTGCCCGCCGCCGTGGCAACGCTGGGCGCCATCGGCGTGCTGACGCGGCAGCACATGGCGAACGTGACCGAGCTGATGCGCGCCAATGCGCAGACGGTGGCGCTGCAGGTCGCCACCGTCGCGCAGACGCCGCTGATGCACATGGACCGCCGCGCGCTCCAGCGCACCGCGCAGTCGGGCACCTACCAGCCGCACGTGCAGCAGGTGCAGATCTGGTCGGAGGATGGCGAGATCGTCGCCAACTCCGAGACCGTCGACCGGCAGCGCGGCGAAGGCCTTCAGGTGGTGGCGCCGATCGTCGGCGACGACGGCCGCCACGTCGGGCAGGTGATGGTCGAGATCAGCCTTGACACGGTCGAGCGCGCGCGCCGTTCTGTCTGGCTGAACGTGCTGGTGGTGCTGGGCGCCAGCCTGCTCGGTGTCGGGCTCGCCGGCTGGTGGGCGGCACGGCGCATCAGCGCCCCCATCGGTGCGTTGGGCGACGCGGTCGACCGGCTGGGTGCCGGCGAGGAAGCCAGTGTGGCTGTCGCAGGCACGGCCGAAGTGCGAAGACTGCAGCACGGCTTCAACCGCGCGGCCAGCGGCCTGGCCGAAAACCGTCGGCTGCTCGAAAGCCGCATCGTCGAAGCCACCGCCGAACTCGCCAGCAAGAACCGACAGCTCGAGGTCGCCAGCCAGGCCAAGACCCGCCTGCTGGCTGCGGCCAGCCACGACCTGCGCCAGCCGCTGCACGCGCTGACCCTGTTTTCCGACGGCCTGAGCAACGGCGAGACCGACCCGGCGCGGCTGCAGCGCATCGGCCACATCCGCGAATGCGTCGATTCGCTCGACCGCTTGTTTTCGGAGCTGCTCAACCTGTCGCAGCTCGACGCCGGCGTGCTGCAGCCGCAATGGGCGGACTTCGCGCTCGACACCCTGTTCGACGAGATCAGCCGCAACTTCCGACCGGTGGCCGAGGCGCAGAACCTGCGGCTGGTGGTGCGCAAGACCGAGGCGTGGGTGCGCTGCGACTACGTGATGCTCTCGCGCATCTTGAACAACCTGGTGTCGAACTCCCTGCGCCACACGACCGAGGGCGGCGTGCTGATCGGCGCGCGGCAACGCGGCAAGGGCGTGCGCATCGACGTATGGGACACCGGCATCGGCATTCCGCCGCAGCACCAGGCGCGGGTCTTCGAGGAGTTCTTTCAGGTCGACACCCAAGGCCTCCATGCCGAACGCGGCGCGCGTGGCATGGGGCTGGGTCTGGCCACGGTGCGGCGCCTGGCCGAGCTGCTGAACACGCGCGTCGACCTGGTCTCGCGGCTGGGGCGAGGCACCTGCGTGCGGCTGCAGGTGCGCGGCACGCTGCCGCTGATCGGCCTGCCCGCTGCGATGTCGGCCGGCGCGACGCCCGAGACCGTGCACGAAGCCCGGCTCGACGGCGTGCGGGTGCTGGTGATCGACGACGAGCGCACCATCCTCGAAGGTCTCCAGGTGGTGCTGGGCAACTGGGGCGCAGAGGTGATGGCGGCACAGAGCCGCGCCGAGGCGCTGACCCTGGCCGACGCGTGGGACCGGCCACCCGACGTCGTCGTGAGCGACCTGCTGCTGCAAGGCGGCGACAACGGGCTCGACGTGCTCGCTGCCTTGGAGCGCCATCCACGCGGCATCGGCGCCGCCACGGCGCGGCTCCTGGTCACCGGTGAAACCAAGCCCGACCGCCTGCGCGAGGTGGCGAGCGCAGGTGTCGCGGTGCTCTACAAGCCGGTGTCGCCGCGGGTGCTGCGGCAGGCGATCCTGGCGCAGTGGGCGGCGGTTGGAGCGAACACGGCCAACCACCGGCCTTCGGCCTGAGCGTTCGGCCCTCGCCCGACCCGTGCGGACGCTCGATCGGCGCCTCGGCCGGCAGGGCTCATGCGGCGGCGGCGGTTAGATTGCCGCATGCTTCAACGACTTGTCTATGCCAGCCACGCCTCCGCGACAGGTTCGGAAGACGTCGCCGCCATCCTCGACTGGTCGCGACGCGTGAACCCAGACTTGGGTGTCACCGGTGTGCTTTGCCTGCTGGACGGCGTCTACATGCAATGCCTCGAGGGTGAGGCGCAGATGATCGACCTGTTGTTCGCCAGCATCCGCGTCGACCGGCGTCATCGCGATGTGACACCGCTGCAAAGGCGTGCCGTGCCGCGCCGGATGTTCGAAAGCTGGTCGATGGCGCTCCTTGGGTGGAACGACACCACACGCGACATCTTCCGTAGCTTTTCGCCAGGCCGGAAGCTCGACCTGTACGCCAACGACCCCACCACTGCCGCTCCCATGCTGCGCGCATTGGTGCGCGCGCCCGGTTGGAAGCTGGCGCTCGACTGAGCGCGCGCCGGCAGGCGCGATCGAGCACCTGCACCGACCCGACTACGCCGTTGGCGATAGACCGCCCAGCCGCAGCCGTGTGACTTGCTGCACGCGCCGAAGGCAGGCATGGCGCCGACATAAGCCCTCTGCCTTATCGCGCGCCCGACAGTGGCTCCGTACATTGGATGCATCCTTTCCACTGCATCGGCAGTCCATGTCCGTGAACCCCTCCTTTCTGCGCCAGGCGGCAGTGCGCGCCGCGCTGTACATGGCCTTTGCCTGCGCATGGCTGTGCGCCGGCCACGCGTCGGCCGCCGGGCTCACCGTGTTGCTTGCCGACGATTCGGCGCCCCACGCCGAGTTCGCGGGCCTCTTGCGCAGCGGCGCGGGGCCGGGTGCGCCGGTCGAACTGTTGCGCCTCGCGGCGGGCGACACGCTGGCGCCAGCCAGCGCTCCCGCGACCGCCGGCGACGACGAGCGCAGCGTCACCGCCGGTGTGCGCACCCGCAGCGTCCGAGGCAACGCAGCCACGCCTCCCGCTGCCGACGCAACCATCGCCGTGGGCCAGGCTGCGTCTCGGGTCGCCCTCGATCGCAGCGGCAGCGAGACGCTGGTGCTCGCGATGCTCAGCCGTCTCGACTACGAAGCGCTGCGCAGCCACCCGTCGTTCCGGCGCAGCGACCGCCGCATCGGCGTGCTGCTGCGCGACCCGGCCATGGTCGACCAACTGGCGCTCATCGACGCCCTGCTGCCGCAGAAGCGCCGGCTCGGCGTGGTCGCCACGGTCGAGTCCGAGCCGCTGGTGCGCGAGCTCGAACGCGCCGCGGCCGGTTGGGACCTGCAGGTGCAGTACGCCCCCGACCCCACCGCGCTCGCGTCGGCGCTCCACACCGTGGTGGCCCGCAGCGATGTGCTGATGGTGCTGCCCGACCGCATCGGCGACAGCCAGGCGGCCACGCTGGCGGTGCTTCGGGCCGGCGCCGGCGCGCGGCTGCCGGTGTTCGGTGCGAGCGACGGGCTGGTGCGCTCGGGCGGTCTGGCAGCGGCGGTATCGACGCCCGCGCAACTTGCCGTACAGGCGCGCGCGATGTTGCAGAAGCTCCATGCTGCGAGCGCGCCACCCGGCGTGTGGGTCGAGGCGGCGACGCCAGCCACGGTGCGCGTGAACGCGACGGTGGCACGCGGGCTGGGGTTGCGCCTGCCGGAAGAACGCGAGCTCACGGCGCGCATCAACGTGTCGCGATGAGCATGGGCCGGCTCTCTGCGTGGCTGCGCCTGAGCGTGGCGCGCGCCGTCGAAGCGCAACCGTCCGGCCGCGCCGCGTCATCCCAACCCGCCGAGCTATCTGACCCCTCCCACTTCACCGATTCCGCCGAACTGGCGACGCAACCGGTGGTGGTGCGCGGCACCTTGCGGCGCGACCTGCTGCGCCTGGGCATCGGGCCCTGCGCCGCCGTGGCGCTGGCGCTCACCGCATGGTTCACCCACAGCCGGCTCGACACGCTCGAGGCCGCCTTCGACGCCGAAGGCCAGGCCGCCGCACGGCAGGTGGCCGCCATGTCCGACCTGAGCCTGTATGCCGGCGACCTGCCCGCGCTGCAGAACGTCGCTGGCGCGGCCCTGCGCAGCGGCCAGGTGACGCGTGTGGAGATCAGCAACAACGCCGGCGTCTACGTGACGGCCGGCCCGGCAAGCCCCGCCAGTGCGCCGGCCGCGTCGGTGCGTGTCTTCACCGCACCCGTCACGCTGCGCGAGGCCTCGCGTGCGGCCACCTTCGCGCCGGCCGGCTCCACCGATGGCGCCGCGCCGATCGGCCTGGTGCAGGTGCTGCGCGACACCACGGCCCACACGCGCGAGCGCACACGGTCGTTGATGACCGGCATCGGCATCGCGTTGATCGCGTTGCTGGCCGCGTGGGCGGCGGTGCGACAGATGGCGCGCGCCGTGGCGCAGCCGCTGCGCAGCATCTCGCGCACCGTCGCGGCGCTCGAGGCCGGGCGCTTCGAGGCGCGCTGCGAGGTGGTCGGCGACCCTGACGCACCCGCCGCACGAGACCGCCACGAACTGGCCGCTCTGGCGAACGACATCAACCGCCTGGCCGAGCGCTTGCAGCGCAATCAGCAGGTCAGCGAGGAGCGGGTGCGCGAGGCTACCGCCGTCGCATTGCAGCGCATGGCCGAGGCCGAACAGGCCGCACTGTCGCGTGCGCGCTTTCTGGCGGCTGCGAGCCACGACCTGCGCCAGCCGCTGCACGCCATGGGCCTGTTCATCGATGGCCTGCTGCCCACTGCCACGCCGGCCCAACGGCCCGCGGTGCAGCGGCTGCAGGAGAGCACGGGCTTCATGGGCGTGTTGCTCGACGACCTGCTGGAAATCTCCCGGCTCGACGCGCAGGTGCTGACGCCCGCCATCGCCGGTGTGTCGCTCGCGGCCCTGTTCGACCGGCTCGGTGCCCAGCACGCGGCGGCCGCCGACGAGGCACAGGTGCGGCTGGTGTGGCGCGACCGTGGCCTGGCCGTGCGCACCGATGCGGCGCTGCTGCTGCGCATCGTCGGCAATCTGGTCGGCAACGCGATCCGGCATGCGCCGCCCGATGGCTCCGTGCTGGTCATCGCGCGGCGTATCGGCAAAGGGGTGCGCATCGAGGTGCGCGACGACGGGGTGGGCATCGCGCCCATCCACCAGGCGCGCATCTTCGAGGAGTTCTACCAGGTGGCCAACACCGAACGAGACCGTCGCCAGGGCTTCGGGCTGGGCCTGGCGATCTGCGCGCGCATCGCCGCGCTGCTGGGCACGCGCATCACGGTGCGCTCTGCGCTGCAGGCGGGCAGCACCTTCGCGCTGGTGGTGCCGCACGCGCTGCCCACCGACATCGCGCCGCCGGTGGCTGAACCCATCACCCCATCGGCGCTCACCGGCCTGCGCTGCCTGGTCGTCGACGACGACCCGGCCATCCTCGACGGCAGCCGTGTGCTGCTCGCGCAATGGGGTTGCCGGGTCGACACCGTGGCGACCGTGGCGCAGGCGCTCGACCGGCTGGGAGCGCCCGGCGCGGTCTACGACGCGGTGCTGTGCGACCTGCAACTGGCGGACGCCGAGGACGGCATGGTGGTGATCGAGGCCGCAGCTCGCCTGCAGCCCAGCGCCCTCGCGGTGCTGGTGTCGGGCGCCACCGGGCCGGAGGTGCTGCAGCGGCTGCGCCGCGGTGGCGTCATGCTGCTCACGAAGCCGGTCGCGCCGGCCAAGCTGCGGGCGCTGTTGTCGACGCGGCGGCGGGCGGGTTGAACGCGTGGGCGCTTCACCTCAAAAAATGGCTGCCCGCTTTGGGCCTTGACTCCAAGTGCAGCGCACTCCGAGGCCGCCGCTGAACGGGGACCTTGCACGGGTCGCGCGTGGCGGGGTCACGACGTGGAGAGCGCGTCAAACCACGTCGCATAGGGCGTGTTCTTTACAAGCCTTCGATTGAGGTCCGGCGCGCCGTCGGTCCACCACACCGCACCGCGCTCCCCGAGCGCGCGCTTTGCGCCGTCGACCCGGGTGCGGGCGTCGCGCACGCCGTCGGCGTTTCCGGCACGGCGCTGCACTGCGACGTCACGCCGCGCCGCCATCAGCTCCCCGACGAGCGTCTCGCGCGTCGCGGCCGGGAGCGCCGGGTTGGACAGGCGCCAGAGACGGCCCCGGACCACGAAATAACGACCATCGGGAGTGTGAGGAAGTGGGGATGCCATGCAGTGCAATGAAGATCGAGCGAAGCCGCGTCGCGGCGATCAGTGTCTGGTACCGGCCGTTGCCGCCGACAACGCGTCACATGCCCTCGGAGATAGAACGATCCAGCGCGGCCTCCAGCGCAGCAAGCGACCAGGCGTGCGTGACAGGCTCGAAAGGAATCTTGTCGTTCGTCGTGTCACGGATCTGCGGCGCAAGCACCCAATGGGTGTTTCTCGCGTCCCACGGTTCTACCTGTAGCTCGAACCCTCCGTCCGTCGATGAAGATTGATGGGGCGGAGTGATCAGTAAAAGCCAACCCGGCGGCGGTAGCGCTCGGCACGCTCCTTGTCGTACGAGTCGGCATCGAACTGCTCGCCCTGGATGGCGCGGAAGACCTGGCCACCTGTTGGCATCGTCGTCGGGTCCAGAAAACGTTCCGGATCCCACAGGTTGGAGCGCAGGAACGCCTTCGAACACTGCGTGTACGCCTCGTCGATGTCGACAACGACGCCAAGCAGCGGCCGCTTGCCATCCACGGCGCAGGGAATGAGCAAATCTGCATCGACCGTGATTTCGGCATGACCGTTCACACGAAGGGTATCCGTGACACCCGGCACGATGAAGAGCAGGCCTGTTCGTGGGTTCGCCAATATGTTGCGCAGTGAATCTGCAAGCCGATTGCCGGGGCGCTCCGGAATGAGCAAGGTGCGATCGTCAAGAATGCGGACGAACCCTGCCGGATCACCTCGCGGACTGAGGTCGCAGTTCCCGGAGCCGTCGCTCGTGGCAACGCAAACGAGCGGCGAGCGCTCAATGAACATGCGGGTCATCGCGTTGAGTCGGTTGCTCACTTTTGCACGCGTGAGCTCGGCGGGTTCGCCGATCAGGGCGCGCAGTTCCGCCTCCGTCTTGATGACCTGGGAAGAGGAACGACGCATGGAGGGTTGGGTCATCTTTTCACTGGCAAACTGGAAAGCTTCATTGTGGCCGCGCCGCTGCAACATGGAAACTTCACTCGGTACGATTCAGGCGATGGAGATCGGCTGACATCCATCGCCACTCGTGGGACCAGCGTTGCTGTTCGTTGAATTGGTTGGTCACATCACCCGCACAAGAAGCAAGCGGCAGAATTGATCGTGCCGCCCGCGCCAATCCGTCGAGGCCGCGACCCGTTTTCTTCAAGGACGTCCATGACCGATCTCACCGCATTCCCCATCACCCAGAAATGGCCCGCGCAAGACGCCGATCGCCTGCAGCTCTACTCGTTGCCCACGCCCAACGGCGTGAAGGTGTCGATCCTGCTGGAAGAACTGGGCCTGCCGTATGAGCCGCACCTGGTGAGCTTCGAGTCGCAGGATCAGCTGTCGCCCGCCTTCATGTCTCTCAATCCGAACAACAAGATCCCGGCCATCCTCGACCCGCACGGCCCCGGCGACAAGCCACTGGCGCTGTTCGAGTCCGGCGCCATCCTGGTGTATCTGGCCGAGAAGACGGGCCGCTTCATTCCGCAGGATGCCGCCGGCCGCTACGAGTGCCTGCAGTGGGTGATGTTCCAGATGGGCGGCATCGGCCCGATGTTCGGCCAGCTCGGTTTCTTCCACAAATTCGCCGGCAAGGACTACGAGGACAAGCGGCCGCGCGACCGCTACGTGGCCGAATCCAAGCGGCTCCTCGGCGTGCTCGAAGGACGGCTGGCCGGTCGCGCCTGGCTCATGGGTGACGACTACAGCATCGCCGACATCGCCATTTTCCCGTGGGTGCGCAACCTCGTCGGCTTCTACGAAGCGCGCGAACTGGTCGGCTTCGACGATTTTCCGAACGTGAATCGCGTGCTGGCCACTTTCGTGGCGCGGCCAGCGGTCGTCGCAGGCCTCGGCATTCCGGCGCGCGGCTGAAAGCCTCCGCAGGGTTTCAGAAGTCGGCGCAGCCGTTGCGCCGTTCGGTGTCCACGCAGTTCGTGAGGTTCGGGCGCGAGCGCACGCGCGACCATTCGCGCGCCAGCACGTCGCCGCCCTGCCGCGCACCGTCGCCCTGCAGCGGGCCGGTGGCGAAGCACATCGGCGCTGCGCCGATGTTGCGGTCGTAGAGCCAGGTGGTGGGCAGCTCGCGCAGCACATCGGGCCGCGACTGCGCAACGTCGAGTTGGAGCGGTGACCTTCCGATGGTGAGCGAGCCCGGAACGACATTCACTGCATAGCCTTCTGCGGAGCTGAAGTTGCCGTTGACCGCGTAGGTGCCGGGCGGGCTCACGCGGCCTGCCGCCGTGCTTTGCGTGCCGCTGATCCCGGCGCCCGTGTCGCCGAGGACGAGTCCCGACAGGGTGTAGCCCACCTCGGGCGGCGAGGTACCCCACAGGTAGCTCGCACTGCCGAGCGTGACCGTCGCGACCGGCTGCTGCGTGTAGATGAAGTGGTTGTCCGCAGCGGGCACCGTCACGCCACAGAACCCGCCGTAGGTGCAGTTGTAGACGTTGGGGAAGACGCCGGACCCGGCCAACCCGCCGCGGCTTTCACCCTCCCAGGTACGCGCCCAGATTCGCCAGGTGGCGCCCGAGATGCGGTAGGCGCCAGCATTCTGAAAACGCTCGGCCGCGACGAGGTCGGTCGTCGTCGTGCCGGTCACGTCTGCCCCCAGCGTGAGGTCCTGCGCTAAGGTGCGCACCCGCACGGTGTCGGCGGCGATGCCGCTCGCGGCCAGCGAATCGAAAGCGTTCGAGACGCTGAGGTTGCCGATAGCGAGTGCATTCGCATCGGCGAAGTCGAAACGCCCCATCGCACTGCCGGCGATCGTGCCCACCGTGTTGGCGGGACTTGTCAGCAGCACGTCCCCCGCCCTGCCGCGCGCGAGCAACGTCGTCGCGGCGATCGCGCTGTCGCCATCGGTCGACTGCAGCACGCTGCCGCCTGCGTCGAGCACCATGTCGGTGGCCGAGACGGGCGCAGCGATACGGATATCGCCGCCTTCCTGCGTGCGCAGGAAGGCGGTGCTCGTCGCCACCAAGGGCGCAACGACATTCAATGTGCCTGCCGCCGTCTCGACGCGAACGTCCGCGGCACGGATGCCGGCGCCTGTCAGCGGCTGCTGCGGGTCGGCAACGCTCACGCTGCCGATGTCGAGCGCTGCGAGGTTGAGGTAGTCGAAGCGACCGGCGGCGCTGCCTGCCAGCGCGCCCACGCGGTTGCCGCTGCCCACCAGCGAGACATCGCCATCGGTGGCCACGGCGAGCAGGCGCGATGCGGTCACGCTGCCGAGCCCGCCGACGCTGCCGCCCAGCAGCGCAAGGTCCGTGGCGACGACCGGCGCATCGACGACCAGCACGCCCCCCGAGCCGGCCTCCAACAGCGCTGTGCTCTGCGCCGTCACGCCGGACGAGACGGCCAGATCGCCGGTCACGGTGCGCACCCGCACCGATTCGGCTTCGATACCGTCGAGCAGCGCCGGCTTGAGCGGGTCGCCGCTGTTCACGCTGCCGATGGAAAGATCGCTCGCGTTCAGATAGTCGAAGCGCCCGGCTGCGCGGCCCGCCAGGATGCCCACGCTGTTGGCAGCGTTGAGCAGGCTCACCGCGCCGGTCGTGGCGGTGGCCGCCAGTCCGTCGGCGGTGATCGCCGCATCCGCGCCGGTGGCCTGCGTCACCGACCCTGCGGCGGCCAGCACCACGTTCGGTGCCGCAACCCTCCCGGATTCGAGCACGACATCGCCGGCCTGGCTCTCCAGCACCGCGCTCGCAAGGCCGGTCACGTTGGCGCCGACACGCACGTCGCCGCTCGTCGCCGTGAGCGCCACTGCGTTCCCTAGCACCCCCGTTCCGATCGCCTGAACGCCCTGCGCGTTGCGGAAGCTCACGCCGCCCGTGGTGATTGTCCCGTTGTTGTTCAGGTCGAAGCGGCCCGTCGCACTGCCTGCGACGGTGCCGATCTGGTTGTTGGCGTTGCCGAGCGAAACGCTGCCGTTGCTGGCCGACGCGAACAGCGACGTGGCCGTGATGCCCGCCGTCTGCGTCACGCCCGCGCCGGAAAGCAGCGCGACGGTGGGCGCAGCCAGTGCGGCGTTGACGAAGACGCCGCCGAGCGTGCCGGTCTGGAAGGTGAGGTTCGACGTCGAGTTGAGGGCCGACAGCAGCCGCACGTCGCCGCCGCCCTGGCTGCCGAAGACCAGGTTCGGTGCCGAGAGCAACGCGAGCTCTGCCGTGGTCAGCGCGATCGCACCGCCCGTCCCGCCCAGGTGGATGTCGAAGTTCCCGCTGTCCGACGGGCCGGCCGCACCCACGGCGCCCACCCGCACGTTGATGCTGCCGGCCTGGCTTCGCACAGGCCCTGCGATGTCGAGCCCGCTGACACCGAACCCGGCACTGCTCGCACGCAGCGTGACGTCGCCCTGGTTCGCGACGATCTGCGCCTGCTGCGCCGGCGATACGCCCTCGGTGATCACGATGCCTGCCGCGGTGCTGCCGCCAATGACGGCACCGCCCGTCACCTCGATGTCGCCGGCACCGGTGCTCTCGAGCCTCGCGCCGTTGCGCAGGGCCACGCCGATAGCGGGAATCGGTCCGCCCGGCGAGGGATTCGTGGTTGCAAAGCCGCGCCCTGCCACAGCGATGTTGCCGCCGACGGTGCTGACAGACGTGCCGTCGAGGTCCACGCCGAAGGTCTGGGCTGTCGGAACATCGGGATCGGCAATACGCGCCACGGCGATGATGTTGGCGTAGTTTTCCCGGCCGTCACCGGAGATGCTCACGTCGCCGCTCGTGGTGGCGATAGCACCGCCCAGGATCCGCACGCCGGTGCCGCCGGCTGCGGCCGCGGTGCGTTGGCCCGAACTGATGCTCACATTGCCCGCCCCGGTCGTGATCGTGCTGTTGTTCAGGTTCACCGCCACGGCCTGGTTCACCCCGCTCGCCTGGCCGACCGTCGCGATGTTCACCGCGCCGCCGCCCGAGCCGAACAGGCCCAGCGTGTTGATGCTCGCACCGCTGAGCGCGATGCTGCTCTCGGCGCCGGTGGCTTGCATCGTCACGCGGCCGCCCAGCGTCTGCAAGGTGCCGGTGAAGTTGATCTGACCGAACCCGCCCACCACGTTGTCGGCGTTCGCGATGAAGTCCACGTTCAGCGCGCCGCTGCCGGTGGAACGTATGACCGGCGCCACGGCCGCGGTATTCGATTCGATCCTCTGCGTCGCTTCGAAGCGCAGCGTGCGCGCGGCAGCGCCGGTGTAGTTGACGTTCACGCCCGATCCGAAAGTGATGTCGCCCGCCTGCGACCCCGCACCGGCGGTGCTGATCGTGAGATTGCTGGTGTTCAGCGCGGCCACGATCCCGCTGTCGTAGAAGGTGTTCGCGGCAGCACCAGAGCCAGCTGCGATACGGACGTCGACAGGGTCCAGCAGCCATTCGCCGACAGCGCCCGCTGCCGCACGCGTGTCAACCGTCAGTCCGCTCACGTCAAAGCTGCGCCCCGAAGTCTCCACGAAGCCACCATCGCCCTGCAACGCACCACCGCGCGAAGAGAGTTCGCCGTGTGCCTCGATCAGGCTGTCGCCCAACGCGACGATGCGCCCGCCATGGCCGGTCTGCCCTGCATCGGCGCGCATCGCGGAGCCTTGAGCCAATGTGGTCGTGCCGCTCGCGTGCACGCGAATGTCGCCACCACCTCCCGCGCCGCTGGCATCGACCACGGCACCGCCGCCGATGCGGATGCCGGCGCCGTCGACCGCCACCCGGCCACCCGACAGACCGGGTTGCGCGCCAGTGGCGTCCAGCACGCCGGCCACATCCACGTCGCCGGCGCTACCGCCCAGCACGATCTCGCCATGGCGCGTGCTCACCGACTGCGCCCGCACCGTGCCCTGCTGGTTGATCACCATCCGGCCGGGCGCGTTGCCGTCGGCCAGCAGCACC
This sequence comes from Variovorax ginsengisoli, assembly GCF_006438845.1. Lineage (GTDB taxonomy): Bacteria > Pseudomonadota > Gammaproteobacteria > Burkholderiales > Burkholderiaceae_C > Variovorax > Variovorax ginsengisoli_A. The sequence continues at coordinate 268,004 of NZ_RCZJ01000003.1, forward strand.
ACGCGGCCGCCGTCGGCAGAGACTGCGGCACCGACGGCGTTTTCCACCAAGGCGCGCGTGGCCTTCGCATCGGCAGCGACACGAAAGGTCATCAAGCCGTCGCCTGCCGGATCGATGCTGATCTGGCGTCCCGACACCAGGCCGACGGTGCCGCCGGCGGCATGAATCTCGCCTTCGTTGCGCACCGTTTCGGCGAGCAGTGCCACCATGCCACCGGGCCCTGCCTGAATCTTTCCGGCATTGACCACCGACGCCACGTTGCCGTCGGCACGCTCGAAGACCAGGTTGCCGCTCATGAAGTTGCCGTTGCCGATGTCGAGCGTCGACGCGACCATCCCGCCGACGCTCACCGATGCCGTGCGGCCGAACATCACGCCGTTCGGATTGACCAGGAACACCTGTCCGTTCGCCTTCAACGTGCCCGCGATGCTCGACAGCTCGTTGCCCACCACCCGGTTGAGCAGCACGCTGCCCGCGCCGGGCTGCGCGATGTTGACCGTGCCGCCCGAGCCGATCGAGAAGCTGTCCCACTGGGCGATGGCGCGCCCGGTGCTCTGCTGCACGTTGAGCGTGGCCGCGTTGGGCTGCACCACGCTCACGCCGCCGGCGATCTGACGAAAGCCGGTCGGCAGCGTCTGCGCGAGAGCGGGCGTCAGGCCGAGGCAGGCCATGGCCAGCACGAGCGGCCGCAGGGCCGGACGACGTCGCGCGCTCGATGACAGTCGGCGTGCAGTAAGAACAGGCATGGACGTCATCTCAGAACACCTTTTGCGCTTGCAGGAACAGGCGCGGGTTGCGGCCGCCGCCATCGGACAGCGCCGCGCGGGTGCCGTCTCGCCAGGCCAGCGTCGCGTTGATGGAGAAGTTGCCGGCGCGCGACCACGACACGCCCAGGCCGCTGCCGCGCAGGCTGATGCGGTTGTCGCCGCCCGCGAGCAGCGGGTCGCGCGAGAGCTTGCCGCGCGCCGCGTCGTAGAAGACGAAGGGCGTCCACTCGTTGTCGAACGACCAGCGCCACTCGGCCGTGCCGATCAGGCCTTCGTCGACCAGCGCTTCGCCCGATGCATACGCACGCACCGCGCGCGCACCGCCGAGCGCCAGCTTCTCGGACGCGTCGAGGTTGCGGCTGGCGCGCTGCCCGCCGGCCGAGAGGTAGACGGAATGGCCGGCCAACACCGACTGCAGGCGCGACAGCTGAAAGCTCAGCTTGGTGAAATCGCCCTGCGTGCGCAGGCCCACCGGCCCCTGGTCGAACTGCTCGCTCAGCGCATCGCGGATGTCGAGCTTGCCCCGGTACAGCGTGCCCGAACTGGCCCAGTAGCCACCGCCCAGCACTTCGTCGCGGCGCTCCCAGGTCCAGCCGACGCCGAAGCCGTTGACGCGCTTTTTGGCGCTGAAGTCGACGGCGTTGATCTCATCGGTGAGGCGCTTCATGTCCGCACCCAGGCGCAGGAACAGGTTCTGTTGCCGCTGGCGGATCAGCGGATAGTTCAGCGACAGGTCGAACACGTCGGCCCTGCCCTGCGCGTCGAGGTCGCGAAACTGCCCGCCCACTTCGTAGCTCACGCGCGCGAGGCCGACGCCGGCACGCCAGCCATCCGTGCCGATCGGGGCCTCGTAGGCGAGACGCCCGAACTGCAGGGCGTTGCTGTTCGACACCATCACCCGCGCATCGAGGTTGTCGCCGATGCCGAACGGGCTCAACCAGCGTGCCGTACCGCCGACGCGGTAGCGGCCCGACTCCAGCGTGCCGTGGTTGTCGGCCTCTGCCGTGAAGGCGAAGCGCGGACCCGCTGCGACCTCGACCGCGAGATCGGTGGTGCCCGTCTGTCCGCCCTCCTGCAGGCCGGAAGACACGCGAATGCCCGGCTGATCGGACAGCAGCAGCATCGCGCGTTCGTAGGCCTGTGCGTTGACGGCCTGCCCCGGCACCAGCGGCGCGATGAAGCCGCGCACCCGCGCTTCGGACGTGGGCGCATCGGGCGCCACCACGACGTCGACCTTGCCGAGCCGGCCTTCGATGACGCTGATCTCGACGATGCCGTCGCGCACGGTCTGCACCGGCACCACGGCCTGCGCCAGGAAGAAGCCGCGTTCGCGGTAGCGCGCTGTGATCGCCTGCGCCAGCGACTCCAGGTCGCCGAGCGTGACATCACGACCGATGAAAGGCTGCGTCAAATCCTTGAGCTCTTGGTCGGTCAAAGCCTGTGCGCCGTTCAGCCGCAGGTCGTTGAGACGGAACGACGCCACCGGCGCGGCCGTGGCGGACGGCAAGCCCTGCACCGGCGCGCCTGCGCCCTGCGCGAGCGGGCGGTTGCATGACGTACACGGGTCCTGCGTCGGGTGCAGCGCCGTGCCGGCATCGGGGGGTGGCAACGGGGTCGTGGCACTGGCCACGGTTCCGAACGCAAGCAGCGCGAGCGACACGGCCAGGGGGATCGATTGCATGCGCGGGGGATGGTTGGACATGTTGCTCACGCGCCGGCTCCCGGGCCGACCTGCAGCCGCCAGTTGCCGATCAAATTGAAGGGGGCCCAGAAGAAGGGATGGGCCATGCGCGGGTCTTTCAGCACCGCGAGCTGTCCGGCCTGCATCGACTGCTGGATGTCGCGGCCCTTGGCGAACTCGGCGTAGAGCGTGCCCATGAGCACCGCGGTGGCTTCGTCGGACACCGGCCACAGGGAAGAGATCAAGCTCGACGTGCCGGCCGACAGAAAGGAACGCGTGAAGCCGAGCACCTCGTCGCCCTGCGCGATGCGCCCGAGGCCCGATTCGCAGGCCGACAGCGTGACCAGCGCGGTGCGCTGCATCGGCAGGCCGATGATCTCGTGCGCCTCGAGAAAGTTCTGCTTGCCGCCTTCGTTGGCCAGCAGGATGCGCGAGTACAGCGGATCGATCTGGTCGGCTTCGGCATGGGCGGCCACATGCATCATCGGCGAGCGCGCGGCAGCGTCGCGAAACTGCGTCTTGGTGGCGGCCGCCCCCATGTAGAGCGTGTTGCGCGGAAACAGCCGGGCAAGCTGCTTGACCTCGGCATCGGCACCGGGCAGGTCGTACTTGTCCTCGATGCGCGGATTGCCGAAGGCAATCAGCGTGGCGTCGATGCGCGGCGAGCGCTGCGCCAGCTGCACCGCGATGCTCATCGACGGCGCCACCGACACCGGGTGCGTCTCGATGACGTAGCGGCCGTCGAGGCGCAGCGCCTGGAACGGCAGGTAGTGGAGTGGTCCGTGCGGCACGACGATCAGGCGCTGGCCCGCCTGCAGGCCGAGGGGCCCGAGCAGCGCCGCGCCCAGCTTGTCGGCATTGGTGATGGCCGTGCGACGGCCACGCACCACCGAGTTGCGGAAGCCCTCGACCAGTTCGGTCAGGTCGTCGTGCTTCACGTCGATGCTGTGCGACCGGATGTCGTCGGGCCCGACCACCCACACCTGCAAACGATCGGGCAGCGAATGGAACTGCACCACGCGCTCGTCGGCGCGCAGCGTGCGCTGCAGCGTGGCGAGGTCGACGGTGGCTGCGGCCTCTTCGCTCACCTTGGCACGGCCGCGCACCGCGTCGAGCAACGCGCGCGAGCGGCTGCGCTCGCTCAGCTCGAAGGCGGCGCGCGCATCGCCCACCTCGCTGTAGAGACCCACGCCGCGCTCGAACACCGACTGCAGGTCGGAGAACAGACCCATCTTGAATTCTTCGCTGCGAAAGCGCGCACGCACTGCATCGACGCCGCTGAGTGCGCGACCGACCGCATCGGCCGCGGCCTGCTTCTGGCCCAACGCGATCTCGCTGCGCGCCACGCCGTCCCAGGCCCAGAGCTGGTAGTAGCTGGAGTCGGTGCCGACCAAGCGCGTGGTGAGTTGGCGATAAAGGTCGCGGGCCTCGGCCGGCCTGTTCTCGGCCAGCAGCAGCCTCGCACGGGTGCGGTCGAGTTGAGCCGCGAGCGGCGCCTCGCGCGGCACCGGCATGCCGGCGAAGACCTGGCGGGCACGCGTCGTGTCGCCGGATTCGATGAGCGCATTGACCAGCGACGACCGCACCAGCGGCGCATAGCGCTCCGAACTGGTGGCGAGCGCCGCGTCGTAGCTGAGCACCGCGCCGGCATGGTCGCCTCGGCGTGTCTGCACGTCGCCGATGACCTTGTTGACCGGACCGGTCACCAGCTTGGGGTCGCGCGCCGGATGACGCAGCGCCTCACGGGCAAAGGCTTCCGCCTTCTCGAGCTGGCCGGCATAGCTGTAGACGATGGCGAGATCGCGGTTGGCCAGGGCCAGCAGGTTCGGGTCCCGTGTGGTGTTGGCCAGGTGCAGCGCCTTGCTGGCCGCACGCACGCTTTGGCGAAACTCGCCGGCTTCGGCCAAGGCGACGGCCTGGCTGCAGTACTGGTAGCCCGACAGCTTCACGCTGTCTTGCGCATAGAGCACGGCGCCGTCGTTGCTCAACGCCAGCAGCGTGTCGGCATCCGCGAGCCGCGCTTGCTCCTGCCGGTCGGCGGCGGCCTCCGCGTCGGGCGCGGGCTGCGCCATCGCCGTCGGGCCTCCGAGCCATGCGCCGCCTGCGAGCGCCACCACGATGCAGGCCTGCGCCCTGCGGACGCTTCCCAACCACGACAACCTGTGCATTCGACCCCCGCGCGCTGCCTGAAGTGCGCTGCCACGCACCACCGACGCCGCAGGAGTGCGCGCCTCTCAGACCTCGTGGAGAAAGTCTAGAAGCGGGTCTGCCACCCGCCTATTCGCAAGACGGTCTAAGGCAAATGGAATAGGGCCTGCGATGTTGTCGGCAAGACAACTTCACAGGCCCTAGTGAGAGAGAGGGACGTGTCAGGCTGCGGCCACGTCGCAACGCTTCAGGCCGGCACGGCCTCGATGCCGGCGCGGTCCCAATGCCGATGCTTGGCGATGGCGGCGACGAAGCGTTGCGCGATCTCGATCGCTGCCGTGTTGTCGCCCAGGTTGGTCACAGGCGTCGGCGCAACCACCACACCCGCCGGGACCGGCCCGTCGGCCTTGACGCCGAGCGACGAAAGCAATTGCACGCCCTCGCCCACGGTGCAAACCGCCTTGCAGTGCTTGAAGGCTTCGAGCACAAAGTGCAATGCTTCGCCGTTTTGCGACAAGGCGATCGCACCGTCTTTGCCAGCCGGCACCAACACGGCGTCGAACATGATCGAAGGCATCGTCGCATAAGTGGCATCGACGTCGATCTGGCGCTTGGAGGCGCTGGCCACGGTGCCCAGACGTGGACCGACAACCTTGCAGGTGGCGCCGGCACTTTCCAGCGCCTCGCGAATCGGCTTGAGCGATGCCGAGTCCACGCCGTCGGCCACCAGGATGGCGATCTTGCGTGTCTTGATGGAGCCGTCGCCGGTGTCGACCATGCGCAGCGCCGCGGACTCCTCCAGAGTCGATGCCATCCGGTGGTCGCGGAAGCCCGGCCGACCTGCGGCGGCCTTGGCGTCGGGCACCCCGATGCCGAGCGGCTCGGCCACGCGGCGCGCGAGTTTCTCATCGACGTGCGCCAGGTTGTCCACCATGCGCTGGCGAATCGCGGGCACTTCCAGCTTCGACAACTCGAAGCGGAAGGCTGCCACGATGTGGTCCTTCTCGGCCGCGCTTTGGCTGTTGAAGAACAACCTCGCCTGCGTGAAATGGTCGTCGAAAGACGCGCTGCGGCGTCGCACCTTCGGGGGTTCGAGCTCCTCCGGGAAAGACTGGAAGCCACCGCTCTCACCATCGACGCGGTACTCGCTGCCATTGCCGAGCGTGTTGGGCTCGTAGGCGACCTGTCCGCGCGCGATGGTCTGGCGGTGCATGCCGTCGCGCTGGAAGTTGTGGAACGGGCACACGGCCCGGTTGATCGGCAGCTCGTGGAAGTTCGCACCGCCCAACCTGGAAATCTGGGTGTCGGTGTACGAGAACAAGCGGCCTTGCAAAAGCGGGTCGTTGCTGAAGTCGATGCCGGGCACCACGTGGCCGGGATGGAACGCGACCTGTTCGGTCTCGGCGAAAAAGTTGTCCGGGTTGCGGTCGAGCACCAGGCGGCCGATCTTCTGCACCGGCACCAGTTCTTCAGGAATGAGCTTGGTCGGGTCGAGCAGGTCGAAGCCGAGCGAATGCTCCTTGTCCTGCGGGATCATCTGCACGCCCAGCTCCCACTCGGGGAAGTCGCCGTTCTCGATCGCTTCCCACAGGTCGCGGCGATGAAAGTCCGCGTCCTTGCCGGCGATCTTCTGTGCCTCGTCCCAGGCGAGGCCGTGGATGCCCAGCTTGGGCTTCCAATGGAACTTCACGAAGTGCGATTCACCGCGCGAATTGATGAAGCGAAAGGTATGGACGCCGAAGCCTTCCATCATCCGGTAGCTGCGCGGAATGGCGCGGTCGCTCATGGCCCACATCAGCATGTGGGTGCTCTCCGGCATCAACGACACGAAGTCCCAAAATGTGTCGTGTGCGCTGGCCGCCTGCGGCATGGCGTGGTGCGGCTCGGGCTTCACGGCATGCACCAAGTCGGGAAACTTCATCGCGTCCTGGATGAAGAAGACCGGAATGTTGTTGCCGACCAGGTCGTAATTGCCCTGCTGCGTGTAGAACTTGACCGAGAAACCGCGCACGTCACGCACCGTGTCGGCGGAGCCACGCTCCCCGGCCACGGTCGAAAAACGCACGAAAACGGGCGTCTTCTGGGCTGGGTCCTGCAGGAAATCGGCACAGGTGAACTGCGACATCGATTTGTAGACCTGGAAATAGCCGTGCGCAGCCGAACCGCGCGCATGCACGGCGCGCTCCGGGATGCGCTCGTGATCGAAATGGGTGATCTTCTCGCGGAGGATGAAATCCTCCAGCAGCGTCGGGCCGCGCACACCCGCCTTGAGCGAGTTGTGGTTGTCCGGAATGTGCAGACCCTGGTTGGTCGTCAGTGGGGCCGCGCCTTCCTGTGTGAAGCCCGCCAGCTGTTGTTGCTTGCTGTTCGGGCCGTCGCTGGCCTTCGGGCGGCGGTTGGCCGCTGCCCTGTTTCTTGGGGTCATTCCAAATCCTCGGGATCGTGGGTATGGCGCCGCAGGGCGCCGGAAGCTCAATGGGTTTCGGTTTCGGCGTCGAGGAACATGTCGAGCGCATTCACCAGCGCCACGACACCGACGGTGCCCGCGACGGCGGCCACCGACCAGATCAAGAATTCGTCCATCAAGGGACTGTTCAGCACATTGACCAGACTGGAGAGCTCCATGAATGCCTCGTTCGAGAAAGTGTGGGTAAGTGGTCAGTGCTGCGGGGCTCGGTCGCCTTCCGCTCCGACATCGAAGGTTAGGAGAAACGGTGACGCGCCCCCGTAGTGGCCACGCGCTGCGGTCTGTAGGTTGCCCGGGCAGGTTGCGGTAGGTGCCCGCCGACGCATGGCTCCCCGCCTACGCGATTTCGCGCTTTGCCGGCGTGCGGCAACGGCGCGGAAGCTACGATGCACACGCGCAGGCACCGAACATGCTTCAGTCCTTCCACCCTATTTTTGCGAAGCGTCGCCATGCTCATCCAGATCGGCTATGACATCGAAATCGGCGTCACGGCGCCCACCTCGCTCATCTACATGCTTCAGGTGCATCCCTCGCGCAGCGGCGACATTCCCGCTGGCGAGAACATCAGCATCAGCCCTCCGCTGGTCACCGACCATTACCAGGACAGCTTCGACAACCACTGTGCCCGTGTGCACATCCCTTTCGGGGTGAGCAGCGTCCGCTTGCGCAACGAAGCCGTGGTGTACGACTCCGGGTGGCACGACCCGGTCGACTATGGAGCGATCGAGCATGCGCCGGCCGATCTGCCGGTGTCCACTCTGCCCTTCGTCTTGCCCAGCCGCTATTGCGAGGTCGACAGCGAGCTGCTCGCCTTTGCCTGGGCGCAGTTTGGGAATGTAACGCCGGGCTGGCACCGCGTGCAGGCGATTTGCGATTTCGTGCACAACCACCTGCGCTTCGACTATCAGCAGGCGCGCGCCACACGCACCGCGCTCGAAGGCTTTCGCGAACGGGTCGGTGTGTGCCGCGACTTCACGCACCTGGCGGTCACGCTGTGCCGCTGCATGAACATTCCGGCGCGCTATGTCACGGGCTACCTCGGCGACATCGGCATCCCGGCCGTGCCGTACCCGATGGACTTCAGCGCCTGGTTCGAGGTCTACCTGGGTGACCGTTGGCACACCTTCGACGCGCGCCACAACACGCCGCGCATCGGGCGCATCGTGATCGCACGGGGGCGCGACGCGGCAGACGTGCCCATCACGATGGTCTTCGGTCCCAACACGCTCAACCGTTTTGAAGTCACCACGGACGAGCGGCCCGGCTGACGCCGGTCGCCTGGAAGTGCCCGGTCTCAGCCGGCAGCAGGCACGAAGCCGATCACTTTCATGGCACTGGCAAGCCCCTTGCGGGCGCGCTCCCAACCGGCCCACGACGCATTGCCGATGCCAAAGCGTTCCGGCGCATCGCGGATCGTCCAATGCGCACCGGAGCGCAACGTCGGCAGTTCGTCCCAGGCGACGGGAACAGACACACCCAGGCCGGGCCGGGCCCGCACCGACCAAGCGCTGACGGTGGTGGCGCCGAAGCCGTTGCGCAGATAGTCGACGAAGATCTTCCCGACACGGTTTCGCGGACCGCTCTTGGCGACGAAGCGATCGGGAATGGTCTGCGCCATGTGCTGGACCACGGCCTGCGAGAAGCTCTTGACATCGTCCCAGCCGTAATGGCGGCGAATCGGCACCAGCACGTGCAAGCCTTTCCCGCCGCTGGTCTTGAGGAAGCTGCCCAGGCCCAGCTCGTCGAGCAAGGTGCGCATCAGCAGCGCGGCCTCCTGCATGTGCGCCCAGTCGACCCCGTCGCCCGGGTCCAGGTCGAAGGTCATGCGATCGGGCCGGTCGATGGCGCTGGAGGTCGCATTCCACGTGTGCAGTTCCACCACGTTCATCTGCGCCGCGGAGGCCAGTCCCTCGATGCGGTCGATCTGCAGCAACGGGTCGTGGTCGCGGTCGAGAGACGGATCGAGCAGCGTGATGCCCGGCATGTCGCTTCCCTTCGCGTGCTTCTGAAAAAACAGCTCGCCGCCGATGCCCTCGGGTGCACGGACCAAGGACACAGGGCGCCCTTTCAGATGCGGAAGCAGCAGCTTCGATGCGTCCAGGTAATACGCCACCAGCTCACCCTTGGTCACACCGCTTTCGCTGTCGATCACGCGCTCGGCGTTGGTGATGCGCAAGCCATCGGTCTTTCGCGCGCTCTGCTTCTTCATGGCGGTTTCCTTCGTTGCAACGGCGGCCTTCGCGGGCGCGCCGGCGATGGTCGATGTGACCTCTCGCGTCACCTGCCGCGCCGGCTTGTCGCTGCGCAACCCCTGGAACACGCTATGGCGGATGCGGTGGTCGCGCGTCCATTCGCCGAAGGCGACCTCCGCCACCAGTCGCGGCTTCACCCATGTCGCCTTGACCGAGCGCGGCACGCCGGCGTCGCCCTCGGCGAAAGGCGAACGATCGGTCGCCAGCACATCCAATTTCTGCTTGATGTCGGCCAGCCGACCGCAGTCGAAACCGGTGCCCACGTTGCCGCAATAACGCAGCGCACCCTTTTCGTCGTGCACGCCCAGCAACAACGCGCCGAATCCAGCGCGTGAGCCCTTGGGTTCGGTGTAGCCACCGATGACAAACTCCTGTCGCTGCTGGCTCTTGAGCTTGATCCATTCGGCGGATCGCCGCGACGCGTAGGTCGAGCCCTTGTGCTTGCCGATGAGGCCCTCGAAGCCCAGCGCGGTGACAGAAGCGAGCAGGTCGCGCGGCAGTGCGTCGAAGCTCTCGCTGAAGCGCAGACGCGGCGCGAGATCGTCGGTCAGCAGCGCGCCCAGGCGCTCGCGGCGCGTCTCGACCGGTTGTTCGCGCAGGTCTTCGCCGTCGACGAACGGCAGGTCGAACACCCAGTAGACGATCGCCGCGGTCGCGTGTTTTTCGAAGGCGTTCTGCAGACCCTGGAAATCGGGCGCCCCGTTCTCCCCGAGCACCACGATCTCGCCATCGAGCCATGCCGAGCGCACGTCGAGTTGCGCCAGTGCGCGCGCGAGTTCCGGCAGCTTGTCGGTCCAGTCGTGCCCGTTGCGCGTAAAGCAACGAACCTTGCCTTTTTCAACGCGGGCGAGCAAACGGTAGCCGTCGAACTTGAGCTCCCACGTCCAGTCGTCGGGTTCGGCCGGCGGCGCTGTGGCCAGCGTGGCAAGTTGCGGCGCGAACGTCTCGGGCAGCGGCACGTTTCGCGAAGCCGACTTTCTCTTCACACCGACGTGCTTCGCGACCACCGTCGTTGCGTCGGCCGTGGGCGTGGCAACCTTATTCGCGACGGCCTTCGCTGCTCCGACCTTTTTGTCTGCGACCTTCTTGGCTGCAAGCTTCTTCGTGCCGACCTTCGCCGCCTTCGGAGGCGCATTGACCGAAGCACCGGAAATCACGCTGTCCGGCCGTGCTTCCGTCACGTCGTAGGCGTCGAGCGCGCGTGCCTCGGCGTCGTTTTCCTTGATGAGCAGCCAGGGCTCCTGTTTTTCATCGTGGCCGCGCATGCGCACCAGCGTCCAGTGGCCCGACAATTTTTCACCGCGCAGCTCGAACTTCAGCTTGCCGGCCGCCAGCGCCTTGCGCGCGTCGCCATCCGGAACCCAGTCGCCGCGATCCCAGACGATCACCGTTCCCGCTCCGTACTGGCCGGGCGGGATGGTGCCCTCGAAATCGCCGTAGGAAATCGGATGGTCCTCGACGAGCACCGCCATCCGCTTGACGTGCGGATCGAGGCACGGGCCCTTCGGCACGGCCCAGCTCTTGAGGGTGCCGTCGAGCTCGAGCCGGAAGTCGTAGTGCAGCCGGCTCGCATGGTGCTTCTGGATCACGAAGGCCAGGGCGCCCTTGCCCTTCTTGCCGCCGCTGTGCGGCTCTGGCGTCTTGGCGAAGTCGCGTTTGCGGTGGTAGGGGGCCAGTGCCTCGCGTGCGCCCATCTGCGCACCCTCAGGCAGCGCGGCGCCGTGCGGGCGACTTCGTCGCCGCAGTCTTGCGCGCTGGCGTCTTGGCCGCCTTGGCAGTGGACTTCGCAGCGGATTTCGCGGCAGGCTTTGCCTTGGTCGAGCGCGACGGTGGCGCTTTTTCTCCCTCGTCCTGACCGTCCTTCGCGTCGGCCTTGCCGCCCTTGCGCAGGCTGCGCTGCAACAGTTCCGTGAGGTCGAGGATCTTCGCGCCGCTGCTGCCACCCTCTTCCGAAGGTTCGGGCTGCGTGACCGATTCGGTGTCGCCAGCGGCGACCTTCTGGTCGACCAAACGCATGATTTCGTCCTTGAAGGAATCCTTGAACTCGTCGGGGTCCCAGTCCGAACTCATGTCCTCGACCAATTCGCCGGCCATCTTCAATTCGCGGTCCGACAGGCCGGCCGCCTTGGCACCTTCGGCCGGCAGCGGCAGGTCTTTCCAGGGGCGAATGTCCGCGCCCCATCGCAGCAGGTTCAGCACCAGGCCGGGTCCGGTCGGCACCAGCACCGCGAGATGCTGCTTGGTCTGAATGACGACGCGCGCCACGCCGACGCGTCCTGTGCGCTGCAGCGTCTCGCGCAACAGGGCATAGACCTTGGTGCCGCGGTTGATCGGCGCGACGTAGTAAGGCCGCTCCAGATATACAAAGGGAATGCTGTCCGCCGGCACGAAAGTCTCAATCTCGATCGTCTGCGTGGTCTTCGGGTAGGCCGCTGCGATTTCCGCGTCGGTCAACACCACGTACTGCCCGTCTTCGTAGGCGATGCCCTTGACGATCTGCTCCTTCGCGATCTCCTTACCGGTCTTCTTGTTGACGCGCTTGTAGCCGACCGGGTCCATCGTGCGCTTGTCGAGCCAATCGAAGTCGATGCTGTGGTCGGTGGTCGCCGAATAGAGCGCGACCGGAATGTGCACCAAGCCGAAGCTGATCGCACCTTTCCAAAGAACGCGGGGCGTGGTCGATTTGGGCGCGGGCATGGGAAATCCTCCTGCCCACAACCTAGTGTTGCTTCTTCGCGCTCCTTGTAGGAACCCCGCTTCGCAATGCGTGGGGTGCCGCCGATCGGAACCGGGTGCGCTACAAAGCCCGGTCGCTGGCGACCGCGAAATAGAACCACTCGGTGCCAGCTCCGGCCTCGGTGTTCGGAAACACGATGAAGCCGTCGCGCTCGGCGTGAAGCATGCGGCCATCGGCCCGCACGCCGATCGGCTCGCCCTGCGCCACGGCGTCGAAGGTGGCCCACTCGCGAACGAACTGGTCTTCCTCGTCGAGCCGGTCGGTCACGCTCACCAGACGCAGCAAGGCGGGCTGTGGCGGCGCCACGGCTTCTCCCGCGACCATGCCGAGCAGGCGCAGCGCCGAGTGGATGGCCGCATGGGCCACCACGGGCGCCGCCGGGTCGGTGTGCTGCCCGCATTCGAGCGTGACGCCGTAGCCACCCCGGCTCCGCATGTACTCGTTGGTGCCCCAGCCGAAAGCCAGCGCCGCGTCGTCAGCCGGGGTGCCGCCCGCGCGTTGCGCCAGGCTGGCGGCGTAGATGTCGAGCCAGCCTTCGACCACGCGCGGCGTGCCGATGTGCAAGGCCAGCCGGCCTTCCTCGGTGGCGCGCGCGAACGGTTCGAGCGCGCCGGCGTTGTCGCGCGGGCCGATCATCGCGAAGGCCTCGCCCGCGCTCTGGAAGGAATGCAGGTCGAGCAACACGTCGTGGCGGTCGAGCAGCGGACACAGAAGGTTGGTGATGCGGGCCTCGTAGTCCGGCGGGGCCTCGCTCGGCCGGAACGACCGGTTGAGATTGCGTTCGCCCTCGCGCTGCAGCAGCCGCCGCGCGAGCGGGTTGGCCGTCGGGACCAGCGTGAGCTCGCCGCGCAACAACGTCAGCGCACCGCTGTCGAGTTCGGCGATGGTGCGCTCGATGCCGACCGTGCCACACGTCTCGTTGCCGTGCACGCCGCCTAGCACGACGAGCCGCGGACCCGGCTCGGTCGAGGCGAAACTGTGGACGCGCAGGGTGTCTTGCAAAGTGGTGTCGGCCATCGCCGACGATCCTACAGCGGCCGGCCCGACGGTCCTACCGCGCTACGCCGCCTTGCCATGCAAAAAGAAAAATTACAGGAGCAAGCCATGGCAACCCCCACCCAATACAACGACAACGCGCCGCGGAATACCAACGCCGTGCGCCCCGACCAGGAAGGCAAGACCAAGGTCGAGCAAGGTGGCGAGACTGCGCCCAAGCTGCCTCACGAGCGCGACGAATCGTCGGGCAGCCAACAGAATCAGGATGGCTCTGCCGCGCCCACCGAGAAGGGCAAGCGTGCCCACGACGACGTGGAACGCGGCGTTGTCGACACCAGCCGGGGTGCCGAGACCGACCGCGTCTACAACGACAAGGTCAAGCCCTGACCGGGTCGGTGCCCCTTTCTAGGTTGGCGCGCATCGCAGACACCACGCTCGCGTAGTTTTCGGCATTGAAGATGGCGCTTCCTGCGACGAAGGTGTCGGCACCGGCCGATGCCACGCGGGCGATGTTGTCGGCCTTGATGCCACCGTCGACCTCCAACCGGATGTCCCGACCGCTTTGCTCGATGCGCTTGCGTGCAAGCTCGATCTTCCGCAATGCCGAATCGATGAAGCTCTGCCCGCCAAATCCGGGGTTGACGCTCATGATCAGGATGAGGTCGATGTCGTCGATGGCCCAGTCCAGCGGTTCCAGCCCGGCGCCCGGATTGAACACCAGCCCCGGCTTGCAGCCCGCGGAGCGGATGGCCTGGATGCTGCGATGCACGTGCGGCGACGCGTCGGGGTGAAAACTGATGTAGTCGGCACCGGCCTGCGCGAAGGCTGCAGCCAGCGCGTCGACGGGCTGGATCATCAGGTGGACGTCGATCGGCACCGGCGTGCCGTCGGCCCGCTTGGCGTGCGGCTTGAGGGCCTGGCAGACCATCGGACCGAAAGTAAGGTTCGGCACGTAGTGGTTGTCCATCACGTCGAAATGGATCCAGTCGGCGCCGGCTGCGATCACGTCGGTCACTTCGGCGCCCAGGCGGGCGAAGTCGGCGGACAGGATGGAGGGCGCGATGCGGTAGTGGGGGCTCGTCATGCCATGGATTGTCGCAGTGCTTGGCACGCGTCGGCGGGGCCAGCAGTTACCATTCCGGCATGTCCCAGTCCCCCATGAGCGTCAAGGTCGAACCCCAATACCTAGCCGAGCAGTCTTCGCCCGAAGACCACGTCTACACCTTCGCTTACACCATCACCGTGACCAACATCGGCGCGGTCTCGGCCCAGCTGATCGCACGCCACTGGCGCATCAACGACACCTCGGGGCATGCGCAGGAAGTCAAGGGCTTGGGTGTGATCGGCCAGCAGCCCCTGCTGGCTCCGGGCGAGTCTTTCCGCTACACCAGCGGCTGCCGCCTGCAGGCCGCCAGCGGAACGATGCATGGCAGCTTCTTCGTGGTCGACGAACTCGGCGAACGCTTCGACGTGCCGGTGCCGCTGTTCCTGCTCGAAGCCGACGCCGACGGTGCGCCGCGCGCACGCGTGCTGCACTGATCTTCTCGATCCCCGTCGTTTAAGGATGCGCGCCAAGAGCGACCTGTCGACGCTGCTCGCCCGGCTCGACCCGACGGCTGGCACGGTGGCGCGCCACGTCTGGCTGATCGCGCTGTTCGATTGGCTGCGCGGCGACGGCACGTCGCCACGCGCCGCCGCCGCGCGCGTAGGCCTGCTGCTCGATGCGCTCGAAGGCGCGCCGGCGCTGCGTGCCCAAGCCCGTGCCTGGTGGGACGCCTTCACGCGCGAGGTCGACCTCACCGCCCTGCTGGCCGACCACGGTTTCGCGCCGCGCACCGCCTTCCTCAGCGAGCTGAGCGAGCGGCTGCGTCGCAAGCTGCTGCCCGGCACACCGGAGACCACCGACGCGTCCGAACTGTTCCGCATGGTGCTGCCCGGCGATTTCGACGCGCGCTGGATCGGCCTGCTCGACGAGGCCACGCTGACACGCGTCGGCGCCTTGCTGGTCGAGCCGGGCGACGACGCGCTCCCGGCGTCCGACGCCGCACCCCGCTGGCGCCACACCGTGATGGATGCGGTGACCTACTGCGCCAGCCAGGTGGTGGCCGCCGGCTTTTCGCCCGAGCTGCGCCTGCGCATGAGCGATCCGGTCCGCGAATCGCGCCCCTTCCACCGGCTGATGGCCGAGCTCGACGACCTGCAGGACGAGATGTTCCGCACGCCGCGCGACGAGACGGCGCTGCAGGCCGCCTTCGTCGCCTTCCGCGACCGGCTCGACGCCTGCCGCTCGGGCGCCGCGTCGGTCTACGTCCACCTCGAGGACCACGGCATTTCGGTGGGCCTGGTGTTCCGGCTGCGCCAGTTGCGCGAGCGGGTGCTGCGCATCCGCGAGCTGCTCGACTGCATGATGTCGCCGACACCGCACGCCAGCGTGGCGCGCCTGGTCGGCCGGCTGGTCACGGCCGGGGGCGAGCGAAGCAGCATCCGGGCGCTCATCGCGTCCAATTCCTCGATGCTGGCGGCCAAGGTGACCGAACGCAGCGCCGAGGCTGGCGAGCACTACATCACCCGCGACCGTGGCGCCTATCTGAAGATGGTGCGCAAGGCGGCCGGCGGCGGCGCGTTGACGGCGCTCACCGTGCTCTTCAAGTTCGCGATCCTGGCGCTGGGCCTGTCGGCGTTCTGGGGCGGACTCTGGGCCGGCCTGATGTACGCAGCCAGCTTCGTTGCCATCCAACTGCTGCACCTCACGCTCGCCACCAAGCAGCCCGCGATGACCGCGCCCGCGATGGCGGCCAAGCTGCGCGACCTGAAGACCGAGGGCGCGGTCGACGCCTTTGTCGACGAGGTCACGCATCTGGTGCGCTCGCAGGTCGCGGCGGTGCTGGGCAACGTCGGTGTGGTGGTGCCGGCGGTGCTGGCCATCGCCTTCGCGCTGCAGCGCGTGCTCGGTCGCCCGCCGCTCGACGCCGCGCACGCGACCGAGGTCCTGCATGGGCTGTCGCTGGCCGGGCCCACCATGTTCTACGCGGCCTTCACCGGCCTGTTATTGTTCGCAGCCAGCATCGTGGCGGGCTGGACCGAAAATGCTTTCGTCCTGCATCGCCTCGATTCGGCAATGCGTTACAACCCCCGCATCGGCGCCTTTCTCGGCGCCGCCCGGGCCCGCCGCTGGGCCGACTTCATGCGCACACATATTTCCGGTTTCGCCTCCAACATTTCTCTGGGCCTCATGCTGGGCCTGCTGCCCGCCTTCGCGGCCTTTTTCGGCCTCGGCCTGGACGTACGGCACGTCACGCTGTCGGCCGGCCAGATCGCGGCGGCTGCTGCGTCGCTCGGTCCGGCGGCGCTGCACATGCCCGCGCTGTGGTGGGCAGTGGCGGCCGTGCCGCTGATCGGTGCGCTCAACGTGAGTGTCAGCTTCTATTTCGCTTTTCGCCTGGCGCTTCGTGCGCACAGCGTGAACGCCGTCGACCGCGCGCGCATCCGCAGCGCGATCTGGGCCCGCTGGCGCAGCCGGCCGGCCAGTTTCTTCGTGCCCGCCCGATGACGTCGTTGATCCCCACCGACCTGCTGGGCTTCTGGGCCGAATGGGTGCGTCCCTCGGCCGGCCTGCCGACCGTCCTGTGGTCGCTGCTGCTGGCTGCCGCGGCCGCTGCAGGCCACCTGGTGCAGCGCTACATGGGCATGCCCAAGGTGGTCGGCTATTCCATCGTCGGCACGGTGGTCGGCTTCGCCGGCTTCGAGGGCGCGGTGTGGCCGCTGCAGGGCATCAGCCTGTTCCTGCTGGAGCTCGGCGTGGCGATCGTGCTGTTCGAGGCCGGCGGCCGGCTGCCGCTGCGCTGGTTCCGCCACAACCCGATGGTGCTGCTGCAGAGCCTGCTCGAATCGGCGCTCACGTATTTCGGCGTGTTCTGGACGCTGCACTGGCTGGGCGTGCCCGACCCGGTTGCCAACCCGGTCGCGCTGATGGCCATCGTCGCTTCGCCGGCCGTGCTGAGCCGCGTGGTGATGGACACGCGCGCCTCCGGCCCGGTGACCGAGCGCGCGCTCACGCTCGCCACGCTCAACACCTTTTACGCGCTGGCGCTCGGCTATGCCCAGGCCGGCCTGCTGGAGCGCGGCCCGTCGGGGCTGATGAACAAGCTCTACCCGGTGCTGGTGGTGCTGGGCCTGTCTTTCGTGGTGGGCGCGGTGCTCGCGCTGGCGCTGCGCTCGGCGCTGCGGGTGATGAGCCCGACCAGCGAGAACACCTCGATCCTGCTGCTCGCATTGATCGGCACCGGCGCTGCGCTGGCGGCCCATTTCGGTGGCGCCGCGCCCCTGGCCGCGCTGATCGGCGGCATCCTGCTCAAGCAGCTCAATCCCAAGCCCTGGGCCTGGCCGCGCCAGCTCGGGACTGCGGCGTCGCTGCTGACCATGCTGATGTTCGTGCTGGTGTCGATCGTCGCGGCGCAGGGCGACTGGAGCCTGCCTGTCGCCAGCCTGGTTCTGGCGGTGATCGGCGTGCGCCTGGTGGCCAAGATCGCCGGCGTGGCGATCGCCAACCCGGGCAGCGGCGCGAGCTGGAAGCAGGCCTTCTGGGTCGGCTGCGCGATGTCGCCGCTCTCGTCGATCGCGCTGCTGATCGCGTCGAATTTCGCCACCGCCTCGCCACTGCTGGGCGCGATGATCACGCAGATCGCGCTGCCCGCCATCCTGGTGATGGAGATGCTGGGCGCCGTGCTCGCCACCGTCGCTGTGCACGCGGCCGGCGAGAGCCTCAAGCCCTGGACGCCCGAGGCCTTCGCCCGCGTCGAAGAACGGGACACCCAGCGATGAGCACGTCTCTCGACCTGGGCGGCATGGCGCCGCGCCCGCGCGACCGCACGGTGAAGCTCGAAGCCTTCAACAAGTCCGAAGCGCTGTCGCTCGGCGTCGAGCTCGAGCTCCAGCTGGTCAATACCAACGACTACGACCTGGCGCCCTACGCCGAGGACATGCTGCGCGAGATGGCGAAGACGCCCCTGCCCGGCAGCGTGGTGCCCGAGATGACCTCGAGCATGATCGAGATCTCGACCGACATCTGCCATTCAGCGCAGGACGTGATCGACCAGCTCACGCCGATCCGCGACGCGCTGGTGCGCAATGCCGACAAGCTCAACATCGCGGTGGTCGGCGGCGGCACCCATGCCTTCCAGCAGTGGCACGAGCGCCGCATCTACGACAAGCCGCGCTTCCGCGAGCTGTCGGAGCTGTACGGCTACCTCTCGAAACAGTTCACCATCTTCGGCCAGCACGTGCACATCGGCTGCCCCGATGCCGATGCCGCGCTGCTGATGCTGCACCGCATGTCGCGCTACATCCCGCACTTCATCGCGCTGTCGGCCTCGTCGCCGTACGTGCAGGGGCAGGACACGCAGTTCGACTCGGCGCGGCTGAATTCGGTGTTCGCCTTTCCGCTGTCGGGTGTGGCGCCCTTCACGCTGAACTGGAAGGAGTTCGAGAACTACTTCGAGCGCATGACCCGCACTGGCGTGGTCCGCAGCATGAAGGACTTCTACTGGGACATCCGGCCGAAGCCGGAGTTCGGCACCATCGAGATCCGCGTGTTCGACACGCCGCTGACGGTAGAGCGCGCCGCCGCGCTGGCCGGCTACGTGCAGTCGCTGGGCGCCTGGTTCCTGCAAGAACAGCCCTTCACGCCGACCGAGGACGACTACCTGGTCTACACCTACAACCGGTTCCAGGCCTGCCGCTTCGGGCTCGATGCGGTGTACGTCGACCCGGCCAGCGGCGAGCACATGCCGCTGCGCGAACACATCCTGATGACGATGACGCAGCTCGAATGGCACAGCGAGGCCATCAACGCCACGCGCTCGATCGCCCAGCTGCGCACCGACGTCGAGGCCGGCCAGAACGACGCGCGCTGGCTGCGCGAGAAGCAGGCCAAGGAAAAGCTGCTGGCCGAAGTGGTGCGGCAGGCGGCGCTGCGTTTTCGGAATCCGCCGAAGTGAGCGCCGTACACACACGCTGAATCCATGGGCGAGTTCGACCTGATTGCGCGCTACTTCGCGCGGCCTGCCAAACGCTCGCCACTGGGCCCGGGCGACGATTGCGCGTTGCTCGCGCCGGCGCCGGGCATGCAGCTGGCCGTGTCCTCCGACATGCTGGTCGAAGGTCGGCACTTTCTGTCGACGGTCGATCCGGCACGGCTTGGCCACAAGGCGCTCGCGGTGAACCTCAGCGACCTGGCGGCCTGCGGTGCCAAGCCGCTGGCCTTCACGCTCGCCCTGTCGCTGCCCACGGTCGACGAGTCATGGCTCGCGGGCTTCTCGCAAGGCCTTTTCGCACTGGCCGACGCGCACGACTGCGAGCTGGTCGGCGGCGACACCACGCGCGGCCCGCTCAACATCTGCATCACGGTCTTCGGTGAAGTGCCCGCGGGCGCGGCGCTGCTGCGTTCGGGGGCGAGAGCCGGCGAAGACATCTGGGTCAGCGGCACGCTCGGCGACGCGCGGCTGGCCCTCGAGGCCTTTCGCGGCACGCTGTCGCTGCCTGCTGCGCTGTTCGCACAGGCCCGGGCGCGCATGGAAAGCCCGACGCCGCGCGTGACGCTCGGCCATGCGCTGCGTGGCATTGCGAGCGCGGCGGTGGACGTGAGCGACGGGATGCTGGGCGACCTCGGCCACATCCTGCGTGCCAGCGAGATCGGCGCGCGCATCGATGCCGACGCCGCCGTCACGTGCATCGGGGTCTCGACCGACCCCGACTTCGCTGCCGCTGCCCTGCCTATCGAAATCCTCCGCCTGTGCGCACTCTCGGGCGGCGACGACTACGAACTCGTCTTCACCGCACCGGCCAGCGCACGCGAAGCGGTGGCGCAGGCCGCGCGCAGCGCCGCGACCGCGGTCACGCGCATCGGCCAGACCGAGCGCGACGCCGGCCTGCGCCTCGTCGATGCGCAGGGCGCGCCCATCACGCAGCGCTTCGACAGCTTCGACCACTTCGCCTGAGAATCCGACGGTGACCGCCTCTTCTCCCCTGCCGACCGTGGCCCACCCCACGGTGCGCTTCATGCTCTCGCACCCGGCGCACCTGATCGCACTGGGCTTCGGCTCGGGCTTGCCGCGCCGCGCGCCGGGCACCGTCGGCACCTTGTGGGCCTGGGTCGCTTATCTCGTCATGCAGCTATGGCTGTCGCCGGCGAGCATCGGCTGGGTGATCCTGGCGTCGCTGCCGATCGGGTGGTGGGCCTGCACCGTGACCGCACGCCACATGAACGTGGCCGACCCCGGCCACATCGTGTGGGACGAGGTGGTGGCGTTTTGGCTCATCCTGTGGCTCGTCATGCCGGCCGGCCTCTGGGCACAGGTCATCGCATTCGCGTTGTTCCGCCTCTTCGACGCCGCCAAGCCCGGGCCCGTCGGCTGGGCCGATGCGCTGTGCAAGCAGAAGGACGCCACCCGCGACACCATGCGCTGGTCCGTTGCCGGCTTCGGTATCCTGTTCGACGACCTGGTCGCGGCCTTCTGCACGCTGTTCGTGATCGCGCTGTGGCGGGCTTGGTGAACGCGGCCGCATTGCATACTCGCGATCGATGAACGACGCCTCTTCCCTTCTTCCCGCGCTCGCCGCCGCGGTCGCCGATCGGCTGCAGCGTCGCGGCTGGATGCTCGCCACGGCCGAAAGCTGCACCGGCGGCCTCATCGCCGCCGCATGCACCGAGCTGGCCGGCTCCAGCGCCTGGTTCGAGCGCGGCTTCATCACCTATTCCAACGAGGCCAAGGCCGAAGCCATCGGCGTCGACGTGGCGCTGCTCGCGGCGCACGGCGCGGTCAGCGAGCCGGTGGTGCGCGCCATGACCCAAGGCGCCATCACCCACGCCCGCGCGCAGGTGGCGCTGGCCGTGACCGGCATCGCCGGCCCGACTGGCGGCTCGCCCGACAAGCCGGTGGGCACCGTGTGGTTCGGCTGGTCGGTCGGCGGCGTGGTGCGCACCGAGCGACGCCGCTTCGACGGCGACCGGGCCACGGTGCGCGCGGCCACCGCCCAACATTCACTGCAGACCCTGGCCCTGCTGCTGGCCGACGCCGAAACCTGACCCATGAACGCCAACGAACAGACGATCCGCCGCTTCTACGACGCCTTCGCGCAGCTCGATGCCGACGCCATGGCGGCCTGCTACGCGAGCGACGCCACCTTCAAGGACGAGGTGTTCGATCTGCGCGGCGCCCGCGAAATCGGCGGCATGTGGAAGATGCTGTGCAGCGGGACGAAGGCCAAGGGCGCGCACGTCTGGAAGCTGACGCACCGCGACGTGCAGGCCGATGCCGCCGCCGGCCAGGCACACTGGGACGCGCATTACCTGTTCAGCGCCACCGGCCGCATCGTCGACAACGCGGTCGATGCGCGCTTCACCTTCACGCCAGGAGGCCTGATCGCCACGCACCGCGACCGATTCGCTTTTTGGACCTGGGCGCGCCAGGCGCTCGGCCTGCCCGGCCTGTTGCTGGGCTGGTCGCCAAGCCTGCGCCGTAAGGTGCGCAGCACGGCAGGCGCCAACCTGAAGGCCTTTCTGGCCCGCAACCCCTGAGCCTATTTCTGCGAGGATTCCCATGGCCGACATCCAGATCACCAACAACGCCGAGAAGCACCGCTACGAGGCCTTCATCGGCAGCGAGCTCGCGGGCTACTGCGAATACAACTTGCTGACCGACGCCATCATGTTCACGCACACCGAAGTGCTCGAGGCGCACGAGGGCAAGGGCGTCGGATCGACGCTCGCGAAGCACGTGCTCGATGCCGCGCGCAGCGACGGCAAGCACGTGATCCCGGTGTGTCAGTTCATCGCGGGCTACATCCGCAAGCACCGCGACTACGCGGACCTGGTGCGCGCGGACGTGCAGCGCGCTTTCAAGATCTGAGCGATCGCTGGCGTCGCGCATGCACGGGCCGGGCCGCGCATCCGCAGCGTTTCAGGTCGACGCGCTGGTCCGCTTCAAGGCATGCGCATTGAAGAAGCGCAGCATCTCCGCGCTCGCGTCGGGGCCCTTCGGTTCGGTGTAGCTGCCGCGCGCATCGCCGCCTGACCATGCGTGGCCTACGCCATGCAGTTGCCAATGCTCGAGCGCGCCCCGGTTGCCGGTCGCCTTGTAGACAGTGCGCGTGAAACCTCGACCACCTTCGGATCGCCCCTGCGTCACCTGCGGCACCTCGACGGTCCCCTGATCGGCGATGGCCCGCCGGCCGGCTGCGTCGACCACGGCCGCGCCGTTGGACGGGTGCACCGTCGTGTCGGCGTCGCCGTGGAACACGATCACCGGCGGCACCGGGCCGTTTCCGCCACCGCCGGCGGGCGCACCGCTGCGCATCGCGCCAAGGGCAGACATCACATCGTTGGCTGCACCTCGCGGCAATCCGGAATGCACGCCAACCGCGGCGAACACATCGGGGTAGCAGCGACCGAGAATGTCGGCCATCGCCCCCCCGGCCGACAAGCCGGCGACATAGACGCGTGCCGGATCTGCACCGATGTCGGCCACGACATGCTGTGTCAGCGCGGCCAGCAGGGCCGGCTCGCCCCGGCCACGCTGCTGGTGCTGCGGCTTGAACCAGTTCCAGCACTTCTGAGCATTGGCATGCTGGGTCTGCTCCGGATAGAGCACGGCGAAGCCCGCCTGGCGGGCATGCGCGTTCATCTGCGTCCCGGCGGCGAAGTCGGCCGGCCCTTGCGTGCACCCGTGCAGCATCAGGACCAGGCCTGGCGCCGCCGCCGGCGCGCCTGGCACCGCAGGCGGCACGTAGAGCTTGTAGGCGAGCGTTCGTCCGCCGTGGGTGAACTGGCCGTCCGTCCACTGTTCGACGGATCCCGCGCGCGGTTCAACATCGGGACGGGCGGCATTGGCGCGGGCGGTATCGGCCGCGACCGAATCGGCATGCCGACGGGCATCGGCCGTGCCGGCGCCCGGCTCCGAACGGACGACGCGCGCTTCGACGTCGATCACCGTGCCCGCACCGGCGGACAAGGGGGCCGTCACGGCGGTGGCCGCGGCAGCCGCCGCGGTGGGCGCAGCGCGCAAGGCCTGCTGGATCGCCTCGGTGGCGGCCTGCAATTGGCCACCCTGCGTGAAGCGTGCGGCGTCGCTCATCCATTCGCGGAAAGGTCGGGTCATGCGGTGCTTTCTCGGGTCAGCGGATGCGTCCGGCCAATGCGGCCTTGACGGCGGCGCTGGCATGCAGCGCACCGAGAACGGTGATGGTTTCGATGGTCGCCGCCGCGAGTTCGGGCGTGACGTCAGGGTCGATGCTGGCCAGGCCGAGCACGCGAATCTGCAGGCGCTGACCGGCGGCGCGCAGCGCCTCGAGTTCACCAGCGGAAAAATGCTGCAGGCCCAGCACGAGCATCTTGCGGGCGACCACCTGCTTGAGCGCATCGCCGTGGGTGGCGAGGTGATTGCGGATTGCCGTGCGAATGAAATCCGTGCGGTTCGAATAGAAGCCTTCGGCCACCAGCAGGTCGATCTGACCCAGATCGACATAGCCCATGTTGATCGTGATCTTTTCGGAGTCGGCGGGTTTCGCTTTCGCGATCGAGCCCGCGGCGGCGCTTGATTGAGTCATGTGCCATCCTAACACCATCCATATGGATGGTATACGGATGACTTTTAACCGGGATCGTGTTGGAGCTTCACGATCCCGAAATAGGCGCTCACCCCGCCCCGTGGCACTTCTTGTATTTCTTCCCGCTGCCGCAAGGGCATGGATCATTGCGCCCGGGTGTCGCTTCCTTGCGGACTGTCTCGACCCGCGGGCCTATGCTTTTCCAGAGCTGGCGCAGGTCGTACACCGCCCAGATGGCCGCGCCGAAATCATCGAGCCGGCGCTGGCTGACGCTGGGCGGTCCGTCCTCGCTGAACATCGAGAGCTCGGGCTTGCCGGTGTCGTCCTCGGTCAGGGCGACGATCGCTTCCAGCGCCTCGTCGAGCATGCCGGCGGCTTCCTTGTCGCGCGGCGCTGCCCAGTCTTCGGGCCAGTTTTCCACCGCGAACATGAAGCCCAGCGCATAGACCTGCGCGAAGGACGGGATCGCCTCGCCGGCGACCTCGGCCTGCTCTTCCTCGGGCAGCGAGGCGATGGCGCCGCGGGTGTCGAGCACCTCGGGCTGGTAGCTGCGGTCGTCGTCGAGCGCTTCGACGTCGGCGTCGAGGGCCTGTTCGACTTCACGCCACCGGCGCTTCCAGTGCCAGACGAACTCCATCTGCTGCGCGGCGACGAAGCTGTCGCCCAGCAACACGGGCCAGTACTCGGCGGGTGGAATGGCGCGGCGCGAACACACCAGCGCGGCCAGGAAGCCTTCGCAGAACTCCCATTGCGGAACCTCGTCGTCCTTCTCGCGCATGGCGTCGAGCAGGGTGTCGAGCAGGTCGAAGTCTTCGGGGCCGAGCGGGGCGTCGGCGTTCGAGCGGGCAGGTGCGGCGGGCACGTCTTCAGACGGCGCGGAATCGGGGGTGTCGGGTGTCGTGGTCATGAAAGGGCCGGATAGAGCCCTCTATGATGCAGCAGGCACCCGGAGAGACCCCATTCCCACACCCACGTTTCCTTTTTTCCCGGCCCGCTACTCGGCATTTGCCTTGTGTGTGGCCGGCCTTGCCGCCAGCATCGCTGCGGTGGTCCTGTTGCCGTTGGCCTGGCTCGCGTGGATCGCGCTGGCACTTTTCGCCGCGTTGACCGGCGTCGGTCTGCATGACCTCCGGCAGGAGCGCCATGCCATCCTGCGCAACTACCCGGTCATCGGCCACCTGCGCTTCCTGCTGGAATACATCCGCCCGGAGATGCGCCAGTACTTCATCGAGAGCGACAGCGAAGCCGCGCCCTTCTCGCGCGCCCAACGCTCGTTGGTGTACCAGCGCGCCAAGGGCGAGCCGGACAACCGCCCCTTCGGCACGCAACTCAACGTCACGCTTTCCGGCTACGAGTGGATCAACCATTCGATGCAGCCGACGACGCTGGCCGACCACGACTTTCGCATCGTCATCGGCGGCACGCCGAATCCGGCGACGCCATCGGGTTTCACCTGCACGCAGCCCTACAGCGCCAGCGTGTTCAATATCTCGGCGATGAGCTTCGGCGCGCTGTCGGCCAACGCGGTGCTGGCGCTCAACAAGGGCGCCAAGATGGGCGGCTTCGCGCACGACACCGGCGAAGGCTCGATCTCGCAGCACCACCGGGTGCATGGCGGCGACCTGATCTGGGAAATCGGCTCGGGCTACTTCGGTTGCCGCAACGACGATGGCAGCTTCAGCGACGACCGCTTCGTCGTGAACGCACGTGACCCGCAGGTGAAGATGATCGAGATCAAGCTGAGCCAGGGCGCCAAGCCGGGTCACGGTGGCGTGCTTCCGGGGCCGAAAGTGACAGCTGAAATTTCGGCGGCGCGCGGTGTGCCGGTCGGTATCGACTGCATTTCGCCTTCATCGCACAGCGCCTTCTCGACGCCGGTCGAGATGATGCATTTCGTCGCCAAGCTGCGCGAGCTGTCGGGCGGCAAGCCGACCGGCTTCAAGCTCTGCATCGGCCACCCTTGGGAATGGTTCGCCATCGTCAAGGCGATGCTGGCGACCGGCATCACGCCCGACTTCATCGTGGTCGACGGGGCCGAGGGCGGCACCGGCGCGGCACCGGTCGAGTTCATCGACCACGTCGGCGCGCCGCTGCAGGAAGGCCTGCTGCTGGTGCACAACACGCTGGTGGGTGTGGGCCTGCGCAGCCGCGTCAAGATCGGTTGTGCCGGCAAGGTGATCACCGCCTTCGACCTGGCGCGGATGATGGCGCTGGGCGCCGACTGGTGCAACGCGGGACGCGGTTTCATGATGGCGCTGGGCTGCATCCAGGCACAAAGCTGTCACACCGGCCATTGTCCCACCGGCGTGACCACGCAAGACCCGGTGCGCCAACAGGCGCTGGTCGTGCCCGACAAGGCCGACCGGGTGCGCAACTTCCACCGCAGCACGCTGCATGCCCTGCAGGAGCTGGTGCAGGCCGCCGGCCTCGACCATCCGCAGCAGATCACCGCGCACCACATCGTCCGGCGCATCTCCGACACCGAGGTCCGCCTGCTGAGCAACCTGATCATGCAGGTGCGTCCCGGCGCGCTGCTTGGTCCGCTGGACCATCAGCACACGGTCTTCCGCATGTACTGGCCGCTGGCGGACGCGCAGAGCTTCCAGCCGATGGCGCAGGACCTCCCCGAGCCCGTGGATCACGCACTGGCCGCATGAACCCCCTGCGACGCGGCACCGGCAGCGGATCGACGCGCATCCAGATGCGCAAGGGCGCGGCCTCGGCGCCTGCGCCGCTCGACGAGCGGGAGCCTCAGCCGGGCGACTACGCCGAACTGCTGCGCCGCATGCTGCCCAAGCAGGGCCAGACCGTGGCCAGCCACCGACTTGGCAACGAACGTGTATGGCTTAAGAAAGCCGGTCCGCGCCACGGCAAATGGCGCTACCGCCTGCTGGCAGTGATCGCGGGCGCGCTGCGCCTCGACGCGCTCCGGCCGGTGCCGAACCCCGGCGGTGCGGAGGCCATCCTGATCGAGGCGCGCCGGCTGCGCGAATTGGGCGAAGCGGGCCTGCGCGTGCCCGTCTTGCTGGCAGAGCAACCCGGCGGCCTGTTGATGTCCGACCTCGGCCAGGGCCGCGCCACGGTGTCGGTGCTGGAGCGCCTCGACCAGGCCGCCGCCGCCGGCCCCGCATCGCTGCTGGCGGCATGGCGCGAAGGCTTGAACGCCATCGCCACGGTGCACGCACGCGACACCTACCTGAGCCAGGCCTTCGACCGCAATCTGGTGCACTGCCCCGACGGCGTGATCGGCTACATCGATTTCGAGGACGACCCCGGCGCGGCCCTGGGCCTGGCCGAATGCCAGGTGCGCGACTGGCTCAGCTACCTGCACTCGACCGCGATGCTGGTCCGCGCCGCAGCACCGCAGACCGCGGCGGAACACTGGCACGCCGTACAGGCCGACGCCAGCGACGCCGTGCGCGAGCGCATCGCCCACGCCGCACGGCGCATGCGATGGCTGCGGCATCTGCCTTCCGGCCGGCGCTGGGGGCGGGACACGCAACGTGTGCGGGCGTCGGCGCTCCTGCTGGCGCGCTGGTACGGCGCGCGAAGCGAGTGAGCCGACGCGCGCTCACGCAGCGACGAAGTCCTCGGCCACCGTCACGCCCAGCGTCCCCAGCCGCTTGCGCATCGACAAGACCGCGCGGTCCTTGCTGAGCAACCGCGCCCGGTGTGCCGCCGCCAGGTCGATGAAAACCTGGTCGTCGGCGTCCTTGCAAACGAAGCACGCACGCGTCGGCATTGGCATGAAGCGATGCACTTGGGCGTCGAAGGCCGCCATCACCGAAGACGGCTCGCGGCCGTCACGCTGCAGACGACGCGCAATCAGCGGATAACCCAGCACGCGCGCGAGCTCCGTGCGCATCGACTCGGTGGCCAGCCAGTGCAGTTCGCCGGCCGACAACGCGGCGCGCAGCGGCGCCCAGCGCGCGTCGTCGAACACCAGCAGGTCGAGCACGATGTTCGTGTCGATGACGATGGCGGGCGCTGGCCCTG
The DNA here is from genome assembly GCF_006438845.1 of Variovorax ginsengisoli. Lineage (GTDB taxonomy): Bacteria > Pseudomonadota > Gammaproteobacteria > Burkholderiales > Burkholderiaceae_C > Variovorax > Variovorax ginsengisoli_A. The sequence goes on from NZ_RCZJ01000003.1 coordinate 295,650, forward strand.
CCGCAGGCGCGCTCAACGCTCGATCGTCAGCGCCACGCCCATGCCGCCGCCGATGCAGAGCGACGCGATGCCCTTCTTGGCGTTCTGGCGCTTCATCTCGTGCAGCAGCGTGACGAGAATGCGGCAGCCCGACGCGCCGATCGGATGGCCGATGGCGATGGCGCCGCCGTTCACATTGACCTTGCTCACGTCCCAGCCCATCTCGCGGTTCACCGCGCAGGCCTGGGCCGCGAAGGCCTCGTTGATCTCCAGCACGTCGAGGTCGGCGGCCTTCCAGCCGGCGCGCTCGAGCGCCTTGCGCGACGCACCCACCGGGCCCATGCCCATGATGGCGGGGTCGAGCCCGACGGTCGCATAGCTGGCGATGCGGCCGAGCGGAGTGAGGCCCAACGACGCGGCCTTCTTGGCCGTCATCACCATCACCGCGGCGGCGCCGTCGTTCAGGCCCGATGCGTTGCCGGCCGTCACGCCGCCGGCCTTGTCGAAAGCCGGTCGCAGAGCGGCCAGGCCTTCAGCGCTCGACTTGCGGTTGATGAACTCGTCCTTGTCGAAAACCAGGGGGTCGCCTTTTTTCTGCGGAATGCTGACGCCGACAATTTCGTCCTTGAACTTGCCGGCATCCTGCGCGGCGGCAGCCTTGGTCTGGCTGCCGAGCGCGAGTTCGTCCTGCGCGGCGCGGTCGATGTTGTATTGCTTGGCCACGTTCTCGGCCGTGATGCCCATGTGGTACTGGTTGTACACGTCCCACAGGCCGTCGACGATCATGGTGTCGACCAGCTTCCAGTCGCCCATGCGCTGCCCGTTGCGCGAGTTGGGCAGCACGTGCGGCGCCAGGCTCATGTTCTCCTGGCCGCCTGCGATCACGATCTCGCTGTCGCCGGTGCCCACGGCCTGGGCCGCGAGCATCACGGCCTTGAGGCCCGAACCGCACACGGCGTTGATCGTGAGTGCCGGCGTCGCCTTGCCCAGGCCGCTCTTCAACGATGCCTGACGCGCCGGGTTCTGACCCGCGCCGGCGGCCAGCACCTGGCCCATGATCACTTCGCCGATGGCGTCGGCCGGCAGCCCGGCGCGCGCCAGCACTTCCTTGATGACCGTGGCGCCCAGGTCGGTGGCGGCGATGCCCGCGAGCGAGCCGCCGAACTTGCCGACGGCGGTGCGCGCGGCGGAAACGATGACGATGTCTTCCATGGAGATTCTCCGTTGCGTGAGTAAAAGGTTGGGGAGACGTGCGCTCAGCGGGCTGTGCGTGGCACACCGCAGAACCGGCTTCGCCGGGCTGCCGGTGTGGCCCCCGGTGAGGGGGTTGGCGAAGCGACACGTCGTGCGCGAAGACTGGGGGAGGTCGACATGTTCAGGCCCTCGCCTTGACGTAGCGGCCCGGCGCGGGCTCGCTGGCGTGGTACTGCTTGCCACGGCCGTAGGCCTTGGGAGCGGCGATCTGTTTGCCGGCGTGCGTCTTGAGCCACTGCGACCAGTCGGTCCACCAGCTGCCGGGATGCTCGTCGGCGCCGGTCAACCATTCGGCCTGCGTGGCCGGAAGTTGGCCGTCTTCGCGAATCCAGTGACTGCGCTTCTTCTTCACCGGCGGATTGATCACGCCGGCGATGTGGCCCGAGGCGCCCATCACGAAGCGACGCTTGCCCTTGAGCAGTTGCGTGGACGCATAAGCCCCGCCGATCGGCACGATGTGATCTTCGCGCGAGCCGTAGATGTAGGCCGGCACGTCGATGCGGCCGAGGTCGATCTTCTCGCCACACACCGTCAGCGCATTCGGCGTGGCCAGCTTGTTCTCGAGGTAGGTGTTGCGCAGGTACCAGGCGTAGAACGGCCCCGGCAGGTTGGTCGCATCGCTGTTCCAGTAGAGCAGGTCGAAGGGCGGCGGCGTCTCGCCCTTGAGGTAGTTGCCCACCACGTAATTCCAGACCAGGTCGTTCGGCCGCAGGAAGCTGAAGGTCGATGCCAGGTCGGAGCCAGGCAGCATGCCGCCTTGCCCCATCTGCTGCTCGCGGTACTGCACCATCGTCTCGTCGATGAAGATGTCGAGGATGCCGGTGTCGGAGAAGTCGAGCAGCGTGGTAAGCAGCGTGACCGATGCCGCAGGCTTTTCGCCGCGCGCCGCCAGCACCGACAGCGCGGTGCCGAGGATGGTGCCGCCCACGCAGAAACCCAGCGCGTTGATGCGCTTGTCCTTGCCCTCGCCCGCGATCTCCTGCACCACATGAATGGCCTTGATTGCGGCGTCTTCGATGTAGCGGTCCCAGGTGAAGTCGCGCATCGACTCGTCGGGATTGCGCCAGCTCACCACGAACACACGGTGCCCCTGCTCCACCGCGAAGCGGATCAGCGAGTTCTCCGGCTGCAGGTCGAGGATGTAGAACTTGTTGATGCACGGCGGCACCAGCAGGAAGGGCCGCTCGTAGACCTTGGCGGTCAGCGGTTTGTACTCGAGCAGTTGGAACAGCTCGTTCTCGAACACCACGGCACCTTCGGTGGTGGCGACGTTGCGCCCCACTTCGAAGGCGCTCTCGTCGGTCATGCTGAGGTGTCCCTGCTGGATGTCGTGCACCAGGTTCTGCACGCCTTTGGCAATGCTCTCGCCCTGGCTCTCGAGCGCCTTGCGCTGCGCCTCGGCGTTGAAGGCCAGCGAATTGCTAGGCGACGACGCGGCCAGCCACTGCTCGATGGCGAAACGCAGCCGGGCGCGGGTCTTGGCGTCGGCCTCGATCGCCTCGGCCATGCCCAACAGCGTGCGCGCGTTGAGCAGGTACACGGCCGCGGCGAAGGAGGACAGCGGGTTCTGCGTCCAGGCCTCGCCGGCGAAACGCCGGTCTGCCGCCGGCTTGGCGGTCAGTCCGTCGCGCCAGAGTGCGCCGGCATCGGCCAGGTATTGGGACTGGATGGCCTGGAGCTTGTCGGGCGCGAAGGTGAATCGAGGCATCTCCGGTGCACCGCCGGCGGCGCCCATCGACTGGAACGATTCGAGCGCCTTGCGCCAGCCTTGGCCGAGCGCCTGCTGAAACGGGGCGAAGGCATCGTGGGGGGCTGCTTGTTCGGTCATGGTGTCTCCTGGGTCCTCGCCGTGTCGATGCTGCTTTTGAGTATCCTGCATTCATCCGGCGCTCACAACGCGCGCCGCTCATTGAACCTGTTCAGCCACGCACCTACCCATGTACATCGTCATCATCGCCTGGCTCTACGTCACCCTGATGATGGCCGTGGCCGAGGCCACCAACACCACGGGTACGGTGCTCGGGGCCGTCTTCACCTTTCTACTCTACGGCGTGCTGCCGTTGTCCCTGGTGGTTTACCTGATGAACACGCCCGCACGAAGGCGTGTGCTGAAGGAGCGTGAAGCCGAAGCCAGGGACGCGGCGCGGCGTGCGGCCCATGACGCAGCGCCGGCCACACAGGCGTCAACGGCGCCAGATACAGGCGGCGAAACGCCCGCTGACGCCGTCGCGCCGGTGCGAGAAAAAACGTAACGGATTGCTCACGGTGCACCAGACGCCGCTGCCGTCGTTGCCGTGCAGGCTGTCGACGCCCGCGGCACGCAGCCGCCGACGCGCGAGCCCCGCCAGGTCGGCCCACCACTTGCCGGGCGCCGGACCGGGCCGAAAGCAAGCTGCCGCGCCGACGCATTGCGCCACGAAAGCCGCCTTGACCTCATCGCCCACCTCGAAGGCGCTCGGCCCGATGCACGGCCCGAGCCAGGCCATCGGCCGCTCGTCGCCGAAGGCGGCGACGCTGCGCTCCAGCACACCAGCCGCCAACCCGCGCCAGCCGGCATGTGCGGCGGCGACGCGTCGTCCTTGAGCGTCGGTGAAGAGCACGGGCAGACAGTCGGCGACCATGATCGTGCAGGCCACGTCGGAACTGGCGGTGGTGCAAGCGTCGGCCACCGCACCGTCGGGCGTGTTCGCATCCAGAGCCAACAGGTCGGTGCCATGCACCTGCTGCAGGAAAACAGGACGAAGTCCAATGGCGGCTTGCATCACCGCGCGGTTGGTCCGGACATTGTCGAGATCGTCGCCGACGTGTCCGCCGAGATTGAGCGCACCGAACGCGCCCTGTGACACGCCGCCGGCGCGGGTGGTGCACACGGCGCGGACATTCGTCGGCGCCGGCCAGTCCGGCACGAGCCAGTCGTGCATCAACGCTCGGCGTCCGGGCAACGGGCCGGTTGGGCGCGCTGCACGGCATCGGTCTGCATCGCGGCTTCGTAGGCCGCCATGGTGCGCGGCAGGCCGCTCAGGTCGGCATCGAAACGCTGCGCGTTGAAGATCTGCGGAACCAGGCAGCAGTCGGCCATGGTGAGCGTGTTGCCGTAGCAATAGATGCCTGCGGGCTGCTCGGCCAGCTGCCGCTCGAACGCCTCCAGACCTTCGCGCACCCAGTGGCGGTACCAGGCGTTCTTGGCGGCCTCGTCGAGCTTGAGATCCTTCACCAGGTACTTGAGCACACGCAGGTTGTTGATCGGATGGATCTCGCACGCGACGATCTGGGACAGCGCCCGCACGCGCGCACGGCCCACCGCGTCGTGCGGCAGCAGCGCCGGCTCGGGATGGGTCTCGTCGAGGTATTCGATGATCGCCATCGACTGCGAGATGCGCTCGCCGCCCGACGATTCGTCTTCTTCCAGCAAGGGCACCAGCTGCTCGGGCGCGATGTCCGCGAACGGCGGCTGGTGGTGCTCGCCGCGCGCGATGTGCACCGGCACATAGTCGTAGGCCAGGCCCTTGATGTTCAGCGCGATGCGCACCCGGTAAGAGGCGGAGGAGCGGAAGTAGTTGTGCAGCTTCATCATCCGACGAGCATAGCGCGAGCCACACCCCATGCGCACCTCTGGCAAACTGCCGTTCTCGCTTCAAAAGGACGAACAAGCAATGGCTTCCGAGTACGTTTTCCCTGCGCCTGCCGTGGTCAGCATTCCTGTCGTCGGCCAGCCGGCCCGCTTCCCGGTGCATCGCATCTACTGCGTGGGCCGCAACTACGAAGATCACGCGAAGGAAATGGGCTTCACCGGTCGCGAGCCGCCCTTCTTCTTCATGAAACCCGCCGACGCGGTGGTCGTGGTCGATGCCGGCGAGACCGGCACCATGGCCTACCCCACGCTCACGAAGAACCTGCACCACGAGATCGAACTGGTGGTGGCCATCGGCACCGGCGGCAAGAATATCTTGGCGGCCGACGCGCACAAGCACATCTTCGGCTACGCCGTGGGCCTGGACATGACCCGCCGCGACCTGCAGGGCGAGATGAAGAAGCAGGGCCGTCCCTGGGACATCGGCAAGAGCTTCGAGCAGAGCGCGCCCATCGGCCCGATCGTGCCGGTGGCCGCCGCTGGCGACGCCCCCAATGCCGAGATCGCCCTGCAGGTGAACGGCGAAGACCGCCAGCGCAGCACGGTGAGCAAGCTGATCTGGAACATCGGCGAGACCATCGAGCATCTGTCGGCCGCCTGGGAGCTGCAGCCCGGCGACCTGATCATGACCGGCACGCCCGAAGGCGTCGGCGCGGTGGTGGCCGGTGACACGCTGGTCGGCACCGTCGTTGGCCTGCCCACGCTGACCGTGAAGATCGCCTAGTCGATGTCGGTCGTCCACCTCCCCATCAAACACTGCAAGAACTGCGGCGCCGCCGTGGTCTACCGCGTGCCGGACGACGGCGACACGCGCCAGCGCGCCGTGTGCCCGGCTTGCCACACCATCCACTACGAGAACCCGGTGAACGTGGTGGGCACCATCCCCGTGCTGGGCGACCGCGTGCTGCTGTGCAAGCGCAACATCGAACCGCGATGGGGCAAGTGGACGCTGCCGGCCGGCTTCATGGAGTTGAACGAGAGCACGGCGCAAGGCGCTGCGCGCGAGACCGACGAAGAAGCCGGCGCCCATTTCGAGATGGAAGGCCTGTTCGCGGTGATGAGCGTGATCCGCGTCGGCCAGGTGCACATGTTCTACCGCGCCCGGCTGCTCGACGACGTGTTCGACCCCGGTCATGAAACCATCGAGGCGAAGCTTTTCACCGAGGCGGAGATTCCCTGGGACGAAATCGCCTTTCGCACTGTGCGCGAAACCCTTCGCCTCTATTTCGAAGACCGCCAGCGCGGCAGCTTCGAGCGCGTCCACACGCTCGACATCGTTTGAAGGTCATCGCATGAAGCAACGCATCGCCATTCTCCTGCTCGCTGCCATCGCGGCCAGCGCCGCAGCGGCCGAACAAGTCGGCGAAGTCGACACCGTCTTCAAGCTGATCGGACCCGACCACAAGATCGTCATCGAAGCCTACGACGACCCGAAGGTCAACGGCGTGACGTGCTATGTCTCGCGCGCCAAGACCGGCGGTGTGTCGGGCGCGCTCGGCCTGGCAGAGGACAAGGCCGAAGCGTCGATCGCCTGCCGGCAGGTCGGCCCGGTGAGCTTTGTCGAACCGCTGAAGAAGCGCGACGAGATCTTCAGCGAGCGCCAGTCGATCATGTTCAAGCGCCTGCGCGTGGTGCGCATGGTCGATGTCAAGCGCAACACGCTGATCTACCTGAGCTACTCCGACCGCCTGATCGAAGGCTCGCCGCAGAACAGCGTGACGGCCGTGCCGGTCGACCGCGCCACCGTCATCCCCGTCAAATAGCGAAAGCGATTTGCCACGGATGACAGAGACCCCCGGCAACGCGGTCCGCGAACTCTATGCCGCGCTGTGGCGCTTCGCGGAAGGCGCGCGCGGGCAGCTGCTGGGCGCGACCGGGCTGCTTACCGCTTCGCTGCTGATCAAGCTCACGCTGCCCGTCCTCGCCGGCCAGGCGATCAACGCGCTGCAGCGCGGCAACCTGCGCGGCGCCGGCGGCTGGATCGCCCTGCTGACCGGCGTCTATCTCGTGTCCTGGATGCTGCACGGACCGGGCCGCATCCTGGAACGCAACGTCGGCGTGCGGGTGCGCGAATCGCTGGCCGACCAGCTCTACACGCGGCTGGCCGCGGCACCGCTGGTCTGGCACGACGGCCACCATTCCGGCGAGCTTCAGCATCGCGTGCACCAGGCCAGCCGCGCCCTCTCGGATTTCGCGCAGAACCAGTTCATCTGGCTGTCGAACGTGGTGAGCGTCGTAGGGCCGCTGGTGGCGTTGACGCTGCTGTCGCGCGCCAGCGGCGCCACCGCGCTGGTCGGCTATCTGCTGATCGGGCTGATCATCCTGCGCATCGACAAGGCACTGATGCGATTGGCCCGCGCCGAGAACGATGCCGACCGCCGCTACGTGGCGGCGCTGCTCGACTTCATCGGCAACGCCTCGACCGTGATCGGGCTGCGGCTGCAGGGCGCGTCGCGCCTGCTGCTGCGCGCGCGCATGGCCGCCATTTCGGTGCCGCTCAAGCGCACCGTGGTGCTCAACGAGGGCAAGTGGTTCGTGGTCGACATGCTCGGCCTGATGCTGACCTGGGGCTTGGTCGTGCTGTACGTGTGGCAGTCGCGCGCGCCGGGGCAGGCGGTGATGCTGGGATCGGTCTTCATGATCTACCAGTACGCGCAGCAGGCGGCCGGGGTGGTGTCGTCGATGGCGGCCAACTTCCAGTCCTTCGCGCGCATGCACACCGACTACGGCAGCGCCGCGCCGATCTGGGCCGCGCCCACCGGCCCGGCGTTGACCACGCCACCCGAGCAGGTGCCGGTGCACGAGCACATCGATGCGGCCACGCGCTGGCAACAGCTGGACGTGACCGGCCTGAGCTGGGACTACGCGCGGCGTGGCGAGCCCGCCGCGGGCGAGACCGTGCGCAGTGGCCTGCACCACGTTTCGATCGCGCTGCGGCGCGGCCAGCGCATCGCGCTGGTCGGGCCCAGCGGCGGCGGCAAGAGCACGCTGCTGCGGCTGCTCGCAGGCCTGTACGCACCGCAGGCCGGCGCGCTGGCCTTCGATGGGCAGGCGGCCGAATGGGGGCGTCTGCGGCAGATCGCCACCCTGATCCCGCAGGAAACCGAAGTGTTCGAAGCCAGCGTGCGCGAGAACCTGAGCTTCGGTCGCCCCTGCAGCGATGAACGCATCGAGGCCGCGCTGTACGCCAGCGCCTTCGACGAGGTGCTCGCGGCCAACAAGAGCAGCCTCGACTCGCCACTGTCCGAGCGCGGCTTCAACCTGTCGGGCGGCCAGCGCCAGCGCCTGTGCCTGGCGCGCGGCGTGCTGGCGGCCGAGGGCAGCACGCTGCTGCTGCTCGACGAACCCACCAGCGCGCTCGACGCCGGCACCGAGGCGCGGGTGCTCGAACGCATCGCCGCGGCGTTTCCCGAAGCCTGCGTGATCGCTTCCATCCACCGGCTGAGCCTGCTCGACCGCTTCGACACGGTGCTGCTCATGGAGGCAGGCCGCGTGATCGACATCGGTCCGCGCGACGCGGTGCTGGCGCGCCAGCCGCTGCTGCAGCGCATGGTGGCGCCAGCCGCCGCCGCCTCGGGAACCCCGCTGTAACCCTTTCGCTCCAACACGCGCCATGCCACGTTCCAACTTTTCCCTCCTCGCCCTGCGCAGCACCGCCGCGGTCGGCGCCGTCTTCGCCCTGCTGGCCTGCACCACCACCGGACCGACGCCGGGCACCGGCAAACCCGGCACCAGTGCGACGCCCGCGCAGCCCAAAGCCCTCTTCATCCGCCCCGCGGCTGGCGCGACGTTGTCGCGCTACGACGGCAAGCGCAACAAGGGCCTGGATATCGCCGGCAACCCGGGCGACCCGGTGATCGCCTCGGCCGACGGTCGCGTGGTCTTTGTCGGCAGCCAGCTGCGCGGCTACGGCAACATGGTGATCGTCAAGCACAACGAGACCTTCCTCACCGCCTACGCCCACAACCAGGCGATCGCGGTGAAGGAGAACCAGATCGTTCGGCAGGGCCAGAAGATCGCGGAAATGGGGCGCAGCGACAGCGACCGCGTCAAGCTGCACTTCGAGATTCGCAAGGACGGCACGGCGGTCGACCCTGAACCCTATCTCAATGGAAAACTGCGGTGAGCGCCCGGCGCCGGCGCCTCAACGGTCGAGCAGCGACAGCAGCCCGCTCGCACGCTGCGTGCGCTGTGCCAGCGCTTCGCCGAAGGCCGGCGCGCGCGGCGTGACCAGCGTGAAAGCCCTGCGCGCGCGGGTGATGCCGGTGTAGACCAGCTCTCGTGTCAACACGGGGCCTGCATCGCGCGGCAGCACCAGCACCGTGTGCTCGAACTCGCTGCCCTGCGACTTGTGCACCGTCATCGCGAAGGCCGTCTCGACCGAGGCCAGCCGGCTCACGCCGACCGAGCGCGCGGTGTTGCCGTCGAGGAAGTACGCACGCAGCGGCGCGTTGGGCGTGGCCGGCGGCAGCGTGATGCCGATGTCGCCGTTGAAGACACCCACCGCCGCATCGTTGCGCGTGACCATCACCGGCCGGCCCTCGTACCAGGCGCCGCGCTTGACGAGCGAGCCGTCGGCCACCATCGCGCGTTCGATGGCGGCATTCAGGCCTTCGGCGCCCCACTCGCCCTGGCGCACGGCACACAGCAGGCGGAAGCGCTCGAAAGCGGTGAGCACAACCAGCACCCAGTCGGCGTGGGCCTGCGCATCGCCGGCCACCGGTCGCGCACGCAGCGCTTTCAGATAGCCGCCGAAGCCGCCCGGCGCACCGTCGCGGCCTCGCAGTGCGAGCGCAACGACGTCGGTTGGCGATGGCGCATCGAGCCAGGCCAGCGCACCGCTTCGGTCGGTATGAAGCAACGCGACCGCTGATCGTGAATCGCCTTGATTCACCGCCGTCGCGAGCTGCCCGATCGGCCCGCCGAAACGGCGGCTCTCGCGCAGCATGACGGTCTGTTGGGCCAGCGGTGGACCATCACCGGCAAACGCATCGGGCACGCGCTGGCCGGTGGCCGCTTCGAGGTAGGCGAGCGTCTCCGGTCGGTAGCGACCGGCCTCGGCACCACGGCACAGGTCGCCCAGCACGGCACCGGCCTCGACCGAGGCGAGCTGGTCCTTGTCGCCCAGGAAGATCACGCGCGCCATCGGCGGCAGCGCTTCGAGCAGCGCGGCCATCATCTCGAGGTGGATCATCGAGGCCTCGTCGACGATCAGCACGTCGACCTCCAGCGGATGCGCCGCGTCGAAGCGGAAGCGCCGCGTGTCCGGCCGTGCGCCGAGCAGCGAATGCAGCGTGCGGGCCGGCTGGATGTGCGAAGCCAGCTCGTCGAGCGGCAGGCGGTCGCCCACCTGGTCATTGAGTTCGCCGAGCGCCGCATCGATGGATTGCTTGAGCCGCGCCGCTGCCTTTCCGGTGGGCGCGGCCAGCATCACGCGCAGGCGCTCGGGGCTGGCGTCCATCGCGAAGAGCAAGGCCAGCAGGCGCGCGGCGGTGTACGTCTTGCCGGTTCCGGGGCCACCCGTGATGATCGAGAAGCGGCCGCGCAGCGCGAGGCCGCAGGCGGCCTTCTGCCAGTCGATCGGCGGTGCGACGTCGTCACCACCAGTTGCCGCAGGGAACAGCAGGTCGAGATGCTCGCGCACGGCCGAGGTGTCGACGGGCATCGGTGCAACGCCACGCGCCAGCACCTGCTGCGCGACGCGCCGCTCGTAGTCCCAGTAGCGACGCAGATACAGGCGCCCTTCGTGCAGCACGAGCGGCGCACCGGCCCGCAGAGCGCCGCGCATATCGACCGTGGCGACCAGCGGGCTCGCCTGCAGCGCCGCGCGCCAAGCGTCGGCGTCCGCAGGCACATCGGACAAGGCTGCCTGTAGCGCCGCCGCTGCATCGGCGGGCCAGCCCAGCAAAGCGTCGGCGTCGTCCAGCAGTTCGTCGAGCAGCAGGCAGGCATGGCCACGGCCTTCCATGTGCGCGACCAGTGCACCGGCCAACAGCACCTCGTCGGGAGCCTCCGGAGCGCGCTCGTTCAAAAAGCCGGCAAAGGCCGCGTCGAGGCGGCGCAGCCAGCCGGATTCGGCCCACTGCCGCAGCATGACGAGCAAGGGTCTCGTCGGGAGGGTGTGCGTCGATGGCGCCGTCATGCAATGCCTTACAAGGTGGCGCCGAGCAGGCGGTCGAGTGCGTCGAGCATCGGCAGCACCGGCGGCACGTGGTAGCAACCGTGTTCCGGACCGTCGATGCCGCGCAGAAACAGGAAGACCGCGCCACCGAGTTGCGCCGCCGGGTCGTAGGCGGCGCCCAGTCGGCTGCGCAAAAGGCGGTGCAGGGCGAGCAGATAGATCGCGGCCTGCACGTCGTAGCGGTGCGCGGCCATCGCGCCTTCCAGCGCGTCGCGGTCGTAGTCGGCATCGCTGCCGCCGAGGTGGTTCGACTTGTGGTCGAGCACCCAGTAGCGACCGCCGTGCTCGAACACGATGTCGGCGAAGCCCATCAGCATGCCGTGCAGTTCGCGCTCCGGCAGCATCGGCCGATCGCGGCCACCCAGCAGGTGCTGGCGGCACAGCGCGTCGATCTGCGTGGCGGCCAAGGTCTGCGCGGGCAGCCAGAACTCCATCTCGGGCACGGTGACCGCGAGCGCGTCGAGCGCCGCGCCAACCGGCGGCAGCGGCGACTGCAGCACGCGCAGCAACCACGCCAGCACGTCGGGCGCGCGCTCGGCCCAGCCCTGGCGTTCGCAGCGGCGCAGCAGTTGTTGCTGGCGCTCGGCCGAGGCCGCGAGGTCGAAGCCCTCGGTCGCCAGCCATTCGAGCTGGTCGTGCAGGAAGTTGCCGGCGAACGCGCCGCGCGGGAAGCGATGCCAGGGCGCGTCGACGAGCGCCACCGCTGCGCGCGACAGCGTCGCAGCGGTGTCGCCATCGACCGCATCGCCCGGCTCGTCGTTGCGGACCGCAGCCACGCTCGAGGCCAGCGCGCCCGAGATCGGTGATACAGCCGACAGCGTGCGCACCAGCGCCGAGAAGCTGCCGATGGACCAGCGCCGGTCGAACGCCGCGTCGTACGGCGTCATCTCCCGCAATGCGATGGGCTCGCCGCGCGGTTGCAAGGGCGTGGTGCCGAGGCGGGCCATGTCGTCGGCCGGCACCAGCGCGATGTCGGCGCAAGGCTGCACCACGTCATGGATGCGCGCCATGAGCTGTTCGGGCAACACCTCTTCCGTGCCGCGGAGCACGTAGCCGATGGCGCTGCGGTGCAGGGTCGGCGCACTGGCATTGCCTTCCTTCAGCGCCGCCAGGCCGACCCACACCGCATGCCGTGCCCGCGTGAGCGCGACGTACAGCAGGCGCAGGTCTTCGCGCTGGCGCTCCTTGTCGGCCTCGGCGATGTGGGCATCGCTCAGGTGCAGATGCAGCGTGCGTTGGCCTTCGTCGTCCGCCAGGTTCAGGTGCGAGGTGCCGGCCTTCTTCACGCCGCGGAAGCCGCTGGCGAAGGGCAGGAACACCAGCGGGTACTCGAGGCCCTTGGACTTGTGCACCGTCACCACCTTCACCAGGTCCGCGTCGCTTTCCAGTCGCACGATCTGCTCGTCCCCACCGGCTGCATCGCCGCGCACCTGGTCGGCCAGCCAGCGCACCAGCGCCTGCTCGCCGTCGAGCTGGCCGCTGGCCGCCTGCAACAGCTCGGCCAGGTGCAGGAAGTTGGTGAGGCGGCGTTCGCCATCGGCCGCACCGCCGAGCCAGCGCGTCGGCAACTGCAGCAGGTGCAGCGTGCGGCGCAGCATGGTGAGCACGCCCTGCTGCTGCCAGATGCCGTGAAGTTGGCGCAGTTGCTCGCTGCGCGCGTCGAAGGCTTCGTCGTCGCGCGCGAGCACGCGCAGCTCGTCGATCGACAGGCCGACGGTGCGCGTCGCGAAGGCCGCGCGCGCCAGGCGGACGTCCAGCGGTTCGGCGACGGCGCGCAGCCAGTGCAGCAGGTCCTGCGCTTCGGGGCTGGCAAAGACCGAGTCCTTGTCCGAGAGATAGACCGAGGCGACACGGCGGCGGCGCAACTCACGCTGAACGGCGGCGGCTTCCTTGCCGGTGCGCACCAGCACCGCGACGTCGGCCGGGCGCAGTCGCACGAAAGGCTTGCCCGCCTCCGCGAAGCCGGCTTCCGGATCGTTCAGCAGCACGACGATGCGCTCGGCGCAGCGCGCCGCGAAGTGGCGCCGACTGGTCTCGGCATTGAGCAGCGTGGCGTCGAGCGCGAGCGTCACCGCCGGCTCGGCGCCCGCCGCACTGACGAAGGCTTCCTCCCGCCCCCGCGCCTCGACCGGCGCGAAGGGCAAGGGGTTGTTCTCGGCACCACTGCGGTACATAAAGGCGCCTTCGCCGTCACGCCGCTCCGGGTGCGCCAGCAGGTGGTTCACGGCCGCCACCACCGACGCGGTCGAGCGGTGGTTGGTGCCCAGCATGTAGTGCCGGCCTTCGGTGGCGCGGCGCGCCTGCAGGTAGCTGTGGATGTCGGCGCCGCGGAAGCCGTAGATCGACTGCTTAGGGTCGCCGATGAGCAGCAGGCCGCTCGACGGCTCGTTCGCCTTGATGCGGTAGAGCCGGTCGAAGATGCGCGACTGCACCGGCGAGGTGTCCTGGAACTCGTCGATCAGCGCGACCGGGTACTGCGCCAGCATGCGCGTGCGCAGCCTCAGCGCGGCCTCGCCGTTGCGCTCGGGGTCGAGCGCATCGTCCAGGCGCTGCAGCATGTCGGCGAAGCCGAAGCTGCCCGACTGGCGCTTGAGCTCGGCCAACCGTTGCGCGATCTGTGCGGCGGCGTGCAGGCGCAGCGCCGTGTCGATGGGGGGCAGCGCATCGAGTGCGACCATCAACTGCTCGAAGGCCGCGAAGTCTTCGGGCAGGTCGATGCTGCCGCCGGCCTTGAGCGCGCCGTGCATGCCATCGGGCGTAAAGCGGGTGCGGCCGGTCTTGAGCTCGGGCATGTCCGCGTGCGGGTCGTCGGCCCACGCGGCCAGCGCCTTCAACCAGCCGGTGTAGTTCTTCGGCGCCATGCGGCGGCCGTCGAAGGCGCACGGCTTGCGCGCCATCTGCGCGTCGATCCAGCCCTGCATCGCCTGCGCGCGCTGATCCCAGCCGAGCTTGAGCGCTGCGAGTTCCGTGTGGCGCGCGGCCAGCGTGTCATCGATCAAGGCGCCCAACGCGCCCTGCCCGGCATCCGCCGGCAGCGTCTGGCCAATCAGCGCACGCGCGTCTTTGGCGAGCACCTCGACGCTGCCCCAAACGGACAGCGCCGCGTCGAGCAGCTCGCCCGACAGCGGGTAGAGCTGCTGGCGCCAGTAGTCCTGCGCGGCCTCGTCGAGCATCGCGCGCTCGTTGCTGGTCAGCTCCTCGTCGAACAGGCACCCGCTGTCGAAGGCATGTTCGCGCAGCATGCGCTGGCACCAGGCGTCGATGGTGTGGACGGCCGCGTCGTCCATGCTCTCGGCGGCCATGGCGAGGCGCCAGGCGGCCGACTGGCGGGGTGCGCCGTCGGCATAGGCATCGATCAGGCCGCGCAGGAAGGCGTCGCCATCGTGGACCACCGCCTCGCCGCGGAAGCAACGCGCGGCCTGCAGCAGGCGCGCGCGGATTCGGTCCGACAGCTCGCGCGTGGCAGCCCGAGTGAAGGTCATCACAAGGATTTCGGACGGCACCAGCGGGCGCATGTACCCGGTCGATGTGCCGTCAGCATCGGCCTCGCCATGGCCCAGCACCAGCCGCAGGTAGAGGGCGGCGATGGTCCAGGTCTTGCCGGTGCCGGCGCTGGCCTCGATGAGGCGGCTGCCCCACAGCGGGAGGGTCAGCGGATCGAGGTGTTCGCTCATGCCCCCGCCCCTTCCGCCAGGGCGGCGTGCATCTCGACCGCCACATGCGTGGCCGCCCAGTCGCGCAACGGCCCGTAGAGGACTTCCGCGAACTCCTCGAAGCGACCATCGGCCGCCAGCGTTTCGAAGTCCGGGAACACGCGCGCGAGGCAAGCTTCGCGGCCCTCGCCGTCGAGGAACATGCCGCCCTCATAGGCGGACTCGGGCTTGCCGCCGTCGAGGAACGCGAGGGCCGTGAGCGGCGCCGCCGGCAGCGGCTGGCCCATGCCTTCGCGCCAGGCGTCGAGCAGGTCGCGCAGCGTCGCCATCGCACGGTCGGCAGGCATGGCCTGCACGGTGAGCGTCGCATCGCGCCCGACGAGCACGCCCTGCACCGGCACGCCACAGGCGCTGCCGACCAGCGCGTGGATCCACGCACCGATCAGCTTGTCGACGCGCGGCGCGCCTTTGTCAGTGGCGAGTCGGCTGGCCTGCAGCGACAGCCATACCGGCGCGCCGGAGTCCATCGACGAGAGCCGCAGCCCGTCGAGCCAGTCGTCCAGCACCAGGCCTTCGTGCTCGAAGCGAAGCGGCTCCTTCACGCCGGCGATCGAATAGTCATGGTGCAAGGCGCGCCAGCGCGACAGCATCGGCCGCAGGGCGCTGGCCAGTTCGCGCTCGGCGCGCTCTCCCAGTTCGGCCATGGGCAGGCGGCCGCTGCGGCGGATGCGCGCGAGTTGGGCATCGATGCGGCGATCGAGCGACGCCGCGACATCCGGCGTGTCGGCGTCGTCGAGCGCATCCAGCGATTCGTCGAGAAGGCCCCAGTGCATGAGGCCATCGAGCGCGAAGGTCTCGTGGTCTTCCATCACCTCCTCGCCGTCGCCGAAGACGACGGCGAGCTGGCGGCGGAAGAAGTCCTTCACCGGATTCTTGAGGAAACTGGTGAGGGCGGACAGCGTGATCGGTACGGACGTGTCGACGGCAGCAGGCGCGCCGTCGGGCCACACCGCATCGCGCGCGTCGGGTTCGGCTGTCGCCTCATGCGCCCCGCGCCATTCGCGCGCGTGGGTGAAGAGCGGGGCGACGTCGTCGGCATCGACATCGTTCATCTCGAAGTAGCGGCGGCTGAACGGCTGCAGCGGATGCTCGGTGGTGCGCGCCTCGACCACGTCCTCGTGCCACCCGGCCTCCAGGTAATCGCGCAGCTGCGACACCAGCACCGACGGCGGCTGCTCGCTGTTGTCGCGCACGCTGCGGCCGGTCCAGCTGACGTAGAGCACGCGGCGCGCCGACAGCAGCGCCTCGAGCATCAGCTGCCGATCGTCATCGCGGCGCGAGCGGTCG
Source organism: Variovorax ginsengisoli (assembly GCF_006438845.1). Lineage (GTDB taxonomy): Bacteria > Pseudomonadota > Gammaproteobacteria > Burkholderiales > Burkholderiaceae_C > Variovorax > Variovorax ginsengisoli_A. Next base: position 311,695 of record NZ_RCZJ01000003.1, read on the forward strand.
CCAGGTCGGCGCTGGCCGGGCAGGCCCATCAGGTCGAAGTCGCTGCGCGGGCTGCTGCGCGGGTAGTCGCCGTCGTTCATGCCCAGCAGGCAGACGACCTCGAAAGGCACGGCACGCATCGGCAGCAGCGTGCAGAAGGTGACGCCGCCGGCGCGGAAGCGGCGGCTCAGACCGGGCTCGTCGATGCCTTCGAGCCAGGCTTCGCGCAGCACGGCCAGCGGCACCGGTTCGTCGAAGTCGGCGCTGTCGCAGGCTTCGAGCCAGGCGCCGAGCGCGTCTTGTGCAGCGGCCAGGGCCAGGCGCTCGCGCTCGTCGGTCGGCGCCATGAAGGCGGCGAGCAAGGCGCGGGCGCGCTCGGCCCAGGCCGCAGGCGTGGCGTCGTCGGCGGTCTGCGCCCACCAGGCGGTGAGCGCGTCCAGCAGGTCGGCCAGCGCGCCGGCCACCGAGGCCTCGAGCCCGCCGATTTCGGCATAGGGCTCGATGCCGTCGAAGGCGCCGTCGTCGGCCTCGCCGTTGGAGTAACCCAGCATCATCCGCTGGAGGCCGAAGCGCCAGGTGTTCTGCTCGCCGCAGGCATCGAGCCCGAGGGCAGACCGGTGCGCCAGGTTCAGGCCCCATCGCGCGCCGGCACCTTCCATCCAGCGCGCCAGCAGCGGCAGTTCGTCGGCCGCGATGCCGAAGCGCGCAGCGACGGCCGGCACGTCGAGCAGGTCGCGAATCTCGGTGAGGCCAACGCGCTGCTGCGGCAGGCGCAGCAGCCATTCGAGCGCGACCAGCAGCGGGTTGTGGCCGCGTTCGTTCAGGTCGGCGATGTCGAAGGGGATGAAGCGCGCGTCGCTGCGCGGGTACTGGCCGAAGACGGAGCGGATCGCCGGTGCGAACGCGGCGATGTCGGGCACCATGACAACGATGTCGCGCGGCTGCAGCGGCGCGTCACCGGGTGGCGCAGCGAGCAGCGAAAGCAGCTGGTCATGCAGTATCTCGACCTCGCGCTGCGCGCTGTGCGCAACGTGGAACACGACCGAGCGGTCGTCGGCATCGACCGGTGTGTGCGGATGCTCGTGCAGCGGCACCAGGTCGCGGATGTTCGCCTGCACCTGCTGCAGCAGCGTCGTGGCGGGCGCGTCGTCGAACAGGTCGATCTTGCTGTTGCCGAAGCGTTGCTGCGCCACCGCCACGTCGTCGAAGGCGTCGAGCTGGCGCACGAAGTCGCGGCCCTGCCGGCCCCAGGCGGCCAGCAGTGGGTGACCGTGTGCGTGCATCTCTTCCAGCGGCACCGACGCCAGATCGCGCGCCCCGCGCAGTGGCTGGCGGCGGCGCTCCATGCGCAGCAGCTCGCGCCCCTCGATGATGTCGGCCCAGTGATAGCGGCTCGGGTTGGGGATGGCCATCAACACCTGGGTGTGGGCCGACAGCGCGGCCAGCGCCTGCAGTGTCTGCATCGGCACGTGGGTCATGCCGAAGAGGATCACACGGCGCGCGACCGGCGTGGCCAGCGGCGCGCCGGCGGTGAGCGTCGCGAGGAAGCGCTGGTGCAACTGCGTGCGGGCCGAAGTCAGCGCTTCCGCATCGAGCCCGGCGAGCAGTTCGCGCCACAGCGCGGCTTGCCAGCGTTGGTCGTCGGGCAGCGTCAGGTCGGCGATGCCCGAGAGCCCGGGCAGCACGTCGCGGCCCGCTTCCCATGCCGTGAGCCAGTCGCTGCGGTAGACCTGGTACTGGTCATAGAGATCGGCCAGCCGTTGCGCCAACTGCAGGCGTCGGCCCAGATCGCCGTCGCGCAGAAAGCCGGCGAGCGGTGCGAAGCCGGGCCGCGTTGCGACCTTTGGGAGAAGGCGCATCAGACGCCAGGTGAGCGCCTGCCGATCGAGCGCGGAGCGCGCAGGCACGGCGTCGCGGCCCAGCACCTGGCGATAGCTGCGCCACAGGAAACGCGCCGGCAACTCCACGCGCGTGGCCGCGCACACGCCGCTCTGCGCGGCGAGCGTCATCTTCAGCCACTCGGCCACGCCATTGCTCTGCACGAGAAAAATCTCTTCTTCGAGCGGTTGCAACGGGTAGCGGCGAATCCATTCGAACAGGGCATCGCCCAGCAACTCGGCGCGGTTGCCGTGGAGGACCAGAAGGCCGGGCTGAAGGGGAACGGACGTCATGCGTGTGGGCGGCTCGAGCGCCGGCATGACCATGCCGGCGTGTGCGGTGATTCTCGCCGCACCGGGACGTCATCGCCGGGTGACAGCACGCGCGGCGCCAGAGATTGTTCGCGGCAAGGAAACACGGCGTGCACGAAGTCGCTCTTCGTCGGCCCCTGAAATTCAACACACTCGCATCGACGGACTTGCAGTGGCAAGGCCGCACATAAAAACCTCCGAGGACTCTCATGAAAAAGCTTTCGCTCATCACCGCCGCCCTGTCGCTGTCCATCGTCGCCCTGGCCCATGCCGAGACGTACGAAGGCGTTCACAGCGCCACCTCCGTCAAGAGCCGCGCCGAAGTCGCTGCGGAGGCCGAGCGTGCCGCTGCCGCTCCGAACCAGAACGTGACCCGCGGCTCGCGCGGTGCCGATCCGTTCACTTCCACCGCCAGCCGCGAAGCGGTGACTGCCGAGGCGATTGAAAGGAACAACGCGCCCGACCAGAACGTTACCGGCGGTTCCAAGTACAACAGCCGCGTGATCTCGACCATGAAGCGTCCGGCGCCGGTGCAAGCACAGCAAGCGCGCCCAGCCACCGCCAACTGAAGCGCTGAGCGACGATGAAGCCGGGCCGACCGAAAGGTCGCCCCGGCTTTCTCACGTCTTGCGTTCGCCGGGAGCGCTCGGCGCGACCTTCAGCGGCGGCCCTTGCGCCGCGCCTGAACGATCAGCAGGCCAAAGACCAGTGCAGCGCTCAAGCTGGTGTGTCCGCTGTAGCTCACCAGACCCAAGGCCCAGCCCTGGGCACGCACGGCGACGGCCAGCGCCAGCAGCAGCGCAGCCCAGCCGGCGACGCGCAAACTGCGCGCCGTGGCCGGCACCATCGGGCGTCCGAACAGATCTTCCTGGTGCCGTTCCATGACGACCGCCAGCGCTGCGAACCCGAACACGCACAGCAGCAGGATGGCCAGATGGCTCATGCGGCTTTTCCGGCGGATGCGGTGGCGGCGCTGCGGCCGGCCGCCTCACGGCGTGAAGGCCGAAGCTTCGCGGCGTGCCGCGACGTCCGAATCGCCAGCACCGCATGCAACGCGGCCAGTGCCCACAGCATCAGTTCGATGCCCACGAACACGCCGTCGCCGGCAGCGACGCTTTGCCACAGCGGTCGATGCGTGGTGAAGACGCTCAGCAGCGGCAGCAGCGCCAGCACGGCGGTGGCCAGCCAGAGCTGTTCCAACCAGGCTTTCTTCGCGGGGCGCAGCAGCGCATGGAGCAAGGTCATCGCCCAGACGATGAAGAAGGCGTGCACCTCCCACTCGCCACGCTTGAGCAGATCGACAGGCAGCAGCCGGTTGGCCCAGAGCATGCCGGCCATGGCGATGGACAAACCTGGAATGGCGGCGATGTTCAGCCGCTCGACCAGCCAGAAGCCGAAATAGGGCTTGTCGGGGTCGGGCAGTTTCTGACGCCGCTTGACGGTCCACATGACGAGGCCCGTGCCGACCATCGCGGTACCGGCCAGGCTGACGAGGAAATAGAGCCAGCGCGTCGGCAGGTCGCCGAACCGTCCGAGGTGCAGCGCGTACAGCACGCCGCGCGTCTCGGCGGCCGGGCCGACGCTGTCCTTGGTCGACAGCAGCTTGCCGCTGGCGCCGTCGAACAGCATGTACTGCGGGCTCATCGAGGCGCGTCCCTCTTCGCCGCGCGAGACGCTCACGCGCGACGCGGCATCACCGGGATGCGTGATGGTCACGCGGTTGATGTTGTCGCGGCCCCAGCGTGCCTGCGCCTGCCGCACCATGTCGTCGATCGGCGCCAGCGCCGCCTTCTGCCCGGTCGGCTTGGCCGGTTGGATGAAAGCGCTCAACTCGGCGGTCAATTGCTGCCGCTCGGCCGGTGTCTTGAACGCAGTGTCGCTGCCCCATGGCATGTAGAGCGCCATCAGCGTGACCAGCCCGGTGTAGGTGATCATGAAATGAAATGGCAAACCGAACACCGAGAGCGCGTTGTGCGCGTCGAGCCACGAGCGCTGGCCCTTGCCCCACCGAAAGGTGAAGAAGTCGGTGAAGATCTTCTTGTGCGTGATCACGCCGCTGACGATCGCCACCAGCATGAACATCGCGCAGAAGCCGGCCAGCCAGCGGCCCCACAGCACCGGCATGTAGTGGAACTGGAAGTGAAAGCGGTAGAAGAACTCGCCGCCGGGTGTCTCGCGCGCCGCGACCTTGTGGCCGGTGGCCGGGTCGAAGGTCGCGTTCTCGAAGGCACGGCCCTGCACGCCTGGCTTGCGCCAGAAGGCGTTGGCGCTGTTGTTGCGGGCGTCGGACATGCCGATGCTCCACTGCGGGCTGCCCGCGGCCACGGTCGCCAACTGGGTGGCGATGCGCTGTGCCACGAGCGCCGGGTCGGGCACCTCGGCCTGGTGCGCCAGTTCGGGCCGCATCCACTGCGACAGTTCGTCCTTGAAGTAGCTCACCGTGCCGGTGAGGAACATCGCATAGAGGAACCAGCCGACCAGCAGTCCGGCCCAGATGTGCAGATCGGACATCGTCTGGCGGATGCCGCGGGGCTTGAGTGGCGCCTTGGGGGCCGTGTGCGGCACGGCACTGTCATCGGAACTCATGGCGCCCCGCTTCCGGACTTGACGGACCATGCCGCGAGCAGCAGCGGCACCGCCGCCACCAGCAGCCCCACCCAGGCGCGCCGCGCGCTGCGCACGGCGAACACCCACACCACCGCGCCGGCGTAGACCGCGAAGCTCGACAGCATGCCGGTCAGCACCGCCTGTGGCTTGCTCATGGGCAGCGCCAGCGCCGCCACGCTCGCGAGCGCCGCCAGCGCATAGCCGCCCAAGACGGCCGCGACGATGCGCGAGACGAGCGGGCCCACCCGGCGGGCCCGATGCAGCACCGCGATCACTTGTTGGGCGTTGCGACCGGCCCCGCCGGCACCGCCGCCACGCCATCGGCCTTGACGTAGGTGAGCGTGGTCACGTAGCTCACCGTGTCGTACTTCTCGGCACCGCCGGCGCCCGGACGTTCACCGGGCGTGCGGTCGGTGTGGCTGGCTTCGGCGACGTAGGTGCCCTTCCAGGGCATCTCGAACTTCACCAGGCCGTCGGCGTCGGTGTAGCCCTCTTTCATCCAGCCCGATTGCGTGACCAGCGCGACCTTGGCTTTGGGCATCGCCTTGCCCTTGAAGAACAGCTTGAACTCGCCCGGCTTGCCGGCCGGCACGATGTCGAAGGCCAGCTTCGGCTCCTGCGGCGCGAAGCCGGTGATCAGCCGTGCGGCCGGGTGGTACCAGCTGGTCATGTCCTTCTCGCCCTGCTTGCGGGTGTTCAGGGGATAGGCCGCTTCTTCGGCCACGATGGCCTCGCCCTTGCCGGCCTTGAAAGGCAGTGTGAAGCCGCCGGCCGTCTTGCTGCCATCGGCGGCCTTTTCGCCCTTGGCGGACACCAGCGTCGCGGTGGGCTTCGGGAATTTGTCGAGCAGACCGGGCGACGCTTCGCGCAGGTTGTCGCCGAATTCGCCGAAGCGAATGACGGCGTTCTGGCCGGCGGGCTGCTCGAGCCAGATCTGGTGGGCCTGGGCAGCGGTGCCGAAGCCCAGCAGGGCGAGGATGGCGGTGGCGGTGAATGACTGTTTCATGAGTGCAGTGTCGGAAGTCGAAGGAAGCCGGGGGTGCGGCGAGGGTGCCGCCCACGGCGACATCGTTCAATTGGAAATGCGAAGCGTTCGCATTCTAACGATGCGCACATCCCCTTCCGGCGCGAACGGCCGGCACATGGCCAATGCGTCAAACTTCACACCTCTTCGACCGGAATCCAACCTCTCGCCTTTCATGCCATTGCCGCTCGTCCAGGAGGTCTTCGATCCGGCCACCCACACGCGGCGGGGTCTGGTTGCGCGGCTTGCCGTCCTCAACGTCGCCATCGCCCTGCTGCTTTCGGCACTGGTGTATCTGGTGCTGGACGCGTCGAGGCAGACGGTGGCGTCGCAGACGCGCGCCATCGCAGAGAACCTGGCGGCCATCGCCAAGCTCAACATCGAGAGCGAGCTTGGCCGGATCGATGCCGTCCTGAGCGCGACCGCCGACGAAATCGAGCGGTTGCAGGCCGCGGGGCCGATGGACGAACAGGCGCTGATCGACCTTCTGGCGTCGCGCAGGACCCTCTTGCCCGCTGCGGAAGCGCTTCGGATGTCCGACGCGACAGGTCGGGTGCGGTGGGGCACTGCCCTTCCCAACACCCTGCCCGGAGCGGCCGTGGCCACCATCGCCGACCGGCCCTATTTCAAGCAGGCAATGGCAAGCACGCAGGCGACGACCCTCGTCACCGAACCGCTGCGCTCCCAGGCTTCGGGCCATTGGATCGTGGTGCTTCTGCGCTGCGGCCCAACGGCACGTTCAGCGGCGTGCTGTATGTCAGTCTCGCCGCCAGTCACTTCGAGGCGCTTTTCGATCGCTACGCAATGAGCGACCACGACGCGGTGACCTTGCGAAACACGGCGATGCAGCTGATTGCCAGGCGCGCGCCCGGCAGTGTGTCGCCGAGCAGGGTCGGCGAGGTGGTCGTCTCGCCCGAACTGCGTGCCACCGCCCGCGACAACCCCAACGGCGGATTCTTCGTGGCCAAGGTCGCGCTGGACCAGGTCGAACGCGCCACCGCCTACCGTGCCGTCGAGGGTTGGCCCTTCGTGGTCTACGCGGGCTTGAACAACGCCCGTTTTCTGACACCGTGGCGGCACCAGGCCGTCACCGTGTCGCTGCTGGCCGCACTGTGCTGGCTCCTGGTCGCGTTGGCGTCCCTCGTCGCCTTCCGCGCGAGCGTGCGCCAGTCGCGTGTTCTTCACGCGCTGGCGGAGCAAACGCGCCAGATGCAGGCCCTCCTGCGGGTGGCCGCCGATGGCCTGCACATCCTCGACCGCGAAGGCCGGCTGGTCGAGATGAGCGACTCCTTTGCCGAAATGCTGCGTTCGACCCGCGAGCGCCTGCTGGGTCGCCATGTCTCGTCGTGGGACGTGAATCAGGACAAGACCATCATCGACGCCTGGCTCGCCAAGATCGCGGTCGGCGACAAACAACGCGTCGAAGTGCAGCATCTTCGCGACGACGGCACCGTGATCGAAGTCGAGCTTCAGCTGCGCGTCACCGAGATCTCGGGCGAACTGATGATCTTTGCCGCCGGCCGCGACATCACGCAGGTAAAGCAGCTGTTGCATGAACAGACGGCGATGCTCGAGAGCGACCTGGTCGGCATGGTCCGGGTGGAGGGGCAGACGATCGGCTGGCGAAACCAGGCGTTCGAGCGCCTCTTCGGCTACGCGCCCGGCGAGCTGGCCGGCATGCCGCTGCGGACGCTGTATCCCGACGACGACAGTTATCGCGAGGCTGCGTCCGAGGCGAAGTCGATGCTCGGCGGCGCGGTGCAGCACCGCATGGAATTGCGCATGCGCCGCAAGACCGGCGAGCGGATCTGGCTGGCGGTGAGCGGCGTGCGCCTGTCGCACTCGCAGACCTTCTGGATGGCGGTGGACATCACGGCGATGAAGCAGACGCACGCGCAGCTGGCGCATGCAGCGTCGCACGATCCGCTCACGGGCCTGCCCAACCGGGTTCTGCTGCGACAGCGGCTTCAGCAGAGCCTGGCGGGTGCGGCGAAAGAAGGCCGCGCCCTCGCCGTCTGCTACATGGACCTCGACGGCTTCAAGGCCATCAACGACCAGCTCGGGCATGAAGCGGGCGACCTGCTGCTGGTCGAAGTGGCACAGCGGCTGCGGTCCGTCCTTCGGCCGGGCGACGACGCGTTCCGGATCGGCGGAGACGAGTTCGTGCTGGTTCTCGCACCGGCCACGCAGGCGCAGTGGCAGCAGCTGCTCGACCGGCTGCTCGCACGGATCACGGCGCCGATCGATCTTCAGCGGGGTCAGCCGGCCTGGGTGCACGTCACGATCGGCGTCGCCACGTCGGAGGCGGTGGTCTCCAACGTCGAGTCGCTGCTCGACCAGGCCGACGAAATCATGCTTCGCGGCAAGCGTTCGGGCAAAGGCCGGGTGTGGTGGTCCTGATGCCCGCCGTTGCGTGCCGATAGAGTACGGCCGATGAAATCGCTGCGCGGCCAACTCGTCTTCTTCTGGGTGCTGCTGTTCGCGGTCTGCGTCGGGCTCGGCACGATGATGGTCACGCTCTACCGCAGCAGCGCCGGTGCCCAGGTGGCCGAAGGCCGCGCACAGGCCGAGCAGTCGTGCCGGGCCATCGCCGCGCGCTATGCCAAGTCGGTGCCCGACCCGGCGCCGGCCGCCCCCCAGCTCGACCTGCTGCAGGTGCTGCTGCAGCTGGTGCTGATCGAGGCGCCGCACATCGAGGGCGGCGTTTGGCAAGCCGCGGGCGGGCTCGTCGCCTATGCCTATCCGACCTACGAAGGCAGCGGCGTGAAGCGCGACATCCCGGTGACCGAACGGCCGCTGATCATCGAGATGTCGGAGCGCGCCGCGCGCACCCAGCAGGCGCAGACCGACGTGGTGCGCGGCGCGCGCGAGGCGCTGATCGTCGCGTCGTGCCCTCTCGCGTCGCCGGCCCACGACCTCGCGGCCTGGACCATGACGCGCACCCATGCCGGCGCGCTCGCAGCGCAGAGCAGCCTGCGCATCGGCCTCGGCATCCTGACGGGCGGCGTGCTCGCTTCGGGCATCTGGCTGGGCCTGATCCTGCTGCGCGGACTGCGCCATGTGCGGCGCGTGGAGGCGCAGCTGTCGGCGGCGGGGGACGACGCGATGCCCGTGCTCACGCGCACCGGCGTGCGCGAACTCGACCGCGTGATCGACGGCTTCAATCGTTACGGCACGCGCTTCGAGAACACGCGGTCCCGCCTGCGCGAAGCCGCGCAACAGAAAAGTCGCGATCAGCGCCTGGCGGCGCTCGGCCGCATGACCGCCGGCATCGCGCACGAGATCCGCAACCCGATCGCCGCGATGCGGCTGAAGGCCGAGAACGCCCTGGCGCTGGGCCCCGAGCGCCAGGGCAACGCGCTGCGCACCATCGTCGGCCAGATCGACCGTCTCGAAGGGTTGGTGCAAAGCCTGCTCGCCCTGGTGCAACCCGTCACGCTGGCGACGGTGCCTGTCGACCTGCCCGCATGGCTGGCGGAGCGCACCGCGAGCGTGCAGGGCCGCGCGGAGGTGGCGCGTGTTGAGCTGCGCGTCATACCCGGTGCGCCGGCGGAAGGGTTGTTCGACCCGATCCACTTGGCGCGTGCCGTCGACAATTTGCTCGACAACGCACTGCGGCATGCACCGCGCGGTGGGCGCGTGGTGCTGTCTGCAGCGCATGACGAAGACGTGCTTCGTCTTCGCGTCGACGACGACGGCCCTGGCGTGCCCGAGTCGCTGCAGCCGCAGCTGTTCGAGCCCTTCGCCACCGGCCGCGCCGACGGCACCGGGCTGGGCCTTGCACTTGCCCGAGAGGTCGCGCTGGCGCACGGCGGCGAGCTGCGCCATGTCCCGCTGCCGCAGGGCACGCGCTTCGATTTGGAGATTCCATGGCGCACCTCCTAGTCGTCGACGACGACGTCGCATTCCGCGAGACGCTGGCCGAAACGCTCCAGGGCCTGGGCCATGCCGCGACGGAGGTCGGCAACGGGTCCGACGCACTGGCCGCCCTGCAGTCGGCGCGCTTCGATGCGGTGTTCCTCGACCATCGCATGCCCGGCATGGACGGCCTTCAGACCCTCGCGGCGATGAAAGCGCAGTTCGCCCGCGTGCCGCCCGTGATCGTGTTGACCGCCTACGCCAGCGGCGGCAACACCATCGATGCGATGCGCCTGGGCGCGTTCGACCACCTCACCAAGCCGATCCGCCGCGACGCGGTGATCGAGGTGCTGGCCCGCGCGCTGCGGCTCGACGACGCCGCTCCCGCAGCACCGAAGATGCCGACCGAGGATGACGATGCCGATGCGTTGATCGGCCCGAGCGAAGCGATGCGCGAGGTGCACAAGCGCATTGGCCTGGCCGCGGCCAGCACGGCGCCGGTGCTCGTTCTGGGCGAGACCGGCACCGGCAAGGAGATGGTGGCGCGCGCGCTGCACCGCCATTCGCCACGCGCGAGCGCGCCCTTCGTCGCCATCAATTGCGCGGCCATCCCGAAGGAGCTGCTCGAGAGCGAGCTCTTTGGCCATGTGCGCGGTGCCTTCACGGGCGCGACGGGCGACCGGCCCGGCTGCTTCCGCGCGGCCGATGGCGGGGTGCTGCTGCTCGACGAGATCGGCGACATGCCGCTCGCGGTACAGGCCAAGATCCTGCGCACGCTGCAGGAGGGCGAGGTCACGCCCCTGGGCAGCCACCGCACCGTGAAGGTCGATGTGCGCGTGGTGGCGGCCACCCATCGCGACCTGCGCGCCGCCGTGCAGGACGGCAGCTTTCGCGAAGACCTGTTCTACCGGCTCGACGTGTTGTCCATCCGCGTGCCGCCGCTGCGCGATCGTCTGGCCGATATCCTGCCGCTGGGCGAACACTTTTTGCGTCGAGCCGCGGCGCGCGATGGCAATGCGCCGGCGAAGGCGCTGTCGGCTGAGGCCGCGCAACGCCTGTTGTGCCACCCATGGCCTGGCAACGTGCGAGAGTTGCGCAACCTCATGGAGCGCTGCCATGTGCTCGTGCGGCATCGGGTGATCGGCGCGGAGGACATTGGCGTCGACACGGCGGTCACCGCCACGGCGGCGCCGCTCGGCCCGTCGAACGCCACGCTGCCGGCCGCTTGGCTCGACGGCGAGCTGCCCGACGCGATCGAGCGGCTGGAGCGCCTGCTGATCGCGCATGCGCTGACGCAGACTCAGGGCAATCGCGCTGAAGCAGCGCGGCGGCTGGGCATCCATCGGCAGCTGCTCTACAAGAAGATGGCGCAGCACGGCTTGGAATGAGGAGCGGCACGTGGGGTCGGGCAGGCGCCGACTTCATCGTGCCGAAGGCCTTGCCGCACCTGCGGCGGCCGGCATCCAGCCGTCCGCAAGCCGGACACCTTGTCTCGATCGCATCCACTTTCGACGAGCCCGGTTGCACGCAAGTCGTTGATTTCAAAAGGATCGCATCCTGGCACGGTCCGTGAGACAGCAGAAGCCTCACTGTCACACACGGAGCACTCCTCATGTCATTCCAACCCCGTCTTGCGGCCCTGGCCGCACTCATGCTGATCGGGACTGCAGCGATGGCGCAGCAACCGCCACCGCCGCCTTCGGTCCAGGCACCGATGCCGGTCGGCCCGGCTGCCCGCCCCTTGCCACCCGGCGCCGACGCGGAAGCCGCCGGCAGCATCACGCTCAACGGCCGCGTGCAGCAGTGGCTGCTCAATCCGAATGGCGAGATCGATGGCCTGCTGCTGGCAGACGGCACGCAGGTGGCATTCCCGCCGCACCTGTCGGCCAGCGTGCAGCAGGCGATGAAGCCTGGCGATGCCGTTCAGGTGACCGGCTGGCGCACGCCGGGTGCGCCGGTGCTGCGTGCCGCGAGCCTGAACGCCAACGGCCGCAGCGTCGTCGACCAGCCGCCGGCCTTCGGCAGCGCGCCGCCCGCGCCGCGCGAACCCGGCGCGCTGACGGCCATGAGCGCCAGCGGTCGCGTGGCGCGCCCGCTGTACACCGGCCGTGGTGACGTCAACGGCGTGCTGCTCGACAACGGCAGCATCGTGCGTTTCCCACCGCACGTCGGCGCCGAGCTCGCCGCCGCGCTGCAGCCGGGCAGCACGCTCCATGCCAAGGGCTGGGGCAGTCGCGGCCCGCAGGGCAGCGCCATCGAGGCGACGGCGATCGGCCCCACGGCCGACGGCATGCGCGAACTGTTCGCTGGCCCTGGCATGGCGCCACCACCCGGCCCGCGCGGCGCGCGTGGTCCGGCCGAGCGCGGTCCGCGGAGCCGGCCTCTGCCGCCCGGTGTCGATCGCCCGCTGCCGCCACCGCCTGCGTCCTGATCGACGCCTTGCCATTTCCTGCTGTCACGCATTTTTCTCTGTTCCTCCCTATTCAAGAAAGCACTGTCATGCCCCATCCCCACCATGAAATCGACGTCTGGTCCGTCGAAGGTTCCTTCCAGCACCTGATCTACAGCCCCAAGGGCGCGATCGAAGGCGTGCTGATCGACACCGACGGCGTGCCGACCCAGTTCGTCACCGAGCCGCAAGACCCGCTCGTCGTCGACCTCTTCGCCAAGCTGCGCCCCGGACAGACCGTCGTCATCGAAGGCACCGAAGCGCCGGCCTCGCCCAAGGGCGATGCACCCCACACGGTGTACCGCTTCGAGCGACTCTCCAGCGTCGACGGGCATGCGCCGAAGGAGCCGGCCGGCGGCGAAGGCACGCGCGGCAAGGTCGTGCGCTTCAACTACGCCAAGCACGGTGAGGCCAACGGCGTGGTGCTCGACAACGGCGACTTCGTCCACACGCGGCCCGACGGTCTGCACGCGCTCGGCCTGAAGCTTGGCGACATGGTCGAAGCCGAAGGCGCAGCCCGGCCACTGGTGGCTGGCGCCGGCCGCGTGATCGAGGCGCACCGCGTCAACGGCAAGCCGGTCGGCCCCGCCCACTGAGCGCAGACCCGCCATGCCCGCGCGTGCATCCCTGCTGGCGCTGAGCTGGCTGGCGTTCTTCATGGCCGACGTGCGCGACGGCCTGGGCCCCTTTCTCGCGACCTACCTGCAACAGGCCAAGGTCCAGCAGGAACTCATCGGCTACACGATGACTGCGGGTGGCCTGGCGGCGGTGGCGGTCACGCCCTTCGCCGGCGCCTGGGTCGACCGTTCGCACGCCAAGCGCACGATGACGGCGATTGCCGCGCTGGCGGTGATGGCAGCCAGCGCCGCCGCGTTCTCCACGTTGTCGGGCACCGTGCTCATCGCTTCGCAGATCGTGACCGGCGTGGCCGGCGCGGTGCTCGCCGCCACCATGGCGGCGCTCACGCTGGGCCTCGCCAAGTCGGCGGGCTTCCGCCGGCAGACGGGCCGCAACGAGGCCGCGAGCCATGCGGGAAACATGCTGTCGGCGATCGGTGCCGGGCTGATCGCCTACCTTCTCGGTGCGCCGTGGCTGCTCGTGGTCATGGGCACGATGACCCTCGGCGCGCTGCTGTCGGTGTGGGCCATCCGCGCCGTCGATATCGATCACGAAGCCGCACGTGGCAGCGAGCCTCCTGAGGCATCGGCCGGCGCTGTCGAACCGGTGCACGCGCCGGTGCACGCGCCGGTGCGCGCGCTCTTCCACAACCGGCCCTTGCTGATGTTCGGCCTGGCCTGTGCCTTCTTCCACCTCGGCAATGCCGCGATGCTGCCGCTGCTCAACCAGCGCCTGGCGGCCACGGTCGCCGACTCGGCGCCGCTGCTCTGGACCGGCATCGCGATCGTCGTCGCGCAGCTCACGATGATCCCGGTGGCGCTGTGGGTCGCACGGAGCCGGCGTTTCGACGTGGCGTGGTTTGTGTACGCCGCGATCCTGGTGCTGCCCGTGCGCGGTGTGCTGGCCTACGCCTTCACCAGTGAATGGAACAACATCCCCGTCCAGGTGCTCGACGGCATGGCGGCGGGCGCGCTCGGCGTGGCCACCCCGCTCATGGTGCAGCGCTTCACCGAGGGCAGCGGCCGCTTCAACACCTCGCTCGGCTTCGTCATGACGCTGCAGGGCGTCGGCGCGGCGATGAGCCCCGCATTGGCGAACTGGGTGGTCGGTTCCGGCCAGCACTTCGCCCTGGCATTCGCCGCACTGGCGGCCTCTGCCCTGCTGGCACTGCCGTTCTTCTGGCTGGCACAACGGCCTTCAGGCGCGGCTTCGCACGGCGCCCAAGTCCACATTCGCCTTCGCAAGCACCGGGAGCGATGACGCCCGTCGGTGGGCAGGCGCGTCTTGGATTGCAAGCGCACGCTGGGGCGCATCACTCATCGATCGGGTGGGCTTTCCGGGATACTTCATTGCATGAAGGCCATGCAACTCATCGTCGCAGTCATCGTCCTTGCCGCGCTTTTCCTTGTGGCCAAGGGATTGTTTTCCGCGTGGGCGTTGCTCGAGCTGGCCTGGTCGGCGATTTTCGGATTGGTGAATCGCTTTTGACCTCGCCAGCGAGGCGATCTGAACGCCACTGACCCCCCTCGTGGCTGGGGAAGTTCGCGTGGGGACTCGTCCCCACGGAACCCTCAGTTTTTCACGATGGAGAACGGTGCGGTGTTGCTCGCCGAGCGGATGCCGTAGACGCCGCCCGTCGGCCGCTCCGCGATCCCGCCAATGAAATCGCCGCCACGGCTGATTCGCTCTCCGGCTTCACGCACGCCATTGCCGTCTGGCACAAACCGGAAGATGCCGTCGCCAAAGGTGCCGACGAGGATTTCGCCCTGAAGGCCGAGGTCATTGCCGACGACGCGCGTCACGCCCTGAAAGCTGTAGCTGAAGTTCGTCGAATAGAGGGGCGCGACGATGTCCGGACGCGTCGCGTGCTTCGGGTAGTCGACAAACGCTTCGTCGCTGCCCTCGGACACCAGTGGCCATCCGTAATTCGCACCGGCCTTGATGAGGTTGAGTTCGTCGCCCCTGTGCAGCGCATCGTCGACGGCGTACACCGTGCCGTCGCCGGTGATGTGCATGCCCCTCGGCTGGCGCAGCCCGTAGGCGTAGACCAGGTCGAGCGCGCCCGACGAAGCGGTGGGATTCTTCGCCGACCGGGCGCCGGTCTGCGTCATGCGCAGCACTTTCCCCTTGAACGATGCCGGATCCTGCGCAGCCGACGGATCGCCGAGGTCACCGATGGCGACCACGACATCCCCGTCCACGGGGTCCACGTCGATGGCTCCCCCAAATCGGGCCTGCGTCGGTGTCGTAGCCACGCGCGGCGAGCGCCAGATCGTGGTCTGGTTCGAGATGGTTTCACCAGCCAGCGTCACGCGCACGACGGCAACACCGACGTCGTCCAGTGTGGGTCCAGGGCCTTCCGTCACGGTGACGAAAATCTGGCCCGTCGTCGCAAACTTCGGATCGACGGCGATGCCCGTGATGCCGGCGCCCGAAATCTCGAACACCGGAAGCTTTCCCACCACCGTGGGGGGGCCACTTTCGATGTCACCGACGAGCAGAGTGCCGTCCTGGCGACCGAAGACGGCGCGGCCATCCGGGCGGAAAGCGAAAGCGCTGAAGTTGTCCTCCGCGCCCACGGACTTGACGCTGTACGTGGTCGGTGCGGGCGATGGTTCTGGCGCAGGAGCGGGGGCCGGAGCTGGAGCCGGCGCGGGTGCGGGTGTAGGTGTAGGTGTAGGAGTGGCGCCGCCGCCATCACTTCCGCCACCGCCACCGCCACCGCCACACGCAGCGATCATGGTCGCAGTACCCAGCGCCGCGATGGTGCGCAATGTTCTGTTTTTCATTTATGTTGGCTGTCACTGGATCGACGTAGGGATCCGTCATCGCATCCCGTCATGGATGCCAGGAGGGCAGGTCAGAATTTCACGCCCGGCATTCCGCTGAACAGGTCTCGCGTGCACTTGCCCTTCGCGATGTCGAACGACGACCCGGACCATCCTGCGTCCATGTACTCACGCACATCTCCGGATGCCCTGGAAAAAGACAGCGCGGTGCCGTTGGGGCCTCCGGAAGTGGCACGGCTGTTGGAGATCACGATCTCGTCCGGGGTCACAGCGTCAATGCGCGCTGCTGTCCGGCAGTCACCCCGACACCAACGCTTCGCATCGAGATCGATGCGAAAGGTCTCGGCCCAGGGGGTTGCAGGCTTTCCGGTTTCCTTCTGCTCAGTGCCTTTGCAGGTCAGGTCGTACTGATTTGCCGCCAGCGCGGAGCCGGCTGCAGAAAGAATCGCGGCCGTAGCCACCCAGGTCAACACATTCCTCATTTCGCCTCCAGTTCTTGTGTAGGTTGATCGATGAGCGCCAAGCTCGGGTTTCGACACCGTGGGGAGTTTAGGAACGGTCGGGGCGAAGTGCCGTCGGACATTGGCTCGATGCGCTTCTGGCGTAGCGCTTGGAACGGGTCGCAACGGCCGGGCCGAGTGCGCGGCTTTCCCACGACTGCCTTGCAAGTGCAAGCGAGGTCAGCATGTTGCGTCGC
This sequence comes from Variovorax ginsengisoli, assembly GCF_006438845.1. Taxonomy (GTDB): domain Bacteria; phylum Pseudomonadota; class Gammaproteobacteria; order Burkholderiales; family Burkholderiaceae_C; genus Variovorax; species Variovorax ginsengisoli_A. Next base: position 327,905 of record NZ_RCZJ01000003.1, read on the forward strand.
ACACGGTCGGCGGCACCGCGCAGGTTAAAGTCGACGCCGTGGTGCAGCCCTGGCTTGCCCACTCGGCGATCGCGCCGAATGCGCATACGCCACGACCGACGATGTCCAGGGGGCAGGTCCCATACAAGGCTTTCATGAGATTGGCTGACTTCATCAGGGCTCACAGCGAGACCATCGTCGGCGAAGCTGCACGCTATGCCAGGAGCCTGGCTCCGTTGGCGCATGAACCCGAGAAGACCCTTCGGGACCACATTCCGCTGATCCTCGACGCCATCGTTCTCGACCTCGAGAGCACCCAGACCAGAGCCCAGGCCCGTGTCAAGTCGTTGGGCCAGGACGCTGGCATGGCCGGTGCGCCCGATTCAGCCGCGCAAACGCATGGTCGGCTGCGTGCCAAGAGCGGCCTGCAGATGGCGCAACTGGTTGCGGAGTACCGCGCGTTGCGCGCAGGCGTGCTGAGGCTGTGGGCGGACAAGGAACCGGACGAGGTCTCGGTCGTGGACGTCATCAGGTTCAACGAAGCGATCGACCAGGCCGTTGCCGAGTCGGTGGCGTTTTTTTCCCAGGAGACCGATCAGCTCAGGAATGTCTTTCTGGGCGTGCTGGGGCACGATCTTCGAGGGCCGCTCAATGCGATCCTGCTCACGGCGGAACTGATTTCGAGAAAGACCAAGGACACCCCTCTTTCGGAGGTGGGCGTGCTCATACGCAGCGGTCGACGCATGGCTTCGCTCCTCGACACCTTGCTGCAGTACAACCGAACGGCCCTGGGCGGGGGCATGACGATCCACCGCGAGCCGACGGACCTCGGCGACGCCTGCGCTTCGGAGATCGAGGTCCTGAGGGCTGCACAACCCGATTCGGACATACGCTTCGACGTCGAGGGCGACGCGTCTGGCACTTTCGACGCCTCTGCGGTGCGCGAGGCGCTGGGCAACCTCGTGAACAACGCGGCGGCTTACGGTGACGACGGGCCGATTTCAGTGCGGTTGATCGGGCACGGCACGATGGTGTCGCTGGCGGTCTTCAACACCGGCGCCCAGATCCCCGAGGCCATCGTCCCTGCCTTGTTCGAGGCGCTTCAGCGAGGCGATGACATCCGACCTGACGAGCATCGAACCAGCCTCGGCCTGGGCCTGTTCATCGTGCAGCAAATCGCCCAGGCCCACGGCGGTGAAGTGCGCTGCATGAGCGAATCGAACGGCACGACCTTCGAGGTCCTGCTGCCCCGCAACGTCGATGCACGCAGGTAGTCCAAGATAGGCGGCGGCTGCCACTCGGCATGCGCGGCCAACCCCGACCCGCAATACACAACGCCCCATCGCCCCATCACGCATGACCCCCAAATCTCCAGACCAAGAGTTCATCGAATTTGCGCAAGAAGTTTTCCAGCTTGCGCGCACGGGTGACGCAGACACCCTGGCCCGCCTGCTGCAGAAGGGCTTGAAGCCCAACATGAGCAACCACAAGGGTGACACCCTGCTGATGCTCGCCGCCTACCACGGCCATGTCGAGTCGACGAAGGTGCTGCTCGAAGCCGGCGCGGAGCCGGACCGATACAACGACATGGCGCAGACGCCCCTGGGCGCGTCGACGTTCAAAGGCTACCTGCCGATCGTGGCGCTGTTGCTCGCCCACGGCGCCCAGCCGGAATTCGCACCGCCAGGAGGCAAGACGCCGTTGATGTTCGCCGCCATGTTCAACCGGCTCGACATCATGAAGCTCCTGCTTGAACGGAACGTCGACATCGGCACCCAGAGCTCCGAAGGGCTCACCGCGCTGGAGCTGGCCCGGAGCATGGGCGCGAGCGATACCGCTTCCTACCTTGAAGCGCTGGGGACGGACGGCAGCGCGAAGCCTCGATAGCTTGATCGGCTCGACGCGCCTCGCCAGCGGTGCCCGACAACGCCTGGCCGTGGACGAACTGTCCAGTTGCCGCACCCTGGCGCACGGCGTCTAATGTGGTGAGTCTGCAGCACGGTCTTTCAACGCCGACGCGGACTTCAAAAGCCATGGATTCACTACTCCTCGCCCGCATCCAGTTCGGTTTCACCATCTCGTTTCACATCGTCTTTCCGGCCCTCACCATCGGGTTGGCGAGCTACCTCGCAGTGCTCGAGGCGCTGTGGCTGCGTACCCATCGCAAGGTCTACATCGATCTCTACCAGTTCTGGATCAAGGTGTTCGCGGTGGCGTTCGGCATGGGGGTGGTCTCAGGCCTGGTGATGGCCTACCAGTTCGGAACCAACTGGAGCAACTTCTCCCGCTTTGCCGGCGGTGTGACCGGTCCGCTGCTGGCTTATGAAGTGCTCACCGCGTTCTTCCTCGAGGCAGGCTTTCTCGGCGTGATGTTGTTCGGGCGGGATCGCGTCGGCCCCGGCCTGCACTTCGTGTCGACACTGGCCGTGGCGGTCGGCACGCTCATCTCGGCGACATGGATCCTCGCGTCGAACAGCTGGATGCACACGCCCCAGGGCCACGAGATCATCGACGGCCGCGTGGTGCCGGTCGATTGGTTGCGAGTCATCTTCAATCCCTCGTTCCCCTACCGGCTCACGCACACGGTGGTCGCGTCCTACATTGCGACGGCGCTGATGGTGGCCGGTGCGGCCGCTTGGCACTTGCTGCGCGGACGTGACAACACGCGGGTCCGCACGATGCTGTCGATGGCGATGTGGATGCTGCTCGCCGCCGCCCCGATCCAGGCTCTGATCGGCGACCAGCACGGGCTCAACACCCTGGAACATCAACCGGCCAAGCTGGCGGCCATCGAAGGACATTGGGAGCACGGCAAAGATGGCGAAGGTGTTCCGTTGATCCTTTTCGGCCTGCCCGACATGGCGGCAGAGACGACCCGGTTCGCGCTCGAGATTCCGCGTGCCGGAAGTCTGCTGTTGACGCACAGCTGGGACGGGAAGATTCCCGCGCTCAAAGACTTCGCGCCGGAGGACCGCCCCAACTCGGCCATCGTCTTCTGGACGTTTCGCGTCATGGTGGGACTTGGAGTGCTGATGATCGCCCTGGCGGCTTGGGGCTTATTGCTTCGACGGCGCCACCGGCTTTTCGCGCACCGCGGCTTTCTTTGGTTTGCCGTGCTGCTCTCGCCCGCAGGGCTGGTCGCGATCCTCGCGGGCTGGTTCACCACCGAGATCGGTCGGCAACCCTGGATCGTCTATGGGCTCATGCGCACGGCAGAGGGTGCATCGCCCCAGCACTCAGCGGCGCAGGTCGGTTTCAGCTTGGCCATGTTCGTGGTTGTGTACTTCTTGGTGTTCGGCGCCGGCACGGCCTACGGCCTGCGCATCATCGCCAAGGGGCCCCGCTCGGATGAGGGCGACTTGCCAGTCCAGGGTGGACCTGGCGAGCCACGGCAGCCGATGAGGCCGCTCTCCGCCGCGAGCGAAGGCATCGATGCCGAAGGCGATCTTGCTGCACCGGAGGTGAAATGATGGGCATCGACCTTCCCTTGATCTGGGCCGTGATCATCCTGTTCGGCATCATGATGTACGTGGTGATGGATGGTTTCGACCTGGGCATCGGCATTCTGTTTCCGTTCGTCCCGGACAAGGAAGATCGGGACGTGATGATGAACACGGTCGCGCCCGTCTGGGACGGCAACGAGACCTGGCTGGTGCTCGGCGGCGCCGGATTGCTGGCCGCTTTCCCGTTGGCCTATGCGGTGATCCTCAGCGCGTTCTACCTGCCGCTGATCCTGATGTTGATCGGCCTCGTCTTCCGCGGCGTGGCATTCGAGTTCCGATTCAAGGCGCGCCTGGGAAAGCGTCGCTGGTGGGACCTGGCCTTCATCGGCGGTTCGGTGACCGCGACCTTCTTTCAAGGCGTCACGTTGGGTGCGTTTCTCAACGGTCTGCGCGTGGTGGACGGCAACTTTGCAGGCGGCTCCTTCGACTGGGTTTCGCCCTTCTCCCTCTTCACCGGGCTGGCGCTTCTGGCCGCCTATGCCTTGCTCGGCGCGACCTGGTTGATCATGAAGACCGACGGCGAGCTGCAAAGGCGGATGCGCTCGCTGGCGACGCCATTGGTGTGGGTGATGCTGTTGGTGATCGCAGCGCTCAGCGCCTGGACGCCGCTGGCGCACAGCGCCATCGCACACCGGTGGTTCAGCCTTCCCAACCTCTTTTACTTCGCACCCGTGCCGCTGCTCGTGCTGCTGGTGGTCTGGCGATTGCTGCGGGACGTGCCCGGCGATGGACATGCATCGCCTTTCGTCCTCACGCTCTGCCTGCTCTTCCTCGGCTACACCGGCTTGGGCATCAGCCTTTGGCCGAACGTGATACCGCCAGACATCTCCATCTGGCAAGCCGCAGGGCCGTCACAGAGCCTCGGGTTCGCGCTGGTGGGCGCGTTGGTGATCATCCCGATCATCCTGATGTACACGGCGTGGAGCTACTGGGTTTTCCGCGGCAAGGTTCGGCATGGCGACGGGTACCACTGAAAAGCCCCGTCGCCTTTGGGCGCGGCGGATCGGCTGGCTGGTCGTTCTCTGGACCGGGGGCGTGCTCTCGGTGTCTGCGGCCACCTTGGTGCTGCGCTATGTGATGGCATGGGTGGGGCTCGGCCGATAAGAGCAGGGGGTCGACTTCCCCTTTAGGATGTCAACCGTGATCAGCAGGCTCCTGAATGCTGAAGAGCGATCGCTGCGGCCACACGTTCGACCAAATCAGGCAACAGGCCAGCGTCGATGTCTTCGACGACATAGAGCGGGATCGACAGCCATGCAATTCATCCAGCAGTCCGCAACTGCGCACGCAAGACCTTGCCCACGGGCGACTTTGGCAGTTGTGCGCTGAAGACAAGCTGCTTCGGCACCTTGTAGGCGGTGAGCTGGGTGCGGCAGTAACGCTCGATCTCTTCTGCCGTTAGCGCTGTGTCCCGAAGTACCACGTGGGCGCGGACGGCTTCCCCGGTGACAGCATCCGGCACCCCGATCACCGCAGCTTCGAGAATGCCGGGATGCGCTGACAGAACATCTTCGACCTCGTTGGGATAGACATTGAAGCCGGAGACCAGAATCAGGTCCTTCTTTCGGTCGACGATGCGCACATAGCCATCGGGCTCGAACTGAGCGATGTCTCCCGTGTGAAGCCATCCATCGAGAACGGCACTGGCACTGTCCTGCTGGGCATGCAGATAGCCGGCAATGACCTGCGGACCGCGCACCAGCAGCTCACCGCGCTCTCCCAGCGCAAGACTGCATCCATCTGCGTCGACGATGCGCACCTCGCAGCCCGGCATCGGCAGGCCCACGCTGCCCAGCCGCGGCTTCTGGTTCGGCGGATTGCACGACACGATGCAGGTGGTCTCCGTCATGCCATAGCCTTCCAGCATGGGGCAGACCAGCTTCTGCCAAGCTTCGGCGGTCGAGGGCCGCAAAGCCGTTCCGCCCGAGAAGGCGTAACGCAGCTTGGGCGGATGCGTCTTGAACCACGGCTCGTTCAGCAATCCGACATAGAGGGTGTCGACGCCGGACATCCACTCGATCTCGAACTGCTCGAAAGCACTGCGAAGGTTGGAGATCGGGCGCGGATTGGGCACCAACACGTTCCTCGCGCCCAGGGAGAAGAACAGCAGGAAGTTCACCGTGAAGGCGAAGATGTGATAGAGCGGCAGGACCGTCAGGATCGTCTCGCCGCTGCGCGGGCCGTCGTAGGCATCGAGGTAATCCCGCGTCATCTTGAGCGTCGCCAAGATGTTCTGATGGGTGATGACAGCACCCTTGCTGCGGCCCGTCGTGCCGCCCGTGTACTGGTACAACGCCACCGGGTGGTCGCGGCGGCCGACCTTCGCCAATTCATCGCCTGTCCGCAAGGCATCCACCATCCGGGTGAACGCCATGGTAGGCGTGAAATCGCCAGAGGCCGTGAGCTTTTCCCGGATGGCCGCTGCGACAGGCTGGGCGAAGAAGTCCCACATGCTGGCCGTCATGAGATGGATTCCGAGCGCCGCGGCAACGGGTTGCGCCACCTGCAGGAACATGTCGGACGCGAGCAGGATCTGCGCGCCCGAGTCCTCCAACTGCAGCCGCAGCTCACGCTCGGTGTACATCGGGTTGACGTTGGTGACGATCAGCCCTGCCTTCCACGCGCCAAACACTGCGATCGGGTAATGCAGGCTCGTAGGCAGTTGCACCGCGATCACCTGGCCCATTTGGAGACCCATGTCGTGCACCAGATACCGGGCGAATGCATCGGACAGTGCGTCGACTTCCTTGAAGGTGCGTGCCGTGCTGGCGCCTGTAGCAAGCACGAACCCGAACGCCGTGTTCGCCTGGTATCGGTCCGCGGCATCGGCGGCAAGCGCAGCCGCATTGGCGGGCAATGACGCGAGGTCGATTCGATAGTCGCGCAGGCTCGGGGGAAAGGACGCTTCCCAGGGGTTTGGAATCGGGGTCGTCATCGCGTGTCTCCTTCGTTTTTTTTCCGTGCGTCAGGCCTTGACCTTGAACGAAGGCAGCTTGTCGGCGAGGCGCTTGCCCATCTCGGCGCCCAGCGCTTGAAGACCGCTCATGGGGCGCACCATGACCTCGAACTCCACGATGTGCCCTTGCTCATCGAAGCGAATGAGGTCGACACCCCTGAGCTTCTTGTCGCCGATGTCCGCGCTGAACTCCAGCACCACGTTCAGGCCATCGTCGCTGACGAGTTGGCGGTGGTACGCAAAGTTCTCGAACACCTGGATCACGGTGGACAGCGCCATGATGAGCGCCGGGGCGGGGCCGTACGCGGCGTGCGCCATGGGCGAGCGAAACACGGCGTCCGGGTGCACGATGGTGTGGAGTTGACTCAGATCGTTCTTGGCGATCATTTCGTGCCAGAGGTCGATCGACTTGGCGACGGCGGGACGTACGTTCGTTGGGGCTTGTGGCATGAGGCAATCTCCTTCGGTGACGGTTGAACAAAGAGCGCGAGGACGCGGTTGGCGTCAAATGCCGGCGGCTAGCGTGGTGCCTTGGAGGATGGCGCGCTTGGCGTCGAGCTCGGCGGCCACGTCGGCGCCACCGATCAGATGCGAGGAGCACCCCGCCGCACGCAGGGCATCGTGCAGCTCGCGCAGCGGTTCCTGCCCGGCACACACCACGACGTGCTCGACATCGAGGACCTGCGGCTGGCCTTCGACGGTCACGTGCAGGCCGTCGTCGTCGATGCGGTCGTAGGCCACGCCCGATGTCATGGCAATGCGGCGCGCCTTCAGCGACGTGCGGTGAATCCAGCCCGTGGTCTTGCCCAGCTGCTCGCCCACCTTGGTGGACTTGCGCTGAAGCAGATGCACGCGGCGTGCGGGCGCTTCGACATGCGTTCGGCCCAGGCCGCCGGCCTGTGCGTAGCCCGTGTCGATGCCCCATTCCTCGTAGAACTTCGCGGGGGCGACCGCGCCGCTTTCACCGACGTGCGTGAGGTACTCGCTGACATCGAAGCCAATGCCACCGGCACCGATCACTGCCACGCTGTTCCCCACAGGCTTGTCGTCACGCAAAACATCCAGATAGCTCAGGACCTTGGGGTGGGCCATGCCAACGATTGGGGGGACGCGAGGTTGAACCCCCGTGGCGATCACCACGTCGTCGAATCCTGCCTCGATCAATTCTTCCGCGGTGACGCGCCTCCCGAGGTTGACCGTCACCCGATGCCGCTCGAGCTGCCGCCTGAAGTAGCGCAAGGTCTCGTAGAACTCTTCCTTGCCGGGCACTTTCTTGGCGATGTTGAGCTGACCACCGATCTCCGTGCCTGCGTCGAACAGGACCACCTCATGGCCACGTTCCGCTGCCGTGATGGAGAAGGCAAGTCCCGCAGGCCCTGCACCGACCACGGCGATTCGCTTTCGGTCTCGGGTCGGTTCGATGATCAACTCCGTCTCGTGGCACGCGCGGGGGTTGACCAGACAACTCGTGACCTTGCCCGAGAAAGTGTGGTCCAGACAAGCCTGGTTGCATCCAATGCAGGTGTTGATCTCGTCGGCGCGGCCCTGCCTGGCCTTGCGCACGAAGTCCGCATCGGCCAGCAAGGGACGGGCCAGGGACACCATGTCCGCGTAACCCTCTGCAAGCAGCCGCTCGGCAACGTCCGGCGTGTTGATGCGGTTGGATGTGACGAGGGGGATGTCGACCTTTCCCATGACCCGCTTCGTGACCCACGCGTAGGCGGCGCGCGGCACTTTGGTCGCAATGGTCGGAATGCGTGCCTCATGCCAGCCGATGCCCGTGTTGAGGATCGTCGCGCCAGCCGCCTCGATCGCCTGCGCCAGTTCGATCACCTCTTCCAGCGTGGACCCTCCCTCGACCAGATCGAGCATGGACAGGCGGTAGATGATGATGAAGTCGCGCCCGACCCGTGCGCGCGTGCGGCGCACGATCTCGGTGGGAAAGCGCATGCGATTGGCATAGCTGCCACCCCATTCGTCATCGCGGTGGTTGGTGCGCGCAGCGACGAACTCGTTGATCAGATAGCCCTCGGAGCCCATGATCTCCACGCCGTCGTAGCCTGCGTGCTGGGCCAGGGCGGCGCAGCGCACGAAGTCGTCGATCGTCTGCTCGACTTCGTCCGTACGCAATGCGTGCGGCACGCCGGGGTTGATCGGTGCCCGTATGGCGCTGGGAGCAACCAGATCGGAATGATAGGCATAGCGCCCGAAGTGCAGGATCTGCATCGCGATCTTGCCGCCCTCGGCATGCACGGCCTGCGTGACGATGCGGTGGTGCGCAGCCTCTTCCTCGTTCACCAGCATGGCGCCCCCCTTCATGGGCCGGGCACGTTCGTTGGGAGCGATGCCGCCGGTGACGATCAGGCCCACTTCGCCGCGCGCGCGTTCGGCATAGAACGCCGCCATGCGCTCGAACCCATTGGCGACCTCTTCGAGTCCGACGTGCATGGAGCCCATGAGCACGCGGTTCTTGAGGATGGTGAAGCCCAGGTCCAGCGGGGCGCTCAGGCGGGGGTAATGGTTGGTTTCGGACACGTTGCCTCTTCGTTTCTTTGTGGTGGATCGGGCCAATCCGCTTCGCTGCAAGAGTCGGCGCTAGTTAAATTAACGCCGATAAGATTCGGAACAAAAAGAACCTGAAGCGATTCGTCTGCCAGTTCAGTCAGTGAGCGAGCTGATCACAACAGAAATCCTATCAATGTCAAGATACTTATCCATGATAAGTTATCCGCCTTCCTCGTCTCTCAGAGTTCTCCCTATGGCCCATCCCGCCCCGCGCGCCCGCGACACCTACCATGTGGGCAACCTCGCCCCACTGTTGCTGAGTGCGGCTCGGGAGATGCTGGAAGAAGTGGGGCCGACCAAGCTTTCGCAGCGGGCGGTTGCAGAGCGCGTGGGCGTCAGCTCCGCTGCGGCCTACCACCACTACGCGAATCGTGCGGAACTCATCGGGCACCTGGCGGCGCAGGGTTTCGGCGAATTGGCGCAGGCACTGTCACAGCGCGAGCTGCGTTGGACGGGCATCGACAAATTGCGCGACGCCAGCCTGATCTACTTCCGATTCGCGCGCAGCAATCCGGCGCTGTACCAACTCATGTTCGGCCCGGAATTCACCACGGGCGAAATGACCCCGGCGCTGACCGCCGCGCGAGAGAAGGCGTTCGGCGAGCTCAAAAGCACGATCGCGGAGATTCTTCAGCGCGACCCTCAAGCCGCCGAAGTGCGCCGCGCCGCCCGGGCCGCCTGGTCTTTCATTCACGGGTTGACGTCACTGGTGATCCACGGCGTCTTGCAGATCCCGCCGGGCCTCAGTGAGGGTCGTTTTCTGAATGACACCTTGCAGGCCTTCGGCCATCTTTTTCAGAGCAAGCAATAGTTCCGTTAGAGCCGTGTGCTAATGGGGCAGATACCGTGATATTCCTGATCTGCTCGCCAGCTTGCAACACACCGAGCGTCGGACGCTGTGCGCAATGGCAGTGGGTTCAGAAGCGACACTGTGCACTCAGGTTGGCGGCGCGCTTTACGCTGAGTTAGCAGATGCTGCAGCCGCACTCCATCAAGAACGGCTTCAAACGGGTTGTTGATGTTGAGCGACACGCACCCGGGCCCACAGTCGAAGCCGATGGCAATGTCGAACAGCGTGAAGCTCGGGTTGCGGACGTCGAGGTTGTCCGAGTCCCCTGCCGAGCGCGATCCGCTGAGGTCGCGCGCACAGGGAGCCATGAAGGCCTGCTTCGTGTCGGCGATCGGAAAGGCGTATTTGCCTGACACCGATGTGAAGTTCGAACGCCGACGCGGTGCAGGTCGCATTGCGATCGTCCGGCTGGTCATGGACGCCCGCCTCGACTCGCCGATTCTTCGACGGCGTCGGCAGATGGCCCCTCACGCTGATGTCGTGCTCGGGCGCGAACGAGGTGGCGGAGTTCAGTAAGGCGCTTCACCGGAGTCGAAGAGGTACACGGTTCCGCCCCGGCCGGTCGTGGCGCGGGCCAAGGTGTCGCCGGTGAAGAAGCTGGCACCCTTGTTCGACATCGTCCGGAACCCCGCACCTTCGGCCTTGCCGCAGTCGACGCCGTCGCTCCGCAACCACCGCTCCATCTGGGCTGGCCCTGCAGACAGCCCGAGCTGGCGGGATGGAAAGCGGTCGACGCGCGGATCGGCGGCCGGCAAGAGCGACCGACGCCGAATCAGAAGCATAAAAAAAGGGTTTGCTGCTATTTTCATAGCAGCAAACCCTTGCTGGATGGCGGAGCGGACGGGACTCGAACCCGCGACCCCCGGCGTGACAGGCCGGTATTCTAACCAACTGAACTACCACTCCTGGTAGACAGCGTTCGCTTCTTGCGAAGCCAAGTGCTGACAACTTGTGCCTGCTTCACCTGCGTGAAACTGGCGACCCTACGGGGATTCGAACCCCGGTAGCCACCGTGAAAGGGTGGTGTCCTAGGCCTCTAGACGATAGGGTCAAAACCTTCGAACCGCGCTGCGATCAACGCTTGTTTCTCTTCTCGACAACCGGATGGTGGAGGTAAACGGGATCGAACCGATGACCTCTTGCATGCCATGCAAGCGCTCTCCCAGCTGAGCTATACCCCCTTGGGTGTCGAGCCTCAGATTATAGACTGAAAAAATCAGGCCTTCAAACGCTCGATCACTTTTTCTTTGGAAAAGATAGCGAGCACCGAATCCAGCGAAGGCGTTTGGGGCGTGCCCATCACAAGGACGCGCACCGGCATTGCCAAGGCGGGCATCTTGATGCTGTGCATGGTCAACACTTCCTTGATGGCTGAAGCGATGGACGCCTTCTCCCATGCAGTGGCTGACAACTTGTCGGCCAGTGTTGCCAAAGCAGGTCGAATGGCATCGGTCACATGCTGCGCGCGATCGGCTTCGCTTGGCGCGACGTCGGCATAGAACGCGGTGGCCCAATCGGCGAGCGCCACTGTCGTTTCGCAGCGGTCCTTGAACAACCCGCAGATCGCGGCCAGCCGATCGTCGGAGGCAATGCCGCGTTTGTGCAGTTGCGCAGCGACGAGCGGCGCGAGTTGGTCGTCGGCCTTGGCCTTGATGTATTGACCATTGACCCAGGCGAGCTTCACCGCGTCCCATTGCGCAGGGCTTTTCGACAAGTGCGAACCGTCGAACCAGCCGACCATCTGCTCGCGCGTGAACAGTTCGTCGTCACCATGGCTCCAGCCCAGCCGCGCCAGGTAGTTGAGCATGGCTTCGGGCAGGTAACCGTTCTCCTCATAGGCTGTGACGCTTACTGCACCACGGCGCTTCGACAGCTTCTGGCCGTCGTCGCCCAGGATCACCGGCAGATGGCCGAAGACCGGCAGGGGCGCGCCGAGTGCACGGAACATGTTGATCTGCCACGGCGTGTTGTTGATGTGCTCGTCGCCCCGGAACACGTGGCTGATCCGCATGTCCCAATCGTCGACCACCACTGCGAAGTTGTACGTCGGCACACCGTCGGGCCGCACGATGATCAAGTCGTCGATCTCACGGTTGTTGATCGTGATCTCGCCCTTGACCAGGTCGTCCCAGGTCACGTCGCCTTCGACCGGATTGCAGAAGCGCACGACGGGTGGTACGCCTTGGGGCACTGGCGGCAACGCCTTGCCGGGCTCCGGGCGCCAGCGGCGGTCGTACAGCGTCTTCTCGCCGCGCGCGCGCTGCGCCTCGCGCGTCGCCTCGAGTTCTTCGGGCGTGCAGTAGCAGTGGTAAGCGGTCCCCGCCTCCAGCATCTGCGCGACCACCGCGGTGTAACGGTCGAGGCGCTGCATCTGGTAGATCGGTCCTTCGTCGCAGTCGAGGCCCAACCACTTCATCGAAGCCAGGATTTGCTCGACGGCATCTTGCGTGGAACGCGCCACATCGGTGTCTTCGATGCGCAACACGAATTCGCCGCCATGGTGCCGCGCGTAAGCCCACGAATACAGCGCAGTGCGGGCGGTGCCCAGGTGCAGGAAGCCGGTGGGCGATGGCGCGATGCGCGTTCTGATTTTTTGCGTCATGTCGGGAGAGTGCTCAAGCCGCGCAACAGGTCGGCCTGGATATCGTCGATGTGGTCGAGTCCGACCGCGAGCCGGATCAGGCTCTGGCCGATGCCAGCGGCTTGCCGCTGGGCTTCGGTGAGGCGCCCGTGCGATGTCGAGCCCGGGTGCGTGATGATGGTCTTGGTGTCACCGAGGTTGGTGGCGATGCTCACGACACGTGTGCTGTCGATCACATGGAAAGCATTGGCCTTGGCCTGTTCGGGGTCCGCGCCGCACACGTCGAACGACACCACGGCGCCACCCAACCCCGATTGCTGGCGCATCGCCAGTTCGTGCTGAGGGTGGGATGGCAGACCCGGATAGTGCACACGCGCCACGCCCGGCTGTGCTTCGAGCCAACGGGCCACGGCCAGCGCGTTGGCCGACTGCGCCTGCATGCGGATGTTCAGCGTTTCAAGCCCCTTCAAGACGACCCAGGCGTTGAAGGGCGAAAGCACCATGCCGGCCGTGCGCACGACCGGGCCGAACACATCGACGATCAGCCGGGACGGCCCGCAGATGGCGCCGGCCATCACACGGCCTTGGCCGTCGAGGTACTTTGTGCCCGAATGAATCACCAGGTCGGCACCGAACTCGACCGGACGCTGCAACGCGGGCGAGCAGAAGCAGTTGTCGACTGCCAGCAGCGCGCCGACGCCATGCGCCAAATCGGCCAGCGCCCGGATGTCGCAGACCTCGGTCAACGGATTGGTCGGCGTCTCGGCGAAAAGCAGCTTGGTAGTGGGTCGCAAGGCCGCGCGCCATTCGGCCACGTCGGTCTGCGAGACGAAGCTGGTCTCGACGCCGAACTTGGCGAACTCTTTAGCGAACAGGTTGAGCGTGGAGCCGAACACCGAGCGCGAGCAGATCACGTGGTCGCCGGCTTTCAGCAGGCCCATGCACATCATCAGGATCGCGCCCATGCCACTCGACGCGGCAATGGCGGCCTCCGTGCCTTCCATCGCGGCCAGTCGCTGCTCGAAACTGGCAACGGTCGGATTCGAGGTGCGCGAGTAGGTGAAGCCTTCTTCGGTGCCAGCGAAACGTCGCGCCGACGTTTCGGCGTCGGCCTGCACGAAGCCGCTCGTGAGATAGAGCGCCTCGGAGTTCTCGCCATGCTGGCTGCGCTCGAGCGCCACGCGCACCGCGAGCGTGTCGCGGTGAAGGCCTTCGGGCAATGTTCGATCGGTCACGGCGGTCTTCCTCAACTGAGGTTGGGAAGCGCGAGGCGGGACGAGTCTTCCTCGGTTTCCTCGATGCGCGGCCGGCTGCCGTTCATGCGGTGGATCGCCTCCATATCGATGTCGCCGGTCACGTAGATGCCGTCGAAGCAGGAAGCGTCGAATCCGTCGAGCTTCGGTGCGCCTGGCACCACGGACGCCGCTTTCATCACAGCGCGCTTCATGCCTTCGACATCCTGATAGATCAACGCGTCGCAGCCGATGACTTCTCGGATCTCCTCGATCGTGCGGTCGTGCGCCACCAGCTCGCCCTTGGTCGGCATGTCGATGCCGTAGACGTTCGGATAACGCACCGGCGGCGCGGCGCTGGCGAGATAGACCTTGTTCGCGCCAGCGTCGCGCGCCATCTGCACGATCTCGCGGCTGGTCGTGCCGCGCACGATCGAGTCGTCGACCAGCAGCACGTTGCGGCCCTTGAATTCGCTGGCGATCACGTTGAGCTTCTGGCGCACCGACTTCTTGCGAACGCCCTGCCCCGGCATGATGAAGGTGCGGCCCACGTAGCGGTTCTTCACGAAGCCCTCACGATACGGCACACCCAGCAAGTGGGCCAGTTGCGTCGCGCTCGGACGGCTCGATTCGGGGATCGGGATGATCACGTCGATCTCGCTCGGCGGCACGGTCGACACCACGCGCTTGGCCAGCGTCTCGCCGAGGTTGAGGCGAGCCTGGTAGACCGAAATGCCGTCGAGCACCGAGTCGGGCCGCGCCAGGTAGACGAACTCGAACATGCACGGGTTGAGGGTCGGCGCCTCTGCACACTGCTCGGCATGCACCTGGCCCTGCAGGTCGATGAAGACGGCTTCGCCGGGTGCGATGTTGCGTTCGAACACGTGGCCCGAACCTTCGAGCGCGACCGATTCGCTGGCGACCATCACCGTGCCGTCTGCGCCGCGACCCATGGCCAACGGGCGAATGCCGTACGGATCGCGAAACGCCAGCAGGCCGTGCCCAGAGATCAGCGCCACCACGGCGTAAGAGCCGCGCAGCCGCAGATGCACCTTGCGCACCGCCTCGAACAGGGTCGCCGAATTGAGCGTGCCGCCACGTGTCGCGCGCTCGATCTCGTGGGCCAGCACGTTGAGCAGCACTTCAGAGTCGCTCTCCGTGTTGGTGTGCCGGTGGTCGGTGGAGAACAACTCGGCGCGCAATGCGTGCGCGTTGGTGAGGTTGCCGTTGTGCACCAGCACGATGCCGTAAGGCGCGTTCACGTAGAAAGGCTGCGCCTCTTCTTCGCTGTACGCGTTGCCGGCGGTCGGATAGCGCACCTGCCCCAGGCCGACGTCGCCAGGGAGCGCACGCATGTTGCGGGTGCGGAACACATCGCGCACCATGCCCTTGGCCTTCTGCATGAAGAACTTGCGCTCCAGCAGCGTGACGATGCCCGCCGCGTCCTGGCCGCGATGCTGCAGCAGCAGCAATGCGTCATAGAGCAGTTGATTGACGGGCGCGTTGCTGACAACGCCGACGATTCCACACATGGGACTTTTCCTCTCAGGGAAGGTAACTGGCCAACTTCTCTGGCAGTGCAGGCTTCAACCCCTGCAACGCCGCATCCAGGACAACCGCGCTGTGCGCTTCACGCCACCAGGCGCTCTCGCTCAACGACAGCAAATGAACCACCACCGCCACAGCCAGCAACGCCACCGCACCGCGCGCCAAGCCGAAGACTGCGC
The DNA here is from genome assembly GCF_006438845.1 of Variovorax ginsengisoli. Classification (GTDB taxonomy): domain Bacteria; phylum Pseudomonadota; class Gammaproteobacteria; order Burkholderiales; family Burkholderiaceae_C; genus Variovorax; species Variovorax ginsengisoli_A. The sequence goes on from NZ_RCZJ01000003.1 coordinate 343,298, forward strand.
CCAACATCCGGTCGACAGGCCGCAGCCCGACGGCAGCGATCAGCTTGCGGATCAGCGCCGCCAGCAGGCCGACGCCGAACGCCACCGCCACGAAGACAAGCACGAAAGCCAGCGCATAACGCCAGGATGCTTCCGGGTCGCCGCTGATGGGCAACCACGCTGCCACGTCTGCCGCGAACCACTGCGCGCCGAAAAAGGCGGCAACCCAGCCCGCAAGCGAGATCACCTCGAACACCAGACCGCGCACCAGGCCGAACAACAGCGATACGCTCAGCAACGCGACGGCGATCCAGTCGAGCAGGGCCACGTCGGCGCGCGATGCCTACAAGCTGAGGACTGCGGCGGGCAAAGACAAGCCCTTGACCCGGCCAGCCGCCTTGTCCGCCTCCGCACGCGAGACGAAGGGTCCGACCCGCACGCGCGTGCGTTCACCGTCGGCCGTCTTCGCGACGTTGGTATAGGTCTTGAGGCCTGCGCGTTCCAGCTTCTGCCGCACCTCGCGCGCCTTGTCAGCCTCGGCGAACGCACCAACCTGCACGACGAAACGCCCGCTGTCGTCGGACGCTGCAGCCGGCTTGGCCGCCGTCGCGGCAGCAGCCGTGGCCGTCGCCGCTGCGGTCCTCCCTTCGAGCAAGGCGCGCGCGCGGGCGCCGTCGTCTGCAGGCTTGGCGGCCGTCGCAGGCTTGGGCTCGGGCTTGGTTTCCGGCTTGTGTTCGGGCTTCGGTTTGGGCTCGGGCTTGGGTTCCGGCTTGCTCTCTGCGCGAACTTCAGGTTTCGCTGCCGGTGCCGGCTGCGTCTGGGCAGGTGGGGCCGCAGCGGCAGGCCTGTCGGAAGAAAGTTCGCGGCCATCGGCCGACTCAGTGATCATGCCGCCGGCCGACGCATTGCTCGACGCGCGCGTGCCGGCATCGGTCGCTGCGGGTGGTGCGGATGCAGCCCTGGGCGCGGTGGCCGGTGCCTGTGCCGATGGCGCGGGCAAGGCGGCAACCTTGTTGCGATCCGGTATCTCGATCGGGATGTCGACGGCCACGGGACGTGGCTGGGTGTCGAAAAGCAGCGGAAATCCAATCACGCCGATCAACACCAGCACCGCAGCGCCGAGCAACCGGTGGCGCGCTCGCCGTCGCATGGCTTCGACGCTCTCCGCAGGCGCTGCGGCCACGCTGCTGTTGCGGCCTTCATTGGTCGGCTGGCCACGCGAGCGGAACTTGAAAAACGCCATGAAATTCGATCCCTGATTGAGCGCAGCGCAGTGTGTGATTGAAAGGCCGGGACACCGGCCGATCAGGCGCCTGACAGCAGGTGCTTGGCCTGCAGACGGGGCGTTCCGTGCGCGAGCACGCCACCCACTGTGAAGAACGATCCGAAGACGACGATTCTATCAGCGGGGTCGGCCGCATCGATGGCCGCCTGCAGCGCCGCCATCGGGTCGGCGTGCAGGCTGCCTGCCGCATCTTTGCGCGTGTTCTGTGCCGACCATTGCGCCAGCAGATCCGCCGCAGCAGCGGCGCGCGGCGTGGGCAGATTGGTGAAATACCAGCGGTCGATCAACGGCCCGATGCGCGCGAGCATGGGCGCGAGGTCCTTGTCCGCCATGACACCGAACACGGCATGCGTCGTCGGGTAGAAACCCATCGCGTCGAGGTTCTCGGCCAGCGCTGCGACGGCATGGGCGTTGTGCGCCACGTCGAGCACCAGCGTCGGCTCGCCCGGCACGATCTGGAAGCGCCCGGGCAGCTCGACCATTGCCAAGCCGGTGCGCACCGCCTGCGCGTTGATGGGCAGGCGCGGGCGCAGTGCCTCCAGCGCTGCCAGCACGCCGGCGGCGTTGAGCAATTGGTTGGCGCCGCGCAGCGCCGGATAGGCCAGGCCGCTGTAACGGCGGCCGCGGCCGCTCCAGCCCCACTGCTGCTTGTCGCCCGAAACATTGAAGTCGTGCCCGAATCTCCACAGATCGGCGTCGATCTCGCGCGCATGGTCGATCACGCTCTGCGGTGGCATCGGGTCGCTGACGATGGCCGGCCGGCCCTTGCGCAAGATGCCGGCCTTCTCGAAGCCGATGCTTTCGCGGTCGGTTCCGAGGTAGTCCATGTGGTCGAGGTCGATGCTGGTGATCACGGCGCAGTCGGCGTCGACGATGTTCACTGCGTCGAGCCGCCCGCCCAGCCCGACTTCAAGGATGGCCACGTCGGGCTTGCTCTCGGCCATGCAGCGCAGGATGGCCAGCGTGGTGAGCTCGAAATAGGTCAGAGGAATCTCAGCGCGCGCCGTTTCGACGGCTGCAAAATGCGGCACCAGTTCTGCGCCTTCGATGGCCTCGCCCGCCAACCGCAGGCGCTCCTCGAAACGCACCAGATGCGGCGACGTGAAGACCGCCGTGCGGTAGCCCGCATGACGCAGTATCGATTCCAGCATTGCGCAGGTCGAACCCTTGCCGTTGGTGCCGGCCACCGTGATCACAGGACAGTGAAAGGTCAGCCTCAGTCGCTCGGCCACGGCGCGTACCCGCTCCAGGCCGAGTTCGATGGTCTTGGGATGCTGTTGCTCGGCGTGCGCGAGCCAGTCGGCGAGGGTTTTCATGGAGCCCGGCATTGTCGCCGACCGGCCGGGGCGGCATGATTCCGGCATGACAACGACCCTTTACGGCATCCCGAACTGCGACACCGTCAAGCGCGCCCGCGCCTGGCTCGACGAACACGGCGTGGCCTACCGCCTCCATGATTTCAAGAAGCAAGGCGTGCCGGAGGCTCAACTGGACAGTTGGCTGAAGTCACTCGGCTGGGAGCCGCTGGTCAACCGGCGCGGCACCACTTGGCGCAAGCTCGACGAAGCGACCCGGGCGTCAGTGGTCGACGCCGGCTCTGCCCGCACCGTGCTGCTGGCCAACCCCAGCCTCATCAAGCGCCCGGTCGTCCACTGGAAGGACCGCGCCGACGTTACAACGGGGTTCGACCCTGCGGAGTGGGCTGCCCGGGCTTGAGTACGCTGGAACCTGGCGCCCCGAAATGGCTCCAACCGGTCTGACACGAAGCCCCGCTTCTCAATCCAAGGAGTTCGACATGCGCAAGAAGATGTACACCGCCGCGATGGGCCTCGCCCTGCTGGGTGCCCTGGCCACGGGCAGCGCCATGGCTCAGCAACAGGTCCAGGCTCGCGTGGTCTCGGCCAGCCCGACGACCGATTCGAACGGCCGCACCGGCTACAACGTGACGTACGAGTACCAAGACCGGCAATACAACACCTTCACCGACAGCCGCCCCGGCAGCGCCATCCCGGTCGAAGTGAGCGCCTATGGCGTGATCACCGCGCCGGTGGCGCCGCAGTCGCAGCTGAGCGGCGAACCCATCGCCGACAACGGCAACGGCCGTGCGCCGTGGGAAGGCGTCGTGCCCGAACAAGGCGTGGTGGTGTCGTCGGCCCGCCCGGCAGCGCCGACGTACTACGCCGCGCCGGCGTATCCCGCCCCCGTGTACGTAGCGCCCGCGCCGGTCTATGTGGCTCCAGGGTACGGATACGGGTATGGCTACGCGCCCGCCTATGCCTATCCGCCGGTCGGCGTCTCGCTGAACCTCGGTTACTCGCGCGGCTGGGGCGGGCACGGGCGCTGGCGCTGAACGCGTCACGGGGGGCGGCGGCAAGCCCTAAAATCGCGGGCTTTCCCGCCTTTTCCCCTTCAGCGCATCTGCGCCCTGCCCCTTCCATGACGATCAACGAATCCCTCGCCTGCACCGCGGTCGCGACCAAGGCCAATGTCTATTTCGACGGCAAGTGCGTGAGCCACAACCTCACGCTGGCCGACGGCACGAAGAAATCGGTGGGCGTGATCCTGCCGGCCACGCTGACCTTCAGCACCGGCGCGCCGGAAATCATGGAAGGCGTCTCAGGCCGCTGCGAATACCTGCTCACGGGCAGCAGCGAATGGGTCGCCTCGGGCGCTGGTGAAAAGTTCAGCGTGCCGGGCAACTCCAGCTTCCAGATCCGCGTGAGCGGCGAACCCTACAGCTACATCTGCCACTTCGGCTGAACCGGACGCCCACGCCATGTCGACCATCCTCCAACACGTTCCCGCCGGCCAGAAGGTCGGCATCGCCTTCTCCGGCGGCCTCGACACCAGCGCAGCGCTGCACTGGATGAAGCAGAAGGGCGCGATCCCCTACGCCTACACCGCCAACCTCGGCCAGCCCGACGAGCCCGACTACGAAGAGATCCCGCGCAAGGCGATGCAGTACGGCGCCGAGAAGGCTCGCCTGATTGACTGCCGCCAGCAACTCGCGTCCGAAGGCATCGCCGCCCTGCAGGCCGGCGCCTTCCACGTGACCACCGCCGGCGTGACCTACTTCAACACCACGCCGCTGGGCCGTGCCGTGACGGGCACGATGCTGGTGAGCGCCATGAAGGAAGACGACGTCCACATCTGGGGCGACGGTAGCACCTACAAGGGCAACGACATCGAGCGCTTCTACCGCTACGGCCTGCTCACCAACCCGGCGCTGAAGATCTACAAGCCCTGGCTCGACCAGCTCTTCATCGACGAACTCGGCGGCCGCGCCGAGATGTCGGCCTTCATGACGGCCGCCGGCTTCGGCTACAAGATGTCGGCCGAGAAGGCCTACTCGACCGACTCGAACATGCTGGGCGCGACGCACGAGGCCAAAGACCTCGAGCACCTGAACAGCGGCATCAAGATCGTCAACCCGATCATGGGCGTCGCCTTCTGGAAGGACGAGGTCGAAGTCAAGCGCGAAGAGGTCACCGTGCGCTTCGAGGAAGGCCGCCCGGTCGCCCTCAACGGCAAGGAATACCCCGACCTGGTCGAACTGATCCTGGAAGCCAACCGCATCGGCGGCCGCCACGGCCTGGGCATGAGCGACCAGATCGAGAACCGCATCATCGAAGCCAAGAGCCGTGGCATCTACGAGGCTCCGGGTCTGGCGCTGCTGTTCATCGCCTACGAGCGCCTGGTCACCGGCATCCACAACGAAGACACCATCGAGCAGTACCGCGACAACGGCCGCAAGCTCGGCCGCCTGCTCTACCAGGGCCGCTGGTTCGACCCGCAGGCCATCATGCTGCGCGAGACCGCTCAGCGCTGGGTGGCCCGCGCCATCACGGGCGAAGTGACGGTCGAGCTGCGCCGCGGCAACGATTATTCGCTGCTGAACACCGAGTCGGCCAACCTCACCTACAAGCCCGAGCGCCTGAGCATGGAAAAGGTCGAAGGCGCCTTCACGCCGCTCGACCGCATCGGCCAGCTGACGATGCGCAACCTCGACATCATCGACACGCGCGACAAGCTGGCGATCTATACCAAGACCGGCTTGCTGCAGGTAGGCGATGGCGCGTCGGTGCCTCGGCTGACGAACGACGGCGAAGAATAGACGGCCACTGCGCCAACCCCGAGAGAGAGCCACCGCGAGGTGGCTTTCTTCTTGGTCAATCGAGAAAGCGCTGCGCGTGGTCGTGCGGCGGCATCAGGCAGGTGTCGCTGCGCCCGAACCAGCGGTAGCGGTTGCGCGCCAGCCAGCGATAGAGCGCGTCGCGCAGCGGCGCCGGGATCAACCAGGCAGCCCAAGCCAAGCGCCATGGCCAGCCCAGCGCATGCAGCACGCCCAGGATCGCGGCCGTGTGCTGCCAGCTGCGGTCGCCGTCGACGAGCAGCAAGGTCTGCAGACCATCGACCTGCAGACCGGCACGCTCGAGCAAGGCCTGGCCGTTCGCGCCCTGGATGGAGGCGAAACGCAGCACGCGACGCTTGTCGTGGCGCAGCAGGAACCGGACCCAGCCGTCGCACAGCAGGCATCGCGCATCGAACACGACGATCACGGCACGGGCCTCGCCGTCGACAGGTCGAGGTGGCCGCGGTAGGCGGCCACGGTGCCGATGCCGGGCAGCACGCCTCGCACGTCGAAGTGAAGCTCACGCCCGACGCCCGTCTCGACCGCATGCACCTGCGGCGTCAGCCAGGTCGGACACGGCACGCCGAAACAGCGGACGCGGCGCAGCCGCATCACCAACGCGCCTTCTTCCGCGGTCAGGGCGAAGTGCAGGCGCAGCGGGCCGAGTTGCTCCACAAGATCGGCGCCGCTCGACCCCATGCGCGAGCGCATCGTCCGACCGGGGAAATAGCGAGTCCAGGTTTCGGCGTCCGGCCGCGCGTCGAGTTCGAAGCGAATCGCGTGTCGCCCCTGCCGCTGCGGCGTGCCCAGCCGTCGCGCGATCCAACGTGCCGCCGGTGTCTGCGGCGCAGCGGTCTCAGCCCAGCCATCGAAGGCAACCCGTCCCGCGGCGCGATGGAATTCACGAACGGCCGGGGCGAGTTCGGCGAATGCCGCACCCATGAGCGTCGCATAGAGGGACAGGCTCAATCGCCGCCGCCGCCGCACCCGCCACCACCGCAACCCGATCCGCTGTCGCTGCTGCTTTCGCTCGACCCGCCGTCACCACTGCTGGGTTCGCTGCCGCCGAAGCCGCCAGCATCGCCTGAATCGCTCGTGCTGGAATCCGATCCGGTGTCGCCGAAGCTGGTGCCGCAGTGCGCGCCCGAACCCGCAGCGCGATCGATGTCCCTGCAGTCCGGGACGTAGCTGAAGCCGCCCGCGATGGCGAACTTGGCATCGAGTGCAAACAGCAGCGGCAGGCGGCTCGGTTGGCGCGGATCGATGCTCTCTTCCTTGCAGGCCCAGTACCAGGTGCGGCGCAGGCCGTCGTTGCGCTTGGCGCTGCGCCCGAGCACCTCGGCCGGCGTGTGGTGCAGCATGCCGCCGAAGGCATAACGGCACCACTGCTGGTAGGCCTGGGTGTGGAGGATGAATTCGTGCCAGGCGGCGTCGACCACCTTGGACGGCATGCCGACGAACGCCCGCTTGCTGCGCAGGTGCGCCATGAAGAACTGCCGCAGACCACGCACGACGAGTTCGGTATCGCGCGGCTGGAGTTGCGGGTAGAGGCCACGCAGCTTGTCGAGCAGAAAAGGCGGCAGGCGCGCCTCGCGGATGAACTGCCGGCGTGCACTTTGCTGCCAGGCCTTGAGCGCACCGCTCAACACCGCAGCAATCACCAGACCGAACACCAGCACACCGACGCTCTGCATGGCCGCTGCAGCCACGATGGCCACATACCAGACAAGCCGGCGCGCCCACTGCAGCGCCGTGATGCGCTTGCGGAAGGTGAGTGACGACAGCGCCGTCAAACGACCACCGGTTCCGGCTCCAGCCGGATGCCGAAGCGCTCGTACACGCTGGTCTGGATCGCCTTGGCCAGTGTCATGACCTCGCCGCCGGTCACCGGGTCTTCGCGCCCGCCGCGGTTCACCAGCACCAGCGCCTGCCGCTCGTACACGCCGGCGTTGCCCACCGACTTGCCCTTCCAGCCGCAAGCGTCGATCAGCCAGCCGGCCGCGAGCTTGATGCTGCCGTCGGCCATCGGGTAATGCACGATCTTCGGGTCGCGCGCGATGATGTCGGCGCACTGCTCGGGCGTCACGGTCGGGTTCTTGAAGAAGCTGCCGGCGTTGCCCAACACGCGCCAGTCGGGCAGCTTGGCGCGGCGGATGGCGCAGACCCAGTCGAACATTTCGTGCGCGTCGGGCGTGAAGTTGCCGGTCTCTTCCATCTTGCGTTCGAGATCGAAGTAACCGGCCACCGCCTTCCACGGCTTGGGCAACCTGAAACGCACACGCGTGATGAGCGCACGGCCCGCCAGGCCGAAGTCGTTGCCGCCGCTGGCCGCGTGCTTGAAGACCGAGTCACGGTAGCCGAAAGCACACTGCGCCGCGTCCAGGGTGAAAGGGCGACCGGTTTCGAGATCGATCGCGTCGAGCGAATCGAAGCGGTCTTGCAGCTCCACACCGTAGGCCCCGATGTTCTGCACCGGCGAGCCGCCGACCGTCCCCGGAATCAGCGCCAGGTTCTCGAGGCCGGGAAAGCCGTTCTCGACCGTCCACTGCACCGTCTCGTGCCAGTTCTCGCCGGCGCCGGCCTCGACGATCCAGGCCCGATCGGTTTCCTCGACGAGCCGCCGGCCCTGAATCTCGACCTTCAACACCAGCGGCTTGACGTCACCAGTCAGCACGATGTTGCTGCCGCCACCCAGCACGAATTTGTCGGCGCCGGCCAGGGAAGCATCGGCCAGCAGCGCGGCGACATCGGCCTCTTGCGCGATGCGCACCAGATGCTGCGCACGCGCGACGATGCCGAAGCTGTTGTAGGGCTGCAGCGGGACGTTGTGCTCCATGATCATGGGAGAATTGTCGCATTCACGCTGCGCTACAGAGGAGCCTCCATGCCGTCTTTCGACACCGTCTGCGAACCCAATCTTCCCGAAGTCAAGAATGCCGTGGAGAACACGGCCAAGGAGATCGCCACCCGCTTCGACTTCAAGGGCACGGCCGCTGCCGTTGAACTGAAGGACAAGGAAATCACCATGATCGGCGACGCCGAGTTCCAGCTGGTGCAGGTGGAAGACATCCTGCGCGCCAAGCTGACCAAGCGCAGCGTCGACGTGCGCTTTCTCGACAAGGGCGACGTGCAGAAGATCGGCGGCGACAAGGTCAAGCAGGTGATCAAGGTGAAGAGCGGCATCGAGACCGAAGACGCCAAGAAGATCACTCGCCTGCTGAAGGACAGCAAGATGAAGGTGCAGGCCGCCATCCAGGGCGATGCGGTGCGCGTCACCGGCGCCAAGCGCGACGACCTGCAGGCGGCCATGGCGCTCATCAAGAAGGACGTGCCGGACATGCCGCTGTCCTTCAATAACTTTCGCGACTGAGCCACCGATGAAGGCCTTGGTGCTCGCCCTGCTGGTGGGCATGGTCGCCACTGCTGCGCAGGCTGATTCGGTGATGCTCACAGGCACCATCGGCAACCGGGCGATCCTGGTGGTCAACGGCGGCGCACCGAAGACTGTGGCGGTCGGCGAGAAACTGCAGAACGTGCGCCTGCTGTCGCTGCAGGACGGCCAGGCGGTGGTCGAATCGGCAGGTCAGCGCATCGCGTTGCGAATGGATTCACCGGTGAGCGTCGGCGGAAGCGGTGGGAGCGGCGCCGCGAGCGGTTCCCGCATCGTCCTCAACGCCGACAGCCGCGGCCACTTCATGGCCAGCGGCGCCATCAACGGCCGCAGCGGCGTGAGCTTCATGCTCGACACCGGTGCCACCACGGTGGCCATGTCGGTGGCCGATGCCACGCGCATCGGGCTCGACTACCAGAAGGGCACGCCGGTGCGCATGAACACCGCCAACGGCGTCGCGCAGGGCTACCGGCTGCGGCTCGATTCGGTGCGCGTGGGCGACGTCGAGGTGCGTGACATCGACGCCATCGTGTCGCAGCAGCCCATGCCCTTCGTACTGCTCGGCAACAGCTTCATCAACCGCTTCTCGATGCGACGCGACGCAGAGCAGATGGTGCTCGAGCGCCGCTTCTGAGCACCTCTTTGCGTGGCGGTCAGCGCTGGGCCGCGGTCACCACCACCTCGATCTTGTAGCCCTTGTTCGCCAGTGCGGCCTGCACGGTGGCACGCGGCGGCGTGTGGCCAGGCGGCACCCATGCGTCCCACACCTCGTTCATCGCGCCGATCTCGGTGATGTCGGTCAGAAAAATCTGAGTCATCAGGATGCAGGTCTTGTCGCTTCCAGCTTCGGCCAGAAGCTTGTCGATCATCGCGAGAACCTGGGCCGTCTGGCCACGGATGTCCTCGGTGGTGTCGTCGGGCACCTGGCCCGCGAGGTACACCGTGCCGTTGTGCACGGCCATCTCGCTCAAACGTACCCCGACATGAAAACGCTGGATCTCAGCCATGGTCATTCCTTTTTCTTGGTTTTGGCGCCGAGCCTCGACTCGGTGCCGGCCGACAGGCGGCGGATGTTTTCGCGATGCCGCCATACCAGCAACAGGCTGATGGCGATCAATGTCAGTAGGACGGTCCGGTCCAGCGGCCAGGCGACGCCGCCACCGATGAGGTAGAAGGCCGGCGCGAAGAAGGCCGAGACGATGGACGCAAGCGAGGAATAGCGGAAGAAGAAGGCCACGATGACCCAAGTCGCACCGGTGGCGAGTCCCAGCAGCGCGTCGATGCCCAACAACGCGCCGGCTGCCGTCGCGACGCCCTTCCCACCCTTGAATCCGAAGAACACCGGGTAAAGATGTCCGAGGAAAGCGGCCAGTCCGGCCAGGGCCGCCGTGCCGAGGCCCATGCCGTAGTCGGGACCGAGCCATCGGATGAGGAACACGGGCAGCCAGCTCTTGAGCGCATCGAGCACCAGCGTGGCCAGCGCGGCACCCTTGTTTCCCGAACGCAGCACGTTGGTGGCACCCGGGTTGCCGCTGCCATAGCTGCGCGGGTCGGCCATGCCGAGCGAACGGCTCACGATGACGGCGAAGGACAGCGAGCCCAGCAGGTACGACAGGACGATCGCAATGAACGAAGGCAGGTGAAAGCTCAAGGGAATCTCCGGGTCGGCGCACCAACGGGGCGCCGGGCGTGGGGCTGGCTATTCTGCCAGCGCGCACTGCACGGGTTTCGCGCAAAGCAGCGTCACGCACACCCGCGGATCGATGGCCACCAGGTAGCCGCGTCGTCCGCCATTGATGGCGATCTTCGGCAGGTCGAGGATGGTCGACTCGATGTACACCGGCATGTCGCGCTTCGTGCCGAAGGGCGAGGTGCCGCCGACCAGGTAGCCGCTGTGGCGGTTCGCCACGTCAGGCTTGCAGGGCTCGACCGACTTGGTGCCGATCTGCCGTGCCAGGTTCTTGGTCGACACCGTGCGGTTCCCGTGCATCAGCACCAACAGAGGCTTGGCGTCCTGGTCTTGCATGACGAGAGTCTTGACCACCGTGAACGGATCGAAGCCGAGCACGGCCGCGCTGTGCTGCGCGCCACCGTGCTCGACGTATTCGTACGGATGCTCGGTGAACGCGATGCCGCGGGCGCGCAGCAGTTGCGTCGCCGGCGTCTCGCTGATGTGCTGCTTGCGCGCCATGAAGGCCAGGCCTCAATTGGCGGGGTCTCGGATCTCCCAGCGAATGCTGTCGATCTCTGCCAGCACCTCCGGCGACAGCCGGGTGTCCCAGGTGTCGATGTCTTCGTCGAGCTGCGCCACCGAGGTCACGCCGATGATGGTGCTCGCCACCTGCCACTTGGTGTGGCAGAAGGCCAGCGCCAGGCGTGTGGGCGTCATGCCTTGGTCGCGTGCGAGCTGGTTGTAGCGGCGCGCCGCACGCAGCGCGTCGGGGCGTCCCCAGCGCTGCTTGCGCACCGACTCATACCTGGAGATCCGGGCGCTCTGCGGCGCGTCGGGGCCCTCGATGCCGCTCCGGTCGTACTTGCCGGTGAGCAGGCCAAAGCCCAGCGGAGAGTAAGCGAGCAACGACACGCCGAGCCGGTGCATCGTTTCGTCCAGCCCATTCTCGAGCGCACGACCAAGGAGACCGTAGACGTTCTGCACCGAGGCGATGCGCGGCAACCCATGCTGCTCGGCCAGGCGGACGAACTCATGCACGCCGTACGGTGTCTCGTTGGACAGGCCGATGTGGCGCACCTTGCCAGCGCTCACCAAGCCGCCCAGCGCTTCGAGCTGTTCGTGGATCGACGTTTCCGAGGTTTCCTTTGTCGGGTCGTAGTAGAGGTTGCCGAAGGTCGGCACATGACGCTCGGGCCAGTGGATCTGGTAGAGGTCGATCACGTCGGTCTGCAGGCGCTTGAGGCTGGCATCGCACGACGCCACGATGTCCGCGGCGGTCATGCCCTTGCCCTCGCGCACCCAATCCATGCCGCGTGACGGGCCGGCGACCTTGGTGGCGAGCGTGACCTTCTGGCGCGCGCCGGGGCGAGAGGCGAACCAGTTGCCGAGGATGGTTTCGGTGGCGCCGAAGGTCTCGCGGCGTGCCGGCACGGCGTACATCTCTGCGGTGTCGAGAAAGTCCACGCCACGTTCGAGCGAACGGTCGAGGATGGCGTGAGCGGTGGGCGAATCGACCTGTTCGCCGAAGGTCATGGTGCCGAGGCAGATCGGGGTGACGTGCAGATCACTCTGCCCGAGTCGGATGCGTTGCATGTGTGAATCTTGAAGGTCTAAAGCGCGAAGCCGCGAACTCTAACGTGCTGCGCGCGAAGCTGCAGCGAATGTCCGGCGCCGTGCCGTCGCGGCCCGTCCGCTGTCCGCTGCGAGACGGCGGCCGCGGGACCGGTTCGTATGATCGATCGCCATGTATGTTCCCCGACGCCTCTCCCTCAGCGAACACGTGCCGGTGCGCACCTTGCGCTACCACTTGCGAAGCTGGGGCACGCCCTCTGCCGCGCGCCCTCCCCTGGTCTTGCTGCACGGGTGGATGGACGTGTCGGCGTCGTGGCAGTTCGTGGTCGACGCGATGGCCGACGACCGCTTCATCGTCGCCCCCGACTGGCGCGGCTTCGGCCAGACCGACGGCGGCCCGGTCGACAACTATTGGCTGCCCGACTACCTGGCCGACCTCGACTGGCTGCTCGACCATGTGGCAGGCGACACGCCGGTCGACCTGGTGGGCCACAGCATGGGCGGCAACATCGCCATGCAGTACGCCGGCGTGCGGCCGCAGCGCATCCGGCGGCTGGTCAACCTCGAAGGTTTCGGCATGCCCGAACGGCACCCCGAAGAAGCGCCGGCGCGCTACGGCCAGTGGATCGACCAGCTCAAGCGCCTTCATCGCGGCGAACTGGCGCTGCAGGGCTATGCCGATGTCGGCGGGGTGGCGAGGCGCCTGATGAAAACCAATCCGCGACTCACGCAGGACAAGGCCGAGTGGCTGGCCGGCCATTGGGCGGCGCAACGTACGCAAGCCGACGGCAGCACGCAGTGGGGCATTCAGGGCGACGCGTCGCACAAGGTCATCAACGCCAACATCTATCGCCTCGACGAGGCCCTCGCTCTCTATGCGGCCATCGCTGCGCCAGTGCTGGCGGTCGAGGCGTCCGACGACAGCCTGGCGCGCTGGGCTGGCCGCTACACGTTGGAAGACTACCGAGAGCGGCTGAAGTCGGTGCGCGACGTCCGCACCGCCGTCGTCCAGGATGCAGGCCACATGCTTCATCACGATCAGCCCGAGACCGTGGCAAGGCAGATCGAGGATTTCCTGCGCTGAACCGCTGGTGCGGCCGCGGTGCCGGCAACGGCCACGCGGCCTTATCCGACACACAAACTCACAAATGGCGGGCAGACTTGGCGGGTTTTGCTTATCCGTGCACCCATGCCCAATACCGCCGTTTCCGCCATCGATCCCCGCGAATTCCAGCGCCTGTTGAGCCGCAACGTGAAGCTGCCGCTGATCGGCGGCGTGGTCGGCGCGATCGTTTTCGTCGCGCTGATCTTCTATCTGTTGTCGGTCATCTCATGGGTCGAACACACAGACCGTGTCACGCGCGACGCCAGTGAACTGCAGAGGCTGAGCATCGACCTCGAAACCGGCATGCGCGGTTTCCTGATCTCGGGTGACGAGACCTTCCTGCAGCCGTACGAAAGCGCGCAGCCGCGGCTGGCGGCCGGCATGATCGCGCTGCGCAAGCTGGTGGCGGACAACACCGCGCAGGTGGACCGGCTTGACCGCATCACCACGTTGCAGACGGCGTGGAACCAGTTCGCAGCGGAGATGATCGCCTTGCGCCGGAGCGGTGGTGACTTCCAGGAGGCGATCCGCCTAGGCCGCGGGAAGCGGCTCACCGACGACATGCGGACCGGCTACGTCAACTTCATGAACGTCGAGCAGAGTTTGCGGTTCCAGCGCAACAACGAGGCCAACAACACGGCGCTGGCGATCGTCGCGGTGTTCGTTCTCTTCACGGTCGCCATGACCGCCCTGCTCGCCTTCTTCGGCCGGCGCCAGCTGATGCGGCTTTCCGACGGGTATGGCGTCGTGCTGCAGAAGCAGGCGACGCACGCCGAAGCGCTGCAGCGGCAGGCTTGGCTGCGCGGCGCGCAGACCGAGCTCACCGGCGAGCTCGTGGGTGAACTGAGTGCGCAGGAAATGGGCCGCAAGGTGCTCGGTTTCTTCGGGCATCAGTTGGGCAGCAGCGTGGGTGCCTTGTACCTGCGCGAGCGCAACGGCGAACTGCGTCGCGTGGCGAGCTACGGCTTCTCGCCCGCCGCCGAGGCGTCGGCGCAGGTCTTCGCGGCAGGCCAGGGCCTGGTGGGCCAGGCCGTGGCGGAGCGCCGGCTGACCGTCATCGAACCGGTCGCTGCCGACTACCTCAAAGTCAACTCGGGCTTGGGCGACATGGCGCCGCGCGCGGCGGTGCTGATGCCGGTGAGCCACAACGGCTTCGTCAACGGCGTCATCGAACTTGGTCTCTTGCGCCCGCCCGAAGACCGCCTCATCGAATTGCTCGAGCTCGTCGCCGGCAACATCGGAAGCTCGGTCGCCGCCGTGCGCTACCGCGAACAATTGCAGGACGCACTGGCCGAGACGCAGCAGCTCAATGAAGAACTGCAGGTGCAGCAGGAAGAGCTCCGCACTGCCAACGAAGAGCTGGAAGAGCAATCGCGCGCGCTGCGCGCGTCGCAGGCCACGCTGGAAAACCAGCAGGCGGAACTGGAGCAGACCAACAGCCAGCTGTCGGAGCGCACCGAGGCACTTGACCTTCGCAACGCGGCGCTCCGGAGGGTGCAAAGCGACCTGGAAGACCGGGCGCAAGAGCTGCAGCGCGCGAGCCGCTACAAGTCCGAATTCCTCGCCAACATGTCGCACGAGCTGCGCACCCCGCTCAACAGCGCGCTGATCCTCTCGAAGCTGCTCGGCGACAACCCGCAAGGCAACCTGACGGCCGAGCAGGTCAAGTTCGCCGAGTCGATCTACGCGTCGGGCAACGACCTGCTGGTGTTAATCAACGACATCCTGGACATCGCGAAGGTCGAGGCGGGCAAGCTCGAACTGGTGGCCGAAGAGGTGCCGTTGCGTCGCCTGGCGGACAGCCTGTCGATGACCTTCACGCCGCTGGCCGGCCAGAAAAAGCTCGACTTCCGGCTGGTGCTGCAGCCCGACGCGCCGGGTCTTCTGGTGACCGACCGCCAGCGTGTCGAGCAGATCCTGAAGAACTTGCTTTCGAACGCGCTCAAGTTCACCGACCGCGGCGAAGTCTCGCTGACCGTCTCGGGCGCACCCGACGGCGGCGCGCGTTTCGCGGTGCGAGATTCCGGCATCGGCATTCCGGCCGACCAGCAGGAGGTGATCTTCGAGGCCTTCCGCCAGGCCGACGGCACCACCAGCCGCCGCTATGGCGGCACCGGCCTGGGCCTGTCGATTTCGCGCGACCTGACCAAGCTGTTGGGCGGCCAGCTCTCGGTGCAAAGCGCGCCGGGCCAGGGCAGCACGTTCACCCTAGAGTTGCCCGCCGCCGCGCCGCTGACCGCCACGGGCGAGCAGCGCAGCGCATCGCCGGCTCCCGCGCCCGTGGCCCCTGCGTACGCACAGCGCCTGTACACCGCGCCGGCGACGCCGCTGCCGGCCACGTCGCCGACCGTGCCGGCGCCACTGATTCCGCAGTTCGCCGACGATCGCGCGTTGCCGCGCAGCAGCGCGCGCCGCGTGCTGGTGATCGAGGACGAACCGCAGTTCGCGCACATCCTCTACGACCTGGCGCACGAACTGGGCTACAGCTGCGTCGTGGCGCACGGCGCCGCCGACGGCTTCAGCCTGGCCGCGCAATTTTTGCCCGACGCCATCCTTTTGGACATGCGCTTGCCCGACGCGCCGGGGCTGAGCGTGCTGCAGCGGCTCAAGGACGATCCGCACACGCGCCACATCCCGGTGCACATCGTGTCGGCCATGGACCATGCCGAAACCGCCCTCCACATGGGCGCCATCGGCTATGCCATGAAACCGGCATCGCGCGAACAGCTCAAACAGGTGTTCCAGAAGCTGGAGGACAAACTTACGCAGAAGCTCAAGACGGTGCTGCTGGTCGAAGACGACGCATTGCAGCGCGAGGCCGTGGTGAAGCTGATCGGCGACGAGGATGTCGCCATCACCGCCGTCGCTTCGGGCGAGGAAGCGATGGAACTGCTGCGCACCCGCGTGTTCGATTGCATGATCACCGACCTGCGCCTGCCGGACATGCAGGGCAGCGAGCTGCTCAAGCGGATGGCGAGCGAAGAGATCTGCTCGTTCCCGCCGGTCATCGTCTACACCGGCCGCAACCTCACGCGCGACGAAGAGGCCGACCTGCTGCGCTACTCGCGCTCGATCATCATCAAGGGCGCACGTTCGCCGGAGCGCCTGCTCGACGAGGTGACGCTGTTCCTGCACAAGGTCGAGGCCGACCTGTCGACCGAACGCCAGAGCATGCTCAAGGCGGCACGCGGGCGCGACCGCGTCTTCGAAGGGCGCCGCATCCTGCTGGTCGACGACGACGTGCGCAACATCTTTGCGCTCACCAGTGCGCTGGAGCAGCGCGGCGCCATCGTCGAGATCGGTCGCAACGGCCGCGAGGCGCTCGAGAAACTCGACCAGGTCGCAGACATCGACCTGGTGCTGATGGACGTGATGATGCCGGAGATGGACGGCCTTGAAGCCACCCGCCGGCTGCGCCAGGACCCGCGCTTCGAGAAGTTGCCGGTCATCGCCGTCACGGCCAAGGCCATGAAGGACGACCAGGAGCAATGCCTGGCCGCCGGTGCCAGCGACTACCTGGCCAAGCCGGTCGACCTCGACCGCCTGTTCTCGCTGCTGCGCGTGTGGATGCCGCGCATGGAGCGCATGTGATTTCGGCCGCACCCACGCCCCCGCCCGAGCCGACGCAGCGGGTGCCGCCGCTGACGCCGCCCAGCGATATCGACATCGAGCTGCGGTTGCTGATGGAGGCGATCTACCTCAAGTACAGCTACGACTTTCGCGACTACACCGGCGCCTCGCAGAAACGCCGCGTGCTGTATGCGCTCGACCAGTTGAAGCTGCCCAACGTGTCGGCGCTGCAAGACCGCGTGCTGCACGACGCCGGCGTGTTCGCGCGGCTGCTGCAGTTCCTCACCATCCCGGTGAGCGAGATGTTCCGCGACCCGAGCTACTTCCTGGCGCTGCGCCAGCAGGTGGTGCCCGTGCTGCACACCTACCCGTCCATCAAGGTCTGGGTGGCCGGATGCAGCACCGGTGAAGAGGCCTGGTCGCTGGCCATCCTGCTGCGCGAAGAGGGCCTGCTCGAGCGCACGCAGATCTACGCGACCGACATCAATCCGGTGTCGCTCGACAAGGCGCGCCAGGGCATCTTCCCGATGGAGGCGGTGCGCAACTACACCGCCAACTACCAGCGCGCCGGCGGCAAGCGGGCGTTTTCCGACTACTACACCGCCGCCTACGACGCGGCGCGCTTCGACCCCTCGCTGTGCGCCAGCGCGATCTTTGCGGACCACAGCCTCGCGACCGACAGCGTGTTCGCCGAAACCCACCTGGTGTCGTGCCGCAACGTGTTGATCTACTTCAATCGCGCACTGCAGGACCGTGCGCTCGGCCTGTTCCACGAGTCGCTGTGCCACCGCGGCTTTCTCGGGCTGGGCGCCAAGGAGAGCATCGACTTCTCGTCCTATGCCGGGCGCTTCGACACGCTGGCGCGCGCCGAGCGCGTCTTCCGCAAGGCCACGTGAAGCCGGCGATCGCCCCCCTGCGCCGCGTCGACGCGGTGGTGATCGGCACATCGGCCGGCGGTATCGACGCGCTCGCCACGCTGCTGGGCGGCCTGCCGGTGCCGTGGCACCTGCCGCTGGTCGTCGTCATCCACCTGCCCGAGCGCCGCGAGAGCCGGCTCGCCGAAGTGTTCCGCCACAGGCTGTCGATCCCGGTTCATGAGGCGGAAGACAAGGCGCCGGTGCGCGGCGGGGCGCTGTACTTCGCGCCGCCCAGCTACCACCTCTCGATCGAGCGCAACCGGGTGTTTTCGCTGAGCTGCGAACCGCCGGTGCTATGGTCGCGCCCCTCGATCGACCTGCTGATGAATTCCGCTGCCGACGCCTACGGGCCCTCGCTGGCCGGCTTTTTGCTGACCGGTGCCAACCCCGACGGCGCCGAAGGCATGCGCCGCATCCATCTCGCCGGCGGGCTGACCGCCGTGCAAGACCCGGCCGAGGCCGAGGTCGATACCATGCCTCTGGCGGCATTGGCCAGCCATGCCCCTGACCGCGTGCTGCCGCTGCGCGCCCTGCATACCTTGCTGGTGGAATTGAATGCTCTTCATGCCGATTGATGTCGAAAGCAAGTTGCTGATCGTCGACGACCTGCCCGAGAACCTGCTCGCGCTGGATGCGCTCATTCGCGGCCGCGGCCGCGTGGTATTCCAAGCCACCTCGGCCGAGGCGGCGCTGGCCTTGATGCTGGAGCACGAGTTCGCGCTCGCCATTCTGGATGTCCAGATGCCGGGCATGAACGGCTTCGAGCTGGCCGAAATGATGCGCGGCACCGAACGCACGCGACACATCCCGATCATCTTCGTGAGCGCCGCCGGCCGCGAGATGAACTACGCCTTCAAGGGCTACGAAAGCGGCGCCGTCGACTTCCTGCAGAAGCCGCTCGATGCCTACGTCGTGGCGAGCAAGGTCAACGTGTTCGTCGACTTGCACCGCCACCGCAAGGCGCTCAAGCACGAGATGGAAGCATTGGCCGCGGCCCACCGCGAACAGGCCGAACTGGTCGACAAGCTGCAGGTCGCTCAAGGCGACCTCGAGCGCTCGGTGCGCATGCGCGATGATTTCATGTCGATGGTCTCGCACGAACTTCGCACGCCGCTCAACACGCTTTACCTCGAGACCCAGGTGCGCAAGATGCATCTGGGCAAGGGCAACCTCGTGCCTTTCGCGCCCGACAAGCTCCCGGCCATGATCGAACGCGACCAGCGGCAGATCCAGAACATGGTGCGCCTGATCGACGACATGCTCGACGTGTCGCGGCTGCGCAGCGGCTCGCTGTCGATCCGTCCGAAGCCCTTCGACCTGGCGGCACTGGCACGTCGCGTGGTGGACAGTCTGGTCAACCAGGCCGAAGCCTCGGGTTCGCACATCGAACTCGACGCCCCCACCGTCATCGACGGCCTCTGGGACGAGTTCCGCATCGAACAGGTGCTGACCAACCTGCTCACCAACGCGATGCGCTATGGCCGCGGCAATCCGGTGAAGGTCACGGTGCAAATGGTCGACGGCCAGGCGCAGATGACGGTGCGCGACCAGGGCATCGGCATTGCCGCGCCCGACCAGGCGCGCATCTTCGAGCAGTTCGAGCGTACCGACGACAGCCGCAAGCATGCCGCGGGGCTGGGCCTGGGGCTCTACATCACGCGCGAGATCGTGATCGCCCACAGCGGCACGATCGAGGTCGAGAGCGCGCCGGGCGAAGGGTCGCTGTTCCGCGTGACGCTGCCGCTGGCGGCACCACCGGCACCCGCCTGACGGCGGGCAAGCCTGCAGCGAACAGGTGCATGGCGGGCATGAGAAAATCCACGGTTTCCCCGAACACTGTCAGGACACCCCATGGACGCAGAGCAAATCAACCAAATCGGCGCAAACCTCGCAGACCTGAGCGTGCGGACGGTCGATTTACGGAGGTATCTTTGACTACGATGCCAAATCCGAACGTCTGAGGACGGTCAACGCATCGCTCGAAGACCCCACGGTCTGGAACGACCCGAAGAAGGCCCAGGAACTCGGCCGCGAGAAGAAGTCGCTCGACGACGTGGTCGTCACGCTCGACCGGCTCACCAGCGGCCTGTCGGACAACACCGAGCTTTTCGAGATGTCGAAAGAGGACGGCGACATGGACGGCCTGCAGGCCATTGCCGATGACGCCGCCACGCTCGAAGCCGACATCAAGCAGCTCGAGTTCCGCCGGATGTTCAACAACCCGGCCGACCCGCTCAACTGCTTCGTCGACATCCAGGCCGGCGCCGGTGGCACCGAGGCCTGCGACTGGGCCAGCATGCTGCTGCGCCAATACCTGAAGTACGCCGAGCGCAAGGGCTTCAAGACGCAGATCGAGGACGAGACGCCGGGCGACACCGCCGGCATCAAGGGCGCGACCATCAAGGTCGAGGGCGACTACGCCTTCGGCCTGCTGCGCACCGAGACCGGCGTGCACCGCCTGGTGCGCAAGTCGCCCTTCGACTCGTCGGGCGGGCGTCATACCAGCTTCGCCTCGATCTTCGTGTACCCCGAGGTCGACGACTCGATCGAGATCGAGATCAACCCGTCGGACGTGCGCACCGACACCTTTCGCGCATCGGGCGCGGGCGGGCAGCACATCAACAAGACCGACTCGGCGGTGCGGCTGACGCACATCCCGACCGGCATCGTGGTGCAGTGCCAGGACGGGCGCAGCCAGCACAGCAACCGCGACGTGGCCTGGAAGCGCCTGCGCTCGCGGCTCTACGACTTCGAGCTGCGCAAGCAGCAGGAAGCGCAGCAGAAGCTGGAAGACACCAAGACCGACGTGGGCTGGGGCCACCAGATCCGCAGCTATGTGCTGGACAACAGCCGCATCAAGGACCTGCGCACCAACGTCGAGGTCTCGGCGACGCAGAAGGTGCTCGACGGCGACCTCGACGTGTTCATCGAAGCTTCGCTGAAGCAAGGCGTCTGATGGCGACGACCGAAGCGCTCATCTTCGACATGGACGGCAC
Organism: Variovorax ginsengisoli; assembly: GCF_006438845.1. Taxonomy (GTDB): domain Bacteria; phylum Pseudomonadota; class Gammaproteobacteria; order Burkholderiales; family Burkholderiaceae_C; genus Variovorax; species Variovorax ginsengisoli_A. The sequence continues at coordinate 363,917 of NZ_RCZJ01000003.1, forward strand.
CATGATCGATTCCATGCCCTGGCACGCCAAGGCATGGGTCGAGTTCGCACGCCGCCGCGGGTTGACGCTCGACGTGCCCGACCTGATGCGTCGCACCACTGGGCGCAATGCCTTCGAGTGCGCCTGCGAACTGATGGAGCGCGAGGTGACCGAGGTCGAGAGCGCCGAGATCACGCATGCGAAGGAGTCGATCTACCGTGAGATGTTCGGTGCCGTGTTCGCCGAGGTCGCGGGCTTCGGCGCCTTCGCCAAGGCGGCGGTGGCGCGCGGTCTGAAGGTCGCGGTCGGCACCGCCGGCGACCGCCACAACATTGCCTTCGTGATGGAGCGCCTGCGCATGGACCCGTTGCCGCTGGCCATCGTCGGTGGCGACGAAGGCTTCACGGGCAAACCGACGCCCGCCATCTTTCTCGAGGCCGCGCGCCGCATCGGCGTGGCACCCGAACGCTGCGTCGTGTTCGAGGATGCGCCTTTCGGCATCGAAGCCGCCCGGCGCGGCGGCATGCGCGCCGTGGCCGTGTGCACCACCCACAGCGCGGCCGACCTGGCCGGCCCGCACGTGATCGCCGCCGTGCGCGACTACGACGAACTCGTCCGATCGAAATTTCTGGAGACACTCGATGCTGCAACTGCGTGATGGACAAGAACAACCGCTGGCGATACGCCGCGAAGACTATGTCGCCCCGGCCTGGTGGATCGACACCGTCGACCTGACCTTCGACCTGGATCCCGCCAAGACGCGCGTGCTCAACCGCATGCGACTGCGCCGCAACCCCGACAGCGTCGGCGGGCCGCTGCGCCTGGACGGCGACGAGCTCAACCTGGCGCGCGTGCTGGTCGACGGCCAGGGCGCCTCGTTCCGCATGGAAGCCGACCAGCTGGTGATCGACAACCTGCCCGACAGCTTCGAACTGGAGATCTTCACCACCTGCTGCCCGGTGAAGAACACCAAGCTGATGGGCCTGTTCGTGAGCGAGAACACCTTTTTCACGCAGTGCGAGGCCGAGGGCTTTCGCCGCATCACCTACTTCCTCGACCGTCCCGACGTGATGGCGAGCTACACCGTGACGCTGCGCGCCGACAAGGCGGCCTACCCGGTGCTGCTGTCGAACGGAAACCTGGTCGACAGTGGCGAGTTGCCCGAGGGCCGCCATTTCGCCAAGTGGGTCGATCCCTTCCGCAAGCCGAGCTATCTGTTCGCGCTGGTGGCCGGCAAGCTGGTGGCGCGCGAGCAGCGCATCACCACGCGCGCGGGCAAGGAGCATCTGCTGCAGGTCTACGTGCGTGCGGGCGATCTCGACAAGACTGAGCATGCGATGAATTCGCTGGTGCATTCGATCCTCTGGGACGAAACCCGTTTCGGCCTGCCGCTGGACCTCGACCGCTTCATGATCGTCGCCACCAGCGACTTCAACATGGGCGCGATGGAGAACAAGGGCCTGAACATCTTCAACACGAAGTACGTTCTGGCCAACCAGGCGACCGCCACCGACGCCGACTACGGCAACATCGAAAGCGTGGTGGGCCACGAGTACTTCCACAACTGGTCGGGCGACCGCGTGACCTGCCGTGACTGGTTCCAGCTCTCGCTCAAGGAAGGCCTGACGGTCTTCCGCGACCAGGAGTTCAGCATGGACCTGTGCGCCGACGCGTCGGCCCGTGCGGTCAAGCGCATCGAGGACGTGCGGGTGTTGCGCACTGCCCAGTTCCCGGAAGACGCGGGTCCGATGGCGCACCCGGTGCGCCCCGACAGCTACATCGAGATCAGCAACTTCTACACGGTCACGATCTACGAGAAGGGTGCCGAGGTCGTTCGCATGATGCAGACACTGGTCGGCCGCAAGGGCTTCGAGCACGGCATGTCGCTGTACTTCAAGCGCCACGACGGCCAGGCCGTGACCTGCGACGACTTCGCCCAGGCCATCGCCGACGCCAACCTCGATTCCGAACTCTCGCGCCTGCTGCCGCAGTTCAAGCGCTGGTACAGCCAAGCCGGCACACCGCGGCTCGCCGCGACCGGCAGCTACGACGCCGATGCGCGTACTTACACGCTGCGTTTCACGCAGAGCTGCGCGCCGACGCCGGGCCAGCCGCTGAAGCTGCCCTTCGTCATTCCGGTGAACCTGGGCCTGCTCGCGCAGGACGGCCGCGAACTACCGCTGCAGCGCGACGGCGAGTCCGAAGCCACTTTGCACACCCGCACGTTGGTACTGACCGAAGCGAGCCAGCAGTTCACCTTCGTGGGAATCGATGCGGAGCCGGTGCCATCGATCCTTCGCGGCTTCAGCGCGCCGGTGGTGCTCGACTTCGACTACACCGACACGCAGTTGCTGACGCTGCTGGCCAACGACCTCGACCCTTTCAACCGCTGGGAAGCCGGTCAGCGCCTGGCGTTGCGCAGCGCCATTCAGGCGATCGCCGCGAGCAGCGCACCGACGGCCGTGCTCGACGACGCGTACATCGGCGCCATGCGCGAGGTGCTGCGCGACCCGAAGCTCGATGCCGCCTTCAAGGAATTGGTGCTCACGCTGCCCTCGGAAACGTACATCGCCGAGCAGCTCGACGTGGTCGATCCGCAGCGCATCCATGCGGTGCGCGAAGCCATGCGGGTGCAACTCGCCACGGCGCTGTTCGTCGAGTGGGAGCAGGTCTACGAACAGCACCACGACACCGGCGCCTACACGCCCGATCCGCTGTCGGCCGGGCGTCGTGCCCTCTCCGGCATGGCGCTCACCTTCTTGTGTCTGGCGGCCGGCGAGTCGGGCGACACCGTCTGGCCGGGCAAGACGCTGCAGCGTTTCAAGGACGCGGGCAACATGACCGACCGCTTCAACGCGCTGTCGGCACTGGTGTCGTCCGGCCACGCGTTGGCAGCACAGGCGCTGGCGCGCTTCCATGCCATCTTCAAGAACGAGGCGCTGGTGATCGACAAGTGGTTCTCGCTGCAGGCCGGTTCGCCCGACCGCGGCGGCCACGTGCTGCCGCTGGTCAAGCAATTGATGAAGCACCCGGACTTCTCGGTGAAGAACCCCAACCGCGCGCGCAGCGTGATCTTCAGCTACTGCAGCGCCAACCCCGGCGCCTTCCACCGGCCCGATGCGGCCGGCTACGTGTTCTGGTCCGACCGTGTGATCGAACTCGATGCCATCAATCCGCAGGTGGCGGCGCGGCTGGCGCGCGGCCTCGACCGCTGGAGCAAGCTGGCCGAACCGTACCGCAGCGCAGCACGCGAGGCGATCGTCCGCGTTGCGGCCCGACCCGACCTGAGCAAGGACACGCAAGAAGTCGTCCAGCGCGCGCTGGCGGACTGAACTCCAAGGAAACCCATGGCCCAACAAAAAATATCCCTCACCCGCTACCTCGTCGAGCAGCAACGCGCCGACGGGCTCATCCCCGGGCAACTTCGCCTATTGCTCGAAGTGGTCGCCCGCGCCTGCAAGAGCATCAGCATGGCGGTGAACAAAGGCGATCTCGGCGGTGTGCTCGGCTCCGCCGAAAGCGAGAACGTGCAAGGCGAGGTTCAGAAGAAGCTGGACATCATCGCCAATGAAGTGCTGATCGAAGCCAACGAATGGGGCGGCCATCTGGCAGCCATGGCCAGCGAGGAAATGGACAGCATCTACGTGGTGCCCAACCGTTACCCGCAGGGCGAATACCTGCTGCTGTTCGACCCACTCGACGGTTCGAGCAACATCGACGTGAACGTGAGCATCGGCACCATCTTCAGCGTGCTGAAGAAGCCCGAAGGCCATCCCGGCGTGCAGGAAGCCGACTTCCTGCAGGCCGGTGCGAAGCAGGTCGCCGCGGGCTACTGCATCTACGGCCCGCAGACCACGCTGGTCCTCACGGTCGGCCATGGCGTCGCGATGTTCACGCTCGACCGCGAGCAGGGTTCGTTCGTGCTGACCAAGGAAGACATCCAGATCCCGCCGGACACGAAGGAGTTCTCGATCAACATGAGCAACCAGCGCCATTGGGACGAGCCGGTGAAGCGCTACATCGACGAATGCCTGGCCGGCACCGAAGGCCCGCGTGGCAAGGACTTCAACATGCGCTGGATCGCCAGCATGGTGACCGACGTGCATCGCATCCTGATGCGTGGCGGCATCTTCATGTATCCGTGGGACAAGCGTGAGCCCAACAAGCCCGGCAAGCTGCGCCTGATGTACGAGGCCAACCCGATGAGTTGGCTGGTCGAGCAGGCCGGCGGCATGGCCACCAACGGACGCGAGCGCATCCTCGATCTGCAGCCGGGCAAATTGCACGAACGCGTCAGCGTGATGCTGGGCTCGAAAAATGAAGTCGAGCGCGTGACCCGCTATCACGACCCGCTATAATCGCAGGCTTCGCCGGTGTAGCTCAGTCGGTAGAGCAGCTCATTCGTAATGAGAAGGTCGGGTGTTCGATTCATCTCTCCGGCACCAATCGCAGTAGAAAAGCCCGCCATCGTCAGATGGTGGGCTTTTTTTTTGCACGTGCAGCAACGTTCGATCTGCCGCGCCGATCCCGCCTTCGGCCGCCGCTTCGGGGGCTCGATGGCCGGCCATTCGGCGTAAGGTGTGTCCAGTCGCCTACGTGCAGGCGCGCCGACAATGCTGGACAGATCGTCGACGACTTCGAATACTTGCAGTTCGTCGGCTGGACGATCCCGCGCAACCACGCGCCACAACCTGTAGAGGCTACGCAATGAAAGAGATTCGCCTTTGCTGGACCCCCGACGTAGAGCATGAGCCGCGCGGCGTATTTAGAGACGGAGGCTTCTGGTTCGGAGACTTCGACGAGCCGCGCCGCGCGTTGACGCTCATCATGAAGTCCGAGAACGCTGTGCATGGCTCCGGCACGCACTGGATCGAAGAACGCGAGCTTGAAGAATCTGAGGACGATGTCGAGCCACTGGGGGCGGTCTCCGACATGCTATCGCTGGCACCGCACCAGCCCGACCTGAACCTTGAACAGAAAGCGGCGTTGCTGGCTTGGGCGGCCGCGTCCGAGCGCGTCAACGGCGGCCTGATCGCTTTCATCAACGATCGCATGCCTTCCCATGAGGAGATGGACCATGCGTTGAACGACGCCCAGTCATGCCTCGAAAGACTCCGCAAGGCTTTTTGCGATCCGCTCGGTTGAACCTGCCGCGTGGCGCAAGCCTGTTCACGGGGCCACTTTTGCAGCGCGGTACAGCGCTTTCACCAAATCGGTCTGGGTGATGATCCCCACCAACCTCTGGTCCCTGTCGATGATGGGAATGTGATGGTGCCCGTCTTCGGAGAAGAGCGGCACGAGTTCGGCCACGCGCCGCTCCTGGCTCGCCACGCGCACTTCGCGCGTCATGATCTGACCCACCGTTTCAGGCTTTTCGGAGTGCACCGCGCCGTCGCGCCGGATCAGAGAACGCAGCCGTTGTGCCATGCCCTCTGGCTGATCGAAACCGGCGTGTTGCAGAAAGTCGGCCACCGTGACGATACCGAGGATGCGCCGCGAGCGGTCGACCACCGGGAGCGCCTTGATGCGCCGCTGCCGCATCAAGCCCCAGGCTTCATCGAGTCCCGCGCCGAAGGGCACCGCCAGTGGGTCGCGCGACATGATGTCGGCGCACCGCAAATGCCCGAAGTTGCGTTCGTAGGCCGCCGCTTCCGCAAAATGCAGGAGTTCGCTCAGGTCGTCGCGGCTCACGTCGAGCACCTGGTTGTAATGGGCCAGTGCCGCATCCATGTCGGCGTCGCTGAACCGCATGACAGGCGCCCCTGCAGCGGACGCACGTGCGGGCGCATGGGGATAGCGACGACCGGTGAGCCCGTTGTAAGCCATGCCGGCTGCAACCAGGAGCACTGAGTCGACCAGCATCGGAAACAGCGCGAAGTCGAAGCGCACCGCACCCATCGCGGCCAGCAAGGCGGTGGCGCCACCCGGCGGATGCAGGCATCGCAAGGCGAACATCACGGCCATCGCCAGCATGACCGCTGTGGCACCCGCCCAGGCCGGATCGGCGATCCACATGGCGCACGCCGAGCCCACCAAGGCCGACAGCACGTTGCCACCGACAACGGGCCAGGGTTGCGCCAAAGGACTTGCAGGCACGGCAAAGACCAGAACCGCACTGGCACCGAGCGGTGCGACCAGCCAAGGGAAACCGGGATACGAAGAACCGAGCCAACGCGCCACCAACGCCGTCACCAGGATGCCGATGCCGGCACCTACGAACGCGCGGATGCTTTCACGATGGCCGACCCGCGTCGGCGCAGGCACGAACCTCGCCCAGAAATCGGGATATTGCTTCTCGGGCATCGCTGCTTTTCTCGACGCTTTTTTGGGTGGGACTACTGCTGGACTGGAGTCGCGAAGCTTAGCCTGCGGATGCGCGAGCGAGAATCGGCACCGTTCGGCGCCATGCGCGCCGGCAGCGACTCGCGGCATGACGCTTGCATCGCCCCTGCTGTTCACGGGAATCTATGCCGCAATTTTTCAACCGCCACCTAGGCCGACTGAGCGTCGGCCGCAAGCTGCTGGTCATCTACCTGCTGGACCTCACCGCGGTCATCTTCATCAGCGGCATTCTCATCAACGAGAAGTTCATTGCCATCGATTTCGGCCGCAAGGAGCAAGCTGGCGCCACCTACATCGAACAGCTGCGCCCTACCCTCTTGGCCGCCGCGGGCTGGCGGGGGGCCGCGGCAGCTTCGCCGGAGTCCCTGGCGCAGCTCGAGTCGGAACTGGGCAGCGGCATGCGCAGTGCCGAAGCCAACAGCAAGTTCCGGCAGGCCGTGGCGCAATGGACCTCGGAGCCCGCAGACGCGCGCAGCGCAGCGGCGCGGGAAGCACTGGACAAAGGGCGTGCGCTGGTCGTGCGGGTGGGCAACCAATCCAATCTGATCCTCGACCCCGATCTCGACAGCTACTACACGATGTCGCTGATCCTGTTGCGCTTTCCCGAACTTCTCGAGCTGAACGCCGCCATGGGCGCACGGCTGCACTCGCACGGTGCACAGGAACTGGAAGCGACCGAGTCGCGCACCAAGTACTTCATCCTCGAAGGGCGCATCGACGCCATCGCCGCAGCCATCCGCACCGACTACACCGAAGCATTCGCTGCCGCCAACGGCCCGCTTGAAACCCGCCTCGATGCCTCGCGCCTGAAACTGCTGGCAGGCATCGACCGTCTCCGCCTTGCTTCACGCGCCGCCCTCGAGGCCGGCATCGGCGAAAGCAGCGTGACGCTGGCGGCCTTCGATGTGTCCCAGCAGGCACTGTTCGCCGACCTCGACGCCGCGTGGTCGGCCGCCAGCACCGAGCTCCACACGCTGTTGAGCGTGCGCGAGCGCGGCTTCTTCAACCGCATGTGGTTGCACCTTGGCACGGCACTGTTCCTGCTGCTGCTGATCCTGAGCGCGGTGTTCTACGTGGCGCGGCAGATTTCGCTGCCATTGCGGCGCCTGTCGATCGTGATGGACACCGTGCGTCGCACCGGCGACCACAGCCTGCGCGCCAAATGGGACAGCAGCGACGAGATCGGTCGGCTGGTGCTGGGCTTCAACGACATGCTGGCGCAGCTCGACCGCGAGCGCCGCATCCAACAGGAGCTGGCGGCCACCGCGCGCGCTTCCGAAGCGCAACGCGACTTGCTCGCTGCCATTCCGATTCCGTTGATGGTCACGGCGATTCCCGGCCATGAGGTGCTCAGTGCCAACGCCCCGGCTCAGGCCTGGCTCGGCGGGCGTGGCATCGATCCCTGGGCTGCCGGGCTCGACGGTGACGTGCGCGCGCATTTCTTCCAGCAACTGGCCGATCGAGGCAGCGTCAACGAATTCGAAGTGCACTGGCAGGGTGGCGGGGCGCCGTCGTGGGCCGTGCTGTCGGCGCGGCGCCTGACCTACCAGGGGCAGGACGCACTGCTCACCGCCTTCACACCGGTCAATCGGCGCAAGCTCATGGAACAGCGCCTCGAGCTCTGGTCCAAGGTGTTCGAGGGGTCGAGCGAAGGCATCATGATCATCGACGATCGGCGCATCATCGTCACGGCCAATCGCGCGCTATGCCGGCAGACGGGCCACGAGTTGCGCGACTTGGTCGGCGAAAAGCCCGAGCAACTCATGCGCGGCAACAGCAGCGAGCTCGCCGCGTTGTGGGAAGTGCTCGAAGGGCGCGCCGCCTGGCAGGGCGAAGTGGTCGTCCGGCGTCGCAACGGCACCAGCTACCCGGCCTGGCTCGTCGCCAGCGTCTTGCGCAACAGCGCCGACCGCATCTCGCACTACATCCTCACTTCGATCGACATCAGCGATCGAAAGCGCAGCGAAGAACGCATTCGCTTTCTGGCACACCACGACATGCTCACCGAACTGCCCAACCGTTCGCTGTGCATCGAGCGCATGCGCGCTGCGTTGCAGCAGGCACAGCAGGCCGGCCGTCGCGTGGGCGTGCTGTTCGTCGACCTCGACCGCTTCAAGAACATCAACGACTCGCTGGGCCACCATGTGGGCGACGCCTTGCTGCGCTCGGTCGCACAGCGCATGACGCAGGCAGTACGTCCGGGCGACACGGTGAGCCGGCTCGGCGGAGACGAGTTCGTGATCGTGCTCAACGACGTGGCCGACAGCGACGAGATCCAGTCGATCGTCGAGCGCCAGCTGGTGCCGGCGATCCGTCAGCCGCACCAGATCAACGGCGCCGAACTGCATGTGTCGTGCAGCGTCGGCATGGCCGTGTACCCCGACGATGCGCAAGACACCGACACCCTGATGCGCCATGCCGACGTGGCGATGTACCAGAGCAAGGCCGGCGGGCGCGACATGGCGCGCTTCTTCACGCCGGAGATGAACGAACGGGCGCAGACCCGGCTGCGCATCGAATCGAGCTTGCGCCACGCCATCGAACGCAACGAGCTGAGCCTGCACTTTCAGCCGCGTGTCGATGCGCAAAGCAGCAGGCTGGTGGGCGTCGAGGCGCTGCTGCGCTGGCAGCATCCCGCGTGGGGCGCGGTGTCGCCGGCGCAGTTCATTCCGATTGCCGAAGATTCGGGCCAGATCATCGCGATCGGCGCCTGGGTCATCGCGCGCGCCTGCGAACAGCACGCGACGTGGCGCCGCGATGGCGTGGGCACGGTGCCGGTGTCGCTCAACATGTCCGTGCTGCAGCTGCGCGACGGCGACGTGGTCGAGGTTCTGAGCGAAGCGCTGCGCATGCACGACGTGAACCCGTCGGACATCGAGATCGAGCTCACCGAATCGAACCTGATGGACGCCGCCGAGAATTCGCTGAGCCAGTTGCACGCACTCAAGGCGCTGGGCGTGGTGCTGTCGATCGACGACTTCGGCACCGGCTACTCGAGCCTTAACTACCTCAATCGCTTCCCCATCGACAAGCTCAAGATCGACCAGTCCTTCGTTCACCGGATGCTCGAGGACCCGACCGATCTGGCGATCGTGCGCGCCATCGTCGGCCTGGGACACACGCTGGGCCTGCAGGTGGTGGCAGAGGGCGTTGAGACGCCGCTGGAGGCCGGCACCTTGAAGGCAGCCGGCTGCGACGAGCTGCAGGGCTACCTCATCGCCAAGCCGATGCCGCCCGACGAACTTGCGCGCTGGCTGGCGAAGCGCCGCGAGACCGCGGACGATGCGGCCTAAGCCTGAGAGGCGGCGCAGGTCGGCTCAGAAGCGGCCGGCCAACGCCATGGCCGCGCTCAGCGTCAGCAGCGCCAGCACCGTCGAGACCACCACGCTGGCAGTGACCAGCTCTTCCGCCACTTTGTAGCGCTGCGAAAACAGGAACGCGTTCGCACCGATAGGCATCGCCGCAGCGACCACCATCACAGTGAGCGGCAGGCCCCGCACGCCCAACAGCCAACCGGTGCCGACCACCAGCAGCGGATGCACGACGTTCTTGACCACGGCCATGGCGAACGCGCCGCGCAGGTGCGTGCCGACCGGCGTCAATGCCAGCGTGATGCCGACGAGCACCAGCGCCACCGGGCTGAAAGCCTGGCCCAGCAGCAGCAGCGGCTTGTCGATGACTGCGGGCAGGCCCCACCCGGTCTGTGCATAGAGCAGCCCCGCGATGATCGGCAGCGGCACCGGGTGCAGGATGGAGTTGCGCAGCGCGCGACCGACGGTACGCAGCATGTGCTGCGACGGTGCGCTGTTCGACGCCGCATGCTCGCGTGCGACCATCAGTTCGATCAACACGGTGGCACTCGTGATGAGGATCAGCGAGTGCAGCGACACCAGCGTGAGCAGCACCACCAGACCCGGCGGTCCGTAGGCCAGGTCGACCAATGCGACGCCAATGATCACGGTATTGCTGAAAGTGCTGGCGATGGCCAGCACCGCCGCGCGGCGATTGAGTCCGAGCCAGGCCAGCATGCCGACGAAGATGATGCCGGCCCCGATGAAGTAGGCCGCCACGGGCGTGAAGCTGAGCTGCTCGAAATGCACCTTGCTCATCGAGCGGAACAGCAGCGCCGGCGCGAGCAGCAGGAAGATCAGGTTGGAAAGGTCTTTGATCGCGTGGGCACCGACCCATTGGCGACGCCCGGCGAGGTAGCCTGCAGCGATGAGGAGAACGACAGGGAGCAGCGAGGAGAAAACGGGGGAATTCACCGCGACGAGCATAGCGCTCGCCGCGGTCGCTCACCGTCTGGCGCTAGAAGTTCGCGCGCAGGCCCACCTTGATCGAGCGTCCCGGCAGCGGCGCCGCCGGATACACCGTCGTGGTCAGGATCGAGGTCGCGCTGTAGGCCAGCTGGTTGGTGATGTTGTCCAGCCGTGCGTACCAGGTGAGCGTCGCGCCGGTCACCTTCATCCGATAGGCCAGTGCCGCGTTCCACAGCGTGTAGCCCGCCGTCTCGCGCGTGCCATCGGCCGGCACGCGTTGCTGCGCCGAATAGCGGTCGAAGCCGAAGCGCGCCGTCCACGGGCCGTCGCCATAGGCGAGCGCGGCACCGACACGCACCGGTGAGATGCGCGGCAGCGGCTCACCCGTGTCGGTGTTGGTGGCGCGCACCAGATCGCCGCGCCATTGCAGGTCGAGCGTACCGCTGCGTTCCATCGCGGCGAAGCCTTCGTTGCCCAACAGGCGCAGGTTGCCGCTGGCCTCGAGGCCGGTGAAGCGGGCGCGCACGCCGCCGTAGCTGTATTCGGCCAGGGTGTCTTCGACGGCCGGGTCGGTCACGACATCGCCCGCTTCATCACGCTGAGCACCGGTGGCGTTCAGCCCGATGTAGTTGCGGAAGCGCGTGACATAGGCATTGACCCGCGCGTTGTTCGGGCCGTTCTTCCACTGCGCACCGACGTCGAAGCCGATCGAGCGCTCCTTCTCGAGCGATGCATCGCCCACCTCCCACGCTGCGGTCGCCACGTGCGGGCCGTTGGCGAACAGCTCGTAGTCCTTGGGCGCGCGCTCGGTGTACGCGAGGTTCGACGTGAGCTGCCATTGCGGCGTGAGGTTCACCAGAGCGCCGAGAGCCGCGCTGTGCGGGTTGAAGTCTCGCTGGCCTGTCGTGAATCGGGTGATCGACAGGTCGTTGGGGTAGCCGAGCGACTCGACCTTCACCTGCTCGGTGCGCGCACCGAAGCTCATTCGGCCCCATGACGTGGCCAGTTCCTCGTGCAGGAAGAGCGCGTTGGCACGCGTGCGGCTGTGGGGTGCGAAGGCCTCCTCGCCGTCCGCCGAGAAGCGGCTGCTCTCGCTGCTGAAGCCGATCATGCCTTCGAGGTTGCCGATCTTCTGGTGGCGCGCCTCGATGCGCAGGTCGTTGCTCATGGTGGCGAAGGTCGTGCCGACCTCGCTGCCCTCGAATTCGGTGTGGCGGTAGTCGGTATGGCCGAACTTGGTGTGGATGCTGGTGAAAAAGCCGCCGGGCCGCCACTCGCCTTCCAGGGCGTAGCGGTCGGACTTCATGCCGATCGTCACTTCGTCCTCGGCCACCGTGCCGTAATCGCTCCGGTAGGTGCTGGCCGAAGCACCGATCCAGCCGCGGTCGAAGAACAAAGTGCCGCCGACCGCGCCGCCGCGTGCGCTGTTCTGCGAGTTGCAGATGCGGCGCGCCAACCCGGGCGAACCGGGCCTCTCGCACTCGAGGTCGATCGGCACGCGCACGTCGTCCGACTTTCGGTCAAAGGCATCGACGTGCAGCGCATAGCGGTCGTTGCCGCCTTCGAACACCACGCCACCGCTCTTCTCCCGACTGCCGGTGGCGTAGCCCACGTCGGCGCGACCGCCGAAGCCATTGAGCGGCTCGGTCGGGATGCGGTTATCGATGACGTTGACCACCCCGCCGACGGCGCTGCCGCCGTACTGCAACGCCGACGGACCCCGCAGCACCTCGATGCGGTCGGTGACCAGCGCATCGACCGGCACTGCGTGGTCGTAGCTCAGCGCCGAGGCGTCGGGCGCGCTGCCGCCGTTCTGAAGAATGCGGATACGGTCACCGTCCTGGCCACGGATGATGGGTCGGCTCGCGTTGGGGCCAAAGTAGCTGCTGCTCACGCCCGGCACGCCGTCGAGCGTCTCACCCAGCGTGGAGCGAGACCGCAGCAGCAGCGTGTCGCCCTGCAGCGTCTCCGTGGGCGCGATCAGATCGGCCGCACCGAGCGGGTTGCCTGTGACGGTGACCTCCTTGAGGCTCGGAGCCGGCGCGGCGCCGGTGGTTTGCGCATGCGCGCTCAAGGCAAGGAACGAAAAGGCGGCGGCGCCGACGGCATGCCGGCTGAAATTGGAAATCATGGAGGCGGACTCGTTGAAACAATGGAAGGCCGGCCGCGGCCCATGAACAGGGCGCAGCCAGACGAATAACCAGAAGAATTCAGCGAGTCAGAGGGGGCCCGCGCGCATCGAAGAGCGAGACCCAGCGGGCGAGTGCTTCGCCCAGGAAGTAGTGGAAACGCGCCATCGGCAAGGCGATGGGCAGCACCACGAGAGGCACCGAGAGCGCGGCGGCGCCAGCGGCGAGTTGGTCGTAAAGGCGGCAGTCCGCGTCGGCATGGTCACCGAACAGCGCGAACACGCCGCCGTGCGACGCCTCGCCACCGGCATGCGCACGCGACACCCCTTGCACCTTGTCGACGCCGCCCAACGGGAAGGCCTGCGTCGCCACAGCGTGCTTTGCCCCACCATGCATCACACGGTGCATCAGCCCGAGCGTCGACGCGAGCCAGAGCGCAATCACCAAAGCGATGACGAGGCTTGCGTTGAGGCGGGAATGGCGCAGGGACTGCATGCAGGCAACCGGTGAACGGCGCTCAGTCCTTGACGCGCGCGGCGAAGGTCTTCTGAAACTTCTCGACCTTCGGCCCGACCACGAAGGCGCAATAGCCTTGGTTGGGATGGTTCGCGAAGTAGTCTTGGTGGTAGGCCTCGGCGGCGGAATAGTTCGCGAGGGGGAGTACCTCGGTCACCACCGGTGAACGGTAGGTCTTGCTCTCGGCGATCTCGCGGATCACCGTGTCGGCCACCTGCTTCTGCGCATCGTCAAGGACATAGATGCCGCTGCGGTACTGCGTGCCGACGTCGTTGCCCTGGCGATTGAGCGTCGTCGGGTCGTGCACGACGAAGAAGATCTCGAAGATTTCCCGCAGGCTGATCTGCGTCGGGTCGAAGACCAGCTTGACGACCTCGTTGTGCCCGGTGCGCCCGGTACAGACCTGTTCGTAGCTCGGGTTGATCGTCTCGCCGTTGGAGTAGCCCGACTCCACGTCGACGATGCCGCGCACGCGGTCGAACACGGCTTCGGTGCACCAGAAGCAGCCGCCGCCCAGCACGATCGTTTCGGTCGAAGCTGGCGCAGACGAAGGGGAAGATGGAGTGGACATGGCGGGCCGGAGCAAATCGGAGGCCCTTATTGTCGCGGCTTGACGGGCCGGATGTCGCTCACTACATTACTAACCCGTCAGTCAGTAACTTCTTCCATGCCTCGTTTCCTCAGCGACAAGCTCTGCCCGGTGCGCGCCAAGCGCGAGCGCCGCAAGGAAGCACGCCCGGGAGAACTGATCCAGGCCGCGCTCGAGCTGTTCGTGGAAAAGGGCTTCGCTGCCACCCGATCCGAAGAGGTTGCGGTGCGCGCCGGCGTGTCCAAGGGCACGCTCTTTCTTTATTTCCAGAGCAAGGAAGACCTGCTCAAAGCCGTCATCACCGAGAACCTCGCGGGCCGCTTCACGGAATGGAACGCGGAGTTCGAGAGCTTCGAAGGCAGCACGCCCGACATGCTGCGTTACTGCACGCGGGTGTGGTGGGAACGTGTGGGCGCCACGCCGATTTCCGGCCTGACCAAGTTGATGCTCAGCGAGGGCAACAACTTCCCCGAGCTCGCGGCCTTCTATCGGCGCGAAGTGGTCGAGCCCGGCCACGCACTGATGCGGCGCATCCTGCAACGCGGCATCGATCGCGGGGAATTCCTTGCGGTCGATGTCGACCATGCGATCTATTCCGTGGTCGCCCCGATGATCTTTCTCTTCCTGACCCAGCACAGCGCGACCTGGGTCGAGGATGGCATCGCATTCGACCCGTTGACCTACGTGTCGACACAGACGGAAATCGTCATTCGCGGCCTGTCCCGCGAGCCCTTGCCCTTCCCGTCGGCCACCTAAAATCTCAGGTTTGCCCGAGCACCCACTCCGAAAAGAGAACCCCATGAACATCCCCGCCACGCACGAGCGTCTGCGATTCAACATGATCGAACAGCAGATCCGCCCCTGGGACGTGCACGACCCCGACGTGCTCGCGCTGCTCGCCGAGATCCGCCGCGAAGACTATGTGCCCACGGTGCACCGCGCATTGGCCTTCTTCGACATGGAACTGCCGCTGGGCAATGCCGCGATGCCCGGTCAGACCATGCTCGCACCGAAGATCGAAGCCCGCACATTGAACGACCTGAAAGTGCAGAAGCACGAATCAGTGCTCGAGATCGGCACCGGCTCCGGTTTCATGGCCGCGCTCCTCGCGCACCGGGCCGCCAAGGTCCTGACGCTCGAGATCGACGCGACGCTGGCCGAACGCGCAGCCGCCACGCTGGCGCGCAACGGCGTGACCAACGTCGAAGTGCGCCACGCCGACGGCTCGAAGCCGTTGGCCAGCGGGCCGACCTTCGACGTGATCGTGCTGAGCGGCTCGGTCGCGCGCATTCCACAGGGCCTGCTGGGCTCGCTCAACATCGGCGGGCGGCTGGCTGCCATCGTCGGCAACGAGCCGATGATGCGTGCGCACTTCGTGACGCGCGTCAGCGAAGGCCAGTGGGAGACCACGCAGCCGTGGGACACCATCGCGCCGCGCCTGCTGAATTTCCCCGAGCCCTCCCCCTTCAACTTCTAGGCGCCGCCAGGCGGGCTTTGCGAAACGCGCACTGTCCGTGACCGGAGCCCCATCGGAACGCCCCTCGTGATCGATCAAGTCCGTCCCTCCGACCTCGACGCCTGGTTCGCCCTGGACCCTGCGGCGACGCCCGTCCTGCTCGACGTGCGCGAGCCCTGGGAACTGCAGACCGCCAGCGTTGCGCCGCAAGGTTTCGCGCTCCTGACCATTCCGATGAACGAGATACCTTCGCGGCTCGGCGAGCTCGATGCCGGCCATCGCATCGCCTGCCTGTGTCATCACGGCGCCCGCAGCCAGCGCGTCGCGGCCTTCCTGTCGCAGAACGGCTTTGCAGATGTGGCCAACGTGGCAGGCGGCATCGATGCCTGGTCGGCCACCCGCGACGCCGGCGTGCCGCGCTACTGATTTCATCCCAAGGACGCTTCATGCCCGTGACCCGGCTTCTTCCCCTTGCAGCCGCGTTGGCCACGGTGCTCGCGCTGCCGGCCCACGGCCAGAGCCTGCTCACGCTGTACGAAGCCGCGCGCGGCTATGACGCCACCTACCAGGGCGCGCGCGCGCAGTACGAGGCCAACCTGGCCCGCGCGGCGCAGGCCAAGGCGGGCATCCTGCCGCAGGTCGGTGCGCAGGCGAGCGTGTCGCGCGCCGACTACGACATCGACGTGATCTCCGGTGCACCGCAAGGTTCGGGCACGCGCGCGTTCACCACGCAAAACGCCGGCATCAACGCGACCCAGGCGCTCTACCGCCCGGCCGCCTGGGCAACCTACGAACAGGGCAAGCGCCAGGCCGAGATCGCGCAGACCGTGCTGACCACCGCCGAGCAGGAGCTGATCGTGCGCGTGAGCCAAGGCTACTTCGACGTGCTGGCCGCGCAGGACACGCTGGCGCTGGTGCGGGCGCAAAAGACCGCAGTGGCCGAGCAGCTCGCTTTTGCCAAGCGCAACTTCGAGGTCGGCACCTCGACCATCACCGATTCGCGTGAAGCGCAGGCACGCTACGACCTGGTGCTGGCGCAGGAGATCGCGTCGGAGAACGACCTGCAGGTCAAACGTATCGCGCTCGACCTGCTCGTCGGACGCACAGGGAGCACGCCGCTGCCGCTGGCCGCGCCGGTGGTGCTGCCCGGCCCGCTGCCGGCCGACATGGCGACGTGGGTCGCGCAGGCGGAGGCGGTGCATCCGGCCATCCGCCAGGCGCAGCTCGGCCTCGACGTGGCCGCCCTGGAAGTGCAGAAAGCCGAAGCCGGCCACAAGCCAACGCTCGATGCCCAACTCGGCTACAGCGTGACGCGCCAGCCGCAGGGCAATCTCACGACCACCGTCGGCACGCGCGCCACCGGTCCGAGCGTGGGCGTGGTGTTCAACATGCCACTGTTCGCCGGCTTCGCGACCGAGAACCGCATCCGCGAAACGTTGTCGCTCGAAGAGCAGTCGCGCGCCACGCTCGAGGCCACGCGGCGCAACGTGACGCAAGCCACGCGCAGCGCCTATTTGGGGCTGATCTCCGGTGCCGGCCAAGTGAAGGCGCTGGAGGCGGCAGAAGCGTCGAGCCAGAGCGCGCTCGATGCCAACCGCCTGGGCTACCAGGTGGGCGTGCGGATCAACATCGATGTGCTGAACTCGCAGAGCCAGCTGTTCCAGACCAAGCGTGACCTGGCTCTGGCGCGCTACAACGTGCTGCTCGGCAACCTCCGGCTGCGCCAGGCCAACGGCACGCTGGTGCCCGACGATCTGCAGCCGATCAACGCCACTCTGGCGCAGAGTGGCGCCACTGCGAATGCCCCTGCCACGCTGCCGCCTGCGGCAGCACCGGCCCCGCGCTGACCCGGCTCAGTCGAGCGTCGGCTCGGCGCGCTCTTCGGGCGCGGGGGCCGCATCGGGCGCTGGGGGCGCAGCCCGCTCGGCGATCGCCAGCACTGCTGCCGCGGTGCGCTCCGCGGCGCCGCGATTGGACGACGAGAAGGCCTGCGCCGACTGCACCATCGCTTCTCGACGCACCGGGTCCGCCACCAGCTGCAGCGCAGTGCGTACCGCCTGCTCCATGCCCTGCACGCGCAGCGCTGCGCCCGCGGCCACCGACAGATCGGCCGCCTCGGCGAAGTTGAAGGTCGACGGGCCGAGGATCACCGGGCAGCCGCAGGCAGCGGCCTCGATCAGGTTCTGCCCGCCCAGCGGCTCGAAACTGCCACCAAGCAGCGCGACCTCGGCCAGGCCGTAATACAGCGCCATCTCGCCGAGCGAATCGCCGAGCCAGATTTCGGACTGCGTCGGCGCACCAGCGGTGCTGCGGCGTGCCACCGAGAAGCCGTTGGCTTCGATCAGTGCGGCCACTTCGTCGAAGCGCTGCGGATGCCGCGGCACGACCATCCACTGCACGGCAGCCACCTGGCGCGCGATCGAATCGATGCCCGCCTGCGGCGGCGGCACCGGCGCCGTGGCGCCGAAGCGCTTGAGCACGTCGAGCAGCAACTGCTCCTCGCCGTCGCGCGAACTCGCCAGCACCACGAGGGGACGCGGCAGCTGAGGCTTGAACATCGCGGCGGTCGCGAGCTGGCGCGCGTCGGGCGTGGCGTCGAACTTGAGATTGCCGTAAACGCCCGCGACCTTGGCGCCCAGCGACACGAGCCGATGCGCATCGGCCTCGGTCTGTGCCCACACCGCGGCAAGTGCCGAGTAGGCCGGCCGCGCGAGCCATGCCAGCCGCTCGGCCGAAGCCAGCGACTTTTCGTTGAGCCGGGCGTTCGCCAGCACCAACGGAATGCCGCGCTCGCTGCACGCCGCGACCATTTCGGGCCACACCTCGGTTTCCATCAGCACGCCGATGCGCGGCGAAAAGCGGTCGAGAAAACGCGCCACGGCGCCGGGCGTGTCCCAGGGCTGCCAAACCTGCAGGTCACCGGGTTCGAGCAGCTTGGCGCCCTCCTCGCGACCGGTGGCCGTGCCGTGGGTCAACAGGATCGGGATGCCCGGATGCTGGCGCCGCAGTTCGGCGATCAAGATGCCCGCTGCGCGCGCCTCGCCCAACGACACGGCATGCACCCAGCACCAGGCACCATCGACCGGCGCGTCGTCGTAGTGACCGAAGCGCTCATCGACGGCGTGCGCATAACCCGGCTCGGCCACGGCGCGCCGCTTGAGCTTGCGCCGGACCAGCGGCTGGGCCAGAAAGGTGATCGCCCCGTAGAGGCGCAACGACAGCGAACGCACGCTCGGACCGGGCGTCAGTGCGCCGCTTCCGCCAGCGTGGCGTCGGGCTTGACCGTCTTGAGCAGGGCGAGCATCTCGCCCTCGATGCGGTGCAGTGCTGCTTCGGTCTGGCCTTCGAAGCGCATGACGAGCACCGGCGTGGTGTTGGACGCGCGGATCAGGCCGAAACCGTCGGGCCAGTCGACGCGCACGCCGTCGATGGTGGAAATCTTTGCGGGCGCATCGAACTTCGCGGTCTTGATGAGCTGATCGACCAGCGTGTGCGGCTCGCCCTCGGCGCACTTCACGTTGAGTTCAGGCGTCGAGAAGCTGCTGGGCAGGCCGTCGAGCACGGTGCTGGCGTTGGGGCTCTTGCTCAGGATCTCGAGCAGGCGGCAGCCGGCATAGGTGCCATCGTCGAAGCCGAACCAGCGCTCCTTGAAGAAGATGTGGCCGCTCATCTCGCCGCCGAGCGGCGAGTCGATTTCCTTCATCTTCGCCTTGATCAGCGAGTGGCCGGTCTTGTAGATCATCGGCACGCCGCCGGCGGCTTCGATGGCCGGGCCGAGGCGCTGCGAGCACTTCACGTCGTAGACGATGGTGCCGCCCGGCACGCGCGACAGCACATCCTGCGCGAACAGCATCATCTGGCGGTCGGGGTAGATGTTGTTGCCCTCGCGGGTCACGATGCCCAGCCGGTCGCCGTCGCCGTCGAAGGCCAGGCCGAGCTCGGCGTCGCCGGCCTTCAGCGCGGCGATCAGGTCCTTCAGGTTCTCGGGCTTGCTCGGATCAGGATGGTGGTTGGGGAAGTTGCCGTCGACCTCGCTGAACAGCTCGGTCACTTCGCAGCCGATGGCGCGCAGGATGGCCGGTGCCGAGGCGCCCGCGATGCCGTTGCCCGAGTCGACCACGATCTTCAGCGGCCGCGCCAGCTTGATGTCGCCGACGATGCGCTGCGTGTACGCCTCGGTCACGTCGACCTGGCGCACGCTGCCGCCGGGGGCGAGCGTGGCGCTGTCGGCTTCCATGACCTTGCGCAGGCCCTGAATCTCGTCGCCGTAGATCGCGCGACCGGCCAGCACCATCTTGAAACCGTTGTAGTCTTTCGGGTTGTGGCTGCCCGTGACCTGGATGCCGCTGGTGGCGAGGGTGTGCGCCGCGAAATACAGCATGGGCGTGGTGACCGCGCCGACATCGATCACTTCGATGCCCGTGGCCATCAGGCCGCGGATCAGCGCATCGGCCAGCGAAGGACCGGACAGACGACCGTCGCGACCCACCGCCACTGCCTTCTCGCCGGCCGCGCGCGCGGCGCTGCCGAAGGCCTTGCCGAGCGCTTCCGCGATCTCGGGGTCGAGCGTGCTGGGGACGACGCCCCGGATGTCGTAGGCCTTGAAGATCGATGCGCTGAGTTGCATGGCGGTGCCCTGAAAGTTCTCAAAAACGAGGCCCATTGTAGGCATGCGCCATCGCGGCCAGATGTCCGGAAATGGCTACTTACACCCATGCCGAAACGTATGATCGTTCGCATGGCAAAGGCATCTTTCCCCCTCGACAGCATGGCCGACACAACCGGCCTGGAGAGCGATGCCTGCTACCTCGCGATGAAGACGCACGACGCGCGCTTCGACGGTTCGTTTTTCACTGCCGTGACGTCCACCGGCATCTACTGCCGCCCCGTCTGTCGGGTCAAAACGCCGCGGCGCGAGAACTGCCGCTTCTTCCGCCACGCCGCCCAGGCCGAGGCCGCCGGCTTTCGGCCCTGTCTGCGCTGCCGCCCCGAGCTGGCGCCGCGCGCTGCCAGCTGGTCGACCGAAGACGCGTCGCGCATCCTGGCCTTGCAGGCCGCCCGCCTCATCGACGAGCCCGATGCGTTCAATGACGAGGGGCCAGGCGTCGCCCAGGTCGCCGCCCGCCTCGGCGTGAGCGACCGGCACCTGCGACGCATCTTCGAAGCGCAGTTCGGCGTCTCGCCCCTGCAGTACCTGCAGACGCGCCGGCTGCTCGCAGCGAAGCAGCTCATCGCCGACACCTCGTTGCCGATGGCACAGGTCGCGCTGGCCAGTGGCTTCGCCAGCGTGCGGCGATTCAACGCGGCCTTCGTGGCGCACTACGGGCTCAACCCGAGCGCGCTGCGGCGCGCGGGCGGCGTTGGCGAATCCGAACGAGCGGGCCGTGCCATCGCGGTGCGCCTCGGCGTCCGGCCGCCGTACGACGTCGATGCCACGCTCGCATTCTTCGCGCGCCGCGCGTTGCAAGGCGTCGAGGCCTTCGATGCGGCGAGCGACTGCCTGTCGCGCACGCTGCGCATCCAGCAGGCCGGCCACGCACATGTCGGCTGGCTGCAACTGCGCTTCGATACGGCGCGCGAACAGTTGCACCTGTCGGTGAGCGATTCGCTGGGTGCCGTGCTGCCGGTCGTCATCAGCCGCGTGCGCGCGTTGCTCGACCTCGATGCCGAGCCGATGGCGATCAACGCCCTGCTGCACGGCGCCTTTCCGCATGGCGACGGGCTGCGCGTGCCGGGCACCGTTGACGGCTTCGAGCTGGCGGTGCGCGCCGTGCTGGGCCAGCAGATCACCGTGGCCGCAGCGCGCACGATGGGCTCGCGCCTGGTCGAGGCTTTCGGCGAAGCCATCGACACGCCCATCGACGGGCTGACCCGGCTGTTTCCGACGCCGGCCGCCATCGCCGCGGCCAGCGGCGACGCGCTCGGCCGGCTCGGCATCGTGCGACAACGCCAGGGCGCGCTGCAGGCATTGGCCCACGAGGTCGCATCGGGCCGCCTGGCGCTGCACGCCGGTGCCGACGTGCCTGCCACGCTGCTTGCGCTGCAGGCCTTGCCGGGGATCGGCGACTGGACGGCGCAATACATCGCCATGCGGGCGCTGCGCTGGCCCGACGCTTTTCCGTCGGGCGACATCGCGCTGCAGAAGGCACTGGGCGTGGGCACGGCCCGCGCGGCCGCCGATGCTTCCCAGGCGTGGCGACCGTGGCGCAGCTACGCGGTGCTGCGGGCCTGGCACACACCGCCCGCGCTGCCCGGGGCTCCGGTGGCGGCATCGACAATCGACACCGAGATTCCGGAGACAGGAGACACCCCATGAGATTCAAGACTTCCGCGCTGCGCACGTTGCGCGTCGACAGCCCGCTCGGCGGCGTCACGCTGGCGGCCACCGACGACGGGCTGGCCGGCCTGTGGTTCGACCAGCAGCGCCACCTGCCCGACATGAGCGGCTGGCAAAGCGACGACATCGGCGACGCGCACCCGGTGCTCCGGGAGGCCGCCGCGCAGTTGCACGCCTACTTCGCCGGCACCCGCACGCATTTCGACGTGCCGCTCGACCTGTCGCACGGCACCGTTTTCCAACAAGCTGTGTGGCAGGCATTGCGGGCGATTCCGACCGGCGCGACGACCAGCTACGGCGCGCTGAGTCGCGAGGTGGGCAACCCGAGCGCGGTACGCGCCGTCGGGGCTGCGGTCGGGCGCAATCCGATCAGCGTGATCGTGCCCTGCCACCGCGTGCTGGGCGCCGACGGATCGCTCACCGGCTACGCGGGCGGGCTCGAACGCAAGACCGCGTTGCTTGCACTGGAGCGCGCGCTGTGAGCGGACGCGAATGCACCGCCGGCGAAGCGGCAACGACGGAAAGAGCGGCGACGGCCACGAAGACCGCGGCGCAACCGAAGGGCTGGCTGGTCGACCTGCTGCTGCTGGGCGCACTGTGGGGCGCGTCGTTTCTGTTCATGCGCATCGGTGCCGCCGAGTTCGGCGCCCTGCCTGCCGCCGCCGTCCGGGTCTCCGTGGCCGCGCTTTTCCTGCTGCCCCTGCTGTTCCTTCGTGGGCAGGCTGGTGCGTTGCGGCAGCACTGGAAGGCGAGCTTCGTGATCGGCATCCTCAATTCCGGGATGCCCTTCGCGCTGTTCTGCTTCGCCCTGCTCACCATCAATACCAGCCTTGCGGCCGTGGTGAATGCGACGGTGCCGATGTTCGGCGCATTGGTGGCGTGGGCCTGGTTCAAGGAGCGGCCGAGCGGCTGGCGCCTGGTCGGCCTGGCGATCGGCTTCGCCGGGGTCGCGATGCTCGCGAGCCGCAACGCCGGGCTGCACGCCGATGCGGACGGCCATGCCGCGACCTGGGCGGTGCTGGCCTGCCTCGGTGCGTGCCTTTGCTACGGCATCGCTGCCAGCGCCACACGCCGCCATCTGGGAGGCGTGCCCGCACTCGCCACCGCCACGGGCAGCCAGATCGGCGCGACCCTCTTTCTGGCCCTGCCTGCGCTGTGGTTCTGGCCGGCGCGCATGCCGAGCGCCCGGGCCTGGCTCGCACTCACCGTGCTCGGCGTGGCGTGCACCGGCCTGGCCTACATCCTGTTCTTTCGCCTCATCGAGCGTGCCGGCCCGGCCCGCGCCTTGACCGTGACCTTCCTCGTACCGGTCTTCGCCGTGTTCTACGGCACTGTGTTCCTGGGCGAGCACGTCACCGCGTGGATGCTGCTCTGCGCCGCCGTCATCGTCTGCGGCGTCGCGTTGTCGACCGGCCTGGTCAAACCAGGCAAGCAAGCGTGAAAGACGCGCGGATTCAGGCGTGAGATGCCGCGGGACCGGCTCCGCCGGCCCGCCAGCAGCGCCCCCGGTAGGGGGAAGGCGAAGGCGACACGCCGTGCGCCGCAGCCTGGGGCGAGTCACATACTGCCGGCGACCACGTTGATCGACAGTGCAAGCACCAGCATGTTGAAAGCGAAGGCCAGCACGCCGTGCACCAGCGTGATTCGTCGCATGTCGCGCGACGTCACCTGCACGTCGGACACTTGCGATGTCATGCCGATCACGAACGAGAAGTAGAGGAAATCGAAGTAGTCGGGGTCGAGCTTGCCGGGAAAGTCGAGCCCCGGGCCGTCGACTGTCTGCCGCATCTCCATTTGGTAGTAGCGGTGCGCGTAGTGAAAAGCGTAGATCGTGTGGATCAGCAACCACGAAGTCGCCAGCGCCACCAGCCCCAACGCGATGTGCGCCGCGCGCTCGGCGCCGCCCATCAGCTTGACCTGCGCCAGCAGCATGGTGATGGCCGCGACACAGGCGCCGACGGCGGTGAGCATGACGATCAGGATGAGCACGTTAGGTTGGTCCAGCGACTGCGAGCGAGCGCGCGTGCGATCGGCATCGAACGTCTCGGCCAGCCACCAGGCAAGCAGCAGGTAGACCGCCGTGCCGCAACTCCAGCCGAGCAGCGCGCAGGCGATGGGGCTGAGCGGCCACGGCAGCAGTCCGACCGCCACCCCCGCAGCGGCCCCGTAGGCGAGCCGCTGCAGGCCTGCGGCTTCCGAGAAGATTTTGTGCATGCGACGACTGTAGGGCCGCGCGCTACGCGACGCCGCCCGATGCCGCGAGCCGGCCGAGCGTTGCCACGGCCTGTTGCGCGCGCGCGTCCCAGGCATGGCCATAGTTCAGGCGCAGGCAGTGGGTGAATGCGCGGCTGGCGGAAAAAATCGGCCCCGGCGCGACGCTGATCCCCAGCGCGAGCGCTTGCCGGTGGAGCTGGAGCGCGTCGACCCCTTCGGGCAGTTCGACCCACAGGAAGTAGCCGCCTGCCGGCCGCGTGGCCCGCGTGCCGCGCGGAAAGTGCTGCGCCACCGCCTGCGCCAACTGGGCCTGCTGCTCTGCCAGCGTCAGGCGCAGTTTTCGCAGGTGCTTGTCGAAGCCGCCTCGTTCCAGGTAGCTCGCGAGCGCGGCCTGCGCCGGCGCCGACGCGCCCAGCGTGGTCGTGAGCTTGAGCCGTGCCACCGCCTGGGTCTGGCGGCCGGGCGCGGCCCAGCCGATGCGGTAGCCCGGCGCCAGACATTTGGAGAACGAGCTGCAGTGCATCACCAGGCCCTGCGTATCGAAGGCCTTGGCGGGGGGCGGCCGCTTGTCTCCGAAGTACAGCTCGGCATAGACGTCGTCCTCGATCAACGGAATGGCGTGCTGCGCAAGCAGCGCGACCAGCGCCTTCTTCTTCGCCTCCGGCATCAGGCTGCCAAGCGGATTCTGGAAGGTCGTCATGAGCCAACACGCCTTGGGCGCATGGTGCTCGATCGCGTGCGCCAGCGCCGACAGGTCGATGCCTTCTCGCGGGTGGGTCGGCACTTCGATGGCCTGCAGGCCCATGCGCTCCAGGGCTTGCAGCGCGGCATAGAAAGTGGGCGATTCGACGATCACCGAATCGCCGGGCCGCGTCACCGAAGCCAGGCACAGGTTGAGCGCTTCGAGCGCACCGTTGGTGACGATGATCTCGTCGGGATGCACATGGAGCCCGTCGGCCAGGTAACGCTGTGCGATCTGGCGGCGCAGCGTGGCGTTGCCGGGCGTGAGGTCGTCGACCGTGCTCCACGGGTCCAGAGTCTTCACGCTCGACGCCAGCGCCTGGCCCAGGCGTGCCAAAGGGAAGAGCAGCGGGCTCAGGAAGGCGGAGCCGAAAGGCACCACGTCCCTCGTCTTGCTCGCTTCGAGAATCTCGAACACGCGGTCGCTGACGTCGACCGTGATGGAGCCGTCGGCCGGCTGCGAACTCAGGTCCGGCTCGGGTGGCACCGGGTGGCGCCCTGCTTCGGCGCCGGTCACGTAATAGCCGGAGCGTTCGCGCGCGCGAATGAGGCCGCGCGCCTCGAGCAGGTAGTACGCCTGGAACACCGTAGAGGCGCTGACGCCGCGGCTGGCGGTGGTGTGGCGCACCGAAGGCACGCGATCGCCCGGGCGCAGCACGCCGGTGCGGATGGACTCCTCGACATCGGCCGCCAGGGCCTCGTACCGCTTCATCAATGCTCTTTCCGGGCGCCGCCCCCTGCTGATCCGTACTCTTGAGAAGCAACTGCTGATGCTGC
This sequence comes from Variovorax ginsengisoli, assembly GCF_006438845.1. Lineage (GTDB taxonomy): Bacteria > Pseudomonadota > Gammaproteobacteria > Burkholderiales > Burkholderiaceae_C > Variovorax > Variovorax ginsengisoli_A. Next base: position 389,256 of record NZ_RCZJ01000003.1, read on the forward strand.
AAGTCGCACCGGCGGTTTAGCATCGCCGGTTGTCCGACATTGTCGGCTGCCACCGACCCTCTTCATGATCCATGCCTTCGCTGCGCTGCTCGCGCTGCAGCTGCTCGGCGAGCTGCTCGTCCATGCCTTCGGCCTGCCGCTTCCGGGCGCCCTGCTCGGCATGCTGCTGTTGTTCGCCGGCTTGCTGGTGATCGGCCGCGTTCCTGACGCGCTGAACCGCACCGCCGGCACGCTGCTGCAGAACATGATGCTGCTGTTCGTGCCCGCAGTGACTGGCGTGATGGTGCACTTCCATCGCGTGGCGAAGGAGTGGCAGCCTTTTCTGGTCGCCTGTGTCGTCGGTGCGGTGGTGACGCTCGCCGTCACGGCGCTCACACTGAACTGGCTGCTCAAGCGCATGGCGCCGGCACGATGAGCATGGCGACGAAAGACTGGGCGCAGCTGGCGGCCTCGCCGCTGCTCTGGACCAGCGTGACGCTCGCGGCGTACCTGGCCGCGGTGTGGCTCTACCGGCGCAGCGGCGGCAACCCGTTCCTGGTGCCGGTGCTCACGGCCGTGATGCTGGTGGTCGGCGTGTTGCTGGCAAGCGGCACACCGTATGCAGTGTATGCGGACGGCACGCGACTGCTCGGCTTCCTGGTCGGGCCGGCAACGGTCGCGCTGGCGGTGCCGCTGTTCGGTCAGATCGCGCGCTTGAAGGCCATCTGGTTGCCGCTGTGCATTGCGCTGTCAGTCGGCTCGACCGCCGCCATCGGCTCGGCCGTCGGCGTGGCCTGGGCGATGGGCGGCTCGCTCGAAACGCTGATGTCGCTCGCACCGAAGTCGGCGACCATGCCGATCGCGATGCCCGTCGCCGAGCGCTTCGGCGGCCTTCCCGCGCTGGCCGCCGTGGCGGTGGCGATCACCGGCATCGTCGGAACTATCGTCTCGCGACCGTTGCTCGACCTTCTGCGGGTGAAAGACCCTGCGGCACGCGGCTTCGCGATCGGGCTGACGGCCCACGCCATCGGCATGGCGCGCGAGCTTCAGAGCCATCCCGGCACGGGTGCCTTCGCCGCGCTCGCCATGGGGCTCAACGGCATTGCCACCGCGCTGCTGATGCCGCTGGCCGTGGTCTGTTTCCAGGCATTTGGCTGGCTCTAGCACTGACGCTGCTGCCGTGCGACGGATCACGCGCGAGCGCCAACTGCTCGGGTCGAACTGGCCGCATCTGATGCTGTTCGCCCGGCCGGTGCAGAGAGAGAATCGCACCTGCCCGCCGCCCAGAACGGCAATCCCCATGCCCCCCACACCGCCCTCGCCTTGAAGCGCACACCACGTCCTTTTTCCAACGAGTCCGTCGCGCGACGCTGGCGTCGATGCGCGCTGCGTCTGGCCTTGTGCATGACGTCGCTGCTGACCACGGCGCAGGCGCTCGCCGATTTCCGTGTACCCGACACCATCGCCCAGCGCGTTGCCGCCTGCATCGCCTGCCACGGCCGCGAGGGCGCGTCGAACAACGCGGCCTTCTTCCCGCGGCTGGCCGGCAAGCCCGAGGGTTACCTGTTCAACCAGTTGGTGAGCTTCCGCGATGGCCGGCGCTTCAATTCGGACATGGTGCATCTGGTGCAACACCAGTCTGACGCTTACCTGCGTGAGATGGCTGCGTACTTCGCCTCGCTCGACCTGCCTTACCCCGCCGTCTCCAACGTCAGCGACGCCTCGGCCGAAACGCTGGCGCGCGGAAAGACACTGGCATTGCAGGGGGACGCGTCGCGAGGCATACCGGCGTGCACGCAGTGCCACGGCGCGGCGCTCACCGGCGTGCTGCCTGGCATCCCGGCGCTGGTCGGACTGCCGCGGCTCTACCTGTCGTCGCAACTCGGCGCCTGGCTCAGCAACGCCCGCCATGCGCTGGCCCCCGACTGCATGTCCGAAGTCGGTCGAAAGCTGAGCACCGACGACGTCAACGCCGTGGCTGCCTGGCTGGCGTTGCAGCCCGTACCCGATCGCGCGAAGCCTGCGTCCTCGCTGCCCGGCCTGCTGCCCATGCCATGCAGCGCCATGCCTGTGAGCCAGCGATGAGAACGACGCTATGGGGGCGTATCGCCTACATCCTGGGCGGCCTGGTGGCGGCGCTCGCGCTCGCCGCGGCGGTGCTGGTCACGATGAATCTGCGCGGCGAGGACCCGCTACCGGATGCCGCCGACACTGCATGGCGCGCCACGCCCGATCAGATCGAACGGGGGCGCTATCTCGCGCTGGCCGGCAACTGCGCCGGTTGTCATACGGTGCGTGGCGGAGCGCCGTACGCTGGCGGCCTCGGCATCACGACGCCCTTCGGCACGGTGTATGCGAGCAACCTCACGCCAGACGTTCAGCAAGGCATCGGCAGTTGGAGCGCAGCCCACTTCTGGCGTGCCATGCACAATGGCCGCTCGAAAGACGGCCGGCTGCTCTACCCCGCCTTTCCGTATCCGAGCTTCACGCGCATCACCCGCGCCGATTCGGATGCGCTCTACGCCTACCTGCGCAGCGTGCCGGCCGCGGCCGTACCGAACCAGCCGCACCGCCTGCGCTTCCCGTACGACACGCAAGCCGCGCTGGCGGTGTGGCGCGCCCTCTCGTTCACACCCACCAGCTTCGTGGCCGACCCGGCCCAGCCAGCCGAATGGAACCGCGGCGCCTACCTGGTCGAAGGGCTCGGCCACTGCATCGCCTGCCACGGCAGTCGCAACGTGCTGGGCGCCACCGAGGAAAAGCGCGGGCTCTCCGGCGGCTTGATCGCGACGGAGAACTGGTACGCCCCGTCGCTCACGTCGAAGCGCGAAGCCTCGGTGGCGGATTGGGAAGCGCGTCACGTGGTGGCGCTGCTGAAGAACGGCACGGCACCGGGCGGCTCGGTGATGGGGCCCATGGCCGACGTGGTCTACCGCAGCACCCAGCATCTGAGCGACGCCGATCTCGGCGCCATGGCGGTTTATCTGCAAAAGCTGCCTGATTCAACGCCACAAGCCGATGCATCACCGCCAGCCCGGCGCGACACAGCCACCATGGAGCGCGGTGCCCGCATCTACGACCAACGCTGCGCCTACTGCCACGGCGACGCCGGCCAGGGCGCGAGCGGCGCCTACCCGGCGCTTGCCGGAAGCCGCGCGGTGAACATGTCCACGCCTGTCAACCTGATCCAGGTGGTGCGCCACGGTGGCTTTTTACCGTCGACCTCGGGCAACCCGAGGCCCTATGGCATGCCGCCCTTCGGTCATGTGCTCGACGACAACGACATCGCTGCCGTGCTGACCTACGTGCGCGGCGCTTGGGGCAACAATGCGCCAGCGGTGACGACGCGCGACACCATGCAGCGCTGATAGATCCAAGACGGCGCCGGTCAGGCAGCGGCCGGACGCAGGCAGAAGTCGAAAAAAGCGTCGAGCTCGGTCGACTTGTCGAAAACCGCATCGGCACCGAGCGCCAGACTGCGCAGGCGGATCGACTCGGTCGGATAGTTCGTGAGCACCACCGCGCGTTGGCGCGGCAGACGGCTCTGGAGACGCTTGAGAACGCCGAGCCCGGAACCTTCTTTGAGGAACAAGTCGACCACCGCCAAGTCCCAGCTTTCGGGTTGGCCTGCAAGCCACGATGCGGCGTCGTGCTCGCCTTCGGCCACACCGATCACGTCGGCGTGCGCCAGGTCCTTCAAGGTCGGCACGAGGTTGTCGCGAATGGTCTTGCTGTCCTCGACCAAAAATACGCGGAGTGTCATCAACTGCTTTTCGAAGCCGCACCCGCGGGTGCATGCCTCAATGCTGCGCCGCTCACGCGGTCGACGGCTCGAGGAAATCCGGCAGCGAGCCGGCCAGACCCTTGAGCAGATCGAGTTCATCGTCGGACAGCACGCGAGGCGCCGTGTCGAGGGGGAAGCTGTCACGCAGCGGCGCCTCGACCAGACACTCCGGGACCCCGTGTTGGTATGCGACATCGTGCAGCGCTTCGAGATGAAGGCCGCCAGGGTCCGAGGGAGTGGCGACGGGGGCGGCGAAATTCATGCCGCAATGTAGCAGTGTGCAAGACGGCGCTTTGCAGGCCAACTGCCCGAGGTAGCGAACAGGGCGCTGTGGCGCCGCAACGCCGCCGCAACGAAAACGGGCCAGCGCTTTTGGCGCTGGCCCGTCGAACCGTCTGGCGATTTGGTCGGTGTGAAAGGATTCGAACCTTCGACCCCTTGCACCCCATGCAAGTGCGCTACCAGGCTGCGCCACACACCGAAGCCAGCGATTATAGCCGGCGTGTTCAGTGCCCCGTGACAAGGAGCTCGCGAATTTCGAACAACTCACGGCGCAACTGCTGCCAAGGCGTGCGATCCGAAGCGCCGAGCGCCACCAGGGCACCGACAGCTGCGGGCGGCGCCTCATGTGTCGCCGCCTCCCACTCCTCCTGATCGATGTCCGTGGCTTCCACACCTTCGAGCACCACTTCGTCGCCCAGGCCTTGGGTCTTGCGACGCTCGCGCTCGGACTGTGTGAGCTCCTGCAATTTGTTGCGCGCGCCGCTGATGGTGAAGCCCTGGTCGTAGAGCAGATCGCGGATGCGGCGGATCATCAGCACTTCGTGGTGCTGGTAGTAACGCCGATTGCCGCGGCGCTTCATGGGGCGCAGCTGCGTGAATTCCTGCTCCCAGTAGCGCAGGACATGCGGCTTGACGCCGCAGAGTTCGCCCACCTCACCGATGGTGAAGTAGCGTTTGACGGGAATCGGGGGGAGCGTTTTCTCCATTGAAATCAAGATCGTGCGCGCGAAACCTCAGAGGTTACTCCACGCACGCGCGCCAGACCAAGCACTTATTCCACGCCGACGCGCCAGACTTCCGCGGACACGCCCTCGTCGGCCTCCTCCGCCTCGTCGGCCATCCCGCCCTGGATCTGTTCCTTGAGCTTGGCGCTGGCATGGAAGGTCGCGACGCGGCGCTCGCCGATCGGGATCGCCTCGCCGGTGCGCGGGTTGCGGCCGGGTCGCGGCGCTTTCACGCGAATCTGAAAATTGCCGAAGCCGGAAATCTTGACGTCGGTGCCTTCGATCAAGCTGCCCGACACCAGTTCGAAGAAGGCTTCAACCATGTCCTTGGACTCGCGCTTGTTCAGGCCGATTTGCTCGAACAGCAGTTCAGCCAGATGCGCCTTGGTGAGCGCCGGCGTTTCGAGGGCTTCGAGCGTGAAATCCATGGCGTTTATCCTCTGAGGCGCGCGCCGAGATCGGCCGCCAGTCGGTCGACGATCGCGCGCACGGCCGGGTCTACCTGCTCGTCGGTCAGGGTGGCGCTGTCGCTGTGGAAGCTCAGGCGCACCGCCATGCTTTTCTCGCCAGCGCCCAGGCCGCCAGTGGTGGTGCCGTCGCGTCCTGGCTGCGGCCGGTAGATGTCGAAGAGCGCGGCGTCGCGCAGCAACCCGCCCGTCGACGCCGCCGCGATGGCCTGCATGAGCGCACCATGCGTGACGCTTTCCGCCGCCACCACCGCGATGTCACGTTCGACCGACTGAAGCTTCGGCACCGGCTTCGCCACAGGCACCGGACGCTCCGTCACCGCATCCAGGTCGAGCTCGAACACGACCGGCGCATGGGCGAAGTCCCAGGACTGGCGCCAGCGCGGATGCAGCTCGCCGATGACGCCGATGTCGCGGCCATCGAGGCGCACGCGCGCCGAGCGGCCCGGATGCAGCGCGGGATGCTCCACCGCTTCGAACTGCGGCACGCGCGGTGCGAGCAAGGCTTCGACGTCGCCCTTCACGTCGTAGAAGTCCACGCGCTGCGGCTTGCCGTCCCAGCGCGCTGCCTCGGCGTCGCCCCAGGCTAGGCCGGCCAGCCGCATCGGCTGGCGGATGCCCTTGACGGTGCTGTCGGTGGTTTCGACCGAGAGGTCGCGCAGGAACACGCGCCCCGACTCGAACACGCGCACGCGCGGCGCCTTGCGGTCGAGGTTGAACTTGAGCACCTGAAGCAGCGAGCCGATCAGCGACGAACGCATCACGCTCATCTGGCTGGCGATGGGGTTCAGCAGCTTCACCGGATCGGCGTTGCCGGCCAGATCGCGTTCCCAGCTGGCTTCGACGAAGCTGAAGTTGATCGTCTCCTGGTAGCCCAATGCGGCCACGCGATGGCGCACCGCGAAGCGGCTGCGCTGCGACTCGGGCCGCACGCGTGCCGTGATCGGTGCGAGCGGCGCGGTGGTCGGCAGGTTGTTGTAGCCGATGAGGCGCGCCACCTCTTCAATCAGGTCTTCCTCGATCAGCAAGTCGAACCGGTGCGGTGCGGGTGTGACGATGACGATGCCGTCGCCCTCTTCGATCGGCAGGCCGAGTCGGCGCAGCGCATCCACGCACTGTGCCTGCGTGACGGGCATGCCGATCACGCGGGCCGCGCGAGCGACGCGCAAGGTGACGGGCTTGGCTTCGGGCAGGCGCAGCGTCTGGTCGTCGATCGGGCCGGCGTCGCCGCCGCAAATGTCGATGACCAACTGCGTGATGCGCTCGATGATCTGCACCGTGCGGCTCGGGTCCACGCCACGCTCGTAGCGGTGGCCAGCATCGGTCGAGAAGTTAAAGCGGCGCGAACGGCCCTGGATGGCTTCGGGCCACCAGAACGCGGCCTCGACATAAATGTTCTTCGTGTCATCGGACACGGCCGTCGCGTCGCCGCCCATGATGCCCGCAAGCGATTCGACGGCTTGGTCATCGGCGATCACGCCGACCTTCTCGTCGATGGTGACGGCGTTGCCGTTGAGCAGCTTGAGCTGTTCGCCGGCTCGCCCCCAACGCACGGTAAGGCCGCCATGAATCTTGTCGAGGTCGAAGATGTGCGTCGGCTGGCCGTACTCGAACATCACGTAGTTCGAGATGTCGACCAGCGGCGTGACGCTGCGTTGACCACATCGCGCCAAGCGGTCGACCATCCAGGCCGGCGTCTTCGCGGTCGTGGTCACGCCGCGCACGATGCGGCCCGAGAAACGACCGCAGAGTTCGGGCGCCAGCACTTTCACCGGAAGGGTGTCGTCGAGCTTGGGGCCCACGGGCGGAATCGCCGGCGTCTTCAGCGGTGCGCCTGTCAGCGCCGACAGTTCACGCGCGATGCCGTAGACCGACAAGCCATGCGCCAGGTTCGGCGTGAGCTTGAGCGTGAGAAGGGTGTCGTCGAGTTGCAGCACGGCGCGCACGTCGGCGCCCAGCGGTGCATCGGCCGACAGCTCGAGCAGGCCACCGTGGTCATCGCTGAGTTTCAGTTCGCTCGCCGAACACAGCATGCCCTGGCTCTCGACGCCACGCAGCTTGCCCAGCTTGATGAGGAAGGGCTTGCCATTGTCGCCAGGGGGCAGTTCGGCGCCGACCAGTGCGCATGGCACCTTGATGCCGACGCGCGCGTTCGGCGCGCCGCACACGATGTTCAGCAACGTGCCCTGCCCGACGTCGACCTGGCACACGCGCAGGCGGTCGGCGTTGGGGTGCTGCACGGCTTCCTTGATCTCGCCGACGACTATCTGGCTGAAAGGCGGTGCGGCGGGGCGGCTCTCTTCGACCTCGAAGCCGCCCATGGTGAGCGTCTCGGCCAGTTCGGCGCTGGACAGCGGCGGGTTGCAGAACTCGCGCAACCAGGACTCAGGGAATTGCATCTCGTTGTTCTCGTGTCTTTGGGGGCGGCGATTTACTGGAACTGCGACAGAAAGCGCAGGTCGCCGTCGAAGAAAAGTCGCAGGTCGTTCACGCCATAGCGCAGCATCGTGAGCCGATCCGGCCCCATGCCGAAAGCAAAGCCGATGTAGCGCTCGGGGTCGAGCCCCATGTTGCGCACCACGTTCGGATGCACCTGGCCCGAGCCGGCGACTTCAAGCCAGCGGCCGGCCAGCGGGCCGCTCTGGAACTGGATGTCGATCTCGGCACTCGGCTCGGTGAAGGGGAAGAAGCTGGGGCGAAAGCGCAGCACCAAGTCGTCGCTCTCGAAGAAGGTGCGGCAGAAGTCGGTGAAGACGACCTTCAGGTCCTTGAAGCTCACGTTCTCGCCGAGCCACAGACCTTCGCACTGGTGGAACATCGGCGAGTGCGTGGCATCGCTATCGACCCGGTAGGTGCGGCCCGGGGCGATCACGCGGATCTCCGGTGCCTTGGTCTGGCCGGTCGCGTCCGCGGCGGCGGCATCGAACTCGGCCGCGTACTTCTTGATGTGCTGGTGGGCGTAGCGCACCTGCATCGGGCTGGTGTGCGGGCGCAGGTTGTAGGGCACGCCGTCGTCGCCATTGATGTCGACGTAGAAGGTGTCCTGCATCGAGCGCGCCGGGTGGTTCGGCGGGTTGTTGAGCGAGGTGAAGCTGTGCCAGTCGCTCTCGATTTCCGGGCCGTCTGCCACGTCGAAGCCCATGCTCGAGAAGATGGCCTCGATGCGCTCCATCGTGCGACTGACCGGATGCAGGCCCCCACTCACATGCTTGCGGCCCGGCAGCGTGACGTCGAGCGATTCGGCACGCAGCTGCACGGCGAGCTCCTCATCGGCCAGTGCCTGACGGCGCTCGTTCAACGCGCTTTCAATGGCTTGCTTGGCAACGTTGATGGCAGCGCCACGCGACTTTTTCTCGTCGACCGGCAGTTGCGCCATGCCCTTCATCAGCTCGGTGATGCGGCCGGCCTTGCCGAGAAACTGGGCCTTGGCGTTTTCAAGCTCCGCAGGGGCGGTCGCTTGAGCGAATGCGGCGCGTGCAGTGTCGACCAGGGAGTCCAACTCGTTCATGGGTGTACTTCGGGAAAATTAAAAAAGGGCTGGTGCTCTTTCAAGCGCCAGCCCTTGTGCCGTGGGCGCGAACAGGCGCCCCGAAGGACGCGCCGTTCGCTGGACAGAATCAAGCAGCCAGCTTGGCCTTGATCTGCTCCACGATGCCGGCAAAAGCGGCCTTGTCGTGCACGGCGATGTCGGCCAGGACCTTGCGGTCGATCTCGATACCTGCCTTGCGGATTCCGTTGGCGAACTGGCTGTAGGTCATGCCCAGCTCGCGGGATGCAGCGTTGATACGCGCAATCCACAACTGACGGAACACGCGCTTCTTGGTGCGGCGGTCACGGTAGGCATATTGACCTGCCTTCATCACCGCCTGTTTGGCGACGCGGAAGACATTGCCGCGGCGACCGCGGAAACCCTTGGCGAGGGCGAGAACTTTCTTGTGGCGGGCGCGAGCCGTTACACCACGTTTGACGCGAGGCATGTGTGTACTCCTTGTTCGTCTGAGTTAAATGCCACGGCCGGGCATCATCGAAGCGACAGAAACCATGTTGGTCTCATGCACTGCGACAGCACCGCGGAGGTGACGCTTGTTCTTGGTGGTCTTCTTGGTCAGGATGTGACGTTTGAAGGCTTGACCGCGCTTGACGGTGCCACCTGGACGAACGCGGAAACGTTTTTTCGCGCTGCTCTTGGTCTTCATTTTGGGCATGTACATGCTCCTTTAATTTGTGCTCGTGAGGCGCTGCAGATAATCCACAGACTTGTTGGCCCCGAGACACTTCTTCATCTCACCACCGCCTTGCGGCGCTGGCGAAATCCCTTCAAATCACTGAACGCCTACGCTCAAGCCGAGGCTGCTGCAGGCGCCGCACTGCCCTCTGCCGCCGGCTTTGGCGCACCTGCCTTCTTGCGGCCCGGCGCGATCATCATGATCATCTGCCGGCCTTCCAACTTCGGAAACTGCTCGACCAGAATCGTGTCACCCAAGTCGTCGCGAATGCGCTGCAACAGGGCCATGCCGAGTTCCTGGTGCGTAATCTCGCGGCCACGGAATCGCAGCGTGATCTTGCACTTGTCGCCCTCTTCAAGAAAGCGCTTGATGTTGCGCATCTTGATGTTGTAGTCACCGTCATCGGTACCGGGCCGGAACTTGATTTCCTTGACCTCGATCACCTTCTGCTTGGACTTCGCCTCTGCCGCCTTCTTCTGCTCGTGGTACTTGAATTTTCCGTACTCGATCAGGCGGCAAACCGGCGGGTTGGCCGCGGCGACAACCTCTACCAGGTCCACATCAGCCTCACCGGCCAGACGCAGGGCTTCGGAAATGCTCATGACGCCCAACGGCTCGTTCTCCGGGCCGACAAGGCGGACTTCCGGGGCCATGATTTCCCGGTTCAGGCGGTGTTGGCGTTCCTCGCGGTGGCGGCGGTCGCGAAATGCAGTAGCGATGGTCAGAATCCTTAAAACGTTTTGCTACAAAAACTGTAGCTAACACCTTCTCAATACACGCCCACAACGGCCAGCTTCGAAAAATCAGCGTTTGTGTTGAATGTCGTCGGCGATCTTTTGCGAGAACGCCTCCACCGACATGGCACCGAGGTCAAGATTGCCCCGGGCGCGCACTGCGACGGCACCCGCTTCCTTTTCTTTGTCGCCCACGACAATGATGTAAGGGAGCTTTTGCAACGAATGCTTGCGTATTTTATACGTAATCTTTTCGTTGTGCAGATCGAGCTGAACTCTAAGCCCTTGATTCTGCAGCGTTTTCGCCACGGCTGATGCGTAGTCGGCTTGTCCCTCGCTGATGTTCAGCACCGCCACGTGCACAGGCGCGAGCCACGCAGGCAGTGCGCCCGCATGATGTTCGATCAGCATGCCGATGAAGCGTTCCAGGCTCCCGACGATGGCACGGTGCAACATCACAGGGTGCGCCCGACCACTGGTCTCCGTCACGTATTCGCCACCCAGACGCTCAGCGGTGTTGAAGTCGACCTGCATCGTGCCGCATTGCCATTGACGACCCAACGCATCCTTGAGCGTGTACTCGATTTTCGGTCCGTAGAACGCGCCATCGCCCGGCGAGATGATGAAGTCCACACCCGAGCGACGCAGCGCCTCCATCACGGCGTGCTCTGCCTTGTCCCACAGCGCGTCGGAGCCGACGCGGTTGTCGGGCCGCGTAGCGACCTTGTAGAGGATCTCGGTGAAACCGAAGTCGGCGTACACCTTTTGAAGCTGCGCCGTGTAGTTGACGCACTCTTCCAGAATCTGGTCTTCGGTGCAGAAGATGTGTCCGTCGTCCTGGGTGAATCCACGCACACGCATGATGCCGTGCAGCGCACCGCTGGGCTCGTTGCGGTGACATTGCCCGAACTCGCCATAGCGAAGCGGCAAATCGCGGTAGCTACGCAGATCGCTCTTGAAGATGATCACGTGACCAGGGCAATTCATCGGCTTGAGTGCGTACTCGCGCTTCTCCGACTCCGTCACGAACATGTTGTCGCGGTAGTTCTGCCAGTGCCCCGTCTTTTCCCACAGGCTCTTGTCGAGGATCTGCGGGCCCTTGACCTCCCAATAGCCGGTGTCGCGATAAATGGCGCGCATGTACTGTTCGACCTGCTGCCAAACCGCCCATCCCTTGGGGTGCCAGAACACCACGCCCGGCGCCACCTCGTCGATGTGGAACAGGTCGAGCTCCTTGCCGAGCTTTCGATGATCGCGCTTCTCCGCTTCCTCGATGCGTTGGATGTACTGCTCGAGCTGCTTCTTATCGGCCCAGGCCGTGCCGTAGATGCGCTGCAGTTGCTCGTTCTTGGCATCGCCGCGCCAGTACGCCCCGGCGAGCTTCGTCAGCTTGAACACCTTGAGGAAGCGCGTGTTCGGTACGTGCGGGCCGCGGCACATGTCGACATATTCCTGGTGGTAGTACAGGCCCATCGCCTGCTCGTCGGGCATGTCCTCCACCAAGCGCAGCTTGTAGTCTTCGCCGCGCGAGCGAAACACCTCGATCACCTCGGCGCGCGGCGTGACCTTCTTGATCACGTCGTAGTCTTGCGCAATGAGTTCACGCATCCGTTGCTCGATCGCAGCCACGTCATCGGGCGTAAAGGGGCGCTCGAACGAAATGTCGTAATAGAACCCTTCTTCGATGACCGGCCCGATCACCATCTTCGCGGTGGGATACAGCTGCTTGACCGCGTGACCGACCAGATGAGCGGTCGAATGGCGAATGATCTCAAGACCTTCGTCGTCCTTCGGCGTGATGATTTGCAGCTTGGCGTCGTGATCGATCATGTCGCTGGCATCGACGAGCTTGCCGTCGACCTTTCCGGCAACGGTCATCTTCGCAAGGCCGGGACCGATGGACTTGGCAACATCGGCCACCGAAACCGGGCCGGGATACTCGCGCCGCGAGTTGTCAGGAAGCGTGATCTGGATCATGAAGAAAACCTCGGACTGAAAAACAAAAAAGCGCGGAGGACCGCGCTTTGTTCTGGTGATACGACTGGCGGACCAGCGTGCGCGGACTACCAGCGCATTCCCTCGAGGGGAGCGCCGTGGATGGCACGGGTCGTAGTTCGCGGTGTCATAACCAGGTTGCCTTTCTCGCTCTTGTAGGGGGAAACGGAAGCCCTGCATTCTATCCGCAGCAACGAAAAAAGCCCGGCAGGGAGCCGGGCTTGGATGCGAACCGAAGGCCGCTCAGTGGAACTGCTCTTCCTCGGTCGAACCCGTCAGCGCGGTGACGCTTGACTTGCCGCCCTGAATGACGGTCGTCACTTCGTCGAAATAGCCGGTTCCGACCTCCTGCTGGTGCGACACGAAGGTGTAGCCGCGGTCGCGTGCCGCGAATTCCGGCTCCTGCACTTTTTCCACATACGCCGACATGCCGCGCGCCACGTAGTCCTGCGCCAGGTCGAACATGTTGAACCACATCGAATGGATGCCGGCCAGCGTGATGAACTGGTACTTGTAGCCCATGGCACCGAGTTCCTTCTGGAATTTCGCGATGGTGGCGTCGTCGAGATTCTTCTTCCAGTTGAAGGAAGGCGAGCAGTTGTACGCCAGCATCTTGCCTGGATGCACCTTGTGCACGGCGTCGGCGAACTTCTTCGCGAAGGCCAGGTCCGGCGTGCCGGTCTCACACCACACCAGATCGGCGTAGTGCGCATAGGCAATCGCCCGGCTGATCGCCTGGTCGATGCCCTTCTTCGTGCGGTAGAAGCCTTCGGCAGTCCGTTCGCCGGTGATGAAGGGCTTGTCGTTCTCGTCGTAATCGCTGGTGATGAGGTCGGCAGCCTCCGCATCGGTGCGGGCGATGACGAGCGTCGGCGTGCCGCAAACGTCGGCCGCCATGCGCGCCGCGATCAGCTTCTGCACCGCTTCGGTGGTCGGCACGAGCACCTTGCCACCCATGTGGCCGCACTTCTTGACGGACGCGAGTTGGTCCTCGAAATGCACGCCGCCTGCCCCGGCGTTGATCATGGCCTTCATCAGTTCGAAGGCATTGAGCACGCCACCGAAGCCGGCCTCGGCGTCCGCCACGATCGGCGCGAAATAGTCGACATACCCCTTGTCGCCCGGGTTCGTTCCCTTGGACCACTGAATCTCATCGGCTCGACGGAAGGTGTTGTTGATGCGCTCCACCACCTTCGGCACGGAGTCGACCGGGTACAGCGACTGGTCGGGGTACATCGACGCGTAGCCGTTGTTGTCCGCCGCCACTTGCCAGCCCGACAGGTAGATGGCCTTCACGCCGGCCTTGACCTGCTGCATGGCTTGACCGCCGGTCAGCGCGCCGAGGCAATTGACATACGACTCGGTGTTCACCAGCTCCCACAGCTTCTCGGCGCCGCGACGCGCGAGCGTGTGCTCGATAGGAAACGATCCGCGAAGTCGCACCACATCGGCAGCGCTGTAGCCGCGCTGAATGCCCTTCCAACGCGGATTGCTCGCCCAGTCTTTTTCAAGTGCGGCAATCTGTTGTTCGCGGCTGAGTTGTTCGGTAAAGGTTTGAGGCATGGTCACTCCGGACGTAGTTGAAAGTTGGTGCTTCGGCGCTGGGCCTTGGCATCCACTTTATCTCTCCACTCTTGTCTTATGTCTTATATAAGACTTATTTTTTTCTAAGTGAAATCAACGGTTTACGACATCTATTTCTCAATGCAATATCGACTTTCTCATATTGAGAAAATTTTGCGCAGTGCAGCAACTTTCGATTCCGTATAGCGATACGCAGTTTTGCCAATGCGGCAAGGGAATCAGCGCTTCGCCAACCAATCGCCAGACGCAATCACCTCACGACCCGCCGCCCTGGACGGATGAAGCTCGTACACCAGACAAGCCAGGTCGGCCCCAGCGACATGCACCTGCACTTGCTTACGAAGGTATTCACCGCTCCCATCGGGCGCGACCTCCTCCAGCACATCGAGCTCGGCCTCGACCGAGGGCGTGATCCGATAGACCTCGCCATGCACCCGCCCGCATCCGCCAAGTACCACGCCGGGATAGGTCTCGAGATCCAGAAGTGTTCCGGAAACGACAGCCATACCGACGAACACTGGGGCGGGCCGATACCGCGCGATGTCGTTGCGACCTCCGCGGCGCAAGGTGCCGTAGACGAAGACATGGCGCAGTGTGGCGTCGGCATGGGGCATCATCGAAATCCAATCACAAGCATCGATCGCCCAGTCTAGTGAACCAAGCCCCCGACCCACGCCGTTTCGTCGCATACGGCTGCCTTGCGCTCAGCATGGCGCTCGTGGGCAGCTACGTGGCGCTGTCGAAGCCGCTGGTTGCCGCTTTTCCCGTGCTTCTGCTTGCGTGGCTGCGATTCGGGATTGCGGCGCTCGCCATGCCGCATTGGTTAAGGCGCCCTGCCGACGAGGCGCCGATGACGCGACGAACGCGCGGGCTCGTCTTTCTCGAATCGTTCCTCGGCAATTTCTTGTTCTCGATCTGCATGCTGTTCGGCGTGAGCCTGACGAGCGCGGTGTCGGCTGGCGTGATCATGGCGTCCATCCCTGCGGTCGTAGCGGTGGCGAGCTGGCTCTTCTTGCGCGAACGCATTGGGTGGCGGGTGGGCGCTGCCATCGCCTGCGCGGCCGCCGGCATAGGCCTTCTCGCGCTGTCGCCGTCGCATGCGCCGGCCGAAGCGATTGCGCCGCGCACCGCCATGCCCTGGCTCGGCAACGTGCTCGTGTTCTGCGCGGTGCTTTGCGAAGCCGCCTACGCCGTGATCGGGAAGTCGCTCACCGGCCATCTCGGCCCCAAACGAATCTCCTCGCTCATCAACCTTTGGGGCTTCGCACTGTCGACGCCGTTCGGCATTTGGTTGGCACTCAAGTTCGATTTCGCCGCCGTCGGCGCTGGCACGTGGGCACTTCTGGTTGCCTATGCGATGGCAGCGAGCATCTGGACCGTGTGGCTCTGGATGACCGGTCTGAAGCGCGTGCCTGCCGCGCAGGCTGGCGTGTTCACCGTGCTGTTGCCGGTGAGCGCCGCGCTGGTGGGCGTTCTGGTGCTCGATGAGCGTCTCGGCAGCGCGCAGATGCTGGCCTTCGGGGCGGCGTTGGCAGGCGTGGTTCTCGCGACCTGGCCGGCACGTCGCGTGGCGTCGTCGTCCAACTGATCGGGCCTCGGCTTGCTCACCTGGCCCGGAGTGCCCATTTTTACCTCTGGAAAAAACAACAGCGCCCAATGAAAAAGTCCTGTTTTCCCTTGGAAACACGTTTTTTCTCCTTTAGCATCCGCCTTGCCAGTGGAGACGCAGTTTTTCATTGGTGAAATGTCCAACCAAAAAAGGAAATCAACCATGGCAACTGCAAAGAAGGCTCCGGCCAAGAAAGCTCCCGCGAAGACGGCCGCTCCGGCCAAGAAGATGGCAGCACCGGCAAAGAAGGCCGCTGCCCCTGCGAAGAAGACGGCACCTGCCAAGAAGGCAGCTCCGGCCAAGAAGGTTGCCACTAAGAAGGCTGCGCCCGCCAAGAAGCGCACGCCCAACGCAGCGTTCATGAAGGCGCTGACGCCGAGCCCGGCATTGGCCGCAGTCGTCGGCTCGACGCCGCTGCCGCGCACCGCTGTCGTGAGCAAGCTGTGGGACTACATCAAGAAGAACAATCTTCAAGACAAGGCCAACAAGCGCAACATCAATGCCGATGCCAAGCTGAAGGAAATCTTCGGCAAGCCGCAGGTCTCGATGTTTGAACTTGCTGCGTTGATCGGCAAGCACGTGAAGTAAGCGTTTGACGCCTCGTGCGTCGCGTCGAGAAAGCCGGCACTTGCCGGCTTTTTTTTCGAGCCGAGCATGCTCGACGGACGCAGGGACGCCGCAGCGCGACATCCCGCTCCGAACATAATTCCCCGCACGGTTAGTAAAAAGCAGCCCATGGCCACAACCCTCTCCAAGCCCGCGCAGCCGCCGCGATCGCGCGACGCAGACAAGTCGCAACGCAGCATCCTCGCCGCAGCGCTGGAAGAGTTCGCGCAAAGCGGTTTCGCAGGTGCACGCGTCGACCGCATCGCCGAGCAGGCTGGTGTGAACAAGCGGTTGATCTATTACTACTTCGGCAACAAGGACGATCTGTTCCTCGCAGTGCTCGAACGGACCTACGCCGACATCCGCGCGGCCGAGCAGGCATTGCATCTGGACGCGATGGACCCGGTGGAAGCGGTACGCCAACTGGTGTCCTTCACCTGGCGTTATTACCTCGAGCATCCCGAATTCATCACGCTGCTCAACAGCGAGAACCTGCACCAGGCGGTTCATCTCAAACAGTCTGCACGCATCCAGGAGATGAACTCGCCGCTCGTGCAACTGCTGGCCGATGTGCTCGAGCGCGGACGCCAGCAGGGCCTGTTTCGAGACGGCGTCGACCCGATCCAGCTCTACATCTCGATCGCGTCGATTTGCTACTTCTACCTTTCGAACAACGCCACGCTGTCCGCCATTTTCGGCCGCGACCTGAAAGCGCCGAAAGCCCTTGCGCAGCGCCTGTCGCACATGACCGAGATGGTGCTCGGCTACGTGCTGCGCTGACCTCTGCCTGACCCTGCGTGATTTCCCTAAGTGTCGTTGACACGGCTTCGGCACGCCCCAACAATTCACCGATTGGTTACTTAGGTGCGCGGTCGGAGTGACGCGCGCGTCACCCGGAGACAACGCTCGATGATTCGCAGACTTCTTCTGCACCCGGCCCTGCGCCCATTCTTTCTTGTCATCGTGCTGCTGGTGCTGTGGGACTTGGCCATACGCTTCTTCAAAATCCCGGCGTACCTGATTCCTCCGCCACTCGAAGTCGTGAAGCAGCTGATCGCCGAATGGCCGCGGTTGCTGAGCGAAAGCTGGAAGACCACCCTTGCCACGCTCGGCGGCTTCGGGCTCACGATCGTCATCGGCATTCCGCTGGCAATGGTGATCGCGTACTCGCGACTGATCGAGTCCTACGTCTATCCGTTGCTGGTGTTTTCACAGAGCATCCCGAAGGTCGCCATCGCGCCGCTGTTCGTGGTGTGGTTCGGCTTCGGCATCTTTCCCAAGGTGATTTCGGCTTTTCTGCTGGGCTTCTTCCCGGTGGTGGTCTCCACCGTGATGGGCTTCAAGTCGGTCGAGCCCGACATGCTCGACCTCGCCCGCTCGATGGGCGCGAGCCGCCTGCAGACCTTCTTCAAGATCAGCCTCCCGCAGGCACTGCCGGCCATCTTCAGCGGCCTGAAGGTGTCGGTCACATTGGCCGTGGTCGGTGCGGTCGTCGGCGAATTCGTCGGCTCCAACTCCGGCATCGGCTATGTGCTGCAAGTGGCCAACGGCAATTTCGACCTGCCCCTGATGTTCGCTGCGCTGGTCGTTCTGTCGAGCATCGGCGTCATTCTTTTCGTGGCCGTCGATCTCGCCGAGCGATTGATGATCCCCTGGCACGCATCGCAGCGCCAGGTGCAGTGAGTTCCTGCTTCATCCACAAAGACACAACCGGAGACAACACCATGAAGAGACTGATTCCCACACTGATCGCAGCCGCAGCCACCGCGGTCGTCATGGCCGCCACACCGGCGCATGCGCAGACCAAGGCGCCCGAGAAGGTCACGCTGATGCTGAATTGGTACCTCTACAGCGAGCACGCGCCCTTCTTTCTCGGCAAGGAGCGCGGCTTCTACGCAGAGGAAGGCATCGACCTCGAGATCCAGGAAGGCCGCGGTTCGGCGGTCACGGCACAGGCTGTGGCGGCGAAGTCGGCAACCTTCGGCTATATCGACGTGACGACCATGATCAAGGCTGCCGCCAAGGGCGCGCCGCTCAAGTCGACCGGCGTGCTGTTCCAGGTGAGCCCGATGTCGGTGATGGGCTTCACCGACAAGAACATCAAGACGCCGAAGGACATCGTCGGCAAGACGGTGGCGACCACGCCGGGCGATTCGATGTCGCAGATGTGGCCGCTCTTCCTGAAGGTCAACGACATCAAGCCCGACCAGGTGAAGATCGTCTCGGGCGACGGCCAGACCAAGCTCAACGCGGTGATGAACGGCCAGGCCGACCTGCTGCTGGGCTACGTGATGGACCAGGCGATCAAGCTGCAGGACGCCACCGGCAAGCCGGTGACGCCGATCCGCTTCGCCGATTCCGGCGTGAACCAGATCAGCTCCGGAATCATCACCAACAAGAATCTGCTGACCGAGAACCCCGACCTGGTGAAGCGCTTCATGCGCGCGTCGACCAAGGCCGCGGAAGCCGCCGAGAAAAGCCCTGAGGCCGCGGTCGACGCGATGCTCAAGGCCAATGCCAAGGCGGGCGTGCGCGACACGCTCATCGTCGGCATGAAGCAGAGCGTCGCGCTGTATCACACCAAGGAAACCGCCAACCAGCGTCCCTTCCGCGTGAGCATGAAGAACGTGAACGACTCGCTCGACCTGCTGGTGCAGTACGGCGGCATGGACGCGGCCACGCGCGGCAAGCCGGAAGACTACGTGACCCTCGACTTCCTTCCCGCGAACTGACCTCCCGAGCCCATGCCAACCGACGTCCTGATTGAAGCCCGCGGTGTCACCAAGATCTACCAGACCAAGGACGGGCCGGTCGAATCACTGAAGCCGCTCGACTTCGCCATCCGCAAGGGCGAGTTCGTCTCGGTCGTCGGACCGTCGGGCTGCGGCAAGAGCACGCTGCTGAAGATGGTGGCGGGCCTGCTTCCGATCACTGGCGGGTCGCTCACGCTGTCGGGCAAGCCGATCAAAGGCGCGCAGAAGGACGTCGGCATCGTGTTCCAGAGCGCGGTGCTGCTGGCCTGGCGCACGGTGCTCGACAACATCCTGCTGCAGGCCGAGATCCGCCGCATGCCCATGGCGGCGGCGCGTGCGCGCGCCAGCGAACTGATCGCGATGGCAGGCCTCAGTGGCTTCGAGGGGAAGTACCCCTGGCAACTCTCAGGCGGCATGCAACAGCGCGCGTCCATTTGCCGTGCCCTGTTGCACGACCCGAGCGTGCTACTGATGGACGAGCCTTTCGGCGCGCTCGACGCGATGACGCGCGAGAAGATGAACCTCGAGCTGCGCCGCATCTGGGCCGCGTCGGGCAAGACCGTGATGCTGATCACGCACAGCATTCCCGAAGCGGTGTACCTGTCGGACCGCGTCATCGTGATGAGCGAACGGCCGGGCTCCATTGCTGCCGTCTACGACATCGACCTGCCGCGCGAACGCCCGCTGGACATCATGGGCTCGGCCGCCTTCGGCGAGCACGCCAAGACGATTCGCGCGCACTTCTTCTCGCAAGGCATCCTCGATCATTGAGTGGCGCGCGCCATCGGCACGCGCTGCACGCACCGGGAAAACACCATGGCCCACGCGGCGCCCCGTTTCCACGTCGACCACATCGTTTTCACCGAGCGCGACGTGGCGTTGCGCCTGCCCTTTCGATTCGGTGCCGTCACGGTTACCGCGTGCCCGCAGGTCTACGTGCGCGCCCGCATCCGCTTCGAGGACGGCCGAACCAGCGAAGGTTGTGCGGCGGAAATGATGATCCCGAAGTGGTTCGACAAGAACCCGGCGCTGTCGAACGCACAGAACTTCGAACAGCTGCGCCAGGCGCTGCGCAATGCGCGCGAGGCCTACACCACGTCCGGCGCGGCGCAATGCGCGTGGGACCATTTCGCTGAGCATTACGAGGATGTGCTGGCGATGGGCTTGCGTCAGGGGCTGCTGCCGCTGGTGGCCAGCTACGGGCCCGCACTGATCGACCGCGCCGTGCTCGATGCCGTGTGCCTGCACCTGGGCTGCAGCTTCGGCGATGCGATGGCCCGCAACGTCGCCGGCATCGACCTGGCGCGCCATGACTTGGCGCCGGACCTGAGCGGCTTCGACCTCGACGCGTTCCTGGCGCTGCCCCGCGGACGCACGTCGATCGCCGCACGCCACACCGTCGGACTGGCCGATGCGATCCGCGAGGCCGATCTCGGTGATGTCGACCCGCACGACGGATTGCCCGCATCGCTCGAAGGCGCCATCGCGCGCTACGGCCACCGCCATTTCAAGCTCAAGCTGTCGGGCGACACGCGTGCCGACATCGATCGTCTGGCACGCATCGCCGAAGTGATCGACCCGCACGCAGAGTTGATCACGCTCGACGGCAACGAGCAGTACGCCGACGTGGCGGACTTCTCGCAATTCCTCGATGCCTTTCTCGCAGCGCCGCAGCTGCGAGCGCTGGCCGCGAAGACCGTTTTCATCGAACAGCCGATCCGGCGCGCGCATGCGCTCGAGCGCGACGTGCGCTCGGTCGCTGCACGCATGCCGCTGCTGATCGACGAGTCCGACGCCACGCTGGACAGCTTCATGCAGGCCCGAGCGCTCGGCTACACCGGCGTGTCGAGCAAGAGCTGCAAGGGCTTCTACAAATCGATCGTCAACGCGGCGCGCTGTGCACAAGCCCGCGCGCGTGGAGAGCCTCTGTTCCTGTCGGGAGAGGACCTCACGATGCAGGCGGGTGTCGGGCTCCAGCAGGACCTGGCGCTCGTCGCGTGGTTGGGCCTCGACCACGTCGAGCGCAACGGTCACCACTACGTCGACGGCATGGCCGCGCTGCCGGTGGGCGAGCGGCGCGCGTTCGCGGCGCTTCATCCCACGCTCTACGCGCACAGCGACGAAGCGGTGCGCTTAAGGATCGTCGACGGACAAATCGATCTGTCGTCGTCGAATGCAATCGGGTTCGCAACCGGGCGCGTCGGCGCAGCCATTCAATGGGACGCCATGGGCGCCGCTTACTGACGACGCTCAGAACGCGCCGGTCCGCGCCTCCCGCGGACATCGGGAAAATCGGGGAAATCCCTGAGTAAGACCTCCGTCACGCGGATTGACCGCCTGCCCCTGCGGCTGGAAAATCGCTGTCAATTCACCAATTGGTGAATTAAAGAGTCAGCCAGCGCCCATGCAGGTGCGCCAGAACCCAACGGAGACATTCATGACCACTTTTGCCCGCATTGCCGCGGCCGCCTCGCTGGCGTGCATCGCCACTCTGACCACGCAGGGCGCCCTGGCGCAAAACGGCTATCCGACGAAGCCGATCCGCGTGATCGTGCCCTTCGCCGCCGGCAGCACCACCGACATCATTTCCCGCGCCATCGCCGACAAGATGAGCCAGAGCATGGGTCAGACGCTGGTGATCGACAACCGCGGCGGCGCCAGCGGCACCATCGGCCAGCAGGCCGTGGCGACGGCAGCGCCGGACGGCTACACGATCATGATTCATTCGTCGTCGCACACGGTGAGCCCGTCGACCTTCGCCAAGCTGCCCTTCGACACCGTGGCCGACTTCGCAGGCGTCACGCCGATTTCCACGTTGCCCAACGCCCTGGTGATCTCGCCTTCGAAGAACATCAAGACGCTGAAGGATCTGGTAACCGCCGCCAAAGCCAAGCCCGGCACCATCAACTTCGCGTCCGCGGGCCAGGGCAGCGCGACGCACCTTAACGCCGAGAAATTCAAGATGGCCGCGAACATCGATGCGACCAACATCCCGTTCAAAGGATCGGGCGAAGCCGTGACCGAAGTGCTGTCGGGCCGCGTCGACTACTACTTTTCGCCGATCGCGCCGGTCATCGGCCAGATCAAGGAAGGCACGTTGCTGGCGCTGGCCGTCGGTTCGCCCAAGCGCGCGGCCGCGCTGCCCGATGTGCCGACCACGGCCGAAGCCGGCGTGCCGGGCTCGGAATTCAACTTCTGGATCGGGATGATGGCGCCGGCCAAGACGCCGCGCGACATCGTCACGCGCTTGCACGATGAGGTCGTGAAGGCCCTCGCGACGCCCGAAGTCAAGGAACGCTTCCTGAAGCTGGGCGCCGATGCATGGACGCTGCAGCCCGCGCAGTTCGACGCCTACATCAAGGAAGAGATCGGCAGCAACGCCAAGCTGGTGAAGGCCGCCGGCCTCTCGCCGCAGTAATCCATCACCCACTCACTTCTGCAAGCAGAGAAACCATGGCTACACAACGACTCGGACTCATCATGCACGGCGTCACCGGACGCATGGGCATGAACCAGCACTTGATCCGCTCCATCTGCGCCATTCGCGCTCAGGGTGGCGTCACGCTCAGCAACGGCGACAAGGTCATGCCCGACCCGATCCTCATCGGCCGCAATGCCGAGAAGATGGAAGCACTGGCCAAGAAGCACGGCATCGCGCGCTGGGGCACCGACCTCGACAAGGCGCTCGAGAACCCCGACGACACGATCTTCTTCGACGCCGGCACCACGCAGATGCGCCCTACCCTGCTGGCCAAGGCGATCCGCGCCGGCAAGCACGTGTACTGCGAAAAGCCGATCGCGACCAACCTGAACGAAGCGGTCGAGATTGCGCGCCTGGCCGAAGGCTCGGGCCTCAAGCACGGTGCTGTGCAAGACAAGCTGTTTCTCCCGGGTCTCCGCAAGCTCGATATGCTGCGCCGCGCCGGCTTCTTCGGCCGCATGCTGAGCGTGCGCCTGGAGTTCGGCTACTGGGTGTTCGAGGGCGACCTGCAACCGATCCAGCGGCCCTCGTGGAACTACCGCAAGGAAGACGGCGGCGGGATGATCCTCGACATGATGTGCCACTGGCGCTACGTGCTGGACAACCTGTTCGGCGAAGTGAAGTCCGTGAGCTGCATCGGCGCGACGCACATCCCCAAGCGCTGGGACGAGAACGACCAACCCTATGAAGCGACGGCCGACGACGCCGCCTACGCCACCTGCGAACTGACCGGCCACCAGGGCGAGCCGGTGATCGCGCAGATCAACATGAGTTGGGTCACGCGCGTGCGGCGCGACGACCTCGTGACTTTCCATGTCGATGGCACCGACGGCTCGGCCGTCGCGGGGCTTTCGTCGTGCCGTGCGCAGTCGCGCGTGGCCACGCCGCGCCCGGTGTGGAACCCCGACGAGAAGCAGACGATGAACTTCTTCGACCAGTGGCAGGAAATCCCGGATTCGCAGGTCTACGACAACGGCTTCAAGATCCAGTGGGAACACTTCATCCGCCACGTGGTCGAGAACGAGCCGTACAAGTGGACGCTGCCCGAAGGCGCCAAGGGCGTGCAGCTGGTCGAGGCCGCGCTCGAGTCGTGGAAGGAACGCCGCTGGATCGACGTGCCCACGCTGAAGGTCTGAGGAGCGAACGCCATGGCTCTCACCCTGACCCTGCCCACCGCTGATGGCTCGCTTTCTCCGTATGCGCTGCGCGGCAGCGTGCCGGCGAAACCGCCCGCTGGCGTGAAGTTCAACCGCATCGCCTACTCGGCCGCGCACGTCGTGGCCGACCCGCTGGCCGTGGTCGATCCGTGGCTGCAGGCCGCTGTCGACTGGGATACGACCATCGCCTACCGCCAGCACCTCTGGTCGCTGGGCTTGGGCGTCGCCGAAGCGATGGACACCGCGCAACGCGGTATGGGCCTCGACTGGCCGACCTCGCTCGAACTCATCCGCCGCTCGCTCGATGCCGCCAAGGACGTGCCGGGCGCGCTGGTCGCCTCGGGCTGCGGCACCGACCACCTGAACCTCGACGAGGTCAAGAACGTCGACGACGTGATTCGCGGCTACGAAGAGCAGATGGCCGCCATCGAGAAGCTCGGCGGCAAGCTGATCGTCATGGCCAGCCGCGCGCTGGCCCGCGTCGCGAAGAGCCCGGCCGACTACGAGCGCGTCTACGACCGCATCCTGTCGCAGGCGAAGCAGCCTGTGGTGCTGCATTGGTTGGGCGAGATGTTCGACCCGGCACTCGCGGGCTACTGGGGCACGAGCAACGTCGACGCCGCCATGGACACGGCGGTCGGCATCATCGCGGCGCACCCGGACAAGGTCGACGGCATCAAGATTTCGCTGCTCGACAAGGACAAGGAGATCGCCATGCGGCGCCGCCTGCCTTCCGGCGTGCGCATGTACACCGGCGACGACTTCAACTACGCAGAACTCATCGCGGGCGACGGCCAGGGCAGCGAGCCGATGCATGGGCAAAGCGACGCTCTGCTGGGTATCTTCGACGCCATTGCACCGGCCGCGAGCTCGGCGCTGGGCGAACTCGCGCAGGGCAACGTGGACAAGTTCCACGCCATCCTCGGCCCGACGGTACCGCTGTCGCGCCACATCTTCGCGGCGCCCACGCGTTTCTACAAGACGGGTGTGGTGTTCATGGCCTGGCTCAACGGCCACCAGAAACATTTCACGATGGTCGGTGGCCAGCAGAGCACCCGCTCGCTGCAGCACTTCGCCGAACTGTTTCGCCTCGCCGACGCGGCCAACGTGCTGGAGAAACCCGAGCTTGCCGTGCAGCGCATGAAGACGCTGCTGGCGATCAACGGCGTCGAATGACCTCGATGCGCGATTTCTCGCAGAACCACGACTGGCTGTCGATCAACACGGCCACGGTGCGCAAGCAATCGGGCGCCGAGGTGCCGCTCGACCGCATCATCGACCAGTGCGCCGAGCGTGGCATCCGCGCGATCAGCCCGTGGCGGGACCAGGTTGCGGCCGTCGGCCTCGACAAGGTCGCTGCGCAGCTCAAGGCACACGGCATCGGCCTGTCGGGCTACTGCCGCGGCGGCTTCTTCCCTGCGCCCGACGCGACCGGCCTGAAAGCCGCACTGGACGACAACCGCCGCGCCATCGACGAGGCCAAGACGCTCGACGCACCCTGCCTCGTGCTGGTCGTCGGTGCCCTGCCCGGCGCGCTCGACGGCAAGGCTGCCTACACAGACATCGCTCGCGCCCGCAACGAAGTGCGCGACGGCATCGCCGGATCGCTCGAGTACGCGCGCGAAGTCGGCATGCCGCTGGCCATCGAGCCGCTGCACCCGATGCAGGCGGCCGACCGCGCCTGCATCAACACGCTCGAACATGCGCTCGACCTCTGCGATGAACTCGACGCGGGCAAGACCGGCGCCCTCGGCGTGGCGCTCGACATCTACCACGTGTGGTGGGACCCGAAGCTGCAGCAGCAGATCGCGCGCGCGGGCAAGGAGCGCCTGCTTGCCTACCACGTGTGCGACTGGCTTACGCCCACGCGCGACTTGCTGTCGGATCGCGGGATGATGGGCGACGGCGTCGTCGAACTGAAGAAGATCCGCGGATGGGTCGAGGACGCCGGCTTCGCGGGCTTCAGCGAGGTCGAGATCTTTTCCGCTTTGGACTGGTGGAAGCGCGCTGGCGAGGAGACGCTGGACGTGTGCATCGAGAGGCATCGGAGCGCGGTTTAGCCCGCTCGCGGGCGCTCGGTTGTGGCGCCCTCTCGGCCGCCTCCCGTACGCTCCGGTGTCCGCCGCGAAACCATCG
Source organism: Variovorax ginsengisoli (assembly GCF_006438845.1). Lineage (GTDB taxonomy): Bacteria > Pseudomonadota > Gammaproteobacteria > Burkholderiales > Burkholderiaceae_C > Variovorax > Variovorax ginsengisoli_A. Next base: position 414,774 of record NZ_RCZJ01000003.1, read on the forward strand.
ATGACCTCTCACCCGCTGCAAGGCGCAATGAACGCGAAGAACCCCTGGCGCAGCGTCCTCATGATGGTCGGCGCCATGGGCTGCTTCGTCGTCAACGACGCGATTTCGAAGTACGTGAGCCAGGGCATGCCATCGGCGCAACTCATCTTCCTGCGCGGCTGCATGGCGACGTCGCTCGTACTCCTGGTCGTTCGGGCGCTGGGGGCCACGAAGCGGTTGGGCGGAGTCGTCCAGCCTCGGGTGGCGATGCGCGCCGCGGTCGATGCCTGTGCGACCGTGCTCTACCTGTTCTCGCTGTTCCACCTCCCGCTCGGCACCGCCACCGCCATCAACCTCGCGGCGCCGCTCTTCATGACGGTGTTCGCGGTCGTTTTCCTGCGCGAGCGCGCAGGCATCGCGCGTTGGGCCGCGGTGCTGCTCGGCTTTGCGGGCGTGCTGTGCGTCGTGCGGCCCGACAGCCAAGGCATCGACGGCTGGGCACTCATGTGTTTGGTAGGCGCCCTGTTTCAAGCGGCGCGCGATCTTCTGACGCGGCGCATCGACCCGACGATTCCCTCCATCGTCGTCACGCTGGCGACGTCGGTCGCCGTCGCCCTGCTCGCGGGCGCACTGTCGCTGTGGCAAGGATGGAGACCGTTTACCGCTGGGGACCTCGCCTCGCTCGGCCTCGCCTCCGCCTTCCTCGCTTCGGCGTACTTTCTGCTCGTGCAGAGCATGCGCCAGGGCGACATGTCGCTGACGGCGCCATTCCGTTACTCGGCCCTGCTGTTCGCGATGCTGCTCGGCTACGTAGTGTGGGGCGACGTGCCCGACACCTGGGCCTGGATCGGCATCGCGCTGCTGGTCGGTGCGGGCCTTCATGTGGTACGCAGCGAACGCGGCCGCAACAACCCCACGCGGGTGCTGGACGCGCAACCGGAGTGACAGCACACGCCCGCGCCTCTGCCTAGAATCGCCCGGGCGGGTGTCCAGTCGGCACCCGCAGCGTTCTCAGGGCGGGGTGCAATTCCCCACCGGCGGTGATGGCGACTCGTTCGCACAAGCCCGCGAGCGCCTGCGATGCGTCATGCGCCGCAGGGTCAGCAGATTCCGGTGCGATTCCGGAGCCGACGGTCACAGTCCGGATGAAAGAGAGCGCGGACCGTCGGCATGGCTGCGCGCGTTTCGTCGTGCGTGGCCGGCCGCCGGCTTCGTGCGCCCTGATTCAGGAAACCTGCTTTCAAGAGGCACACCGTGAGTCAGATCAACGACCTTCCCCTTTCGGCCATCACGGCCTCCGAGCCGCAGCGCGTCGCCTTCGTCGAAGCGCAATGGCATGCCGACATCGTTCACCAGGCACGCGATGCATTCCTGGCAGAAATGGCGCGCCAGGGCTTCCCGCGCGAGCGCATTGATGTGCTCGACGTGCCCGGTGCCTTCGAGATCCCGCTGCACGCCAAGCGCCTGGCACTGTCGGGCCGCTACGCTGCCATCGTCGGCTGCGCACTGGTGGTCGACGGCGGCATCTACCGCCACGAGTTCGTCGCCAGCACGGTGGTGAGCACGCTGATGGCGCTGCAACTCGAGACCAACGTGCCGATCCTCTCGGCGGTGCTGACGCCGCACCACTTCCACGAGCACGTGGAACACCGCAAGTACTTCCACGCGCACTTCGCGGTGAAGGGCACCGAGGCGGCCGACGCCTGCATCAAGACGATCGAGGGCCTGCGCCAGGTCGACGCGCTGCTGGCCGGCTGACGGCCCTGTCTCCACGCGGCAAGGCCTTTCGGCGACGGTGCGGCGCCGCGCCTCTCTAAGATCGGCGCGTGGATTCACTGACTCAAATCGTGCTGGGCGGCGCCGTCGCTGCAGCCATCGCACCCGCCCGGCATCGCCGTGCTGCCCTGCTCGCAGGCGCGGCGCTCGGCACGCTGCCCGACCTCGACAGCTTCCTCATCAAGCCATTCACCGACAACCCGGTGACGCTGATGACGGTGCACCGCAGCTTCAGCCATTCGCTGCTGGTGCTGCCCATCGTCGGCTGGCTGATCTGGTGGCTGTTCAAGCGCCGCGGTGGCCGCGTGGCCGATTCGCCGACGCGCTGGTTCTGGGCGATTCAGGCCGCGCTGCTCACGCACCCGCTGCTCGATGCTTTCACGGTGTACGGCACCCAGCTGTGGTGGCCTTTGCCAGTGCAGCCGACATCCTGGTCGACGGTCTTCATCATCGACCTGGGCTACACGCTGTGGCTGCTGCTGGCCTGCGGCTTCGCATGGTGGGCGGCGGAACGAAGATCGGCGCAACGGGCGCTCGTGGGCGGGCTGGTGCTCAGCACCGCCTACCTCGGCTGGTCGTTGATCGCCAAGCAAATCGTCGACCGCGACGCGGCACGCGCACTCGCCGCCCTGGGCCTGGCCGACGCGCCGCGGCTGTCGACGCCGATGCCGTTGAACACGCTGCTCTGGCGCGTCATCGTGATGACACCCGACGGCTATCTCGAAGGCCAGCGCTCGCTGGTGGCGGACAGCGGCCCGATGACTTTCCAGCGGTTCGACTCCGACAAGGCAGCGCTGGACGCGGCACGCGACGTGCCGGCCGTCCAGCGCCTGCAATGGTTCAACGGCGGCTTCATGCAGGCGCAGACGACGGCCGACGGCACGCTGGTGCTGTCAGACCTGCGCATGGGCACGGCGCCGAGCTACAGCTTTCAGTTCGAGGTGGCGCGCCGGGTCGAGGGCGCCTGGCAGGCGGTGCCCCCGAAGCAACGCGAATGGCGGGTGCCCACTGGCGACATCGGCGCACTGTGGCACCGCATCTGGCACATGCCGCCGGCGGGCGCGGAACCGTCGACACGTTGAGCGCCGCGATCACCGCGCGTTGAAGATTCAGCGCTGCAGCAGCACCGGCACCGAAGAGCCCAGCAGCATCACGCCTGACACCGTCAGCAGGCCCAGCACGATCTGCCGGAAGGCCGCGTCGCTGATGCCTACATAGAGCCTCGCGCCGAGCAGCACCGGCACCAGCACGCAGCCGGCGACGATGGCCAGCAGCGGCAGCATCGACATGCCGACGTTTCCCGTGCCCAGGTGCAGCGCGAAGGCGACGGTCAGCATCGCGAGATTGAAGTTCTGGATCACTGCGCGCTGCGCGTCCTTGTCCATGCGACGCAGCGTGCACCACAGCGTGGGGATGGCGCCGGCAAAGCCGCCGACGCCGCTGCAAACACCACCGGCGAGCCCCGCCACCGCATCGGCCACGCGCCCGCCTGCGGTCACGCGCGGAAGGTTGCGCGCCATCAGCATGGCTGGGCACCAAATCACCAGCAGCGCGCCCAGGCAGGCCTTGAAGACCGCCACGTCGAGCCGCGGCAACAGCCACACGCCGAGCGGCACGCCCACCAGCCCACCGACGACGAAGGGCAGCAGCAGCCCCTTGTCGAAGCTGCGCTTCTGCGAGAAGGCGGCGATGAGTTGCCCGGTCAGCGCACCGAAGGTCGCGAGCACGGCCGCCAGCTTGGGGTCGACCGTCCAGGCCCAGATCGACATCGAGACCAGCCCGAAGGCGAAGCCCGACAGACCCTGCACGAAACCCGCCACGGCCGCGCCGAGCGCGATCAGCAGGTAGAGCGACAGCGACTCCAAGACCACGTCAGGCCGAAGCCGGAACGAAGGCTTCGCGCCGCACACGGCGCACGTTGAACGCGCTGGCAATAAGCACGCCCTGCACCACGGCCAGGCCGAGGATGACCGCCGTGTAGCGGCCGTTGTCCATCAGGCGGCCGAAGATCAGCGGTGCCACCGCCTGGCCGATGTCCAGCCCGGCGTAGACCACGCCGTAGACGCGGCCGGTGGCGTTGGCCGGCGTCGACTTCTTGACCAGCAGGTCACGCGAGGGCCCGGCAATGCCCGACGCGAAACCCATCGCGCCGAACAACACCGGCACGACGACCGGCGCGAAGTCGCCAAACGCGAGGAACAGCGCCAGCATGGCCGCGATGCCGAAGCCGGCACCGACGATGCGCTCGCAGCGAGAAGGGTCAGACGCGAGGAAACCACCGAACACCATGCCGACGGCGCTCGCGACCATGTAGACCGTGAGACAGACCGCCACCAGCGCCACCGGCACGGCATGCAGATGACCCGCAGCCACCGGCGCGAAGGTCTGCACCACGCTGATGACCATCGCGTAGAACAGGAAGAAGCCGAAGCACATCCACACCGCAGGGATGCGCAGGAAGTCGAACTGGCCCGCGGTCGGCAGATGCGCGTCTTGCCCCGTGGCTTTCTGCACGGTCTTGACGTCGAGCGCGAAGACGCTGCGGTAGAACCACAGCACCACCAGCACCGCCAGGGCCAGCGCACCGGCGGCGGCCAGCGCCGTCCGCCACGAATACGCCATGGCGATCGGCACCACGAAGGCCGGCGCCAGCGCCCACCCCAGGCTGCCTGTGATGCCGTGCACGCTGTAGGCATGGCCCAGCCGCGTGGGCGCCACCTTGCGGTTGAACAGCGTGTAGTCGACCGGGTGGAACACCCCATTGCCGACGCCGGCGACCACTGCGCTGGCCAGCAGCATCCAGTAGCTCTGCGCCATCGCGTAGCCGAAGCCGGCCAGCGCGAGCATGCCGAGCCCCACGAACAGCACCGGCCGCGGGCCTAGCTTGTCGACGATGAAACCGGAGGCGGCCTGCACCATGCACGAGACCACGAAGAACACCGTGAGCACCGCGCCGAGCTCCGTGTAGCTGACGTCGAAGGCGTCCTTCAGCCAAGGAAACAGCGGCGCCAGGATGAGCTGGCTGAAATGGCTGATCGCATGGGCGAGGCCCACCAGCCCGATGAGCTTGGCGTCGGTACGCAAGGTGGTAGCGGTCGGCGCACCGGGGGCAGAAGGATGGGACATGGCAGGCACGGAAAAAGAGCAGGCCTGATCGTAGGTCGATCGGGATCGGCAGAATGCCGATACATGGACAACATTTGTCGAAATCATGACAGTCGCTGATGCTTCCGACGCGCGGCCCCGCCGGCGCCTGCCGGCTGTTCCGCCCGCCACCGTGGTGGGCCCGCTGACGCCGCACCTCTACGCGCCCGACGCCGTGCGACCGCTGCGGGCCAAGGAACACTTCCTGCAGGCGGACACCTTCGTCGAGCTGCATGTGCATCCGTGGCCGCAACTCACTTTCTCGACCCGCGGCGTGATCCGGCTGAGCACGCAGGACGGCAGCTATATCGTGCCGCCCTCGCGCGCGCTGTGGGTGCCTGCGGATGTGCCGCACAGCATCACGCTGATCGAGGACGCCGAGCTGCGCACGGTGTATGTCCACAGCTGGCTGGCGCCTCCGTGGGAGCGCTGCGAGGTGCTCGAGATCAGTCCGCTGATGCGCGCGCTGATGCTGGCGCTCGACACCACGCCCGACGGCCGGCCGCCCGCGGACCCGCAGGCGCCGCACCGCGAACGCATGATCGCCCCGCTGCTCATCGACGAGATCGAAAGGGCCACGCAGATCCGCATCGACGTGCCGCTGCCCGCCGACAAGCGCCTGCGCCAGCTGTGCGAAGCGCTGCTGCGCAATCCGGCCGACAGGGCCACGCTGGCCGAGCGCGCGACCGCCATCGGCGCCAGCGAGCGCACGGTGGCGCGCCTCTTCCGCGACCAGCTGGGGATGAACTGGCAGCAATGGCGCCAGCAGGCCGTGATGGCCCACGCCCTGCCGCTGCTGGCGCGCGGCATGGCCGTGAGCCAGGTCGCAACCGCCAGCGGCTATGCCACCGACAGCGCCTTCTGCGCGATGTTCAAGGCGGCCACCGGACGCTCGCCCACTGCTTTCCAGCACAAGAAGCCGAGATAATCCCGCGGTGAATTCCCAACCTTCCTGCGCGCCGGCACCATGGCGATGAACCGCGACCGGCTGCTGCGCTGGTTCCCCTTCCTGGCCTGGCCTCGGCCCGATCGTGCCCTGCTTGTCAACGAAGCCTCGGCCGGCATCACCGTGGCACTGATGGTCATCCCGCAGGGCGTGGCCTACGCTGCGCTCGCCGGCATGCCGCTCATCACGGGCATCTACGCGGCGCTGTTCCCGGCGCTCATTGCAGTGCTGTTCAGTTCCTCGGCCCGGCTGTCGGTCGGGCCGACCGCGCTCACCAGCCTGCTGGTCGGCGCGTCGCTCGCGCCGCTGGCGGTGCCGGGCAGCCGCGAATGGGTGGCGCTCGCTGTATGGCTCACCCTGCTGTCGGGGCTGATGCAACTGCTGTTGGGTGTGGTGCGCTTCGGCTGGCTGCTCCGGCTGGTCAATTCGCCGGTGCTCATGGGCTTCACCCAAGGTGCGGCCGTGCTCATCACCTTGTCGCAGCTCCCGGCGCTGCTCGGCTTCACCGGACGCAGCTACGCGCAATTGCTCGACGGTCCGCCGCCCGATTACCTGGCGATTGCCTTCGGCCTGGGCGGCATGGCGATGCTCTGGATCGGCAAGCGCATGGCGCCGCGCTTTCCGACGACCATGGCGCTGGTCGCCGTGAGCGCCGCGTTGAGCTTCGCGGTCGGCTACGCGCTCAAGGGCGGCGCGGTGATCGGCGCCCTCCCGTCGGGCCTGCCCTCGTTCTACTGGCCCGGCGGCCTCGGCGCCACAGAGCTCGGGACCCTGCTGCTGCCGGCCTTCCTCATCACGCTGGTGAGCTTTCTCGAGACGGCATCGAGCGCCAAGGTCGACAACGCGCGCGCCGGCAAGCTCTGGAACGAGAACCAGGACCTGATCGGTCAGGGCCTCGGCAAGATCGCCTCCGGGCTCAGCGGCTCGTTCCCGACCAGCTCGTCGTTCTCGCGCTCCGCCATCACGCTGTATGCCGGGGCCAAGACGCAATGGTCGACGCTGTTCAGCGTGGTCGTCGTGGCGGCCTCGCTGCTGTGGGCGATGCCGCTGCTGTTCCACGTGCCGCAGGCCGTGCTCGCGTCGGTGGTGGTCACCGCGACGCTGGGACTGATGAAGCCACGATCCTTCGTCGCGCTGTGGCGCATCTCGCGGATCGAGGCCGCCATCGCGCTCGGAACCTTCGCGCTGACCATCGCGACCGCGCCTTCGATCTACTGGGGCGTGCTCGGCGGCCTGCTCGCCGCGCTCGCGCACTACATGTACCGGCACCTGCATCCGCGCATCGTCGAAGTGGGGCTGCACGCCGACGGCAGCCTGCGCGACCGGCACCTGTGGCACCTGCCTCCGCTGGCGCCGAGCCTCTACGCCCTGCGGATGGATGCGGAGCTCGACTTCGCCTCGGCGAGCACGCTGGAACACGCCATCACCGCGGCGCTGGCCGAGCGCCCCGGGCTCACCGACGTGTGCCTGTTCGCCCACCCGATCAACCGGGTCGATCTGACCGGCGCCGAAGTCTTCGGCAACATCCGGCGGCTGCTCGAATCGCAGGGGGTGCGCCTGCACCTGTCCGGCCTCAAGCTGCCCGCTCAGCAAGTGCTGGAGCGCGCTGGGCTGCTGAAGCCGGGCGCACTGTTCTTCAGCTACCGCACCGATGCGGAGGCGCTGGCAGCGTTGCGCGCCACCGCCGAGGTCAGTCCCGAACCCGCCCTCGCAGGTTCTTGATCTCCGAGCGCTGACTCTTGCCTTCGAGGCGGCGTTGTTTTGAGCCGTAGGTCGGCTTGGTCGCACGCCGTGCGAGCGGCGGCGTGGCGACGCTGTCGACCACGGCCTGCAGCCGCGCCAGCGCGTCGTTGCGGTTCATCTCCTGAGTGCGGTGCTGCTGTGCTTTGAGCACCAGCACGCCTTCCTGCGTGATGCGCGTATCGCGCAATGCCAGCAGGCGCTCTTTCACGTCCGGCGGCAGCGAGCTGGCCAGGATGTCGTAGCGCAGATGCACCGCGCTCGACACCTTGTTCACGTTCTGGCCGCCCGCACCCTGCGCGCGGATGGCGCTCATCTCGACCTCGTCGGGGTCGATCAGCAGGGGGCGGCGGCTCGGGAGCATGTGGCGATTGTCCGGCAAGGCGCGGTGTAGACTGCCGGGTTTTTCGAAGCTCGCGTATGGTGCAAGTCCCCCGGCGTCCCGCCTTCGCCGATTCGGCGCTGGTTCGCCTGCTCGCGCGCTGGAACGAGGCCGAGGTGCGCGCCCCTGCGGCCTCCACCGCAGAACGCCTGAGCCAGTGGCTGGCCTGGACCGATGCGATCGCGTTGTCGACGGTGCTGAACGCGCCCGTGGCACGCGCCAAGGCCGTCGCCGGCACGCCGGACGACGAATGCACCCGGGTGCGCGACGGCCTGGCAAAGACGATCCGCGAGGACAGCCTCTATGCGAACGTCGATGACGATCCAGCGACGACCACGATGGTCGACTTCGCGCCCTACCGCCTGCGCTACCTGGCACGGCAGCAGGCGATGGAGGCCGGCGTCGGGCCGCTGCGTGCCAAGTTGCGTGCGGCGCTGGCGGCGCGCTCGCCGCAAATGGCGAAGCTCGCCACGGTCGACGCCGTGATGGAACAGGCGCTGGTGGCGCGCGAACACAGCCTGCTTGCCACCGTGCCCGCGATGCTCGAGAAGCGCTTCAAGGGCCTGCGTCAGGCGGCCCTGCCGGCGCCGGACGGGGCCGAGACCGACGCCACGCCGATGGCCTGGCTGCCGGTCTTTCACCAGGACATCCGCGATCTGTTGCTCGCGGAACTGGACTTTCGATTTCAACCGGTCGACGGGCTTCTCGAAGCCTTGCGATCGAGCTAACGGGTTTTCATGAACAGATTCCTTCAGCCTCTCGTCTTCGCCGCCGGCCTCGCGGCCATCTGCTGGGTCGGTGTCGGCTACGTCGGCCACCATCCGCTGGCGCTGGCCATCACGGTGCTGATCGCCGTGTTCTACGTGATCGGTGCACTCGAACTGCGCCGCTACCAGCGCGCCACCACGGGCCTGAACGACGCACTGCAGGGCCTCACCGAAGCACCCGCCCGCCTCGGCCCCTGGCTCGACCAAATCGATGGCTCGCTGCAGAACGCGGTGCGCCTGCGCGTCGAGGGCGAACGCGTCGGCCTGCCCGGCCCGGCGCTCACGCCCTACCTGGCGGGCCTGCTGGTGTTGCTGGGCATGCTCGGCACCTTCCTCGGGATGGTGGTCACGCTCAACGGCACCGGCGCCGCGCTGCAGGGCGCGACCGATCTGCAGTCGATCCGCGATTCGCTCGCCGCACCCGTCAAGGGCCTGGGCCTGGCCTTCGGCACGTCGGTGGCCGGCGTGGCGGCATCGGCCATGCTTGGCCTGATGTCGGCTCTGTCCCGGCGCGCACGGCTGCAGGCCGGGCAATTGCTCGATTCGCGCATCGCGACCACGCTGCGACCCTTCTCGCTGGCGCACCAGCGCGAGGCTTCGTTCGAACTGCTCGAACGGCAGGCCCAGAGCATGCCCGAACTGGTCGCTCAACTGAGCGCCATGACGGCCGCGATGGAACGCCAGAGCGAAGCGTTGAGCGAACGCCTTCTCGCCGGCCAGGACCGCTTCCACACCGAAGCCGGCGGCGCCTACACCGGCTTGGCCGCGTCGGTCGACCGCGCGCTGAAGGACAGCCTCATCGAAAGCGCCCGCCTGGCCGGCGCCACGATCCGACCGGTCGTCGAGGAAGCGATGGCCGGCATCGCGCGCGAAACCACCGCGCTGCACGGCGCCGTGGCGCAGACGGTGCAGCAGCAGCTTGACGGCGTGTCGGCCCGCTTCGACGCGGCGACGGGCCAGGTCACGGACACGTGGCAGACCGCCCTGGCCGATCACCGCGAGACCAACACGGCGATGGCCGGCGACCTGCGCCAGGCGCTCGATGGCTTCAGCAACACCTTCGCCCAACGCGCGACCGCGATGGTCGACGGCGTGTCGACGCGTCTCGACGACGCCGTCGGAACGGTGTCGACCCACTGGAGCGGCGCCCTTGCGCAGCACGAGCGCACCAGCGCCCAACTCGCCGCCGACACGCAACAGGCGCTGACGCGCGCCGCCGACAGCTTCGTGCAGCAGGCCGCTGGCTTGGTGCAGAGCGTCGAACACGCCCATGCCGGGTTGCAGACCGACATCGCCTCGCGCGACACGCAGCGGCTGGCTGGGTGGACCCAGGCGCTGGAAGCCATGGCCGCTGCACTGCGCCAGGAATGGCAGCAGGCCGCCGAGCACACGGTGCGCGAACAGCGCCAGCTCGGCGAGACACTGACGCTGGCCGTGCGAGAGATGTCCGAGCGCACCGAGGCGCAGGCCACGCACACCATCACCGAAGTCACCGGCCTGCTGCAGGCTGCATCCGAGGCGCCACGCGCCGCGGCCGAAGTGGTCGCCGAACTGCGCACCCAACTGTCGGACAGCATGGCGCGCGACAACACGATGCTGGAGGAACGCGCCCGCATCCTCGGCACGCTGGGCACCCTGCTCGATGCGGTCAACCATGCATCGACCGAACAGCGTGCCGCCATCGACACGCTGGTCGCATCGTCGGCCGAATTGCTGGAACGCGTGGGCGGACGGCTCACCGACCAGATTGGCGAACAGGCTGACAAGCTCGCCACCGTGGGCGCACAGATCACCGGCAGCGCCGTCGAAGTCGCGAGCCTGGGCGAGGCCTTCGGCTTCGCCGTCGAGCGCTTCGGCGAATCGAACGACAAGCTGGTGGCGCACCTGCAGCGCATCGAAGGCGCGCTGGGCAAGTCCATCACGCGCAGTGACGAGCAGCTGGCCTACTACGTGGCGCAGGCGCGCGAGGTGATCGACCTGAGCATCATGTCGCAGAAGCAGATCGTCGAAGACCTGCAGCAGATCGCCACGCGGCAGACCGCCGGCAGCGACGCGTGATGCGCAGCGAACTCGATGCCGACGACGGCGCGGATGGCGGCGTGGCGGGCGGCGTGCCCGTGTGGGCCGTCTTTGGCGACCTGATGGCCGGGCTGGTCGGCGCCTTCGTGCTGATCCTGGTCTATGCCATCGGCATGCAGCTCGACCTGGCCAGCAAGCTCGAAGCCGAGGTGCAGCAACGGCAAGTCGCGGCGAAGCGCCTGCAGGCGCTGGAAGAAGCGCTGGCCGGCCCGCTCGCCGCCGGCCGCGTGACGATCGCCAACGGGCGCATCGGCATCAGCGGCAGCGTGCTGTTCGCCTTCAATTCGGCCGACCTGCAACCGGAAGGCCGCCAGGTGCTCAAGAGCCTGGCCGGCCCGCTGGCGCGCTACCTGCGCGAGCGCAACGAAATTTTGATGGTCAGCGGCTTCACCGACGACCGGCAGATGCGCGGCAACGCGCGGCTCTTTGCCGACAACTGGGAGCTGTCTGCGCAGCGCGCGCTGACGGCGACGCGTGCGCTGATCGAAGAAGGCATGCCGGCGTCGTCGGTCTTTGCCGCGGCCTTCGGCTCGGAGCAGGCGGTGGCGTCGAACGCCGACGCCGAAGGCCGCGCGAAGAACCGCCGGGTGGAGATGGCGCCCACGCCGAAACCGTCCAACGACATCGTCGCCAAGCCGCGTGGCTGACAGCGAGCCGACGATCACCGAGACGATCGACGCGTGGCGCGCGCGCGGCGCGGATCGGCTCGACCCGGTGCGCTTTCGCTTTCTCGAAGCGATGGCGCGACGCGCGGCAGCCCACGACGGAGAGACGCGACGCATGCTCGACGAGCGGCTGAAACATTTGCTGGCCGTGTACGACGCCGATCTGGCGAAGGCCGCCGAGGCAAAGAAGGAGAAAAAGACGCCGTCATCAGCGCTCATCGCGGGTGGGCTGACGGAACTGCTGGCGCACGTCGCCGAGCGGACGGGTGTCGCCGCAGGCAGTGCGACGGCAGGCGCCTCCGACCTCAAGTCGCTGCGCTACTTCCGCAGCACCTGGTCACGCCTGAGCGCCGACCGGCGGCTGAATCAATCGCAGGCCAAGATGCCGGAGAACGCTGGGCCGCTCAATTCGCAGCACCTGGTGCACCGCGCGATCACGCTGATGCGCGACGCGTCGCCCGACTACCTCAACCGCTTGATGGCCTACGTCGACACGCTGTCGTGGATCGAGCAGGCGAACCTCGGCACGCCTGCACCAGCGACAAAGCCCGAAGGCCGCAAGAGCGCACGCAGCAAGAACGCCTGAGCGCGCCGCGCGTTCAGACGCGCTCGAAGATCGCGGCGATGCCCTGCCCGCCGCCGATGCACATCGTCACCAGCGCATAGCGCCCGCCCGTGCGGTGCAGCTCGGCGATGGCCTTCGTCGTGATGATCGCGCCGGTCGCGCCGACCGGATGGCCCAGCGAAATGCCCGAGCCGTTCGGGTTCACCTTGGCCGGGTCGAAGCCCAGTTCCTGGATGACCGCGCAGGCCTGCGCCGCGAAGGCCTCGTTCGACTCGATCACGTCGAGGTCATCCACCTTGAGCCCCGTACGCTCCAGCACCTTGCGCGTGGCCGGCACCGGGCCGATGCCCATGTAGGCCGGCTCGACGCCCGCATGCGCATAGCCGACCAGGCGCGCCATCGGCTTCAGGCCCAGCGCCTTCACGCGGTCGCCGCTCGCCAGCACCACGGCGGCCGCGCCGTCGTTGATGCCCGAGGCATTGCCGGCGGTCACCAGGCCGTCCTTCTTGAAGGCCGGCTTCATCTTCGCGAGCGTGTCAACGGTGGTGTCGGCGCGCACATGCTCGTCGGTGTCGAACAGCACGACGCCCTTGCGCGTCTTCACCTCAACCGGAACGATCTGCTCCTTGAAGCGGCCGGCCGCGATGGCCGCGGCGGCCCGCTGCTGGCTCTGCGCCGCGAGCGCATCCTGCATCTCGCGCGAGATCTTGTAGCGCGCCGCCACGTTTTCGGCGGTGATGCCCATGTGCATCTTCTCCCACGGGTCGTGCAGGATGCCGAGCATGTAGTCGATCAGCACCGCATCGCCCATGCGCATGCCGTAGCGTGCCGCGGTGTCGAAGTACGGGCCGCGGCTCATCGATTCGGAGCCACCGCCGATGGCGATGTCGCAATCGCCCAGCGCGATGGCCTGGGCCGCCGACACGATGGCCTGCAGGCCCGAGCCGCAGAGGCGATTGACGTTGAAGGCCGGCGTCTCGATTGGGCAGCCCGCGTCGATGGCCGCCACGCGGCTGAGGTACGCGTCCTTCACGTCGGTCGGGATCACATTGCCCATCACCACATGGCCGATGGCGTCGGCCGCCACGCCGCTGCGTTCGATGGCGGCCTTCACGGCGGTGGTGGCGAGTTGGGTATTGGGCACGTCCTTCAGCGCCCCGCCGAAGGTGCCGATGGCGGTGCGGGCGGTGCCGACGACGAAGATGTCCTGGATGCTCATGGGGTTCTCCTGAAACGGTGAGAAAGATCGACCTAACGGCCGGTGAATTGGGGCGCCTTCTTCGCGAAGAAGGCATCGATGCCAAGGCGGAAATCGTCGGTCATAGCGCATTCGCGAAAGGCCGCCGATTCGGCGTCGAGCTGGCCGGGCAGATCGCGCTCGAACGACGTCCGCATCAGCCGCCGCAACCGGCCCAGCGCCACCGTCGGCCCGTCGGCGAGGCGCTGCGCGAAGGCCATTGACGCGGCCTCCAGCTCGGCCGCCGGCAGCACCCGGTTGATGAGGCCCATGCGTTCGGCTTCGGCCGCATCGAGCATGTCGCCGAGCATCGCGATCTCGAGCGCACGGCGCAGGCCCACCAGGCGCGGCAGCGCCCACGAGGCACCGACATCGCAGCTGGTGCCGATGTTCACGTAGGCCAAATTGAAGCGCGTGCCCTCGGCTGCGAGCACGAAATCGGCCTGCAGCATCAGGCTCAGGCCGGCGCCCGCTGCCACGCCGTGGACCTGCGCGACGAGCGGTGCGTCCATTCCGGCGAGCACCGTGAGCGCCTCGTGCAGCGGGCCGATCAAGTCGGCCGCACCCTGCACCGGGTCGGCCTGCAGCACGGCGAGGTCGCCACCGGCCATGAAGCCCTTGCCGGCGCCGCTGAGCAGCACGGCCCGCACGCTCTTGTCCGCAGCGAGTTCGCGCGCAGCGGCGAGGAACGCGTTCGCCATCGGCACGTCGATGGCGTTGAGCGCGCCAGGTCGGTTAAAGCGCAGCGTGGCCACGTCGCCCTGGCGGCCGACAAGGAGCGGGGCATCGGAGGTGGTCATGCTTTTCCTTTCGTTCGACTTGTCTTGGTCGCCTTGCTGGCCTTGACCGCCGTGGCCGTCGGTGCCACCGCCCTCTTGCGTGCCGCCACCCGACGCTGAAGCACGCCGTTGAGCAGCAGATCGATGCCTTGGTCGGCGATCTCTTCCGGCGTGAGATGACCGTCGCCGCGGTACCAGCGGCCGACCCAGCTGAGTGCGCCGGCGATCATGAAGGCGGCCATCTTTGGATCGCAAGGCGCGAGCGATCCCTCGGCCACGCCGTCAGCGATGAGCCGGCGAAACTGCATGTCGATGCCGGCCTTGAGCTGTCGCAGTTCGGTCTTCAGCGGCTCGGGCAGCGGGTCTTCGCCGATGCGTATCACGCACATGCCGAAGTCCTGCGTGACCACGCCGGTGTAGATGCGCATGCAAGCCCTGAGCTGCGCGATGGCGCTGCCGCCGGCGGCGCGCACCGCCTCGATGCCGTCGTTCATCAGGTCGAGCGCCGTGCGCACGCATTCGAGCAGGATCTGGTCCTTGCTCTCGACGTAGTAGTAGAGCGTCGGCTTGCTGACGTTGAGCCGCTCGGCGATGTCGTCGAGCGAGGTTGCATGGAAACCACGCTCGTTGAAAAGTTGCGCGGCGGTCTGCAGCACTGCGTTGCGCTTGACCTCGCGCTGCTGGGCACGGGTGCCGACGGGCTCCCAGGGCGATGCGTGGGCGGCGGCGGCGCGAAGAGATGAAGTGACCATGGCGGATAGGCGCGGGAAAGTCCGGATGCCTGCAGTGTGGCGAACGTGGACATTACCGATGAGTAGAAATTCTACGAACAAGTAGGTTTTCCTGCTCGTCACGCAAACCCTAGCCATCTTTCGTACACGCACGCGCAAGCTTCGCCTCCATGTCCGCCACGTTCCCCGGCCACGTCATCGCCCCGGCATCTCCTGTGCTGCAGGTTGAGGCGTTGACGTTGACCTTCGGTGGCGTGAAGGCGCTCACGGGCGTGGGCTTCGGCGTGCAGCCGGGCTCCATCACCGCGGTGATCGGCCCCAATGGCGCGGGCAAGACCTCGCTCTTCAACACCATCTCCGGCTTCTACCGACCGGCCGCCGGCCGCGTGGTCTTCGAGGGCAACGACATCACGCGCACGCCGCCACCGCAGCGCGCCAGGCTGGGCCTGGCACGCAGTTTCCAGAACATCGCGTTGTTCCGCGGCATGACGGTGCTCGACAACATCAAGCTGGGCCGCCATGCGCACCTGAAGACCAACGTTTTCGATGCGCTGCTGTATGTCGGCCGGGCCCGGCGCGAAGAGGCCGAGCTGCGGCGCGATGTGGAGGAACGCATCATCGACTTCCTCGAGATCGACCACATCCGCCACGCCCCGGTCGCCGCCCTGCCCTACGGCCTGCAAAAGCGCGTGGAGATGGCGCGCGCGCTCGCCATGCAGCCCAAGGTGCTGATGCTCGACGAGCCGGTCGCGGGCATGAACCGCGAAGAGACCGAGGACATGGCGCGCTTCATCCTCGACGTGCGCAACGAATGGGGCGTGACGGTGCTGATGGTCGAGCACGACATGGGCATGGTGATGGACCTGTCGGACCATGTCGTGGTGCTGAACTTCGGCCAGGTGATCGCACAGGGCGCACCGGCGCAGGTGCAGGCCGACCCCGAAGTCATTCGTGCCTACCTCGGCGCCGGTGACGTGGGCGACCTGCGCCGCAAGCTGCGCGGCGAAGCCCTGCCGAGCGAGGCCGCATGATCGACTGGCCCTACCTTTTCGAGATCAGCCTGACCGGCATCGCCAGCGGCGGGCTCTACGCGTTGGCAGCCCTCGCCTTTGTGCTGGTCTACAAGGCGACGCGCGTGGTGAACATCGCCATCGGCGAGATGCTGATGGTGGGCGCCTACCTGTTCTTCACCTTCGCGGCGAGCTTCGCGCTGCCGATCTGGATGGCGGTGATCGGCGCGGTCATCGGCACCGGGCTGCTGGGCGCGATCGTCGAGCGCACGATGATCCGGCCGCTGTTGGGCGAGCCGCCGATCTCGGTGTTCATGGTGACGGTGGGGCTGGCGTCGATCCTGGTCGGCATGGTCGAGATCATCTGGAGCGCCGACCAGCGGCGCCTCCCCGAGTTCCTGCCGAACGCGCCGATCATGGTCGGCGAAGCGTTCCTCGCGCCCAAGGTATTCTACGGCGCGCTGATCGCGGCCGTGCTGATCGGCGCGGTGCTGCTGGTATTCCGCTTCTGGCGCGGCGGCGTGGCTCTTCGCGCCACCGCATCGGACCAGGCTGCGGCGTACTCGATGGGCATCAACGTGCCGCGTGTGTTCTCGCTGGCGTGGGTGGCATCGGCCATGATCGCCTCCGTCGCCGGGATCATGGTCGGCGCGATCGGCGGCATCTCCTCGTCGATGGGCGTGTTCGGGCTGTCGGTACTGGTGGTGGTGATCGTCGGCGGTCTGGACAGCGTACTGGGCGCGCTCGTCGGCGGCATCTTCATCGGATTGATCGAGGCGCTGGCCGGGGCGTTCCTGGGCGGCGAGTACAAGCTGCTGGCCACCTTCATCGTGCTGGTGCTGGTCTTGATGGTGCGGCCGTATGGGTTGTTCGGCACGCATGAGATCGAGAGGTTGTGAGATGACAAGCCTTCAACCTCATTCGGGGCGCGATCACGCCGACGGGGGACATTCGCGGAGGGGAGTACCCGGTGGCCTGTGCACGCGCCCCGAACAGCAGTGCAGCGAAGAAAAACAGGTGCAACCATGCGCATAGGCACCCTCAAAGAAAGCTACGTCGCCGACGCCGCGCTGTTCGACTCGCGCACGCAAAAGACCTGGCTCGCCATCGGCGCAGCGTTGCTGCTCCTCCTCCCCTTCATCGCCAGCGACTACTGGCTCTACCTCGCCTGCCTCGTCGCCATCAACGTCGCCAGCGCCACGGGCCTCAACATCCTGACCGGCTACACCGGCCTGGTCAGCCTCGGCCAGGCGGCCTTCATGGGCCTGGGCGCGTACACGGTGGCGATCCTGGAGACGCGCCTGGGCACGCCCTTCCTGCTGAACCTGCTGGTCGGCGGCGTGGTCGCGATGCTGGGTGGCCTGGTCGTGGGCATCCCGTCGCTGCGCGTGAAAGGCCTGTACCTGGCGATCGCCACCATTGCCGCGTCGTTCATCACGCACTTCCTGTTCGCCAACCTCAAGCTCACCGGCGGCACCAGTGGCATCTCGCTGCCGCCTGCAACGCTCTTCGGCATGTCGCTCGACACGTCCTTCCGCCTCTACTGGCTGATCGTGCCGGTCATGCTGCTGATGGTGCTCGGCGCGGCCAACCTGTTCCGCACCCGCGTGGGCCGCGCCTTCATCGCCATTCGCGACCGTGACATCTCGGCCGAGGTACTGGGCATCCCGCTGCTGCGCTACAAGCTGCTGTCCTTCGGTCTGTCGTCGTTCTACGCGGGCGTGGCCGGCGGTCTGTGGGCCTATTTCTTCCGCGTGGTCACGCCGGAGAGCTTTCCGTTGCTGATGTCGATCTTCTTTCTCGCCGCGATCATCGTCGGCGGCATGGGTTCGATCCTCGGCGGTGTCCTCGGGGCGGTGTTCATGACCATGGTGCCCGAGCTGCTCAAGGTCATCGTCGACATCCTGCCGGGCGGTACGGAGATGACAGTTTTTCTCTCCCCGGTCCGCACCGTCGTGTTCGGCCTCCTCATCGTCGGATTTCTGGTGTTCGAGCCGCATGGGCTCGCAGAAGTGTGGCGGCGCACACGCCGCTTCTTTCATCTATGGCCGTTCAGAAACTAGACATCAGGAGACAAGCATGAAAAAGACATCGACGCTTTCACAGAATCGCCGCGCCCTGTTGCTCGCAGCCGGGATCGGACTGGTGGCGCCCCTCGCCCACGCCCAGGCCAACGAAGACATCGTCATCGGCGGCTCGATCCCGATGACCGGCGTGTTCGCCTTCGCAGGCATCGGCATCAATGCGGGCATGGCCGACTACGTGAAGATCGTGAACGACGCGGGCGGCATCAAGGGCCGCAAGCTGCGTTACGTGCCGGAAGACACCGGCTACAAGGTCGACGTGTCGGTCGCAGCCTTCAAGAAGATCACCAGCCAGAACAAGGTCAACCTCTACTACGGCGACTCGACCGGTTTCTCCAAGACCATCAACCCCGAACTCGATCGCAACGGCCAGATCCTGATGGCGGGTGCATCCTTCGCGACCGAGCTCAACGACCCGGCCAAGTACCCCAACCAGTTCCTGGTCGGCCCCGACTACACCGAGCAGATCGGCATCCTGCTGCGCCACATCGCCAAGGAAAAGCCGGGCGCCAAGGTCGCCTTCGTGTATTCCGATTCCGAGTTCGGCCGCGACCCGATCGAGGCCAGCGAGGCTGCCGCCAAGAAGCTCGGCCTGTCGGTGCCGATCAAGCTCATGACGCCGCCGGGCAGCGTCGACGTGTCGACCGAAGTCATCAAGCTGCGCCGCGCCGCGCCCGACTACACGATCTTCCACGGCTACATCCTGGCGCCCATCCCCGAGTTCGTGCAGCAGGGCAAGCAGATGGGCATGACGAGTCAATGGATGGGCACCTTCTGGACCATGGACAGCTCCACCGTGATGAAGATGGGTGAAGGCGCCGACGGCTTCATGGGCGTGATGCCCTACCGCTACTACTACGACACTTCGGCCAAGTCGCCGATGCTCGAGAAGATCCGCGCGATGCGCCCCGAGTACCAGAGCACGGCATACACGCAAGGCTTCCTCACCGCGATGCTCTTCACCGAAGCGGCCAAGCGCACGCTCGACGCCGGCAAGCCGCTGGACGGCAAGAACCTGAAGGCGGCGCTCAACACCATCAAGGACTTCGACACCGGTGGCCTGATCGGCACGCCGATCACCATCAGCGGCAACTCGATTCCCGTAGGACGCGTCTACAGGGCGGACATGAAGGCGCAGAAGATGGTCCCGGCTTCCGACTGGATCAACCTGAGCAAGTAAGGGATGGAAGCGAGCGCGGTCATAGCGGGCGAGATCGTCCTCGGTGTGAACAACATCGAGGTCGTCTACAACAAGGTGGTGCAGGTGCTGCGCGGCCTGTCGCTGGCCGTGCCGCGCGGCGAGATCGTGGCGCTGCTGGGCAGCAACGGCGCGGGCAAGTCGACCACGCTGAAGGCGATCTCGGGCCTGCTCGCGCTGGAAGACGGCGAGGTCGAGGCCGGGCGCATCGAGTTCAACGGCCGCAGCACGGCCGACCGGCTGCCGCAGCAACTGGTCCGCGACGGGCTCAGCCACGTGATGGAAGGGCGCCGCGTCTTCGAGGACCTGACGATCGAGGAGAACCTGGTCGCCGCCACCTACGCGCTGACCGGCCGCAAGGATGCGAAGCCCGACTTCGACGCGGTCTACAGCTACTTCCCGCGCCTGCACGAGCGGCGCAAGGGGCTGGCCGGGTACCTCTCGGGCGGCGAACAGCAGATGCTGGCCATCGGCCGCGCGCTGGTCGCACAGCCGCAGCTCATTCTTCTTGACGAGCCCTCGCTGGGCCTGTCGCCCAAGCTGGTCGAGGACATCTTCACCATCATCGCGCGCATCAACGTCGAGCGCGGCGTGTCGATGCTGCTGGTGGAACAGAACGCGACGGTCGCGCTGGCCGTGGCGCACCGCGGCTACATCATGGAGAACGGCAAGATCGTGATCGACGGCAGCGCGGAACGGCTCGCGTCCGACCCCGACGTGCGGGAGTTCTATCTGGGCGTGGGCGGCAGCGGCGAGGCGCGCAGCTTCAAGGCCATCAAACACTACAAGCGGCGCAAGCGGTGGTTGTCATGACGCTTCCTGATCTCACTCTGCCGCAGATGCTGCGCGAACAGGCGCGGCGCGCGCCCGCCAAGGTCGCGATCCGCCAGAAGGACTTCGGCATCTGGAAGCCATTGACCTGGCAGGCGTACGCCAAGCGTGCGATGCACGTCGGGCTCGGCCTGCGCGCGATCGGGCTCGCGGCCGGTGGCCATGTCGGCGTGTTGTCGGAGAACCGCACCGAGTGGGTCCTGACGCAGATGGGCGCCGGCCTGGTCGGTGGCGTGACGGTCGGCGTGTACCCGACCAGCCCGGCGAGCGAGGTGGCCTACGTGGTCGGCCATGCGGACATCGAAGTCATCGTGTGCGAAGACCAGGAGCAGACCGACAAGGTGATAGAGTCGCTCGCCCTGCTGCCGCGCCTGCGCCACATCGTGGTGATCGAGACCAAGGGCCTGCGCAACCTGGCGCCCGAACATCGCGACAAGGTAACGACCTTCGCCGAGCTCGAGCGGCTCGGCGCCGCGTCGGCTGCGCAAGGCGGCGGTGCGCTGGTCGACGCGGCACTCACCGCGCAGACGCTCGACGACATCGGGCTGATGATCTACACCTCGGGCTCGACCGGCAAGCCCAAGGGCGCGATGCTGTCGTACCGCAACATTCGCGGCGTGGTGCCGGGCATCGTCGAGCGGCTCGGCCTCGACAGTGACACCACGCACCTGTCGTACCTGCCGCTATGCCATGTGGCGGAGCAGATGTTGACGGCCTTCGTGCCGCCCTACCTCGGCTCGCAGGTGAATTTCGGCGAGTCGATCCGCACCGTGCAGGAAGACCTGCGTGAAGTGGCACCGAGCATCTTTCTCGGCGTGCCGCGCATCTGGGAGAAGCTGCACGCGTCGATCAGCATCAAGCTGCAAGAGACCGGCCGCCTGCAACGCGGGCTGTTCGACCGCGCGTGGAAGCGCTGCGAGCCGCTGGCCGCCAAGCCGCGTGCGCAATGGTCGCTGGCCGACCGCACCGCGCACGCTGCGAGCTATTGGCTGGTGCTGCGCGCGCTGCAGAACTTCATCGGCCTGCGCCGCGTGAAGGTGGCACTGACCGGTGCCGCGCCGATTCCGCCCGACGTGGTGCGCTTCTTCCGCACGCTGGGCGTGCCGCTGGTCGAGGTGTACGGACTCACCGAATCGAGCGGCATGGTGACCGGCCACCGCGCCGACGACGTGGTGGTCGGCACCGTGGGGCCACCGACGCTGGGGGCGGCACACCGCGTGGCCGACAACGGCGAGTTGCTGCTGCGAGGCGACATGGTCTTCGCCGGCTACTACAAGAACGACGAGGCCACGGCGCAGTCGATCTGCGACGGCTGGCTGCACACCGGCGACGTGGTGCGGCAGGAGCCCAATGGCCACCTGCGCATCGTCGACCGGCTCAAGGACATCATGATCACCGCCGGCGGCAAGAACCTCACGCCCTCGGAGATCGAGAACACGATGAAGGGCAGCCCGTACATCAAGGAATGCGTGATCGTGGCTGAGGGGCGCAAGTTCGTCGGTGCGCTGATCCAGATCGACTACGAGACGGTCGGCAAGTGGGCCGAGGCGCAGCACATTCCGTTCACCAACTTCCGATCGCTCACCGAGCACGCCGACGTGCTGAAACTCATCGGCGATGAGGTGGCGCGCGGCAATGGCAAGCTGGCGCAGGTGTCGCACATCCGCCGCTTCCACCTGCTCGCCAAAGAGCTGGACCACGACGATGGCGATGTCACCGCCACCATGAAGGTGCGGCGCTCGGCCATCTACCAAAGCTACGCGGGCGAGATCGAGGCGTTGTACCGGAGTTGACGAGCGGCCTTCGACCGGCGCCTGCCCATCGGCCAGGGGCCATGCCGAAGCGCTAAGCTTCCTTCGTGCCGAGACGTCAACTTTTCCCCACCACGGAGTCATTCGATGAAAGCCAGCAAGTTACTCGCCTGGGCCGCGCTTGCCGCCGCCGCCCTTTCCTTCACGCACGCCGCGCAGGCCGGTCCGCGGCTCGACCGGATCATGGACAGCAAGGTGATCCGCGTCGGCACGCCCGGTGACTACCGTCCCTTCGCCATCAAGACCGACAGCGGCTATTCGGGCCACGACATCGACGTGATCGAAGCGATGGCCAAGGAATTGGGCGTGAAGATCGAATACGTGCCGACCAGCTGGCCCAACCTGATGAAGGACATCCAGTCCGACAAGTTCGACGTGGCCGTGGGCGGCATCACGCGCAACGTGGCGCGCATTCGCCAAGTCGCGATGCTCCCGGGCTATGCGCCCTTCGGCAAGGTGGCTCTGGTGCGTGCAGCCGACAAGGCGAAGTTCATGACACCCGACGACCTGAACCGACCGACGGTGCGCGTCATCAAGAACCCCGGTGGCACGAACGAAGCGTATGTGCTCGAAAAACTCAAGGCTGCGCAGGTCAGCACGCACGACAAGAACGCAGAGATTCCGGGGCTGATCGCCGAGGGCAAGGGCGACGCGATGATCACCGAAACCTACGAAGCATTGCACTACGCCAAGGCCGACCCGCGCCTGTACGCCGCCTACATCGACACGCCGCTGACGCCCACCAACAAACTGGGCTTCATGATGCCGGCCGACGATACGGACTACACGCGTGTCATGGGCTTCGTGTGGGACTTGCTCGACAGCCGCGGCGGCCTGAAGCAAGCGGCCGACAAGTGGCTCAAGTAGCCCGCCGCTGACAGGCGGGATGCGCCGCGAGGCGCACTCAGTCGCGTCCGCTCGCGGGACGTGCGCGCACGTCGGTCACATCGTCCGCTGCGCCGCGCCCGAGATTCATGACCGGGCTTCTGGCCGACTCGCCGCGCGCGCGCGCAGCGACCTCGTCGGCGGCTGTGGGTGCTGCCGGCCTCGCAGCACGGAAACGCTCGAACCCCGCACGCGGGTCGAAGCGATTGCCGAACATCACCGTCCACGGCGTGACCGGTCGGCCCATGAGGCGGGCCCAGCCGTAGCGCAGGCCCCACACGGCCGCCAGCAGCAACACAGCGACGGCGAGGCTGGCCGCGAAGATCAGCCCCAGACAGAACAGAACGAAGCGAAGGATGAAATTCATCATCGGCATTAGGCCAGCGCGTCGACCGTTGGTTCCCCACCCTTGCTGAACGAAAACTGCCCCGGCGACTGGATCGGATCGGTTTCGACCCGGATCGTGTCCTTCGGCCCGAACGTCCCGTCGAGCAGCAGCTTCGACAGCGGGTTCTCGATGCGCTGCTGGATCGCCCGCTTGAGCGGCCGCGCACCGAACACCGGGTCGAAGCCGACCTTCGCCACTTCGGCCAGCGCCGCGGGCGACACGTCAAGATACAAATCCATCTTCGCGAGCCGCGCCTGCAGCACCTTGAGCTGGATCGCTGCGATCGATTCGATGTTCTTCGCGTCGAGCGCGTGGAACACCACCGTCTCGTCGATGCGGTTCAGGAACTCAGGGCGGAAGTAGTTCTTCAGCTCGTCCCAGACCGCTTCCTTGATCTCCTCGCCCGGCTTGCCGACCATCGCCTGGATGATGGGCGAACCGATGTTGCTGGTCATCACGATGACGGTGTTCTTGAAGTCCACGGTGCGGCCCTGGCCATCCGTGAGGCGGCCATCGTCGAGCACCTGCAGCAGCACGTTGAACACGTCCGGATGCGCCTTCTCGACCTCGTCGAGCAGCACCACGCTGTAAGGCTTGCGGCGCACGGCTTCCGTCAGGTAGCCGCCCTCTTCGTAGCCCACGTAGCCGGGCGGCGCGCCAATGAGGCGCGCGACCGAATGCTTCTCCATGAACTCGCTCATGTCGATGCGGATCAGGTGGTCTTCGCTGTCGAACAGGAAGCCAGCCAGCGCCTTGCACAGCTCGGTCTTGCCCACGCCCGTCGGGCCGAGAAACAGGAAGGAGCCGGTTGGGCGGTTCGGGTCCGAGAGGCCCGAGCGCGAACGGCGGATCGCATTGGCGACCGCACCGATGGCCTCGTCCTGGCCGACCACGCGCTCGTGCAGCTTGTCTTCCATCACGAGCAGCTTGTCGCGCTCGCCCTGCATCAGCTTGGCGACCGGGATGCCGGTGGCGCGCGCCACGACTTCGGCGATCTCCTCGGCGCCGACCTGGGTGCGCAGAAGCGTCGGCGCGCTCGACTTGCCCTTGCTCGCCTCGTTCTCCTCGGCCTCGCGCAGGCGCTTTTCCAGCGCCGGCAATTGGCCGTACTGCAGCTCGGCGAGCTTGTTGAAGTCGCCCTTGCGCTTCCATTCCTCGATCTCGAACTTGAGCTTGTCGATGTCCTCGCGGATCTTCGCGCTGCCCTGGGCCTGCGCCTTCTCGGCCTGCCAGATTTCGTCGTAGTCGGCGATCTCCTTCTGCAGCTTGACGATCTCGTCCTCGATCAGGCCGAAGCGCTTGACCGACGACTCGTCCTTCTCGCGGCGCACGGCCTCGCGCTCGATCTGCAACTGGATCAGGCGGCGGTCGAGCCGGTCCATCACCTCGGGCTTGGAGTCCATCTCGATCTTGATCTTGGCCGCGGCCTCGTCGATCAGGTCGATCGCCTTGTCGGGCAGGAAGCGGTCGGTGATGTAGCGGTCGGAGAGCTCGGCCGCGGCGACGATCGCCGGGTCGGTGATCTGCACGCCATGGTGCACTTCGTACTTCTCCTGCAGGCCGCGCAGGATGGCGATGGTCGCTTCCACGCTCGGCTCGCCGACGATGATCTTCTGGAAGCGGCGCTCCAGCGCGGCGTCCTTCTCGATGTACTTGCGGTACTCGTCGAGCGTGGTCGCGCCGACGCAATGCAGTTCGCCGCGCGCGAGCGCCGGCTTGAGCATGTTGCCTGCGTCCATGGCGCCTTCGGCCTTGCCGGCGCCGACCATGGTGTGCAGCTCGTCGATGAAGACGATGGTCTGGCCTTCGTCCTTGGCCAGTTCGTTGAGCACGGTCTTCAGGCGCTCCTCGAACTCGCCGCGGAACTTGGCGCCCGCCAGCAGCGATGCCATGTCGAGCGACAGCACCCGCTTGCCCTTGAGCGAATCGGGCACCTCGCCCGCGACGATGCGCTGCGCCAGGCCTTCGACGATGGCCGTCTTGCCCACGCCCGGCTCGCCGATGAGCACCGGGTTGTTCTTGGTGCGGCGCTGCAGCACCTGGATGGCACGCCGGATTTCCTCGTCGCGGCCGATCACCGGGTCGAGCTTGCCGAGGCGTGCGCGCTCGGTCAGGTCCATCGTGTATTTCTTGAGTGCCTCGCGTTGGCCTTCGGCGTCGGCGCTGTTCACGCCCTGCCCGCCGCGCACCGCGTCGATCGCGGCCTCGAGCGATTTGCGCGTCAGGCCCTGGCTGCGCGCCAGGTTGCCGACATCGGCCTTGCTGTCGGCCAGCGCCAGCAGGAACAGCTCGCCGGCGATGAACTGGTCGTTGCGCTTGATGGCTTCCTTCTCGGTCGCCTGCAGCAGCCTGTTGAGCTCGCTGCCGACCTGGACGGCATCGCCGCCCTGGATCTGCGGCAGCTTCTTGATGGCAGCCTCGGCCGCCTGCGTGAGGCCTGGTACGTTGACACCGGCGCGCTCCAGCAGCGCGCGCGGGCCTTCTTCCTGCCGCAGCATGGCCGCGAGCAGGTGAACCGGCTCGATGTAGGCGTTGTCGTTGCCCAGCGCGAGCGACTGTGCGTCGCCCAATGCTTCCTGGAACTTGGTGGTGAGTTTGTCTTGGCGCATGGTGTGGGTTTCCTGCCTTCAAAATAGGACCGTTCGCGCACCGTTCAAGAGCGCGGACAAATTCAGGCACGGCTATTGCACCGTGGCTGCTCATCTCAATGGAATGGAGTCGATCATGTTTTTTTCAACGCAGCGTGTTCAACCGGCTCGCCGGGCGCTGACGCTCGGCCTCTTTGTCGCAGCGCTGGGCGTCTCGGGCCTTGCGCAAGCGCAGCCCAGCGGCACGCCGATCCGGCTGCTGGTGGGTTTCCCGGCCGGTGCCGGCACCGACGCCATCGCGCGCGCCCTGGGTGAGAAGCTCAAGGACGAACTGGGCGCGCCTGTGGTGGTCGAGAACCGCGCAGGCGCGGGCGGGCAAATCGCGGCGCAAGCCCTCAAGGCGTCGGCAGCCGACGGCCACACGCTGTTCCTGACGCACGACCACAGCATTTCCATCCTGCCGCAAGTGGTGAAGAACCCCGGTTTCAATCCGCAGGCCGATTTCGTCCCGGTGGCCGGCTTTGCCACCTTCGCCAACGTGCTGGCCGTCTCTGGCGGCACGCCGGCCAAGTCGATCGACGAGTACGTGAAGTGGGTCCAGACCCAGCGCGGCGGCAAGGAAACCATCGGCGTTCCGGCGCCGGGTTCGATCCCGGAATTCCTGGTCAAGCTGATCGGCGAAAAATACAAGCTCGACCTGCAGGCCGCGCCCTACCGCGGAAGCGCGCCGCTGACGGCCGACATGCTGGGCAACCAGATCACCGCCGGCATCGCATCGGTGCCCGACTTCATCGAGAACCACAAGGCCGGCAAGGTGCGCATCGTGGCCGTGATCGGCGCCAAGCGCCAGCCGCTGCTTCCGCAGGTGCCGACCTTCACCGAACTGGGCCTGGCGAATCTCGACGACTACCCGTACTACGGCGTGTTCGCGCCTGTCGGCACGCCGCAACCGGTGATCGACCGCTTCGGCGCCGCGCTGCAGAAGGTGCTGGCCATGCCCGACGTGAAGCAGAAGCTGAGCGCCATGGGCCTCAACGTGGCGTACGAGCCGCAGGGCCAGTTCGCCGGCCGTGTGCGCACTTACACGCAGACGTGGGAAAAGATCATCCAGGCCAGCGGATTCAAACCGCAGTGATTTGGCTCGCCCCCAGGATGCGGCGCACTGCGTGTCGCCTCCTCCTTCCCCCTGCCGGGGGCGCAGCCTGCGGCCCGGCGGAGCCGGCTCCGTGGCTGCTCGCGTGACGACCGCACCCTTTTTCTAGGCGTTGGTGGTTTTGATGCCCCAGCGCGCCAGCGCGGCGTCGTCGGCGACGCGGGCATCGACCCAACGGGCGCCTTCGGGCGTCTGTTCTTTTTTCCAGAACGGCGCCTGCGTTTTGAGATAGTCCATCAGGAACTCGCAGGCCTGGAAGCTCGCGCCACGGTGCGCCGAAATCACGGCCACCATCATGATCTGGTCGAGGGGCTGCAGCAGGCCGACGCGGTGCACCACGCGCGCACCGAAGATGTCGAAGCGCGCGTGCGCTTCGTCGATCATGGCCTCGACGGCTTTTTCGGTCATGCCGGGGTAGTGTTCGAGTTCCATCGCGGCCACGTCGGCACCGTCGTTGCGGTCACGCACGATGCCGATGAAACTGCAGACGGCGCCGATGCGCGTGTCGCCCACCCGCAATGCGGCGATCTCCTGCTGCAGGTCGAAGTCGCCGGTCTGGATGGAAACGCGAGGGCCGGCCATGTCAGCCGCCCGTCACCGGGGGGAAGAACGCCACCTCCGCACCGTCGCGCAGCGGCGCGGACTCGTCGCGCATGACCTGGTCGAGCGCCATGCGCACGGCCTTGCCGCGCGCCAGGGCGCTGGCGTGAGGTTCCCCGCGGGCGATGAGTTCGTCACGCAGCGCGGCAAGCGTCGGGGCCAGCGTCTCGATGGACTCGCCGGCGCCCAGGGCTTCGCGCACGGAAGCGAAATAGCGGATCGCGATCTTCATGGACTTCACGCCAGCAGCGAAGCGAAAGAAATGAACTGCACCAGGTCGCCGCGTTGGAAGGGTTGGCCGGCCGGCGTGTCGATCACGCCGTCGCCCCAGACGGCCGAGGTGAGCACGCCCGAGCTCTGGTTGGCGAACAGGTCGAGCCCGCCGCCCGCGTTGCGGCGTGCACGCAGGAACTCGCGGCGGCGATCGGCACGCGGCCAGTCGAAGTCGGCGCGCATCGCGACCGGTTCGGGCGCCACGCGCGTTGCGCCCTGCAAGGTGAGAAGAAAGGGGCGCACCAGCAGCAGGAAGGTCAGGAAGCTCGACACCGGATTGCCAGGCAGCCCGGTGACGTGCGCATTGCCGATGCGGCCATAGGCGAACGGCTTGCCGGGTTTCATCGACAACGACCACAGTTGCAGTTCGCCCAGCGCCTGAACGGCGCCCTTGATGTGGTCTTCTTCGCCGACCGACACGCCGCCCGTGGTCACGATCAGGTCGTTGCTTTGGGCCGCCGCCCGCAGCGCCTCGATGGTGGCGTCGCGCCGATCGGGCACGATGCCCAGATCGGTCACTTCGCAACCCAGCCGGTGCAGCAGCGCGCGCATGAAGAAGCGATTGGAGTTGTAGATGGCGCCGGGCTTCATCGCCTCGGGCGTCACCTCGCCAGGCATCACGAGTTCGTCGCCCGTGGAGAGCAGCACCACACGCGGGCGGCGCGTCACTTCGAGGCGGTCGAAACCGACGCTCGCCGCCAGGCCGAGCGCGGCGGGCGAGAGGCGCTCGCCGCGTGCCAGCACGATGTCGCCCGCGGCGACGTCCTCGCCGGCGCGGCGGATCCATTGGCCGGGCATCGGGACACTGCCGATACGCACACGGCCAAGCCCGCCCTCGTCGGGCAACGCGCCGGCGTCTTCCTGCATGACGACCGCGTCAGCACCTTCGGGAATCTGCGCGCCAGTGAAGATGCGCGCCGCGGTGCCGGCGGCCAAAGGGGTACCGACGCTGCCGGCGGGAATGCGCTGCGCGACCGTCAACATGGCCCCGGCGATCGCGCAGTCGGCCGCGCGCACGGCGTATCCGTCCATCGAACTGTTGTCGCGCGGCGGCACCGTGAGCGAGGACACGACGTCTTTCGCCAGCACCCGGCCATCGGCTTCGAAGGTCGACACGCTTTCGCTGGCGAGCACCGGCCGCGCCTTGGCGAGCAGGCTGGCCAGCGCGTCGTCCAGTGCCATCAAAGGGGGGCGTTCAGCGGGTCGGGTCATGGTGCTCGGCTTTGTATTCGAAGCGATCGGCGTTGTCGAGCAGCCATTGCCCGATGCCTTCGGCGTCGTCGATGTCGAAGACCGGCCTGAGCGTGGGCTCCGGCAGCGCCTTCGGGGTGTCGGTCGCGATCGCGACCACGAAACTGTCTTCGACATACCGCGCGGGCCGGGCCGCCTCTCCGGCGCCCGTCACACGCAAGACCTCGATCTTCAACAAGTCGCTGTGCTTGAAGCCCTCGACCAGCACCCAGTCGACGCCGGAATAAAGCTCGGCGAGCAGATGATGGACCGACAGCTGTGCCGGCTGCTCGAACTCGCGGATCAGCGCCAGCCGCTTGTCGGACGCCACGACCACTTCGAACGCACCGGCCTCGCGATGGCGGAAGGTGTCCTTGCCCGGGTGATCGATGTCGAACTTGTGGTGCGCATGCTTGACCACCGACACCCGCTGGCCGTGCAGCTTGAGCACGGGAATGAGCCGCTCGACCAGGGTGGTCTTGCCGGCACCCGAATAACCTGCGAAGCCGATGACGTGCATGCCGGGTGCCTAGTCGCAGTGCTCTGCGATGTAGGCCTTCACCGCCTCGGCATCGGCGGGCAGCTTCGCGACGCGCTTGGGCAGCGCCTCGATGCCGTCGAAGCGGCTCGGCCGCTCGGGCTCGCGGCCGAGCGCCTCGACGATGGTCGCGGCGAACTTGATCGGCAACGCGGTCTCGAGAATGACCATCGGCACGCCGGGTGCCAGATGCTCGCGTGCCGCCTTCACGCCGTCGGCGGTGTGGGTGTCGATGAGCACGGCGAAGCGATGGTCGGTGTCGCGGATGGTCGCGAGCCGGTCGGCGTGCGTGCTGCGGCTGCTGGCGAAGCCGAAGCGCGCGGCCGCCTGCGCGAAAGCGGGGTCGGCACTCAGGTCGAAGCGCCCGGCGCGGCCGAGTTCACCCTCGAACAGCGCCCGTGTCTTCGCACCGTCGCGGCCCAGCAAGTCGAACACGAAGCGCTCGAAGTTGCTGGCCTTCGAGATGTCCATCGAGGGGCTCGAAGTCTCATGCGTGTCTGCGGCGGCGCGCACACGGTAAACGCCGGTGCGAAAGAACTCGTCGAGCACGTCGTTCTCGTTGGTGGCGACCACCAGGGTGCGGATCGGCAGGCCCATCATGCGGGCCACATGGCCAGCACAGACGTTGCCGAAGTTGCCGGACGGCACGGTGAAGCTGACCTGTTTGTCGTTCGCCGAGGTCGCCTGAAAATAGCCCGCGAAGTAGTAGACCACCTGAGCCAGCAACCGCGCCCAGTTGATCGAGTTGACCGTGCCGATGCGGTACTTGCGCTTGAAGCCGAGGTCGTTCGACACCGCCTTGACGATGTCCTGGCAATCGTCGAACACCCCCTCGATCGCAATGTTGTGGATGTTCTCGTCCTGCAGGCTGAACATTTGCGCCTGTTGGAAGGGGCTCATGCGGCCGTCGGGCGAAGTCATGAAGACGCGCACGCCTTTCTTGCCGCGCATCGCGTACTCGGCCGCGCTGCCGGTGTCGCCGCTGGTCGCGCCCAGGATGTTGAGCTGCGCACCACGACGGCCGAGCTCGTACTCGAACAAGTTGCCCAGCAGTTGCATCGCCATGTCCTTGAAGGCCAGCGTGGGGCCGTTGGACAAAGCCTCGAGGTACACGCCGTCTTCGAGCTCGCGCAGCGGCACGATCTCGTCGCTGCCAAACACCTCGGCCGTGTACGTCTTTGCGCAGAGTGCCTTCAGTTCTTCCGCGGGGATGTCGTCAATGTAGAGCGACAGGATTTCGTACGCGAGCTCGGCATAGGGCAGCGTGCGCCATGCAGCGAGCGTGGCCGCGTCGACCTGCGGATAGTGCTCCGGCATGTACAGGCCGCCATCGGGCGCCAGGCCTTCGAGCAGGATGTCGCAGAACTGGCGGCGCTCGATGTCGCCGCGTGTCGAGAGGTAGCGCATCAGGAAAGCTCTTCCTTGCGAATGCGAACGATCGGCGCCAGCACGGTCGGCAGGGCCTGCAGCTCGACCATCGCGTCGTCGAGCGTCCCTTCGCGCGTGTCGTGCGTGAGGATGATCAGGTCGGTCTGCGTGGAGCCTTCGCCGCCCACCTCGTCGGCCTCGCGCTGCAGCACGGCGTCGATGCTGATGCCCGCCTCCGCCAACAGCCCCGTCACTTTCGCAAGCACGCCGGCCTGGTCGGCCACGCGCAGGCGCAGGTAGTAGCTGGTGACGACCTCGCGCATCGGAAGCACGTCGAGGTGATCGCTCATCGCATTCGGATGGAAGGCCAGGTATGGCACGCGTTGCGCAGCATTGGCCGTGTGAAGGCGGGTGATGTCGACCAGGTCGGCGATCACTGCGCTCGCAGTCGGCTCGCTGCCGGCGCCCTTGCCGTAGTAGAGCGTGGTGCCGACAGCGTCGCCGTGCACCACCACTGCATTCATCGCGCCCTCGACGTTGGCGAGCAGGCGCTTCGAAGGCACAAGGGCCGGGTGCACGCGCAATTCGATGCCGGCAGCGGCCCGGCGTGTGATGCCCAGCAGCTTGATGCGGTAGCCGAGCTGTTCGGCGTACTTGATGTCCTGCGCGGCAAGCTTGGTAATGCCCTCGACATGCGCCTTGTCGAACTGCACCGGAATGCCGAAAGCGATGGCGCTCATCAGCGTCACCTTGTGGGCCGCGTCGACGCCCTCGATGTCGAAGGTCGGATCGGCTTCGGCATAGCCCAGGCGCTGAGCTTCCTTGAGCACGGTGGCGAAGTCCGATCCCTTGTCGCGCATCTCGGACAGGATGAAGTTCGTCGTGCCGTTGATGATGCCGGCGATCCACTGGATGCTGTTGGCCGTCAGGCCTTCGCGCAACGCCTTGATGATCGGGATGCCGCCGGCCACGGCCGCTTCGAAGGCGACCATCACGCCCTGCTGTTCAGCGGCAGCGAAGATCTCGGTGCCGTGCACCGCGAGCAATGCCTTGTTGGCAGTGACCACGTGCTTTCCGGCGGCGATGGCTTCGAGCACCAACTGCCTGGCGATGCCATAGCCGCCGATCAACTCGATCACGATGTCGATGTCCGGATTCGCGATCACTGCGCGCGCGTCACCGACCACCTGCACCGCTTCGCCCACGGCCGCGCGGGCACGGGCGGTGTCGAGGTCAGCCACCATGGTGATCTCGATGCCACGACCGGCGCGGCGCTTGATTTCTTCCTGATTGCGCTGAAGCACGTTGAACGTGCCGCTGCCGACGGTGCCGATGCCGAGCAGGCCGACCTGGATGGGTTTCATGGATGCAACTTCAATCAAAACAAGGGGGACGGTTCGCCTTCGGCCGAGCGCTTTCAGGCAAACCGGGCGCGGTAGCGTTCCAGGAACTTGGCGATGCGGCTGATGGCTTCGCGCAGGTCGTCTTCGTGCGGGAGGAAGACGATGCGGAAGTGCTGGTTGTCCGGGAAATTGAAGCCCGAGCCCTGCACCAGCATCACGCGCGTTTCGCGCAGCACCTGCATGAAGAACTCGCGGTCGTCGGCGATCGGGTACATAACCGGGTCGAGCCTGGGAAAAATATAGAGCGCGGCCTGCGGCTTGACGCAGGTCACGCCGGGAATCGCCGTGATGAGTTCGTAGGCCAGGTCGCGCTGGCGCCGCAGGCGGCCGCCGGGCTTGACCAGGTCGTTGATGCTCTGGTAGCCACCGAGCGCGGTCTGGATCGCCCACTGGCCCGGCACGTTGGAGCCGAGCTTCAGGTTGGCCAGCATGTTCAGGCCTTCGATGTAGTCGGTCGCGCTGGCCTTGGGGCCGGAGACGATCAGCCAGCCGGCGCGGTAGCCGCACGAGCGGTAGGCCTTCGACAGCGAGTTGAAGGTGAGCGTGAGCACGTCGGTCGACAGGCTGGCCATGGCCGTGTGCTTCACGTCTTCGTAAAGCACCTTGTCGTAGACCTCGTCGACCAGCAGCACGAGACCGTGCTCGCGTGCGATAGCGACCATGCCGCGCAACAGTTCGTCGGGGTAGAGCACGCCGGTCGGGTTGTTCGGATTGATCACGACGATGCCGCGGGTGCGCGGCGTGATCTTGGCGCGGATGTCCGCCAGGCTCGGCAGCCAGCCGTTGTCTTCCTCGCAGAGGTAGTGCACCGGCTTGCCGCCGGACAGCGACACGGCCGCCGTCCACAGCGGGTAGTCGGGCATGGGCACGAGCAGTTCGTCGCCCTCGTCGAGCAGCGCATTGGTGGCCATCACGATCAACTCGCTGGCACCGTTGCCAAGGTAGATGTCATCGAGCGTGACGCCTTCGATGCCCTGCTGCTGCGTGTAGTGCATCACGGCCTTGCGCGCAGCGAAGATGCCCTTGCTGTCGGAGTACCCCGCCGAGTCCGGCAGGTTGCGAATCATGTCCTGCTGAATCTCCTCGGGCGCATCGAAGCCGAACGGCGCCATGTTGCCGATGTTGAGCCTGATGATCTTCTGGCCATCCTCTTCCATCTGGCGCGCGGCATCGACGATCGGGCCGCGCACGTCGTAGAGCACGTTGGCCAGTTTGGCCGATTTCTTGAGCTGCTTCAAAGTCCCTCCGGGGGGTGCCTACACAGGGGAAAACCTATAATTTGACCACAGTTCCCAGCGCGTACCGATGAAGCTCCAACCCGACAAATCCGACTCCCAGACACTCACCGCACACGGTCCGGGCTGGGTGGCCATCAACAACGAGCGGATAGACCAAAGCGTGGTGCTCGGATCGCGCGGCGAGCGCTTTTTCTGGGATTGCGCCGATTTCGAGGCGCTGGGCGCAGCGCACTTCGAGCAGCTTGCATCGATGGGGGCCGAGCTCATCATCTTCGGCAGCGGGCAGCGCATTCGGTTTCCACAGCCGGCGTGGCTTCGTCCCCTGATGGCGCAGCGCACCGGTGTCGAAACGATGGACACCGCAGCCGCTTGCCGGACTTACAACATCCTCGCGAGCGAAGGTCGACACGTGGTCGCAGCGTTGCTGGTCGAGCGCCCAAAAGATGGCATCTAGAGACCATTTCGAGCTAAAATCTCGGGTTGCGAACCGGCGATCCGCCCTCAGATCCCTCAGTCAAGCAACGACCAATCCTCCATCGCTTCTGCCTTGCGGCCGCGCGAATGGAATCTAACGGAGAAAACAAGTTTCATGGCGATCGTTGTTAACAAACCCATTCCCGAGTTCGAATCAACCGCCACGGGCGGGCTCCGAGTTTCGAACACCTCGCACCTCGGGCACGTTCTGGTGATGTATTTCTATCCCAAGGACAATACGCCAGGCTGCACCACCGAGGCGATGCAGTTTCGCGATCGCTACAAAGATTTCGTGAAGGCCGGCGCCACGGTTTTCGGTGTTTCGCGTGACAACATGAAGTCGCACGACGAGTTCAAGGCCAAGCTCGAGCTGCCGTTCGAACTCATTGCAGACACTGAAGAGAAGATGTGCCACATGTTCGGCGTGGTCAAAAACAAGATCATGTATGGCAAGAAGGTCAAGGGCATCGAGCGCAGCACGTTCCTGATCGGTGCCGACGGCGTGCTCAAGGCCGAATGGCGTGGCCTGAAGGTGCCGGGCCATGTCGACGACGTGCTCAAGGCGGTCAAGGCGTTGAAGAAGGAAGCCTGATCGAATCGCCATCGCCTCTGTTTTTGCGAGATGGTGTTGGCGTCGCGCCACGCGCCTTCGTTGTGAAGCAGGCGGTGTGCATAATGAACGCATGCCGTTGAGCTCCACGACCGCATCCACCGAACAAAGCCGCCCTGGTCTTCAGGCGGCTTTTTCGCTTTCTGGCCTTCATCTTTTGCGAGCACATTGACCCATGCCTCTGCCTCCCGCTCCCACGAAACGCGCCGCCCTTCTCTCGCCCGACGCCATCGATGCGCCGGCCCATGCATCGACCAAAGCGCCGCGCCGGGGCGGGCGACAGTCCGACGACGCGCGCGGCAACGGCTCCCAGGCACTGGAACTGTTCGACGAGCGCAGCGAAGGCGCCGCCGGCGGGCGGCCATCGGCCTCGGCGGCGCGTGCGCCGACGCCAGAAGTCGCTCAGCAGATCGAGACGAAGCCTCGGCCCGCATTGAAGCCCGAAGCGGCGCCGGCGGCACCGGCGGCACCGCAAGGTCGCGCAGAGCGTCCCACGATCGCTCCGGCGGCGAGCCCGGCACCGCGTGCACGCAGCGAACGGGGCACGCAAGAAGCGACGCGAGCCCGGCGCTCCAAGAGCGTGGGCCCTGCCAAGCTCTTCGTGCTCGACACCAACGTGCTGCTGCACGACCCGATGTGTCTGTTCCGCTTCGAGGAACACGACGTCTTCTTGCCGATGATCGTTCTCGAGGAACTCGACGGCCACAAGAAAGGCACCACCGAAGTCGCGCGCAACGGGCGCCAGACCAGCCGCACGCTGGATGCACTGGCCGGCGCCAAGGATGCGGACATCGCCAAGGGGTTGAAGCTCGATACCACCGGCCATCGTGAAGCCGGCGGCAAGCTGTTCTTTCAAACGGCGCCGCTCGACTACACCCTGCCGACCAGCCTGCCGCAGGGCAAGGCCGACAACCAGATCCTCGGCGTGGTGCAGGCCCTTCGCGATCAGTATGCGAACGACCGTCCAGGTCAGCCCAAGCAGGAAGTGGTGCTGGTGTCGAAGGACATCAACATGCGCGTCAAGGCGCGCGCGCTGGGCTTGGCGGCCGACGACTACCAGAACGACAAGACGCTCGAAGACGGCGACCTGCTCTACGCCGGCTCGTACGCCTTGCCGGCCGACTTCTGGACGCGGCAGAGCAAGACGGTCGAGAGCTGGCAAAGCGGCAGCAGCACCTTCTACCGCATCAGCGGGCCCATCGTGCCGAACCTCGACATCAACCAGTTCGTCTACTTCGAGGCGCCTGGCGAACCGAGCATGTACGCGCGCGTCACGGAAATTCGCGACAAGACGGCGGTGCTCAAAACGCTGAAGGACTACGCCTCGGCCAAGAACGCGGTGTGGGGCGTCCAC
Source organism: Variovorax ginsengisoli (assembly GCF_006438845.1). GTDB lineage: Bacteria > Pseudomonadota > Gammaproteobacteria > Burkholderiales > Burkholderiaceae_C > Variovorax > Variovorax ginsengisoli_A. The sequence goes on from NZ_RCZJ01000003.1 coordinate 450,600, forward strand.
ACGCGCAACCGCGAGCAGAACTTCGCGATGAACCTGCTGATGGACCCGGACATCGACTTCGTCACGCTCACCGGCACCGCCGGCACCGGCAAGACGCTGATGGCGCTGGCCTCAGGACTGACGCAGGTGCTCGACGACCGGCGCTACACAGAGATCATCATGACCCGCGCCACCGTGAGCGTGGGCGAGGACATCGGCTTCTTGCCCGGCACTGAGGAAGAGAAGATGGGTCCTTGGATGGGCGCACTCGACGACAATCTCGAGTTTCTGGCCAAGGGTGATGGCGGCAGCGCGGGCGAATGGGGGCGCGCCGCGACCAACGAGTTGATCCGCAGCCGTATCAAGATCAAGAGCATGAACTTCATGCGTGGTCGCACCTTCCTGAACAAGTACGTGATCATCGACGAGGCGCAAAACCTGACGCCCAAGCAGATGAAGACATTGATCACGCGCGCAGGTCCGGGCACCAAGATCATCTGCATGGGCAACCTGGCGCAGATCGACACGCCCTACCTCACCGAAGGCTCCTCCGGCCTGACCTTCGCGGTCGACAAGTTCAAGGGCTGGCCGCATGGTGGCCACATCACCCTGGCGCGCGGCGAGCGTTCACGCTTGGCGGATTTCGCGAGCGAAGTCCTCTAGCGCGCCATGCAGCACAAGCCCGCGCCGCCGCAAGGACGGCGCGGGCTTTTTCATTTGCCGGTCATGCGTGCGACGAAGGGGCTCGGCTGCGTGCGATGGGCGTACAGGCTCAGGACTTCGCGGGCCCGGGTCATGCCGACATAAAAGAGGTTCTCTTCTTCCAACGAGGTGCCGCGCGCGCCGGGGAACTCGCCTTGCCGCAGGTAAGGCATCGCGACGTGGTCGAACTCCAGTCCTTTGACCGAGGCCACGTCCGCCACCACCACGCCGCTGGACGCAGCGCGCAAGCTGCGCTGCTTGGCCTCGGCGTCGTTGAGGCTCTGGAAGAAATCCGCCGGTGTAGCGAAGCGCGCCGCCGATTGCGCGAGGCCACGCAAATTGCCCATCACCTCCTCTCGCCGTGCTTCTTCGACGAACACGCCGGCCGCGAGCAGGTCCATCCGCAGGACCTCTACGACTTTCGCGAGAAGGTCGGGACCCGTCTCCGTCCTGGCGATGTGCACAGCGGCCGTGAGACGGCGCGCGAGCGCGGGATCGACGCCACGCAGCACCTGGTTCCGGAAGAAGTCCGCGAGGATCACCGGGTTGTCGGCGACGGCAGAAACGGCGAGTTCCAACAGTTCGTGCTGTGTCAGGTGCTCCTGCCCCGCTGCAGCGATGCGCACGTTGCAGAAGAACGCGAAAGCCTCGACCACGCGGCGGCGCGTCCGGTCGTCGTCGACGCTGGTGAACCGGTCTGCCGCCACGGCCAGCAGGCCACGAATCAGCAGGATCTCCGGGCGCATCAGATAGCTGTCGAAGCCCCGTGTGGTGTAGGCGATGTCGGCCGCCAGCAAAGCGTTTTCCAATGCGACCGACTGGTGGGGATGCCGCAGCAGCACGGCGAAGCCGCTCAGCTTGCGGCGTGCCGTCTTCCACTTGCGGATCTCGCCGACCACCAGGCTCTCGCACGACATTTCGCCACCGTCGTCATAGGCTCGCGTCCCGATCACCGTCCCGTGGGTGCTCGCCGAGGTGCATCTCTTGGCCTTGAAGCGCGTCACCGCTTTGGCCAGTGAGGCGTCGTAACGGAAGCTGGCACTCAGCGTGTAGCGCTTGATGCGACGGTTGCCGGTGCGCTCCAACTCGTCTCCGAGAAAGCGAGCGTCCGCACCGGCTGCGGAATAGATGACCTGGTCCACATCGCCGACGCCGCAGAAGAAGCGTTTCGCATCGAGCAACTTCGCCAGGATCAGATGCATCGCCTGGTTCATGTCGTGCATCTCGTCGACCATCAGCATCTTCACGCCGGTCGGCCATGCATCGAGCCGAGCCGGAAGTTCCTTCGCGAGGATCAGCCGGGCGAGGTCGTAGGTGGCGTCGAAGGGCCCGCGAAACACCGGGTGGTCGGCGTGACCGCCGCGGCGAATCCGCTCGTAGGCCTTGAACACCCTCATCAGGGTGTAGTCGTAGCCCAGCGAAGCGGCATGCTCCGGCGTTGTCGGGCCGTCGTCTTCGTCGAGGTCGAGCAACATGCGGCCTTTGAGATTGCGGTCGACGCGCAGAAAGGCTTCGATCGTGCCGTTGTCTCCCATCGACGGAATCACCAGTTCATCGCGCCAGCGTTCGTCTTCGTTGTCGGCGACCGCATCGATCGCCTCCCAGACAGAGGACTTCAACGCCTCCGCATCGGCCTTGAGCGGCACGGCAGCGCCATCGAGTTCCCGCAGGACCGAGCGTGCGAAAGACTCGAAGGTCTCGACGCCGAACTGCCTGACCACGGCCGCCGGTACGCCGATCTTTGCGAGCGCAGCACGCAGCGCTTCGCGCGCCTCGTCGGTGTAGGTGAGCGCAAGACATTGCGCCGGGTGAACGCCGCGCGTCCACGATTCGGCCATGCGCAGCGCCAACGTGGTGGTCTTTGCAGCGCCGGCATTGGCTTGGACGAGGACAGTGTCCTCGGTGGCGTTCTGAATCGCCAACTGCTCCTCGGTCGGCGTGATGTTTCGCGGGACGAAGCGTGCCGCCTGAGGCCCGCGCTGCGTCGCCACCGAGACGCTCAAAAGTCGCCGCCGCCGCCGCCCATGGCGAGGCTCTCGAACTTGGTGATCGACTTGAGAAAGGCCAGCTTGACTGTGCCCGTCGGGCCGTTACGCTGCTTGCTGATGATCACCTCGGCAACGCCCGGCTCTTTGCTGTTCTTGTCGTAGTAGTCGTCGCGGTAGATGAACATGATCACGTCGGCATCCTGCTCGATCGCTCCGGACTCGCGCAGGTCGCTCATCATCGGGCGTTTGTCGGTGCGCGACTCGACGCCGCGGCTGAGCTGCGACAGCGCGATGACCGGGCATTTGAGCTCCTTCGCCAACATTTTCAGACCGCGCGAGATTTCGCCCACGGCCGTCGCCCGGTTCTCGTCGTTCATGGCCGACGAGACGCTCATGAGTTGCAGGTAATCGACCACGATCAGGCCGAGCTGCCCGCAGGTGCGCGCCAGCCGCCGCGAATTGGCGCGCAACTCGCTCGTCGTGAGACCGGGGGTTTCGTCGATGTGCAGCGAGATGTTGCGCAGCTTCTCGATGGCTTCGGTCAGGCGAGGCCATTCCTCGTCCGTCAGCTTGCCGGTGCGCAGGTGGGTCTGGTCGATGCGACCGATCGAGCCCACGATCCGCACCGCGAGTTGCGATGCGCCCATTTCCATCGAGAACACCGCCACCGGCAGGCCCTCGTTGAGCGCCACGTGTTCGGCGATGTTGATGGCCAGCGCGGTCTTGCCCATCGAAGGGCGCGCCGCCAGCACGATCATGTCACCGGCCTGGAAGCCCGAGGTCATGCGGTCGAGATCGATGAAGCCGGTCGGCACACCCGTGATGTCGTTCGGGTTGTCGGCCATCTCGGTCACACGATCGAGCAACTCGACCACCAGGGAATCCATTCCCTGGAAGCCCTGCTTCATGCGAGAGCCTTCTTCGCCGATGTTGAAGATCTTCTGTTCTGCTTCGTCGAGGATTTTGTCGACCGCCTTGCCTTGCGTGTTGAAGGCATTGGTCGCGATCTCGTCCGCCGCCGACACCAACTTTCGAAGGATCGAGCGCTCCCGCACGATCTCGGCGTAGCGGCGAATATTGCTGGCGCTTGGAACGTACTGCGCGAGCGAGTTGAGGTAGACCAGTCCACCGACTTCTTCGGACTTGCCGAAGTTCTGCAGCTGCTCGAAGACGGTGATCACATCGGCTGGCTTGGACGCATTGATGAGCGTTCCGACCGCGGCATAGATCAGCTTGTGTTCATGGCGATAGAAGTCGCTGTCGACCAGCAGGTCACCCATGCGGTCCCAGGCGCCGTTGTCGAGCAACAGGCCACCCAGCACGCTCGATTCGGCCTCGATGGAATGCGGTGGAACGCGCAACTGCGCAATTTGTCGATCCTGCGACGGATCGTTCTCTGCATAGGAAAAAACTGCGGACATGGGCCTCTTTGCGGTGCTCTTGAATGCTACGCCCCCCACCCCGTTTGTGTCCAAGCACAAGCTGTGCGCGGCCTGTGCAAAACCCTGTGCACAGCATCGGGAGAACGCGGGATAACGTTGAGCGAAAAAACAAAAGCCGCCCGAAGGCGGCTTTTCATGTCGCGCCGAGGCGCGAGTCCGGAGCTCAGGCAGTTTCGCCGTACACCGTGACAGTGATATCGACGAGCACGTCGGTGTGAAGTGCAACGCTGACCGTGCTGTCGCCGACGACCTTGATCTGGCCGTTGGGCATGCGCACTTGCGACTTCACGACCTTGTAGCCGAGTTTGTTGAGCTCTTCGGCGATGTCGGCGTTGGTCACCGAACCGAACAGACGACCGTCGACACCGGCCTTCTGCGTGATCTTGACCGAGGTGCCGGAGAGCTTTTCGCCCTGAGCTTGCGAATCGGCCAGCTTGGCGGCAGCCGCTTTTTCGAGCTCGACGCGCTTGGCTTCGAACTCGGCCTTGTTGGCTTCCGTGGCGCGACGGGCGCGGCCCGACGGGATCAGGAAGTTGCGTGCGTAACCGTCTTTGACCTTGACGATTTCGCCCAAGGTGCCGAGGTTGACGACTTTGTCCAAAAGAATGACTTGCATGGTGGTTCTTCCCTTAGACGCGATGTTGATCGCTGTACGGCACCATCGCGAGGAAGCGTGCACGCTTGATCGCGGTGTTGAGCTGACGCTGGTAAATCGCGCGCGTGCCAGTCAGGCGTGCGGGAATGATCTTGCCGTTCTCGCTGATGAAGTCGCGCAGCGTGTCGATGTCCTTGTAGTCGATCTCTTCGACGCCAGCGACGGTGAAGCGGCAGAAACGCTTGCGCTTGAACAGCAGCGACTGGGTGTTGCGCTTGGGGCGCTTGTCTTTGTTGAATTTCTTGAACGTGGCCATTGGAGGACCTCTCTTCGAAAATTAATCTTGCTGAAAATCCTGGATGTGAAGCACCGGATGCTTTGCCGTTCCCGACGTCGCCAGAAAACCCCTGAATCGCCAGAGACTTCCCAACGCCTGCGTTGCGAGCCTTTCGGCCACTGCGCCGAAGGCGACGGCCTTGAGGGCCGCCTTGACCTGCCGGGGCTTGCCAGCCTCTATGACCTTCGACTCGTGTTCGAGCTTCAGATCCAGAGCGGGCAGACCGGCGGGCGTGAACCGCAAGGCACCGAGTTCGGCAACATGGGCCGTCAGCAGAAGCTGGTTGGCCGTAGCAGCCGGGGTCACACCATCAGTTGTTGTTGGCAGCGTATTCGGCCTGCTGGGCCTTGCGGGCCTCTTCACGCTCGACCGTCTTCATCATCGAAGACGGACCGGTATCGGCCTTCTTCTTCTGAACGGTCAGGTGACGCAGCACAGCGTCGTTGAACTTGAACGCGTGTTCGAGTTCTGCCATCACGGCTTGTTCGGCCTCAATGTTCACGCACAGGTAGTGCGCCTTGTTGAGCTTGTTGATCTGATAGGCCAGCTGACGGCGGCCCCAGTCTTCAACGCGGTGGATCTTTCCGCCGCCGGCCGTGATCAGGCCCTTGTAGCGTTCCAGCATGGCAGGAACTTGCTCGCTCTGATCCGGATGGATCAGCAAAATGATTTCGTAATGACGCATGGCACTCCTTGTGGGTCTTCCGTAGAAGGGATAAAGCCACCCGCAGCGTCGGCGCAGTGTGGCAAGGCAAAGCCGGCGATTATAGCAGTCAGCGACTGCGCTGGCCTTCTGAGCCCTGCAGTGAAGCTCTTCAAAGGCCGAGTGCACGGTCGAGCGTTGCGGCCTTTTCCGGGCCGACCGCGGCACGGATCTTGGGTGCCAAGGCGAGCAATTCGTCATAGGACCCGGTGCCCTCCACAGCCAGATTGAGCCGAAACCCGCGCAGTCCTAAAGCGCCGGTCAACTGGGTCGCGACAGGATAGGCATCCTTGTAGCGCTGCTGCGAAGAGACGCCGCCTTCGTTCACGCGGGCTGCAGTTCCAGACTCTGTAGAGGCATACGTCGTGCCGAGCAACGCAGCACCCTCCACCCGCGGTGATAGCGCCGCGGGGGACGCCGTGCCAACCGGCTCCAGCAGACCGAGCGAGATCATCTGATCGACGTCTTCTGTCGCTACGCCCACGCAGGACGAAAGAATTTCATCGACAGATCGCTTGCCGTCGAACAGGATGAATGCCGAACGCTGGCGCGGCGTGAGCCTGACCGACCGGTCCTTGAATACCTGCTGCCCCGTCTCTGTCTTCAGAAGAATCATGGTGCCCCTCAACGCTTGTGTCTCGATGGGGCAGTTGACACCAAAACAGAAATTGTTTCAAGTTGTCACTGCCTTGTACGGAAATGCGTCAAGGTCGTGCCAAGAGCATCGTGGCGCCGACCAGGCGCGCCACGATTCCGCCCGGCGCTTCAGCGCTGCGCCAATTGCTTCCAGGTGTCAATCACGCTGTCGGGATTGAGCGAAATCGATTCAATGCCTTCGTTCGCCAGCCACAGGGCGAAGTCCGGATGGTCGCTCGGCCCTTGCCCGCAGATGCCGACGTACTTGCCCTGCGTCTTGCAAGCCTTGATCGCCCGGCTCAGCATGGCCTTGACAGCGGGGTCGCGCTCGTCGAAGTCCGCCGCCAGCAGTTCCAACCCCGAATCGCGGTCCAGGCCCAACGTCAGTTGCGTAAGGTCGTTGGAGCCGATCGAGAAACCGTCGAAGTACTGAAGAAACTCGTCCGCCAAGATGGCGTTGCTAGGCACCTCGCACATCATGATGATCTTGAGTTCGTTCTCGCCGCGCTTGAGGCCGTGTTCGCCCAGCAGCGCCGTCACGCGCTCAGCCTGGCCGAGCGTCCGCACGAAGGGCACCATGATCTGCACATTCGTCAGGCCCATGTCGTTGCGAACGCGCTTCATCGCCTCGCACTCCATCGCGAACGCCTCGCCGAAGTCGGCGCTCAGGTAGCGCGCCGCACCGCGGAAACCCAGCATCGGGTTCTCTTCCTCAGGCTCGTAGCGGCTGCCGCCAATCAGCTTGCGGTACTCGTTGGACTTGAAGTCCGACAGGCGCACGATCACCGGCTTGGGCCAGAAGGCGGCACCGATGGTCGCGATGCCTTCTGCCACCTTGTCGACATAGAACGCACGGGGCGATGCATGACCACGCGCCACAGACTCAACGGCCTTCTTCAAGTCCGGATCGACGTTCGGGTAGTCGAGGATCGCCTTGGGGTGGACGCCGATGTTGTTGTTGATGATGAACTCGAGCCGCGCCAGGCCAACGCCATGGTTCGGCAGCTGCGCGAAGTCGAATGCCAGCTGTGGATTGCCGACGTTCATCATGATCTTGAGGTCGATCGGCGGCATCTCACCGCGTTGCACCTCGGTCACTTCGGTCTCGAGCAGCCCGTCGTAGATGAAGCCAGTGTCGCCTTCGGCACAGCTCACCGTCACGAGCGTGCCTTCCTTGAGCAGATCGGTCGCATCGCCACATCCGACCACCGCCGGAATGCCAAGTTCGCGCGCGATGATGGCTGCGTGGCAGGTGCGGCCACCGCGGTTGGTCACGATGGCAGCAGCACGCTTCATCACCGGTTCCCAGTTGGGGTCGGTCATGTCGGTGACCAGGACGTCGCCGGCCTGGACCTTGTCCATCTCGCTGATGTTGTAGACCAGACGGACCGGCCCGGTGCCGATCTTCTGACCGATGGCACGGCCTTCGGCCAGCACCGCGCCCTTTCCCAGCAGCTTGTAGCGCTGCTCGGCCTTGCCCTGCTGCTGGCTCTTCACGGTTTCAGGACGCGCCTGCAGGATGTAGAGGTGCCCGTCGGTGCCGTCCTTGCCCCATTCGATGTCCATCGGCCGACCGTAATGCTCCTCGATCACCAGCGCGTAGCGCGCCAGTTGCTCGACGTCGTCGTCACTCAGCGAATAGCGGTTGCGCAATTCGGCCTTGACGTCCGTGGTCTTCACGAGCTTGCCAGTGGCCGCCTTCTCCTCGGGTGTCGCAAACTCCATCTGAATCAGTTTGGAGCCCAGGTTGCGACGGATAAGGGCGCGGTTGCCGGCCTTGAGCATCGGCTTGTGCACGTAGAACTCGTCCGGATTGACGGCCCCTTGCACCACGGTCTCACCGAGGCCATAGCTCGAGGTGATGAACACGACGTCTTCGAAGCCGGATTCGGTGTCGATGGTGAACATGACGCCGGCCGCTCCCAGATCTGAACGAACCATTCGCTGAACACCAGCCGACAACGCGACCACATCGTGCGCGAAGCCCTTGTGCACGCGGTAGCTGATGGCGCGATCGTTGTAGAGGGAGGCGAAGACCTCCTTCATCTTGTGCAGCACGTCGTCGATCCCGACCACGTTCAGGAAGGTCTCCTGCTGCCCTGCGAACGAGGCGTCGGGCAAGTCTTCCGCGGTGGCGGAAGAACGTACGGCGAAGCTGGCTTGAGGATTGCCAGCGCTCAACGTGGCAAACGCCTCGCCGATGGCTTTCTGCAGGTCGGCCGGAAATGGCTGGGCTTCGACCATGGCGCGGATCTCGGCGCCAGCCGCGGCCAAGGCGCGCACGTCTTCGGTATCGAGCGCGGCCAAGCGCTTGCTGATCTTCTCAGTCAGCCCGTCATGCGCAAGGAATTGGCGGAAGGCATGCGCCGTGGTCGCAAAGCCAGTCGGCACGCGCACGCCCTGCGGCAACTGCGAAATCATCTCACCGAGACTGGCGTTCTTGCCGCCGACCGACTCGACGTCGGTCATCCTCAGGTTTTCAAACGGTACGACCAAGGCGGTCGCGTCGAAGAGTGCAGACATGGGAAAGCTCCAGAAGTTGAAACCGTTGCTGCATGCGGACGGCGCTGCAGGATCGTTCTTGTTGCTCTAGGTGCAGGCGCGGTGGGCATGGAGAGAATTCGGATGCCGAGAAAAGGTGGCCCAGGCGGGCCGATTCTCGATAATGGGCCGGATTGTAGGCGCGCCCTTATTGGGCGTGCCGAAGGACAAAATCGCCAAACCATGACCACACGCTCTGTCTTCTTCGTCTCCGACGGCACCGGCATCACTGCAGAAACCTTCGGCAATGCCGTGCTGGCCCAGTTCGAGATCAAGCCCAGGCACATCCGGCTGCCCTTCACCGACACGGTGGACAAGGCCCATCAGGCGGTGCGGCAGATCAACCACACCGCGGAGGTCGAGGGGCAGCGGCCGATCGTCTTCACCACGCTGGCGAACATGGAGGTGCTGGAGGTGATCGAAACCGGGTGCAAGGGCATGCTGCTCGACATGTTCGGCACCTTCGTGCGGCCACTCGAAATCGAGCTGGCGATGAAGTCCAACCACCGCATCGGCCGCTTCAGCGACGTGAGCAAGAGCAAGGAATACAACGCGCGCATTGCGGCCATCGACTTCAGCCTGGCGCACGACGATGGTCAGAGCAACCGCGACCTCCAGGGCGCCGACGTCATCCTGGTGGGCGTCAGTCGCAGCGGCAAGACGCCGACCTCGCTCTACCTGGCCATGCAGCACGGCCTGAAGGCGGCCAACTACCCGCTCATTCCCGAAGACTTCGACCGACGTCAGTTGCCGCCGGCACTCATGCCGCATCGCAAGAAGATGTTCGGTCTCACGATCCAGCCAGAACGGCTGAGCGAAATCCGCAACGAGCGCCGACCCAATTCGCGCTATGCGAGTCTAGAAAACTGCCGCCATGAAGTGAGCGAGGCCGAAGCGATGATGCGGCGCGCCGGCATTCGCTGGCTCAGCACGACGACCAAGTCGATCGAGGAAATTGCCACCACCATCCTGCAAGAATTGCAGCCGCAACGGCTGACCTACTGACGTGAAAAAGGCCACCGCCCGGTGGCCTTTTACTTGGTCAAACCGTGCTGCTTTGCCTCACGCGAGCACAGCCTCAGCGTCGACCTGTGCCGATTCGACAACCGGCATCGGTGTGCGGATCAAGTGATCGAACGCGCTCAACGCGGCTTTCGCGCCATCGCCCGCCGCGATGATGATCTGCTTGAAAGGCACCGTCGTAGCATCCCCCGCAGCGAACACGCCCGGCACCGACGTCTGACCCTTCGCGTCGACGACGATCTCACCGTGCTTCGACAGTTCGACCACGCCCTTGAGCCAGTCGGTGTTCGGAACAAGGCCAATCTGGATGAAAACGCCCTCCAAAGCGACCGTATGCAGATCGCCGCTCGCGCGGTCCTTGTAGATCAAGCCGTTGACAGTCTGCTCGCCGGTGATCTCCGTGGTCTGCGCGTTGGTGAACACGTCGACGTTCTTCAGGCTGCGCAGCTTCCGCTGCAGCACCTCGTCGGCGCGCAATTGTTGGTCGTACTCGATGAGCGTCACGTGGCCGACGATGCCGGCCAGGTCGATCGCCGCCTCCACGCCCGAATTGCCACCGCCAACGACGGCAACGCGCTTGCCTTTGAAGAGCGGGCCATCGCAGTGCGGACAGTACGCCACACCCTTGTTCTTGTACTCATGCTCACCGGGCACGTTGATATTGCGCCAGCGCGCTCCCGTCGAGATGATCACCGTCCGGCTCTTCAGCGAGGCTCCGCTTTCCAGCTTGACTTCGACGTAGTCCTGGCCCGGCACCAACGCCGCAGCACGCTGCAGATTCATGATGTCCACGTCGTAGGCCCGCACGTGCTCTTCGAGCGCGATGGCGAACTTCGGCCCTTCGGTTTCCTTGATTGAAATGAAGTTTTCGATGCCCAGCGTATCGAGCACCTGGCCGCCGAAGCGCTCCGACGCGACACCAGTGCGAATGCCCTTGCGCGCGGCGTACACAGCCGCCGCAGCGCCTGCCGGGCCACCACCGACGATCAGCACGTCGAACGGGTCCTTGGCATCGATCTTCTTGGCCTCGCGCTCGACGCCGCTGGTGTCGATCTTGGCCAGGATTTCTTCCAGGCTCATGCGGCCCTGTCCGAACTCGGTGCCGTTCAGGAAAACGGTCGGCACGGCCATGATTTGGCGTTCCTTGACTTCGTCCTGGAAGGTGCCGCCTTCGATCATGGTGGCGCGGATGCGGGGGTTCTGCACCGCCATCACATTCAATGCCTGGACCACGTCCGGGCAGTTGTGGCAAGTCAGCGAGACATAGATCTCGAATTCGAAATCACCGTCGAGCGCGCGGATCTGGTCGAGCACTTCCTGCTCCACCTTCGGGGGGTAGCCGCCGATCTGCAGCAACGCGAGGATCAGCGACGTGAATTCGTGGCCCATGGGCAAGCCGGCGAAGCGCGGCCCGTGGTTTTCACTCGGGCGATTGATTGAGAACGACGGCTTGCGATGATTGTCGTCGCGGCTTTCGGTCAGCGTGACCAGCGGCGACGATTCGGAGACGTCCTTGAGCAACGACAGCACTTCGCCAGAGGCCTTGCTGTCGTCGAGCGAGGCGACGATCTCGATCGGCTGCGTGGCACGTTCGAGGTAACTCTTCAGTTGGGCTTTGGTGGCTGCGTCGAGCATGGGAGACTCACTTTCGATAACTTAAAACTATCAGATGGGGCAAAAAAGGCCCGGATGTGCGAGCACCCGGGCGTCGTCCGCAAGGCGCTTAGATCTTCCCGACGAGGTCGAAAGACGGCGCAATGGTCTTGTCACCATCGTTCCACTTGGCGGGGCAGACTTCGTTCGGGTGCGCAGCGGTGTACACGGCGGCCTTGAGCTTGCGCAGGGTTTCCTTCACGTCGCGAGCGATCTCGTTCGAGTGGATTTCGGCGGTCTTGATGATGCCGTCCGGGTTGATCACGAAGGTGCCGCGCAGAGCCAGGCCTTCTTCGGGAATGTGCACGCCGAACGCGTTGGTCAGCGTGTGCGTCGGGTCACCCACCAACGGGAACTTTGCCTTGCCGACGGCCGGCGACGTGTCGTGCCAAACCTTGTGCGAGAAGTGCGTGTCGGTGGTCACGATGTAGACCTCGGCACCCAGCTTCTGGAACTCCGGATAGTTGTCGGCAGCGTCTTCCACCTCGGTCGGGCAGTTGAATGTGAAGGCGGCCGGCATGAAGATCAGCACCGACCATTTACCCTTCAGCGTTTCGTCGGAAACGTCGATGAACTTGCCGTTGAGATAAGCCTGCGTTTTGAAGGGTTGGACTTGGGTGTTGATCAGGGACATGGTGCTTCCTTGGCTGTGCAGATGAAGAATGGTGAGCCATGAGTATACCTACCAAATTGCCTCTTTAGATAGACTTGCGCTATCGAACGTATGGGCGAGGCCTATGAACTTGGAATCGACGCGCACCCCCAATACGAACGCCTATCACCCTCGTACGCATGCAGACCGCTCGCGCATGGGATTGCTTGCTAGTCCTGGGTCGCCACCGGGACAATCGCTGCTTCTAGAACAAGGAAAAAAGATCATGAAGGGCGACCCACAAGTCATCGAGCATCTCCAGGCGCAGCTCAAGAACGAGCTCACCGCGATCAACCAGTACTTCTTGCACTACCGCATGCTGAAGCACTGGGGCCTGGACAAGCTTGCCAAGAAGGAATACGAAGAATCGATCGGCGAGATGAAGCATGCCGATTGGCTGATGGACCGCATCTTTATGCTCGACGGCCTGCCCAACCTGCAGGATCTTGCAAAGCTCAACGTGGGCGAAGACGTTCCCGAATTGCTGGCCTGCGACCTGAAGGCCGAGTACGGAGCGCAAGCCACCATCAAGGCCGGCATCGCGCATTGCGAGACGGTGCGCGACTATGTGTCGCGCGATCTCCTCCAGAAGATCCTGGACGACACGGAGGAGCACATCGACTTCCTGGAAACGCAAATCGAACTGATCACCAAGGTCGGCGTGCAGAATTACCTGCAGTCGCAGATGGGCGAACTTCAGTAAAGCGTCGACCCTGGGATGTCACTTTGAGCGGGGCTTCGGTCCCGCTTTTTCGTTGGTGCTTTACGCAACTTCACATGCTATCGAAATCGCAGCATGAAGCTCCGCCGCGGCGTGGCGTCACGCAGCCTTTCTCGCGGGTCTAGACACAATACAAATAGCATTCATTCTCATTTGTAGGGCAGAATCCAGCCCTCCAGATGACCGCCGCTCCTACAGACAACCGCCGCAGGGCCTACTGGCTCAAGACCTTGCACGAATGGCATTGGGTCAGTTCGGCGCTGTGCCTCATCGGGATGATCCTGTTCAGCGTGACCGGTTTCACGCTGAATCACGCGTCGCAGATCGAGGCCAAACCCCGCATCACGAGCTTGCGCGCCACGGTCGACAACGCCTTGCGTGAACGCCTGGAGAAGCAGGCGGCGACGGTGAAGACGGCGACCAAAGGCAAGGCCGAATTGCCCGCCGAGCTGAAGGCTTGGCTCAAGAAGACCTGGCAGATCGACACTTCCGCCGGCGAGGCCGAATGGTCGGACGACGAGATCTATCTGTCGATGCCCCGCCCCGGCGGCGATGCATGGCTGCGACTGAGCCTCGCCGACGGCGAGGTCGAGTACGAGCGCACAGACCGCGGCTGGCTCTCCTATTTCAACGACCTGCACAAGGGCCGCCACACCGGAGAGGCCTGGAGCTGGTTCATCGACATCTTCGCGGCCGCCACCCTGGTCTTTTCGATCACCGGCCTCTTCATCCTCAAGATGCACGCCGGCAACCGGCCCTTCACCTGGCCGATGGTCGGGATGGGCCTGGTCATTCCGGTGCTGCTCGCGCTGCTGTTCATCCATTAGTCCGTCCGACAGAAAGGCTCCTCCGTGCAAGTCCGCTACTCCCTGGCCGTTCCCGCGCTCGCCGCATTGTTCGGTGCACCTGCACTGGCAGCCGGTCTCGCCGCCAACATCGAGGTGCCGCGACTGAACACCTCCGAATACCACCGCCCCTACGTGGCCGCGTGGATCGAGCGGGCGGACAACAGCGTGGCGGCCACGGTCGCCGTCTGGTACGACGTGCGGACCCGCACCAACAACCCCGAGGGCGAAGGCACGAAGTGGCTGAAGGACCTGCGCCAGTGGTGGCGGCGCACCGGACGTGACCTCGAAGTTCCGATCGACGGCGTGACCGGCGCGACCAAGCCCGCCGGCAAGCACCCGATCACCCTCGCCGATGCAGCGACCGCCAAGCTGACGCCCGGCGCCTACAAGTTCGTGGTCGAGGCCGCGCGCGAAGTGGGCGGCCGCGAGGTGGTGACGATTCCCTTCCAATGGCCGCCTGCCAAGGCCGACCTGCAAAGCGCCAGCGGAAGCAGTGAACTGGGCGAAATCAAACTCGAACTCAAGCCCTGAGCTTTTCCGTTTCACCCCATCACCTGAACATCGACATGAACATCTCTCTCCGCACCATCGCCCTCGCCACGGCCATGACCGCCACGTTCGGCGTCGCGCATGCGCACAACGCCTGGTTGCTGCCCTCGACCACGGTGCTGTCGAAGCCCGACGTGATTTCGGTGGACGCCGCGATTTCCAACGACCTGTTCGTGGCCAACCACGCACCGATGCGACTCGAAAACCTGCAGATCACTGCGCCCGACGGCAGCGCCATCAAGCCCGAGTCCGAAACCAGGCTCAAGCGCCGCAGCGTGTTCGACGTGCCCGTGGCCACGCCGGGCACCTACCGCATCGCGGTCGTCAACGGCGGTGCTTCGGCGAGCTGGAAGGACAAGGCCACCGGCCAGCAGAAGCGCGCGCGCGGCACCGCCGAATCGCTCGCCAAGGACATTCCTGCGGACGCGACGGAAGTGGTCGTTACCCAGTCGGTGGGCCGCATCGAGACCTTCGTCACCGTGGGCAAGCCGTCGGTGCCCAAGGCCATCGGCCAGGGCCTGGAAATGGTGTCGAGCGCCGGCGCCCTGACCGACCTCGCCAAGGGCGAGAAGGCCACCTTCGCGCTGCATGTCGATGGACAGCCGGCGAAGGACCTTGACGTCACCGTGACGGCAGGCAATACGCAATACCGTGACAAGCTGGCCGAGGTGAAGGTCAAGACCGACGAAAAGGGCCAGTTCAGCGTGACCTGGCCCGAAGCCGGCATGTACTGGATCGACGTCAGCACCAAGGACAGCAAGACCACGATGCCGCAGGCCAAGGAACGCCGGCTGAGCTACGCGGCCACCGTGGAAGTGATGCCCTGAGCATTCCGACAGTGAACTCGCCGGTGCGTCCTTCCTTCGCCACTTGGCGTGCTGGCGGCTACGCGAACGCGGTGGTGCCACGCGCAGCCGATCCGGCCCGCCTACAGACGTTGGCCGGACGCACCATGGGCACCAGCTGGTCGCTCAAGTTCGACAACCCGGCGATGCTGCCGCATGCGACGGTGCAGGCCGCCGTCACGCAGGCGCTCGATCGCGTGATCGCGCAGATGAGCACCTGGGAGCCGGACTCGGACATCGGCCGGTACAACAACGCTCAACCGGGCAGCCGCCATGCCTTGCCGAGCGCCTTCGCTGAAGTGCTGGCGTGCGCGTTGCACTGGGCCGAGGCCAGCGACGGCGCAATCGATCCGACCGTCGGCCCGCTGGTCGCGCTGTGGGGTTTCGGCGCGCACGCCGACCCGGCCCTGTCGCCGCCCTCGCCTGCCGCCCTGACGGCGGCGCGCGAACGCGTCGGCTGGCGGCGCCTTGCATTCGATCCCGCGACGGGCCGGATCACCCAGCAGGGCGGCCTGTGGCTCGACCTCTCCGGCATCGCCAAGGGCTTCGCGGTCGATCACGTGGCCGATGCGCTGCAGGCCATCGGGCTGCGTGACTTCCTCGTGGAGATCGGCGGCGAGTTGAAGGGATGCGGCCAGCGCACCGGCGGCCATCCCTGGCGCGTGCGGCTCGACACCCTGATCGACACGCTGCCGCCTCTCAGCCTGTGCGACCTGGCCGTCGCGACATCCGGCGACCGTTGGCATGCCCACGAACAGGCGGGCCGGCGCTGGTCGCACACCATCGACCCGCGCAGTGGCGAGCCGGCAGCGCCGGACCTCTCGTCCGTCACCGTGTTGCACCCGCAATGCATGCACGCGGACGCGCTGGCCACCACGCTGGCGGTGCTGGGCGCGGCCGAAGGTCTCGCGTTTGCACAGCGTCACGACATCGCCGCGCTGTTCGTCAGTCGCGACGTCGCGGGCCCCCGCGCCATCGCCAGCCACGCGTGGCAGGTGCGCACGGCATGACGACGTTCGGTCGCACCTCGCCCCGCGCGTCCTTGCAGCGCTGACGCGATGAACGAGCTCGTGGTGCGCCTCGGAGGCGCAGGCTTCACGGTGTTCGCCTATGCCGCAATGTGCCTGGCCATCTGGCGGCGGCAACGTCGCCGTCACGCCGCCGACGCACGTGCGGCGGCAGCGCTGGCGGGCGACGGCGCGCAATCTCCGATGCTGGTGCTCTTCGCCAGCCAGACCGGCCAGGCCGAAGCCATCGCCTGGCAGACCGGCAAGGCACTGCACGCCCAGGGCACGCCCGTGCGCGTCATGTCGCTCAACGCGCTGGACGCGGCCACACTGCACGGCGCCGAGCGCGCGCTTTTCATCGCCAGCACCTATGGCGAAGGCGATGCGCCCGATGGCGCCAGCGTGTTCACCGAGCAGCTGATGGGCACGCGCGAAGCGTTGCCGTTGCTGCCATCGCTGCGGTATGCGGTGCTGGCGCTCGGCGACCGGCAGTACGCACAGTTCTGCGGCTTCGGCCGCGCGCTCGACGCGTGGCTGCAATCCACCGGCGCCGTCCCGATGGCACCTCGCATCGAGGTCGACAACGCCGACGCGGCCACGCTGGCCGAATGGCACGCGCAATGGGGCGGCAGCGGGGACGACGCTGCCGTTGCCGCGTCGGCCTTCGTCCCCTGGCGGCTGGTTGCGCGCGAACGGCTCAACCCGGGCAGCGATGGCGGGCCGGTGTTCCACCTCGGCCTGAAGCCGCCGCCCGGCACCGCGCTCGACTGGGAATCCGGCGACCTGGCGCAGGTGGCGCTGTCGGGCGACCCGACGCGGCCGCGCGACTATTCGATCGCCTCCGTTCCTGTGGACGGCGAGCTGCAGCTGGTGGTGCGCCAGGAGCGCCACCCCGACGGCACGCTGGGTGCAGCTTCCGGCCTGCTGACTTCCACCCTCTCGCTCGGAGACTCCGTAGCGATGCGGGTGCGGCCGCACCGCAACTTCCGACTCGAGGACAATACCGAGCGCCCGCTGATCCTGATCGGCAACGGCACCGGCCTGGCCGGCCTGCGCGGCCACCTGCGCGCGCGCGCTGCCGCCGGCCATCACGAGAACTGGCTGCTGTTCGGCGAACGCCACGCAGCGCACGACTTTCTCTGCCGTGCCGAACTCGAGAGCTGGCAAACCAGCGGCGTGCTGCGCCGGCTCGACATGGTGTTTTCGCGCGACCAGCCCGAGCGGCTGTATGTGCAGCATCGGCTGCTGCAGCTCGGCGACGAGGTACAGGCCTGGCTCGCGCGCGATGCGGCCATCTACGTCTGCGGCAGCCTGCAGGGCATGGCCGGTGGGGTGGATGCCGCGCTGCGCCAAGTGGCCGGCGATGCCACGGTGCGCGCGCTGATCGCCAGCGGTCGCTACCGCCGCGACGTCTACTGAAACCGGCGCGCTTGACCGCGTCTTTACAGAGCGGGCATGGCGCTATTTACATTCGGTAGCGATGCTGCGTCTGCCCATGTCGGGCGCCCTTTCGTTACCGACCCTTCGCCATGAATGACGCCGCCCGTCCCCGCCGCCGCCTGCGCCCGGCCTTGCTCACCTTGACCGCCATCGTCGCCGTGGCCGCCGCGGGCGGGTTCGGCTGGCAGCACTGGTCGGCGGCCAACGCCAAGGGCCCCGACTACGTGTTCGCGACGGTGCAGCGGGTCGACCTCGAAGACCTGGTGAGCGCCACCGGCTCGCTGCAGCCGCGCGACTACGTCGACGTCGGCGCCCAGGTCTCGGGCCAGCTGCGCAAGATTCATGTCGAGGTGGGCAACGACGTGACCGAGGGGCAGCTGCTCGCCGAGATCGATGCCGAGCAGTCGGCCGCGCGGGTCGAAGCCAGCCAGGCCAACCTGCGCGCGCAAGGCGCCCAGCTGGCGCAGAACCAGGTGAACCTCGAAAAGGCCGAACGCGACCTGCAGCGGCAGAAGAACCTGATGTCGGCCGAAGCCACCACGCTCGAACTCGTGCAGAACGCCGACACGACCGTGAAGACCACGCGCGCCCAGATCAATACGCTCAAGGCGCAGATGGAGCAGACGCAGGCGAGCATGCGCATCGAGGCGGCCAACCTGAAGTACACCAAGATCTACGCGCCGATGGCCGGCACGGTGGTCAGCATCACGGCCAAGCAGGGCCAGACGCTCAACACCAACCAGTCGGCGCCCACCATCCTGCGCATCGCCGACCAGAGCACGATGACGATCCAGACGCAGGTGTCGGAAGCCGACGTGAGTAAGCTGCGCACCGGCATGCAGGCGTACTTCACCACGCTCGGGAGCCAGGGCCGTCGCTGGTACGGCCAGCTCAAGAAGGTCGAGCCGACGCCCACCGTGACCAACAACGTGGTGCTCTACAACGCGCTGTTCGACGTGGCCAACGCCAACCGCAGCCTGATGTCGCAGATGACGGCGCAGGTCTTCTTCGTGGTGGCCGAAGCACGCGACACGCTGGTGGTGCCGATGTCGGCGCTCACGATGCAGCGCGCGCCGCAGGGCCGGCGTGACCCGTCCGCCGGTGCGCCAGCAACGCCCGCAGCATCCGCGGCATCGGCATCGGCGAGCGCTGCGGCGCCGGCCGCCGCAGCGGCGGCCGCCGCGCCCGCTCCCGAACCGGCCAACGCTTCGCCCCCCGGCGAACGTCGTCGGCCCGGCGGCGAAGAGCGCCAGCGCGGTGCCGGCCCGAGCGAAGAGCAGCGCCAGCGCCTGCGTGCGCAGCGCCAGGAAGGCGCCCAGGGCACGGCGGGCGCACGCGGCCCGCGCAAGGCGACCGTCAAGGTCGCCGCCGCCGACGGCAGCATCGCCGAGCGCGAAGTCACGGTCGGCGTGAGCAACCGCGTGCAGGCGCAGATCCTCTCCGGCCTGGAAGAAGGCGAACGCGTGGTCGCGGGCCTCAAGCAGGCCGACACGCCGCGCCGCGCCGCCGCCGCGCAGGCGCCGGGCTTCGGCGCGCCGCCAGGGATGGGGGCAGGCGCACCCGCCGGAGGCGCACGCCGGTGAGCACGTCGACGGCCGCGCCCGCCACGCCGCTGATCGCGCTGAAGGGCGTCACCAAGACCTACCGCAACGGCGATCTCGCGGTCGAGGTGCTGCACGGCATCGACCTGGAGATATTCCCCGGCGAGCTGGTCGCGATCATGGGCGCGTCGGGCTCGGGCAAGTCGACGCTGATGAACATCCTCGGCTGCCTCGACCGGCCGAGCACCGGCAGCTACCGCTTCATGGGCCGCGACGTGTCAGGGCTCGACCGCGACGAACTGGCCGAGTTGCGGCGCGAAGCCTTCGGCTTCGTGTTCCAGAGCTACAACCTGATCGCCACCGGCACCGCGACCGACAACGTCGAAGTGCCCGCGGTGTACGCCGGCGTGCCACCGCACGATCGCCATGCACGCGCCACCGAACTGCTGGCGATGCTCGGCCTGGCCGAGCGCGGCCACCACCGGCCCAGCCAGCTCTCGGGCGGGCAGCAGCAGCGCGTGTCGATCGCCCGCGCGCTGATGAACGGCGGCCGCGTGATCCTGGCCGACGAGCCGACCGGTGCGCTCGACAGCAAGAGCGGCGCCGACGTGATGCGGCTTTTGAAGGACCTTTCCGCCCAGGGCCACACGGTGATCCTCATCACCCACGCGCCGGAAGTGGCGGCACACGCCCACCGCGTGATCGAGCTGCGCGACGGCGACGTGGTGTCCGACCCCGGCCCGTCGATGGCCGACAACGCGCAGGCCGCGGGCGAATGGGCGCCGCGGGCCGGGCGCATCAGCCATCTGTCCGACGTGATGGAGGCCACCAAGACGGCGCTGCGCGCGCTGCGCGCCAACGTGTTCCGCTCGATCCTCACGCTGCTGGGCATCGTGATCGGCGTGGCGTCGGTGATCGCCATGCTGGCCATCGGCGACGGCGCCAAGCAGGCGGTGATCGACCGCATCGGTGCGATGGGTTCGAACCTGCTGCTGGTGCGGCCGGGCGCGCCCAACCAGCGCGGCTTTGCGAGCACCGCCACGCTGGTGCAGGCCGACGTGGTCGCGATCGACAAGGAAGTGCCTAACGTGCTGGCCGCCATCCCCGAGCAGAACAGCACCGCGACACTGCGCTTCGGCGGCGCCGACTACTCGAGCAGCGTGACGGGCACCTCGTCGAAGTTCCCGATCGCACGGCAATGGAAGGTGTCGCGCGGCACCTTCTTCAGCGAAGACGACGACAGCAACTACGCGACGGTGGCCGTGCTGGGCCAGACCGTGGCGAACGCGCTGTTCCAGAACGGCGAGGAGCCGATCGGCCAGTTCGTGCTGGTCAACAACCTGATCTTCCAGGTGGTCGGGGTGATGGCGCCGCGCGGCGCGTCACCCACCGGGCAGGACCAGGACGACGTGGTGCTGGTGCCCTACGCGACCAGCCAGCTGCGCCTGTCGGGCCAGCGCTTTCTGCGCAACGTGACGGTGGCGGTGGCCGACACCTCGCGCATCGACGAGACGCAGGACGCGGTGGAGTCGCTGTTGACCGAGCGCCACGGCGTGGTCGACTTCCAGATCCGCAACATGGCGTCGATCATCGAGGCCGCGACCGAAACGCAGAACACGATGACGATCCTGCTGGGCTCGATCGCGGCCATCTCGCTGCTGGTCGGCGGCATCGGCGTGATGAACATCATGCTGGTGAGCGTGACCGAGCGCACCCGCGAGATCGGCATTCGCATGGCAACCGGTGCGCGCATGCGCAACATCCTCCAGCAGTTCCTGATCGAGGCGCTCGTGGTGTCGGCGCTCGGCGGCGCGATCGGTGTCTTCTTCGGGCTCGGCACCGCCGCGGTGATCGGTGCCTTCGGCACACCGGTGCAGTACGCGGTGATGCCGGTGCTGCTGGCCTTCGGCTGCGCCTTCGCCACCGGCCTGGTCTTCGGCTACCTGCCGGCCAAGAAAGCCGCCGGGCTCGACCCGGTGGTCGCCCTCGCTTCGGAATGACAAACGGTTCTGCCATGCGCGCTCTTCTCTCGCCCTTCTGCTCTCGCCCGGCGCTCGCCGGCATTGCGACGCTCATGCTGCTCACCGGTTGCGCCGTGCGCGAGCCGCGCACCGTGCTGCTGGCACCGATGCCCGTGGCCTGGAACGAAGCTGCGCCGGCATCGTCGACGCCAATGGCGATCGACTGGTGGCGCGCCTTCGGCTCGGCGCAACTCGAAGCGCTGGTCACCGAAGCGCTGGCCGGCAGCAGCGACTTGCGCATCGCCGCGCAGCGCGTGCGCCAGGCCGACATCGCGCTGCAGCTGGCCGGGGCGACACAGCTGCCGAGCGTGGGGGCGTCGGTCGGCAGCTCTGCCAACCGCAGCGAAGGCAGTGGCGGCACGCGCAAGTCCACCAGCGTCTCGCTCAACGTGAGCTACGAGGTCGACCTGTGGGGTCGCCTCGCCGCCGGTGTGCAAGGTGCCCAGGCCTCGCTCGCCGCCAGCCGCTACGACCTCGACACCGCCCGCATCACGCTGGCCGCCTCGGTCGCCACCACCTACTTCCAGCTGCTTTCGACGCGCGAGCGCGTGGCCATCGCGCGGCAGAACCTGGCGACCGCCGAGCGGGTACTGCGCATCGTCGAGGCGCGCGTGCGCTTCGGCGTGGCGACACCGCTCGACGTGTCGCAGCAGACCACGACCGTGCTGCAACAGCGCACCGCCCTGTTGCCGCTGGAGGTGCAGGTGCGGCAGACCGCGTCGGCGCTGGCGCTGCTGCTCGGCCGCGTGCCGCAGGGCTTCGATGCCGGCCAGGGCGAGGCGCTGACGCAGCTGGTGGCGCCGGTCGTCGCGCCGGGGCTGCCGTCGGAGTTGCTGACGCGCCGACCCGACCTCGCATCGACCGAGGCCGACCTCGCCGCCGCAGACGCCAACGTGGCTGCCGCACGCGCGGCCTTGTTGCCGAGCTTCTCGCTGTCGGCCGGTGGCGGCGTCAGCAGCGCGGCGCTGCTGAGCCTGGCCGGCGGCACCGGCGCGGCGTCGCTCGGGCTGTCGCTGGCGCAGAACCTGTTCGACAACGGCCGCCAGCGTCTGCAGGTCGAGCTGTCGCGATCGCAGCGTGAAGCGCTGGTCGAGGGCTATGCCCAGGCCATCCGCGGCGCGCTGAAGGAAGTCGACGACGCGCTCGGCAACGCCGATCGCAACGCCCGCCAGGAGCAGACGCAGCTGCAGGTCGTCACGCAGGCGCAGCGCACGCTCGATCTGGCCGAGCTGCGTTACCGCGAGGGTATCGACACGCTGCTGATCGTGCTGGATGCGCAGCGAACGCTGTTCGGTGCGCAGGACGCGCTGGCGCAAATTCGGCTCTCGAGGCTCACCTCGGCCGTGGACCTTTATCGCGTCCTGGGCGGGGGCTGGCAAGCACCGTTGCAGACGGCCAGCACGAGCTAACACCGAAGCTGCGCTTCAAAGCGCCCCGGGCGCCGGATCGCCGCGGAAGTTCCCCTGCCCGTTGCGAAGATGCAACTCATTGTGAGAAATCTCCGCGCTTACAAGTAAGAATCATTATCATCGCGCCGCGCACTCTTTGCAGAGTTCGCCTCACCCAGCCAAAGCCCTCGCCGCATGCAGTCAGCACGCGGATGTACAGCGGTGCCGCCAGTCGAGTTCAAAAATTCCCGAGGAGAACTCCATGGCGTCATACATCAAGAGCCGCAAGCACGCGCGCTCCACCACTCCACAACTGACGAGCGCCGCTGCTGCCACCCTCATCGCGATCGCGATGCCCGTCGGTGCCCAGACCAACAGCCTGTCCGAAGTCAAGGTCGAGGCGACCGCCGACAGCTACAAGCCGACCACCGCGTCGTCGCCAAAATTCACGCAGCCGCTGGTTGACACACCGCAGACCATCACCGTCATCAAGAAGGAAGTGCTGATCGACCAAGGGGCGACGACGTTGACCGAGGCTTTGCGCAATACGCCCGGAATCACCTTCCAGATGGGTGAAAACGGAAACACGTCCACCGGCGATGCCGTTTTCATGCGCGGCTTCGACACCTCCGGCAGCATCTTCGTCGATGGCATCCGTGACCTGGGCACGATCTCCCGCGACGTCTTCAACATCGAGCAGATCGAAGTCGTCAAGGGTCCGGCGGGCACCGACATCGGCCGAGGCGCGCCGACCGGCTACATCAACCTTTCGTCCAAGCTTCCAACGGCGGAGAACTTTGTTGCAGGCACGGTGAGCGTCGGCTCTGGCAGCCAAAAGCGTGCGACTGCCGACATCAACCGCTCGCTCGACGAGACCGGAACGAGGGCATTCCGTCTCAACCTGCTGGGGCAAGACGGCGGCATCGTCGATCGAGACGAAGTGAAGAACAAGCGCTGGGGCGTCGCGCCTTCTCTGGCTTTCGGACTGGGCACACCCACGCGCGCTTACTTTTCCTACCTCTACATGGATCAGAAGAACCGGCCTGACGGCGGCCTTCCTACCATCGGTCTGGACGGTTACTACCTCGCGCAGCTCGCGCGCATCGGCGGCAATGGCCCGCGCGTCGACACCAGCAACTATTACGGCTACACCTCGGACCATGACGACGTGCGTGCCGACATGGCAACCGCCCGGATCGAGCACGACATCGCTCCTGGCGTCACGCTGCGCAACATCACGCGCTGGGGCCGTACGAAACAGGATCTGGTACTGACGGCTCCGTTCAGCAACGGACTCATCACACCCAACCTGGCCAACCCTGCCGGCTGGCTCGTGCGCCTGCTGCCACAGGGCAAGTTGCAGGAAAACGAAATCCTCACCAACCAGACGAACGTGACCGCGGATCTCACGCTCGGCGGCTTGAAGCATTCGCTGAGCGCGGGCGCCGAGTTTTCTCGCGAGGAGCAGAAAAGCTCGACCCTGGCCGCACAGGCCAACGCAACGAACAGCCTGCCGATCGTGACCAACGGCGTGACCCAGTTCCAGCCCTACACAAGCCTGTACGCGCCCGACATCAACCGTGCGTTCGTCCCCGTCACGCCCAACGGCGCACGCGTGCGCGCCAAGACCAACACCGCTGCGCTCTATGCCTTCGACACGATCAAGCTCAATGACCAGTGGCTGATCAACGGTGGCGTGCGCTACGAGCACTACAAGACCGACTACACCAGCCTCGCGGCGCCGGCGGCCAACGGCTCCCAGGCCGTCACCGACCTCAGCGGCTCGGACAACCTGCTCACCGGCAAGGTCGGGGTCGTCTACAAGCCGGCGTCCAACGGCAGCATCTACGCCGCCTACGCCACCTCGGCGCGTCCACCGGGATCGGATTTCGCACTCGCGGGCAACACCACCGCCGCCAACGGCACGGTGTCGACAAACGTGAACAATCCCAGTCTTGATCCACAGAAGGCCAAGACTGCAGAGGTCGGGACCAAATGGGACGTGCTGGACAACCGGCTCGCGCTCACCGGCGCGCTCTTCAAGACGACCAACGAGAACGAACAGGTTCAAGTCGATGCGTTCGGCACGACCGAGCAATACGGTAAGACGCGCATCCAGGGGCTGGAGCTGAGCGCCGTGGGCCAGATCACGCCAGCTTGGCAAATCATCGCCGGCGTTGCGAACGTCAACACCAAGATCCTCGAAGGCGCACGCACCAGCACCACGCAAAACGGTGCGCAGATTCGCTACTCCCCCAAGGTCACCGCCACGCTGTGGACGACCTACAAGCTGCCAATGGGTCTGACCCTGGGCGGCGGGGCGCGCTACGTTGACACCCAGGCGCGTTCGACCACCAATGCGGCGTCAACGTCGACCACGTTCTTCCCGGAGATCCCGAGCTACACCGTGTTCGATGCCATGGTTGGCTATGAAGTCAACAAGAACGTTTCGATCCAGTTGAACATCTACAACCTGGCCGACAAGTTCTACCTGGCACGGGTCAACAACGCGGGTAACCGACTCGTGATCGGCACGCCACGCTCCGCGCTGCTGACTGCGAACTTCAAGTTCTGATCCAACGCAACGGGCCGCATCCGCACGGGTGCGACACTCGAGCCCCGGCCCTGCCGGGGCTTTTTTTTGGACGAAGGAGTGCCAGATGATGTTGCATGTGCCCGGCGTGCTGACGCCAGCGCAGGTGCGGGAAATGCGCGCGGCGCTGGATGCGGCCGCCTGGGTCGATGGGCGTGAGACCGTCGGCGAGCAAGGCGCCAAGGTCAAGCAGAACCGGCAACTGCCTGAGTTCTCACCGGTCGGGAGAGACCTCGGCAAGACCATCCTCGCGGCGCTCGCGAAGAACCCGACCTTCTTCTCGGCGGCGCTCCCCCTGCGGTTCGTTCCGCCGCTCTTCAACCGCTATGAAGGCGGCGAGAACTACGGCCTGCACGTCGACGGGTCGGTGCGTTCGGTGCCCGGCACCGGGCTGCAATTGCGCACCGACCTGTCGTGCACCCTGTTCCTGTGCGAGCCCGAGGAGTACGACGGCGGCGACCTCGAGGTGGTCGACACGTACGGCACGCACGAGGTCAAACTGCCGGCCGGCGACCTGATCCTGTACCCGTCGAGCAGCCTGCACCGCGTGCACCCGGTCACGCGTGGCGCGCGCATCTGCTCTTTTTTCTGGCTGCAGAGCATGGTGCGTGACGACCAGCGCCGCGCCATGCTCTTCGAGCTCGACCAGTCGATCCAGAAATTGCGTGGCCGCGTCGGCGACATGGAGGAGACGGTGGCGCTGACCGGCCACTATCACAACCTGTTGCGCATGTGGTCCGAGGTCTGATCGCGCTTTGTCCCATTGCCGCCAAGGGCAATAGCGATTGCAAATGCGACGAATTCGTATTTATAATCGAGGCTTCTTCAATCATCCAGCCAAAGCGCCTTCACCACCATGATCGTCTGCGTGTGCCGCCGAGTGTCCGACCGGGAAATCGCCCGCCATGCGCGCGCCGGGATGACGTTTGACGAAGTGCAGTTCGAGTTGGGTGTCGCCACGCAATGTGGTCAGTGCGAGGGTTGCGCCCGCGACGTCGTCGCGCAGTGCAGCGCGTCGCACCCTGTCGCGGCCCTGAACCGCGGCGACGGGACCCGGGCGATCCAGCTTGCCACTTCCATTCAGGAAAGCAACGCATGGAACTCTTCTCGGCACTCGCTGGCAGCCTGATCTTCGTCGCCGGCTCGGTCTGGTGGATTTTTCGCAAATAGACAGCGGTTTGTGCTGCATGTAGGGTTTGCCGACGGCAGACCCTGATCGATGGGTGAATCGTGTCCGACCGCTTTTCTTCGCCTCCTCCCACGACACTGGGCATGTCCCGCAACGTGCTGATCGCAGGCAGCGTGGTGCTTTTCCATGTGGCCGCACTTTGGGCGCTGCAAAGCGGGTTGATCCGCAAGGCCGCCGAGGTCGTAATTCCCGTCCAGATCCTCAGCGAGTTCATCGAGCCGCCCAAACCGAAGGAACCGCCCCCACCGCCTCCTCCGCCACCGCCCGCACCAAGGCCCAAGGAGGTGAAGGCACCGCCGCCGCCGCCGCGTCCAATGGCCGTCCGCACGCCCGCACCGGCGCCGAGCGCGCCCACCGGCGTTGTCGAACCGCCGCCTCCGGCACCGCCGCAGCCGGCGCCGCCCGCGCCCCCAGCGCCGCCCGCCCCGCCTGCGCCACCGCCCGCTCCACCGGCGCCGCCGGCGGTGCAATTGCCTTCGTCCAACGCGGACTACCTGAACAACCCAAAGCCGGTCTATCCCGCCATGAGCAAGCGGCTCGGAGAACAAGGCAAAACCATCGTTCGCGTGCTGATCGGGATCGACGGGCTTCCGAAGAGCGCATCGATTCGCGAATCGAGCGGCTTCGACCGTCTCGACGAGGCCGCTCGCACGGCAGTGCTGAGTTGGCGCTACGTGCCGGGCAAACGCAATGGGGTCGTTGAGCCGATGGAGTTCAACGTGCCAATCAACTGGGTTCTCAACTAATTTTTCTGGAGCAGTTTCGTATGGATTCCCAATTTGGCCTGATGAACGTCTGGAGTCAGGGTGACTTCGTGACCAAGTTCGTCGCCGTGCTGCTGGTCGGCATGTCGCTTGCATCTTGGATCGTGATCTTCATCAAGGCGATCGACGTCATCAAATACAAGCGCTTGGCGAAGCACTCGCAGGATTTCTGGCACAGCGAGGATTTCGCCACGGCCCTCAACAAGCTCGGCAAGGACGAAAGCAATCCGTTCCGTGGTTTGGCCCTGGAAGGCCGCGAGGCAGCCGCCCACCACCGCAACACCAAGGCGCACCTGCACGACGCACTCGACGTGAGCGACTGGATCACGCGCGCCCTGCGCAACGGCATCGACGAGTTCACCGCGCGCCTGCAATCGGGCCTGGCGATTCTGGCGTCGGTGGGTTCGACGGCGCCGTTCATCGGCCTGTTCGGCACGGTGTGGGGCATCTATCACGCGCTGATGAGCATCGGTTCTGCCGGACAAGCCACCATCGACAAGGTTGCTGGCCCGATCGGCGAGGCGCTCATCATGACGGCGCTGGGTCTGGCGGTCGCCATTCCCGCCGTGCTGGGCTACAACGCGCTGGTGCGCGGCAACAAGTTCGTGCTGACCAAGCTGAACAGCTTCGCGCACGATCTGCACGCCTACTTCGTGACCGGCGCCCGCGTGCAGGCGACCGACGCGACGATCGTGCCGCTCAAGAAGGGATGAAACCATGGCCTTCGGAACCCAAGACGAACCCGATGAGGTGATGAACGAGATCAACATGACGCCGCTGGTCGACGTCATGCTGGTGCTCCTCATCATCTTCATCATTACCGTGCCAGTGATGAAGCACGCCGTGAACATCGACCTGCCCCAGGCCACCAGCGAGCCGGAGCAGACGAAACCGCAGAACATCCTGTTCACCGTGGCCGCAGATGGCAGCTACTACTGGAACGAGAACAAGGTCGATGACAGCGCGGTGCCTGCGCTGCTCGCGGCAGAGGCCGCCAAGACGCCGCAACCCGAGCTTCACATCCGCGGCGACAAGGCTGTGCGTTACGAACGGGTGGCGAAAGCCATGTCTGCCGCGCGCGAAGCCGGGGTTCGCAAGATCGGTTTCATCACCGAACCCAACCCGTCGAACTGAAGGGCCAAGCAAAAGGCGGAAAAAAACGATCGCGGTCATTGACTAATTATTGCGAATCATTATCATTCAGTCATCGTTTCGACAAAGGGACTTCAGATGCCAGCCACCCTCAACGCCTTCTCCGTTCTGAGCCACCCGTCGCTTGACCAATCCGGCAGCGGCACGATGTCCTCTCAGAGCATCCGGCCTGCGCCGTTGGTCGAAAGCACGGACCTGCTGCGCGGCAGCAAGACGGTCGGAATCATGCACAACGGCTCGCTCTACCGTCTCCAAGCCACCAAACTCGGCAAGCTGATCCTTACCAAATAAGAGATCAATCGCCCCTCGCGCAAGTTTCATCGTGGGGCGACTCAAGGAGATCACTCTCCGAAGGGTCGTTTTTTGCTAGCCATCGGTTCGCCGACTAGCCAAGCTTTTTTTCCACTGTGACACCCCCAACGAAAACGCCGACCTGCCATCGCAGGTCGGCGTTTTGCTTTGGCGGTGCCTGAAGCTCAGAGTCCGATGGCGGCGATGCCGGCTTTTGCGATTTGTGCGTCCTCGTTCGACTTGACGCCGCTCACGCCGACCGCGCCGATCACCTGGCCGTCCTTGACGATCGGCACGCCGCCTTCAAGCAGGCCCTGCACGGCAGGCGCCGTGAGGAAAGCGGTCCGGCCGCCGTTGATGATGTCTTCGTAGACCTTGCTTTCGCGACGACCCATGGCGGCCGTGTGAGCTTTGGCCGGAGCAATGTGCGACGACAGCGCCGCGGCACCATCCAGGCGCTGCAACCACAGCAGATTGCCGGCATCGTCGGCGATCGCGATGGTCACGGCCCAGTTGTTCTTCAACGCTTCAGCCTCGGCTGCAGCGGCGATGGCCTTGACGTCGGCGAGTTCGAGAAATGACTTGGTCTTCATGGCTTTGAATGGACGGTTGCTGAAGCCGTGAGCATACCGTCGGCGTCGGGCATGCCCCTACGCAGCGTAGGAAGAAGGGCGCGCGGTTTTTGGCGACGGCGCCGCGCCCTGCACCCTAGAATGCCCTCACCTGCAGCCCGTGCAGCCAAACCCAGGAGTTCCTCAATGAACGACCGCGTCACCACCCTCGACACGTCCGTCGGCTACGGCCAGACGCTGCCAAAGGCCGAACGCCAGCGCGTGCTGCGCAATACTTATTGGCTGCTGGCGCTGAGCTTGCTCCCAACCGTCCTCGGCGCCTGGCTGGGCGTGGCGACCGGCATCACCCGGTCGCTCTCCGGCGGCGTCGGGCTGATCGTCTTCATGGGAGGCGCCTTCGGCTTCATGTTCGCCATCGAGAAGACCAAGAATTCCGCGGCCGGTGTTCCGGTGCTGCTGGCCTTCACTTTTTTCATGGGCTTGATGTTGTCGCGGCTGATCGCGATGGTTCTCGGCTTCCAGAACGGCTCGCAACTCATCATGACGGCCTTCGGCGGAACCGCCGGCGTGTTCTTCGTGATGGCTTCGCTGGCGACGGTCATCAAGCGCGACCTGTCGGGCATGGGCAAATGGCTCTTCGTCGGCGCGATGGTGCTGATGGTGGGAGCGATCATCAACGTCTTCGTCGGCTCCAGTGCCGGCATGATGGCGGTCTCGGTGGCCGCGATCGGCATCTTTTCCGCCTTCATGCTGTATGACCTGAAGCGGATCATGGACGGCGGCGAGACCAACTACATCAGCGCGACACTCGCCCTGTACCTCGACCTGTTCAACGTTTTCCAGAGCCTGTTGGCGCTGCTCGGCATCTTCGGTGGCGAACGCGATTGAAGGCCTCTCGGCCGCATCGAAACAAAGGCCCTGCGGGGCCTTTTTTCATGCGCGATCGAAAACGGCGATCGACTCGACGTGCGCGGTGTGCGGAAACATGTTGACGACCCCAGCCGCACTGCAGCGATATCCGGCCTCGTGCACCAGCAAGCCGGCATCGCGCGCGAGCGTCGACGGATTGCAACTGACGTAGACGATGCGCGCGGGCGGCGACCAGTTGTCGCTGCGCCCGCCGTGCTGCTGATTCAGTTCGGCCAAGGCCTTTGCCAACGCGAAGGCGCCCTCGCGCGGCGGATCGACCAGCCACTTGTCGGCCGCGCCGTCGGCCACCAACATGGCCGGCGTCATCTCGAAAAGATCGCGAGCGACGAAGCGCGTCGCAGCCAGCGCGCCACGGGCCGGCAAGGCCGGACGGTTGCGCTGAAAGTTGTCGGTCGCACGCGCCACCAGCGCATCGCTGCCTTCGATGCCCAGCACCTCGCGTGCGCGTGTGGCGAGGGGGAGCGTGAAGTTTCCGAGCCCGCAGAACCAGTCGATCACGCGTTCGTCGGGTCGTACGTCGAGCAGACGCAGTGCGCGCCCGACAAGTACGCGGTTGATGTGCGGATTGACCTGCGTGAAATCAGTCGGCTTGAAAGGCATCGTCACGCCGAACTCGGGCAGCCCGTACGAGAGCGCGGGCCCGCCTTCGTCGAGCAGCCTGACGGTCTCCGGACCTTTGGGCTGCAGCCACCACTGCACGCCAGCATGGGCCGCAGCGAAGTCGCGCAGACGCTGGAGATCGCTCGCGGAAAGCGGCTGCAGATGCCGCAGCACCAGCGCGATCACGCCGAGCGTGGTGGTCCCGGGCGCGTCTCCGCAGGCGAGCTCGATCTGCGGACACGTCTCACGCGCATCGAGCGAGCCGATCAGCGCCCTGAGCGGCATGAGCATGTCGCTGACCTGCGCGGGAAGCACCGGGCAGACCTGCATGTCGGCCAAGTAACGGCTCTTGCGCTCGTGGAAGCCGATCAGCACGGTGCCTTTTTTCACCACGTGCCGCACCGACAGGCGCGCCCGGTAGCGGTAGTGCCAGGCGGGGCCTTCGAGCGGCCGCAGCATGTTCTCCGGGCGCACCTTTCCAAGGTGCCACAGGTTGTCTTCGAGCGCGCGCTGCTTGACCGCCACTTGCGCCGTCGCGTCGAGGTGCTGCATCTTGCAACCGCCGCAAGCACCGGTGTGCAGCCCGAAATGCGGACAGCCGGGCCGAACGCGCTGCGACGATTCGCGGCGGATGGCGGTCACCGTGCCTTGCGCCCAGTTGTTCTTCTTGCGATGCTGGTTGAACTGCACTTCTTCGAACGGGAGCGCACCTTCGATGAAGACCACCATGCCGTCGGCCCGGTGGGCCACACCCTGCGCTTCGAGATCGAGCGACTCGACCTTCAGCCATTCGTCGTTGGAATAAGGGGGCGCATCCCCTTTTGGTATCGAGTCCGTCATAGGAGGCATTGTTTCAGGCGCACTGTTGTGCACTGGCGATAGCGCAATCGCCGTAGCGACCCATGGGCTGGGTCGGCCACGACAATGAGGGGGGAGAGGAAACGCTAGCGCGAGGGCAGGTAGCGCGAGGGATCGACCGGTTTGCCCTGGCGACGGATCTCGAAATGCAGCTTCACGCGGTCTGCGTCGCTGTTGCCCATCTCGGCAATCTTCTGGCCCTTTTGCACCGACTGGTCCTCCTTCACCAGCAGCGCCTGGTTGTGCGCGTAGGCAGTGAGGTAGGTGTTGTTGTGCTTCAGGATGATCAGGTTGCCATAGCCGCGCAATCCTGCGCCAGCGTAGACCACGCGCCCATCGGCGGCGGCAAGCACGGAGTCGCCCGCCTTGCCGCTGATATCAAGGCCCTTGTTCTTCGCCTCGTCGAAACCGGCGATCAGCGAACCGTGGGCCGGCCAGATCCAGCCCAGATCCTCGTCGCCAGACGCCGCAGCGGGCGCGGCCGCCGGCTTGGCCGGTGCGCTGGCTGGGGCGGAGGGCGCCGCGGCAACGATCGATGGCTGCGGAGTCACCGGTCGCGTGACGACGCCATTGGGCTCGACCGTTGCCGGTGCGGCGGCCGTCGTCGCGCCGGCCGATGGCGGCACGACGCGCAGCACCTGCCCGACCTCGATCAGGTCGGGGTTGTCCAGGCTGTTCCAACGCGCGATGTTCTGCCAGGTCTGGCCCGTCTCATTGGCAATGCGGCGAATGGTGTCGCCGGGGCGCACGGCGTAGTAGCCTGGCTTGCCGTAGTTTTCGATGCCGAGCAAGGGCTTGCCGGAGGCATCCGTCGTGATAGGCGGCATGCCCGGCGTGGAAGATGAAGTGCCGTTGGCGCGCGTCATGGTGCCGCGATCCTCGACAGGTGCGGGGCCACTCGGTGCGGCGCATCCCGCAATCACGAGCATCGACGCCAGCGTCAAACCGGCCAACCAGCCCCGATTGCCAAAACCCTGCATGTGTTCGTCCTTCACCTTCAAGCAATCCCCGATTTTAGAGGGACAAAGTGGACCGCTTCGAGAATGCGGCGCTGCAGTCCCGTGACGGTTTTATCGATCACGACCAATGCCTGCCCTCCGGCCGCCGAATGCGTGGGCGCGACGATGCGCCCGCCGACCGCCAGCTGCTCGATCCATGCTTCCGGGACGGCCTCGCCGCCGGCTGCGGCAATGATGCCGGCATAGGGTGCGCCCTTGGCATAGCCGACCATGCCGTCGCCCAGCAGCAAGTGCAGGGTTGCCAGACGAAACGGCCTGATGTTGGTGCGCGCCCGTTCGTGCAGACCGCGCAATCGCTCGATGCTGTAGACCTCGCTCGCGACATGGCTCAACACGGTCGCCTGGTACCCACAGCCGGTGCCGATCTCGAGCACCCGGCCGAGTCGATCGTTGGGCTTGCCTGCCAGTGCAGGCGCCGCCAGCAGCAACTCGATCATCCGCGCGACGACATTGGGTTTCGAGATGGTCTGTCCCAGACCGATCGGCAGGCTGGTGTCTTCGTACGCCTGATTCACCAGCGCGCTGTCGACGAAGCGGTGACGTTCGACCGCACCCATCGCGCGCAGCACACGCGCGTCGGCGACGCCTTGCGCGGCCAGCCGCTGCACCATGCGCGCGCGTATCGCATCGGACGCCATCGACGGTGTGGCGGACACGAGCGGGCGCATCGGCACCGACGGCTGACGGCCACGCGTCGCGGCCGACGCCGTGGGCGTGAGTCGGACAGGAAAGCCGGGACGTGAGGGCGGGGTGGTCGCCATCAGCGCCGACTCCGGCGGCCAAGCCGCAAGATGCCAGTGCGAACCGAAGGCAGCGGCCTCACCGCAGCAGCCGCGTCACCGTCTCGCCCCATTGCCCGAGATTGGCGTGATCGGTGAGATCGATCTGAAGGGGCGTCAAGGCCACGTGACCCGCCGCGGTCGCATGAAAATCGGTGCCTTCGCCGCTGTCCTTGGCACTGCCGGCACCAGCGATCCAGTACATCACGTCCCCGCGAGGACTCTCTTGCGTGATCACCTTCTCTGCCGCGTGCCGGCGGCCAAGGCGGCAGACCTTGATCGGCTTGAGCTCGTCGAACGGCAGGTTCGGAACGTTGACATTCAACAGCCATGCCGGACCATCGAGCATTCGCTCCCGCTCGATGCGTTCGACCAGGCGCCGAGCGACGCGTGCCGCCGACTCGACATGGGCCCAGCCCTTCTCGATCTGTGAGAAGGCGATCGCTGGGATACCGAAAAGATAGGCCTCCATCGCGGCGCCCACGGTGCCCGAGTAGATGGTGTCGTCGCCCATGTTCGCGCCGTTGTTGATGCCGGAGACCACCAGGTCGGGCCGGTAGCCGAGCACGCCCTTGAGCGCGATGTGCACGCAATCGGCAGGCGTGCCTGTCACGTAGCGAAATCCGTTGTGTGCGTCGTGCACATAGAGCGGTGCTGCCAACGTGAGCGCGTTCGACTTGGCGCTGTTGTTGTGCTCGGGGGCGATCACCTCGACGTCGGCGATGTCCTTGAGCGCATCGTGCAGCGCGACGATGCCTGGCGCCTGGAAGCCGTCGTCGTTGGAAATGAGTATCTTCATGGCGTCTTTAAGTGCGCGATTGTAGGGGCCGTGCCGGTCACGACTGGGACAAGAGCCTTGGGACCGCCGCCCTATCATGGCCGCGCTTTACCGTCCGAACGACCCCTCGAAGGAGACTCTGCATGCATGCCTGGCTTTGCGAAACCCCCACCGGCGTCGACGCCCTGACCTGGACCGAGCAACCTACGCCAACGCCGGGGCCAGGGCAAGCGCTGATCGAAATCAAGGCGGCAAGCCTGAACTTTCCGGATCTGTTGATCGTCCAGAACAAGTACCAGATCAAGCCGCCGTTGCCCTTTGTCCCCGGCTCCGAATATGCAGGTGTTGTGGTGGCGATCGGCGAGGGCGTCACACAGCTGCAGATGGGTCAGAACGTGGCCTGTCTGGCCGGCACGGGTGGGTTCGCCACGCATGTGCTGGCGCCCGCCGCACTTTGCATGCCTTTGCCGGAAGGCTTCGGACATGTCGACGCAGCCGCGTTCATCATGACCTACGGCACCTCTTGGCATGCCCTCATGGACCGCGCACAACTCAAGCCCGGTGAAACCGTGCTGGTGCTGGGTGCGGCGGGCGGCGTCGGCACGGCAGCGATCCAAATCGCGAAGGCCGCGGGCGCCAAGGTCATCGCGGCCGCTTCGACCGATGAAAAGTGCGCGCTGTGCGAATCGATCGGTGCCGACGTCAGCATCAACTACAGCACGCATCCGTTGCCCGGCGCGTTTCGCGATGCCATCAAGGCAGCGACCGGTGGCAAGGGTCCAGACGTCATCTACGACCCGGTCGGCGGGGATTTCGCCGAACCGGCCTTCCGCTCGATCGGATGGCGCGGCCGCTATCTGGTCGTTGGATTCGCAGCGGGCGGTATTCCGACCCTGCCACTGAATTTGACGTTGCTGAAGGGTGCTTCGCTCGTCGGCGTCTTCTGGGGTGATTTCGCCAAGCGCGAGCCGCAGGCGAACGCGAAGATGATGGCGGAATTGGCAGTGTGGTACGCAGAGGGGAAAATCAAGCCTGTGATCGACCGAACCATGCCGATGGCTCAATTGAAGGACGCCTACACCCACATGGGATCACGTGGTGTGAAGGGCAAGCTGGTCATGGTCAACTGACTCGGCGTGCAATAGCAAAGGCCCGCAGCTGCGGGCCTTTTTCATGAAACGAGAACCGCGCTTCGCGACGGCACTTACTTGATTTCGTAATCGGACAGCGACTTGCCCGCGGCCAGTGCCTCGGTCACCCAACGCGGCTTGCGCCCGCGACCACCCGACCATGTTTCGCCAGCCGGACCGCGGTACTTCGCTGCAGCTTTAACAGGCGATGCCGTCACGCTGCGCTTACCGCCTGCAGCGGAACCACGCGACGAAAGCTTGAGGTCGGCGGCGGTCAAACCGTATTCGGCGATCTTTTGACGAAGTTCTTCGATGACGCCTGCACGCTCGTGATTGCGCAGTTCTTCGGCTTGCGCGCGCAATTGCGCAATGTGCTCTTCGTTCTTTTTGATCTGGGAATTGATGTCAGCGAGAGTGGAGGCCATTCAGGTATCCCGTTCGTTTGAAAGAAAAAATTCTAATTCAGAATTCAATACCTGCCCGCGCACGAGCCAAAAAAAAAGCGCCCGTCTTACAACGGGCGCATTTAGCAAGCATTTGGGGTGGCTGATGGGACTCGAACCCACGACGACCAGAATCACAATCTGGGACTCTACCAGCTGAGCTACAGCCACCGCAGAGCCTCGGATTGTAGCGTCAAAATCAGCGTACGGATGCCACTCGCGCATCAACCGGGCGCGGCACCAGGATCTCTGCCTTGAAACGCTCTTTGAGCAGGTTGTAGTACGCGAGGTTCTCTGCAGCCGTGATCACCTGAACGAACTGCTCGTTTTCCTGCTTTGCCGCCTCGGCCGTGGGCGCTGTGCGCGGCACGAGCTTCACCACTTTGACCACGGCGTAACCTTCCTTGCCCAAATCCACGCCAACGAGCGCCGGCAGGCGCGTGGCATCGGCGCGCAGTGCGGCCTCGATGACCGGCAAAGATTGCGACTGCGCGTCCAAGCGTGACAGCGTCACCGGCGCGCCAAACGTCGCGCCCGCTGCATTGGCTTGCCAAGCCGCCAGCTTGGCTTCGCCCTCGGCCTTCGCGAGCGCAGCGGCGCGCTGGTCGACCAGCTGCGCGCGAACAGTGCTTTTGACCTCTGCGAGCGGCACCGCCCGCGCCGGCGAGTACTGCACGACGCGCCCCGAGGCGAGCTGGTTCGGACCGATCTCGATGGCCTCGGTGTTGTGCTTGCGCGAGAGCGATTCAGGAGCGAACAGCGCGCCGAGGAAATTGGCGCTCGCCAATGGCCCCGTGACGCCAGCGGCCGGCGTGCGCGCGACGTTGCTCGCCTTGCGGATCGTCAGCTTCAACTTGTCGGCGGCGGGTTGCAGGCTGTCCGGCTGCTGGTACACAGCGTCGGTGAAAGCCTCTGCCGCTTTCGCAAACTCTTGCGTCGCCTGTTGGCCGCGCACTTCGTTTTCAATGGCGGCACGCACTTGCTCGAAAGGCTGAAGCACCGCCGGCTTGATGTCTTTCAGCATGATCACGTGATAGCCGAACTCGCTCTCGACGACATTGCTGATCTCGCCTTTCTTGAGCGCGAACATTGCATCTTCGAATGGTTTGACCATCGCCCCGCGCGCGACGAAGTCGAGATCGCCGCCCTTCTCTGCCGAGCCGGGGTCTTGCGAATTCTTGCGCGCCACATCGGCAAAGCTCGCCGGCGTTTTCTTCACTTCAGCCATCAATTGCTCCGCCTTGGCCCGTGCGGCATCGCGATCGGACTTGGACGCACTTGCAGGTGCAGTGATCAAGATGTGGCTGGCCCGACGTTCCTCCGGCGTGCCAAAGCGCGCCCCGTTTTGCTCGTAATAGCTCTTGAGGTCGGCGTCGCTCACCGAAATGTTCTTCTTCGCGGCATCCAGGTCGAGCACCAGATATTCGACGTCGGCCTGCTCGGGGGCCTGGAATTGCGAAGCATGTTCCTTGTAATAGGCCTCGATGTCCGCATCGCTCGGTGTGACCTTGCTCTTGAAGTCAGCAGGATTGAATCGCACCATCTGAACCTCACGCCGGTCGTAGAACGCATTCAGCGTCGCTTGTGCCTGGGCTGGCGTTGCAAAGGCAGTGCCCGAAACACCCAACAGAACCTGCTGCGTGGCCAGGTCGGAGCGCACCGCGGCTTCGTACTGCTCTGGCGTGCGGCCAGTTGCCATCATGAAGCGCTCACGGTCGAACTTGCCGTCTGCGGTTCGGAACGACGCGAGGCTCGTGTCTTCTGCGAACAACCGGGAAAGCCGGTCTTCGGACACCGTCATGTTCGACTTCGCGGCGGCTGCGGCCAGCACGCGATCGCGCACCATGCGCTCGAGCGTCGCGTAGCGCGCTGCATCCGAATCGAGCGTCGCCGCCTCGATGTTGGGCATCTGGCGGCGAATGCGATCCACCTCGTTGCGATGCTGTTGATCCCATTCAGGCCGCGTGATGTCGTGACCGTCGACACGGGCGACCTTTTCGCCCTTTTGATCGCCCTGGTAACGATCCACACCGAACAACACGAAAGACGGAATGATCAGTACGAACAAGACGCCCATGACGATCTTGTTGTACTTGCGGAAGAACTCGAACATGCTTGAAGGCTCTCTGTGTGACGATGCCGGAGGGCAAAACAAAAAAGGCGAACTCGTGTTCGCCTTGTTGCCGGGTGGTGGGTGCTGAGGGGCTCGAACCCCCGACCTACGCCGTGTAAAGGCGCCGCTCTACCAACTGAGCTAAGCACCCCCGTTGGGAGAAGTATCTCAGTTCAGCGCGTCTTTGAGCGCCTTGCCGGGACGGAACTTCGGGATCTTGGCGGCCTTGATTTTAATCGCGTCGCCGGTGCGCGGATTGCGACCGGTGCGTGCAGCACGTTTACCGACAGCGAAAGTACCGAAACCGACGAGCGACACGGAGTTGCCCTTCTTGAGCGTCGTACGAATCGCGCCGATGGTGGACTCGAGTGCGCGCGTGGCGGCGGCTTTGGAGATATCGGCGTTTTTCGCGATGTGCTCAATCAGTTCGGTCTTGTTCACGAGGGCCCCTCAAAGGAAAAGTGGATCGATGTCGTCAGATGCATGGCCGGTTCGTGATGGAACGGTCGGCGCGCTTCGGCGCGGCATGTGCGGGCAGCTCTGACTTGTCGGCAGCGGACCGCCGACAAGGATTACAACCACAGGGCTACGGGGTGTCAATCGTTCACACGCCCGCGCAGCCGTGCGGGGAGCGCGATTTTAGAGGGGTTTCGTGAACTCGTTTTTCAGAGTGCGTCGGCAATGGCGCGACCGAGATCGGTGGTGCTCGCCGAGCCGCCGATGTCGGCGGTGCGGGGTGCGCCGCTTTGGGGCGCGAGCACCTTTTCGATCGCAGCCAGGATCGCATCGTGTGCATCCTTGTGGCCGAGAAACTCGAGCATCATCGCGCCGCACCAGATCTGGCCGATCGGGTTAGCGATGCCCTTGCCCGCAATGTCGGGCGCGGACCCGTGCACCGGCTCGAACAGAGAAGGCGTGGTTCGTTCCGGGTTCAGATTGGCGCTGGGCGCGATGCCGATCGTGCCCGTGCACGCGGGGCCCAGGTCCGACAGGATGTCGCCGAAGAGATTGCTCGCGACCACCACATCGAAGAAGTCCGGGCGCTGCACGAAATGCGCGGTCAGGATGTCGATGTGAAACTTGTCGAGCGTGATGCCGGGATAGTTCTTTCCCATCGCGGCCACACGTTCGTCCCAATAGGGCATCGTGATCGAGATGCCATTCGACTTGGTCGCACTGGTCAGGTGCTTCTTCGGACGCGACTGCGCAAGTTCGAAGGCGAACTTCAGCACCCGATCGACGCCCACACGCGACATCACCGTTTCCTGCACCACGATCTCGCGCGGTGTGCCTTCGTACATGCGGCCGCCGATGCTCGAATACTCGCCTTCGGTGTTCTCGCGCACGATGTACATGTCGATCTCGCCGGGCTGGCGCGGCGTGCCGTCGCGGCGCACCACAGGCGCGATGATGCCGGGCATGAGCCGCGCGGGGCGGAGGTTGATGTACTGATCGAACTCGCGGCGAAACAACAGCAGCGAGCCCCACAGGGAGATGTGGTCTGGAATCTTCTCTGGCCAGCCGACCGCACCGAAATAGATGGCGTCGTGGCCGCCGATCTGGTCTTTCCAGTCGTCCGGAAGCATCTTGCCGTGCTTCTCGCAGTAGTCCCAGCTCGAAAAGTCGAAGTGGTCGAACTTCAGGTCGATCCCGAACTTGCGTGCCGCGGCGTCGAGCACGCGGATACCCTCGGGCATGGTTTCCTTGCCGATGCCGTCGCCGGCGATGACTGCGATGCGATGGGTGGTCATGATGAAAGTCCTCTGAATTTTCTGTCTCAGGATTGAAAGAAGGCGAGCGATTCGCGCACCACGTCGTCGGGTGCTTCCTCGGGCACGTAGTGGCCGCAGGGCACAGTGCCGCCCGACACATCGGCGGCGCACTCACGCCACAGCGCGAGCACGTCGAAACACTGGCCGACCACGCCGTTCGCGCCCCACAACACGCGCAGGGGCTGCGTGAGACGGCGGCCCGCCGCAAGGTCCTCGCGGTCGTGCACCAGGTCGATCGACGCCGACGCGCGGTAGTCCTCGCACACCGCTTCGGCAGACCCGGGCAACGCCGCGCAGCGCTCGTATTCCGCCAGCGCCTCGGCCGAGAACGGCGCGAGGCCGGCATGCCGCCCGCCCATCACGCTGCGCACATAGCGCACCGGGTCGGAAGCGATCAGGGCTTCGGGCAACGGCGGCGGCTGAATCAGGAAGAACCAGTGCCAGTAGGCGCGCGCGAAGGCTTCGGACGTGTTCGCGTACATGGCGAGCGTCGGCGCGATGTCCAGCAGGAGCAAGCGTTCGACCTGCGCCGGATGGTCGGCGGCCAGGCGATGCGCGACGCGCGCTCCGCGGTCGTGCGCCAGCACCTGAAAGCGATCGAAGCCGTGGTGGCGCATCACCGCCACCGCATCGAGCGCCATCTCACGCTTGCTGTAGGGCCGATGCGCGTCGTCCGACGGCGGTCGGCCGGAATCGCCGTAGCCACGCAGATCCATCAGCACCACGGTGAAGCGGGACGCGAGCGCGGGCGCCACGCGATGCCAGATCGCATGCGTCTGCGGGTGGCCGTGCAGTAGGAGCAACGGTCGCCCACGCCCGCCGATGCGACCGTGCAACCGGATGCCATCTCTCAGCACATCGAAAGGAGTGAATTCGTCGAGCACGCTTCGATTGTGCTTGGCTCTTCGAGAGCCTTCAAGCAACAATCACCAAATTGATTATTTCCCTTTAGGCTTGAATGGACCGCGGCGACCTCGAACTCGTGACCACTGTCCGGCATCGCGGAAGCCTGGTCGCGGCCGCGGCGTCGCTGGGCGTTGCGCCCTCGGTGGTCACCAAGCGTCTGGCCGCGCTGGAGGCGAGGCTCGGGCAGCGCCTGTTCGAACGCACCACGCGGCGCCTGAACCTCACGCCCGAAGGCGAGGCGGTCTGCATGCATGCCGAGAAGCTGCTCGAAGGGTTTGCAGCGCTGGAAGCCGAACTGAGCGAACGCCAGAGTGCGTTGCGCGGACGCCTGCGCATCGCCGCCACGCTGGGCTTCGGCCGACGCTGGGTGGGCCCGGCGATGGCCGAATTCCAGCAGCGCCATCCAGCCCTGCAGATCGAGTTGCAGCTCAGCGAACAACTGCCCGACCTCGGTGCCGACGGGTACGACGGCGCGCTGTGGCTCTGGTCGGTGCAGGGCGCGAGAACCTCGCGCTGGACGTCGCGGCGATTGGCACGCAACCAGCGCATTCTGGTCGCGTCGCCCCGCTATCTGGCGCTGCGCGGCACGCCGCGCGCGCTGGACGAGCTGGCGAACCACGCCTGCCTGACGGTGCGCGAGAACGCCGAAGCGCACGCCGCGGGCCCCGAGCACTGGGCGCTGAAGCACGACAAGGAAAGCGCCTTGGCGCGCGTGCGCATCGAGGGACCGCTGTCGAGCAATTCAGGTGAACTTGTGCGCGACTGGTGCCTGGCCGGCCACGGCATCATGCTGCGCAGCCTCTGGGACATCGCACCGCAGCTTGCGAACGGCGAGCTGGTCCGCGTGCTGCCTTCTTACGCAATGCCGGATGCCGACATCCACTGGATCGCCCCGTGGCGGCCGAAGACGCCACGGCGGGTTCGCTTGCTGGTCGACTTCCTGGCCGAGCGCTTTCGCGGCGAACCCTGGAAGCCCTAAGCGGCTGTTCTCGGCACCCGACCTTCACGCACCACCAGCCCCACGCCCAGTGCCGTGATCGCGGTGCCCGCCAGCGTCAGCGCCGTGATCGACTCGGCGAACAGCAGCCAGGCCATCAATGCCGTGGTCGGCGGCACCAGATAGAGCAAGCTGGTCACGGCGGCCGCCGTGCCACGTTGAA
Source organism: Variovorax ginsengisoli (assembly GCF_006438845.1). Taxonomy (GTDB): domain Bacteria; phylum Pseudomonadota; class Gammaproteobacteria; order Burkholderiales; family Burkholderiaceae_C; genus Variovorax; species Variovorax ginsengisoli_A. Next base: position 492,260 of record NZ_RCZJ01000003.1, read on the forward strand.
TCAGGATGTAGAACAGCGAACTGCCGCCCAGCGACAGCACCAGCACCGACCACGCCATGGCGCCACCGGATTCCAGGTTCCAGTGGATCGGCGCCGTTTCCATGAGCGCGAAGGGAAGCGTCACGAGCAGCGCGGCGCCGAACTGCACGAGGCTCGCACTGCGCACGTCGCACGGCCCGACGAAATGCTTCTGATACAGCGTGCCGGCCGTGATCGACGCGAGCGCGGCGAGCGCGAGCACCATGGTCAGCACACTGACCTCGCCACCGTCACCGAACTTGCGCGACACCACCAGCACCAGCCCGACGAAGCCGAGCAGCAGTCCGGCCCACTGACGCCGCGTGATGCTGCCGCCGCGCATCGACAGCCAGATGCCGGTGAGCACCGGCTGCAGCCCGACCATCAACGCGACCAGCCCCGAGCCCATGCCTGCATGCACCGCGGCCCATACGCCAGCGAGATAGCCCGCCTGCACCAACACGCCGGTCACGGCGAGATGGCGCCACTGCGCACGCGGCGTCGGCCAAGCCACACGCGCGAGCAGCACCCAAACGCCGAAGCAGGCCAAGGACAGCGCATAGCGCACCGCCAGAAACTTCAAGGGCGGCGCGTGCGGCATGCCGTAGCGCGCGACGATGAAGCCGGTGCTCCAGATCAGGACGAAAACGGCTGGCATGAAGCGCATCCAGCCCGCCGTGCGGGCCGCCGCGCTCATCGGGCGCGGGCCCGAATCTCCGGGATGGCCTTCTGCAGGTAGTACACCATCGACCAGACGGTGAGCACGGCCGATAGCCAGATCAGCCAACGGCCCCAGAGGCCGGTGTCGATCATGCCGAACAGCGTGCCGTCGAACAGCAGGAAGGGAATGGCCACCATCTGCACCACGGTCTTGACCTTGCCGAGCATGTGCACGGCAACGCTCTTGCCGGCGCCGATCTGCGCCATCCACTCGCGCAGGGCAGAGATCGCGATCTCGCGGCCGATGATGATCAGCGCGACGAACACGTCGGCCCGTTGCAGGTGCACCAGCACCAGCAGCGACGCGCACACCAGAAATTTGTCGGCCACCGGGTCGAGAAAGGCGCCGAAGGCTGACGTCTGGTTGAGCTTGCGCGCCAGAAAGCCGTCGAGCCAGTCGGTGGCGGCGAACACGATGAACATCACGGTGGCGAGGATGTTGCGTGTCGGCTCGGCCATCGGCAGATAGAACACGCCCACGATCAGCGGGATCGCGACGATGCGCGTCCAGGTCATGATCGTCGGCAGGGTCCAGAACATGCGGCGATTATGACCTTGAGAAGAAGTCAGGCCCCGCTTGCCCTGCCCCTTCAGGAAATACCGTGGAACCGGCTTTGCCGGGCCGCCGGTATTGCCGCCGGCAGGGGGGGTGGCGCAGCGACACAAAGTGCGCGGAGCCTGGGGGCGAGCTAATGAAGCGCGCGGTAGATTTCTTCGGCCAGGTCGAAGGCAATGCCCTCGACCGACGCGATGTCCTCCACGCTCGCCGCCGCCACGCCGCGGATGCCGCCGAAGCGCTGCAGCAGGCGCGCACGCCGCTTCGGTCCGATGCCCGGGATGTCCTCCAGCTGGCTGCCGCCCACGCGCACCTTGGCGCGCTTGGCGCGCATGCCGGTGATGGCGAAGCGGTGCGCCTCGTCGCGGATCTGCGCCACCAGCATCAGCGCCGCCGAGTCGCGGCCGAGGTAGACCTTCTCGCGGCCGTCCGCGAACACCAGCTCTTCGAGGCCCACCTTGCGGCCCTCGCCCTTCTCGACGCCGACAATCAGCGAGAGCGGCAACCCGAGCTCGCTGAAGACCTCGCGCGCCATCGACACCTGACCCTTGCCACCGTCGACCAGCACCAGGTCGGGCATGCGCGCCGCCTTGGTGGCGGGCGGCGCATCGCTGCCCACACCGGCGGCATCGCCCGACGGCGGCGCATCGCTCTCGGCAGCCATGGCTTCGGCCAGCTTGCCGTAGCGCCGGTGAAGCACCTGCCGCATGGCGGCGTAATCGTCGCCGGGCGTGATGCCGTCGATGTTGTAGCGGCGGTACTCGCGGTTCTGCATGGCATGGTGCTCGAACACCACGCACGACGCCTGCGTCGCCTCGCCCGCGGTGTGCGAGATGTCGAAGCATTCGACGCGGAAGTTGTCCAGGTCGTCGGGCGCCAATTCCAGCGCGTCGACCATCGCACGCGTGCGGGCCTGCTGCGAGCCTTCTTCGGCCAGCAGCCGCGCGAGCTGCAGCGCGGCGTTGGTCTGTGCCATCTCGAGCCACAGCCGGCGCTGCTCACGCGGCTGGAACACCGCCGTGATGCGCGTGCCCGACTGCTGCGACACCGCCTCGATCAGCTCGCGACTCACCTGCTCGCTGAGCACCAGCGTGGCAGGCACCGGGACGTCGATGTAGTGCTGGGCGATGAAGGCCTCCATCACCTGCACCTCGACCGACGCACGGGTGCCGACAAGGCCGGCCTCTCCACCCTCGAGGTCGCCGTCGGTCTCGCCCTCGTGCACCTCCACCGCCTCCTCGACGTGCACCGGAAAGTACGGCCGGTCGCCCAGGTGGCGCCCACCGCGCACCATCGCCAGGTTGACGCAGGCGCGTCCGCCCTGCACCTTGACCACCAGGATGTCGACGTCCTTGTCGGAAGCGATCTCGATCGACTGCTGATGCAGCACACGGGACAGCGCCGACATCTGGTTGCGCAACTCGGCCGCCTGCTCGAACTGCAGCTTCTCGGCATGCGCCGTCATGCGCGCTTCGAGCTGGCTCAGCACGACCTGCGTATCGCCCATCAGGAAAGCCTCGGCATTCGCGACGTCCTGCGCATAGGCCTCCGGCGTGATGTAGCCGACGCAGGGACCGGTGCAGCGCTTGATCTGGTAGAGCAGGCAGGGCCGCGTGCGGTTGGCGTACACCGTGTCTTCGCAGGTGCGCAGCTTGAACACCTTCTGAAGCAGCTGGATCGATTCCTTGACGGCCCAGGCACTCGGGTACGGCCCGAAGTAGCGGTGCTTGCGGTCGGTCGCGCCCCGGTAGTAGGCCAGGCGCGGGAACTTGTGCGACGCGATCTTCAGGTACGGGTAACTCTTGTCGTCGCGAAACAGGATGTTGTAGCGCGGCTTGAGCGACTTGATGAGGTTGTTCTCCAGCAGCAGCGCCTCGGCCTCGGAGCGCACGACGGTCGTCTCCATGCGCGCGATCTTCGTGATCATGTGGCCGATGCGCGTGCCGCCGTGGCTCTTCTGGAAGTAGTTGGCCACCCGCTTCTTCAGGTTGCGGGCCTTGCCCACGTAGAGCACGGCGCCGGCCGCGTCGAAATAGCGATAGACGCCGGGCAGGTTGGGCAGGGCTGCCACTTCGCTGAGCAGCTGGTCGGAATGCACGTCGGACATGGCGGCTATTGTCGCGCCGCGCCGCAAGTCCCCTGGCACGACAATCCCGCCCGGAGGCACGCATGCGCTGGGACATCTTCTGCAAGGTCATCGACAACTTCGGCGACATCGCCATCAGCTGGCGGCTGGCCTGCCAGCTGGCGCAGCGTGGCGCGCGCGTGCGCCTGTGGGTCGACGACCCGAGCGCGCTCGCGTGGCTGGCGCCGGAGGGCTGCGAAAGCGTCGCTGTCGTGCCCTGGTCGGACCGGGTGGCGGTGACGGCCGCCGCGGCCGATGCCGCGCCCGACGTGCTGGTCGAGGCCTTCGGCTGCGACCCCGCGCCCGAACTCGTGGCGCGCTTCGCGGCCCAGGGCGGCGGCCCCTGGATCAACCTCGAATACCTGTCCGCCGAGCTCTACGTCGAACGCCTGCACGGCCTGCCCTCGCCCGTGTTCCGCGGGCCCGGCGAAGGGTTGACCAAGCATTTCTTCTATCCCGGCTTCACTCCGGCTACCGGCGGGCTCGTGCGCGAAGACGATCTGCCCGCGCGACAGGCCGCCTTCGACCGCAGCGCCTGGCTGGCGGCATGGGGCATTCCGGGGCAAGGCGAGCGGCTCGTCTCGCTGTTCTGCTACGAGCCGCCGACGCTTTCGCAGTTGCTCGATCAGCTCGCCGCATCGCCCACCCCGCAGCGCCTGCTGGTCACTGCAGGGCGTGCGACTGCGGCGGTGCAGGCGGCATGGCCGGCACACGGCGCGCAGCGTGGCGCGCTGTCGGTGTCGTACCTGCCACTGATGTCGCAACGCGACTACGACGCGCTGCTGTGGGCCTGCGATTTCAACTTGGTGCGTGGCGAGGATTCCGTCGTTCGCGCGCTCTGGGCCGGGCGCGCGTTCGCCTGGCAGATCTACCCGCAGGACGACGATGTGCACCACGTCAAGCTCGACGCCTTCCTCGACATGCTCGACGCCCCGGCGGCGTGGCGCCGGTTCCATCGGGCCTGGAACGGTGTCGGCGCTGCGCCACTCACTTGGCCCGACGCCGCCGAGCAGAACACCTGGGCCGCCGCCGCGCGCCATGCGTGCGACCGTCTGCGTGCGCAGGACGACCTGGCCACGCAGTTGGTCCGTTTCGTCGAGCAGTTCGGGCAGTCCGCGGCCGCCTGAACTCCACCGGTCAGCGGCCGTATTGCGCCGAATCGCGCAGCGCCTTCAGGATGATGCCGGCCGTGTTGCTCGCGAAGTAACGCGCGCCCCAAGCGGCATAACGGTCTTCCTCCTCCGGCGAAAGCGCCAGGATGCCCGGGCACTTGCCCACCGCATCGATCGCCTTCAACGCCGATGCGATGGCCGCCTGCACCGGCGCCTCGTTCCATCGGTTGTCGAAACCCATGCTGTGCGCCAGATCGTTGGGGCCGACGAAGACGGCGTCGACGCCCGGCACCGCGGCAATGGCGGCCGCGTTGGCCACCCCCTCGGGCGTTTCGATCATCACGATGAGCGCGACGCCGTCATTGCTCAGCGCCGTATGCGCCGTGCCACCGAACGCACCGTAGCCGGCGGCGCGCGTGGAGAAGGCCGCGCCGCGCAGGCCCGGTGATCCGCGCGTCGGGTACTTCAGGCGCTGCACCAGCGCGGCGGCGTGTGCCGCGGTGTCGACCATCGGGATCTGCACCGCGCTCACGCCGAGGTCCAGCGTGCGCGCCAAGTCGTGTTCAAGGCAGCGCACCACCGTCGGGATGCCGCTGGCGCGCGCGGCCCGCAGCATGTGCTCGGTGGTCTCGAGTCCGGCGCTGCCGTGCTCGTTGTCGAACAGCACGAAGTCTAAGCCCGCGAAGGCGCACATTTCAACGATGGCCGGCGAGGGAATGCCGTTGAACACGCCGCGCAGCCTGCGGCCGCTGCGCAGCATGTTGGGCAGGCGGGTGTCGATGGGATGAGGGATGTTCACAGCAGCTTGCCCGGGTTCATGAGGTGGTTCGGGTCCATGGCCTGCTTGATGCGCAGCATCAGCTCCATCTCGACCGGCGACTTGTAGATGCGCAGCTCGTCGCGCCGCAGCTGGCCGACACCATGTTCGGCGCTGATGCTGCCGCCGAAACGGGTGACCAGCTGGTGCACCACGCCGTTGAGTTGGTGCGTGCGCGCACTCAATGTCGCGGGTTCGATGTCGAGCGGCATCATCACGTTGTAGTGCAGGTTGCCGTCGCCCAGGTGGCCGAAGTTGACGATGTGCGTACCCGGCGCGCTGGCCAGCACGTCGTGCTCGGCCTGCGCCACGAAGTCCGCGAGCGACGAGATCGGCAGCGCGATGTCGTGCTTGATGGCCTTGCCGGCACGCACCTGCGCCTGCGAGATGCCTTCGCGCAGCTTCCACAGCGCCTGGGTCTGCGCCTCGCTGGCGCTCAATGTCGCGTCGACGATCAAGCCATCGCCCATGGCTTCGGCCAAGGTCGCTTCCAACAGTTCCGACAGGCTTGCATCGCCCGCATCGCTGAGCTCTATCAGCGCATTGAAGGGCATCGCCTGCACCAGCGGCGCGCGGGTGTCGGCCACGTGCGCCATCACCAGCGCCAGCGACGGCGCGGTCATCATCTCGAAGGCGGTGAGCCGTTCGCCGCAGCGCGTGCGCACCATGCCGAGGAGCGACACCAACTGTTCCAGCGACTCGGCGCCGACCCAGGCCGTGGCATGGCGCCGGGGTTGCGCGAAGAGCTTGAGCACCACGCCCGTGATCACGCCCAGCGTGCCTTCGGACCCGACGAACAACCCGCGCAGGTCGTAGCCGGTGTTGTCCTTGCGCAGGCCGCGCAAGCCGTTCCAGACGCGGCCGTCGGGCAACACCACTTCGAGCCCGAGCACGAGATCGCGCATGTTGCCGTACCGCAGCACGGCGATGCCGCCCGCGTTGGTCGCCACGTTGCCGCCGACGGTGCAGCTGCCCTGCGCGCCGAGGCTCAGCGGAAAGAAGCGGTCGACGCTGCGTGCGGCGTCGTGAGCGTTCGCCAGGATCACGCCGGCATCCACCGTCAACGTGTTGTTGATCGGGTCGATGGCGCGCACGCGGTTCATGCGTGTGGTGCTCAGCACCACCTGCGCGCCGCTGGCGTCGGGCGTCGCACCGCCGCTCATGCCGGTGTTGCCGCCCTGCGTGACGACGGGCGTGCGCGTCTCGCTGCACAGCCGCACCACGGCGGCCGTCTCGGTCGTGTTGGCCGGTCGCACCACCACCGGTGTGGCGCCCTTCCACTTGCCCAGCCAGTCGGTCAGGTAGGGCGCTTGCGCATCGGCGTCGGTCAGCAGGCCGGCCGGGCCGACCAGCGCGTGCAGCTTGTTCAGCAGGCGTTCGGTGCTTTGGTCGATCACTTCAGCGCCCCTGCCAGCCGAGCTGCACGCGCGCGATCGCCATGCCGACCGCGGCCTGCGTCGGCTCGACCACCGCGATGCCGAGCGCCTGTTGCAACAGGTCGCGGTACGCCGCCATGCCGGCGCAGCCCATCACGATCACGTCGGCGCCGCGCTCGTCGCGCAGCCGCCGACCGACTTCCGTCATGCGGGCCAGCGTGCGCTCGTACTGCGCCAGTTCCTGCACGTCCAGGCCGATCGCCAACTCGCCGGCGAAGCGCCCCATCACGCCCATCGCGCCGTAAGTGCGCAGGTGGCGCGGAATCGACTTGTCGAGGATCGCGATGACGCCGAAACGCTCGCCCAGCGTCAGCGCGGTGAGCACGCCGCATTCGCCGATGCCCAGCACCGGCTGGGCTAGCCGTTCGCGCAGCACGTAGAGACCGGGATCGCTGTAGCAGGCGATCACGAAGGCAGAAGCTTCGGACGCCAGCACCTCGGCCCGCCGCGCCAACGGCACCGCCACCGACTGCACGTCGAAGTGCGTCACGATGCCGGGCGGACCCTCGGCCAGCGTCACGCAGCGGATCTCCGGGCCGCCCGCCATGCGCAGCGGCGCCATGGCCGCATCGATGCCCGCGGTGACGGTTGCGCTGCTGTTGGGATTGATGACATAGATCGGCAGTTTCATGCGCAGCTCCTGAGGGGACGCGGGGCTCGGTGGGGTGGCGGCCAGTCTAGGTTCGCGACAAGGGCACGCTCCTTGCTTTTTCGTTCGCCACCCTTAACGTTTGGTTAAGCCGCGTCGCGCCGCGCATCTCGAGGCGCGCCGTGCGCCGCCGTCGCTCCATGTCGATCAACCTGCGCCAAATCGAAGTCTTCCGGGCGGTGATGAGCACCGGCTCGATCCGCGGCGCCTCGCAGCTGCTGTTCGTGTCGCAGCCCGCCGTCAGCCGCCTGCTCTCGCACACCGAAAGCCGCGTGGGATTCGCGCTGTTCGAACGCATCAAGGGGCGGCTCTACGCCACGCCGGAAGGCAAGAAGCTGTTCCACGAAATCGAGCGCATGTACCAGGGCGTTCAGCGCGTCAACGAACTGGCGCAGGAACTGGCCGAGAACCGGCAAGGCATCCTCAACATCGTGTCGAGCCCGAGCATCGGCCAGATGATGATTCCCCAGGCCATCGCCGCGTTTCGCGAGGCGCACCCGCAGGTCAAGCTCAGCTTCCAGTACCTGGGTTACGCACCGCTGAAGGAGCGCCTGCTCAACCACCAGGCCGACCTCGGCATCACGATCCTGCCGGTGGAGCACCCCAACCTCGACGTCACGCCGCTCGCCCGCGGGCAGTTGGTTTGCATCTGCCCCTACAACCATCCGCTGTCGCGCCTGGCCACGCTGACCTTGGCCGACATGCGGCCCTACCCGCTGATTTCGTACGAGCGCGCCACGCCCTTCGGCGTGATCGTCGAGCACATGTACGACGCGGCCGACGAACCGCTCAGGTCGGCCATCGAGGTAGGGTCGCCGCAGAACGCCTGTTCGCTGGTACAGGCCGGCGCAGGCATCGCGCTGGTCGACGAATTTTCGGTGCGCAACTGGCCGACGCAGCAGTTGATCGTGCGGCCGGTGGCGAAGGCGCCGGTGCTGCAGGCCAACCTCGTGCATCCGCGCTTCGACCCGCTGTCGAAGCTGGCGCAGAGCTTCGTGCAGGTGCTGCGCGAACTGATGCAACGCCAAGGTTTCGAGACCTCCGACGAACTCGATCCGGCCCGTGCGGCGGTCGCGCACTGAGCCATCGACGCACCGGCATCGTTCCCCGGCGAGCCGAGTTGGTGCGCAGGGCGCACTGCTTCGGCACTTGCAGCCTGGGCCTTAACAAGAGGTTAAGGGTGCCACCCAAAAAGGCACGCGACACGTGCCAGACGGGCACCAAGAATGCGAGCGATGCCGGACATCCCGTGCGATGTCCGCCCCACGGAGCCTTCATGACCGCCACTGCCTCTTCTTCCGCCGCGCCTTCGGGCGTCTACGTGATCTGCCCCACGCCGTTCCAGGCCGACGGCACTCTCGACATCGCCAGCATCGGCACGCTGGTCGAATTCCAGGTGCGCGCCGGCGTCGCGGGCCTCGCCATCCTCGGCTTCCTTGGCGAAGCCCACAAGCTGTCGAGCGAAGAGCGCCGCACGGTCGTCGCGACCTTCGTGCGTTGCGCCGAAGGCCGGCTGCCCGTGTGGGTCGGCGTGCGCGCGCTCGGCCTGGCTGGCGCCATCGAGCAGGCGCGCGAGGCGCAGGAACTCGGCGCCACCGCCGTCTTCGCGGCGCCGCTCGACGGTGCATCCGATGCGATGCAGTTCGAGTACTACGCGACGTTGGCCAAGTCGGCCGCCATCCCCGTGATCATTCATGACTTCCCCGATTCCTTCGGCACCGAGATTAAGGCCGAGGTGGTGGCCAAGCTGGGCCGCGAAGGCGGCGTCGGCATGATCAAGATGGAAGAGCCACCGGTCGGCCAGAAGATCACTCGCATCCGCGAACTGGCGGGCGACAGCATGCGCATCTTCGGCGGCCTGGGCGGCGTCTACCTGCTCGAAGAGCTGAAGCGCGGTGCCGTCGGCACCATGACAGGCTTCGCCTTCCCCGAAATCCTGGCAGCCATCTACGAGCGCTTCGCGGCGGGCGACGAAGCCGGCGCAGCCGCCGTGTACGACAAGTACTGCCCGCTCATCCGCTACGAGTTTCAACCCAAGATCGGCCTGGCCCTGCGCAAGTACATCTACATGCGCCGCGGCGCCATCGCCTGCAACGCGATCCGTTCGCCAGGCATGCGCATCGACGACATCACCACGCGCGAGCTCGAAGCCGTGGTGCAGCGCGTCGGCCTCGCCGTCGATGCGCCGCCGCTCAAGTTCTGACCGCCTGCCACCTCCACCCTCCTTGATCGAGAGCGAAACCATGAAGACCCAGCGACTTCCCTTCTTCGTTGCCTCCACCATCGCGATGTCCGTCGCGCTGTTGAGCGCGCCCGCTTCCGCCCAGAGCCGCGCAGAGACGATGCGCTTCGTCACCGGCGGCACCGTGAACACGCTCGACCCGACCATGCTCGGCACCACCCGCGAGGCCTTCACCGTCGGCATGAGCACGTACGACCGCCTCGTGTCCTTCGGCAGAAAAAAGCAGGGCGACAACTGGGTGTTCGATCTGGAAAGCATCCGCGGCGAACTGGCCGAGCGCTTCGTCATCGCACCCGACGGCCTGAAGATCACCTTCTATCTGCGCAAGGACGCGAAGTTTCAGGACGGCACGCCTGTCACGGCCGACGACGTGAAGTGGTCGCTCGACCGCGCAGTGAGCGCCAAGTCGCTCGCCGCCGCGCAGTTGCTGACCGGCTCCATGACCAAGCCCGAGCAGTTCAAGGTGATCGACGCCAGCACCTTCGAAGTGACGCTGCCCAAGCCCGACCGCCTGGCGCTGTCGAACCTGGCCACCGTCTACCCGATCATCATCAACTCGAAGGTCGCCAAGTCGCACGCGACGGCCGAAGACCCTTGGGCGCAAACCTGGCTGAAGGAAAACACGGCCGGCAGCGGCGCCTACAGCGTCGAGGCCTTCAAGCCGGGCGAGCAGATCATCCTCAAGCGCAACGAAGCATGGACCCGCAGCGCCGACGGCAAGCCGGCGCATTTCAAACGCGTGATCGCGCAGACCATCCCTGAAGCCGCGACGCGCGCCAACCTGGTCGAGCGCGGCGATGCCGACCTGGCCATCGACCTGCAAGCCAACGACGCTGCCTCGCTCGCCACCAAGGGCAAGGTCAAGGTCATCTCGACGCCGCAGTACAACGCTGTCAGCTTCATCTCGTTCAACACGCAGATGAAGCCCTTCGACAACGTCAAGGTGCGCCAGGCGATCGCCTATGCGCTGCCTTACGACGACATGTTCAAGGCCGCACTGTTCGGCCGCGGCAAGCCGCTGTTCAATGCGACTTGGAAGGACGGTCCGCCAAGCGCCGAGTTCCCGATCCCGCAACCCGTCAAGCTCGACCTCGCAAAGGCCAAGCAGCTGCTGACCGAAGCTGGTTTCCCGAACGGCTTCGAAACGAGCTTCGCCTTCAACCTCGGCCAGGCCAACATCGCCGAACCGATGGCCGCGCTGATCAAGGAATCGCTGGCCAAGATCGGCGTCAAGGTCGACATCCAGAAGCTGCCCGACGCGCAGATGTCCACGCTCATCAACGAGAAGAAGGCGCCCTTCTTCACCGAGAACATCGTGGCCTGGCTGCCGTCCAACGACTACTTCTATCGCAACTTCTACACCGGCAACCAGCGCTGGAACTACAGCTCGCTGAACGATCCGAAGCTGGTCGAGATCGCCGAGAAGGCGCGCTTCGAGACCGACCCCGCCAAGTACGCGGCCTACGCCAAGCAGCTCAACGCGATGGCCTTCGACCTGATGGCGCAGATCCCCATCTGGCAGGCCAGCCAGGACGCGGTGATGGTCCCGTCGCTCGACGGCTACGTCTACCAGTTCCACCGCCAAGTGGACTTCCGCGACGTGAGCCGCAAGTAACGTGAGCCTGCTCGCCACCACCTTGCGCCGCACCGGCCGGCGCTTCGTCTCTTCGCTGCCGGCGCTGTTCGGCGTGCTCGTCTTCACCTTCCTGTTGATGCGCGTGCTGCCCGGCGACCCGGCGGTGTTCTTCGCCTCGGGGGCCAACTCGGGCAAGGAAGAGATCGAGATGGTGCGCAAGCAGATGGGGCTCGACAAACCCGTGCCCGAGCAGCTCTTTCTCTACCTGAAGGACGTCGGCACCGGCAAGCTCGGCCGGTCGCTCACCACCGGACAGCCGGTGGTGGCGGACATCCGCCAGCGTTTGCCCGCGTCGCTCGAACTCACCTTCACCGCCCTGCTCATCGCGCTGGTCAGCGCGGTGCCGCTGGGCATCCTGGCCGCGCTGCGCGCCGGTTCCTTCATCGACCACGCGGTGCGAATGTTCTGCGTGGTCGGCGTGTGCGTGCCCACCTTCGTGTCCGGCCTGCTGCTGGTCTACGTCTTCTATTACATGTTCGGAATCGCGCCCGATCCGACCGGGCGCCTCGATGTCTTCACCAGCGCCGCGCCGCGCGTCACGGGCTTCCTGCTGATCGACTTCCTGATCGCCGGCGACATGGCCGGCTGGTGGGCTGCGGCCAAGCAACTCGTGTTGCCCGCACTGACGATGGCACTCTTCGTGCTCGCGCCCATCGCCCGCATCACGCGCGCCTCGATGCTGGCGGCGCTGGGCAGCGACTTCGTGCGCACCGCGCGTTCCATCGGCCTGCCGGCCTGGCGCATCGTCGTCACCTACGCGCTGCGCAATGCGGTGCTGCCGGTGCTGACGATCCTGGGCATCGTGTTCTCCACCATGCTGGGCGCCAACGTGCTGGTCGAGAAGGTGTTCTCTTGGCCGGGCGTGGCGTCGTATGCGCTCGATGCGCTGCTGGCATCGGACTACGCGCCGGTACAGGGCTTCGTGCTGCTGATGGCCTCGATCTTCGTGATGGTCAACCTGACGGTCGACATCCTCTACAGCATCTCCGATCCCCGGATCTCGATCGAATGAGCACCGCTACTTCCGGTACCTTGAACCATGTCGCGTGGGTGCTGCGCGGCAATCCTCTGACGGCGGTCGCCGCGGTCGGCGTCGCCCTCCTGTGCGTGCTGGCGGCGATCGGGCCGTGGATCGTGCCCTACGACCCGATCGCGTCGAACGTTGCCATCGCGCTGCAGGCGCCGAGCGCGGCGCACTGGGCCGGCACCGACCAACTGGGCCGCGACGTGTTCAGCCGCACGGTCGTCGCGGCGCGGCTCGACCTGATGATCGCGGCCTCGGCCGTGAGCCTGTCGTTCGTCGTCGGCGCTGTCATCGGCAGCATCTGCGGCTACGTCGGCGGCCGGCTCGACCGCATCGTCGGCCGCTTCGTCGACGTGCTGATGGCTTTCCCGCTCTTCGTGCTGGCGATGGCGATGGTGGCGGCGCTGGGCAATCGGATCGAAAACATCGTGATCGCCACCGCCTTCATCAACCTGCCCTTCTACATCCGCTTCGCGCGGGCCGAAGTGAACGTGCGGCGCAATGCGGGCTGGGTCGAATCGGCACGCGCCTGCGGCGACTCGCACCTGTCGGTGATCCTGCGTTTCCTGCTGCCGAACATCCTGCCGGCGATGGCGGTGCAGATCTCGCTGAACCTGGGCTGGGCGGTGCTGAACGCGGCCGGCCTGTCCTTCATCGGCCTCGGTGTTCAACAGCCGACGCCCGAGTGGGGAATCATGGTCGCCGAAGGGGCACGCTTCATCTCCACCGGCAACTGGTGGCTGGTGGCCTGCCCCGGCTTCGCGCTGATGGTCGCCGTGCTCTTCTTCAACCTGCTGGGTGACGGCCTGCGCGACATCCTGGACCCGAGGATGCGGACATGAGCGCACAACCAAGGACCGCCGAGCGTCTGCTCGACATCGAGGATTTGCGCGTCAGCTTCTCCACGCGACGCGGCATGGTCGAGGCGGTGCGCGGCGTGAGCCTGTCGCTCGACGTGGGCCAGACGCTGGGCATCGTCGGCGAGAGCGGCTCGGGCAAGTCGGTCACCGCATTCGCCGTGACGCACCTGCTCGAAGCGGCCGGGCGCATCGTCGGCGGCAAGATCCGCTACCGCGGCCAGGACATCACGCACGCGACCTGGAAGACGCTGCGCTCGACGCACGGCGCGGCGATCTCGATGATCTTCCAGAACCCGCGCGCGGCGCTGAACCCGATCCGCACCGTCGGCCTGCAGATCGCGGATGCATTGAAGGTCCACACAAATCTCACGCCGACCGAAGCACGTGCTCGTGCGCTCGACCTGCTCAAGGACGTGCTGATCCGCGAGCCCGAAAAGCGGCTCGACGCCTACCCGCACGAGCTGTCGGGCGGCATGTGCCAGCGCATCATGATCGCGATGGCGATCGCGAGCGAGCCCTCGCTGCTGATCGCCGACGAGCCGACGACCGGCCTCGATGTGACCACGCAGAAGACCGTCATGGACCTGCTGGCCGCCATCACCGTCAAGCGCGGTATGGCGACCATCCTCATCACGCACGACCTCGGTCTGGCCGCTAAATACTGCAGCCGCGTGGTGGTGATGGAGCGCGGCCAGGTGGTAGAAGACGCGCCGCCGCTGCAGCTGTTCAGCGCACCGGCGCACCCGTACACGAAGCGACTGGTCGCCGCATCGCCGACGCTGACCTCGACCATTGCAGATCTGGTGGTTGACGGGGGCGACGAGGCGCCAAGCTCGGTCGTCGCAACACCCAAGGCCGCATTGCCGCCCGGCACGCCATTGCTGCTCGAAGTGCAGAAGCTGTCGAAGCACTACCCCGGCGGCATCACCGCGGTGAACAACGTGTCTTTCCGGCTGGCGCGTGGCGAAAGCCTCGGCCTGGTCGGCGAATCGGGCTCGGGCAAGAGCACCATCTCGCGCATGCTGTGCCGGTTGATCGACAGCAGCGACGGCGATATCCTGTTCGACGGCGGCAGCATCGGCGACATCAAGGCCAACGACTTTCACAAGTCCGCCCTGCGCAAGGACATCCAGATCGTCTTCCAGGACCCGCACGACAGCCTGAACCCGCGCTTCAGCGCCTTCGACTGCATCGCGCATCCGCTGCGCCGGCTCGAAGGCATGTCGTCGGGCGCGGCGCTGACGAAGGCCGTGAACGATTGCGCGCTGCGCGTTGGACTGCCGCTCGAACTGCTGGAGCGCTTTCCGCACCAGCTCTCGGGCGGGCAGAAGGCGCGCATCGGCATTGCACGCGCCATTGCCTGCAAGCCGCGCCTGTTGGTGCTCGACGAGCCGACCGCGGCGCTCGACGTGTCGGTGCAGGCCGTGATCCTGCAACTGCTCGACCGTCTGCGCCGCGAGGAAGACCTGGCCTTCCTGTTCGTGAGCCATGACCTGAACGTCGTGCGCATGATGTGCGAGCGGACCATCGTGCTGCGCAACGGCGAGGTGGTCGAAGAAGGCCTGAGCGCGGACCTCTTTCGCGCGCCGAAGTCCGAGTACACGCAGGCACTGCTGGCCGCGATTCCGCATTTCGAGCCGCATGCGCCGCGACCGGTCTTCGAGGCGGTACCCGCATGAAGAAGACGCTGGTCTTCGGCGGCGCGGGCTTCGTCGGGCTGAACATCGCCGAGCGATTGCTGACCGATGGTGAGGCCGTGGTGCTGTTCGATCGGTTGCCGCTGCCAGAAGCGGCCATCAAAGCCTTTGCCGCGCTGCCCGGCGCGCTCGAAGTCGTGCAGGGCGACGTCACCGACATCGACGCCATCTCGCGCGCCATGACGCGCGACATCGACACCGTAGTCCTAGGCTCGGCCGTCACGGCGGACGCGGCACGCGAGACGCGCGACCCCGAGACCATCCTGCAGGTCAACCTGATGGCGCTCACGCCGATCCTGCGTGCCGCGCGCGATGCCGGTGTGCGCCGCGTCATCAACCTGAGCTCGGCCGCGGCCTATGGCCAAGCCGCCGTGGGCGTGGCCAGGGTCGACGAAGACACGCCGCCGCAGCCGACCGGGCTCTACGGCATCACCAAGCTCACCTCCGAGATGATCGGCGGGCGCCTGGCCGACCTGTGGTCGATGGATTTCGTCAGCCTGCGCTTGAGCGGCGTGTTCGGTCCGTGGGAGCGCGCCACCGGCGTGCGCGACACGACCAGCCCGCAGTTCCAGATCACCGAGGCCGCACGCCGTGGCACGCCCGCCCTGTTGGCGCGGCCCGGCCTGCGCGACTGGGTGTACGCGCCCGACGTGGCGCGGGCCGTGCATTGGGTGGCACGGGCAAGCGCGCTGAAGCACCGCATCTACAACGTGTCGGCGCCCGAAAGCTGGTCGGCTCTGGCCTGGGGCGAGCAATTGGCTGCGCTTCGACCGGGTTTCGAATGCCGGCTGGTCAACAAAGGCGAAGCGCCGACCATCGACCTGCACGCGCCGGTGGACCGCGCGCCGCTGTCGGTGGCACGGCTGCAAGCCGAACTCGGCTGGCAGGCCGGCTTCGGCATGGCCGCCTCGGCCTGGCACCTCGACGCCTGGTGCCGGCGCAACGAATCACCCGCAAAGGAATCCCCGTGAGATTGAAAGAAAAGGTCGCCATCGTCACCGGTGGCGGATCGGGCATCGGGCAGGCATCGGCCCTGCTCTTCTCGCGCGAAGGTGCACGCGTGGCGATCGTCGACCGCGAACTGGCGGTGGCGGAAGAAACCGCTTCGAAGATCAAGGCAGAGGGCGGCGACGCGCTGGCCTTCGGCGCCGACGTGGGGGCACCCGGCACGGCCGAAGCCAACGCAGCGGCCGTGCTCGCGCAGTGGGGCCGCATCGACGTCCTGATCTGCGCGGCGGGCTTTTCCTGCGGCGGCACCGTGCTCACGACCGCGCCGGCCGACTGGGACGCGGTGTTCCGCACCAACGTCGGCGGCACCTGGCTGTGGGCACGCGCGGTTGTGCCGGCCATGCAGCGCCAGGGCGGCGGGTCGATCATCACCTTCGCGTCGCAACTGGCGCTGGCCGGCGGGCGAGGCAACAGCGCCTACATCGCGGCCAAGGGCGCGATCATGAGCCTCACGCGCACCATGGCGCTGGACTTCGCCGCCGACGGCATCCGCGTCAACGCGATCGCGCCGGGGGCCATCGACACGCCGATGCTGGCGCGCGGCTTCGGCCGGCAGGCCGACCCGGAGGCCGCACGCGAAGCCTCGCGCAAACGCCATGCGCTCGGCCGCTTCGGCCGCGCGGAAGACATCGCGGCATCGGCGTTGCATCTGGCGAGCGACGCATCGGCCTTCACCACCGGCACCACGATGGTGGTCGACGGCGGCTGGCTCGCGGCTTGACGCGGAGCGGCACCTGATGAGCGATCACGGACCGCAGCGCCTGGCCGCTCTCGAAGCCCGCGTCGCACGCGAGCTGTTCAGCATCGCGCACCCGCACCAGCCCTGGCTCACGCCACGAACCGGGCCCGACGGGCAGCCGGCGCTCGACGTGCTGATCGTCGGTGCCGGCCAGTCGGGCAGCGCCACGGCCTTCGGCCTGCTGCGCTCGAAGGTCGACAACATCCTCGCCATCGACGCGGCACCGCTCGCCAGCGAAGGCCCTTGGAACACCTACGCGCGCATGCACACGCTGCGCAGCCCGAAGGACTACACCGGCCCCGACCTCGACATCCCGAGCCTGACCTGCCGCGCCTGGTACGAAGCGCGCTTCGGCGAGGCCGCGTGGGACGCGCTCGACATGCTGCCC
Source organism: Variovorax ginsengisoli (assembly GCF_006438845.1). Classification (GTDB taxonomy): domain Bacteria; phylum Pseudomonadota; class Gammaproteobacteria; order Burkholderiales; family Burkholderiaceae_C; genus Variovorax; species Variovorax ginsengisoli_A. The sequence continues at coordinate 509,287 of NZ_RCZJ01000003.1, forward strand.
AAGAGCCTGTGGGCCGAATACCTGCTGTGGGTGCGCCGCGTGACGAAGGTACCGGTGCAGAACGACACGCGGCTGTTGCGCATCGCACCGGCCGAAGGCAGCGACCTGCTCGCGGCCGAAGTGGAATCGGGCGGCCAGCGCCGCACGCTGTACGCCCGCAAGATCGTGCTGGCGACGGGCCAGGAAGGCGTCGGCCGCTGGGCCGTTCCGTCGACGCTCGAGGGCCTGCCCGCGGACCGCTGCGTGAATTCGTCGCAGCCCTTCGATTTCGACCGCGCGCGCGGCAAGACGGTGGTCGTCATCGGGGCCGGCGCATCGGCCTTCGACAACGCGGCGACTGCGCTCGAAGCCGGCGCAGCCCAAGTTCACCTGCTGTGCAGGCGGATCGAACCGCAGGTCGTGCAGCCCTACCGCTGGCTCACTTTCCGCGGGTTCCTGCGGCACCTGTCGGACCTCGACGACGTCTGGCGCTGGCGCTTCATGCGGCACATCCTGGGCCTGCGCGAAGGCTTTCCGCAGCCGACCTACGACCGCTGCGCGACGCATGCCAACTTTCAACTGCACACCGGCCGCAGCGTGACGGGCAGCCGCTTCGACGGCGCCGAGCGGCGCATCGAACTCGACACGAACCAAGGGCCGTTGCACGCCGACTTCGTGATCAGCGCGACCGGCATCGATGTGAACTTCGCGGCACGCCCCGAGCTGGGCGACTTCGCACACAACATCGCGACCTGGGGCGACCGCTACGTGCCGCCTGCCGACGAGCAGGACGCGCGGCTGGCGGCTTTTCCCTACCTCGCCGACGACTATGCCTTCGTGGAACGAACACCTGGCGCGACGCCGTGGCTCCGCAACGTGCACCTGTTCGCCATCGGCTCGACGATGAGCTTCGGCGCGTCGGGCTCCTCGATCAATGCCCTGACGACCGCCATCCCAAAGCTGGTGTCGGGCATCACCCGCGGGCTGTTCCGCGACGACGTCGAGTCGCATTGGGCATCGCTGCGTGCCTACGACGTGCCGCAGGCCGTGATCCCTCTGCGCGCTGTGCCGGCCACCTCCAACAACCCCATTCAAGGATAGACATGGACCTCGGAATCTCGGCGCGCAGCGCCCTCGTGTGCGGCGCCAGCAAGGGCCTCGGCCTGGCGTGCGCGCAATCGCTGGCGCGCGAAGGCGTGGCCGTGACGATGGTGGCGCGCGGCGCCGAAGCGCTGGAAGCGGCTGCGGCCGCGATCCGCGAAGCCACCGGCGTAACGGTCACCACCGTCGCCGCCGACATCACCACGTCCGAAGGCCGCACGGCCGCGCTGGCCGCCTGCCCGGCGCCGGACATCCTGGTGACCAACGCCGGTGGCCCCAAGCCGGGCGACTTCCGCGACTGGGACCGCGACGTGTGGATCGCCGCGCTCGACGCCAACATGCTCACGCCCATCGAGCTGATCCGCGCCACCGTCGACGGCATGATCGCGCGCCGCTTCGGCCGCATCGTCAACATCACCTCGGGCGCGGTGAAGGCGCCCATCGACATACTCGGGCTGTCCAACGGCGCGCGCTCCGGGTTGACCGGCTTCGTGGCCGGCGTCGCGCGCAAGACGGTGGCGCACAACGTGACGATCAACAACCTGCTGCCCGGCCCTTTCGAGACTGACCGCCTGCGAGACACGGCGCGGCAATGGTCCAAGCAGACCGGCAAGAGCGAAGAGACGGTGCTGGCCGAGCGCCGCGCCGCCAATCCGTCGGGCCGCTTCGGCACGCCGGCGGAGTTCGGCGACGCCTGCGCCTACCTGTGCAGCGCACAGGCCGGCTTCATCACCGGCCAGAACCTGCTGATGGACGGCGGCAACTACCCGGGAACCTTCTGATGAGCGACCACGCCTACGACCTGACCGTGCGCAACGGGCGCATCTCCACCGACACCGCAACCTTCGAGGCCGACATCGGCATCAAGGACGGCGTGATCGTCGCCATCGAGAAGAACCTCGCGCCTGGCCGCGAAGACATCGACGCTGCCGGCCGCTGGGTGCTGCCGGGTGGCGTCGACAGCCATGTGCATGTCGAGCAGCTCTCGGGCATGGGCGTGATGTGCGCCGACGACTTTCATTCGGCCACCGTGTCGGCGGTGTTCGGTGGCACCACGACGATCATCCCGTTCGCGGCGCAGCACCGCGGCATGAGCATCCCGGCGGTGATCGCCGACTACGCGGCGCTCGCGCGCGAGAAGGCGGTGATCGACTACGGCTTCCACCTGATCCTCGCCAACCCGGACGAGACCGCGCTGACGGTCGACCTGCCCGAGGCGATCCGCAACGGCATCACCTCGCTCAAGGTCTACATGACCTACGACAAGCTCAAGCTCGACGACTACCAGCTGCTCGACGTGCTGGCGCTGGCCGACCGCGAAGGCGCGCTGGTGATGCTGCACGCCGAGAACCACGACATGATCCGCTGGCTCGCACAGCGCCTGCTCGAACGCGGGCTCAAGGCGCCCAAGTTCCACGGCGTGGCACACGACCCGCTGGCCGAGACCGAGGCCACCTTCCGCGCGGTGTCGCTGTCACGCCTGCTCGATGTGCCGGTGTTGATCGTGCACGTGGCCGGCGAGGAAACGGTAAAGGTGCTGCGCGATGCGCGCGCCCTGGGCGCCCAGGTGCATGCCGAAAGTTGCCCGCAGTATCTGTTCCTCACGGCCGAAGACCTCGACCAGCCGGGCCTGGAAGGCGCCAAGTTCTGCTGCAGCCCGCCGCCGCGCGACGGCGCCTCGCAGGAGGCCGTGTGGGAAGGCCTGAAAGACGGCACGCTGGGCGTGTTCTCGTCCGACCATGCGCCCTACCGCTTCGATGAAACCGGCAAGCTGCCCAAGGGCGAAGAGACCGGGTTCAAGGACATGGCCAACGGCGTGCCGGGCATCGAACTGCGCCTGCCGCTGCTGTTCTCCGAAGGCGTGATGGCGGGCCGGATCACCATCGAACAGTTCGTCGCGCTGACATCGACCAACCATGCGCGCATGTACGGCATGGCGCCTCAGAAGGGAACGATCGCGATCGGTTCCGATGCCGACCTCGCGCTGTGGAACCCGGAGCGCGAGACGACCGTCACCTGGTCGATGCTGCACGACAACGTCGGCTACACGCCCTACGAGGGCCGCACGCTGCGTGGTTGGCCCGAGGTGGTGTTGAGCCGCGGCCGCGTGGTGGTCAAGGACAACACCCTGAACGCCGAACGCGGTTCGGGCCGCTATGTCGCACGCGGCAAGCCCGAACCGATGCAACGCGCTGCCGCCAGGCAAAGCCGCGGCGCGCTCTCCGCATGGACGAAAGGAATGAAGGCATGAGCAAGGAACGCTTCGGACTTGCCGTGGCCCAGATGGGCCCGATCCACCTGAACGACAGCCGCGAATCGACGGTCGCGCGCCTGATGGAGATGATGCGCGAGGCGGCCGGCCGCGGCGCGAAGCTGGTGGTGTTCCCCGAACTCGCGCTCACGACCTTCTTCCCGCGCTACTGGATGAGCGAGGAAGACGCCGAGGCCCGCTTCTTCGAGCCTTCGATGCCGAGCCCCGCGACGCAGCCGCTGTTCGACCTGGCGCTGTCGCTGGGCATCGGCTTCTACCTGGGCTATGCCGAGCGCACCGAAAACGGCCGGCACTTCAACACGTCGATCCTGGTCGACGAGCACGCCAAGATCGTCGGGCGCTACCGCAAGATCCACCTGCCCGGCCATTCGGACCACAAGCCCGAGGCGCCCTTCCAACACCTGGAGAAGAAGTTCTTCGAGGTCGGCAACGAGGGCTTCGGCGTGTGGCCGATGCTGGGCACCACCATCGGCCAGTGCATCTGCAACGACCGCCGCTGGCCCGAGACCTTTCGCGTGATGAGCCTGCAGAGCGCGCAGATGGTGGTGCTGGGCTACAACACGCCGTCGTGGAACATCCACTGGAAAGAGCCTGCGCACCTGCGCATGTTCCATCACCTGCTCTCGCTGCAGGCCAACGCGTACCAGAACGCGCTGTGGATCGGCGCGGCCGCCAAGTGCGGCGCCGAAGACGGCTTCCACATGATCGGCGGCTCGGCCATCGTGGCGCCGAGCGGGGAGATCGTGGCGCAATCGCAGAGCGAGGAAGACGAGGTGATCTTCGTGTCATGCGACATGGCACTGGGCGACAACTTCCGGCAGCACATCTTCAACTTCGCGAAGCACCGGCGGCCGGAACACTACGGGTTGATCACGGAGCGCACCGGGGCTGGGGAGCCTTTGGTTCGTGGGACGACGAGCTGACCGTTTGCTGCTGATGAAGGGTTGAGTGCGGCGGCGTCGGTGGGCGGTATGCCTGCGGGCGGCAGGCATACCGCCCGCCGACGTGGACGCAATCGTTGGGCATCCTTCTTTTCCCTCTCCCTACGGGAGAGGGAGTAACTCCAATGCAACCCAGAGCCCGGCGGGCGGTGCGGGCCGGGCGAGCCCTCTGCGCCGCCGAGGAGCGCAGCGCCATCGGCTGCGCGCACAGCGCGCTTCAACCACTGACTCGTCGCAGCTGTCTGAGCGCAGAGAACGAAGTGAACGCAGCGAGTTCTGCGACGCAGCCGGTGGCGCGAGCACCGCAGGGGAGCCGCGAAGCGGCCGGCGCAGTGGGATCGTCCGGCCCGTGCCGTCTGCCGGGCGGTCGACCCAAAGCCAACGTCCCACGGGCAACGACCAGCCCTAAAGGCCAACCTAAACCAAGGTCAGTAAAGCCTCACCAATTCCGTCGAACGCCGCATGCACCTCGGCCGGCCCTTCGAGCCAGACCATGCCGCACCACGACCCCGTGGTGAGCACGCTGCCAGCAGCCAGCCGATCGTGCCGCGCCACCGCGTGCTGCAGCCACTGCAGCGCCATCCACATCGGATCGCCGCACGGGTGCGCGCCCTGGTAACGGCCCACTTCCTTGCCATCGATGCGCAGCGTCGCGACCTGCCCGGCCCAGTCGACCGGCCGGATCGGCACCCATTCGCCCAGCACCAGCGCACCGTTGGACTGCACGTCGACCAGCCGCAAGATTGCTGGTGCCTGCGCCTCGCCCTTCCAGCGGAAGTCCACGAGCTCGATCGACACGGTCATGGCGTCGAACAGCGCTGCCGGCTCGTGCACCGCCCGCGCGGCCAGGTCGACCGCCGTCACGTCACGCGCCAGCCGGAAAGCGACCTCGATCTCGATGCCGAGCTTGTGGAAATCCTTGACGTCGAAGCGGCCGGGCGATGGGCGCACCCACGCCGCCGGAAGCTGCGCGAAGGTGGCGACGGAGGACGTCGTCGGCCCGCCGCCCTTCCACGTTCCAGCAGCGTCAGGGTCGACCGCCCAGCCGAGCTCGGCGCCGATGCGCTCCTGCAGCGCATACGCGTCGTCGGGCGACAGCGGCGTGTCTTTCCAGGGGGTTTCGTCGGCGGCGATGCCGCTGCGGCGCGCCGCGATCAGGGCGGCGGCGATGTCGTTGAGAGTGTCGTTTTGCACCGCCCGAGTCTGCCCGAAATGCCTGCCGTCCGTGAAAGCCGCTAAAATCAGTGGCTCTCCAAAATTGCCGCCGCTGTCCATCTGCGAATCTTCCGGTCCGCAGACCTGCAATAGCCTCGACGGCCTGCCGCAAAACCCGCGGCCAACCAGCCAGACAACGTTATGAAAATCGCTCAAGAAATCCGCGCCGGCAACGTGATCATGCACGGCAAGGACCCGATGGTCGTCCTCAAGACCGAATACAGCCGCGGCGGCCGCAACTCCGCCACCGTGCGCATGAAGCTCAAGAGCCTCGTCGCCAACTTCAACACCGAACAGGTGTTCAAGGCCGACGACAAGATCGACCAGATCGTGCTCGAGAAGAAAGAGTGCACCTACTCTTACTTCGCCGACCCGCTCTACGTCTGCATGGACACCGAGTTCAATCAGTACGAAGTCGAAGCCGAGAACATGGGCGACGCGCTCAACTACCTCGAAGACGGCATGTCGCTCGAAGTCGTGTTCTACGACGAGAAGGCCATCTCGGTCGAACTGCCGACCAGCGTCGAGCGCGAAATCACCTGGACCGAACCCGCCGTCAAGGGCGATACCTCGGGCAAGGTGCTCAAGCCCGCCAAGATCTCTACCGGCTTCGAAGTGCCTGTGCCGCTGTTCGTGGCGCAAGGCGACAAGATCGAAATCGATACGCGCACCGGTGAATACCGCAAGCGCGTCTGAGCGATTCGCACACCATCAAGGCTCCTGACGGGAGCCTTTTTTCATGGCGCCGCACCGATCGCGGCCTCAAGATTGCCCGGAACACTGCATGAACAGCAAGACACACGATCTCCACGACAAGCGGCTGGCCGACGCATGGGCCACGCTGCAAGCCCATTCGGACAAAGGCCTGCCGCTCGACCGCGACCCGTCGCGGCTGGCTTTCGCCGACCCCGAGTTTCTGCTGCGCCGCGAAACCCGCGGTCTGCGCATGCAGCTGGAGCTGATGAAGCCCGACCTGCAGATGCGCGAGCACGGCATCGAGAACACCGTGGTGGTGTTCGGGAGCGCGCGTTTCCGCAGCGAGGAAGAGTCCGCCACCCTCATCGCCCAGGCCGACGCGGCCGGCGATGCCAAGGCGGCAGCGCGCTGGCGCAAGCTGGCGCGCAATGCGCACTTCTACGAAGAGGCCCGGGCCTTCGGCAAGCTGGTGGCGGAGTACAGCGACGGCAAGGACCCCGAAGACAAGCTTTTCATCTGCACCGGCGGTGGGCCCGGGATCATGCAGGCGGCCAATCGCGGTTCGCACGAAGGCGGCGGCCTCAACATCGGCCTGGCGATCGCGCTGCCGATGGAAGAAGAAGCCAACCCGTATGTCACGCCGGCGCTGAGCTTCAAGTTTCACTACTTCGCCATCCGCAAAATGCATTTCATGATGCGTGCGAAGGCGTTGGTGGCCTTCCCTGGCGGCTTCGGCACGCTCGACGAGCTGTTCGAAGTGGTTACGCTGGTGCAGACCCGCAAATCCAAGCAGGTGCCGATCGTGCTGTTCGGCTCGGCCTACTGGAAGCGGTTGATCGACTTCGACTTCCTGGTCGAGGAAGGTGTGATTTCCCCCGAGGACATCGACATGTTCCAGTACGTCGACACGCCCGAGGACGCCTGGAAGGCGATCAAGCGCTTCTACGAACTTTGAGGCTCCACACGGCCTGACTGCCCAGCGCCACCACCCCGCCGACGATCCAGAACACGCCGGCGATGCCGATCACCGCGCCGGCGGCACCGAAGAGCATCGGCATCGCGACGCTCGACGCATTGATGGTCATGAGCCGCAGGCCCAGTGCCTCGCCGTGCCGCGTGTGCGGCGTGATCTGGTGCAGCATGCTCATCACCATCGGCTGCACCGCACCGAGCGCGAAGCCGAGCACCACCGAGCACAGACCCATGGTCCAGGCCGAGTCGAGCAGCGGGTAGATGCAAAAGACCGCTGCCGTGACGATGGTCGAACAGAGGATCACGCTGCGTTCCGACGCGCGAGCGGCAAGCAGCGGCAGTACCACGCGAATCGCCGCTGCAGCGATCGCAAAAGCGCCCAGGATGCTGCCGATGACCGAGGCGCCCAGGCCGCGCTCGTGGCCGAGGATGGGCAGCACGAAGGCATGCACATCCCAGCTCGACGACTGCAGCCAGTTCACGAACAGCAGGCGCCGGAACATCGGCTCGCGAAGCAGGTCCCAGGCACGCGTCGGCACTGCGCCTGGCACGGGCGGTGTGCGTTCGAGCTCGCGTGCGCCGCGCACCAGCAGCCAGCAGAGGACCGGCATCAGCGCCATGATCGCGAAGGTGATCCGGAAGGACAGCAGGTCGGCGGGCATGCGTCCTGCGTGGTCGATCAACAGGCCGGCCACGAACGGGCCGACGAAGTTGGCCGCTGCCGGCGCAATGGCGAGCCAGCTGAAGACGCGCTTGAGCTGCGTCGGGTTCTCCGCGGCGCGGCCCACGTGCCGCTGCAACGCGATCACCGTCGCGCCCGTCGCGCCGCCCGTGAGCAACGCGGCGAGGCACATGATTGGAAAGTACGGGAGCAGCACCACCAGCCCGGCGCCGAGCGACGCCGCAATCACCGAAAAGGCCATGGGCCGCCGCAGGCCATGGCGGTCGGCGAAGCGCCCCGCCGGCAAGGCGAGAAACACCTGCGTCAGTGCGAACAGCGCGATCAGCAAGCCCACCGCTGCCGCGCTGTAGCCTTGCTGAAGGGCCAACAAGGGCGTCGCGAGCCGCATGCCTGCCATCGTCGCGTGCAGGAACACCTGCGCCGCGATCAAGCGCAGCAGCTCGCGGCCGCTCATGGCCGAAGCCTCCTCATGCAGCCACGTCGTCGTCGGGATCGACGGCCGGCAACAGCGCCTGCGCCTGCGCGTCGGGCAGCGCCTCCACGCTCTTCAACGCGCGGCGCATCTGCTTCTGACGCGTGTCGGCCTTGTCGATGGTGTCCGACGCGCGGGCAACCTGCTCCTTGATGCGCTCGACCCATTCGCCGAAGCGGTTGAATTCGGTCTTGACCGCGCCCAGCACCTTCCAGACCTCCGACGCCTGCTGCTCCAGCGCCAGCGTACGGAAGCCCATGTGCAGGCTGTTGAGCATGGCCAGCAACGTGGTCGGACCGGCCAGCGTCACGCGGTGCTGGCGCTGCACTGCGTCCATCAGGCCGGGGCGGCGCAGCACTTCGGCGTAGAGGCTCTCGACCGGTAGGAACAGGATCGCGAAGTCGGTGGTGTGCGGCGCAGCCAGGTAACTGTCGGCAATGGACTTCGCCTCGCTGCGAATGCGCGCTTCGAGTGCCTTACCGGCCACTTCGACCGCGAGCACGTCGGCGCGCTCGTGGGCGTCGATGAGGCGCTCGTAGTCGTCGCGCGGAAACTTCGCATCGATGGGAAGCCATACCGGCGCACCATCGGCGCTGCGACCAGGGAAACGCACCGCGAAGTCCACGCGCTGGCCGCTGCGCGGCTTGGTCTCGACCTGCTTGGCGTACTGTTCGGTCGTCAGCACCTGCTCGAGCAAGGCCTCGAGCTGCACCTCGCCGAAGATGCCGCGCGTCTTCACGTTGGTCAGCACGCGTTGCAGGCTGCCCACGCCGATGGCCAGCGTCTGCATTTCGCCCAAGCCCTTGTGCACCTGGTCGAGCCGGTCGGCCACCTGCTTGAAGCTCTCACCCAGCCGCGCCTCCAGCGTGCTCTGCAGCTTCTCGTCGACGGTCTTGCGCATCTCGTCGAGCTTGGCGGTGTTGGTCTGCTGCAGCTGCGCCAGCTGCGTTTCCATCGTCGCACGCACCTCGGCCAGGCGCCGCGCGTTCGATTCGCTCAGCCCCTGCAGTTGCGTGTTGAGGGTGTCTGCCAGCGTCTTCTGCATCAGCGTGAGCTGCTGCGCGAAGGCGTCGATCTGTGCGTTCTGGGTGCGCGTGGCTTCGGCCCCCTGCTGGATCAGCGCGGCCTGGAAGCTGGCGAAGTTCTGGCCGAGCTCCTGGCGCGTGCCGCGTGCGGAATCGGCCACCTCCTGCCGCAACGCACGTTCGCTGCGCCCGGTGCCGTCTGCGAGGGTGGCCAGCAGTTCGGCATGGCGGTCAGGGGCCGGCCGGCGCAGCAACAGAACGACGAGAAGAATGACAGTGAGGGCCGCGAGGGCCAGCAGGATCCAGAGTCCGATTTCGGCAGTCGACACGTGTGAGCAGTCCGTTTACTTCTTGGGGGAGACGATGGGCGTCAGCGGGCCGTTGCCGCCGAGGAAGGAGATCAGGTTGTCCGCCGCCAGATCGGCCATTGCGCGGCGGGTAGGAATGGTCGCGCTGGCGATGTGCGGCGTGAGCACCACGTTCGTCACGGTGAGCAGCGAGGGGTTGACCGCCGGCTCGCCCTCGAACACATCGAGGCCGGCCGCCGCGATGGTCCGGTCGCGCAGCGCCTCGGCCAGGGCCGCGTCGTCGACGATGCCGCCGCGCGCCAGGTTCACCAGCGTGGCGGTCGGCTTCATCTGCTTGAGTTCGGCGGCGCCGATGGCGTGGTGCGCGGCCGGCGAATACGGCAGCACCAGCACCAGGTGGTCAGCGCTTTTCAGCAGCTCTTCCTTGCTCACGTAGCTGGCACGCAGCTCGGATTCGATCGATGCGTCCAGCCTCGAACGGTTGTGATAGATCACCTTCATGCCGAAGCCGAGCGCGCCACGCCGTGCGATGCCTTGCCCGATGCGGCCCATGCCCAGGATGCCCAGTGTGCTGCCGTGCACGTCGGAGCCGGCGAACATGTCGTAGCTCCACTTCTTCCACTCGCCGCGTCGCAGGAAATGCTCGCTTTCGGTGATGCGACGCGCGGTCGCCATCAGCAAGGCAAAGCCGAAGTCGGCGGTGGTTTCGGTCAGCACATCGGGCGCGTTGGTGGCCATCACGCCGTGCCGCGCCATCGCGTCGACGTCGAAGTTGTTGTAGCCCACGGCCATGTTGGCGCAGATCTTGAGGTCGGGGCATGCAGCGAGCAACGCCTCGTCGATTTTCACGCTGCCGGTGGTGAACGCACCCTGCTTGCCCTGCAGGCGGCGGATCAGTTCCTCGCTCGACCACTCGGCATCGTCGGTGTTCGCCTCCACGTCGAAATGCTGCTTGAGCTTGTCGATGGTCTCGGGGAAGACGGCACGGGTGACGAGGACGCGGGGTTTCGACATGGGCAACTCCTGAAATCAGCGGAAGAAGAGGAAGGTGACGGCGACGAAGAGCGGGATCAGGCAGGCGCCCGACCAGGCCATGTAGCCGAAGAAGCTGGGCATGCGCACGCCACGGTCTTCGGCGATCGCCTTGACCATGAGGTTGGGCGCATTGCCGATGTAGGTGTTGGCGCCCATGAAGACAGCGCCGGCCGAGATGGCCGCGAGCGTGCTCGCATAGGTGGTCATGAGCGTGGCCGGATCGCCGCCTGCCGTGTTGAAGAACACCAGGTAGGTGGGCGCGTTGTCCAGGAAGGAACTGAGCGCACCGGTGGCCCAAAAGTACATCGCAGGATCGGGCGTGCCATCGGGCCGCGTGACGGCGGCCACCACGGCGCCGAATGGCCCGCTCGTGCCGGCCTTGAGCATGGCGATGACGGGCACGATGGTGAGGAAGATGCCGGCGAAGAGCTTTGCGACCTCGGCCATCGGGCCCCAGCCGAACTGGTTGTCGGCATGCACGGTGCCGGGCGTGATCTTCAGCGACAGCAGCGTGATGACGATCAGGCCGACGTCGCGCAGCAGGCCGGGCAGGCCGACCGGCGTACCGTAGATGTCGAAGACCACATCGGACTTCCAGGTGCCGCTCATCAGCACCAGGGCGATCACCGCCGCCAACAGCCAGAAGTTGACCGCGCCGTCGAAGCCGATGCGCCGGGTGTCGGGCGTGGGGTCGACCGGCAACACGCCTTCCTTGCCGTAGTAGTAACGATCGATGAGCCAGAACATCGCGAGCAAGGCACCGGCCACGAACAGCGTGTCGGGCAGGATGTTGCGTGCCGTCCAGAAGAACTCGACACCCTTCAGGAAGCCCAGGAACAGCGGCGGATCGCCCAGGGGCGTGAGCGAGCCGCCGACATTGGACACGATGAAGATGAAGAAGACGACGACGTGCGCCTTGTGCTTTCGGTCGTCGTTGGCGCGAATGAGCGGCCGGATCAGCAGCATCGACGCGCCAGTCGTTCCCATCAGGCTGGCGAGCACCGCGCCGATCGCGAGAATCGCAACGTTGAGTCCCGGTGCGCCGTGCAGGTTGCCCCGGATGTGGATGCCTCCTGCCACGGTGAACAGCGCGGTCAAGAGAATGATGAACGGAACGTATTCCGCCAACAGCGCATGCGTGAGCTGCGCCCCTGCAAGTGGCACGCCGAAGAACAACGCGAAAGGCCCCAGAAAGGCCAGCGACCACGCGGCGGTGACCTTGCCGAAATGGTGATGCCAGAACACGGGTGCGAGGAGCGGCATCAGCGCGATCGACAGCAGCAGCCCAGCAAAAGGCACACCCCACAACGGAGACAGGCTGCCGCCGTCGAACTCGGCCGCTTGCGCCAGGGCAGGCGCCAACAACGGCAGCGCGACCAGCGCCAGACGGCGCAACACGTTCTTCATCATTCGGTGAACTTTCAGGGTCGTGTCAGACGATCTCGAAGACCTGGCGGAGGTAGGCCAGGTACTTCTCGTCGTCGCACATGTTCTTCGACGGCGTATCGGACAGCTTGGCCACTGGCTGGTCGTTGCAGCGGATCATCTTGATGACGATCTGCAGCGGTTCGTAGCCGAGGTCGTTGGTGAGGTTGGTGCCGATACCGAAGGCCAGCTGGCACCGTCCGCGGAACTGCTGATAGAGCTCGATGGTGCGCGGCACCGTCAGTCCGTCGCTGAAGATCAGCGTCTTGGTCAAGGGGTCGACGCGCTTGGCGATGTAGTGCGCCAGCATGCGCTCGCCCCACTGGAACGGGTCGCCGCTGTCATGGCGCGCACCGTCGAAGAGCTTGCAGAAATACAGATCGAAGTCCCGCAGGAAGGCGCTCATGCCGTACACGTCGGACAATGCGATGCCAAGGTCGCCGCGGTACTCCCGCGCCCACGACTCGAAGCCGAAAATTTGGCTGTCGCGCAGCCGCGGGCCGAGCGCCTGGCAGGCCTGGAGATATTCGTGCGCCATGGTGCCCAGCGGGATCAGGCCGAGCTTCATGGCATACAGCACGTTGCTGGTACCGGCGAACTGAGGCAGCTTTGCGCCGAGTTGCACCGGTGCCGTGACCGCGCCCAGGCGGGAGATCAGGGTGCGCAGCACTTCTTCATGCCAATCCTTCGAGAAGCGACGACGGGTGCCGTAATCCGCGATCTTGAGGTCGGACAAACCATCGGCCTGCAACTCGGTGATCTTGGTCTCGAGGCGGCGCCGCCCTTCCTCGAAGTTGGCCTGCTTCTGCGTGTTGCGAAAGTAGACCTCGTTGACGATCGCCAGAACCGGGATCTCGAAAAGGATCGTGTGCAACCAGGGTCCCTTGATGCTGATATCGAGTTCACCTGAGGGCAACGGCGTGATGTCGATGTACTTCTCGTTCAGCCGGAACAGGCCGAGGAAGTCGACGAAATCGCTCTTGATGAAGCGCATCGATCGAAGGTAGGCCAGTTCGGCATCGCGGAATTGCAGCGAGCAGAGTGCGCGGACTTCTTCGCGAATCTCGCTCGCAAAACGGGCCAGGTCGACACCCGGGTTGCGGCACTTGAAGCGGTACTCCACGCGGGCGCCGGGAAAGTGATGCAGCACCACCTGCATCATCGTGAATTTATAGAGGTCGGTGTCGAGCAGGCTGTGAATGATCATGGTGCGGCGCGCGTTGTCTCTGGTCTCGGGTGTCGGCGTGCGCTCGATTATCACGGCCCCCGTCGGCTTGTGCCTACGGGGCCCGACCGGGGCGTCCTACCGGCGCTTCGGGCGGCCGGCACGACATTTCGTTCACGCCAACCGGAGGCACCTTTCAACGGGTCACGAGGTTGGCGAATTGCATCATTCACGAAGGAGATCGTCATGAACAAAGACACAGTCGAAGGCAACTGGAAGCAGCTCAAGGGCAAGGTCAAGGAGCAATGGGGCAAGCTGACCGATGACGACTTTGATGTCATCGCCGGCAAGCGCGACCAGCTACTGGGCCGCATCCAGGAGCGCCATGGCATCAGCCGTGAAGAAGCCGAGACTCAGGTCAAGACCTGGGAAAGTGCCGAAGGCCGGACGCCCGCCGCACTCTGGTTCGAAAAGTACTGATTCTTCCTCGCCGGGCGTGACCATCGCGCCCGACTACATTCCCCAAAAAAACCATTCCAGCAATATCAACGGAGAAACCCAATGAAAAAACATCTGCTCATGCTCGCCATCGCTTCGACCTGCTTCATCGGCGCCCAAGCCGGTGCAATGACCAAGGACGAACACAAGGTGGCCAAGGAAAAGATCGAGGCCGACTACAAGGTCGCGAAGGCACAGTGCGACACCATGAAGGACAACGCCAAGGATGTGTGCCAGAAGGAAGCGTCCGGCACCCAGAAGGTTGCGAAGGCTGAGCTGGAACAACAGTACAAGCCATCCGACTCCCACGCCCGCAAGGTCGCTGAAGAAAAGGTCGCCATGACCTACGACGTCGCCAAGGAAAAGTGCGACGACCAGACTGGCGACGCTAAAAGCGCTTGCGTGAAGCAAGCCAAGGCCGACGAGGCCAAGGGCAAGGCCGACATCAAGGCCATGAAGAAGATGTAAGCACCGGACTTTCAGTCCGACTTGCGACGGCGCCTTCGGGCGCCGTTTCTCGTTCAGGTCTGTAGCGTTTCGATCAAGCGCCGCAGGGCGGCTGGCAATGGCACCGGGCGGCGCGTGTCGCGATCGACATACACGTGCACGAAGTGCCCCTGGGCAGCGGCTTCAAGGGCACCTTCGGCGAATACACCAATGTCATACCGAACGCTGCTCGTACCGGCATGGGCAACGCGGACTCCGATGTCCACGGTTTGCGGGAATGCCACGGGCGCGAAATAGTTGCAGTGGGTTTCAACGACAAAACCGATGGTGGTCCCGCTGTGGATATCGAGCACGCCACGGTCGATCAGCATCGCATTGACCGCCGTGTCGAACCAGCCGTAATAGACGACGTTGTTGACGTGCCCGTACATGTCGTTGTCGGCCCAGCGCGTGGGGATGGTGCGAAAGGCGCGATAGGCGCTGCGGTGGGTCGGTTCGGGGCGTGAAGACGTCATGGCGCGGCATTCTGCCAGTGCAGCCTGGGTGGTTCAGAGACGCTGAAAGACGCTCTCGGCGGTTTTAGAAAGCACGTTCTAAATTGCCTGATGCACGGTCCGAACCGCTTGCCCGCTGCGCTGAGCTGCCTATACTTCAGTCATGCTGCACCGCAACATAAACGAGACAGGCGCAGCGCAAACGTGACCCATCCCTCCACCCTTACTGGAATCAATACCATGGCACTGACCGCTGACCAAATCCTCGCCGCCCAAAAGGCCAACCTCGAAACCTTGTTCGGCCTGACCACCAAGGCCTTCGAAGGCGTCGAAAAGCTTGTCGAATTGAACGTGACCGCCTCCAAGGCCGCCATGAGCGAAGTTGCAGGCACCGCCCAGGCCGTGCTGAGCGTCAAGGACGCTCAAGAGCTGCTCGCTCTGCAAGCCAGCCTGTTCCAGCCTCTGGCTGAAAAGACCGCCGCCTACAGCCGTCACCTGTACGACATCGCCCAGGGCACCGGCGCCGAGTTCGGCAAGGCTTTCGAAGCCAAGGCCGCCGAGGCCCAGCAGAACTTCGTCGGCATGGTCGACAGCGCCGCCAAGAATGCACCTGCCGGTTCCGAAACCGCCGTGGCCGTGATGAAGAGCGCCGTGGCCGCCGCGAACAACGCCTTCGAATCCGTGCAAAAGGCCGTCAAGCAAGCGTCGGATGTGGCTGAAGCCAACTTCAACGCCGTGTCGACCACCGCTGTCAACGCAGCAAAGAGCACTGCCCAGACCGCTTCGCGCAAGCGCTGAGCCACCGCTCACGTCTCCTCGGGTCGTACGCGGCCCGGCTCGAAGGCCTCGTCCGCGGACGAGGCCTTTTTCGTGCGCTCGCCTTCTCGATGGGCGGTCCGCAGTCTTCGATAATCGGCGCTTCATATCCAGGAGACACGAACATGCAGATCGAAGGCAAGGTTTTCATCGTCACGGGCAGCGCGTCCGGGCTGGGCGAAGGCACCGCGCGCATGCTGGCGGCCCAGGGCGCCAAGGTGGTGGTGGCCGACATGCAGGCCGAGAAGGGCGAAGCGGTGGCACGCGAGATCGGCGGCGTGTTCGTTCGCTGCGACGTGACGCAGGAAGCCGATGGGCAAGCTGCGATCGAAGCGGCGCTCAAGCTCGGCAAGCTCGTGGGGCTGGTCAATTGCGCCGGCATCGCGATCGGCGAGAAGACTGTCGGCAAGAACGGACCGCACGGCCTGGCCGCCTTCGCCAAGACCGTGACCATCAACCTCATCGGCAGCTTCAACATGATCCGGCTCGCTGCCGACGCCATGGCCAAGAACGAGCCCGAAGCCACCGGCGAGCGGGGCGTCTTGATCTCCACCGCCTCGGTTGCAGCCTATGACGGCCAGATCGGGCAGGCTGCGTATGCCGCCTCGAAGGGCGGCGTGGTCGGCATGACGCTGCCGATCGCCCGCGACCTCGCGCGCAGCGGCATCCGCAACATGACGATCGCCCCAGGCATCTTCGGTACGCCGATGTTGTTCGGCATGCCGCAGGAAGTGCAGGATGCGCTGGCTGCCTCCGTGCCTTTCCCCTCGCGGCTGGGAACGCCCGACGACTACGCCAAGCTGGCCAAGCACATCATCGAGAACGACATGCTCAACGGCGAGGTGATCCGCTTGGATGGCGCCATCCGCCTCGCGCCGAAGTGACGTCGCTGCCGGCTACCGCGTGATCACGGCGGGCTGCGGCTCGGCGCTCCCGGTGCGCTCGAGCCGCTCGTATTGCGCGATGACCTGTGCGCCGAAAAGCACCAGCGTGGCGGCGATCTCCAGGCTCAGCAGCACGACGATCGCCGTGGTCAGCGACCCGTAGACGACACTCACCTGCGACAGCGTCGAGAAATACCACACCAACAGGTGACGGGTGAGCTCCCACAGCAGCGTGGCGGTGACGCCACCCAGGAGCGCATGGCGCAGCGACAGGCGCCCCACCGGCATCACCAGGTAGAGCGACGTCAGCATGAAGACCTCGCCCGCCAGGCCGAGCAGGTACAGCAGCACGCCGGATACGCCGGAAAGCGACCAGCTGTAGCCGAACAGATCGACGCTCTCCTGCCCGATCAGTTGCAGCGCACCTGACACTAATGTCGCCAGCAGCAGACCGATGCACAGGCAGAAGATGTAGATGTAGGGCATCACCGCAGACACCAGGAAGTGGCGCGAGCGCTCGGCCTTGCGGTGATGAAAGATCACCGCCATCGCGCTTTCGAGCACGGTGAAGGCCAGCGAGCTGAAGAAGATCATGGTGACGAGCAGCACCGGTCCGAGCACGTCGCGATGCGCCAGGAAGTTGCGAAGCTCCGACACCACCGCGCGCGATTGGCCCGGCAACAGCCACTCGAGGTAGCGCCCGACCGTGGCGAGCAGTTCGGCCTGCTCGATCAGGTGCGACATCGCAATCACGCTCAGGATCAACAGCGGCACCATCGACAGCAGCGCGTAATAGGCCACCGCGCCGGCCAGCAATAAGCCCTGGTTGGCTCTGAAACTCTTGAGCGCCGACCAGAGAAACTTGAGCGGATGGCGCAGCAGCGGTGCGGCGTGGGCAATAGAAGATCTGATCATGGCTTGGCGTCGGGTGCGGTCAGTATGCCGCCGGACGACGACACAGCAGTGGCGACGCGGAAGTGGCGAGCTCGTTGCCGCAGGTCATGCGTATGATTTGCCGCTCCGCGCCGCCATGACCATCCCCGCCTCTTTCATCCAGGAACTCATCGCGCGCGCCGACGTGGTGGAAATCGTCGGGCGCTATGTCCCTCTGAAGAAGGCCGGCGCCAACTTCATGGGGCTGTGCCCCTTTCACGGCGAGAAGTCCCCGTCGTTCTCCGTCAGCCCGACCAAGCAGTTCTATCACTGCTTCGGCTGCGGGGTGCACGGCAACGCCATCGGCTTTCTGATGGAACACGGTGGCATGGGCTTCGTCGAGGCGGTGCACGACCTGGCCGGACAATATGGCTTGCAGGTCCCCGAGGATGATGCGTCGCCCGAAGAACGCGCCCGCGCCGCCGGCCAGCGCCAGAAGCAGGCCACGCTCTCGGACGTGCTCGAGAAGGCCGGCGAGGCCTATCGCAAGCAGCTGCGCCAGTCGCCCGGCGCCATCGACTACCTGAAGGGACGCGGCGTGTCGAGCGAGGTCGCCAAGCAGTTCGGCATCGGCTACGCGCCGCCCGGCTGGCGCACGCTGGCCGGCGTCTTCCCGGACTACGACGATCCGTTGCTCGCGGAGAGCGGCCTGGTGATCGTCGGCGAGGAAGACGCAGACAAGCGCTACGACCGCTTTCGCGACCGCGTGATGTTCCCGATCCGCAACGTCAAGGGCGAATGCATCGGCTTCGGCGGGCGCGTGCTCGGCGACGAGAAGCCCAAATACCTCAACTCGCCAGAGACGCCGGTGTTCAGCAAAGGCCGCGAGCTGTACGGCCTCTTCGAGTCACGCGCCGCGTTGCGCGACAAGGGCTACGCATTGGTCACCGAGGGCTACATGGACGTGGTGGCACTGGCCCAGCTCGGCTTCCCGAATGCGGTGGCTACGCTCGGCACGGCGTGCACGCCCGAGCATGTGCAGAAGCTCTTCCGCTTCACCGACTCGGTGGTCTTCAGCTTCGACGGCGACGCCGCCGGACGCCGCGCCGCCCGCAAGGCACTCGACAGCGCCCTGCCGTTCGCCTCGGACGTTCGCAGCGTCAAGTTCCTGTTTCTTCCTGCCGAGCACGACCCGGACAGTTTCATCCGCGAGCACGGCGCCGAGGCCTTTTCGCGCTTCGTGAACGAGGCTACGCCACTGAGCCGATTCATGATCGAGGCGGCGCGCGAGGGCTGCGACCTGGGCAGCGCCGAAGGCCGTGCCCACATGGCTGCCAACGCCAAGCCGCTGTGGAGCGCACTGCCCGAAGGCGCCCTCAAGCGCCAACTGCTCGGTGAGATCGCTGAACTGGTGCAGCTCGGCATGCAGGACATCAATGCACTCTGGATGCCGGCTGCGCCGCCGCCCGCCCGCAACGCGCCCCAGCCTTTTCCAGAAGCGCCGCGCTACGAAGACGACGGCACGCCCGTCGGCTACCCGTCGCGCGACCGCAAGGAACGCGGAAACTGGCGTGACAAGCGTGAAGGCGGCAAGGGCAGCTGGGGCGACCGCAGTGCCCGCGGTAACTTTGCTGCCGGCAGCGCGGCGCGCCCACGCCTTCGACCCCCCGGCAGACCCGATGTCGCGGCCCGGCTGCTGCTGTCGAACATGCACGAATGGGAACCGCTGTCGCACGAACTGCACAGCCTGTTGTGCGATCTGCCCGGCGAGCACGGCCAGCTCTTCACCTGGCTCGATGGCCAACTGCATGAACACGGCGTACAGCCTTGGGCGGCCCTGCGTGAAGGACTGCGCGGCCAACCTTTCGAAGCGTTGGCCGAGCGCCTCATGACGGGACCGGATGGCGGCCCCATCGAGGACAACGAGGGCGAACAGGCGGCCGACGCCGCCAAGGAACTTCGCAACGTGCTCGACTTCATGCTCGACGACCTGCTCAAGGCCCGCCAGAGCGAGGCCATCGCCGCCGTCGGCAGCGACCCCTTGGCGCTCGAACGCTACAAGGCGCTGGAAACGCGCCGGCTCGAACTTCGCCACCGTCTCAAGCCATCGATTTCCGGCTGAGGCCCTTGAAAAAGAGCTTGACGCTATAATGTAGGGCTTCGTCTGACGACGATTGAAGCAAGAGCGACAGCAGCACCTCCGGGCCGACCCCACGCGCAATGCACTTCCCAAAGGGAAACGGGTCAATACACCGCAAGGACTGCACACCAAATGTTCGCCCGACATCTTGCTTCTTGAGAATTGAGAAGAGCTTCGGCCTTCTCGTGTCGAGGAATTCGTTTTCCTCGTTCCCTGTGTCCGTGCCCGCGCCGGGTCAGTGGCGCCTGTGATTCCGCTTGTTTCATTCTTGTCCAACGAGGTCTTATGCCCAGTTCGAAGAAGCCTGCCGTGTCCGTCGCCAAGAAGACCGTCGCGGTCAAACCGTTGAAAGCGGCAGCGTCGCCTGCACCTGCAAAGAAGAGTGCCGCCACGCCCAAGGCGACTGCCGCAACGAAAGTGAAACCCGTGCCCACGAAAACGCCTCCCGCTGATCTCGCCCCTGTCTCCACTGTGGCCGCCGGCAAAGCCGTCGCCCCTGCCACCGCCAAGAAGGTCGGCCGCCCGCCCAAGGCCGCTGGCGCACCCGCTGCCGCCGCCACCGGTGCCAAGCGCGGCCGCAAGCCGAAGGCTGGCAACGAGCCCAAGGAAATCGAAGAAGACTTCTCCGATGTCGAAGCCGAGTTCGCCGAAGAAGAGCCCGTGGCCGCAGTTGCAGGCACGGAGACGGCCACCGTCGAAAAGGTCAAGCCGCTGCGCATGAAGATCAGCAAGGCGAAGGAACGCGCCTTGATGAAGGAATTCGGCCTGGACGAAACCGTCTTGTCCGAAGAAGACATGGCCAAGCGCCGCTCGCGCCTGAAGACGCTGATCACGCTGGGCAAGACCCGCGGCTACCTGACACAGGGCGAAATCTCCGACCACTTGCCCGACAAGCTGGTCGACGCCGAGACCATGGAAGTCGTGGTCACGATGCTCAACGACCTCGGCGTGGCCGTCTACGAACAGACGCCCGATGCCGAGACGCTGCTGCTGAACAACACCGCGCCGACCGCAACGACCGTCGAAGAAGCCGAAGAAGAAGCCGAAGCCGCGCTGTCCACCGTCGACAGCGAGTTCGGCCGTACCACCGACCCGGTGCGCATGTACATGCGTGAAATGGGTACGGTCGAGCTGCTCACGCGCGAAGGCGAAATCGAGATCGCCAAGCGCATCGAAGGTGGCCTGATGGCCATGATGGAGGCAATCTCCGCATCGCCCGCGACCATCGCCGCAATCCTGGAAATGGCCGCCACGATCCGTGACGGCAAGGTCGTCATCTCGACCATCGTCGACGGTTTCTCGAACCCCAACGAGGCCGACGACTACGTGGCCGAAGAAGACTTCGACGAGTTCGACGAAGAAGACGACGACGACGGCAAGGGCGGCTCCAAGGCGCTCACCAAGAAGCTCGAAGAACTCAAGCGCGACGCGCTCGAGCGCTTCGGCCGCATTGCCGAGATGTTCGAGAAGATCCACAAGATCTACGAGAAGGAAGGCTACGGCACGCCGGCGTACACCAAGGCGCAGCAGGCCATCTCCGAGGAGCTGATGACCATCCGCTTCACGGCGAAGACCATCGAGAAGCTGTGCGACCTGGTGCGCACACAGGTCGACGACGTGCGCAAGAAGGAACGCGAACTGCGCCGCATCATCGTGGACAAGTGCGGTTTCCCGCAGGACGACTTCATCCGCGACTTCTCGGGCTACGACAAGAACGGCAAGCGCGTGCCTTCCCACCTGCTCGACCAGAAATGGGTCGAGAAGCAGGCCGCCGCCGGCAAGCCATGGAGCACGGTGCTTGCGCGCAACATTCCGCCGGTCCAGGAACTGCAGCAGAAGCTCGCCGACATCCAGTCGAGCGTGGTGGTGCCGCTGACCGAGCTGAAGGACATCAACAAGCGCATGAACGACGGCGAACGCTCGTCGCGCGATGCCAAGAAGGAAATGATCGAGGCCAACCTGCGCCTCGTGATCTCGATCGCCAAGAAGTACACCAACCGCGGCCTGCAGTTCCTGGACCTGATCCAGGAAGGCAACATCGGCCTGATGAAGGCGGTCGACAAGTTCGAATACCGTCGCGGCTACAAGTTCTCGACATACGCCACGTGGTGGATCCGCCAAGCCATCACGCGCTCGATCGCCGACCAGGCGCGCACCATCCGCATTCCGGTGCACATGATCGAGACGATCAACAAGATGAACCGCATCTCGCGCCAGCATTTGCAGGAGTTCGGCTTCGAGCCCGACGCCGGCATCCTGGCCGCGAAGATGGAGATCCCGGAAGACAAGATCCGCAAGATCATGAAGATCGCCAAAGAGCCGATCTCCATGGAAACGCCGATCGGCGACGACGACGATTCGCACCTGGGCGACTTCATCGAGGACAGCAGCAACACGGCGCCGATCGAGGCTGCCATGCAGGCCGGCCTGCGCGACGTGGTCAAGGACATCCTCGACTCGCTGACGCCCCGCGAAGCCAAGGTGCTGCGCATGCGCTTCGGTATCGAGATGAGCACGGACCACACGCTGGAAGAGGTGGGCAAGCAGTTCGACGTGACGCGCGAACGCATCCGCCAGATCGAAGCCAAGGCGCTGCGCAAGCTGAAGCACCCGAGCCGCTCGGACAAGCTGCGCTCCTTCATCGATACGCTGTAAACAGCCACGTCCCATAGGCGGACTTGCCGGACGCTGCGTTCGGCAAGTCCGCTTTGTTTTGAGAGACTCATGAACCCCGACGCCCAAACCCTCTGGAAGGCCCCGCGATGGGCTCTCGCGATCCTTCTCGCGGTGCTGGGCATGCTCGGCCCCTTCTCGATCGACACTTACATCCCTGCCTTCTCGGGGATCGCACGCTCCATCGGTGCGACACCGGTCGAGATGCAGCAGACGCTGTCGGCCTACCTCTTCGGTTTCGCCTTCATGAACCTGTTCCACGGCGCACTGTCGGACAGCTTCGGTCGGCGCCCCGTCGTTTTGTGGGGCCTGGCCGTCTTCACGATCGCCTCGCTGGGCTGCGCGCTGTCGCAGACCATCGGGCAACTGGTGCTGTTCCGCGCGCTGCAGGGGCTGTCGACCGGTGCCGGCATCGTCGTCTCACGCGCGGTCATCCGCGACATGTTCCCGCCGGCAGAGGCGCAGAAGGTGATGGCGCAGGTCACCATCTACTTCGGCGTGGCGCCGGCCATCGCGCCGATCGTCGGTGGCCTCCTCTTCGTGCATGCCGGCTGGCACGCGATCTTCTGGTTTCTCGTGGCCGTCGGCATGGTGCTGTTCGTGGCCAACTACAAGCTGCTGCCGGAGACATTGCACGTCACGCAGCGCCAGCCCTTCAATGCGCGTCACCTGATGCGCGGCTACTGGGATCTCTGCTCCGACCCGCGCTTCCTCCTGCTCGCGCTCGCCAGTGGCGTGCCCTTCAATGGCATGTTTCTCTACGTGCTGTCGGCACCGGCTTTTTTGGGTGACCACCTGGGCCTGGCCCCGACGCAGTTCTTCTGGTTCTTCCTGCTGACCATCGGCGGCATCATGGCCGGCGCCTGGGCCAGCGGCCGCATGGCCGGCAAGGTTGCTCCCAAGCGGCAGATCCGCGACGGCTTCGTCATCATGCTGGTCACCTCCGCGGCCAACGTCGTGGCCAATGCACTGTTCGAGCCGCACCCGCTCTGGTCCATGTGGCCGATCGCAGTGTTCGCCTTCGGCTGGGCGCTGATGGTGCCGGTGATCACCCTGCTGGTGCTCGACCTCCATCCCGAACGCCGCGGCATGGCGTCCTCGCTGCAGGCCGTCATCGGCTCGACCGCCAACGGGCTGGTGGCCGGCCTGATCGCGCCGCTTGTGATGCATTCGCCGCTGGGGCTGGCCGTGACATCGATCCTGATGATGGCCGTCGGCCTGGTGGCCTGGGTATGGCTGCATCGTCGCTGGCCCGAGATCGGCCAGAAAGTCGCCAGCTACTGAGGCAGGCTCAGGCTGCGATAGCCGGCGCGCGCTTGGCGTCGTGATAGCGACCCGTGCCGCGCACCACCACACGGTCTGCAGGCAGCACGTCGCCAGGCTGGTAGTCGGGCTTCCCTGCGATGCGTGCATAGAGCGGCGCAAAGTCGATCGTCGCCAGCTCGAGCAGCTGCGCCAAGCTATCGATGACGAAATAGCTCTCCTGGAAATCGTCGATGCGGTAATTCGTGCGCATCACCCGTTCCAGGTCGAAGCCGATGCGGTTGGGCGACGGGTCTTCCAGCGAGAACACGCTCTCGGTGCGTGACGATGCGATGCCTGCGCCGTAGATGCGCAGGCCATCCTTCTGCTGAATCAAGCCGAACTCCACCGTGTACCAGTACACGCGCGCCAGCTTGTCGAGCACACCCAGCTTTTTCGCACGCAGGCCACCTTCTCCGTACGCCTGGATGTAGTCGGCGATGGCCGGATTCATCAGCATCGGAACATGACCGAACACGTCGTGGAAGACGTCGGGCTCTTCCAGGTAGTCGAGTTCGTGCGGCTTGCGAATGAAGTTGCCGGCGGGAAAACGGCGATTGGCCAAGTGCTCGAAGAACACCTCGTCGGGCACCAGGCCCGGCACCGCCACCACCTGCCAGCCGGTGCGTTGCATCAGCACCTCGCTCAGTTCCAGGAAGTCCGGAATCTGCTCGGCGCCGATCGGCAGGTTTTTCATTCCCTCGACGAATTCGTCGCAGGCGCGGCCGGGGAGCAGCCGGGTCTGGCGCTCGAACAGCGTCTTCCAGACGGCGTGTTCAGCCGGTGTGTAGTTCTTCCAGCCCTGGTCGATGGTCCAGTCCGGCCGCTCGGGCGCGACGGTGTCGCCGGCCGCGAGCCCGTGCTTGGTCGCTTCGGCGGCCTCCATGTTCAGGCCTCGGCCGTGTCCAGGACGCCGCGGCGGATCTGGTCGCGTTCCAGCGATTCGAACAGCGCCTTGAAATTGCCTTCGCCAAAGCCTTCGCGGTAATCGCCGCGGCGCTCGATGAACTCGAAGAACACCGGTCCGAGCATCGGCGCGGAAAAGATCTGCAGCAGCAGGCGTGGCTGGCCGCCCTCCGTGGTGCCGTCCATCAGAATGCCGCGCGCCTGCAGTTCCGGCACGTTCTGGCCGTGGCCAGGCAGGCGGCTGTCGAGCATCTCGTAGTAGATGTCGTTGGGCGCGGTGGCGGTCTTTACACCGGCCAGGGCCAGCTTGTCGACCGCGTCCTTCAGGTTGTCGCAGATCAGGGCGATGTGCTGGATGCCCTCGCCGTTGAACTGCATGAGGAATTCCTCGATCTGGCCGCCGCCCTTTTTCGATTCCTCGTTCAGCGGGATGCGGATCATGCCGTCGGGCGCCGTCATCGCCTTCGACGTGAGGCCGGTGTATTCGCCGGAGATGTCGAAGTAGCGGATCTCGCGGAAGTTGAAAAGCTTCTCGTAGAAATCGGCCCAGAAGGTCATGCGGCCGCGGTACACGTTGTGCGTGAGGTGGTCGATGAGCTTCAGGCCATGGCCGGCCGGATGGCGATCGACGCCTTCGACGAATTCGAAGTCGATGTCGTAGATCGACTTGCCTTCCTCGAAACGGTCGATCAGGTACAGCGGCGCGCCGCCGATGCCTTTGATGGCCGGCAGGCGCAGTTCCATCGGGCCGGTGCCGATCTCGATCGGCTGGGCGCCGAGTTCGAGTGCGCGGTCGTAGGCCTTGTGCGCGTCCTTCACCCGAAAGGCCAGGCCGCAGGCCGAGGCGCCGTGCTCTGCAGCGAAATAGGCTGCGTGGCTCTTGGGCTCGCGATTCACGATGAAATTGATGTCGCCCTGGCGGTACAGCACCACGTCCTTCGAGCGATGCTTGGCAACGAGCGTGAAGCCCAGCATTTCGAACACGGGTTCGAGCACGCCCGGCGTGGGCGATGCGAACTCGACGAATTCGAAGCCTTGCAGGCCCATGGGGTTCTCGTACAGATCGGCCATCGTATGTCTCCAGGAATGTGGGTTGGGTTGCCGTCGATGCTAGGCGCTTGTGGCACATGATTCCTGCAACATGCAACCCGCAGATGGCAACACATGCAGGATTCCTGCAAAATCTTCTCCATGAGCGCTTCAGACGAACTCGACACCATCGATCTGCGCGTACTTCGCGCGTTGCAGGTCAACGGCCGTGCCACCTACGACGAGCTCGCCGCGCAGGTCAGCCTGTCGTCGTCGGCCACCCTGCGGCGCGTCAAGCGTCTGGAGGAATCCGGCGTGATCCAGGGCTACGTGGCGCTGCTGAAGCCGGAGCGGGTCGGCCTGCCGCTCATGGCCTACATCAACGTGCGGCTCGAGAAGCACACCGAAAGCCACAAGCGCAGCCCGATGGACGCCTTCCGCGCATCGATCCAGAGCTGGCCCGAGGTGATCGAATGCCACTCGCTCACCGGCGAGATGGACTACCTGCTGCGCGTGGTGGTGGCCGACATGGCGCACTACTCACGCTTCGTGATGGACACGCTGCTGAAGCACCCTAGCGTGCAGGACTGCAAGACCAGCTTCGTGCTCGACCGGGTCAAGAGCACCACCGCCCTGCCGATCTAGCGCATCGGCCTCGCACACGAACGACGGGTCGGTCGGACAGCCGACGTGTGTCCCGGATCAGCGCGCCACGCCCAGCAGCCGTTCCAGCACCTCGGGCTGCGCGCGCAGCGCCTGGGCGCTGTCGGCATGCACCAGACGGCCGTGGTCGAGCACCACCGCGTCGTCGGAGATCGCCAGCACCGCCTGCGGATGCTGCTCGACGATGATGGCCGCGAGCCCCTCGTCGCGCGTGATGCGGCGAATGGCGCGCAGCAGCTCTTCCACGATGATCGGCGCCAGGCCTTCGAGCGGCTCATCGAGCAGCAGCAGCCGCGGGTTGAGCACCAGCGCGCGTGCGACCGCGAGCATTTGCTGCTCGCCGCCCGACAGCTGCGTGCCGAGGTTGCCTTTGCGCTCGGCCAGCCGCGGGAACATGGCGTAGGCGCGCTCGGGCGTCCAATGGCCGGCGCGCGCCACGGCCGTGAGGTTCTCATGGACCGTGAGCGACTTGAAGATGTTGCGCTCCTGCGGCACCCAGCCGATGCCGGCCGCGGCGCGCCGGTGCGGCGCCAGCCGGTTCAGTTCAACGTCGCCCAGCGTGATGCGCCCGCCATGCTGGCGCGTGGCGCCGGCCAGCGTGTTGATGAGCGTGGTCTTGCCGGTGCCGTTGCGGCCCAGCAGCGCCAGCGTGCGACCTTCTCCCAGCGCCAGCGACACGCCGGTCAGCACCACTGCCTCGCCATAGCCGGCGCTCAGGTCCTCGATGCGCAGCAGTTCATTCATGCGAAGCCTCCGCCGTGCTTCCGTGGCCGAGGTAGACCTCCTTGACGCGCGAATCGGCGGCGATGGCCTCCGGCGTGCCTTCGGTCAGCACCGCGCCGTTGACCAGCACGGTCATGCGGTCGGCGAAGCTGAAGACCAGGTCCATGTCGTGCTCGATCAGCAGCACCGAAACATCCTTGGGCAGCGCGGCCACGGTCTGCAGCAGCTCCTCGCGCTCGCCCGCTGGCACGCCGGCCACGGGCTCGTCGAGCAGCAGCACGCGCGGCTCGCAGGCCAGGGCGATGGCGATCTCCAGCAGCCGTCGCTTGCCGTAGGCCAGCTCGCGAGTCGGCTGGCGGGCCACCTCGGCCAGCCGGAACTGTTCGAGCAACTGGGCGGCCCGCTCGACCACGCCGCGGTCGCTGCCGAGCGCGCGCCACCACTGCGCCGCCACGCCACGCTGCTGCGAGACGACCAGCGTCAGCGTCTCCAGCGGCGTCATCGAATCGAAAAGCTGGTTGATCTGGAAGGTGCGCACCAGGCCGCGCGCCACGCGCCGGTGCGGCGCCAGGCGGCTGATGTCTTCGCCGTCGAGCACGATGCGCCCGGCGGTCGGAACGAGCACGCCGGTCAGCAGGTTGATGAGCGTGGTCTTGCCGGCGCCATTGGGGCCGATCAGCGCATGGCGCGCGCCGCGGCGCAGATCCAGCGTCACGTCCTGCGTGGCGACGATGCCGCCGAAGCGCTTGACCAGGCCCTGCGCGGACAACACGATGTCGTTCATCGCTTGAACACCGTCCAGGGCCTGAGAACCCGATCGCGCCCGACCAGCACCAGCAGCACCAGGATCAGTCCGATCCAGAACATCCAGTACTGCGGCGTGACCGACGAGAGCAGGTCCTGCAGCAGCTTGAACACCACCGCGCCTGCAATGCCGCCGTAGAGCCAGCCGACACCGCCGATCACCAGCATCAGCAGCACGTCGGCCGAGCGGTCGAAGGCCAGCACGTCGAGCGAGGCGAAGCCGGTCGTCTGCGCGAGCAGCGCACCTGCAGCTCCCGCCACGGCCGCCGCCACGGTGTAGACCACCGCGATGCGCGACACCACCGGAATGCCGATCGCCATCGCGCGCAGCCGGTTGTCGCGGATCGCCTTCAACGTCGCGCCGAAGGGCGAGCGCACCAGATGCCGCATGACCACGAAGAGCACCAGCACCACCGACAGCGAATACCAGGCCGCCGTGCGCCCGAACAGATCGAACTCGAACAGGCCGAGCACCGGCCCGAGCACCACGCCCTGCAACCCGTCGGCGCCGCCGGTGAGCCAGTCGAGCTTGTTGGCCAGCTCCAGCAGCAGCAAGGCCGTGCCCAGCGTGACCATCAACCGCGTCAGGTCGCTGCCGCGCAGGATCGTGACGCTCGCGACCGCGCCCAGCGCCGCCGTCGCCACCACGGCAAACAGCAGGCCGACCGTCGGGTCTGGCACCACGAGCTTGGCGAACAGCGCCGCGACGTAGGCCCCGAAGCCGAAGAAGGCCGCGTGACCCAGCGACACGATGCCGGTGAAGCCGAGGATGAGGTCGAGCGACATCGCGAAAAGCGCGACGATGGCGATCTCGTTGACCATCAGCGAGTGCGAGGGCATGGCCAGCGGCAAGGCGAAGGCCGCGAGCCACAGCGCGAACTCCCACGGCCGCCAGCGGCCGGCGTCGAGCAGGCTTTTTTGCAACGTGTCCTTCACTTGCCGCCTCGCCGCGTGAACAGGCCCTGCGGGCGCCACATCAGGATCAGGATCATCAGCAGGTACACGGTGAACGCGCCCATCTTCGGGATGTAGTACTTGCCCGCCACGTCGGCCACACCGAGCAGCAGCGCCGCCAGCAGCGGGCCCGTGATGGACGAGGTGCCGCCGACGGCGACCACGATGAGGAAATAGATCATGTACTTGAGCGGGAAGCTCGGGTCGAGCCCCAGGACCTCGGCGCCCAGCGCGCCGCCCAGGCCGGCGAGCCCCGAGCCCACGGCGAAGGTCAGCAGGAACACGCGGTTGACGTCGATGCCCAACCCGGACGCCACCCGTGGGTCGTCGACCGCCGCGCGCAGGCGGCTGCCGAAGCGCGTCTTCGAAAGGATGAGTTGCAGCACGATGGTGAGCGCCGCGCACACCGCGACGATGAAGAGCCGGTAGTGCCCCATGCCGAGCATCAGCGCGCCGTCACCGATTTCGGTGCGGCCACGCAGCCATTCGGGCAGCTGGATGTTCTGCTGCGACGAGCCGACGAAGTAGTCGATGGCCGCCACCGCCATGAAGGTCAAGCCGATGGAGAACAGCACCTGGTCGAGGTGCGACTTGCCGTACATGGGTCGGTAGAGCGTGCGCTCCAGCAGCGCCCCGGCCGCACCGACGACCACGAAGGCGAGCGGCAGGCACAGCAGGAACGGGATGCCCAGCTTCTGCATCGCGAACACGGTGAGGTAGCCACCGGCCATCGCGAAGGCGCCGTGCGCCAGGTTGATGAAGTTCATCAAACCGAGCGTCACCGCCAGCCCGACGGCCAGCACGAACAGCAGCATCCCGTAGGCGATGCCGTCGAAAAGAATCGTCAGCACGCTGTCACTTGGCCTTGCCGGGGTCCTTGACCGCCTTGATCACGTCGAACTCGACGTTGTAGAGCTGGCCGTCCTTCTTCTCGACCTTGCGCAGGTACACGTCCTGCACGATATCGCGGGTCTGCGCGTCGATCAGCACCTGGCCTCGCGGGCTCTCGAAGATCTGGCCCTTCATCTTCTCGAGCAGCGCCGTGCCGTCGCCCTTGCCGCCGGTGGCCTTGAGCGCTTCGTAGATCACGCGCATGCCGTCGTAGCCGCCCATGGCCATGAAGTTGGGGCGCATGTTCTTGTTGGCCTTCTGGAAGGCCTCGACGAACTTCTTGTTCATCGCCGATGGGTGCGCGGCCGAATAGTGATGCGAAGTGACCACGCCCAGTGCGCCGTCGCCCATGTCGTTGAGCTGGTCGTCGTCGGTCACGTCGCCGGTGGCGATCAGGCGGATGCCGGCCTTGTCCATGCCGCGTTCGAGGAACTGCTTCATCACCGCGGCGCCCGCGCCGGAGGGCACGAAAACGAAGAGCGCATCGGGCTTGAGGTCGCGCACCTTTTGCAGGAAAGGCGCGAAGTCCGGGTTGCGCAGCGGCACGCGCAGCTTGTCGACGACCTTGCCGCCATTGAGCTGGAAACGCTCGCTGAAGAATTTCTCGGCGTCGTTGCCGGGGCCGTAGTCGGCCACCAGCGTGACCACCGACTTCACGCCGTTCTTCGGCGCCCAGTCGCCCATCGCGACCGACACTTGCGGCAGCGTGAAACTGGTGCGCACGATGTACGGCGAGGCTTCGGTGATGCTCGACGTGGCCGCGGCCATCACGACCAACGGCGTCTTGGACTGCGTGGCGATGGGCGCGGCGGCCAACGCGGCCGGCGTGACGCCGAAGCCGGCCAGCACGTTGACCTTGTCGTTGACCACCAACTCCTGCGCCAGCCGCTTGGTCACGTCGGGCGTGGCCACGTCGTCCTTGACGATGACCTCGATCTTGCGGCCGGCCACCGTGTCGCCGTTCTGCGCGATGTAGAGCTTGACCGCCGCCTCGATCTGCCGGCCGGTCGAAGCCTGCTGTCCGGTCATCGGCAGGATCAGGCCGATCTTGAAAGGCGTGGTCTGCGCGTTCGCCATCGACAGCGTCGCAGCAAGGGCCGACAGCGCGGCGATCTGAAGAAAGGGACGTCTTTGCACTGGCATTTCCTTGAAAGAGATCGAGATCGAAATGAAAAGATTCTTGACCGATTCGCCCACCCACGAGGAGCAGGCAATCACCTAGCCCGGGGTCGAGGCGGCGCCTTCTTGCGCGATTCCCGGACGTGCTGCGCGATCATCGCGCAGGCGGGATGCGGCGTTGCCGTCGAAGGCGCCATCGTCCCGGTACGCCGAATCGAGCGTGACAGAACCGACCGCCCGGGAGACGCACGCGCAGAGGCGCGATGCTGCCTGCTTCTCATGCGGACTGAGGAACACATCGCGGTGATCGATGTCGCCATCGACAGCCAGCACGTCCATCGCACACAAGCCGCACTCGCCGCGCCGGCAATTCGACAGCGTCTCGACGCCCGCGGCTTCGAGCACTTCGAGCAGCGTGCGGTCGGCCGGCACTGTGAGCGTCAGCCGATGCCGAGGGATGCGCACCTCGAAGGGCTGCGACACCAGCCGGCCGCTGCTGCCGAAGGTCTCGAAGCGCAGATGCTGCGCCGGTCGCCCGGAAGCCTGCCAGGCCTGCTGAACGGCTTCGAGCATCGCGACAGGACCGCAGACATAGAGCTGGCCGCCGGCGGGCAGCGCCGCGATGGCGGCTGCGAAGTCGATCGACGCTGCACCTTCGTGAACCTGCACGGCGTCGCCGCCCAGCGCGTGCTGCAGGTCGGCCAGATAGCCGAACTCGCCGACATGGCGCGCGCCGTAGAGCATGCGCACCGGCACGCCGTGGCGGCGCACATGCGCACCCAGCCGTTGTGCCATGCCGACGATCGGCGTCACGCCGATGCCGCCGGCCACCAGCAGGTAGCCCGGCGCGGCCAGGTCGAGCGGGAAATGGTTCTGCGGTTCGCTCACCGGCAGCCGGTCGCCCACGGCCAGCTGCCACATGGCGAGCGAACCGCCGCGGCCCGCATCGAGGCGCTTGACGGCGATGCGCCAGTGGCCGTCCGCGCCCTCGCCGATCAGCGAGTACGAACGGGTCTGTATCCCGCCGCTCTCGGTCAGGACCTGCACCTGAAGATGGGCACCCGGTTCGTGGCGTCCGTGGGGCTGCGCCGCCAGGGCGTCCGGCCGCAACGTGAATTCACGCACCGTCGGCGTGACGTCGCGCAGCGCGACGACCTCGGCCGCGGTCCATCGAAGATCGTTTTTCATCGGTCGTTGGTGTTCTGCAGTGTTCGAAGAAGCGATCAGCCGCGCCGGCGGATGAGCTGCACGCCGGGCAAGGCACGCTGCGCGGCCGTCGGCGTTCCGTGCAGGGCCTCGCGCAGGTTGCGCCGTGCGATGCGGCTGTGCTCGCGCATCAGCGCCTCGGCGCGCGAGCCCTCGCCGGCTTCGATGGCATCGAGCACCTGCACGTGCTGGTCTTGTGCGATCAGCAGCATGTCGCGCGCCGCCGGCGAGTTGGCCTGCACCACCACGAAGCCCGAGGGGGAGGCAAACGGCAGGTTGATCACGCGTTCCAGTTGCTGCGTGAGCACGGGGCTGCCGGCGAGTTCGCACAGCAGCGCGTGGAAGCGCTCGTTGTGCGTGACGTAACGCGCGAAGGCCGCGTCGTCGAGCGCCGTTTCGCGCAGCAGTTCGTCGATGCGCTGCAGGCAGGCGCGAGCTTCGCGCAGCACCACGGGTGCGGCGCCGCGCTCGGCCGCGAGCCGGGCCACCAGGCCTTCGATGGTGCCGCGCAGCTCGATGGCATCGGCCACGTCGCGTTCGGAAAAGGTCCGCACCGCGTAGCCGCCGTTCGGCAGCGCCTCGAGCAGGCCCTCTTGCTCCAGGCGCATGAGCGCCGTGCGCACCGGCGTGCGCGACACGCCCAGCTGCTCGGAGATCGCAACCTCGGCGATGCGGGCACCACCCGGCAAGCCGCCCGCGAAGATCATCTCGCGCAGGCGCAGTTGCGCCTTGACGGCCTGCGAGCCGCCGCCGTCGGCCGCGTCGGCCGGGAGCGATGCGATCTTCATGCGGCCTGCCGTTCGGGCCTGCCGTTGCCATCGATCGGGCGGATCGGGATGGCCGCGCGCGCCGGACGCTCGGCATCGATGAGGCGGTCGATCAGCCGGCGCGCCCACATCGAACCGGCGTCGATGTTGAGGTTGTAGAAGCGATGATCAGGGTGGTCGTCGATCGCCTTCTGCTGCGCCTCCAGCACCAGCTCGTCTTCACGGAAGATGCCCGCCACGCCTTCGCGCAGTTCGTGCGTCAGCCGCTGCTCGCCGATGCAGTAGTTGCGCGCGAAGGCCCAGAAGTACAGGCAGGTCTTGTCGGTCTCGGGCGTGATGGTGTTGAGCACATAGCCGTTCACGCCGCGGCTGCGGTCGCCGGGGTCGCCGTCGCGCGGCACCGCGCCGCTGCCGGCTTCGGCCACGCCAACGTCGATGTTCACGGTGCACGGCGCTTCGAAGCGAATGATCTGCCAGCGGTCGACCTTGCCCGCATAGCCGCGCGCGTGCCGAATCTGGCCGCCCCAGAACGGCGGCGGGTCGATCGATTCCATCCATCGGGTGACGGTGGCCGAGCGGTCGCCGTGCGTGGCCACGAACGGCGCCTCGGCGACCTCGCGGTTGCCGATGGACGAGCCGTGCACGAAGGTCTCGTGCGTCAGGTCCATCAGGTTGTCGACCACCAGCCGATAGTCGCAGTTGACGCGGATCATCTTGCCGTCGCCAGCCCAGGCGGGGTCGTCGTTCCAGTGCATGTCGGGCACTTTCGACGGGTCGGCCTTGGCCGGATCGCCGGGCCAGATCCAGACGAAGCGATGCCGCTCGACCACCGGAAAGCTGCGCACGCAGGCCGAGGGATTGAGCGTCTCCTGGCTGGGCATGTGGGTGCAGCGGCCCTGGCTGTCGTAGACCAGCCCGTGGTAGCCGCAGACCAGCTCGTCGCCTTCGAGCCGGCCCAGCGACAGTGGCATGAGCCGGTGCCAGCAGGCGTCTTCGAGCGCCGCGACGGCGCCGTCGGTGCGGCGGAACAGCACCAGTTTCTGGTTGCAGATCGTACGGGGCAGCAGGGCATGGCGCACTTCGACGTCGTAGGCAGCGGCGTACCAGGCGTTCAGGGGGAAGTTCATCGGGAGGCTCTCTTTGGATCCGCAATGTATACAGAACACACGGCAAAACCATCGTGTCAACCCAAATTAAGGGTAAGCACTGAGCCTTGTGTATCCGCTTACACCGCCTTCGGGAGCGATACCATCGATCGCCCGAACCCAGAACCAGGAGCCACCATGTCCCAACACGCCGCCCTTCCCGCCCGCTACGACCACGTCGGTAGCTTCCTGCGCCCGAAGTATTTGCTGGAGGCGCGCGAACAGAAAGCCAAGGGCGAGATCACGCACGAGCAACTGCGTACGGTCGAGGACAAGGCCATCGCCGAGATCGTGAAGTTCCAGGAAGACGTGGGCCTCAAGAGCATCACCGACGGCGAGTTCCGCCGCACCTATTTCCACATCGACTTCCTCGACCAGCTCGGTGGCGTGAAGACAGACATCCCCGTGACCATCCGCAAGCCCGACGGCACCGAAGAACTCGCGCCGCCGGTGCTGCGCGTGATCGACAAGGTGACGCACACGAAGGACATCCAGCGCGCCGACTTCGAGTTCCTCAAGGCGCAAGTGGGCGCCGGCCGCACGCCCAAGGTGACCATCCCCTCGCCCACCATGCTGCACTTCCGCGGCGGCCGCGCCGGCATCAGCAAGGTCGCCTACCCCGAGCTCGACCCGGCCTTCTACGACGACGTGGCCAAGGCCTACGGCGACGAGCTGCGCTCGCTGGCCGCGGCCGGCTGCACCTACGTCCAGATGGACGACACCAACCTCGCCTACCTCTGCGACGAGCACATGCGCGAAGCCGCCCGCCAGCGCGGCGACGACCCCAACGAACTGCCGCACCGCTACGCCGCCTTCATCAACAAGGTGGTAGCGCAGAAGCCC
Source organism: Variovorax ginsengisoli (assembly GCF_006438845.1). Classification (GTDB taxonomy): domain Bacteria; phylum Pseudomonadota; class Gammaproteobacteria; order Burkholderiales; family Burkholderiaceae_C; genus Variovorax; species Variovorax ginsengisoli_A. The sequence goes on from NZ_RCZJ01000003.1 coordinate 543,752, forward strand.
GCCGGCATGACGCTGGCCATGCACCTGTGCCGCGGCAACTTCAAGAGCACCCACGCCGCGTCGGGCAACTACGAGCCGGTGGCCGAGGCACTGCTGCAGGAGATGGACCTGGACGCCTACTTCATGGAGTACGACGACGCACGCTCCGGGGACTTCAAGCCGTTGCGCTACCTGCCCAAGGGCAAGACCGTCGTGCTCGGCCTGGTGACCACCAAGTTCGACCAGATGGAAGACAAGGACGCGCTCAAGCGCCGCATCGACGAGGCCGCCAAGTACGCGCCGCTCGAACAGCTGGCGCTATCGCCGCAGTGCGGCTTCTCCAGCACGGTCCACGGCAACAACATCGCGGTGGAAGCGCAGCGCGCCAAGCTGCGCCTGGTGATCGACACGGCGCGCGAGGTGTGGGGCGACGCCTGACGCATCGCCGCTGTTAAAACACGGGGTTGGAGGAGACCCCATGCAACTGTTCACCGGCCCCCTGAGCATGTTCGGCGCCAAAACCGAGATCGCGGCGCTCGAGAAGGGCCTGACCTTCGAACGCGTGATGGTGCCCTTCGACCGAGACGACCGCTACCTGCCGCGCCACCCGGAGGTTCTGCGCATCAACCCCAAGGAGCAGGTGCCGGTGCTGATCGACGGTGCGGTCGAGCTCTTCGATTCGACTCAGATCTTCGAGTACTTCGAAGACCTGAAGCCGCAGCCCCCACTCTGGCCGGCCGGTCCGGCCGAGCGTGCGCAGGCGCGCAAGCTGGAGCATCTCGCCGACGAGGTGTTCTTCCCGAACGTCGTCCGGCTCTTCGGCCTGCAGGACGCGATGCAGAGCGCGCCCGCCGTGGCGGCCTGCACCGTCTGCGCCCGGCACTACGAAGCGATGGATGCGCTGCTCGTCACGCAGGACCACCTCGCTGGCGACTACTCCTACGCCGACATTGCCCTGTACATGGCCCACGTGTTCGCCGACCGCAAGGGCGCCGGCATGACGGACGCCACGCCGCACCTGGTCGCCTGGCGTGACCGCGTCGGCCGACGGCCAGCCGTGCGCGCCGTGGTCGGGCCGATGATGAAGTTCCTGGCCTCGCAAAGCCGGCCGGTGCCGCTCTTTCTCCAATCGCACCTCACCCCGTGAATCGCATCGACGACTGGCTCGACTGGCTGCCGTCGCCTTCGCAGCACTTCCTGGTGGTCGCGGTCGGCCTGCTCGTTTACGTGCTCACCACGCGCTCGCGGCGCGAGCAGCGCGCGCCGGCCACGGCCATCGCCTGGGTGATGGGCATGCTGCTGATGCCTTATGTCACAGTGCCGGTCTACCTGCTGTTCGGCCAGCGCAAGCTGCGGCCGTCCGCACCGCCCCGGCCGCCGCGCACGCGGCCGGCCGGCCACTGGGCGGCGGAACTGATCGAGAGCTTCGGCCTGCCGCCGCCCGGGCGCTGCACGCCGCGTTTCCATGCCGACGGCGCCGCGGCACGCGACGCGCTGTGGCAGGTGATCGACGCGGCGCACACCCGGCTCGACATCTGCACCTTCATCATCGGCGATGACGCGCTGGGCCGTGCCGTGGTGGCCCGGCTGGCAGAACGCGCGAAGGACGGCGTGCGCGTGCGCGTGCTGCTCGACGGCTTCGGCGCTCTCACCCTGCCATCGCATCACTTCGACGCGTTGTGCGCAGCCGGCGGGCAGGTCGCGGTGTTTCGCCCTTTCTTCGGCCTGCGCCGCAGCGGGCCGCGCAATCTGCGCAACCACCGCAAGCTGGTGATCGCCGACGACACGCTGCTGTGGTCCGGTGGCCGCAACCTGGCCGGCGAATACTTCACCGGCAACGACGCATATCCGGTGCCATGGCGGGACCTGTCCTTCGACCTCGCCGGCAGCGTGGCCGAAGCGGCGGCGCGGCAGTTCGAGCACGACTGGTGTTCGGTGCGCGATGGCATGGCACGCACCATCGCACCGACGCACGACACGCCGGACGACGGGTCCCTCGCTCAGTTCCTGCCGAGCGGCCCCGACCAGACCGAAGACACCGCACACGCCCTCCTCATCGACGCGTGCTTCCGCGCCGAGCACCGCGTCCTCGCGATCACGCCCTACTTCGTGCCCGACGACGGTCTGCGCAACGCACTGCGGCTGGCCGCACGGCGCGGCGTGCAGGTCACCATCGCGATCCCGTCGCGGTCGAACCATCGACTGACGGACTTCGTGCGCGCGCGCGCCATGCGCGACCTCGCAGGCGCAGGCGTGAGCTTTCGGATGCTGCCCTTCATGGCGCACGCCAAGGCCGTGGTGGTCGACGAAGAACTGGCCATGGCCGGCTCGATCAACCTCGACCTGCGCAGCCTGCTGCTCAACCACGAAGCAGCGGCGGTGTTCTATGGCCGCGAGTCGATCGACTGGCTCGCGCAGTGGATCGAAACCACCGCATCGGCAGGGGAGCCCTACCGCGCCCGCCGACCCGGCCTGTGGCGCGACTTGGCCGAAGGGCTGCTGCTCACCATCGCGTTTCAGCTGTAGCGCGCATCTGCGCTCACCGTTTGGCGTGTCGGGCCGCCTTCGCGGCCTGCGCGGCTTTCTCGGCCTGTTCGGCCTTCTTCGCACGGGCCGCCAATTCGGCGCGAGCCTCTTTCTCCAGGCGCTCCATCCGGCCCGGCGTGTTGGTGTAGCTGGCGTTTCCAAGGCCGGTGCCGATGGTGAGGACGGCCCAGTGGTGCACGTCCTGCATGAAAGGCAACTCGCTCAGGCCCTGCACGACCGCGTCGTTGTGCAGCCGCACGGTGGTCGGTGCGCCGCCGATGGTCGGCAGTTTCTTGCTCAGCTCGCTCGGCAGATGGAAGGTGTCGCTTTCCCAATCGCCCGGCAGGTTCTGCGTGCCGCGGGCGATGGAGCCATCGTCGCGGATACGCCCCGGGCAGGCGATGCCGACGAAGGGCGCCAGGCGGATCTCCTTCTGCGCACAGTAGTCGATGAGTTCCTGCAGCATCTCCGACAGGCGATCGAGCAATCCGCGGCGGCTCGGCTTGTCGTCGGCGTGGCGCCACTTCATGCGCTGGATCACCTTGGCCTGCGACAGATCCTCGGCTTTCTTGCGGCGCGTCTTGACGATGCCGCAACGCAGGTTGGTGCCACCGATGTCGACGGCGAGGATGGCGTCGTGCGCGGCCAGCATGTCTGGCGGCACCAGGTGCACCCACCCGATCAGGCCACCGTCGTCGACCTCGTGCGCCAGCCGCGCGATCGGTACCCGCACCTTCATGTGCTGCAGGATCATCGCGGCCTGCAGGATAGCCCGCTCGCCCACATCGCTTTCGGGAAAGCCGCCACCGATCACGATGCGCTGGACCTTGTCCCACGACGGTTCGCGCAGGAAGCGGCGCACGACGTGGGCCAGTTCCTCCGCGAATTCTTCGATCGCGCCTTCCAGCAGGTCGGCCCCTTCGGAGGCTTTCTTGCGGCTGAGCACGCGGTCGAGTTCCTTCTTGCTGAGGTCGCGCGAAGCGACATCGCCGAAGGGGTCGTCCTTGCCCTTCTGACGACGGCGCTTGCGCCATTGCTCCAGCAGCGCACGAAAGGCGGTCTGGCTGGCAGCATCCCCGGCGAAGCCGTCCTTGTCGCGCAGTTGGAGGCTGTAGCCGTCGACGATGACGGACGGAAGCTCGCGGGCGCCATGGGCATCGGCAAGGTGGGGCGGCACGGTCTTGGGGGCCATGGGCTCTTTCGAAAAAAGTGGGAAAGGGTCGAGGTCGTCTGTCTGCGGCGCCGTGCATCGACTGTCGTTGCAGCCGTGCACACGATGCATCGGCGCTGCGCACGAACGGCTGTAGGAATGCGGCCTGACCGATACACTGACCGCATGCTGCTGCCGTACTCGCTCCAGCGCGCCTGGCGGTCGGCGTTGCTTCTCATGGTCGTCGTTGCGATGACCGTCTTCACAAGCGCTGCCACGGCGCAAGACGGCGCGCTTCGCATCGGGTCCAAGCGCTTCACCGAGTCGTACATCCTGGCCGAGGTGCTGGCGCAGTCCGCTGCACCGCATGCGCGCGCCGCGCCCGTCGTGCGACAGGGCCTGGGCAACACCGCCATCGTCTACGAAGCCCTGCGCTCCGGCGCGATCGACGTCTACGCCGAGTACACCGGCACCATCGCACTCGAGATCCTTCAAGGCAAGGCATCGATGACGCGCGACGAGATGAACGCGCGCCTCGCGCCGCTCGGCCTTGGCGTGGCCGTGCCGCTGGGCTTCAACGACGGGTACGCGCTCGCGATGCGCGCGGTCGACGCCGACCGACTGCAGATCAAGACGCTGGCCGACCTCGCGCGCCATCCCGAACTCAAGCTCGGTCTGTCGAACGAATTCATCGGCCGCGCCGACGGCTGGGCGGGGCTGGCGGCGCGCTACGGTTTCACGCAGAAGCCCACCGGCCTCGACCACGGCCTGGCCTACGACGCCATCGCGGCCAGGCAGATCGACGTGATCGACATCTACACCACCGACGCCAAGATCGACCACCTCGGCCTGCGCGTGCTGCAGGACGACCGTGGCTACTTCCCGCGCTACGACGCGGTGCTGCTCTACCGCCTCGACCTGCCGACGCGGCTTCCGGCCGTCTGGGCTGCGCTGCAGAAGCTCGAGGGCCGCATCGACGAGCGCGCCATGATCGCGATGAACGCGCGCGCCGAGCTGCAGGGCGCGGCCTTCGACACCATCGCACGCGATTTCCTGTCGGGCGGCCCGGCCGCCACGGGGCCGCGTGGATTCACGGCCAAGCTGTTCGGCGACGACCTCGGCCGGCTCGCGCGGCAGCATCTGCTGCTGGTGGCGATCTCGGTCGGGCTGGCGATCCTGCTGGGTGTGCCTCTCGCCATCGCAGTGGCAGCGCATACCCGCACGCGGGCTCTGGTGTTAGGCATTGCCGGCCTGCTGCAGACCGTGCCCTCGCTGGCGCTGCTGGCCGTGCTGATCTCGTGGATCGGCAGCATCGGCACGCTGCCCGCGCTCATCGCGCTCACGCTCTACGCGCTGCTGCCCATCATGCGCAACACGGTCACCGGCCTCGCCGAAGTGCCGACCGGCGTGCAGCAGGCCGGCACCGCGCTCGGCATGACCGGCGCGCAGAACCTGCGCCTGGTGCAGCTGCCATTGGCCATGCCCACACTCGTCGCCGGTGTGCGCACCGCCACCACCATCGCCATCGGCACCGCCACCATCGCCGCCTTCATCGGCGCCGGCGGATTCGGCGAGCGCATCGTCACCGGCCTGGCACTGAACGACCGCGGCCTGTTGCTTGCAGGCGCCCTGCCGGCGGCTGCACTGGCCTTGCTCAGCGAACTGGTGTTCGAGGGGATCGAAGCGCTGATCCTGCGCCGGCGGCGCTGAAAGACCTCGACACAGAACTGCACGGTGCGGTCGAGCGCGCCGCAGCCCGGCGGGTGTCCGTCGGCATGGCTTGCGACTGCACCACCTCGGTCATTGACCGCTGAAGCGGGGTCTTCTTTTCTCCATCCACGCAGCGCGGCCTTCGCGCAGGTCGGCCGAGCCAATCGCACGCGCCATGTCGCGCTGCAGGTCGTCATGGTCGAGCACGCCGCGGCCGATGTGGTTGAGGTGTTTCTTCATGCCCAGCAACGGAATCGGCGCCATGCTTCCGAGCGTGGCGGCCAGTCGTTCTGCCGTGCCGCGCAGCGCATCGCCCGGAACCAGGTGCGTGAGAAAGCCGATGGCCTTCATCTCTTCGGCATCGATCTGCTCTGCCGTGAGAAACAGCCGCTTGGCGTTGTCCAGCCCGAGCCGGCTCACGTAACGCTCCATGCCACGGCCGTAGTAGTGCAGCCCGAGCCGCGCGGCCGGCATGAACATGTCGATGCCGGTCGCCCCCAGTCGAAAGTCGCAGCCCAGCACCATGTCGGTGGCGCCACCGTAGACGCTGCCCTGCATCACCGCCAGAGTGACCGGGCGCGCGTCTTCCAGCGCGTTGGCCATGGCATCGAAGTTCACCGTGCGGGCGTTGCCGATGCGCGTGATGTCGTAGCCGCTGCAAAAGTACTTCCCTTCGGCCTGCAGTTGCAGCACCAGCACGCGCTCGTCGGCATTGACCGCCGCGATGTGATCGGCCAACACCGCCAGGTCGTCCGGCTCGATGCGGTTGGCCTGCTCGGGCCGGCGCAGCGTGATGCTCGCGATGGCGCCGTCGATGTGTAGTTCGGGAGCGGGCATGTTTCAGTGTCCTTGGAAAAGAGGGGGCCGCTTGGCGAGAAAGGCGCGGCGGCCTTCGCGATAGTCGTCGCTGTCGAAGCAGCCGTCGACCAATCGGTCGATGCCGGCTGCACCTTCAGGATTGGCCGTGTAGCGCTCGAACACGCGCAGCGCCGCCTTGGCTGCATGCACCGTCAGCGGTGCGTTGGCGGCAACGCGTTGCGCATAGGCGCGCACTTCGGCTTCGAGCTGCGCGTCGTCCACGATGAAGTTCACCAGGCCGATGCGCAGCGCCTCATCGGCATCGAGCAGGCGCGCGCTGAACAGGATGTCCTTGGCAGCCGACGGGCCGACCAACCGCGCCAAGGCCGCAACGCCGGCGTATTCGTAGCCCAGGCCGAGCTTGGCGGCGGTGATGCCGAAGCGAGAAGCCGGCGTGGCGAAGCGCACGTCGGCACTCAAGGCCAGCGCCAGCCCGCCGCCCACGCAGAAGCCCTGCACCTGGGCGAGCAACGGCTTGCTGAGCTCGGCAAGCCCGCGCTGACCGCGCGCCGCGATCTCGGCATAGGCCCTCTTCTGCGTCGCGTCGGCGCGGCGCTGCTCGAACTCGGAGATGTCCGCGCCTGCCGCGAACGAGCGGCCACCGGCGCCGCGGATCACCACCACGCGCACGTCGGCGTCGGCCTCGAAGGCCTCGGCGACATCGCCCAGGCCTTCCCACATTTCGAGCGAAACCGCGTTGCGGCGCTCCGGCTGGTTCAGGGTGATCCAGCCCACGCCGCCGTCGATCTCGGCGACGATCTTCGGCGTGCGCAAGGCGATGCGGCGCACACTCACGCCACCGCCCCCTCGCCACGCAGGCGGGCGATGGCGGGGTCGTCGTACCCGAGTTCGCGCAGCAACGCATCGCTTTGCTCGCCCGGGTCGGGGCCGGCATGGTGGAAGCGTTCCGGATGCGGGCAAGCCGACAGGTTGATGGCCGAGCGCACCAGCGCGATCTCGCCCATGGCCGGGTGCGCGGCGGGCCGCGTCATGCGCAGATGCTGCACCTGCGGGTCCTCGAAGGCCTGACCGATGTCGTAGATGGGTCCGCAAGGCACGCCCGCCGGGTTGAGCCGCGCCACCAGATCGGCAGTGTCGAACTGCGCGGTCACGCGGTCGATGTCGGCGTCGAGCGCAACGCGGTTCGCCAGCCGCGATGCGGCATCGCGATAGGCGGCGTTGGCGCGCAAGGCGCTGGCGCCGAGCGCTTCGCAGAAGCCCTCCCACATGCGCGAAGTGCTGGCCGCGATGTTGACCAGGCCGTCGCGCGAACGGTAGGTCCCCATGGGCACGACCGTCGGATGCGAGTTGCCCTGCTGCTGCGCGACCTCGCCGTCGACGGTGTAGCGCGCCGCCTGGAAGTCGAGCTTGTTCAGCATGCTTTCGATCAGCGAGGTGTGGACCCACTGTCCCTCTCCCGTGTGCTCGCGGTGCAGCAGCGCCAGCAGGATGCCCTGGCCGAGGAACATGCCGGCGGTGGTGTCCGAGATCGCGATGCCCACCCGCACCGGCCCGCGCCCCGGCTCGCCCGTGACCGAGCTCAAGCCGCACATGCCCTGCACGATCTGGTCGACGCCGGGCCGGTCGCTGTACGGCCCGTCCTGGCCGAAGCCGGAAATGCTCGCAAGGATGATGCGCGGGTTGATGGTCTTCAGTTGCGCGTAGGTGAGCCCGAGCCGCTCCTTCACCGCGGAGCGGAAGTTCTCCACCACCACGTCGCTCTGCGCAATGAGCCGCCGAAGCACCTCGGCGCCCTGCGGCGACTTCAGGTCGAGACACAGGCTGCGCTTGTTGCGATGCAGGTTCTGCTCGTCGGCACCGCGCCGCCGGCCGGTGACGGAACCACGGTCGACCGTGGCCTCGACGCGCGTCACGTCCGCGCCCCAATCGGCCAACAGGCGCACGGCCACGGGACCGGCACGCGCGATGGTGAGGTCGAGCACCTTGTAGCGGGACAGCGGGAGATCGGAATCGGAGATGTGCGAGGCCATGGTGTTTCTAGGAAGGGCGCCCCGCCCAGTACAGGCGGAAAGCTTGGCGCGGGTCGTTCTGCGCGCGGGTGGTGTCGCTGCCGCCCTCGAACACCATCGTCGCGCGCTGGGCCGGGGTGAAAGCAGGCCATTGGGGCGTGCGGGCGTTGTTCGGATCGCCGGTCGCGGCGAAGCTGACCCATGCGCTGGCGAGTTGGTCGGCCAGCCGAACCGACTCGGCGCTGGGACCGTTCAGGCCGTTGCGGATGTCGTGCAGGCTCGGCCCGATGTCCGTGCCATGCGGCGCGCCGTAGCGTCCGCCGTAGGCCGGGCTCGGCACCTTCCAGAGGTAGGTGTAGACCGGCGCCCGGCCCTGCGCCGCCTTGCGCTCCGCCTGCGCGTGCGCGCCGCGGCGGAAGGTCATGTCGGTATCGATGCGCGCCTGCAGCACATAGGGCGTCGCGGCCGGATCTTCTTCCCGGTACATCGCGACGACCCGCGCCGCATCGGCACCGACCCGGGTTGCAGCGAACTTCTGCAAGCCGTTCTCGTCGAGGTCGAAGTTGACTTGCCGGTAAGCGCGCTCGTCGAGCACCGTGCTGACGATCATCGGAACGTCGGCCGAGATGTCCGGTGCGTCCGGGTCGAAGGGGTGACGCGGGATGGCCGTGCCGTCGAGCACCGGCGAGAACGCACGCGGCGCTTCGCCCTTGGCGCGGTCTGCGTTCTCCATGCCTACCTGCACCGCCAGCAAGGCGTGGAACGGGAGGGTCTGCAGGCGCTGCAGCGTGTCTTTCGTGAGTCCGAGCGCGCCGGTGAAGGCAAGGGCGGACTCGGCCGACTGCGCCTTGGTCGCTGCACGCAGTCCGGAGCCGCTCATTACACCCGCGCGATGGAACAGCCCGCGAGCCGACGGCATGGCCATCAGCATGCTGGTCTTGAGGCCGCCGCCCGATTGCCCGAACACCAACACCCGTGAAGGGTCGCCACCGAAGGCCGCGATGTTCTCGCGGATCCACGCCAGCGCAGCGACGATGTCGAGCATGCCGACGGCGCCGGATTGTGCATATCGCTCGCCGCCGAGCTCCGACAGGTCGAGGTGGCCGAACGCGCCCAGCCGGTGGTTGAGCGTGACCACCACCGCGTCGCCGAAGCGCGCCAGCATCTCGCCATCGAACTGCGGCGAATTGCCCGAGCCGGCGTAGAAGCCGCCGCCATGCAGATGCACCAGCACCGGCCGCTTCGCATTCGGTACCAGCGTGGGCGTCCAGATGTTCAACACCAGGCAGTCCTCGCCCATGCCGCCGGGCTGCAGGTCGTACATGATCAGATCCGCATAGGCGCGGCGACGGTCGGCGGGCATTTGCGGCGCGTAGTTGCCGTAAGCCGTGGCGTCGCGCACGCCGCGCCACTTCTTCACCGGCATGGGCGGCATGAAGCGGTTGGCGCCGGCGGTGTCGTCGCCGTAATGCACGCCCTTGAAGACGTTGATGCCGCCGGAAGCGAGGCCGCGCAGGCGCCCGTTGGAGGTCTCGACGACGGGAAAGATGTCGGCTTCGGTCACGGCACGCGCGGCGCTGCCCCAACCGAGGGCGCCGCTGGCAAGAGACGCGCCGAGCAATCGGCGGCGTCGAAGGGCGAAGGACGGGGAAGACATCGGTGTTCCTTTCGACCGCGTCAGCTCAGCACGGCCACGCCGGCCGGGTCGATGGACAGCGCGGATTCATGCCCGATCTCCAGCACGCTCGACGGCGGCGCGTGCACCTTGAGCGCCTCGCCGCCATCGACCGGACGCACCATGTAATCCCAGTACTCGCCGAGGTAGGTGCGCGAAACCACCGACACGCGGCCCATTGGCAACGCTCCGTGGGCGGCAGCGCCGAGATGGAGCGATTGCGGGCGGATCGACACGCGCGCCTCGGCCTGGTCGCGCGGCGCATCGGGTTGAACCGGCACCGTGCCGCCGAACCCGTCGAGCGTGACCTGCCCGGCGCGCAGATGACCGGTCACCAGGTTGGTCCGCCCGATGAAGCCCGCCACGAAGGGCGTGCGCGGCCGGTTGTACAGGTTCCAAGGCGTGTCGATCTGCTCGAGCTTGCCGAGGTTGAGCACGGCGATGCGGTCGGAGATGGTCATGGCTTCCGACTGGTCGTGCGTGACGTAGACGGTGGTGAACCTGAACTCGTCGTGCAGCCGACGGATCTCGTTGGCCATCTCTTCGCGCAGGTTCGCGTCGAGGTTCGACAGAGGCTCGTCGAGCAACAGCACTTCAGGCCGCACGACCATCGCGCGGGCCAGCGCGACGCGCTGCTGCTGGCCGCCCGACAGTTCGGCCGGGTAACGGTGCGCGAGGTGCGACAGGTGCACCACGTCGAGCATCTCGCCGACGCGGCGCTGGGTCTCGTCCGCCGACGTGCGCCGCACCTTCAGGCCGAAGCCCACGTTCTCGGCGACCGTCATGTTCGGCCAGATCGCATAGCTCTGGAAGATCATCGACATGCCCCGATGCTCGGGCGGCACGGTGCGCCTGGCACCAGAGATCTCGGTACCGTCGACCTCGATGGTGCCGGCACTCAGCTCGATGAAGCCGGCGATCATGCGCAGCGTGGTCGTCTTGCCGCAGCCCGACGGGCCGAGCAGCGTGACCAGTTCGCCGGCGCGCAGGTCGAGGCTCAGGTCGTCGACCACGGCCGTGCTGCCGTAGGTCTTGCAGATGTTCTTGAGTTGGAGTTTGGACATCGAATGTTCCTTGTTCATCCGCCGCGGCGCAGCATGAAGTCGCGGCCGGCGACGCGCATGCCGGCGGCCACCACCAGCGTCGTGATCACCACCAGCACCACGCCCATCGCGGCCAGCGTCTCGTAGTTGCCCTGCTCGCTGAGGTCGAGCGTCAGCACCGACACCACGCGCGAGGCGGGACCCGTGAGAAAGACGGCTGTTGACAGTTCCTTGGTGCAGATCACGAAGACCAGGATGAACACACCCACCAGCGTCTTCTTGAGCAACGGCAACACCACCTTGGCCAGCACCGTGACGCGGCCGCCGCCCAGCACACGCACCGCCTCTTCGAGTTCGGGGTTGAGCGATCGCACGGCAGCGGCGCAGGCCGTGACGGCAATCGGCAGGAAGCGCGTCGTGAACGCCACCACGATGAGCATGCCGGTGCCGTACAACGAGAAAGGCGGGCCCGCGTAGGCGGCGTAGAGGCCGATGGCCATGATCAACCCCGGCACGGCGACGGGCGCCAACGCCAGGCCCTGCACCACCGCCGGAAACGGCGTGACGCGTCGTTGCGTGGCGTAGGCGATGCAGATGCCCATCACCACGCAGATCAGCGCCGTGGCGATCGAATACACCAGCGTGTTGACGATCGCGTTGCGCACCGTCACCTGCTCGAAGAAGATCGTCGTGTAGTTGCCCAGCGTGAGGTTGCCGCTGGCCAGGCCGCGGCCCCACGCCTTCGACAGCGACGCCATGACCAGGATGACGAGCGGCATCACGACGCTCAGCAGGCCGATCAGTGACGCGTAGGCCAGCAGCACCCATCGCCAGGGACCGATGTCGAGCGGACGCCGCTCTCCGCCCTTGCCCGACACCGACACGAAGCCACGGCGCGCCAGCAGCCGCCGCTGCAGCATCAGCATGACGATGGTCAGCAGCAGGATCGGCATCGAGAACGCAGCCGCCTGCTCGACCTGCAGTGGGTACTGGAAGAACGACACCAGTTGCGTGGTCGCGAGGTTGATGCGCGCGGGGATGGCGATCAGCGCCGGCGTTCCGTACAGCGCGATGGCTTCGAGAAAGATCAGGATCGACGCGCCGACGATCGAAGGCAGCGCCAGCGGCAAGGTCACGCGCACCATCGTCTGGAACTTGCCCGCACCGTGGATGGCCGCGGCGTCTTCGAGTTCGGTCGAGACCAGGTCGAGGGCGGCCTTGGTGAACACGTAGACCAAGGGGTAGGTGTAGAGCGCAATGACGAAGGCCAGGCCCCAGAAGCTGAAGATGTTGAACGGCCCTTTGTCGACGCCGGTGAGCTCGATCCACAGCCGGTTGAGCCAACCCGCATTCGGGCCGGCAAGCAGGATCCACGCGATGGCCCCGAGGAAATTGGGCATCACGAAAGCCGCCAGCACGCTCAGGTGCGCGAGACCGCGCGCCGGCATGTTGGAGCGCGACACCGCGAGCGCGAGCGGCACGCCCATGGCCAAGGTCAGCACGGTCACCGCCGCGCCCAGGGCCAGCGAGTTGAGCAGCGCCTGCAGGTTGCGGGCGTTGCCGAGCGCGGTTGCGTAGCTCTGCAGCGACCAGGCACCGTCGGCGGTGTGGAAGCTGTCCCACACCAGCCGCACGACCGGGTTGGCCACCAGCAGCACCAGCAGCGCGATCAGCACAGCGAACAGCCAGAACGCCGGGTCCGCCAGGCGGTGCGGTGCGCGGCGCAGCGCCGCAGCGCGCAGGGGCGCGGGCGCGAGCACGGCCTCAGACACCGAACGCGTCCTTCCAGAGCTCGATCACCTTCGGGATCTGTACCACCATCTGCGGCGGTGTCGGTGCGAGCAGCGTTCCCGCATCGGTGAGCCCCGGCACGCCCGGTGCGGACTTGGCACCGACACGCAGAGACACGCCGAATTCTTCGTACGCGATGCGCGCCGTGTCGTCGCTGCCCAGTTGCCACTCGAGGAACAGCTTGGCCGCGTTGGGCCGCTTGCTGCCGGCCATGATGGCGGTCGGCGAGAGGATCAACACGGGCCCCTCCTTGGGCACCAGCGTAGCGATCGGATTGCCCTTGGACGCCTGAAGCGCGGCCAGGCTCATCGGCCCGGCGGACACCGAGCACTCTCCGGAAATCACTGTCGTCACGGCGTCGATGGTCGAGCGGCCGACATGGGCCTTGTTGGCCGCGAACTTCTTGAAGACGCCGTCGCCGTAGAGCTTGCGCATCTCGATGCACCACGCGCCGGCCGCGCCGCTGTAGGCCGGATGCGCCATCGCGGCGAGGCCGGCCCACTTCGGGTCGGCCAGGTCGTTCCAGCTCGAGGGGATCGCCGCGCCCTTGACCTTGGCGGTGTTGTAGATCAAGCCCATCATGAAACAGCTGGACGCATGAAAGTAGCCGTCCGGGTCCATGTTCTGCACCCGCTTGTGCTGCAGTGCCACGGCCGCCGGTGTGAACTTCAGCAGCAGGTTGCGCCCCTTGAGGTCGACGTAGTGTGCGAGGTCGGTCGACGTGAAGACGTCGCAGTTCGGCGTGCCCGCGCGCAAGTCCTGGTTGAGGCGCTGGAAGGCCACCTGCGCCGTGGTGCGGACCACGTTCACTTTCACGCCGGGATAACGGGCGGTGAAGGTGCGCCCCATCTTCTCGGCGATTTCAGAGGTCTGCGGCACCGTGTACCAAGTGAGCTCGCCCTCCTTGCGCGCGGCGGCATGGAGCGCGTCGAGCGATGCACTCTGGGCCTGCGCGGCAGCCCATGGCGTGAGCGCAGCGGCACCAGCCAGCGCATGGAATTGACGTCGATTCAGTCGCATGTCTTGTCTCCGTGTATTTCGGCACAGTGTACGAACAGCATTGATAAAAATACAAATGGGGTTTGTATGTATTTTTATAAGAAGGTTTTTCGTCAGTGCGTGCCTAGAATCGACCGCACTGGAGACTGCGATGCCACCTTCGAACCGAATCAACCTCAGCGACAAGATCCGCGCCGCCCTCGAGGCCGAGATCACGTCGGGGCAACTCACCGCCGGCTCCCGCATCGACGAGCAGGCGCTCATGGATCGCTTCGAGGTGTCGCGCACACCGGCGCGCGAGGCACTGCTTCAGCTGATGTCCTCGGGCCTCGTCACGTCGGTGCCGCGGCAGGGTGCGGTGGTGGCCAGCCTGTCGCTGTCGGAATACATCGCCATGCTGGAAATCCTGATGGAGCTCGAAGGCCTGGCCGCGCGGCTGTCGGCGCGACGCATGCCGGCCGTGCAGCGCAAGCTGCTGGAGCAGGCCGACAAGGCGTGTCGCGAGGCTGCCGCCAACGACGACGCGGAGGTCTACGGCAAGGCCAACCGCGCCTTCCACGAAATCATCTACGACGGCAGCCTCAACGAAGTGCTGGCGCGCCAGCTGCGCGGCATGCGGCTGCGCATGCGCCATCCGCAGCGCGCGCTGTTCGATCGGCCTGGCCGCATCCGCAATTCGCTGGCGGAACACCAGTCGGTGCTGCAGGCCATCCTGACCGGCGACGAGGAGACCGCGTACCGCGCCATGACCGGTCACATCTCCAGCGGCGGCAACGTGTACGCCGACGCCATCGCCAGCATGCCGCACGGCGTGCCCGTTGCCGCACCGGTCGCCACGCCGGAGATCGCCGCCGACGCACTGGCCGTGACGCGGCGCGCGGCCGGCCGACGCAAATCTTCCACAGGGGCCTGAGATGCAGACCACCGCCATCCACATCCGCGCGCACGGCGGTCCCGAGGTGCTCGACGCCGTGCAGGTCGAGGTCGGCGAGCCCGGCCCCGGCGAAGTGCGCATCCGTCAGAGCGCCATCGGGCTCAACTTCGCAGACATCTACCAGCGCCGCGGCGCGCATGGCCCGCACACGGCAGCGCCGTTTCCGCTCACGCTGGGCGCCCAGGGCGCGGGCAAGGTCGACGCACTGGGTGCCGGCGTCGACACGCTGCGCGTCGGCCAGCCAGTGGCGTACTTCCAGCCGGGTGCGTACCAGGCGGTGCGCAATGTCGCGGCTTCGCGGGTGATCGCCCTGCCCGACGACGTGTCCGAGGACGTCGCCGGCGCCACGCTGCTGCGCGGCCTGACTGCCGAGTACCTGCTGCGCCGGCTTTACGTGGTGAAGCCAGGCGACGCGGTGTTGGTGCACGCCGCCGCAGGTGGCATGGGCGTGATCCTGTCGCAATGGGCGCGGGCGCTGGGCGCGGTGGTGATCGGCACCGTCGGCTCCGACGCCAAGAAGCCGATCGCGCTGGCCCATGGCTGCCACCACGTCATCGACTACCGCAGCGAAGACTTTGCAGCCCGCACCAACGAACTGACCGGGGGCCAAGGCGTCGCGGTGGTGTACGACGCGGTCGGAAAGGACGTCTTCGTGCCCTCGCTTGACTGCCTGCGGCCACTGGGCATGGCCATCAACTACGGCACCGCATCGGGCGACGTCGAGGGCTTCGACCTGCAGCGGCTGCACGCCAAGTCGCTTTCGGTGTCGCGCCCCACGCTGCGGACCTTCATCGCCGACCCGGCGGACTTGCAGAAGGGCGCGGCGGCGCTGTTCGACGTGGTGCGCAGCGGGCACCTGAAGCTCGAAGTGCAGCGGCGCTACGCCCTCACCGACGTGCGGCGTGCCCATGAAGAACTGGAAAGCCGCGCCACCACCGGCGCGGCCGTGCTTGTCCCCTGACCTTCCTCGTTCCTGGAGTCTCGCCCCATGAAGCTGTTTCACGGCTGGTTGTCCAGCGCCTCGCGCCGCGTGCGCCTGTGCCTGGCCGAAAAAGGCATCGCCTACGAAAGCGTTCCCATCGACATGAGCAGGCAGGAGCACCACGCGCCGGCCTACCTGGCGATGAATCCCAACGGCGTGGTGCCCGCGTTGCTGCTCGACGATGGCCGGCCGCTGCACGAGAGTTCGACGATCTGCGAGTACCTCGACGAGTTGCAGCCCGTGCCGCCGCTGCGCCCGGCCGACCCCTACCAGCGCGCGGTGATGCGCAACTTCGTGCGCTGGACCGACGAGAAATCGTTGCCGCACCTGCTGATCCTCAACTGGAGCATCGCGCTGCAGCCAGGCGCCAGCCAATGGAGCGATGCGCAGTTGCAGGAGCGCCTCGACCGCATCCCGACCGCCGAACGGCGTGCGGCATGGATCCGCATCGCGCGCCAGCCTTACAGCGACGAGGAGAAGCACACTGCGCTGACGCAGCTGCTGCTGCTCGTCGACAAGATGGAGCAGATGCTCGGCGGCGGGCCGTGGCTGATGGGCACCGACTACTCGCTGGCGGACATCGCCGCGGTGCCCTTCATCGCGCGCATCGCCGAACTCGCCCCCGATGCCTTCGCCGACGCACCGAAGGTCGCCGACTGGTGGCAGCGCGTGCAGCAGCGCCCGGCCTATGCGCTGGCGAACATCCAGCGCTTCGACGCCGCGCTGCAGGCGCGGCAGGCCGAAGCGGCGCGGCCGGCCTGAACGTCCGAAGCCGCGGCGCGCTCGCTCAATCCATCCGCGCGCCCGACGCGCGCACCGCCTTGTCCCAGCGTGGCGTCTCTGTCGTCAAAAAGCGTGCGAAGTCCGCGCTGCCCAGGAAGGCCGGGTCGGCGCCCTGGCTCACCATGCGCTCGCGCACGTCCGTGCTGCCGAGCACCTGCTTGAACGCGTCGCTGAGCTTGGCGACCACGTCAGGCGGCGTGTCCTTCGGCGCCAGGAAGCCGTAGAAGCCGACCACCTCGAAGCCCGCGATGCCAGACTCGATCACCGTCGGCACGTCGGGCAACGCCGGGTTGCGCTCACGGCTCGTCACGGCCAGCGCGCGCACCTTGCCCTGCTTGTGGTAATTGGCGGCCTGGGGGATCGACTCGGCCATGAACTGCACCTGGCCGCCCATCAGGTCGGTGAAGGCCGGCGCGCTGCCGCGGTAGGGAATGTGGACCATGAAGATCCCTGTCGCGGTCTTGAACATCTCGGGCACCAGGTGGCTGATGCCACCGTTGCCGGCCGAGCCGTAGTTGACCTGGCCGGGCCGCGCCTTGGCGTAGTCGACGAACTGGCGCAGGTTCTGCACCGGCAGCTTGGGCGTGACCAGCAGCGCGAGCGGCTGCATCGCCGTGCGCGCGATCGGCACGAAGTCGCGCAGGGTGTTGTAGGGCAGCTTGCTGTAGAGCGCGCCGTTGATCACGGCCACGCCGGTGTTCGCCAGCATCAGCGTGTAGCCGTCGGCGGGGCTCTTGGCGACCGCGTCGGCACCGACGGAACCGCCGGCACCCGGCTTGTAGTCGACGATGAGCGGCTGGCCCAGCACCGCCTGCAGCTTGTCGGTCAGGAGGCGCGCATGCTGGTCCAGCGGGCCGCCGGCGGGGAAGCCGATCACGACCTTGATCGGCTTGTCGGGATAGGCGGCCGAGGCCACCGTGGCGGCCGTGCCGAGGCCGAGGGAAAGTGCCGCGACAAGGGCGGCGCGGGCGATGCGGTGGCGCATGGTTCTGTCTCCTTTGTGGGAGCAGATCTTAGGCAGCGCCCGCGCACCTTCCCAGGTGGAAGACCCTGCGTCGCAGGGACGCGCGCGATCAGGCCAGCGTGTACGCCGTCTTCACCGTGGTGAAGAATTCCTGCGCGTACTTGCCCTGCTCGCGCGGACCGTAGCTCGAACCCTTGCGGCCGCCGAAGGGCACGTGATAGTCGACACCCGCCGTCGGCAGGTTGACCATCACCATGCCGGCCTGGCTGTGGCGCTTGAAATGCGTGGCGTACTTCAGGCTGGTGGTCGCGATGCCTGCCGACAGGCCGAACTCGGTGTCGTTGGCCGTGGCCAGCGCTTCGTCGTAGCCCTTCACGCGGATCACGCTCGCCACCGGGCCGAAGATCTCTTCGCGGTTGATGCGCATGCCCGCACCTGATTCGCTGAACAGCGCGGGCGCCATGTAGAAGCCGTCGGTGTCGAGCTTCAGGCGTTCGCCGCCGGCGGCCAGCACCGCACCTTCGCTCTTGCCGATCTCGATGTAGCTCAGGTCCTGCTCGAGCTGGCTCTGGCTCGACACCGGGCCGATATCGGTGCCCTGCGCCAGCGCGTCGCCGACCTTGATCTTCGCCATGCGGGCCTTCATCGCCTCGATGAACTTCGGGTAGATGCCGTCGGTGACGATCAGCCGGCTCGCCGCAGTGCAGCGCTGGCCGGTCGAATAGAAGGCGCTCTGCACGCTCAACTCGACGGCCTGCGCCAGGTCGGCGTCGTCCAGCACGATCTGCGGGTTCTTTCCGCCCATCTCGAGCTGCACCTTCTTGTGGTTCGTCGCGCACTGCACCGCAATGCGGCGGCCCACGCCGACCGAGCCAGTGAAGCTGATCGCGTGGATGCCAGGATGGTTGACCAGCGCATCGCCGATCACGCTGCCGCGGCCCATCACCAGGTTGAACACGCCGGCTGGAATGCCCGAGCGGCTGATGATCTCGGCCAGCGCCCAGGCCGAACCCGGCACCAGGTCGGCCGGCTTCATCACCACGCAGTTGCCGAAGGCCAGCGCCGGCGCGATCTTCCACGCGGGAATGGCGATGGGGAAGTTCCACGGCGTGATCAGGCCCACGACGCCGACCGGCTCGCGCGTGATCTCGACGCCGATGTTCGGCCGCACCGACGGCACGATCTCGCCCGACAGGCGCAGGCATTCGCCTGCGAAGAACTTGAAGATCTGGCCGGCGCGCGTGGCCTCGCCGATGCCTTCCGCCTTGGTCTTGCCTTCTTCGCGCGCGAGCAGCGTGCCCAGCTCTTCCTTGCGCGCCAGGATCTCGTTGCCGATCTTGTCGAGCGCGTCCGAGCGCATCTGGATGCCGCTGGTCGACCAGGCCGGCAACGCCGCGGTGGCGGCCGCCACGGCTGCGTCGACGTGGGCGGCGTCACCTTGCGTGTATTCGGCGATCGTGTCGCCCAGGTTCGACGGGTTGAGGTTGGGGCTGTAGCTGTTGCCCTTCTGCCATTCGCCGCCGATCAGGTTGTCGTGTTGTTGCATGGGATGTTCCTCGAGGTGGATGCGGCGCTAGCTTAACGCCGCACCCTCTCGATGTCCCGCCTCAGAGCAGGCTGGAGATCAGCTGCACCGTCACCTGGTAGTTCTTGTTCGAGAGCGGCACGTCGTCCAGACCGTAGCCCAGCGTGAGGCGCACGCTGGTGCGCTTGCCGATCAATGCGTTCAAGCCCCAACCGATGCCGGTCAGCTTCTCGTGGGCCGGCAGCAGCGAAGCCGGCGGCCGGAACGGCGCGGTGCGTCCGTGGTCGACGAAGAAGAAGCCGGTGCTCGCCAGCGTCTGCGAGCCGACCGTCGTGTTGAGCAGCGGATGGTGCAGCTCCAGGTTCACGGTATAGCCCTGGTCGCCCGAATAGGTGCCGACCGGGTAGCCGCGCACGCTGCCTTCTCCGCCAAGGAAGAACTGCTCTCCCGAAGGCAGATTCTTGTCGCGGGCCCACTGGCCGCCCAGGCTGCCGCGCAGAGAAATGCTCTCGGTGAGCAGCTGGTTGTAGCGCAGCGAGGCACGATCGATCTGGTACTTCTCGCGCGACAGCACGGTGGCGTCGGTCCAGTACTTGATGTAGCTCGCCGTGACGGCGCTGGCGTCGTTGTTCCACTGCCATTCGGCGCCCAGGCTGCGGTCCTTGCTGTCGGTGCGCTGCAGGAAGACGTCGTCGATCTCGTTGCTGCTCACGCGGCGCTTGGTGCCGGCCACGATGTCCCACTGCGAGCGGGCATCGATCCATACCGGTTGTCGAAAAGACAACACCCGGGCGCGCGATTCGCCGGTGATGTTCAAGCTCGACAGCGGGCCGTACTCGATGCTGGTGCGGTCCTCGTACAGCCCGAGGCTCAGGCGACCGCCATAGCGATTGGCGGCCACCGAATAACTGGCGGCACGGCTGTCCTGCCCGCGCGCACGGGTGTACGACAGCGACAGGTCGTCGCGCAGCCCGAGCAGGCTGCGGTTGCGGTACGACACACCGGCACGCCATGCGCCCGTCAGCTTGCTGCCCATGTTGTCAAGCGTGAGCAGCATCTCGTGGCGCGGCGGCTCGGTCACGCCGACCTGGATGTCGGTGGTGCTGAAGACGGCACCCGGCTTGAGTTCGGCCTGCAGCCGAACGTCGTTGGTGCGGTTGAACCACACCAGGCCCTGCTCGAGCTTGTCGAGGTCGACCAGTTGGCCCGCCTGCAGCCCCAGGCGGTTGGTGATGAAGTCGGTCTCGGTGGATGCGTTGCCTTCGACACGCACCGCGCCCACGCGCCCTTCGACCAACCGCACCTCGATCACGCCGGCCGTCACGTCCTGCTGCGGGATGGTGGCCAGCGCGGTGACCACGCCCTTGGCCTTGTAGAGCGCATTGACGCGCGCGGCCAGTTGCTGCAGCTCGGTCAGCGAGACCTGCTTGCCGCGGTAGTCGGCGGCCACGGCTTCCAGCGCCTCGGCACTGAGGATTTCCGAGGGCGTGAAGCGCACCTCCTTCACGGCCACGCGCACGCCGTTGTCGGCTGCCACCGTCGCGCCCGTCGGCGCCGACGGCCGCACCAGCGGCTCGGCCGGCTGCCGCAGCTCGCGTTCGGCCTCGCGGCGGCGCTGCTCCGACTCGATCTGGCGCTGTTGCAATGCACCGGCTTCCGCTGCGGGCGGAATCACCACCTGCGGAACCGACTGGGCCACCGCCTGACAGGCGGCCAATGCAGCCAGGGCCGCCACGGAAAGTCGAATCATTGCTTGCACTCCGGAACGAGGTTGCTGCGGCAATCGCTGTCCAGCGCGACCGGCACCCCTGAGTAGCGGACAGGCTTGTCGTCCTGTCCATCGGTGCCCTGTCGGGCCTCGCTCGTCAGGTCTTCGCGCTTGCGTGCCACGGACAGCGCCAATTCGCTGAACTCGACCGCACTGCGATTCAGGCCCATGTCGGCGATGTCGTCATGCTGCGCGCTGCGATAGATGACGAACGCATCGGTGAACGCATGGTTGTCGTACAGCGAGAAGCTGAACGGCGCGCCGAACGAGAAGATCTGCACGTCGGCACCCGGCTGGATGCTGCGGTCGTGCTGGTCGATCACCACGCGCGTCTGCGGGTTGGTCACGGTGGCGCGGTCGACGATCAGCATGCTGTCCACCGACAGCGGCCCCACCGGATTCGTCACCGTGGCGGTGCGCGCCTTGAAGCGATCGATCGCGAAGCCGCCCTGCCCCGACAACGCCAGCACCACGTCGCTCGCGATGCCGCCCTGGTAGCCCGTCACCGTGCCCTTGACCGGCGTCGCGCCGCCATAGACCTGCGCGTTGACGCGGTCGCCGGCCAGGCTGAACAGCGAAGCCACGTTCAGCCGGTCGGCCGTCACCTGGCCGGGCGCGCTCATCACCACCGCGTTGGCGGTGATCGTGCCCGCCGTGGCGTTGCCGCCCGTCGATCCGAGGGTGAAGGTGCCGCCGGCACTGCCTTCGCGCACCGCCACGTCGCGGCTGCCGATCAGCGTGAAGTCGCGGGTCGCCCGCACGCGGCCGACGTCGACCTCGCCCTGCGGCGCGTCCAGCGATGCATCGAGCGCGGCATCGAGGTCGCCCACGCGCACGTCGCCGGTGCGCGAGGCGGCGCGCACGCTGCCCGCCGTGCTGCGCAGCATGCCGGCCTGCAGATGGCGGCCGGCGTCGAGCACGATGTCGCCCAGCGCCGTCGCGGTGCCCAGCGTCATGTCGCGGCCGGTCGTGGCACGGAGGCCCCCGCCGGTGCTGGTCAGCGTCTCGGCGACCAGGTCGCGGCCTGCGGTCAGCACGACATCGCCGCCCGCCGTCGCGGTGCGCAGCGCGATGTCCTGCGCCGCTGCGATGTCGATGCGCCCACCGGCCGTCGTGTCGTCGGCCTGCACCGAACCGGCCGATGCGGTCATCGCCACATCCCCTGCCGCATGTGTGCTGCCAGCGACCACATTGCCGGCGTTGGCGCTCAGCGTCACGCCGCCTTGCGTGGCGGTCGTGGTGCCGGTGCGCAGTTCGCCTGCCGTCGCCACCGCGCGGACATTGCCTGCGGTGCTCGCCAACGAGGCCGCCTGCAGCGTCCGTGCGGCCTGCACGGCGATGTCGCCTCGGGCCGTCGCACTGCCCAGCGTGACGTCGTGGCCTACGCTGGCGCGGATGGCGCCGCCGCTGACCAGCGTCGTCGCCTGCAGATCGCGACCGGCTGTCAGCACGAAGTCGCCGCCCGCCTGGGCGCGCGTCGCCGCGATGTCCTGCGCAGCCGCGATGGCGATGCTGCTGCCGGCCAGGGTGTCGTCGGCCTGCACCGACCCCGCGTTGGCCGTCAACGCCACGCCGCCACCGGCACGCGTGCGGCCGGCCTCGACGTTGCCGGCGTTGGCCACCAAAGCCACGCCGCCCTGCGCGGCCTCGACCGCGCCGGTGCGCACGCCGCCTGCAGCGGTCGCACGGATGCTGCCCGCGGTGCTCGCCAGCATCGCGGCCTGCACGTTGCCGTTGGCCGCCAGCGCGATGTCGCCGCCTGCCGCGGCGCTGCCGATCGCGATGTCGCGGGCAGCTGCCACGGTGATGCGTCCGCCTGCCGCGGTGTCATCGGCCTTCACCGAGCCCGCGATCGCTGTCAACGCCACGTCGCCGCCGGCACGCGTGCGGCCCGCTTCGACCATCCCCGTGTCGGCCACCAGTGTCACGCCGCCCTGCGTGGCGTTCACGTCGCTGGCGTGCACGTCGCCCGCCGAGGATGCGGCTCGGATGCCGCCGGCCGTGCTCGACAACGCGGTCGCCTGCAGCGTGCCTGCCGCCTGCAAGGCGATGTCGCCCTGCGTTGTGGCACTGCCCAGCGTCAACGACTGGCCGGCCGTTGCGCGAAGGGCGCCGCCGGTGCTCAGCAGCGTCGTCGCCTGCACGTTGCGGCCGGCAGTCAATGCGATATCGCCCGCTGCCTGCGCGCGGCCCATCGCCACGTCCTGCGCGGCGTCGACGATCACGCGCCCGCCGGCCGTGGTGTCGGTGGCCTGCACCGAGCCCGCCAAGGCCGTGAAGACCACGTCGCCACCGGCCTGGGTGGTGCCGGCGTCGATCCGGCCTGCCGCGCCGAGACGCACGTCGCCGCGTGCCGACGTTGCTGTCGTCGCAATGTTGCCGCCTGCCGACGCCAGGGCCACGCTGCCCAGCGTGCTTTGGACCCGTCCGCTCGCGATGTCGCCAGTGGCCGTCAGCGCGATGCTGTCGCCCGCAGTCAGCGTGCCGATGGCGATGCCACCCTGCACCGCCAGGTCGACGCCGCCGCCAGCCTTGCCGTCGAGATGCAGCAGACGCATCTCGAGCGGGTTGCCGCGGCCGATGTCGCCACCGGCCTGGATCGTCACGCCGGCCGCGGGTGCGGTGTCGGCCACGATGTCCAGCCGCGTGTCGCCGCCGTCGCGCACATCGCCGCCCGCGGTGATGCGCACCGCATCGGCCGTGCCGTTGCCGGTGGAGATGCCGGTGACGGTGGCGTCGAGCGCGGTGTCGATGCGCACGGTGCCCACGTCGCCGCGCACCGTGGCGCCGTCGGCCATGGTCAGTTCGCCGGCCGACAGGCGCAGGTTGCCGCCAGTGGCACGGAGCGAAGCGCCCGTGGTCATCGCCAGCGTGCGTGCGGCAGCGACGTCGATGCCGGTAGACGCCCGCACGGCGCCGTCGAGCAGCAGGTCGGCCGCGCCCGACAGGCTGGCGCTGCCGCCGGCCGTCACGTTGCCGAAAGCCAGGTTGCGCCCGCTCGGACCGTGCAGGTGAATGTCCTGCGCCGCAATGGCGGTGATGCGGCCGGTGGTGCCGGTCACGCCGACGTCGAGCGCGCCCAGGCCCGCCGCGCCGATGCTGCCGTTGCGCGCCGTCAGTTCGACGTTGCCGCCCAGCACATTGAGCGTGTCGTCGCCCACCGCATCGAGGATCGAACCGTCGGCCGCGAGCTTCACGGTCTTGCGCGAGAACACGGTGTCGACGTTCAGATCGCCCGCTTCGTCGATCTCGACGTTCTCCGAGGCACGGGCGGTCAGCGTGGCGCCGTCGCGCAGGTCGAGCCGCAGCGGCTGCGACGTGCCGGCATTGACGCCGTCGCCTGGCAGATGGCCGATGCCGCCGTACGCAGCCTCCAGCACCAGGTTGCCGGTCTGCACGGCAGCGCTGGTGGCCGACGCGTTCACGATGGAGTCGCGCACCTTGATGCGTGTCTCGCCAGTGACGTCGATCTTGCCCAGCCGCGCGCCGCCCATCGAAGCCAGGAAGGCCGCACCGATGTCGGTGCCGGCCACC
This sequence comes from Variovorax ginsengisoli, assembly GCF_006438845.1. GTDB lineage: Bacteria > Pseudomonadota > Gammaproteobacteria > Burkholderiales > Burkholderiaceae_C > Variovorax > Variovorax ginsengisoli_A. Next base: position 567,943 of record NZ_RCZJ01000003.1, read on the forward strand.
GGCGCCGCCGTCACCGACACGTTCAGCGCGTCGATCGCGCTGAAGTTGACGGGTGCCCGGCGCAGCACCGTGATGCTGCTGTCGGTCACGACGATGTCCGAGCGCTCGGCCGAGGCCAGCGCCACCTTCATCGCATCCGTCAGGTTGCGCGGGTCGATGTTGGTCGGCACGACCACGGCGCCCTGCGTCTCGCCGATGGCGATCCCGGCCTGCAGCGTGACGTTGCGGCCCGACACGTTGGCGCTCTTGACCACCGGGTTGGTGTTGGTCACGTCCTTGAGCAGGCCGGCGCTGATCGAGATGCCGAGCTCCTTGTCGGTCCACGAGGACTTGGCGAGGATGGCGTCGCTCTCTGTCACGCTGGCCTTGTACTTGAAGCCGCTGTCGTAGCTCGCTGTAATGCCGCCGACCTTGGCGTCGAGCGCGTGGTAGCGCGACGTGCGTTCGGTCTCGAAAGCCGTGATGGCGGCGGCGGTCTGCTGGGGCGTCTGGCCGGCGGTCGTCAGCGCCTGCTTCTCCGCCGCCGAGGCGCGGTACTGGAAGGCCGGGTCGTAGACGCCTGCGTTCGGCTGCGAGCTGCGGATCTGCCAGTACAGCTTGTATTCCTGCGTGCGGCCCTGCTCGAAGGCCTTCATCGCCTGCGCCTGGTTGGCCGCGTTCTCGGCGGTGCCTTTGCGCAGGCCCGAAGCGTCCCAGAACGCCACCAGCTCGTTCCAGGTGCGCGTGTCGACGGACTCGATCGGGTTGTTGTCGATGATGCGGCCCGGCGTCTTCAGCAGCACGTCGCCCCCAGTGGACACCACCGTGTCGACCAGCATGTGGCCTTGCGTGTTGCGCGCCCAGCCCTGCGTCTCGACACCGATGTCGCCTTGCGCCTGCGCCTTCAGGCCGAAGAGTCCGCGCTTGGAGATGTCGTCGCTGTAGCCGACGTTCACCTTCAGTGGCGACGCGATGCCGCCGATGCTGCCGTTCTGCGACGTGAGGTCGACACGGTCGCCCTGCACCAGCGAATTCGTGCCGGCCGCGAGGATGCTGCCGTCGGACCGCAGCGTGACCTTGCCCTGGCCATCGAGCGCGCTGCCGCCGGCTGTGACCTGGCCCACGCGCAGGTCGCCGACCGTCTGCTCGACGTTCACATTGCCGGCCGTGGCCGCAGCGTTCAGCGCGCCGCCGTTGAGGGCGATCGCGATGGCCTTGACCGGATCGTTGCCCACCGCTGCACCCACGTCGCCGGTGGCGTTGAGCGTGATGTCCTTGCCCGTCAACAGTGCGGTGTCGTTGAGCTGCACGATCGAGCGGTCGGCGGTCGACACGCCGGAGGCGGCCGTCACGCCGCTGCCGGCCTTGACCGTGGTGCTACCGCTGCTGTTGCGGATCTCGCCCTTGAGCAGGACATCGGCCGCGGAGTTGATCGCGACCGTGCCCGTGTCGTAGCCGCTGAACTCGATGCGGATCGGGTTGTCGGCCTTGAGCGTCTTGGTCGTGATCGTCGTGGTCGGCGTGGTCTCGGTGAACTTCTGGTGGTAGTCACCGGCGATGCACAGCGTCCACCAGTTGCAGTTCGACCATTCGTCGGTCTTCACCCAGAGCGAATTGGCCGTCTGGTAGGTCTTGGGCGTCTCGGTGTAGCCGCCGGTGCCGGTCGCCGCGTCCTTGTACAGGTAGGTGCCGCTGTCCAGGCGATAGCTGTCGAGCACGAACGGACCCGAATGCGAGATCACCTCGCCGACCGGCGCGTTGCGCAGGTCGGAGGAGCCGAAGAACTGCGCGCCCTTGTAGTGCCAGTAGCTGATGGTGGAGTTGTCGGTGCCGGTGGTCCAGGCGTAGCGCAGGCCCGTCTGCGGCGCGTAGGTGGTGGCGCGGCCGCTGCTGGCCAGCGTGTCGACCACGTCGTTGCGCGTGATCACGCCGTTCTCGCGCTTGTACACGGTGCGCGTGGAGGTCAGCGCGCTGCCGTTGCCCACGCCCTGGATGTCGGTGATGTCGATGATGCCGGCGATGCCGCGGCCGGTGCCCGTGCTGTCCTTGCCGGTGTCGAGCTTGTTGATGACCACTGCCAACCCGGTCGGGTTGTTCACCACGATCTGGCCGTAGCCGTCCAGCGCGCGCAGCGTGCCCGCGTTGCTCGACGTGTTCATGATCTGGCCGTACACCTGGATGTAGCCGCCGCTGACCTGCGTGCCGTCGAGCTCGAAGCGGTTGTTCGCCACGTCGTAGCTCGCGCCGATGTTGCCGTAGTCGGACACCAGCTGGTAGAGGCCGCTGCTCGCCGCCGTGCGCGTGGCCCAGCCGGCGGTGTTCTTGTCGGCCTTGGCGAAGTCCATGTCGACCTCGAGCCGCTTGAGCAACGCGTCGTAGCGCACCGTGCCGGCCGCCACGCTGTAGTTGCTGTAGCGCAGCGCGTCCTTGGCAGTGCCGGTCGCGTTGTTGTAGGCGGTCACCGCGCTGTCCAGCGAGGCTTGCGCGATGCCGAAGAAGCCGGCCGTGCCGGTGAGCTTGGGCGCCGCCGGCAGATCGATCTGCCAGTTCTCGATGCCGCTCTGCACCAGGCTGTTGATGTTGAGGTAGCGCGCGCTCAGGAACACGCTGCCGTTGGCCACGATGCCCTTGCCCAGCGCCGTGCCGTTGTCCTTGATCGAGGCCGCGTCGCCGCCCACGTGGAAGAAGTTGTCCACGTAGCTCTGCACGAAGTCGCCGTTCTCGGCCTGGATGTCGACCGTGCCGGCGCGGATGGTGCCGTTCGACAGGATGCTGCCCGCCGCGCTGTGCACGTTGACGCTGCCGCGCAGGTTGCTGATGTCGCCGGACAGCTCGATGTTCGGTGCCGGTGCCAGCACGGCGGTGCCGGCCGCGGACGGGTCGTAGTTGCTGGTGATGTTGATCGACGGCTTCGGTGCCGCGCTGGTGTCGCGCGTCAGCACCTGCAGGCCGCTGGCGCCCGTGCCGCTGCTGTTGATGCGATTGATGTCGGCGCCGGAATTGACCAGCACGCCGTTGAAGCGCACCGTGCCGCCGTCGTCGCTGTTCACCGTCAGGTTCTTCACCTTCAGGAAGTTCGGCGTGTTGTTGACGATGTCGATCTGGGCGTCGCCCGGTGCATTGAGCTTCCCGCTGCCTTCGAGCACGTCGCCCGTGGCGCGGATGTTGCCGAGCTTGACGGTGATGTCGTCGACCGTGATGAAGTCGGCGATCGGCCCATTGGCCGGCGTCGTCGACTGGCTCGCCAGCGTGCTGTTGAGCTGCGTCAGGTTGGTCGCGGCGCTGGTCTTCTGGCCGATGGCGGTGTCGAGCGCGGTGCTGCCCGTCGCCACCACCTGCACATAGCCGGTCGTGGCGTTGGAGAACTTGCCGGCTTCGGTCACGATGGTGGCGGCCGCGGTGCTGACGCCGGTGCGCGCCGTCGCCGCGTTGGTGCGCGCGGTGTTGATCGCCGTCACGATGCCGGCCTGGCTGCCGTCGCTCTTCTTGAACGTGTCGGCCAGCGACGCCTGGTTGGTGCTGATTTTGCCGTCGTTGTCCGCGATCTTGCTGGCGGCGGTCTGGATCAGCGCGCTGTTGCTCGACACGCTGGTCAACAGCGTCTTGATCTCGCCGGCGTAGGTCTGGATGTTCGCCTGGCGCGTGTCGATCTCGGCCTGCAGCGCCATGTACGCGGTCGAGCCGTAGGCCAGCGTCTGCAAGCTGTTGCGCCGCGTGGTGATCTCGTCGATGAGCGTGTCGATGGCCGTGTTCTTCGTGCCGATGCTGGCCAGCGCCGTGGTGTTCAGCGCGCTCTTCTGCTGGATGGTCAGGAGCTGCGCCGCGTTGTCGGCGATCAGCGCCTGCGTCGCCACGTAGACCGTGTGGGTGGCGCTGAAGCCCGACAGCGACTTGAGCCGCGTGTCGATGTCGGTGTTGGCCGTCGCCAGCGTAGCGCTGTTCGTCGCGATGCTGCCGCCGCTGGTGCCGATCTGGTTGGCCGATGCAACCGCCGCGGTGGTGGTGTCCTGAATCAGCTGACCGCTGCCGGTGGCCTTGTTGGTCTCGCTCATCAGCTGGACCTGGTACTGCTTGATCTGCGTCTCGGCGATCTGGCGCGGGCTCGGGTTGTTCCACTGCCCCGGGTTGACCACCGGCGCGCCGGTGGCGGCGTCGATCTTCTGCGTGCCGTCAGCATTGAGCGTGCCGCTGGCCAGCCCCAGCTCGACCAGCTTGAACATCAGGAAGTTGATCTCGGCCTGGTAGGCGCCGCGCGCCACTTCGTCGGCGGCGTACTGCGACATCAGGTTGCGCAGATGGGCGATGCGTGCCTGGATGTCGGCGCCGATGCCCTTGCCCAGTTCCACCGAGTAGGTCACGCCCTTGCTCGCGGTCGACTTCATGCGCCAGAGCACCTGCTTGCCGGCGGCCACGTACTTGCTCGGGTCGGTGGTGGCGTTGCCCGCCGCATCCACGTACTGGCCCAGGTCGTTGGTCTTGTAGATGGGGGCGTAGACCGCCGTCGACGACGGATTGCCCGCCGCATCGATGAGTTCGATCTCGAAGGTCAGCGAAGCGCGGCGGTTGATGCCGGTCATGGCGATGCCGTCGACATGCACGATGGCCGTGCCGGCGCTGCGCGTGGAGCCGCCCGTCACGTCGAACGACACGTCGCCGCCGCCGAACAGGTTGCTGATTCCGCTGGCGGCCGCCGCGAGCGCTTCGCGGTACAGGTCCTTGCCGATGCCCTTGGCATTGACGGTGACCAGGCCCTTGTCGGCGAACAGCGAGACGTCCTCGGCCGATTCGACCTTGCTGCCCGTGGCCAGGGTGACACGCGCGTTGCTGGTCACGTTGGCCTGCGCGTCCGGGTCGGTGCTGATCGGGATCGCGGTCTTGTTCCAGAGATTGACCGCGGCGTTCGCGTCGATGCGCGTGCGCGTGCCGTCTGCACCCTGCCCGCCCGACAGGCGCACCGAGCCATCGTCGGCGCGCACCGTGGCGCCGGTGCCGACCAGCGCGGCGTTGGTTCCGCTGTAGGTGGCATAGGCCTCGCCCGAAGGCGCGCCGGCCACGCCATAGACGTTGGCCGAAGCGCGTGCGTCGAGCGACGCCGTGGTGTGCGCACCGGCGTTGATGTCGCCGTTGTCGCTGGTGACGGTCGCGCCGTCGCCGAACGACGCCGTCGCGTCGGCCCGGTCGACGTTGACGTGCGACGAGGCCTTGGCCACTGCGATCAGGCCGCCGGAGTCGAGCCGTGCCTTGTCGCGCGCGACGATCTCGTTGAAGGCGTCCATCTCGAACTTCGCGCGGCCGGCAGAGGGCAGCAGCGCGTGCACCACGGCAGCGTCGCCGACCGCGGCGGTCGTGACGTGGGTGATGGCGGTGCTGCTCGAAGCGGCCGGCAGGTCGATCACGCCGCCGGAGCCGGAGTCGATGTTGAAGCCGGCCGTGTCGCCGTTCGCGGAGCCGATCCAGTCCTTGCGGCTGGTGTTGTGGGCGCCGACGACGATCTCGTTGGCCGAGACCCGGCCGCCGTCGCCGATGGCGGCGGTGACCGTGCTGCCGACCGTGTTGATCGCCTTGGCACCGCTGGCGCCGACCACCGAAGCGTTGACGCTGTTCACGGTGGCGTTGTAATCGGTCACATGGTTCGCCGTGAGTGCGAACCGGGCGGCCGCGATGCGGTGCGCGTTGTCGCCGCTGCCCGTCGTGGCTTCCGTCAGGCTGGTGCTGCGGGTGATGGCGGTCGCCGCCGAGCCTGCGATCAGCCCGCCGCTGCCCGAGACGGCGTTCGCCCGGTTGGTGTCGGTGCCGCTGGCGGACACCGCCACTTGCGTCATGAGCACGCCGCCGGCCAGCGGTGCGCCGACCTGCACGCCGTCGCCGAGGCCGGCCTGGGTCACGGTGTTCGACGTGGCGCGCGCTTCGTTGAAGCCCGCCGCCACGATGCCGCCCGCAAAGCCCGACGCGTCCGCCTGCTGGCGGGTGTCGTTCGATGCGTTCACGGCGGCACTGCCGCTCAGCGTCAGCAGGCTGTCGTCGCCCACCTTGCTGGTCACGCGGCTGTCGTGGTCGGCATGTGCCGCGGTGGCGGTCAGTCCGGCGAACAGCGCTCCGGAAGCGCCGGTGGCGTCGGCCGACACGTTCGGTCCGTTGCCGGCAAGCTGCTGCGCCGCCGACACCGTGAGGTTGCGGCCGGCGAGCTGCGTGCCTTGCCCCAGGTAGGCGTCGACGCGCGACACGGCGTCGGCGGTGGCCACCGCAGCGCCCGCTGCCGCGGTGAAGCTCAGGTTGACGCCGAGCGACTCGGCCTGCGCGCGGGTCTTGCCCACGGCGGAGACGTTGGCGTCTTCGCTCAGGCGGATGTTGCCGCCGCCTACCGAGGCACTGACCTCGGGCGTGGCGTTCGCCGTTGCGACCGAACCGCTCAGCGCCAGGCCCAGCCCGGCCGCTGCGGCCACGGCGTGGCTCTTCGCCTGCACGTCGGCATCGGCATGGACCGTCAAGGCGCGCACGGCGTCGCCGGTGCCGGCGCCGATGTTCGCGCCGGTGCCGATCGATGCGCGGGTCGAGCCGCCGACGCGGGTGCTTGCGACCGACGCACCGGCCGCGTAGGCACCGACGCTGGCGCCGTACGCCTGTGCGTCCAGCACACGGGTGTCGGTGGCGTTCACCAGCACCTCGTCGGCGCGATGCACGGTCACGTCGTTGCCGATCGCGGCCAGCGTCACGCTGTGGTCGCTCAGCCCCGCGTAGGCGGCATTGAGCGCCACCACGCCGCCGGTGCCGGCGAAGCCGAGCGCCTGGGCCGACTCGGCCAGCGACGCGCGCACGCGCAGGTCGCCACCGGCGGTGACGTTCACCTTGTCGCCCACGGTCGCCTGGTTGTTGAGCTGGAAGCTGCCGGTGCCCACGCCGGCACCGAGGCCGAGCGCGCCCACCGCGACCGCACCGGTCGTCATCTCGAAGTCGAGCTTGCCGTGCGCGTTCACGCCCACGTCGCGGCCGGCCGTCAGCACCGCGCCGGCGCCGACCTGCGCCGCGTTGCCCGAAGGCTGCGTGGTCGACAGCGTGCTGCTGATGGACACCGCCGAGCGCTTCGATTGCGCCTTGGCTGCCATGTCGCGCATGTGCGCGTCGTCGGACGACCCGAGCATGCGGCCGACCGTGCCGTCGCTGGCTTGCGCATCGGCTTCCTGGTTCACGTTGCGCGGGTTGCCCTCGTGCGACAGCTGGTCCTTCGCGTCCTGGCCGAGCGCCTCGCCGACGCCGTACACCGCCACGCCGCCGGCCAGGCCCACCAGGCCGCCCGCGCCGCTGACGACCGTGGTTTCGAAGTCCTGCCGGCCCAGCGCGTTCACCGCGATGTCGCGCGCGGCCTGCACCTTCGCGCCCGCACCGATCGTTGCAGTGCTGCGGTTGTTGACCGTGCCGACGTCCACGCCGCCGGCCAGCGCGCCGGCGCCCAGCGCCACCGAGCCGGTGACGACCTGCGAGCGCAACTGGTTGTGCGCCGACACGTTCACGTCCTGCGCCGCATTGGCGCCTGTGCTCGTCTGGTTGATCTGCGCGCCGGCGCCGATGCTGGCGCGTGTGTCCGACCGCACCGATTCGGCCGAGATGGCGCCCGAGATGCCGGCATAGAGGCCGGCCGCGCCGCTGGCCACGACAGTGAACAGGTCTTCGGACGATGTCGCCTCGACCTGCACGCCGCGCGCATCGGCGATGCGACCGTCTTCGCTGGCACCGCTGTAGGCGCCCATGCCCGACGTGCCATTGCCCAACGCGTTCACGATGGCGTTGTCGCCGATGCCCGCTTCGGTGGTCTTGGTGATGCTGCTCACGCCCACGGCGGCACCCACGCCGGCCGCGCCGAAGCCGGCCGCGGCCGCGCCGGCGATCATGTTCGTCTGCGTGGCGTCGTGCGCCGCGATGCGTGCGTTGCCGCCTGCGTCGATCTGCGTCGCACCGCCCACCAGCGCCTGCGTCTTGTCGGCGATGGACACCACCGCCACCGAGCCGGCGACCGCCACCGTGCCCGCGGCCGACAGGCCCACGCCCATGTCGAGCACCTGCGTCTGCGCCTCGGCCAGCACCTGCACGTCGCGTGCGGCCTTGACCTTCGCGCCCGTGCCGATCGCGGCCAGCGTGTCGTTCTTCGCGACGAACACGTCGGCGCCCGCGCCGATGGCGGCCACGCCCGCGCCCGAAGCCGCACCGGCCATGCCGAGGTGGAACTGCGCGTTGCCGGCGGCCACGTGCACCGTCTGGGCGGCGTTGGCGACATCGCCGGTCTGGTTGATCTTCGCGCCGTCGGCGATCACCGCCTGCGTCGTGGTGTCGATGGTCGACACGTTCGCACCGAGCGTGATCGCCGCGGTGCCGGCCGCCGCGCCGGTGACCGAATAGGCCTTGACGCTGTCGCTGTTGGTGGCCGTCACGGCCAGGCCCTGGATCGCCTGCGTCTGCGCGCTGGCGATGCGCTGCTGCGTCAGCGCGAGGAAGGCGTCATGGCCTGCGATGTCGTTGCCCTGCGCATCGGTCGGCGCCAGGCCGCTCTTGCTGACGCGGCCGTCGCCGCTGATGGCGTTGCCGTAGGCGATGTCGTAGTGGCCGGTGGCCGCCTGCAGCGCCGCGCCGTGGCCCAGCGCCTGCACGTCGGCCGCTTTGCCGATGCTTCCCAGCGTGGTCTTGTCGAGCAGCACCACGCCGGCCGCTGCGCCGAGCGCGGCCGTGCCGCCGCCGGCTGCGCTGCCGGCGATCAGGTCGACGGCGGTCCGGCCGTCGGCCGCCACCAGCGCGTTGCCGCGTGCACGCACCGTCGCGCCGTCGTCGACGCGCGCTTCGGTGTCGGTGGTCAGCGTCAGCGCCGCGGCCGAGCCGGCTAGGCCCGCCGTGCCGCCCACGCCGAAGCCGATGCTGGCCAATCGCAGGTCTTCGGTCGCGTTGGCCTTGACCGTCAGGTCGCGGCCGGCTTCGACCCACGCGTTGCTGCCGATCCAGGCCTGCGTGGTCTTGCCGAGCACACTCACGTCGGCCGCCGCGCCGCCGCCCACCGAGCCACCGCCACCCGCGCCCACGACCCCATCGAACAGCGTCGTCTCGTCGGTGGCGGAGATCGCCACGCTCTGCGTGTTCAGCGTCTCGCCCTTGTTGAGCGTGGCGCCGTCGCCGATGTGGGCCTGCGTCGTCGCGTTCAGCACGTTGACGATGGCTGCACCGCCCACCGCGACCGAGCCGGCGCCCGCTGCGCCGATGGCGAAGGTCTTCAGGTCTTCCCCGGCCTCGGCCGCGATGCGGGTCGCACCGCTCGCCTTGCCCTGCACGTTCGCGCCCAGGAAGGCGCGCGTCTCGTTCTCGACGGTGTGCACCGCCGCGGCCACGCCGACGCCGACCGAGCCGCCCACGGCGACACCGCTGACGATGTCGAACACCGCGAGCTGGTTCTTCGCGGCCAGCGTCAGGTCGCCGGCGGTCTGCAGGCGGGTCGAAGCGGAATCGGCCACGTAGGCCTGCGTCACGTTCCGGGTGGTCAGCACGTTGGCCACGCCGGCCACGGCCGCGTTGCCGCCGACCGCGCCGCTGAAGCCGATCAGGTTCACGTCCTGCAGGTTCTGCGCATCGACACCGATGCCGCCCGCGCCGTCGACCACGGCCCCGGCATCGATGTGGCTGCTCGTCGTGTTGTGGCTCGACACCACCGCGCTCGACACGCCCACGCCGACCTTGCCGCCGAGCGACGCCGCCGCGGCCAGCGAGGTCGCGCCGGTGTCGTTCAGGCTGGTCAAGGCGACCTTGCCGGTGGTCGTGACCTTGGCACCGGTGCCGATGGCGGCCTCGGTGGTGTCGTTGAACACGTTCACCGCGAACGAGCCAGCCACCGACGCACTGTCGGCGGCCGCACCGGAGACGGCCTCTGCGTAGTAGTTGGTGCCGCCGATCAGCGGCCCCTTGGTGAGTTGATCGGGCAGGTTCTTCACGTCGTCGACGCTGCCGACCTGCAGCGACACGCCGGGCAGCGCGACCTTCAGGTTCTCGGCGTTGAGCGTGAGGCTGTCGGCGTTCACCTGCGCGCCGTCGCCCAGGGTGGCGCGGTAGTCGTTCTCGGAGATGACGGTGGCCACGGACGCACCGACGCCCACCGTGCCGCCCTTGGCGGCGGCCCAGGCCTTGGCGCCGAGCTGGCTGGTGTTGCTGGCCGCCACGCGCACGGCGCCGACCTGATCGATGCGCGTGTTGGCGCCGAGGGTGGCGAGCGTCTGCGCATTCGACATCGCCACCGCGAAGGCACCAGCCACGCCGACCTTCGACGCGCCGGCACCGGCGACGCCTTCGGCCGCGAGCTTGCGGGCGAAATCGGGCGACGTGTTCTGGGTCGAGGTTGCCGTCACCGACAGGCTGTCGGCGCCGGTCACGCGCGCACCGTCGGCCATCGAAGCGATGGTGCTGTTGTTGGCGATGCTGATGCCCACGCCCACGGCCACGCCGACCTGCGTCTTGGCGTCGACCGCATCGCCGGCGCCGCGTGCGCTGAAGTTGCTGTCGTTGTTCGCGCTGACGCGCATCGCGCCGCCCGAATCCAGCGTGCTGCCGCTGGCGACGTTGGCCTGCACGTCGTCGTCGAGCACGTTCACGCCCACGGCCGCAGCCACGTTGACCTTTCCGCCGCCCTGCGTGCCCTGGTTGGTCTTGGCGTTCTGGGTGTTCGCGAGCGTCTTGCTGCTCGACGCGCTGGCGGCCTGCGACTTGTTGTCGTCGTAGGTCTTCGAGGCCTGCGAGCCGCTCGCGCTGGCTGTGGCGTCGGCGGTGTATTCACGGGTCGCGCTCGCCGCGATGGCGAGGTCGCCGCCGGCCGTGAGGTCGCGTGCCAGCGTCGCCTGGGTCGTGCTGTGGCTGGTGATCACGCCGACCGCCGCACCGATGGCGGCGGTGCCCGACTTGGCCTCGCCCTTGGCGGTGGCCGTGTGGACGCCACTGCTGGCCGCCTCGAGCGCCACGTCGCCGGTCGCGGCGATGGCCGCGCCGGAAGCGATCGATGCCTGCGTGGTCTGGTTCAGCGTGGTGATGGCAACGGCCGCGTCGAAGGCCAACTTGCCACCGGCCGCGCCGGCGGTGGCCTGTGCATCGCTGTCCGCGTGGTTGGTGGCCGACACGGCGATGTCGCGCGCGCCGGTCACACCGGCACCGGTGCCGATCGTGGCCACCGCGGCGGAATCGATGAGGTTCAGCGCCACCGAAACGCCCACGCCCACCTTGCCGCCGGCGGCGCCGCCGGTCGTGGTCGGCAGTGCGTGCGCCGTGGACACCGCGTCGTCTTTCGCCGTCAGCGTCAGGTCGCCGCCGCCGGCCTGCAGGCTGGCGCGTTCACCCACGAGCGCGCGGCTGGCGGTGTTGGCGATGTTGAGCGCCAGCGACGCCGCGATGCCAACCTTGCTGCCGCCGGCGCCCGATTCGGCCGTGGCCGAGAGCGCGTGCTGCGCGTCGCCGGCCACGTCGGTCATGGTGGCGCCGACCGCGATGCCCGTCGCCTGGATGCTTGCGTCCTGGCCCACGCTGGCCAAGGTGCGCGACCCGACCTGGTTGACCGACACGGCCGCGCCGATGCCGACCTGTGCCGTCTTGCCGACGGCCGTCCCGTCCGATTTCGCCGTGGCGTCGGTCTGGCCGCTGGCGGCCAGCTCGAAAGCGCCGCTGGTCGACACGGTGCGACCCGCGCCGACCGAGGCGGTGGTCTCCGCATCGATCACGTTGACGGCCACGGCCGCTGCCACCGACACCTTGCCTTCGCTCGATGCCGCCGACGCCTTGCCGCTGGCCGCGGTGCCGGTCGACGCCTGCTGCTTGCCGGTGCCGACGTTGGACTGGGTCTGCTGCGTCTTGCCGTAGGCCAGCTGGTTGCCGACCTTGTCGTCGACCGTGGCGTCTTCCTGCTTCTTGCCGTCGGCACCGGTCTTGCCGGCCTCGTCGTCGGCCTTGCCGCCCTTGGAGCTGGCGCTGGCCGAGGTCGTGTGGTCCGACGCGGCGACCGCGGCGATCCGCACGTCGCCGGTGGCACCGAGGATGTCGCGCTCGGTGGTGGCCAGGGTCACGTCGTTCGCCAGCGCGATCGCGACGGCCGCGCCGACCGACGCGCTTTCGCCCGCGGCGCTGCCCTTGGCGATGGTGGTGGTGCTGTTCGTCTGGTTGGCAGACACCGACACGGCGCCCGCGCCCTGCAGCGCGGCGCCCGTGCCCAGGCGCGCGGTCGTCGTGTTGTTAAGCATGGCGAGCGCCAGCGCCGGCGTGATCGCGATGCCGCCCGACGCGCCGGCTTCGGCTTCCGTCGTGGCCTTGTGGGTGCCGGTGGCCTCCAGGCTCACGTCGCCGCTGCCGTTCAGCACGGCGCCGTCGGCGATTTCCGCGAGGCTGTTGTTGCCCGTGATGTTGACCGCCACCGACGCGCCGATGCCGACCTTGCCCCCGCTCGCGCCACCGTCGATCGGTGCCGCCTTGGCGCTGATGTCGGTCGCGTTCAGCGCCGTGAGAGCGACCGCGCCGCTGCCGGCATCGACCGTCGCGCCGCTGCGCACCAGCGCCTGGCTGCGCGCGTCGATCAGGTTCAGCGCCAACGCGCCGGCCACGCCGACCTTGCTGCCGCCGGCGCCTGCGGCGGCTTCGGTCGACACAGTGTGCGTGGCATCGCCCGCCACGTCGGTCATGCCGGCCGAGAGCGAGAGGCCGTTCGAGGCGATGACGGCCTGGCCGCCGATGGTCGCGTCGGCGATCGAGGTGACGCGGTTGACCGACACGGCGGCGCCGACGCCGACCTGCGTCGTGCTGCCCGCCGTGTTGCCGTCGGCATCGGCCTGCGGCAGCGCGCTGCCGTCGGTCGCGACCTTGGCGTCGGTGTTGCTCGATGCGCTCAGCGCGAGCGCGCCGGCGGCCGTGACGTCGACAGGAACGTCGGCCCGCGCGGTGGCGTTCTGCATATTCACGCCGACGGCCGCGGCCACCGAGAGCTTGCCCTCGCTGGTGCTGGCGGAGGCCTGGCCGTCCTTCTGGCCTTGCACGGCCGTGCCGGTGGACGCCTTCTGCCTGGTGTCGCCCACGCCGTTGGCGGTCTGCTTGTTCTTGCCGACGGCCAGCTGCTTGCCGACCTTGTCGTCGACGCTGGCGTCTTCCTTCGGCTGGCCGGTGGCGCCGTCGGTGGCGCCCGCGTCTTCGGACGCGTGGCCGCCGCTGGCGCTGGCCGAGGCCGTCACCTCGCTGGCGGACGCACCCTCGGCCTTCAGTGTGACGTTGCCCTTGCCTGCGCCTGCCAAGCCGTTCGCGACGATGGCGCGTGCGGTCGTGGCTTCGACCAGGTCGTCGACCAGCGCCACCGCGACGGCGGCACCGATGGCCGCCTTGCCGCCAACGGCGCTGCCCTTGGCGGTCGTCTGCGTGCTCGTCGATTGCGCGGCCTGCAGCAGCAGGTCGCCGCTCAGCGTGAAGGCGGCCGGGCTGGTGCCGAGCGTGGCCTGGGTCGTGTGGCTGCTCAGCGAGATCGCTGCGGAAGGTGTGATCGAGATGCCGCCCGCGGAACCGGCCTCGGACTCGGTCTGCAGGGTGTGTTCGCTGGTCGCCGCGAGCGTCACGTCGCGCGCGCCCGAGAGCTGCGAACCGTCGGCGAGTTGCGCCACGGTGCGCGTGCCCACCACGTTGACCGCGACGGACGCACCGATGCCCACCTTGTCGCCGGTCGCCCCGGCATCGGCAGGCGTGGCCTTGGCCGTGCTCTCGCTGGCGCTGCCTGCGGTGAAGGACGCGTCGACATCGGTGCCGGTGAGCGTCACCTTGGCGCCGGCGTCCAACGCGGCGCGGGTGCCGCTGTCGATCGCGTTGACGGCCAGCGAGCCGGCCACGCCGACGTTGCTGGCGCCCGCGCCCGAAACGGCCGTGGTGGCGAAGCGGTTCAGCGGCGACGCAGCGGCCATGGTGGCGCTCACCGCGAGGCTTTCGGCCTGCAGCACTTGCGCGACCGACGCGCTGTTGTCGAGCTTGGCCAGGTTGATCGCCACCGCCGCCGCCACGCCCTGGGCGCCGCCCGTGGCGCTGCCGTCGGCGCCGACTTCGACATGGGCGCCCTCTTCGCTGCGCACGACGACGGCACCGCCGACGACCGCGGCCTTGGTCGAGGCCATCAAGGCCTGGGTCCGGCTGGAGAGATCGCTCACGGCGACCGCGCCGGCGACCTTGATGCCCTCGCCCGGCGCGCTGTCGGCCGTGCTGGCGTTGTCCTTGTACTTGTCGAGCATCTGGCTGCCCTGGCTCTGGCCGCTCTCGTCCTGCGCGGCGCCATTGGCGGCGGACTTGGCCGACACCGTGACGGTGTGGCGCGATGCAGCGGCGAGGTCGAGCGAGCCGGCGGCGATGGCGGCATTGCCGTCGATCACGGCGGAGGTCGTGCTGTCGATGATGCTCACGGCCACCGACGCGCCGGCGGCGGTGCTGCCGGCGGCTGCGGCGTCGGCGATGGCGGTCGTCGCCACCGTGTTCGCGGCAGACAGCGCAAGTGCGCCGACAACGCGCAGCGAGGCATCGTCGGTGACGCGGACCGCGGCCGTGCTCTTCACGTCGGACACGGCAACCGCGGCGTCGCCGGCCTGGTTCGCCAGGGCCGACGTCGGCGTCGCCTGCGTGGTCACGCTGGAGACCGCGCCCAACGTGGCCTTGCCGCCGGCGACGAGCGTGGTGGTGCCGGTGACGTTGACGGTCGCGCTCGAATCGACGCGCTGGACGGTCACGGCGATCGGCAACGCGTAGGTGCCGGTGTTCACCGTCGACGTGGCGCTGGCCGTCAGGTCTTCGACCGTGCGCAGCTGGCTGGAATGGATGTCGATGCTGGCCGCGGCTTCGGCCTTCTTGATGCCGCTGGACACCGCCAGCGAGGCGTCGTCCAGCGTCGAGCTGGCCGTGAGGTCGATGCTGGTCGCCAGCATCTGCGCGCCGGTGAGGTTGATGGCGGCCTTGCCGCCCTGCGTCTGGGCGGCGACGATCTTGATGCGGCCTTCCTGCTCGACGAGGCCTGTCGCCATCGAGAGCCCGTTGGCGTTGACGACATCGCCGAAGTCCGGCGCCGTGCCGACGAAGCGCGCACCGCTGTAGATCGAACCGCTGACCAAGATGGCGCCGGCGCTGAGCGTCACGCCGTTGATGGCGTTGACGCGCCCCAGGATCGAGACGGTGCCGTCGGGATTGACCGGCGCGGTGCCACCGAGCAGCTGCTGCACATAGGTGGCGTTCGGCGCACCGTTGCTGAAGAAGTTGTCGACGAAAGATTTGGTGGGCGTGCTCACGTTGAGCGAGCCGACATTGACCACGCCGCCGGCGCCGACGACCAGGCCGTACGGGTTGGCGAACCAGACGTTGCCGCCGATGCGGCCGTCCTTGATGCCGTTCAGCACGCCGTTGATGTCCGTGCGCGCGTCGCGCACGATGTTGATCAGGTTGGTCGCACCGGTGGGCACGTACAGGTTGGCGGTGACGCCCTGCTGCACGTTGAAGGTGGAAAACGAATTGAACGCGTTGGCGCCGTTGACCGTCGCGGTGGTCACGTTGACCGTGTTGCCCGCCGGATTGCTCAGCTGCGTCTGGGTGCGGCCGTCGAGCACGATGCCGTCGAGCGGGCCCGCCGTGGCCGGCGGCATGACCCCGGCCGCCGTGCCGAGCGTCGCAGCCAGCATCGCGGCCAGCCGCTTGCGGCCGGTGCCGCCCTTGCTGCGGCCCTTGGCGTTTTCGGCCACTGCCATCCACATGCTGAGCGCCTCGTTCCAGACGATTCTGTAGACGCGGTTCATGGACGAGTGACGGTGCATGCTGAATCTCCTGGGCAGGGACGCGGCATGGAATGGAGACCACGCCTTGGGGGATGGTCACCAAATCGGCAACAAACGTAACTAATTATATTTACGCATGCTGCCTTTTCCAGCGAAAACCGCCCGTCTGCGGGTATTCCCGCGGCGTTGTCCTATCGACGCAACAGACCTCAGGCTTTAAAGGCGAGGACTGCCCGACCTGAACGGTGCCGGCTACTGCGGCGGCCGAACCGCTTGGCGGGCGAGCAGTTTCCAGTCGCCGCCCTGCTTCTGCCACACGCCCAGAATCTTGATGCTGACCTTGCCCGGCTTGCCCGAATCGTTGGTGTCGGCCGTGAGCGTGTGGCGCACGATCGCCACGTTGTCGACCAGCTTGATGGTCTGGTCGGTGATGGCGATGGTGACGAAGTCAGACGCGCCGCTCATCAGGTCGGCGATGAAGCTGGCCTTGGTGTCGACCTTGCCACCCGAGTGGCCGTAGCTGAGGTCATCGGCCACGAGCGCGCCGAGCGCCGCCGGGGTCGGATCGATCATGGCGAGGCGCAGCCGCTCCGCAGCGGCCGTGACGGCGGGGCCGTCCGAAGCCCCGCCGGCGCCGGGCCCGGACATGCCGGCGCAGCCGGCAAGGGCCACCGTGGCGGCGGCGATGAGGATCAGTTTCTTCAGCATTTCTTGTCTCCTGTGGTTATGAAATCTTCGCGTCGTCTTCGTGCTTACTGAGGGCCGAGCTTGTCGATCAGCGCCTTGAGCGCTTCCATCTCGTCGGGCTTGAGGTCCGTCAGCGGCGGTCGCACCGGGCCGGCACCGTGGCCGACGATCTTGGCCCCGGCCTTCACGATGCTCACCGCGTAGCCCTGCATGCGGTTTCGCAGGTCGAGGTAGGGCATGAAGAAGTCCTTGAGCAGACGGTGCTGCGTGGCCATGTCGTCGTCGCGCACGGCTTCGTAGAACTGCATCGCGGTCTTCGGGATGAAGTTGAAGACAGCCGATGAGTACACCGGCGTGCCCATCGCCTTGTAGGCGGCGGCGTAGACCTCGGCAGTGGGCAGCCCCCCCAGGTAGGCGAAGCGGTCACCCATGCGCTGGTAGATCGCGACCATGGTCTCGATGTCGCCGATACCGTCCTTGAAACCCACGAGGTTGGGGTTGCGTTCGGCCAGCTTGGCCAGCGTCTCGGGCTTGAAGCGGGTCGAGCCTCGGTTGTAGATGATCACGCCGAAGTCGACGCTCTTGCACACGGCCTCGACGTGCGCAGCCAGGCCTTCCTGGCCGGCTTCCGTGAGGTAATGCGGCAGCAGCAGGATCCCGTGGGCGCCGGCTTTCTCTGCGGCCTGTGCGCACTGAATGGCGAAGCGCGTCGGGCCGCCCGCGCCGGCGATGATCGGCACCACGCCGCGGCAGGTGTCTACCGCGGTTTGGATGATGCCGGGGTACTCGTCGCCGGTGAGCGAGAAGAACTCGCCGGTGCCGCCGGCGGCGAACAGCGCGCTGGCGCCATACGGGGCCAGCCATTCGAGGCGCTTTTCGTAGCCCTTCTTGTCGAAGTCGCCGTTCGCGTCGAAGTCGGTCAGCGGGAACGAGAGCAGGCCGGAGCCCATGATGGTTTTGAGTTCTTGCGGGTTCATAAGTGATCCGATGAATGAGTGGGAAAAAGACGGAGCGCGACGGGGCAATCAGTCCAGCTTGATGTTGGCGTCGGCCACGACCTTGGCCCAGCGGGCGCGTTCCTTGTTGAAGAACTGCTCTTCCTCCGCCGGTGCCATCGTCACCACTTCGGCGCCCTGGCCTGCCAGGCGCGAGCGGATGTCGGCCGAGCGGATGACGGTGATGAGTTCCTTGTTGAGGCGTTGGATGATGGCGTCGGGCGTGCCCTTGGCCACCTTCACGCCCTGCCACGTGCCCGACTCGTAGCCCGGCACGCCCTGCTCGGCGATGGTCGGCACGTCGCCGATCAACGGCATGCGCGTGGCCTTCGACACGGCAAGCACCTTGAGCCGGCCGCCCTGAACCTGCGGCAATGTGGCGAGCATGCCGTTCATGAGCACCTGGGTCTGGCCGGAGACGGTGTCCTGCACCGCCTGCACACCGCCCTTGTAGGGAACGTAGGTCCACTTGGCACCGCTCGCGCGCTCCAGCGCCACGCCGGCGAGGTGCGGCGCGCTGCCGGTGGCGGTCACGGCGAAGTTGAGGTCGCTGGTCTTCGACAACGCAACCAGTTCCTTCAGGTTGTTGGCCTTGACGGACGGATGCACCACCAGCAGGTGTGGCGAGTAGGCCAGCATCGTGACGCCGCGCAGGTCCTTCGACGGGTCGAAGGACAGCTTCGTATAGACCGACGGACTGATGGCCAGCGCGCCCACGTCGCACAACAGGATGGTGTAGCCGTCGGGATTGGACTTGGCGACGAAATCCGCACCCAGGTTGCCATTGGCGCCCGGCTTGTTCTCGACGATCACGCTCTGCTTGAGCGCTTCGGACAACGGCTGGCTGATGGCACGCGCAATGATGTCGGACGAGCCGCCCGGCGGGTACGGCACGATGATCTTGATCGGCTTGGAAGGCCAGGCCGCCTGCGCCGCCGCGGCGAATGGCACGGTCAAGGCAGCCACCGAAACGGTGGCGAGGCAGGCAGTGCCGAGCAGGCGGCGGCGAAGGGATGGCATGGGCGAGTCTCCTGTCGTTGGAAGGTGCGCACTGCGGCGTCCATCGCTGCAGTGGTCAGTCATCGTACAACTCAAAGAATGACCTGTCCAGTGATCGCGCCTTCAAATCCTGGAAACGTGGCGCGCTTCCGCGCCGTAGAGGCTCAGCCGCGCGCTGCTGCAGGTTCGGTCGCGTCGCGCCCGGCCGCCTGTGCGGCCTCCTGGGCGATGCGCAGGCGCTCGCGGCTGTTGGTGAGGTGGATGCGCATGGCCGCACGCGCCGACTCGGGATCGCGCCGGGCGATGGCCGCGTAGATCTCCTCGTGCTCGCGGTTCACGCGGCTGAGATAGGCCCCGCTGGGGTCGGCGGTGCGGATCGCGTTGATGCGCGTGCGCGGAATGATCGTGGTGCCGAGGTGGCTCATGATGTCCGCGAAATAGGGGTTGCCAGTCGACTGGGCGATCTGCAGATGAAAGCGGAAGTCAGGCGCCACCGTGTCGCCGGCGACCGCGACATTGCGCTCGAAATCATCGAGCGCCTGGCGCATCGCCTGCAGCTGCTCCTCGGAGCGGCGGCTGGCAGCCAGTCCCGCGGACTCGGTCTCGAGGCTGATGCGCAGCTCGAGCACCGCCAGCACGTCGACCGAGGTGGCAATGTCGCCCGCGTCGAGGCGAAACACGCCGCCCGCGCGTGGCTGCAGCACGAAGGTGCCCACGCCGTGGTGCGTTTCGACCAGGCCCGCGGCCTGAAGCTTCGACAGCGCCTCGCGCACCACGGTCCGGCTTACACCGAAGACCTGCATGATTTCCGACTCGGTGGGCAGCTTGTCCCCCGGACGCAGCACGCCGTCTCGGATGCGGACGCCGAGGTCGTCGACCAGCGCATGGGCCAATCCGCGACCGCGAGGGCGAGCCCTCGCCGGATATGGGGCCGAGCCGCCCCCCGAAATGGCCGCTTCCGGCATGGAGGGAAGTTCTGTTGACAGGCGCGCCATGGCCTGATGATAATCGTCCGAGATGTTGTACGACAACAGATAACTTAGAGAGACACAGGCCGACGATGAGTGCTTCCGCCCCCGCTTCGACACCGTCGATTCAAGCCCACGCCCCCCCTCGCCTCGCCCGTTTGCTGCTGACTGGCGCTGCCGGTGGCCTCGGAAAAGTGTTGCGCCAGACGCTCAAGCCCTTCACCGAGGTGATCCGGCTTTCCGACATCGTTGCGGTGACGCCCGACGGACCGGGCGAAGAAGCCGTCGCCTGCGATCTTTCGGACAAGCAGGCGGTCCACGCGCTGGTCGAAGGCTGCGACGCCATCGTCCACTTGGGCGGCGTGTCGGTCGAGCGGCCGTTCGAGGAAATCCTCGAAGCCAACATCAAGGGCGTGTTTCATGTGTACGAGGCCGCGCGCCGCCACGGCGTGAAGCGCGTGGTGTTCGCCAGTTCCAACCACGTGATCGGCTTCTACAAGCAGGACGAACACATCGACGCCAGCGCCGCGCGCCGGCCCGATGGCTATTACGGCCTGTCGAAATCCTTCGGTGAAGACGTGGCGCAGTTCTACTTCGACCGCCACGGCATCGAGACGGTCAGCATCCGCATCGGTTCGTCGTTCCCCGAGCCGCTCAACAGACGGATGATGAGCACCTGGCTGAGCTACCGCGACCTCACGACGCTGATCGAGAAATCGCTCTTCACGCCCGATGTGAAACACACGGTGGTCTACGGCATGTCCGCCAACCGCGACGTCTGGTGGGACAACGCCGCCGCCGCACACCTCGGGTTCGTGCCGCAGGACGGTTCGGAGGTGTTCCGCGACAAGGTCGAGACGCAGCCACCGGTGGCACCGAACGACCCGAACGCCATCTACCAGGGCGGTGCCTTCACCGCCCAGGGCCCGTTCGGCGACTGAGCCGGCGGCGCGCACACCCATGCAAGCCGAACTCGTCCTCGACGCCCGCAACGCCACGGGCGAAAGCCCGGTCTGGCACGCCGCCGAACAGGCGCTGTACTGGGTCGACATCCCGGCGCGGCAGCTGCACCGCCTGGTGCCGGCCACCGGTGCGCACAGCACCTGGGCCGGCGACGAGATGCTCGCCTGCATTGCGCCGCGTGCAGGGCACCCCGGCCAGTGGATCGCCGGCATGGAGAGCGGCCTCTTCGCCATCGCAACAAAAGACGACGGGACGCTCGCCGCAACCTCTGTCGCCCGTGCCACGCACGCAGCGCACGGCATGCGATTCAACGACGGCCGCTGCGACCGACAAGGCCGCTTCTGGGCCGGCACGATGCTCATGGACATGGCCGCTGCCCGTGCCGTCGGCCGCGTCTACCGCTATCAGAGCGACGTCAACGAAGAGGCCGCCCTGCGCGTGCACTTCGACGAAATGATCGTGCCCAACGGCATGGCCTTCAGTCCCGACGGCCGCACGATGTACCTGTCGGATTCGCATCCGAACGTGCAGGCCGTCTGGGCCTTCGACTACGACACCGCCACCGGGACGCCGCACAACCGGCGCCTGTTCGTCGACATGAAGCCGCTGCCCGGCCGACCTGACGGCGCAGCCGTCGACGCCGATGGCTGCTACTGGATCTGCGGCAACGACGCAGGGTTGGTGCACCGCTTCACGCCGGACGGCCGGCTCGACCGATCGCTTGAAGTGCCGGTCAAGAAGCCCGCCATGTGCGCCTTCGGTGGCGCGCAGCTCGACACGCTCTACGTCACCTCGATCCGCCCTGGCGGCGACGTGTCTGACCAGCCCTTGGCCGGTGGGGTCTTCGCGCTTCGGCCCGGCGTGCAAGGCGTGCCGGAGCCCGCCTGCATCTTTTGATTTTCTTTTCTCGATTTACTCCAACAACCACCACACGCAGAGGAAGACAAATGACGATTCGACGCACACTCATCGCGATGGCCGCTTGCGCCGCCGCCACCCTGACCGGGCTCGGCGCACACGCCACCGAGTTCCGCTCGGCAGACATCCACCCTGACGACTACCCGACCGTGACCGCGGTCAAGTTCATGAGCGAGCGCCTGAAGGCGCTGTCGGGCGGAAAGCACAGCATCAAGGTCTTCAACAACAGTTCGCTCGGCAACGAGAAGGACACCATCGAGCAAACCAAGATCGGCGCCCTGTCGATGGTCCGCGTGAACATCGCGCCGATGAACAATATCTGCGCCGAGACGCAGGTGCCGACCATGCCCTTCCTGTTCCGCTCGGTCGACCATCTGCACAAGGTGCTCGACGGCCCGATCGGCGAAGAGATCCTGAAGAGCTGCGAGAAGCAGGGCTTCATCGGCCTGGCCTATTACGACAGCGGCGCGCGCTCGATGTTCACCGCCAAGAAGCCGGTGCGCAGCTTCGCCGACATGAAGGGCCTGAAGGTCCGCGTGCAACAGTCCGACCTGTGGGTGTCGATGCTCGAAGCCATGGGCGCCAACGCCACGCCGATGCCCATGGGCGAGGTGTACACGGGCCTCAAGACCGGACTGATCGACGCTGCCGAGAACAACTACCCGACCTACGAAAGCGCCCGCGCGTTCGAGGTGGCCAAGTACTACAGCAAGACCGAGCACTCGATGGCGCCCGAGATGCTGCTGTTCTCCAAGCGCGTGTGGGACAAGCTCACGCCGCAGGAACAGGGCTGGGTCCGCCAGGCCGCGAAGGAATCGGTGCCCTACATGCGCAAGCAGTGGGAAGAGCGCGAGATCAAGTCGCTGGCGACCGTGAAGGCCGGCGGCGCCGAGATCATCGACGTCGACAAGGCGCCGTTCCAGGCCGCGATGAAGCCGGTGTACGACAAGTTCATCACCGACGCGAAGCTGAAAGACCTGGTCAAGCGCGTGCAGGACACGAAATAAAGCTCACCCCCAGGCTTCGCGCACTTCGTGTCGCTTCGCCAACCCCCTACCGGGGGCAACACCAGCGGGCCGGCTGAGCCGGACCCGCGTGTTCCTGGAAAGGGGCGGGCCGTCTGTCTCTCCTCTTCGCATTGAATTTATGTACACCAAACTCTGCCGCACGCTCGCGCGTGTCTGCATGTGGCTGGGCATCTTCGGTCTCGTCGCAGTCATCTGCGCCGTGAGCTGGCAGGTGTTCGGCCGCTACGTCATGAACAACACGCCCACCTGGGCCGAGAGCCTGGCGCTGCTGCTGGTGCTCTACGTCACAATGTTCGGCGTGGCCGTCGGCGTGCGGGACGCGGGCCACATCGGGTTGGAGTCCTTCCTGGTGCTCGCGCCGGACTGGCTCCGCCTGAAGATGGAATACCTGATCCATTTCCTGGTGCTGATCTTCGGCGCCACCATGGCGTGGAATTGCGCGTCGCTCGCCGAGTCGGTGTGGGACTACCGCCTGCCCACGCTGTGGATTTCCGAAGGCTGGAAGTACGTGCCGGCCGCCATCTCAGGCGTGCTGATCGTCATGTTCTCGATCGAACACATCATCGCGCTCGCTCAGGGCCGCGAAGTCGAACCCGCCTGGTCATGAAGCACGCCCCCAGTCTTCGCGCACTTCGTGTCGCTTCGCCAACCCCCTCGCCAGGGGCAATACCAGCGGCCCGGCAAAGCCGGTTCCGCAGTATTCCACGCACCAACAGTTCGCTGCAATGACCATTCCGCTCCTCATCCTCTGCGTGTCGTTCACGCTGTTCCTGCTGCTGGGCGTGCCGGTCGCGTTCTCCATCGGGCTGTCGGCGCTCGCTACCCTGGCCTACGAAGGCCTGCCGCTCGCGGTGGGCTTCCAGCAGATGACGTCCGGCATGGGCATCTTCTCGTTCCTGGCGATTCCCTTCTTCATCTTCGCGGGCGAGCTGATGCTCTACGGCGGCATTGCCGACCGCATCGTCAACTTCGCGCGCAACCTGGTGGGTCATGTGCGCGGCGGCTTGGGCATGTCGAACGTGGTGGCCTGCACCTTGTTCGGCGGCGTCTCGGGCTCGCCCGTAGCGGACGTCTCGGCCATGGGCGCCGTGATGATCCCAATGATGAAGAAGGAGGGCTACCACGCGGACTACGCCGTCAACGTGACAACGCACGCGGCCCTCGTCGGCGCGCTGATGCCAACCAGCCACAACCTGATCATCTATTCGCTCGCTGCGGGCGGCAAGGTGTCGATTGCGGCGCTGATCCTGGCGGCACTGCTGCCGGCAGCCATCCTGACCATCAGCAACCTGGCCGCCGCCTACCTCGTCGCCGTGAAGCGTGGCTACCCGGCCGGCACCTTCCCGGGCTGGACCATCGTCGCGCGTTCCTTCGCGGCGGCGCTACCGGGCTTGTTCATCGTGGTGCTGATCCTCGGCGGGATTCTCTCGGGCATCTTCACCGCGACCGAATCGGCCGCGGTGGCCGTGCTCTACGCACTGGCGCTGACCATCCTCCTGTACCGCACGCTGAAGTGGGAGCACTTCATCAAGGCAGCCTCGAAGGCGGTGCGCACCACCGGCGTGATCCTGCTGCTGATCGGCATCTCCAGCACCTTCGGCTACCTCATCAGCCTGTACGGCGTGGCCGAGCTCACGGGGCAGATGCTGTCGCAGATCACCAGCACGCCCTGGATGATCTTCCTGATGATCAACGTGATCCCGTTCGTGCTCGGCACCTTCCTGGACATGGCCGCGACCATCCTGCTGTGCACGCCGATCTTCCTGCCGATCGCGCAGCAGTACGGCATGACCTCGGTGCAGTTCGGCATCGTGATGCTGATCAACTGTGCGCTGGGGCTGAACACGCCGCCGGTGGGCACGACCCAGTTCGTCGGCTGCGCGATCGGCGGGGTGTCGGTCGGCACGGTGATGAAGACCATCTGGCCTTTCTACGGCGCGCTGATCTTCGCGCTGGGCCTGGTGACCTTCGTGCCGGCCTTCTCGACCTGGCTGCCCAGCCTCTTCATGGTGGTCAAGTAAGCAACAACCCCCACAAAGGAGTCCGAGCCATGGCTTTTTCTCATCAAGACCTTTCGCTGCGCGGCGTCGCCGCCGGCATCGGTGCGGCACTGGCGCTGCTGGGCGGCGAGGCATCGGCCGCCACCTGGGTCTACGTGGCCAACGCCGACAGCCAGGACGTCTCGGTCTTCGCGCTCGACCGCGCGACCGCGACGCTGACGCCGGTAGAGACGGTGCCCGTCGGCGGCATGGCCATGCCCATGGCGGTGTCGCCGGACAAGCGCGTGCTCTACGTCGCCTTGCGCTCGCAGCCCTTTCGCGTGGTGAGCCTCGCCATCGACCCCGCCAGCGGCAAGCTGCGCAAGCTGGGCGAGGCCGCGCTGGCCGACAGCATGGCCAACATCGACACCGACGCCACGGGGCGCTGGCTGTTCGCGGCTTCGTACGGCGGCCACAAGATCACGGTCAACAGCATCGGCAAGGACGGCGCCGTGGGCGCGGTTCAGCAGTTGATTCCGACCGCGCCCAACGCCCACGCCATCCATGCGGACGCGGCCAATCGCTACGTGCTCGCCACCAGCCTGGGCGGCGACAACCTCTCGAGCTGGCGCTTCGACGCAGAGACCGGGCGCCTGAGCGCCAACGAGGCGGCGCTGACCACCGTCGCGCCCGAGAAGTCGGGCCCGCGGCATTTCGTGTGGGACCAGCCGCAGCGCCGTCTCTACCTGCTGAACGAACTCGACGCTGCAGTGCACGTGATGGATTACGCCGCCACGCGCGGCACTCTGCGCGCGGTGCAGCGCACCACCACGCTGCCGCCAGGCTTCGTCGGCAAGCCCTGGGCGGCCGACCTGCACCTGTCGCCCGACGGTCGCACGCTGTATACCTCGGAGCGCACCACGAGCACCTTGTCGAGCTTTCGTGTCGACCCGGGCACGGGCCGGCTCGAAGCGCTCGGGCAGGTGCCGACCGAGAAGACGCCGCGCGGCTTCGCGGTCGATCCGTCGGGCCGCTTCCTCATCGCGGCTGGCCAGGAATCGCACAGCGTGTCGCTCCATCCGATAGACCCTGCCACCGGCGTGCCCGGCACGCCCAAGCGCTTTGCAGCAGGCAAGAATCCGAACTGGGTCGAGATCGTCGACCTGCCCTGACGCGCCCGACCGCCCCCGACATCGAGACAACGACCCGTGACCGTGCCCCACGCCCTCGCACCCCTCACCATCCGCATGCACGCGGCCGACAACGTCGCCATCGTCGCGAACGACGGCGGGCTGCCCGCCGGCACGGTGCTCGCGTCGGGCCTGACGCTGGTCGACAAGGTGCCGCAGGCGCACAAGGTCGCGCTCGAGGACATCGCCGAGGGCGGCGTGGTGCGGCGCTACAACGTGCCGATCGGCTACGCGCTCAAGGCCATCGCGGCCGGCAGCTGGGTGCATGAACGGCTGCTGCAGATGCCCGCTGCGCGTGAGCTCGAAGGCCTTCCCATCGCGACCGTCAAGCCCCCCGAGATGCCGCCGCTGGAGGGCTACACCTTCGAGGGCTACCGCAACCTCGACGGCTCGGTCGGCACGCGCAACATCCTGGCGATCACGCAGACGGTGCAATGCGTGGCCGGCGTGGTCGACTTCGCGGTGCAGCGCATCAAGGCCGAGCTGCTGCCCAAGTACCCGAACGTCGACGACGTGGTGGGCCTGTCGCACAGCTACGGCTGCGGCGTGGCCATCGATGCGCCCGACGCCGTGATCCCGATCCGCACGCTGCGCAACATCAGCCTCAACCCCAATTTCGGCGGCGAGGTGATGGTGATCAGCCTGGGGTGCGAAAAGCTGCAGCCCGAACGCCTGATGCCGCCGGGCACGATCCTGCTGATCGACGAACGCAACGTGGCCGACGTCGGCGACTCGGCCGAGGCCAAACTCGACGTGGTCTGCCTGCAGGACGACGCACACGTCGGCTTCATGTCGATGATCGAATCCATCCTGCGGCAGGCCGAGGAACACCTCGAACGCCTGAACGCGCGCCAGCGCGAGACCGTGCCCGCCAGCGAACTGGTGGTCGGCGTGCAGTGCGGCGGCAGCGACGCCTTTTCGGGCGTGACAGCCAACCCGGCCGTGGGTTTCTGTACCGACCTGCTGGTGCGCGCCGGCGCCACCGTGATGTTCTCGGAAGTAACCGAGGTGCGCGACGGCATCGACCAGCTCACCTCGCGCGCCACCACGCCGGCCGTGGCCGAAGCCATGGTCCGCGAGATGGCCTGGTACGACGCGTACCTCGACAAGGGCCGCGTCGACCGCAGCGCCAACACCACGCCCGGCAACAAGAAGGGCGGGCTGTCGAACATCGTCGAGAAGGCCATGGGCTCGATCGTCAAGAGCGGCAGCGCGGCGATCTCCGGCGTGATCGCGCCGGGTGAAAAAGCGAAGCAGAAAGGTCTGCTCTACGCCGCCACGCCGGCCAGTGACTTCATCTGCGGCACGCTGCAGCTGGCCGCGGGCATGAACCTGCACGTCTTCACGACCGGCCGCGGCACGCCTTACGGCCTGGCGGAAGTGCCTGTTATCAAGGTGGCGACGCGCAGCGACCTGGCGCGCCGCTGGCACGACCTGATGGACATCAACGCCGGCCGCATCGCAGACGGCGCGGCCAGCATCGAGGACGTGGGCTGGGAGATGTTCCAGTTGATGCTCGAAGTCGCCAGCGGCCGCAAGAAAACCTGGGCCGAGCACTGGAAGCTGCACAACGCGCTGGTGCTGTTCAACCCTGCCCCCGTGACCTGACCACAAGGAGAAAAGACATGGAAGACCTCAAGGACCAGACCGCGCTCGTGACCGGCGCCAGCACCGGCATCGGTGCGGCAGTGGCCATTGCCTACGCCGCGCGCGGTATGCGCGTGGCGGTGCACTACAACCAATCGGCCGGCCCGGCGCAAGCGGTGGTCGATACCATCGTCGAGGCCGGCGGCGATGCCTTCGCCATCCAGTGCGACGTGCGCGATTCGGGCGCCATCGTGCGTGTGGTTCAAGAGACGCAGGAACGCTTCGGCCGCATCGACGTGCTGGTCAACAACGCCGGCAGCCTGGTCAAGCGCGTGCCGATCGCCGAGTTTGACGACGCGTTGTTCGACGAGGTTCTGCACATCAATGCACGTTCGATGCTGGCCTTCTGCCGCGAGGTGGTGCCGCTCATGCGCGCACGCGGCCAGGGCGGCAGCATCATCAACGTGTCGTCGGTGGCGGCGCGCAACGGCGGCGGGCCGGGCGCCTACCTGTACGCGGGCTCGAAAGGCTTCGTCAGCACCGCGACGCACGGCCTGGCCAAGGAGCTGGCGCCCGACGACATCCGCGTCAACGCGGTGGCACCGGGCGTGATCCAGACCCCCTTCCAGGACCGCTTCTCGACGCCAGCCATTCTCGAAACCTTCAAGGCGGGTATTCCAATGGGCCGCATCGGCGACCCGGACGATTGCACAGGCGCCTTTCTCTATCTCGCCTCGAAGCAGCTGTCGGGCTATGTGACAGGCCAGGTGCTCGAGGTGAACGGTGGGCAGTACATGCCCTGAGCGCGCATCCCCTTCCCAGGCGCTGCAGACATCCAACAACAAGGCGCCGAACCCGCGGGCATGCCCTGCCCCCGGGCGTTTTTCAGACCCTGACAGCAACGGAGACATACCATGCAACGCCGTACCCTCATCCAGACCGCCATCGCCGGCCTCGCCGCCACCGCCCTGCCCACCTTCGCGCAAGGCGCCTGGCCCACCGGCAAAGCCATCACCTACATGGTGCCCTTCCCGGCCGGCGGCACGACCGATGTGCTCGGCCGCCTGATCAGCCAGAAGCTGGGTGCCGTGCTCGGCACGAGCGTGGTGATCGATAACCGTGGTGGCGCCGGCGGCAGCGTCGGTTCGGAAGTCGCGTCGCGCGCGACGCCCGACGGCTACACGATGCTGGGCGGCACGATCAGCTCACACGCCATCAACGTGAGCCTGTACCCGAAGATCGGCTACGACCCGATCAAGTCCTTCGCCCCGGTCACGCTCATCGGCACCAACCCGGTCGTGTTGGTGGTGAACGCGGCCAGCCCCTACAAAACGCTCAAGGACGTGCTCGACGCCAGCAAGGCCAAGCAGGGCGGCCTTTCGTCGGCCTCGGCCGGCACCGGCACATCGCAGCACCTGTCGCTCGAACTGCTGGCCTACAAGTCGGGCGTGAAGTTCACGCACGTCCCCTACAAAGGCAGTGGCCCCGCGATCCAGGATGTCATCGGCGGCCAGGTCGACATGATGTTCGACACCACGGTGGTCGCTGCGCCGCACATCCAGAGCGGCAAGCTGCGCGCCATTGCCGTGACGTCTGCCAAA
This sequence comes from Variovorax ginsengisoli, assembly GCF_006438845.1. Lineage (GTDB taxonomy): Bacteria > Pseudomonadota > Gammaproteobacteria > Burkholderiales > Burkholderiaceae_C > Variovorax > Variovorax ginsengisoli_A. The sequence continues at coordinate 596,616 of NZ_RCZJ01000003.1, forward strand.
CGCCTGGCGTCGATGCCGGACGTGCCCACCATCGCCGAATCGGGCGTCAAGGGCCTGACCGATTTCGAGGTGGTCTCGTGGCAGGCCATCTTCGTGCCGACCGGCACCCCGGCGCCGGTGGTCGAGCGCCTGCACAAGGAAATCCGCACGATCCTCGCGCAACCCGACATGCAGGAAAAGATGAAAGGCTTCGGCATGGAACCGGCCGACATGACGACCGCCCAGATCGCCGCCTTCCAAAAGGCCGAGGTCGACAAGTGGGCCCAGGTGATCAAGGCCGCCAATATCAAGGTCGAGTAGCTCGACCAGCGCCGGTGGCGCACGCAGGCCGTGCACCGCCGTTCAAGGCCGCCGGCGTGCTAGTTGGTGTGTGGGGCGCGGCCGTGCGAAAGCGCTTGCATGTGGGCATAAGCGTCCCACACCCGGGCGCGTGCTTGCGGCTCGCCCCTTCCCATGGCGAAGAGCGCAGCGGCATATTCGTCGGTGAGCTTGTGATCGAGGATCTCGTAGTACGGCTCTTGGGCAAAGGTCATCGCTTCGAGGGTCATTCCGGTCTCCTTGGTTGCTGCGGTGCACATGCCATTGCAGCGTAGACGACCGACCGAACAGCGTTCGCTAGGGTTCATGCGGAGGGGTCGAGCTTTTCTCAGCTTGTTCGACTGACATGTGAAATAAGTCACACCGCGCGGCGGAGCACCAACGAAAAAGGCCCCGTGGCCTTTCGGTCACGGAAGCCTTCAGCGCGCGCCGACCACGGAGGCCGGCGCTGGGAGCCGCCTCAGGGGGACACGACGTCACCGAGGACGATGCCTTCACGCCGCGGGTCTGCACCGCCGTCGAGTACCGCACCGTTGGCGGTCTTGCGGCGGATGATCGTGCTGATGCCGCTCGACTGCGAACCCGTCGATACGGTGTGGCCGAGCGTGCGCAGCCCGACCAGCAGCGGGTCGTTGGCGCCGCCGTTGCTGGTATCGATGTTCGGGTGTTCGCCGCCGACCGCCGTCGACGGCGGAGTGCTGTTGCTCGCACCGAAATCAACCAGCGAGGTCGCCTGCTGTGCATCGAGACCCCAATCGAGCGCACCGACCACCGTCTTGACCACGTACTGAATGATCGTGCCGCCGCCCGGCGATCCGGTCGCCATCACGAAGTCGCCGGGACCACTGCCCTTGAACACCATCGTGGGCGCCATGGTGCTGCGGGGGCGCTTGCCCGGGGCGACCCGGTTGGGCACCAGCGCGCCCGTGCCATCCGTCGGCGTCGCGTTGAAGTCCGTCAGTTGGTTGTTGAGCATGATGCCGTTGCTCATATGGAATGAACCGAGCGACGCTTCCACCGTGGTCGTCATCGTCACGACGTTCCCTTCCTTGTCGACGATCGAAAAATGCGTCGTGCCCTGTTCGACCGTGCTGTCCACGCCGATCGGCGGCAGACCGAAGTCGCCGGCGGGTGCCACGCCCATGGTCTTGCCGAAGCTGATCAGGTCGGCGCGCGAGCGCATGTAGTTCTTGTTGAGCAACGTGTCTGCGCTGTTGCCGGGCAGCGGCACGAAGTCGGTGTCGGCCACGTACTTGTCGCGGTCGGCATAGGCCAGGCGCTCGGCTTCAGAGACCAGGTGCACGCCCATGACGGTGGGCTTGCCGCCTTCGATGTCGATGTTCGTCGGGGCATGCAGCCCGAGGTTGAAGTTCTCCAGGATGCCCAGCGCCGAAAGCACGCCGATGCCGCCCGAAGAGGGTGGCGACATGCTGCAGATGTAGTACGCGCGGTACGTCGCGCACACCGGGTCGCGGCGCTTGGCACGGTAGTTCTTCAGATCGTCCAGCGTGGTCACGCCGGGCGTGATCGGCGAGCCGTCGACGGCCTGCGTGATGCGGATCTTCGCAACGATGTCCTCGGCAATCTTGCCGGTGTACATCGCATCGGCGCCCTGGCTCGCGATGGCCTTGAGCACGTTGGCGTAGGCTGGGTTGGTGAGTGTGGTGCCCAGCGGCTTGGGAACACCGGCCGCGTCGAGGAAGTAGGCCGCGGCTTCCGCGTCCCGCTTGAGGTTGTTGGCCGATCCCGCAATGGCATTGGCCATGCGCCCGCCGATCTTGAAGCCGTCCGTCGCGAGACGCGTGCCCTCGCCGAACAGGTCTTTCCAGGCAAGGGTGCCATGGTCGCCATGCGCCATTTCGAGCATGCGCATCACACCCGGCGTACCGATGGAGCGGCCGCTGGCACGCGCACTGGGAATTGGCGTGGTCTTGTTCGAAATCGCGTCGATGTAGCGCAGATAGTCGCCAGTCGCGCCTGCCGGGGCGGTCTCGCGGCCGTCGTAGGCCTGGACCTTGTTGGTCTTGGCATCGAAATAGAGCATGAACGCCCCACCGGCCAGACTGCTGGACTGGGGTTCCACCAGCCCGAGCACCGCCTGCACCGCGATCGCCGCGTCTGCAGCGCTGCCGCCGGCCTTGAGGACGTCACAGCCCGCCTTGGTCGCCAGCGGATGGTTGGCCACCACCATGTAGCTCTTGGCGGTCACTACCTTGTGGCCGACCACGTAGCCGCTTGCCGGCTCCGGTGCCGCCGGATCGCCGGCATCCCCCGAGCCGACCACGACGGGCGTGGTGCCCGGGTTGGTCGTCAAACAGCTGTTGTCGATGGCGACCGGTGGCGTGACAGGCGGCGTCACGGGTGGCGCGACAGGTGGCGCCACGGTTGGCGGCGACGCGACCGCGCCGAACCCGCCGCTGTTGTTGTTGTCGCTTCCGCCGCATCCGAAGAGCGTGAGGGACAGGGCGATCGGCGTGAGAACCCACCAGGGCTGATTTTTTTTCATTCGATTGTCAGAAAGTTGAAGTACGAGAGCCGTTTGTGCGGCCCTCCAAGTTGAGCACATGGCGTGCCAACCCTTCGACCCCGCGCAAGCCACACTCACCGCGACCCTCTGCAAGCGCGCTGTGGTCACCGTCGACCCGGCTGGTTGCAGGCCGACATCCGGAGCACTACGACCTCGCCACCGTGCCGACGCCCTTCAACGGGAGGTTCGACGCCAGCCGAACCACACACACACCGCCAAGGGGATGCCGAGCGTCACCCACGCCAGCATGTCGCCAGCGCCGCCGTCGCTGAACAACGCAGAAATCAGGCCCACGGTGGTGAGCACACCCATCGCCAGGGGCCAGCCCCACAGACGCCAGAAGGCATTCCGTGGCTTCACAGGCGGGCCTCCTTCATCACGGCCGCCGGCTGAGCGCCACCATGGACGTCCGCGCTGCTCGCCTCGCCCTTCGCTTTCGGCACCGGCACGCTGTTGCCGCGTTTGAGCCACAGGTACAGGCCACTGCCCAAGACGATGATCGTGGCGATGTCGAGCAGCGCCCACAGGATCTGCATCGGCATGCCGCCATAGTCGCCGAAGTGCAGCGGCTGCGACACCAGCAGCGCCGTGAGGTACCAGGGCAGCTTCGGCGACGCGGTCACCTCGGCGGTCTTCGCGTCGACCAGCACCGGCTGCAGCAGCTTCGAGGTGAACGGCTCGTTGCCCTTGAGGAAGACCGTGGTGTGGTGCGGGCTGGAGAACGAAGTACCCGGGAAGGCGATGAACGACAGTTTGCTGTTGGGGGACTGCGCATAGGCCGCATCGAGCGACTTCTGTACCGAACCGCGTTCGGCCACCGGCGTGACCGGCTGGCCTTGGTAGGGCGCGAGCAGCGCACTGAGTTGGTCGTACTGCCAGTACTTGATCACCAGGTCGGCCCAGGTGTTGATCATGCCGGTGCTGCCTACGACGAAGGCCCAGACCAGCGTTACGACGCCCAGCAGGTTGTGCAGGTCGAGCCACTTCAGGCGCGGCCGCTTGTCGCGCCGCACCGTGCCGAACTCAAGCTTGCGCATGAAGGGCGAATACAGCACCACGCCCGAGACGATGGCCACCAGCAGCAGCAGGCCCATGAAGCCGAGGAAGAGCTTGCCCGGCAGGCCGGCGAACAGGTCGACGTGCAGCTTGAACATGACGTACATGAAGCCTTCGTCGAACTTGGGTTGCGCCAGCACCTCAGCCGTACGTGCATCCACCGCGACCGACTTGAAGTCCTCGGTGGGCGCTGGCGTGGGCGTGAGGGTGACGAACCACAGGCCGTCGTCGTCCTCTGGCTGCGAGACGAACTGCACCACCCGATCGGGGTGCTTCGACTTCGCCACTTCGAGCACGCGGTCGAGGCTGGCGCGCGGCGTGTTGGCAGGCATCTTCGGCGCCTCGACCTCGGTACCCAAGAGATGGCCGATCTCGTGGTGGAAGATCAAAGGAAGCCCCGTGATGCACAGCAGCAGCATGAACACGGTGCAGACCAGGCTGCTCCACTTGTGGACCCAGGCCCAGGTCTTGATCTTTCGGCTGTTCATCGTGGTGTTCGTTTTTTGATTTCTGCGAGCGGCGGCGTTCAGAAGCGATAGGTGGCGCTTGCGACGACTTCACGGCCTTTGCCGTACCAGCAGTCGCCACGCGACAGGCAGGTGCTGAAGTACACCTTGTCGGTCGCGTTATTGATGTTCAGAGCGTAGCGCCATCGGGCGGTGTCGTACGCCAGCACGAAGTCCAACAACGCCGCGTTCGGCACACGGGGGCCGTAGCCACCGCCCGACGTGTCGCGGAACGCGCCCATGTAGCGAACACCCGCGCCCGCCGAGAAGCCCGGCAGGCCTGCGATGGCGAAACGGTACTTGGTCCACAGGCTGGCCTGGTGCTTCGGCATGCCTTCGATCTGCGCGTCGAGGTCGATGTAGTTGTAGTGCGCGACGATGTCGAGGTCGCGCGTGAGCGATCCCTTGGCTTCGAGTTCGAAGCCCTTGTTCCGGGTTTCGCCCAATTGGTTGAAGGTGTTGGGCACCGGTTCGGAGATCTGGTTTTTCTCGCGCAGGTCGTACACGGCGGCACCGAGCGCCACGGCGCGCTCCTTCGGCTCGTACTTGACGCCGGCCTCCAATTGCTCGCCGCGCAGCGGATCGAAGCGCCGGCCCTGCCGGGCCGCCTGCGGCGTGAAGGATTCGGTGTAGCTGATGTACGGCGACCAGCCGGAGGGCATCGCATACATCACGGCAAAACGCTTGGTGTTGGCGCTGGTCTTCGTGTCTTCGCTGCCGTCCACGCCCGACACCGCGCGGTCATGCCGAATGCCGGCCAGGAAAATCCAGTTGTTCCACTTGATCTGGTCCTGAACGTACAGCCCGCTGTTGCGCTGCGTGGTGCGCGGTCGGTCTGAACGCATTGGATCGACGACGTTGCCGTAGACCGGCGCATAGGCGTCGATCACGCTGAATTCGCTCCCGATCGACACGTTCTCGCGCTGGCGCGAAAAGTCGGCACCGACCAGCAGCGTGTGCTTGACGTCGCCGGTGGCGAAGTGACCTTCGAGATGGTTGTCGAGTGCTGCGATGCGGTTGCGCGTCAGGCCGCTGTCGGTATAGCGACCCAGCAAGCGCTTGTTCACCGGGTCTTCGCCCCAGCCACCCGTGACCTTGAAGAAGTCGCCGTAGGTGTAGCGGTTGTCGTTCTCGTTGTGCGACACGCGGAAGTTCTGCCGCACGGTCCAGGCGTCGTTGAACTTGTGTTCGAACAGCCAGCCGATGCTCTTGCGTTCGCTGTCGTAGTAGTCGCCGGGCTCGCCGATGAAACGGCTCGCCGGAATGCGGCCATTCGGGTTCGACAGGATCGTGCCTTCCCACGGCAGGAATTGCGAGCTCGATCCGCTCTTGTCCTTCTGGACCATCGCCTGCAAGGTCAGCGAGGTCGCGGCGCTCGGGCGCCAGGTGAGCGACGGTGCGAGCAGGCTGCGGTCGTCGGGCACGTGGTCGACCTGCGTGTCGGCCTTGCGCTGCAGCGCAACCAGGCGGTACGACCACGCACCGTCCGCCGTGAGTGCGCCGGTCAGGTCCGCCTGAATCTGCTTGCGGCCCCAGTTGCCGAACTGCACGCCGACCTCGCGCTGCGTCTCCGTCAACGGTCGCTTGCTCACCATGTTGACCACACCGGCGGCCGTTCCCGAACCGAAGAGCATGCCGGCCGGGCCGCGCAGGACTTCAAGGCGCTCGAGGGCGTAGGGCTCGGTGCGGGTCGTGCTGGTGTAGTAACCGTAAGCCTGCCGCAGGCCGTCGAGATAGACGGTCGGCTCGCTGCCGCGAATGCGCACGGAGTCGGTCCGCGCGTCGAGTCCATAAGCGTCGGAGCGCACACCGGCCGCATAACCCAGCGCGTCCTGAAGGCTTGTGGCGCCCTGGTCGACGATCTGATCGCGCGTGACCACCGTGACGGCCTGCGGCGTCTCCGACAGGGGGGTGTCGGTCTTGGTCGCCGTAACGGCATTTTTGGCACGGTAGCCCACGACGGGCGAGGTCGCCGATTCGTTCTCCGCGTTGGCATCGACACGGACTTCGGGAAGCGTTTGCGCTGCGGCCTGCAGCGACAGCACGCCGAAGGCGAGGGAGACGGCCGAGCGGCGTCCGAACGGCGAAGTGATGGGCGTCGTCATCTGAATCAGAAATGAGAAAGATTCTCATTCTATTAAGACTCGTCCCTCCACTGTCAACACAGAGCCCACGGCGCGTGGGGGCACTCCTCTCGATTCAGCGAACGCACGCCGACATCCTCAATCGCCCTGCTCGCTGCCCACGTGCGCCACCACCCGGTCGATGCGCCGACCGTCGAGCACCGTCACCTCGAAAGTCCAACCCGCGCATTCGATGCGCTCGCCGACAGCCGGAAGTTGGCCCGATACGGCCATCAGAAGGCCAGCCACAGTGTTGTAGCGGCCGCGCTCTTCCTCGGGCAGTTCCCGGATGGCGAGACGCGCACGCAGCTCCGACACGGGCATGAGCCCGTCGAGCTCCCACGCGCCGTCTTCGCGCTGGCGGGCCCAGGCGTCGGTGGTGGTATTGGGCTGCAGTTCGCCGGTGATGGCTTCGAGCATGTCGCGCGGGGTCATCAGGCCCTGCACCACCCCATACTCATCGACCACGAACACCAGCCGCCCGCCACGCACGCGGAACTGCTCCAGCAGTTCCATGCCCGTGAGCGTCTCGGGCACGAACAAGGCCGGCTGCGCCACGCTGTCGATCGTGCCTTCGTGTTGCGGGCCGAGCCGCAACAGGTGCGCAACGCTGATCACGCCGAGCACGTCGTCGAGCGAATTCCGGCACACGGGGTACCAGGAATGCACCAGGTTCAACGCGCCGGCCGCCGCGACTTTCGCCAGGCTCGAAGCCACGGTGTCGGTGGCGTCGAGCCACTCGATGTCGGCGCGCGGCACCATCAGCGAACTGAGCCGGCGATCGTCGAGGTGGAACACGTTGCGCACCATCTGGTGCTCGTGCATCTCGATCACACCGGCGTCGACGCCCTCCTCCAGGCTCGCGGAGATTTCCTCTTCGGTCACCGTGCGCGCCGCGTTCGAGTCGATACGCAGCAGCTTGAGCGTCATGGCCGTCGCGCCCGACAGCATCAGCACGAACGGCTTGGCACCGGTGGCCAGCGCCCGCATCGGCCGCGACACGAAACGCGCGACCGGCTCGGGGTAGAGCTGGCCGATGCGCTTGGGCACCAGCTCGCCGAAGATGATGGTGAAGAAAGTGATGCAGGTCACCACCACCGCGGTCGATGCGATGCTGGCCGTGCCGGCGCCGACGCCGACGCTCTCCATCCACACGGCCAGCGGCGCGGCGAAGGCCGCTTCGCCGACGATGCCGCTCAGCATGCCGATGGAAGTGATGCCGATCTGCACGCTCGAGAGGAACTGGGTCGGGTCCTCCATCAGCTTGAGGGCCGCGGCCGCGCCAGCGTCCCCGGTTTCGGCCAACGCCGCGAGCCGCGCGCGTCGGCTGGTGGAAAGGGCCATTTCGGACATTGCGAACAACGCGTTGAGCGTGGTCAGCAAGGCCAGTAAGAAGACATCCATGAACGGGGGAGAGAATGGGGACATGGCACTTTACTTGATCGGTGACGTGCAGGGCTGCGACGACGCCCTGCAGCGCCTGCTCGACCACATCGGCTTCTCCCCGAGCCGCGACCAGCTGGTGTTGCTGGGCGACCTCGTCAATCGCGGGCCCGATTCGGCCGGCGTGCTGCGCCGCGTGCAGCGGCTGGGCGGCGCGGCGCGCAGCCTGCTGGGCAACCACGACCTGCACCTGCTGGGCGTGGCGCACGGGGCGCGCAAGTCCGGGCGCAAGGACACGCTCGACGGCATCCTCGACGCGCCCGACCGCGATGGGCTCATCGACTGGCTGCGCCACCAGTCGATGGCGCTGCACCAGACCATCGGCGGGCGCGATCTGCTGATGGTGCATGCCGGTGTGCTGCCGCAATGGAGCGTCGGCCAGACACTGGTGTTGGCGGCGGAGGTCGAGGCGGTGTTGCGCGGGCCGACGCTGGGCGAGTTCGTACGCACCATGTACGGCAACGAGCCAGCCCAGTGGAGCGATGCGCTCACCGGCCACGCGCGGCTGCGCGCCATCGTCAACGGCCTGACGCGGCTGCGCCTCTGCACCGCCGACGGCGTGATGGATTTCGAGACCAAGGACAGTGCCGATGCGCCGCCTGCCGGCTTCATGCCGTGGTTCGACGTGCCCGACCGCCGCGCCGCCTCCGCAACGATCGCCTTCGGCCACTGGTCGACGCTGGGATGGATCGCGCGCCCCGACCTGATCTCGACCGACACCGGCTGCGTCTGGGGCGGCTGCCTCAGCGCCGCGCGCATCGGCGACACGCTCGACGCCATCGAGCATGTCGAGGTGCGCTGCGATCAGGCGCAAAAGCCTGGCTGACGCCGCCCAGCGTGCACGCCACGAAGAGAAAGACACGATGAGCCCCGACGCAACCGCCACGCCGCACCGCGACGGCACCATCACGCCGCTGCGCGAATTCGTCATCGCCTTCGGCCGCCTGCTCGACACGCATCCCAACGAGCCGCGACTCCTCGCCGAAGGCGGCGCCCTGCTGCGCACCCTGGTCGCGCGCGACGACTGGCTGCCCGAGGCTTTCGCACAGCCGCACCCGACCTACTATCAGCAGCACCTGCTGCACGCTGATTCCACGGAGCGCTTCTCCGTCGTCAGCTTCGTCTGGGGGCCTGGCCAGGCGACGCCGGTGCACGACCACATGGTGTGGGGCCTGATCGGCATGCTGCGCGGCGCGGAGGACAGCCAGGCTTACGTCGAACGCGATGGCCACGCCGTACCGAAAGGCACACCGGTGCGGCTGGTGCCGGGCGACGTCGAGGCAGTGTCGCCGACCATCGGTGACGTGCACCGCGTGCGGAACGTCTACGACGACCGCGTGTCGGTCAGCATCCACGTGTATGGCGCCAATATCGGCGCGGTGCAACGTCACACTTACCCGGCCGAAGGCGGGCGCAAGCCCTTTGTCTCCGGTTACTCGAACACCCTGCAGCCCAACCTCTGGGACCGCTCCGCCGAACTGCGCCACGCATGACGATTTCCACACGCTCCTTCGCCGACGTCCGCCGGCACCTGCTCGCCCGCGACGAAATCGCGCTCGTCGACCTGCGCGAGGAACATCCCTTCGCGCAGGCGCACCCGCTGTGGGCCGCCAACCTCCCGCTCGACCTGATCGAGCGCGATGCGGCACGGCGGATCCCGCGGCGCGACGTGCTGATCGTGCTGTACGGCGAGCAGGACGGCGTCGACCGCGTGCCTGCCGCCGCCGAGCGCTTCGCGGCGCTGGGCTATACGAACGTGCACGCGCTCGAAGGCGGTCTCGACGGCTGGCGCGCCGCCGGCGGGGAGCTGTTCCGCGACGTCAACGTGCCGAGCAAGTCCTTTGGCGAACTGGTCGAACATGAGCGGCACACGCCCTCGCTGTCGGCGCAGGAAGTGAAGGCGCTGATCGACGCGAAGGCCGACGTGGTGGTGCTCGACGCCCGCCGCTTCGACGAATACCGCACCATGAGCATCCCAGGTGCCACCAGCGTGCCGGGCGCCGAGCTGGTGCTGCGTGCCCGCGAACTCGCACCCGATCCGAAGACGCAGGTCATCGTCAACTGCGCCGGCCGCACGCGCAGCATCATCGGCACGCAGTCGCTGGTGAATGCCGGCCTGCCGAACCCGGTGGCCGCGCTGCGCAACGGCACCATCGGCTGGAAGCTGGCGGGCCAGGTGCTCGACACCGGCGCGGCGCGCCAGGCGCCCGACGCCAGCACCTCCAACCGCGCCGCAGCGCAGGCCGGTGCCCGCGCCGTGGCTGAGCGCGCGGGCGTGCGCTGGCTCGCGCTGGACGCACTCGCATCGCTCGACGCGTCCACGCGCACCGTCTACCGCTTCGACGTGCGCACGCCCGAGGAGCACGCAGCAGGCCACCTGCCCGGCTTCGCCAGCGCGCCCGGTGGTCAGCTGGTGCAGGAGACCGACCACGCCGTGCCCGTGCGCGGTGCACGCATCGTGCTGGCCGACGACGACGGCGTGCGAGCGCCGATGACGGCGTCGTGGCTCGCGCAGATGGGTTGGGAGGTGTACGTCGTCGACCCGCTGGCCCCCGCCAGCGCGCGCAGCGAAATCGACACACCGGCCGTCGCGCATTCGGTCGGCGCGCAACGGTACCGCCGCCCCTATGAAGGCACCGACGCGCCGCCCGAGGCCATGCAGGCCTACCTCGATTGGGAGTTCGGCCTGGTCGCGCAATTGGCGCGCGACGGCACGCACCATTTCAAGATCGTCTGAAACGACAACGGGCCCGAAGGCCCGTCGTTCGATACGCGCAAGCGCGGATCAGGTCGGCTCGCTGCTCTTGAAGAGCGCGGCCACCTTGCGCTTGGGCTTGATGTTGGCCGAAATGCCGCGTGCGGGCGCGCCCTTGACCGTGGTTTCCCATGTGGGAGCGGCTTCGCGCTCAGGCGTCTCGTAGGGCTGTTCGAAAAACGGGTCGCGCGGCGCCGAAGGTGCACGGTGTGGACGTCCGCCACCGCGCGCCGTGCGCGGCTCGGGACGCTGCTCGCGCGGCGCTTCCAGAGTGTCGAGCACGTCTCGCCCATCGCCGGCCTCGCCCTCTTCGCGCCAATGGCGGCGACCGTCGTTGATGCGACCACGTGGGCGGTCTTCCTCGAACTCCATGGCTTCGAGTTCGATCGGCTTCTTGATCAACTTCTCGATATCGGCCACCAGGCGTGCGTCGTTGCCGCCGCTTGCGAAGCTCACTGCCAGGCCCGAGGCGCCGGCACGGCCGGTGCGGCCGATGCGGTGCACGTAGTCTTCGGCGTTGAACGGGATGTCGAAGTTGAACACCGCCGGCACGTCCTTGATGTCGAGCCCACGGGCTGCGACGTCGGTGCACACCAGCAGGTCCACTTCGCCCTTCTTGAAGGCGTCGAGTGCCTTCAGGCGTTCGTCCTGGCTCTTGTCGCCGTGCAACGCGGTGGTCCGAAGGCCTTCGCGTTCCAGTGAACGCGCCAGGCGGGCGCAACCGAGCTTGCTGTTGACGAAGACGAAGGCCTGCGTGATGCCGCGTTGCTGAATGATCTGCTTGAGCGCGCGACGCTTGTCGTCGTCGCTCACGCTGAAGAAACGCTGCTCGACCGTGGAAGCCGTTTCGTTCGGCCGGGCCACCTCGATGGTGACCGGATTCTGCAGATAGCTTGCCGACAGGCGCTTGATTTCCGGCGAGAAGGTGGCCGAGAAGAGCAGCGTGGTGCGCTGCTTGGGCAGGTGGCTCAGGATGCGCTGCAGGTCGGGCAGGAAGCCGATGTCGAGCATGCGGTCGGCCTCGTCGAGCACCACGTACTCGACCTGGTTGAGCACCGCGTTCTTGGCCTCGATGTGGTCGAGCAGGCGTCCTGGCGTGGCGACCAGCACTTCGACGCCCTTCTTCAGCTCCAGCGTCTGCGGCTTCATGTCCATGCCCCCGAACACCACTGCGCACCGCAGGTCGGTGTACTTGGCGTAGAGCTTGACCTGCTGTGCAACCTGGTCGGCAAGCTCACGCGTGGGCAGCAGCACCAGCGCGCGCACCGGGTGACGGGCGGGCGAGGTCGAGCTATTCTCGTGCTTGAGCATCCGCTGCAGCAGGGGCAGCGAGAAAGCGGCCGTCTTGCCGGTACCGGTCTGTGCGGCGCCCATCACATCCTGCCCGGACAACACGACCGGAATGGCCTGTTCCTGGATCGGGGTCATGGTCTCGTAGCCCATTTCGGCCACGGCGCGCGCCAGCGGTTCTGCCAGCGAAAGATTGGAAAAGGAGCTTGTCATGAAGCCCGCTATTGTCGCACTGCGGCAAAAAACGGCAATGACAGTGCGGTGACTTGCCAATCGGCTGCTCGATCAGGCGCGGCCGCTCTCTGCGCCGCGACTGTCTACAGCTGCTTCGCAGCGAAGGTGTCGCAGGCCTGAATGGTTCCGGTCTTGTAGCCGGCACCGAACCAACGCTGACGCTGCGCGCTGGTGCCATGGGTGAAGCTGTCGGGCACGACGGCTCGGCCAGCGGACCGCTGCAATGCGTCGTCGCCGATCTTCTGCGCGGCGTTCATCGCCGCCTCGATATCGCCCGGGTCGAGCCATTGTTTGGACTGCTGCGAACGGTTGGCCCACACACCGGCGAAGCAGTCCGCCTGCAATTCGACCCGCACGCTCATCGCGTTGTTTTGCGACTCGCTCAAGCGGCTGCGCATGCCGTCGACCTTCGCGGTGACGCCGAGTTCGTCCTGCACATGGTGTCCGACCTCGTGCGCGATCACATAAGCCTGGGCGAATTCGCCGGGCGCACCGAGATCCCGCTTGAGCGTGTCGAAGAACCCCAGGTCGATATAAACCTTCTTGTCGCCTGGGCAGTAGAAAGGTCCCATGGCCGACTGGCCCGTGCCGCATGCCGTCGGCGTGGCGCCGCGAAACAGCACGAGGCGTGGCGGCTGGTAGGTACCGCCGTTCTGTTGAAACGCTTGCGTCCAGACCACCTCGGTGTTCTTGAGCACGGTCGACACGAATGCCGCCTCACGGTCATCGGGCGGGGGCTTTTGCGCAGGGCCCTGCTGAACTTGGGGCGTACCACCCTGCCCGCTGAGCAGGCCGAGCACAGTGAGTGGATTGATGCCGAAGATCCAGCCCGCCACGAGCGCCACTGCGACGGTGCCGATGCCGACACTGCGCCCGCCGATGGGAAACCCGCCGCCTCCACCGCTGCTGCGGCGGTCTTCGACGTTGTCCGACTGTTCGTTGCCTTCCCATCTCATCGCACGCTCCTTTGCCGCTGTGCGGCGTTTCGCGGATCGTACGCGTTCAACGGGCCGCGGCGTAGCCGACTTGCATCAGACCGCGAGCGTCCGCCCTGGACGAACGGGAGGCGGCGTAGAGGTTGGGCGCAGCGCCCGCGTTGGCGACCTGGCCGGCGCGCTCGGCGGCCTCGCGCAGCTCGGCTTTCTGCACCTGCGACTGCGCGACCGACACCATCGCGACGATTTGCACCAGCACGACACTCAACAACACCGCAAGCAGCAACCAGCGGTATGGACTCGTGTCACTCGTGGACGAAGGAAAACGCATGTCGAACTCCGAAGACCGCGGGCACTGCGCGATCCGGGAGCGATCCTGATGCTTCGCCACGTCCGGCTCGCGGGTGCGGAGGCGCGAGCGGATGTAGGACCGAAGCGGAGCCTCGGCTCAGGCTTTGGGCAGCGTGACGCCGCTCTGGCCCTGGTACTTGCCGCCGCGGTCCTTGTAGCTGACCTCGCAGACGTCGTCCTTGTCGCTTTCGAAGAACAGGACCTGGGCGCAGCCTTCGCCCGCGTAGATCTTGGCAGGCAGCGGCGTGGTGTTGCTGAACTCGAGCGTCACATAGCCTTCCCATTCGGGCTCGAAAGGAGTGACGTTGACGATGATCCCGCATCGCGCATAAGTGCTCTTGCCCAGGCAGATGGTCAGCACGTTGCGCGGGATGCGGAAGTACTCGACCGTGCGCGCCAGCGCGAAGCTGTTGGGCGGAATGATGCAGTAGTCACCATGCATGTCGACGAAGCTCTTCTCGTCGAAGTTCTTCGGGTCGACCACCGTGCTGTGGATGTTGGTGAAGACCTTGAATTCCGGGGCGCAGCGGATGTCGTAGCCGTAGCTCGACGTGCCGTAGCTGATGATCTTGTGGCCCTCGCGCTCGCGGATCTGTCCGGGCTCGAAAGGATCGATCATGCCGGTCTGCTCGGCCATGCGCCGGATCCACTTGTCGCTCTTGATAGACATTGAAAACACCCCCAGTCTTCGCGCACTTCGTGTCGCTTCGCCAACCCCCTCCAGGGGGCAACACCAGCGGTCCGGCAAAGCCGGTCCCGCGGTGTTTCCCTAAGGAAAATCACCGCGCTCGCTGGGTCGGCGATTGTGTCATGGTGCCGCAGCCGGCTCAGGCCGGCAGCGCCTGCGAAATCACCGTCCGCTCGATCAGCCGGTCGTCGCCCAGCACGATCATCGCGAACAGCAGTTCCTCCAGGTTGGCGGCCAGCCCCGTCTTGCGCGCCAGCAGCGGCGTGGCCTTCGGGTCGATCACCACGAAGTCGGCCTCGCAGCCCGGCTGCAGGTTGCCGATCACACCCGCCAGGCCCAGCGCCTCGGCCGCGCCGCCGGTGTGGCGCCACCAGAGCTCCGAAGGCGCGATGCTGATGCCCGGCTTGGTCTGGCCTTCTCGGCCGACGTAGTACGCCGCCATCATGGTCGTGAAGGGGCTGAAGCTGGTGCCTCCGCCCACGTCGCTCGCGAGGCCGTAGCGATAGCCGATGCGGTCGGCGCCCTCGAAGTCGAAGAAGCCGCTGCCCAGGAACAGGTTGCTGGTCGGGCTCACGGCCGTGGCCGTTTTCGTCGAACGCATCAGGCGACGGTCGTCGTCGTCGAAGTGGATGCAGTGCGCGTACACGGCGCGCTCGCGCATCAGGCCGAAGCCGTTGTAGACCTCCAGGTAAGAACGCGCATGCGGGAACAGCTCGCGCGCCCACTTCACTTCGTCCTTGTTTTCGGCGACGTGCGAATGGATCCAGGTGTCGGGGTACTTCGCCGCCAGCTCGCCGGCACCGCGCAACTGCGCATCGGTGCTCGTCGGCGCGAAGCGCGGCGTGATGGCGTAGCCGAGGCGGTCGACGCCGTGCCATTGCCGGATAAGCGACTCGGTGTCGGCCAGGCTCTGCGCAGTTTCGTCACGCACGCCGTCGGGCGAATGGCGGTCCTGCAGCACCTTGCCGGTGATCATGCGCAGCCCGCGCCGCTGCGCCGATGCGAAGAAAGCCTGCACCGACGCGACGTGCGAGGTCGCAAAGGTCAGCGAGGTCGTCACACCGTTGCGCAGCAGCTCGTCGAAGAAGACCTCGGCGACCGCCTCTGAATGCGCCGCCTCGGCGAAGCGGCTTTCGGCGGGAAAGGTGTAGTTCTCCAGCCAGGGCAGCAGCCCGTCGGCCGGCGCGCCGATGATGTCGGTTTGCGGGAAGTGGATGTGCATGTCGACGAAGCCCGGCGCCAGGATGCGGCCCGGCCAGTGCGTGACCGCGGCCTCGGGATGGCGCGGCGCCACGGCAGCGTGGCTACCGGCGTCGAGCACGCGCTGACGGCCGTCGGCATCGGGCGCGACAACCAGCAGGCCGTCTTCGTCGAACAAAGGACGACCTGCATCGTCGAAGCGCAGGAGGGAGGCGCGGTAGGCTCTTTTCATCGTGTCAGGAGCCTAGCGCAAGCCGTGCCAGCGCGGATCGGCTCTCTCGTATAGCGGCTATCGAGCGACGCGGCCCTGGACGCCGACGACCAGCCAGTTCATCTTCAGGATCTGCTCATCGGTGAGCGCACTGCCCTTGGCGATCACGACATGGCCTTCGTTGTCGCGCACGTCGGCGGCCACGGCGGCGAAGGGCCGCAGCTTGCCGGCCGCGATGTCCTGCTGTCGCGCCAGCACCTCGTCCTGCACCGTCTTGGGCACCTTCGGGCCGAAGTCGCCGACGCGGATCATTCCTTCCTTCACGCCGCCCCAGACATTGCCAGGCTTCCAGCTGCCGTCGAGCACCGCACGGGCGCGCTGCGTGTAGTAGCCGCCCCATTGGTGCGTCACCGCGACGATCTGCGCGTCGGGCGCCACCTTGCGCATGTCGGAGTGATAGGCCACGGCCATCTTCCCGCGCTCCTGCGCGGCCGCCATCACGGCGGTCGAGCCGGTGTGGAAGGCGATCACGTCGACGTCCTGGTTGAACAGCGTCATGGCCGCGTCGCGCTCCTTCGGCGGGTCGAACCAGGCATCGAGCCACACGACCTTGACCTGCGCTTTCGGGTCGACAGAACGCATGCCCAGCGTGAACGCGTTGATGCCCTGCAGCACCTCGGGAATCGGGAAGCCCGCGACATAACCCGCCACGTGCGTCTTCGTCATGCGACCGGCGGCCACGCCCGCCAAGTACCGGCCTTCGTAGTAGCGCGCATTGGACGCCGAGACGTTGGGCGTGGTCTGGTAACCGGTGACCGATTCGAACTTCACGTCCGGGAAGTCCCTCGCCACCTTCAACGTCGGCGCCATGTAGCCGAAGCTGGGCGTGAAGATGAGTTGGTTGCCTTGCTGGGCCAGGTCGCGGATCACACGCTCGGCGTCGGCGCCCTCGGGCACGTTCTCGACGAAGGTGGTCTTCACCTTGGCGCCCAGCGCGGCCTCGACGGCCCTGCGGGCCTCGTCGTGCTGGTGCACCCAGCCGGCGTCGGCCAGCGGCGCGACGTAGACGAAGCCGATCTTCAGCGGCGGTGCGACCGGCGCAGCGGGTTGTGAAAAAGCGGGAGACGAAAAGCAACAGGCAGCCGCGAACGCGGCCACGAGGTTTTTGTACATGGTGTTCCTCAACATGGCCCCGGTGAAATAAAAACGCGCTGCAGCCGGGACGCCTGCAACGCGAGGCGCATTTTAAGGGCTCGCGCCGCCCTCGCCTTTTGCAGCCCGCTCGCCCTTGGCGCGCCGCAGGTTGTCCTTGAGGTGCTCCGGCACGCGCTCGTCGAAGCCCAGCGCCACGCGGCGCACCTCCGGCGTGTCGGTCGGCGCATGGCCCACGCCGAGCGCGCTGGCGCGCGGCGCATCGATGGCGACCACCGTGCCTTCGACCCGGCCGATGCCGGTGATCTCGCAGGCCACCACATCGCCCGCGTCGACCGAACGCGAATGGCACGGTGTGCCCATGAGGATGACGTCACCCGGCATCAGCGTGATGTGCCGCGCGATGTCGGCGATCACGTAGTGCGGCCCCCAGATCGTCTCGTCGCCGATGTTCGCCTCCTGCACGACGAGGCCATTGACGGTGGTGCGCAAGGTCTGCGCGAACAAGTCGACGCCGCGCACGATGCCCGGGCCGATCGGCAGCAACGTGTCGGCGCCCTTCACGCGCAGCATCGAGCCCTGGTCGGTGTCGCGAAAATCCTGCAGGCCCATGTCGAGCGCGGGGCAGAAGCCCTCGATGAAGTCCCAAGCCTCGTCGGGCGTCACGTTGCGGCAGGTCTTGCCGATGACCACCGCGTACTCGCCTTCGTAGTTGAGGTACTTCACGTCGGCGGGTTTCAGGATCTGCCCGCCGTGGCCGTTGAGCGCCGTCAGCGGCTTGGTGAAGTAGGTGGGTGTCTCGGTCGGCTTCGGCTTGTTGCGCGTCTCGTGGCTGCGCGAGCTGTACGAGATGTGCACCGCGATGATCTTGCTGGGCGACACCGGCGGCAGGTAGCTCTGTCCTTCCACGTCGAGCATGCGCCCGTCGTCGAGCCGCAGCTGGCCTGCATCGGCGCCCTCTTCCACCACCGTGCCCCAGAAGGCGCTGCCGCCGACCAGCACGCGGCGGCGCTCGACGCGGGGGCCGCGCATCACGGACGGCAGTTCGTTGAACGGAAATTCAAAGCTGAGCATGGTGTCGTCTCGATGTCTGTTTCAGGAACACCATGGAGCCGGCTCTGCCGGTCCACCGGTGTTGCCCCCGGTAGGGGGAGGGAGGCCACACGAAGTGGGCAAGCCTGGGAGCGAGTCAGGTGCTGAACCACATGTGGATGTTGCCGGTGCCCCGGGCGTTTTCGTAGGCCGAGAGCGTCTCGCCCTTGGTGCGGCACGCAGCACCGCCCATTGCGCCGAGCATCTGCAGGTAGTGCGCGCCGAAGGCTTCCCACGGCAGGCGGCGGTACTCGGCGTCCCAGCGCTCCAGGATCTGGTCGTGCCGACCCTGGCGCAGCAGCTCGATCGCGCCCTTGTCGCTCGCGATGTTCTCGGGCCGCGACACGTTGCTCTCGTGAAAGATGCGCGGATGGTTCGGCTTCCAGTCGATGCCGTTGAACTTGTGGCTCAGTGCGCCCGACGCGATGAGCAGCACCCGCAGGTCGCTGCGCGCGATGGCCTCGCCGATCGCCTCGCCCGACTTCAGGAAGTGCGGCCACTCGCAGTTCTGGCAAGAGCTGACCGTGACGACGGGCATCGCCGGATCCTCGAAGCCCAAGTGCTTCACCAGGTTGATCGTCGGGTACTGCCGGCCGAGGTCGGGATGCGAAATGGCGCGGTTGTAGCCGCCACGTTCGCGCGACACCGCCTCGATCGATCGCGCCAGTTGCGGATGCCCGTGGTAATCGTAGGGCACACCGTGCAGGTACCACGGCATCTCGTCGGACGTGTACATGCCGCTGTACTGCCGACCCGCGTCGACCAGGTGGTAGCCGGTGGTGAACCAGTGCGTGTCGAAGAGCACGACGACGTCCGGCTTCGCCTCGGCGATCTTCGCGCGCAGCCGCGCGTAGCCGGCGATCAGGTCCGAGTCCTCGCCCGCGCCCTGGAGGCGGCGGAACTCCTCGCACTGCATCAGGCCCGGGTGGTGCGACACCATGGCGGCGCCAACGATCTGTCCCATGTCTTTGTCTCCTTGTCGGATGAAATCAGCGATGGCTGAAGCTGGCCTTGAAGGGCTTCTTCGGCACCACGACGTCCTTGACGTCGCAGAAGAACTCGAAGCTCCAGTCACCGCCCTCGCGACCGACGCCGCTGCGCTTGATGCCGCCGAAGGGCGCGGCCAGGTCGCGGATGCCGAAGCTGTTGACCCAGATGAAGCCGGTGCGCACGCGCTGAGCGACCTCCGTCGCGTGCGACGTCTCGCCATAGCAGACGCCGCCCAGGCCGTAGTCGGTGCCGTTGGCCAGCGCGATGGCCTCGTCGTCGTCGGCAAAGGTCTGCAGCGTGAGCACCGGGCCGAAGACCTCGTTCTGCACGATCTCGTCGCCCTGGCTCAGGCCGGTGAGCATCGTCGGCTGGTAGTACTGCGCGCCGAACGCGTGCTTCGCGCCGCCCCACAGAACCTGCGCGCCGCCGGCCACGGCGCGGTCGACGAAGCCGGCCACGCGCTCGACCTGACGCGGATGGATGATCGGCCCGACCTCGGTCGCGGCGTCGCGCGGGTCGCCGACGGTCAGCTTCTCAACGTAGCCACGCATCGCGGCCACGAAGGCATCGGCCACCTTCTCGTGCACCAGGAAGCGCGTGCCCGCCAGGCACACCTGGCCGGCATTGCGGTACATCAGCGCACCGGTGGCAGCCGCGGCGTCGAGGTCGGCGTCGTCGAGCACGATGAACGGGCTCTTGCCGCCCAACTCGAGGCTGCACGGCACGAGGTTCGCGCCCGCCGCTTGCGCGATGGCCTTGGCCGTCGGCACCGAGCCGGTGAACGACACGCGGGCGATGCGCGCGTCGGCCACCAGCGCGGCGCCGGTGCGCGCGCCCGTGCCCTGCACCACGTTGAACACGCCCGGCGGCAGGCCGGCCGCATCGGCCGCGTCGGCCAGCAGCGAGCAGGTCAGCGGCGCCCATTCCGGCGGCTTCAGGATGCAGGTGTTGCCGGCCGCGAGTGCAGGGCCGAGCTTCCAGGTCGACAGCATCAGCGGCGCGTTCCACGGCGTGATGATCACGACCACGCCGGCCGGGTCGTGGCGCACGATGTGGTGCGCCTGCTCGGTGTCGATGGGCCGGTCCTGCAGCGTGAGGGCGTGCTGCGCGAACCACGCGATGTTGAGCATGGCGCGCGGCACCACGCCGTGGCGCATGCGCGAGAGCAGCACACCGGCGTCGTTGCTCTCCAGCGCGCAGAACGCGTCGGCGCGCTTGCCGATCTCTTCGGCGAAGCGGTCGAGCAGCGGTTGGCGCTCGGCCGCGGTCATGGCGCTCCAGGCTGGGAACGCCTTCTGCGCAGCGACGATGGCGGCTTCGACATGCGCGGCCGTGCCTTCGGCGATGCGGCCGAGCAGGCGCTGGTCGATGGGGCTGTGCAGCTCGAAGTGCTGGTCCGACGGCACGCGGCGGCCATCGATGTAATGGTCGGGGGACACGGCGATGCCGGCCACGTCGAGGGTTGTCATGGGTGCACCTTCAGAAAGATCAGACGAAGCGGACGGAGATGGAACCGAGCGGGCCGTAGTCGGCATGGAACACGTCGCCCGCGGCGCACGGCACCGGCCGCGTGAACGAACCACCGAGCACGATCTCGCCCGCCTCCAGCCCCTGGTCGAAAGCCGCGAGCTTGTTGGCCAGCCAGGCCACGCCGTTGCCCGGGTGGTTGAGCACCGCGGCGCCCAGGCCCGACTCCTCGATCACGCCGTTCTTGAACAGCAGCGCGCCGGCCCAGCGCCAGTCGACCGCATCGGGCTTCATCGGCCGACCGCCCATCACGATGGCTGCGTTGGCCGCGTTGTCGGCGATGGTGTCGAGCACCTTGCGCGGCGCCTTGGTCTCGCGGTCGAACTGTTCGATGCGCGCGTCGATCAGCTCCAGCGCGGGCACCACGTAGTCGGTCGCGTTGAGCACGTCGAACAGCGTCACGTCCGGCCCCTTGAGCGGCTTGGCGAGGATGAAGGCGAACTCGGTCTCGAAGCGCGGCACGATGAAGCGCGCGGCCTCCACCTCGGCGCCGTCGCGCAGCAGCATGTCGTCGAGCAGCGTGCCGTAGTCGGGCTCGGTGATCTGCGATGCGAGCTGCATGGCGCGCGAGGTCAGGCCGATCTTGTGGCCGATGACGCGGCGGCCTTCGGCCCGGCACAGCTTCATCCATTCGGCCTGGATGGCGTAGCTGTCCTCGATGGTCATCGCGGGATGACGCAGAGAGAAGTGGCCGAGCTGCACGCGGGTGCGCTGCGCTTCGTGCAGTTCGCGCGCCAACGCGGCGTGGGTCGATGCGTCGAGCATGGGTGTCTCCGTCTTGTTGTGTGCCCGCTCATCGGGCCGGGCGCCAGTGTCGGACGCGAGCCCCTCTGCAACAAGCAATCCTTTCGGAGCCATTGCCAATCAGAGATTGATAATCGCGCCATGTCCCTGTCCCGCGTCAGCCTGCGCCAGCTCGAAGCCTTCGCCCGCGTGGCCGAGTTGCACAGCTTCAGTGCCGCGGCGGAGCGTCTGGGGCTCACGGCGCAGGCAGTGAGTCAGTTGGTGGCCGAACTGGAATCGATCCTCGGCTTTCGCGTGTTCGACCGCACCACGCGGCGTGTCGCGCTGTCGGCGGCCGGCCGCGACTTCCTGCCTTCGGCCGAGACGGTGCTGCGCCATCTCGACGCGGCCGAACGCGCGGCCGACGACGTGCGCCACCGCGCGGCCGGCGTAGTGCGCATCGGCTCGCCGCTCGCCATCGCCAGCACGGCGCTGCCCCAGGCGATCCGCGACTACGCGGCCGAGCGGCCCAAGGTCGTGATCCGAATCCGCGACCTGCCGGTGGACCAGCTGGTCGACAGCGTGGCCGCCGGCGACGTCGACTTGGCCGTCGGGCCCGACCGCCCGGTCGGCGCCGGCGTGCAGAGCCGCCCGCTGTTCGACAGCCCGTGGGTCCTGTGGTGCCCGCCCGACCACGCCTTGGCCAAGCGCAAGGTCGTGCGCTGGACGGACCTGCGCGACCAGCCATTGGTGGCGGCTGGGCACGATCACGAGCGCAGCGTCGCGCAGATGCGGCTCACCGTGCCCGAGGGCTCGCGCGTCGGGCCGGTCGACGTGGTCGACAACCTGACGACCGCGATGGGCATTGCCGCGCAAGGGCTGGCCGCAACGCTCGCACCCGCTTACGTGCAGGTGCTGGCGCGCCATTTCGGGCTCGTGATGCGGCGCGTGGTCGAGCCCGAGGCCATCCGTTCGGTCTGCCTGTACCAGGCGGAGGGACGGCACCTGTCGCCGGCGGCGGAAGGCTTTACTGAGCACCTTGCGACATGGCTGCCGCGCTGGCATGCCGACATCGCCAAGGCGGGCGAGAAAGAGAAATCGACGCGCTGAAGCATTCGGTTGCGTGCCCCCCATGAGATGCTGGCAACCTGTGGGGCGAACTGAAAGGAATCCTTCATGCACCTTGGGAATGCACGCGCGCATTCGATGTGGCTGCTGCTCGCAGCCGCACTGGCCGGCCACGCGAGCGCACAGGATGGCAACAACTGCGAAGCCATCCGCGCGCAGGTCGAATCGAAGATCGCCGCGTCCGGCGTCACCGGCTTCAGCGTCACGGTGGTGGATGCGAATGCGGCGGCCGACGGGCAGGTTGTCGGCAGCTGCGCGCTGGGGACGCGCAAGCTCATCTATGCCAGGCAGAGCGCAGCCGGCGCCGACCGCACGGCACCGCCGCCTTCACGCGGCACCGCGATCATGACGGAGTGCAAGGACGGGACGACCTCCGTCGGCGGCGACTGCCGCAGGTAGACGCAGCGCGCTACGCGTCCTCCGCCTCGCCCTTCTTCACCAGGAACTCGACCATCTTGGCCGCGGCGGGCTGCAGGTCGGCCGCCTCGCGATAGCAAATGGCGAAGCGCCGCCTCGCCCAGGTCTCATCGAGCGGAATCACCTTGACGGAGCCGGTCGGCACATAAGCCAGGCTGACCTGCCGCGGGATCACGCTGATCCCGAGGTTGGCCGACACCACACGCAGCGCCGCATCGAAGTTGGACACCACCACGCGGTAGCTCAGGGTGCGCCCGGCCCGCGCAGCCGCGCGATGCAGCATCGTGTGCACTCCCGTGGCCGGGGGCAGGCCGACATGCTCGAAATCGAGCGTCTGCTCGAAGCGCAGTCGGCGCTTGCGCGCGAGCGGATGGTCCGCATGCACGGCCACGGCCAGCTCGTCGCGCCGGTAGGGCCGGTGCTGCAGGCCCTCGAAACCGATCCTGTCCCAGCACACGCCGAGCGACGCGCTGCCCTCGCGCACCATGCGCACCAGGTCGCGCGAGAAGCGCTCTTCGATGTCGACCTTGATGTCGCGGTGCGCCGGCTCGCGCATGAATGCGGCCACGTCGTCGAGCAGCGATTCGGCGATGGCCGAGGCACTTGCCACCAGCCGCACCTGACCGCGGATGCCGCCTGCGAAGGCCGCGACGTCGGATTCGATACGCGCCATCGTGAAGAGCAGCGTGCGCGCATGTTCCAGCAGCGCGATGCCGGCCGGCGTGGGAACCACGCCGCGCCGCCCACGCACCAGCAGCGGCGCGCCCAACTGGTGCTCGAGCTGCGCAACGCGCTTGCTGATGGCCGAGGGCTCGATGTGCTCCTGTGCGGCGGCATGCTTGATGTTGCCGTGGTCGCAGACGGCTACGAGCAGGCGCAGCGTCTTCAGGTCGAGGTCGTGCATGGGGGTTCGTTCAGAGATTCCGATCTGGAACTTTCCATGTTCCGATTTATCACTGGCCTGTGCAATGGGGAATTCCTATAGTTCATTGCAAACCAGGAGACAAGACGATGAACGGATTGCCAGCACGCGCCACGGTGCGGGAAGTCGGCCTGCGCGACGGCCTGCAGAGCATCGCCACGGTGTTGCCCACAGAACGCAAGCGCGAGTGGCTGCGCGACGCGGTGGCCGCCGGCCAGCGCGAGATCGAGGTCGGCTCCTTCGTGCCGTCGCGCCTGCTGCCGCAGATGGCCGACACCGCCGAGGTGCTGGCCTATGCCAAGACCTTGCCCGGCCTCGTCGCCTCGGTGCTGGTGCCCAATCTGAAGGGCGCCGAGCGCGCACTCGAAGGCGATGCCGACCTGATGATCCTGCCCCTGTCGGCCAGCCACGCCCACAGCTTGGCCAACCTTCGCAAGACGCCCGACGAGGTGATCGCCGAGCTGGCCCGCATCCGCGCGGCGCGCGACGCGTCGGGACGCAAGACGCTGATCGAAGGCGGCGTGGGCACGGCCTTCGGCTGCACGCTGCAGGGCGCGGTCGAGCCCGCCGAAGTGCTGCGGCTGATGCAGGCGCTGCTCGACGCCGGCGCCGACCGCGTGAGCCTGGCCGACACGGTGGGCTACGCCGACCCTCTGTCGGTCAGCCGCCTGTTCGAGCAGGCGCTGAAGATCGCGGGCGACCGCTTCTGCTGCGGCCACTTCCACGACACGCGCGGCCTCGCGCTGGCGAACGTGCTGGCCGCGGCGCAACTGGGCGTGACGCGCTTCGACGCGTCGCTCGCCGGCATCGGCGGCTGCCCGCACGCGCCGGGCGCCAGCGGCAACGCATCGACCGAAGACCTCGGCTTCATGCTGGGCGCGATGGGCATCGACACCGGCCTCGACATGGCCGCGCTGCTCGCGCTGCGCGCCAAGGTCGCGGGCTGGCTCCAGGGCGAACAGACGAACGGCGCCCTGTGGCGTGCCGGTCTGCCCAAGACCTTCCGCCCCGTGACGCCCACAGCGGCCACCGCGCACTGATTTCCCTCCCGAAAGCTCCCGCATGAACACCGCATCCGCCGCCACCGGCCTGCCACTCGAAGGCGTGCGCGTCATCGAATTCACCCACATGGTCATGGGGCCGACCTGCGGGATGATCCTGGCCGACCTCGGCGCCGAGGTCATCAAGATCGAGCCGCCCGGCGGCGACAAGACGCGCACGCTGCCGGGCCTGGGCGTCGGCTTCTTCCGCAGCTTCAACCGCAACAAGAAGAGCGTGGTGCTCGACATCCACACCCCGGAGGGTCACGCCACGGCGGTCGAGCTGATCGGCCAGTGCGACGTGATGCTCGAGAACTTCCGCCCGGGCCTGATGACGAAACTGGGCCTCGACTACGACACGCTGTCGAAGACGCATCCCAAGCTCGTCTACGTGTCGCACAAGGGCTTCCTGCCCGGCCCCTATGAGCACCGCACCGCCCTCGACGAGGTGGTGCAGATGATGGGCGGCCTGTCATACATGACCGGCCCCGCCGGCCGGCCGCTGCGTGCGGGCACCAGCGTCAACGACATCATGGGCGGCATGTTCGGCGCCATCGGCGTGCTGGCCGCGCTGCGCGAACGCGAGCGCACCGGCCGGGGACAGGAGATCCAGAGCGCGCTGTTCGAGAACTGCGTGTTCCTCTCGGCGCAGCATGTGCAGCAGTTCCTCATGACGGGCGAGCCCGCGCCGCCGATGCCGTCGCGCGTGTCGGCCTGGAGCGTGTACGACGTGTTCACGCTGGCCGAAGGCGAGCAGCTTTTTATCGGCGCGGTGAGCGACAAGCAGTTTCAGACGCTGTGCCGCGTGATCGACCGGCCCGACCTCGCGACCGACCCGGCACTCGCCACCAACGCGCAGCGCGTGGCCGTGCGGCCCGAACTGCTGCGCTACCTGGGCGAGACGATGGCGCATCGCGGCATCGCCGAACTCTCGGCGCAGCTCGAGGCGGCCGGCCTGCCCTACGCGCCGATCACCCGGCCCGACCAACTGGTCGACGACCCGCACCTGCTGGCCAGCGGCGGCCTGGCGCCGATGCAGGCCGAGGACGGCACCGACACGCAGGTCGTGCTGCTCCCTCTGCTGATGGGCGGCCGCCGACCCGGCGTGCGGCAGCCGCTGGCGAAGATCGGCGAGCACACCGACGAGGTGCTGGCCGGCCTGCACGGACGCTGAGCGCGACCTTTTTCCCAACTTCAAAAGACGGAGACAAACCCCATGAGCCATCCCTCCCTTGCACGCCGCACCCTGCTGACTCTGGCAGCCACAGCTTTCTGCGGCACCTTGGGCCTCGCCCACGCACAGGCGCCGACGACACCGCTGCGCGTCATCCTCCCCGTGGGCGCCGGTTCGGGCGTCGACACCATCATGCGATCGGCCCAGGTCGCACTGTCGAAGGCGCTCGGTGGCCAGCCGGTCGTGATCGAGAACCTGCCGGGCGCCGGCGGCATCACGGGCACGCAGGCCGTGGTGAAGGCCGCCCCGGACGGCAACACAGTGGGCGTGGTGTCGAACAACCACGCAGTGAACCCGAGCGTCTTCAAGAAGATTCCCTACGACGGCATCACCGACCTCACGCCCATCACCGTGATCGGCGGCTCACCCTTCGTGCTGGTCGTGAATCCGGCGAAGGTGCCGGCGAAGAACGCCAAGGAACTGCAGGCCTTCCTGAAGGCCAAGCCGGACGGCTACAACTACGGCTCGTCGGGCAACGGCACCATCATCCATCTCGCGGGCGAGATGTACATGGAAGCAGCCGGCGTTTCGGCGCGCCACATTCCGTACAAGGGCATGGGCCCGATGCTGGCCGACATCATCGGCGGGCAGGTCGAGATGGGCGTGGGCGCGGTGCCCGCGGTGCAAGGCCACCTGAAGGCCGGCACGCTGCGCGCCATCGGCGTGATGGGCAAGCAGCGCGTGGCCTCGCTGCCCGACGTGCCGACCATCGCCGAGCAGGGCTTCCCGTCGGTCGACGTCGAAGGCTGGTTCGCGCTGGTCGGCCCGGCCAAGCTGCCGGCCGCCCAGGTCAAGCGCCTGCACGACGCCATCGTCGTCGCCTTCGCCGACCCGGAGGTCAGGGCCGCGATGGCCAAGCAGGACAACTTCATCGACCCTGGGACGCCCGAGGCCGCGCTGAAGTTCTTCAAGTCCGAGCAGGCGCGCTATGGCGAGTTGGTGAAGAAGGCGAACGTGCAGGTCGAGTGACCGGCACTGCAAGCACCCACACGCGCCGCGCTGCGCGCTATGGGCTGCCGACCGGCCGCTTGACACATTCGACCTGACGCGCAACGCCAGCCTTCTGGTTGCCCCCCGTCACCTTCTTGACCTCGCCAGCGGGGCACGTGCCGTCGTCGACGTAAGCGACCTCTCCCAGACGCAGAACGCCTTTTGCCGGCATTTCCTTCAGCAGCGCGGGCGCCGCGCGGGCAGCACCGCTCACGCAGATCGCAAGCGCCAGGAACACGCCCGTCCAGCCATGACGATGTGATGTCGCGTGCATCTCTGAAATCAGGTTCATTGTGTTTTCTCCTTGCTGATTCTGTCGTGCGGCGCTGGGCAGTGCACTGAGAAACGCATCGGGATGCGGGTTTTCCCGAGCGTGTCACACAAACTTTCTCTAATGCGACAACTCCTCTCGATGAGGAGCCGACCGGCGCACAGCGGCATTCGATGGCTGCATAGGCCCGGTGATCTTTCACCCTTGAAGCCCACCGACATGACTTCCACCCTCCCACGCACCCTGGTCGCCGCTGCGGCCCTGACCGCTGCTTTCGGCGCCTTCGCCCAGTCGAATGTCACGCTGTTCGGCGTGCTCGACGCCTCGGTCGCGCACATCTCCACCGACAACGGCAGCGTGACCGGCCTGGCCAACGGTGGCCAGTCGAGCAGCCGCCTCGGCTTCCGCGGCGTCGAAGACCTCGGCGGCGGTCTCGCTGCCGGCTTCTGGCTCGAAGCCGGCATCGGCGTCGACACTGGCAACAGCGGTGGCTTCTCCTTCGACCGCCGTTCGACGGTGAGCTTGTCGAGCAACGCGATCGGCGAGCTGCGCCTGGGCCGCGACAAGTCCCCGGCTTATCTCAACATCGAGACCTTCGACCCGTTCGGCGACGTCGGCGTCGGCGGCATCGGCGGATCGAACCTGATCGGCAGCGCAACCTCGGCCGCCGGCACGCCCGAAGGCAGCGCGCCCAAGCGCGTCAGCAACAGCATCAACTACCTGCTGCCGGCGACGCTCGGCGGCTTTTACGGCCAGGTTCAATACGCGTTCGGCGAGCAGCTCTCGAACATCGAGAACGACACGCTGCGCGATGCCGTTGCGCTGCGCGTGGGCTACGGTTCGGGTCCGCTCAACGTGGCCTTCGGTCACGGCGAAGTGCGTGGAGGCACCACGGCGGTGGGTGTCGACTACAAGTCGACCAACATCGGCGCCTCGTACAACTTCGGCATGGTCAAGCCGATGGTGGTGTTCGCCACCGAGCGTGGCAACGGCCGCCGCGTCGATCTGCTGGGCATCGGTGCCACCGCACCGGTGGGCGCAGGCGAGATTCGCGCGGCCTTCAGCATGTTCAAGCGCAAGGACATCGACGATGCCGATTCGAAGAAACTGTCTCTGGGCTACGGCTACAACCTGTCAAAGCGCACCCAGCTCTACGGCACCGTCTCACGCGTGAGCAATGACGATCGCGCCAATCGCGGTCTGGCGGTGTCGTCGTCGGCGCTCGCAAGCCCGGCGATCGCTCTGGGCAGCAGCGTGACGGGATACGAGCTGGGCTTGCGCCACAGCTTCTGACAGTTTGCGGTGCGGCGCCCGCGATGGCCCGCACCCCAAGATCAGGACCGCCTGGCGCCGAACTCGGTTCGGCGCCAAAAGGCGGCGGCTCAGACCAGCGAGAACCCGTCGAACTTGATCGGACCGCGTGCCGGATACCGCGTGCCGAAGGCGCAGCTCGACACCATGCCGGTGCCCGACTCGAACACCGTGTAGGCCGTGATGTCGTTGCTCGACACGAAAGGCACGGCAACCGTCCCGGCCAGCTCGACCATCGGATTGCGCAGCGACGGCAGTGCCAGGGGTCGGTCGTGCAGATCGTTGTCCAGCGAGTCGTCGTCCTGCTTCCAGGTGAACGAGGTCAGCGCCCGGGTCTGCGCCGGGGTAGGCACCTTGTTGCGCTTGGCGGCCAGCTCGGCGATACAAGCCCTGGGCCGTGCGCACGACACGATCGAGACCGACCGCACGCGGTGCCGGCGCTTTCAGCTCACGACGGCGTCGCGATCGAGATCCGTGACGTCGACGGAGGTGTCAACGGGTCGTTGGCCCGGATGTACGCCTCCAGCGCATCGATGTCCTGGTCGCCGCCGAGCGTGTCGGTGCCCTGGTTGAACACGGTGAAGTTGTCGCCCCCGGTCGCAAGAAAGCTGTTCATCGTTACGCGGTAGGCGGTGCCGTCGACCAGCGGCGTGCCATCCAGCGCCATGCGACTGATCCGCGAGCCGGCCGCGGCAGACAGGTCGTAGGTGTAGCTGAAGCCGGTCGACGGCAGCAGCACGCGCGGTGCGGCCACCGTGTTCGCACCGCTGTTGAACTGCTGCTCCAGCAGCGCGCGAATCTGCGCCCCCGTCATCGTCTTCACCACCAGGCTGTTGCCGAAGGGCTGCACGCTGAAGAGCTGGCCATAGGTCACGTCGCCGTTGGCCGCGGGCACCAGGTCGGCGCGCACGCCGCCCGGGTTCATGAAGGCGATCTGGGCCGCCCCCTTGCTCGACGGTGCCGTGGCGGCGAGCTGTGCATCGGCGATCAGGTTGCCCATGGCGCTCTCGCGCGAGGGCGAGTTGACTCGGGTCGCAGCCGCCTGGAGCCGACCGGCCACGCGCGCGATCAGCGGTTCGGCCACCGTCTTGTAGCGGTCGACAAGGCTCGCGATCTCGGCGTTCTTCTCGAACCTCGGGTACTGGTCGGTCAACGCCACCGTGGTGGTGCCGCTGGTGTAGGGCTCGCCCTGGACGATCACGTTGTCGGCGCTCTTGGCCGTGACCTTGCGCGTGGTCGTGTCGACCGTGAGGCGAATGTCCGTCACCAGCGTTCCATACTGCCCCGCGCTCGTCAGCAGGAAAGGCTTGGCCGCGTTGGTCTTGGCGTAGTCGCACACATAGGCGCGGTGCGTGTGCCCTGAGACGACCACGTCGACGCCGGCGTCGAGCCGGTTCAGGATGGGCAGCAGGTCGCCGCTGAGCCCGGCGCAGCTCTTGTCGTTGTAGCCCGTCGTCACGGTCGCGCCTTCATGCACGACCACCACGATCACGTCGGCGCCCTGCGCGCGCAGGCCAGGAATCAGCGCGTTGGCGGTGTCAGCCTCGTCCTTGAACGTGAGGCCGGCCACACCCGATGGCGTGACGATGCTCGGCGTGCCCTTGAGCGTCATGCCGATGAAGCCGACCTTCACTGTCGCTCCGTCCTGGGTGAAGGTCTTCATGCCGGTGGCCGGGAACAGCGTGGCGCCGTCCGCCTTCACCGTGTTGGCCGCGAGGAAGCCGAAGTTGGCGCCGGCAAAGGTCTTGTTGACCTGGCACGGCTCGAGCGCCGTGTGCTTGGCGCAGCCGCCGTTCTTCATGCGCATGAGCTCGGTCTGCCCTTTGTCGAACTCGTGGTTGCCGACCGCGTTGAAATCGATCTTGATGGCGTTGACCGCCTCGATCGTCGGCTCGTCGAGGAACAGTGCCGACACCAATGGCGACGCGCCGATCATGTCTCCCGCCGACACGACCGCGTGGTGCGGATTCCTGGCCTTCAGGCTCGCGATGGCCGACGCCATGTACGCGGCG
This sequence comes from Variovorax ginsengisoli, assembly GCF_006438845.1. GTDB lineage: Bacteria > Pseudomonadota > Gammaproteobacteria > Burkholderiales > Burkholderiaceae_C > Variovorax > Variovorax ginsengisoli_A. The sequence goes on from NZ_RCZJ01000003.1 coordinate 627,062, forward strand.
CCTCCGGCCGGCACCGCGACGGTGCCGCCTGAAGCCGACGGCGCAACGATCGATGTCTTCGGCGGCTCAAGGTTGCCGTGCAGGTCGTTGAAGGCGATGAGCTTGATGTCCAGCGATGCCGGCACCGTGGGCGCCGGTGGGACGGGCGATGGGGTCGGCGGCGGAGCATCGTCGTCGCCGCCTCCACAGGCCGTGAGGGTCAGGGCCGCAAAGGCCCCGGCGATCAGCGAAAGCCGCCAGGTCGTGTCCATCTCGAACCTCCGCGCAGTGGATGTGCGCAAAGGCTAGGCGCCGTGTGTGACGGGTCGGTGACGCCGGGTGGCGCAATTGCCAACGCAGTCGGGCGTGCTGAATCCGTACGTCGATCCTTGGCCGGCTTGAGTCCGGCTTTGTCTTGCGCCGATGTTCTCGTCAGACGTCGGTTGTATCAGCTCGCTTCGCGCTTTGGGCGACCAGCCTTCAGCGGGGTGAGCGCGTCGAGTGCTGCGCGCAGCGCGGGCGCGCTGAGTGCCTGCAGCGCATGCAGGCCGGCGCGCAGCAGTTCGCTCTTCTTCGCGGGCCGTTTGAACATCAGGGCACGGTTCTTGAGCGCGGCGATCAGGGCGAAGTCCTCCGACGGCATCGTGAAACTGTCGCGCACCAGCTTTTCCTTCGGCTTGGGCGCCTTTCGCGCATCGTCCGACAATTTCTTCGACGCGCTCTTCGGCCCAGCCGCAGGCTTCTGCGGTGCGACCCGCACCGGCGAGGCCTTCGTCCGCTGCACGGGCGAAGGCGATGCCAACGGCGCCGTCACACGGGAAGTGGTTTTTCGCGTCACGGCGGTCTTTCGTGAAGCCGTCTTCACACCGGCCTTCTTTCCTGCGGGCTTCTTCGCCGAGGCGGCCGCCTTCTTGGCTGCCACTTTCTTCGCGATTGCCTTCTTCGTCACGACGCTCGATGCTTCGGCCACGGTGGCGGTCTTCCTGCGCACGACTTTCTTCGCAACAGCCTTCACAGGGGTCACAGCCGTCACAGGCGCCGCCGCCGCAGCCGCAGCCGCAGCCGCAGCCGCAGTTTGGACGGCCTCGGGCTGGAGTGTCTTGGGATCGCTGGCGGGCGCGTTGGTATTCATGCAATTCTGATAATGGTGTAAATGATTTACATCATATCAACGATGCCACAGAAGATCGCCAGAGAGCCCACAGGCCGGTCACGGCCGAGTCATCTTGAAGGGGTCCAATGCAAGGACTACCAAGGGATGACGATGGATATCGAGAAGACGGTTGCTGCGAGACAGGCTTGCATCGACGCGATACTGAGTTGCGTGCGCGAGGGTCGGGCTTACTCCACCCTCTTCTTCCGGCAGCTTTGCGCCCGTGGCTGACCTGTCGGCGACGCTGCACGGCGAAACGAATGCACAGGGCAACCGCGCTCAAGCCGCGTCGCCAAGTCACCGGATTGGCCCGCGCGAGACCGAGGACGACGCCGACCGCAAGCAGTGCATACGCCGCCATCGCGCGCCGTTCAAAGATGAACTGACAGCATGCTGCAGCCCCTGTGGGAGGGCGGACCGCTCTTCGCCCTTTTCCAACCGATTGTCGACCTGCGTCGAGGGAGCATCTTCGGCCACGAGGCATTGATCCGAGGGCCGGTCGGCACGCCGCTGCACACGCCGCTGGCGCTGCTGGAGCTGGCCACCCGCGAAGCTCGGCTGACCGAGTTTGAGCTTCACTGCGTCGACGTCATCCTCGCCGAATGGCGTGTGCTCGGCGCGCCAGGACGGCTCTTCCTCAATCTGGGATCGGATGCGCTGAACGCCGCGATGGGCGGGGACCGGCCGTGCCGGTTCGAACGCGCGCTCGCGAAGCACGGCGTCGATGTGCGCAGCGTGACCGTCGAGATCACCGAGCAGCGGCATGCGGGCGACGTCGCGGCACTGCGCCTCGCCGTCAAGACCTTGCAGTCCTTCGGAGGTACCGTGGCGCTCGACGATTTCGGCGAGGGGCACTCCAACCTCCGGCTCTGGGCCGAGTTGAAGCCCGACATCGTGAAGATCGACAAGTTCTTCACGCATGGCATCGCGGTCAGCTTGGAGCATCTCGAAATGGTGCGTGCCATCGTCACGTTCGCGCACACGCTGGGCACCACCCTCGTCGCGGAAGGCGTGGAAGACACCGACGACCTGCGCGTACTGCGCGACCTGGGCATCGGCCTGGGCCAGGGCTACCTGCTCGGCCGACCGGCGGCGCAGCCGACCCGCACCGTGACCGCGCCGATCACGGAAGCCATTCGCGACAGCCGCATCGCCGTGATGCCGCAGGCCTCTCAGGCGGTCAGGCCCGGCGTGCTCCGAAGCCTGGCGCTCATTCATGCGCCGGCGCTGCAGCCGTCGACGCTGAACGACGACGTGTCACTCATCTTTCAGGCTCGCCCGGAGCTGCACGCCTTGGCCGTGATCGATCAAGGCCGTCCTGTCGCCTTGATCAACCGACAGTCGTTCATGAACGACTACGCGCGTCTCTACTTCCGCGAAGTCCACGGCCGGCGACCCTGTGTTGCGTACGCCAACCAGACGCCACGCATCGTCGGCATCGACGACGACGTGGAGGATCTGGTCGGCATCCTGATGTCGGAGGATCAACGTTATCTGAGCGACGGCTTCATCGTGACCGAGCATGGACGGTACGTCGGTCTGGGCACTGGTGAGCAGCTTGTTCGAACCGTGACCGAAGCGCGCGTGGAAACGGCGCGCCACGCCAACCCGCTCACCTTTCTACCGGGCAACATCCCGATCAGTATCCATATCGAGCGGTTGATCGCCGGCCGGGCGGGCTTCGTCGCGTGCTACGCGGATCTGAACCATTTCAAGTCGTTCAACGATCACTACGGATACTGGCGTGGCGACGAGATGATCCGCCTGCTCGCACGGCTGGCGGTGCGACACGGCCACGCGCATCGAGACTTCGTCGGCCACATCGGCGGCGACGACTTCCTGATCCTGTTCCAGAGCCGCGACTGGCAGCAGCGCTGCGCCCACCTGATCCAGGATTTCGCTGTCGAGGCGCTCACTTTGTACGACGATGCGGCGCGCTCGGCGGGCGGCATCGACGGCGCGGACCGGCACGGCGTGCGGCGCTTCTTTCCCTGCGCGACCTTGTCGATCGGTGCGCTGTGCGTCGCGCCCGGCATGCTCATGCATGCGGAAGACGTAGCCAGCGAGGCTGCCGTCGCCAAGCACGAGGCCAAGCTGGCCGCCAGCGGACTCGCGGTGCGGCATGTGGCTGTCTCTGCGCATGCGCGATCCGACAGCTGACGACGGCCACCTTCACGCGCCTGTCATGCGCGCTGTTTTCAATCCGGTCTACACCCACCCGGACATTCCAATGACAACAAAGTACGAACCCAGCTCGCCAACCGACGCCGATCCGCGCGAGTTGGCGAACAAGCGCCGCCGCGACTTCCTCGACTTCCTGGTCAAGTCCTCGTCCAGCGCCGTGGCACTGGTGGCCGCCGGCTCGCTGGCCGCATGCGGCGGCGGTGGCAGCGACGACGCGCCGACCGCACCGGCTCCGGCTCCGGCACCAACCCCGACCTCGACACCGGCGACATTCGCCTTCGGCGTGGCCAGCGGCGACCCGTTGACCGACCGCGTGATCCTGTGGACGCACGCCAAGGTCCCGACCAGCACGGCCGACGTTGCGCTGACCTGGGAAGTCGCCACCGACGCCGCCTTCGCCACGGTGGTCCGCAGTGGCACCGTCACCGCGTCCGAGTCCGCGTCCTTCACTGCCAAGATCGACGTCACCGGCCTGACCGCAGGCGCCAGCTACTTCTATCGCTTTCGCGACGCCACCGGCGCGTCGTCGACTGTCGGCACCACGCGCACGCTGCCGGCCGCCAACGCGGCTTCGGTCAAGTTCGCGGTTTTCTCCTGCGCGCTCTATTCCGAGGGGTATTTCCACGCCTACGACGCGGCCGCCAAGTCCGACGCGCTCTACGCCCTGCACCTGGGCGACTACATCTACGAATACGGCTCCGACCCGAAGAAGTACGGCAACGGCAACATCCCCGGAAGCCGCGTTGCGAGTCCGGCCAACGACATCGTGACGATGAACGACTACCGCACGCGCCACGCGCTCTACAAGTCGGACCTGAACCTGCAGGCGGCGCATGCGCGCATGCCCTGGATCACGGTGTGGGACGACCACGAGTTCGCCAACAACGGCTACGTGAACGGCGCGGAGAACCACGACCCGGCGACGCAGGGCGACTGGGTGACGCGCAAGAACATCGCGGCGAAGGTCTATCACGAGTGGATGCCGATCCGCACGCCCGATGCGAGCAACCTGCTGAAGATCTATCGCCGCTTCGACTTCGGCAACCTCTTCACACTGCACATGCTCGACACCCGCATCGAAGGCCGCGACCGCCAGTACGACAACTTCGGCGACGCCGACGGCGGCATCGGACGCTACTTCGCCGGCCTGACGCCGACCGCCGGTGGCGTGCGCCCCGATGCGTCACGCCAGATGATGAGCGCCGAGCAACAGAACTGGCTCACCAGCGGCATGAACGCCTCCTCGGCAACGTGGCAGATGTTGGGCAACCAGACGATCATGGCGCGCATGTGGATCCCGGGCTCGGTGCTGGCGACCGTCGCCACCGACCCCGCCAGCGCACAGGTCGCCATCGGCGCCTACCTCACGGCGAAGGCGACCCGCGCCGCCGGTGCCCCACTGTCGCCGACCCAGACCGCCCTGCTCGACCCGGCGCTCAATCCGCGCCTGCCCTACAGCCTCGATTCGTGGGACGGCTATCCGGCGCAGCGCGAGGCGATCCTGCAAACGGTGAAGGCACAGGGCAAGCGGCTGGTGACGCTGTCTGGCGACTCGCACAACGGCTGGTTCGCCAACCTCACGACCCTGGCCGGTGAAAAGGTCGGCGTCGAGTTCGCAGGGACATCGGTCACCTCTTCCGGCTTCGAAGGCGCCGGGCTCGGCGCGCTGGCGAGTTCGATCGACGGCAGCGTGCTGGTGCCGCAACTGGGCAACGCCGCCATCGGTGCCGGTCTTGGCTTGATCGACGACATGAACTACTGCAACACCACGCAGCGTGGCTATCTGCTGATGACGGTGACGCCGACGCAGGTGAAGGGCGAGTACGTCTACGTGACCAACGTGAAGGTGCCTGCATACACCGCTGCGATCGGCCGCACCGTCACGGTAGCCGCCACAGCGGGCGGCACGGCTGCGCCGGTGATGGCCTGAACCGAGAACGCGCGAGCCTCATGGGCTCCTGGTGAGAAGAGCAAAGTAGCCAGGCCCTTCGAAGGCTCGCTGCGAAGCGTCGTCGAGGCTGGCTGCTCCGTCAACGCTCATTCGTCGCTGGTTCCGATGTGTGCAGCCTCCTGCGCACGCATCACCTGGTGCCGATGCCAATATTGGCTGACGGCTTCCTTGAAGCCGGCCTCCTGCTTGCCCAGGCCACGCAGTTTGATCTTGGTGGTGCGTGAGAGCAGCACGCCCTTGTCGAAGTGCGTCACGACCAGGGTGTTGCCGAAATTGCCGTCGTTGAAACTCAGTGACTTGACCTCGTCCCATGGAATCGGCTGACCATCGGCGCTCGAGTGGATGCCGCGGTAGCTGACTTCGATGTGGCCGCCGTCCTTGAGCTCAAAACTGGCGTCCGGAAAATAACGCAGCACGACGGCGGTCTCTTCCTCGTTCGACGGCACGTAACGGTAGGCCAGGCTGCGCTCGTGCGCCTCCGAGAACTGCTGCTCGTACTGCGACCACAGACGCTCCTCGATCGCGTTCGCCGTCGGCATCTCCTCGACCCACGAGGATCCCGGCTCAGCCATCACGATCGCACCGTACGTCTGCTCGTCCACGAGATGGCCGACGTTGCGCATGCGCTCGGTCAGGGGCGGATGACTGTCGTAGGGATGCGGCGTGCCGGCGCTTCGCATGGTCGTGATGAAGGCCTCGGACTGTGCGTAGGGCCTCAAACCTTCGGCCACGAATCCGGCGATGCCGAGCGATGTGCCGTGCCGACGGTCTTCGGCGAAGAGCCGCTGCTCGACGTCGTTGCGATAGCCCGAATACGCGGAGATCTTGATGAGCGACTGCACGATGGCGTGCGGCGCGGTCAGGCCTGCCGCCACACGGTCTGCGGTGTACTCCCGTTCACGGCTGTCGCGTGCGAGCGCAAAGGAAAAGACCATGCGGTACAGCCGCAACAGGAAGTGCGCGACGATCGTCAGACCGCCGCTGCGCATCTCCCAGGTGTACTGGTCGAACTGCTGCAACTTCGGTCCCAGCATCGCACTGCTTTGCGTATCGCCGCCGCCCAGGTGCGCGAGTTCGTGGGCCAGAACGGCATCGGCCTCCTGGGTGTCGAGCACGCGCAGGAGCGGCACGCTGATGAAGAGCGTGCGGCCCTGAATGGCTGTCCCCTGCACGGTGCACGGGGCTTCGGTCACGAAGAAATTGGTGTCGATGCCAGCGACGACGTGGTCGGGCGGCGCCGTCCCGACCCGCGCCGCCAGTGTCTCGATACGTTGCCAGAGGCGCGGCGCATCGGTCGGCGAAAGCAGCTCGCCCTCGATCTCGTTGTTCGATGGCGTTTTCTTGAACAGGGTATAGACCGCATAGAACACGGCTGCCGCTGCCGCGAAGCCTGCAATGCCCACCAGCTTGATGTAGTAGCGCTCCCAGAAATATGCGGTCAACCAGAAGGACAGCCAGACCACCAGCGCGCTTTGCAGCGTCACTTCGATCGCGCTGCCGACGGTCATCACGCGCCATCCGGCGACGAAGCTCATGTAACGCAGCTTCCGGTCGACGAAGGCCAGTGCGCCCAGCGCGGCGGCGGCGATCAACAGCGCAGCGCCGAGCCACAGCGCGCCCTGGGCCGCGCGCTCGGCCCAGTGGAATTGCCAGTGCATCGAAAAGGTCTCGCACACCTGATCGTGAAAGTCCTGCTCATCCGCGCCCGTAGCGGTGCAAGCCGACGACAGCGGATGGGCACGGTAGAACCCGAGCAGTTCGTTCTTGCGCTCGGGCGACAGTCGAGTGTCCGCCGCCAGCCGCTGCTCGACCCGTTGGAAGAAAGTGTCGTCCTGGGTCTTCAGCGCATGGTGGGTGAAAAGCAGCGTCGCCGCGGGGATGAGGAAGAGCCAGGTGAGGGTCAGTACGATGACCTTCGCGAGGTCCTTGCGGAGGGTGTTTTCCGTGTTCATGTGAGCCAGTTCGGTTGGGTGTTGCTTTTACTGGGGTGCTGTCTGCGACGAAACTTGCGCCTTTATTGGTTGCGCAGGAACTCCTTGACGAAGTCGTCCTGGTTCGGTGCACTCTCCTCCGTGGTGAACACCACTTTTTGCCCGACGATGCGCGCCTTCAGTTCGGGCCCGAACTGGCAATCGATCTGCCCGAGCGCGGCCGCTTTGGGTTTGAACTTCGCGGCGTCTTCGCGGCAGAGCCGCTCCAGCCCCGAGGCGACCGCACCGCAATAGCCGGACACGCTGATCTTCTTGAGCCGCTCGTCGTCCAGCGCACTCCAGTCGAACGACGTCTTGACAGCGGAACCGCAGGCTGCGCTCGCTTCCGAGTCCATGCGTTCGAGCCGTTCGCGGTCCGCGGCGACGCGCCGGGGGCGGTCGAAGCGGGCCAGCTTCTGCTGCACGCCCTGCTGTTGCTGACGCTCGTAGGTGGCAAGGAGCGCGGCCGGCTTCAGCGCTTTGGACTTGGCGTCTTCGAACGAGAGCTGCAGCTCTTCGGTGCGCCCGGGCAGGTAGGCGACGTAGCGCTCACCGCCACCGTACGGGGAGGCCTTCTTCTGCACCATGCCGGAATCGCGTCCGTCGTAGGTGGTGACGAACGCTTCGGTGCCACCGCCCCACCGCTGCAGTTTCGTCAGGAACACCACCTGATCGACCGGGTGGTTGACCCCGTTGATCTGAACCAGCGCCTCCTTGCCGTCCGCGCTTGGCGCCAGGATCACGCGGGCCCCCTCGGGCCCTGCGAAAACCCTGGCGTAAGGGGCGAGCTCGATCGCGCTGGCGGAATGGGCAACCACTGCACAGAGGGCAGCGAAAACGACTTTGTTCATGGGCATCCTGTTTGAATGAAGGAGAGATCGGGCGCGGACACTGCGTCGGCCCGTCGCAAAGCGGGATGTGTATCTGAATGTGTAGCGCTTGGCGTGAGGCCATGGCGCACGGCCTTGTAGTCGAACAGCGGCCGAGCGGTTGCGCGAGCCGCGCTGCTCCCCGCCGCTGCGCCTGCGCCTGCGCGGCGCCCGCGTCAGGCCGAGAAGCGCGCGAAGGTGGCGTTCAAGCGGTCGACGTAGCCTGCCTTCGCGGCATCGTCGATGAAGCTGCCCTCGAAGCTGTTGGCAGCCAGCTGCCAGGCGTGCTGCGCCGTGAGGCCGGTGGCGGCGAAGGTCTGCAGGAAGTTCTCGTTCATGTAGCCGCCGAAGTACGCCGGGTCGTCGGAATTGACGGTGGCGACCAGGCCGGCGTCGAGCAGCGTCCCGAGGTTGTGCGCTTTCAAATCGGGGAACACGCAGAGCTTGAGATTCGACAGCGGGCAGACAGTGAGCGGGATGCGGTCTTGCGCCAGGCGCGCCATGAGCGCAGGGTCCCTGGCGCTCTGCACGCCATGGTCGACACGCTCCACCTTCAGCACGTCGAGCGCACTCCACACATAGGCAGGCGGTCCTTCCTCGCCGGCATGCGCCACGAGGTGCAAGCCAAGTTCGCGGCAACGCCCGAACACCTTCGCGAACTTTTCCGGCGGGTGGCCCACTTCGCTCGAGTCGAGGCCGACGCCGATGAACTTGTCTCGGTGGGGCAGCGCCTGTTCGAGCGTTTCGAACGCATCTTCCTCGCTAAGGTGGCGCAGGAAGCACAGGATCAGCGCAGCGCTCACGCCCAGCGTCGCCTCGGCGTCGACGCAGGCGCGGTGCAGGCCGTCGATGACGACCTTCACGTCGACACCGCGCGCGGTGTGCGTCTGCGGATCGAAGAACATCTCGGTTCGCACGACGTTGTCGGCGGCCGCGCGCTCGAGGTAGGCCCAGGCCATGTCGTAGAAATCCTGCTCCTTCAAAAGCACGCTGGCGCCGGCGTAGTAGATGTCGAGAAAGCTCTGCAGGTTGGTGAAGGCGTAGGCCTGGCGCAGTTCGTCGACGCTGGCGTAAGGGATGGCAACGCCGTTGCGTTGCGCGAGCGCGAAGATCAGTTCGGGCTCGAGCGAGCCTTCGATGTGCATGTGGAGTTCGGCCTTGGGCATGGCACACAGCAGTGCGGGCAGGCGGTCGGCGGGGATGTCGAATCGAGGGACTTGGGTCATGGCAGAACTCTAGTTCGATTTGCGATCGATGTCGCCTTGCGCCGCGCACATGCATCGTTGTGTGTCCTGTCCGACATTTCCTACGTCCGGGCTGCGAGAATCGGCGGCATGCCGAATCCGTCCAGTGTTGTCGGCCGACCCTCACCTTTTCAGGATATTCCCATGTCTATGCGTATGCCCCGTGGTCGTTGCAAGGCGGAGACGTCGCTGTGAATGCTTTGAACGCCACGCTGTTCGGAATTTTCGGCGGTGGCTTCAACCCGAATCCGGCAGTGTTGAGCGTGGCGCTGGCACTGGCGGTCGCCACCACCTGGGCCTGCGCCGCACTGCTGTTCGCCGCCGCTTGGATAAAGCCCGAAGTGCGCATGCGCGTTTTGCTGGTGCTGGTCGTGGCGGGGCTGGCGTCGCTGCTATCGCGTGAACTGGCCGCCGCACTCGCCATGCCGCGCCCGTTCATGGTTGGCTTGAGCCCTCCGCATCTCGAGCACGGCATGCGCGCGGGTCTGCCGAGCACGCACGCGGCGGTGATGTTCACCGTGGCGTTCATGCTGGTGTTCGACCGTCGCCTGCGCGCGGTCGGCATGGCCGTCCTGGCGATGGCGGCCACGACGGGTTGGGCGCGCGTCTACGTGGGCGTCCACTTTCCTCTCGACATCGTCGCCGGTGCGCTCCTGGGCCTTTGCATTGCCGTTGCCGCGCGTGCGGCCGAAGCGGGCCTACGGCCGCTGCTGTCAAGCGTACGGCCGCAGTACGCGTGGATGACCGGGGTGCTGTCGAGTCAACGTTTCGGCCCTTGGCTGGTGGTCGCGTTCGCACTGGCGGCCATGTGGGTCGGCCTCAACACGCCTTCGATGATCCGGCCCGCGTTCCTACAGGAAGGCGGACCGGTGGAGAACAGCACCATCTTCCTGTACCTGGTGTCGGCACTGTGCGTGCTGACGTTGCGGCCGCCAGCCTGGTCGAAGCGCGACGTCGCCGCCGTGTGCATCGTGCTGCTGGCATTCGCCGCACGCGAGGCCGACCTGCACATCGCCCTGTTCGGCATCAGCATCCTGAAGGCGCGGTTCTACAACAGCATCGGCACGCCATGGCAGATCGCAGGGGCGCTCGCCGTTCTCGCGCCCATCGTGCTGTCGCTGCTGTGGTTGGCCTTGCGCTCGCAGCGCGTGTGGCGCGCTGCGCTGTCGCGTCGTCGTTGGCGCGCGCCCGCCCGCACGGTGATGGCGTTCATGCTGGCGATCGTGCTGGCGAAGTCTCTCGATCGGATGCCGGAGATCCTGCACGACACCGGCTTGCTTCGCGAGATGCCGACGGCGCTGCGTTACGTGCTGCTGAGCCTCGAGGAAATCCTCGAGCTCTCGTTGCCGGTCCTGGCCACGGTGGCGCTGCTGCAACTGCGGCTCGGTCGCTACCCGACATGGTTGCGGCGCCCGCGGCACGGTCTGCTGAAGCAACGCTTGGCCATTGCGCGCTGAATCTGCGTCGCCGACGGCGACTGCCACCCTTTCCATGACACTGTCCCGCCTGCGCGCCGAATGGGCGCCGAGCATTCCCCGCGAATTGATGGCCGGTGCGGTCGCCACCTTCGCGCTCATCCCCGAGGTCATCGCCTTTTCCTTCGTCGCAGGCGTCGACCCCTCGGTGGGGCTGTTCGCATCGTTCGTGATCAGTCTCGTGATCGCGTTCACCGGCGGCCGTCCGGCCATGATCTCCGCGGCCGCCGGCTCGGTCGCCCTGGTCGCTGCGCCGCTGGTGCAGGCACACGGCCTGCCCTACCTGCTCGCAGCGGGCGTGCTGGCCGGCGTCGTGCAGGTGCTGTTCGGCGTGCTGAGACTGGGCGCGCTGCTGCGTTTCGTGTCGGCCTCCGTGCGCACCGGTTTCGTCAACGCGCTGGCGATCCTGATCTTCGCGGCGCAGATGCCGCACCTGATGGGTGCGAACGGCAGCACCTGGGCCATGGTGGCGCTGGGGTTGGCGATCATCTATGTCCTGCCGCGGCTCACCACGGCGGTGCCTTCGCCACTCGTCTGCATCGTCGTGCTCACGCTGCTCGCGTCGTGGTTCGAACTGCCGCTCAAGACCGTTGCCGACCTCGGCCAACTGCCCGACACCCTGCCCGTTTTCGCGTGGCTTGAGGTGCCCTTGACGCTGGAGACGCTGCGCCTGATCGCGCTGCCCGCGCTGGCGATCGCGATGGTCGGTCTGCTCGAGTCGTTGATGACGGCCAGCGTGGTCGACGACCTCACCGACACGCCCAGTTCAAAGAACCGCGAATGCAGCGGCCTGGGGCTGGCGAACATCGCGTCCGGCTTCTTCGGCGGCATCGCGGGCTGCGGAATGATCGGCCAGACGGTGAGCAACGTGCGCTACGGCGGCCGCGGCCGACTGTCGACACTGTTCGCCGGCGTCTTCCTCCTGGTCCTGACGGTGCTGCTCAAACCCTGGGTGTCTCAGGTGCCCGTCGCCGCGCTCGTTGCGATCATGGTGATGGTCTCGGCATCGACCTTCGACTGGGGCTCGCTGCGCAGCGTGGTGCGTCATCCGAGACTGTCGAGCCTGGTGATGCTGGCCACCGTCGCGGTCACCGTCGCCACCGGCAACCTGGCAGCCGGCGTGGCGGTCGGCGTGATGCTGAGCGGCGTTTTCTTCACTTTCAAGGTCGCGCGCCTGCTCGCCGTCCACGCCGAGGAAGATCCGCTCGACGGCACCCGCGTCTACCGCGTCGTCGGCCAGGTGTTCTTCGCTTCGGCCGACGAGTTTGTCGATGCCTTCGACATTCTCGAAGCCGAGAACCGTCCTGTGCGCATCGACCTGACGCAGGCGCACCTGTGGGACGTGACCGCCGTCGCTGCGCTGGACAAGGTGGTTCAGCGTCTGCAGAAGCATGGGAGTGCGGTCGAGGTGGTCGGTCTCAACGGCGCGAGCGCGGTGCTGGTCGACCGGCTGGGCACGCAGAAATAGAAAAGGCCGCCCGAAGGCGGCCTTTTCTTTGGCGCACAAGCGCCTTACTTCTTGTCGCCGCCCGGCACCTTGCCTTCGACGCCCTTGACGTAGAAGTTCACGCCCGACAGGAACTTGTCGTCGGCCACGGCACCGGCAGCGATCAGCTCCTTGCCGTCCTGGCCGACGATCGGGCCCTTCCAGATCGAATAGCTGCCGTCCTTCAGGCCGGCCTTCACCGTCTCGACCTTGGCCTTGATGTCGGCCGGCACGTCTTCGGCGATCGACACGATGTCGATGGCGCCTTCCTTCACGCCCCACCAGCTCGAACCTGTCGCCCACTTGCCGTCGAGCGCGTCCTGCGTCGCCTTGATGTAGTACGGAGCCCAGTTGATCACGGCCGATCCCAGGTGGGCCTTCGGGCCGTAGGCCGTCATGTCCGAGTCCCAGCCGAACGCGCGCTTGCCCTTCTCTTGGGCCGTCTTGAGCACGGCTGGCGAATCGGTGTTCTGGAACAGCACGTCGGCGCCGCCATTGATCAACGCGGTGGCCGCTTCGGTTTCCTTCGGCGGGCTGAACCATTCGTTGACCCACACCACCTTGGTCGTGATCTTCGGGTTGACCGACTGCGCGCCCATGGTGAAGCTGTTGATGTTGCGCAGCACTTCGGGAATCGGCACCGAGCCGACCACGCCGAGCGTGTTCGACTTGGTCATCGAGCCCGCGATGATGCCGGCCATGTACGCGCCTTCGTAGGTGCGGCTGTCGTAGGTGCGCATGTTCTCGGCCGTCTTGTAGCCGGTGGCGTGCTCGAACTTGATTTCCTTGTTGTCCGCGGCGACCTTGAGCATTGGCTCCATGTAGCCGAAGGTGGTGCCGAACACCAGCTTGTTGCCCTGGCCCACCAGGTCGCGGAACACGCGCTCGGCATCGGCCGATTCGGGCACGCTTTCGACGAAGGTCGTCTTGATCTTGTCGCCGAATTCCTTCTCGAGCGCCTTGCGGCCGTTGTCGTGCGCAAAGGACCAGCCGCCGTCGCCCACCGGGCCGACGTAGGCGAACGCGATGTTCAGCGGCGCGGCCGGTGCAGGCGCCGCAGCGGCAGCCGGTGCGGGCGCAGGCGCAGCAGCGGGTGCAGCCGCCTCTTCCTTCTTGCCGCAGCCGATGAGGGCGGCGGACGCGACGGCCGTGAGGGCAGCCAGTTTGAGCAGGGAGCGCTTGTTCAGATCATTCATAAATCGAATCCTCGATGGGCAGGTTGGCTGAGAAACAAAACGAGACGGATTATGAGCCGGGGTAGAAGGGCTTCCCGATCGATGCAGGCATGTTGATGCGGATGAAGGCGGGGTTGCGCGAGATCAAGGCCAGCACCACGATCGGCGCGATGTACTGCAGCATGCTCAGAAACTGGCTGGGTACATTGACGCCGGTGCTCTGCAGGTGAAAGCCGAGCATCGACACGCCGCCGAACAGGTAGGCGCCGAGCAGCACGCGCACCGGCCGCCAGGTGGCGAAGGTGGTCAGCGCCAGCGCGATCCAGCCGCGGCCTGCGACCATGCCTTCGACCCACAACGGCGTGTACACGGTCGACAGGTAGGCGCCCGACAGCCCACACAGCGCCCCGCCGGCGACGACCGCCATGAAGCGGATGCGCCGCACCGGGTAGCCCAGCGCGTGGGACGATTCCGGCGATTCACCCACCGAGCGCAGCACCAGTCCGGCGCGCGTGCGGTACAGGAACCAGATGAGCCCGAGGGTCAGGGCCACGGCGAAATACACCATCGGGTGATGCCGGAAGAAGGCCGGGCCGGCCAGAGGGATGTCCGCCAGCACCGGCAGCGCGTACGACACGCTCTCGGGCAGCTTGGCCTGCACGAAGTTGATACCGACGAAGGCCGAAAAACCCACGCCGAACAAACTCAGCGCCAGCCCGGTCGCATACTGGTTGGTGTTGAGCCAGATCACCAGCACGCCGAAAATGGCGGCGAGCACCGCGCCGGCCGCCATGCCGGCCAGGAAGCCGAGCCAGGGGTTGTGCGTGACCACCACGGTCGCAAAGCCGGCGATCGCGGCGCACAGCATCATGCCCTCGGCACCGAGGTTGACGATGCCGGCTTTCTCGTTGATGAGCAGGCCGAGCGCCGCGATGGCGAGCACGGTGCCGGCGCTGAGCGCCGAGCCGATGAGCAATGCGTAAGAGTCCATCAGACGGTCCCCTCGGAGGCGCGCGTTGCCGGCGCGGTCAATGGCGTGCTGGCCTGCAGCGACGATGTGCTCGCGACGGCGGGCACCGCCTTGGCCGCCGTCTTGCGGCGGATGCGGTAAGCGATGAGCGTGTCGCAGGCCAGCAGCGAGAACAGCAACAGTCCCTGAAACACGCCCGTGAGCGACTTTGGCAGGCCCAGGCGGGATTGCGCCAGTTCGCCGCCGATGTAGAACATGCTCATCAGAATGGCCGAGAAGATCATGCCCACGGGATGCAGCCGCCCGACGAAGGCCACGATGATGGCCGCGAAGCCGTAGCCCGCCGGCACGTAGGGCGTGAGCTGGCCGATGGGGCCGGCGACTTCGAGCGCGCCCGCCAGGCCCGCCGCACCGCCCGAAGTCAGCAGCGCGATCCACACCGCGCGCCGCGCCGAAAAGCCCGCATAGCGCGCGGCGGCCGGCGCCAGGCCACCGACCTGCTGCGCGAAGCCGGCCCGCGTGCGGAACAGGAAAACCCACAGCACGCCGGCACCGACCAGCGCGATGACGAGGCCGATGCTCACACGCGATCCCTTCATGAGCCGCGGGATCTGCGTGACCGCGTCGAAGTTCTTGGTTTGCGGAAAGTTGTAGCCCATCGGGTCCTTCCACGGCCCGAAGACGAGGTAGCTCAGCAGCAGCGTGGCGACGTACACCAGCATCAGGCTCACGAGAATTTCGTTGGCGTTGAACTTGTCCCGCAGGAAGGCGACGATGCCCGCCCACGCCATGCCACCGAGGATGCCGGCCATCAGGATGGGCACCACGATCCACGGGCCGGTGCCCTTGTCGGCCAGCAGCGCCACGCCGCCGGCTGCGATGGCACCCATCACGAACTGGCCTTCGGCGCCGATGTTCCAGACGTTGGAGCGAAAGCACACAGCCAGGCCCAGCGCGATGATGAGCAGCGGCGTGGCCTTGACCATCAGTTCGCCGAGCGCGTAGCCGCTCTTGATGGGCTCCCAGAAGAAGACCCCAAGGCCTTTCACCGGGTCCTTGCCGAGCAGCGCGAACAGCGCGACGCCGATCACCACGGTGATGACCAGCGCCAGGATCGGTGACCCGTAGCTCCAGAAGCGCGAGAGTTGCGGGCGGGGCTCGAGCTTAAGCATGGGCCATCTCCTTCGGCACCGATGCGCCCTGCCCGTCCCACAGGCCGCTCATCCATTCGCCGATCTGCGGCACGGTCGCCGCAGCCCGGTCGACCGAGGGCGACAACCGGCCCTTCGCGATCACGTACAGCCGGTCGCTGATCTCGAACAGCTCGTCCAGCTCCTCGCTCACTACCAGCACCGCGCAGCCGGCATCGCGCAAGGCGAGGATCTCGTTGCGGATGAGCGCGGCGGCTCCCACGTCGACGCCCCAGGTCGGCTGCGAGACGATGAAGAGCTTGGGGTTGGCGTCGATCTCGCGGCCAACGATGAACTTCTGCAGGTTGCCGCCCGACAGCGAACGCGCTGCCGAGTGCGGCCCCCCAGCCTTGACGTTGAAGCGGCGGATGATCTCGCCGGCGTGCTGAGCCAGCTGCCCGGTGCGGATCCATCCGCCCGCCCCGACCGCGTTGCTGCGCGTCAGCAGCATGTTGTGCGCCAGCCCCAGCGTCGGCACCGCACCGCGGCCCAGCCGTTCTTCCGGCACGAAATGCACGCCCAGCGCGCGGCGCTTGCGCGGACGAAAGTGCGCGGCCGCCCGGCCGAAGACCTCGATCATCGCGGGCTCCGCGCGGGTGTCTTCGCCCGACAGCGCATAGAGCAGTTCCCTCTGGCCGTTGCCCGACACGCCGGCGATGCCGACGACCTCGCCGGCGCGCACGTCGAGCGACACCGCGTCGAGGTCGACACCGAACTGGTCTTCGCGCGCCAGCGTCAGCGCTTTGACGCGCAGCGCCACCACGCCCGCCTTCAGTTCGCGATGCTGCAGCGGCGGCGGCTCGGCGCCGATCATCAAGCGCGAGAGCGACTCGTTGGTTTCGTTCTGCGGATTGCACACGCCCGTGACCTTGCCGCCGCGCAGCACCGTGCAGGCCGTGCACAGCTCGCGGATCTCGTGCAGCTTGTGGCTGATGTAGAGAATGCTGCAGCCCTCGGACGCCAGCTTCTTGAGCACCACGAAGAGCTTGACGACGGCCTGCGGCGTGAGCACCGAGGTCGGCTCGTCGAGGATCAACAGTTGGGGATCGGTCAGCAGCGCGCGGATGATCTCCACGCGCTGCATCTCGCCCACCGACAGTGTGTGCACAGGGCGCGAGGGATCGATGTCGAGCCCGTACTCGCTTGCCTTGGCGGTGATGCGGCGCGCGACCTCCGCCAGCTTGAGTGACTTGTCGAGCCCGAGCCAGACGTTCTCGGCCACGGTCAGCGTGTCGAACAGGCTGAAGTGCTGGAACACCATGCTGATGCCCAGCGCGCGTGCCTCCTGCGGGTTGCGCACGTTCACCGCCTGCCCGTTGAAGATCACGCTGCCCTCGTCGGGCTTGACCGAGCCGTAGATGATCTTCATCAGCGTGGATTTGCCGGCACCGTTCTCACCAAGAACGGCATGCGTTTCGCCCGGCTGGACGATCAGCGACACGTCGCTGTTCGCGACCACCGCCGGGTAGCGCTTGGTGATGTGCGCAAGTTGAAGTCTGGGGCTTGTCATGGGTTCGATGTCAATGGATGTCCTTGGCGGCACCGGCCGGGGAGCGCAGCGATGCGGCCACCGACTTGATGCGGTCGCGCAGCCAGCGCGCGGAACTCGACGCATGGGTGCGCTCGTGCCACAGCTGGTAGTACATGAGACGCGGAAATTCGACGGGGCACGGCAGTATCTTCAATGGCAGCCGCTCTGCGAAACGCTCGCAGTACTGACGGCCAGTGGTCAGCACCAGCAAGCTCGATGCCACCATGTCCGGAATCAGGCCGAAATGCGCGCAACGCACGGTGATGTTGCGCTGCAGGCCCTGGGCATCGAGCATCTGGTCGATGATGCCGCGCGCGCCCGGGTGCAAGGGCGTCGGCGCAATGTGCTCGGCGGCGAGCCAGGTGTCGGCGTCCCAGCCGCGACGCACCGCCGGGTGGTCGTCGTTCACCAGCGACACGATCTCGTCGCCGAAGAGCCGCGCCATGTGCAGGTCCTCCGGCGGCTTGAGCCAGTTGCCGATCACCAGGTCGATGTGGCCGAGCGACAGGTGCGCGTGGTAATTGGAGTCGGGCGACAGCGGATGCACCTCGATCCGGCACAGCGGCGCCTGGGCTTTTACCTGCGTCACGAACATCGGCAGGAAAAGCGGGTCAAGGTAGTCGCTGGCGGCGATGCGGAAGGTGTTGGTGGCGGTCTGCGGATCGAAGCCCCGCGCGTCGCTGAACAACACCTCGGCCGAGCGCAGGATGCTCGCACTGGGCTCGATCATGCGCAGCGCCGCGTCGGTCGGCACCATGCCCGACCCTGAGCGCACCAGCAGCGGGTCGCCAGACAGTTCGCGCAACCGTTTCAACGCCGACGACACCGCCGGCTGGTACATGCCCAGGCGGATGGCGGCACGCGAGACGCTGCGTTCGGTCAGCACGGTATGAAGAACCCGGATGAGGTGCAGGTCGATCTTGTCGAAGAGGGTCTGATCTCTCATAGCGGCCCGCACATTTTTACAATATGCGGAGCGTTATACCGCCGCTCAGCCACCGGCTTGAACAGCGGTGATCGCGTTCAGGATGGCCTCGCTGGTCGCCGGTGCACGCAGCGGCGGGTCGACCTTGTGACCACCGGCCGCCGACACCGCGTCGCGGATCGCGAAGAATACCGAGAACGGCAACAGCAGCGGCGGTTCGCCCACGGCCTTGCTGCGGTGGATGGAGTCCTCGAAGTTCGGTCCTTCGAACAGCTTCACGTTGAACACCGGCGGGCAGTCGTTGGCCGTCGGGATCTTGTAGGTGCTCGGTGCGTGCGTGGTCAGCTTGCCGCTCTGCGGGTGCCACACCAGTTCTTCCGTGGTGAGCCAGCCCATGCCCTGGATGAAGGCGCCTTCGACCTGGCCGATGTCGATCGCCGGGTTGAGCGACTTGCCAGCGTCGTGCAGGATGTCGGCGCGCAGCAGCTTCCACTCGCCGGTGAGCGTGTCTACCGCCACCTCGCTCACCGCGGCGCCGTAGGCGAAATAGAAGAAAGGCCGGCCCTTCAGCGTGTCGCGGTTCCAGCTGAGGCCCGGCGTCGAATAGAAGCCGTCGGACCACAGCTGCACGCGATCGAGGTAGGCCTCGCCGACCACCGTCGCGAAGCTCAGCGTGCGGCCGGCCACATCGACCTTGTCGTTGGCGAAGCGCACGTCGGCCGCGTCGCCGCCATGGCGCGCCGCGGCGCAGGCGGCCAGACGCTCGCGGATCTGCCGCGCGGCGTCTTGTGCAGCCTTGCCGTTCAGGTCGGCGCCGGTCGACGCGGCCGTCGCCGAGGTGTTGGCGACCTTGGTCGTATCGGTGGCCGTGGCGCGCACGCACTCGAAGCTCACGCCCAGCTCATGCGCCACCACCTGGGCGACCTTCGTGTTCAGGCCCTGCCCCATCTCGGTGCCGCCGTGGTTCACCAGCACCGAGCCGTCGTTGTAGACATGCACCAGCGCGCCCGCCTGATTGAAGTGCGGCACGTTGAAGGAGATGCCGAACTTGAGCGGCGCCAGTGCGATGCCGCGCTTGAGCACCGGGCTCTTCGCGTTGTAGGCCGCAATGGCGTCGCGGCGTGCCTTGTAGTCGCTGCTGACCTCGATCTGGTCGACCAGCTCGTGGACGATGTTGTCGGTCACGACCTGCGCGTAGGGCGTGACGTTGCGCTCGTCCTTGCCATAGAAGTTGATGCGTCGCACTTCGAGCGGATCGCGCCCCAGCCGGCGTGCCACCGTGTCGAGGATGTTCTCCACCGCGATCGCACCCTGCGGTCCGCCGAAGCCGCGGAAGGCGGTGTTGCTCTGCGTGTTGGTCTTGCCCGAATAGCCATGGATCGAGACCTCGGGCAGCCAGTAGGCGTTGTCGAAATGGCACAGCGCGCGGGTCATCACCGGCCCCGACAGGTCGGCCGAATGGCCGGCGCGCGAGACCATCGTGATCTCCGCGCCGAGCAGCCGGCCTTCGTCGTCGTAGCCGACCTCGTACTCGTACCAGAAGCAGTGGCGCCGGCCGGTGACCATGAAGTCGTCGTCGCGGTCCAGCCGCAGCTTCACCGGGCGCTTGAGCTTGGCGGCTGCCACCGCCGCCACGCAAGCGAACAGGCCCGACTGCGACTCCTTGCCGCCGAAGCCACCGCCCATGCGCCGGCACTCGACGTGCACCTCGTTGGCGTTGAGATGCAGCGCGTGCGCCACCAGGTGCTGCATCTCGGTCGGGTGCTGGGTCGAGCAGTGCACGTGCATGCCGCCGCCCTCCTTCGGGATGGCGTAGCTGATCTGCCCTTCCAGGTAGAACTGCTCCTGGCCGCCGACCTCGAGCGTGTCCTTCAGCCGATGCGGCGCGGCGGCAATGGCCGTGCGCACCGCCGCCTGCTCGTCGCCGCCCGGCGTGCTCTCGCTGCGCAGCAGGTGCATCGGCGGCACCACGTACTGGCCCTTGGCATGGGCGTCCTGCGGGGTCAGCACCGGCGGAGCGGCGTCGATCGTCAGCACCTCCTTGGCGCGGGCGGCAACGCGGCGGGCCACCTCGCGCGTCTGCGCGATCACCGCGAACACCGGCTGGCCGAGGTAGCGGATCTCGCCGCTGCAAAGAATCGGGTCGTCGTGGACGATCGAGCCGCAGTCGTTGCTGCCCGGAATGTCCTCGGCCGACAGCACCGCCACCACGCCGGGCAGGGCACGCAGCACGTCGAGGTCCATGCCCTGCAGCCGGCCGTTGGCCACCGGCGACAGGCCCAGCGCGCAATGCAGCGTGCCGCGCAGCTCGGGGATGTCGTCGATGTAGGTGGCTTCGCCGGCCACGTGCAGCGCCGCCGACTCGTGCGGCCGGCTGATACCGACGCGCGCGCCGCCGTCGTGCGCCTTGGCCTCGGCGCCGCGGTCGATGCGCGCGGCGATGTTGGCCTGGTAGTCGGCGAAGCGTTCGGTCGGTTGGAGAAGCTGGATGTCGATGGGTTTGTTCATCTCACGCTCCTTGTGCAGCTTGTGCCGCGGCCGGCAGTACGTCGTGCGGCATGCCGCTCCACACGCTGGTGGCGTCCG
Source organism: Variovorax ginsengisoli (assembly GCF_006438845.1). Classification (GTDB taxonomy): domain Bacteria; phylum Pseudomonadota; class Gammaproteobacteria; order Burkholderiales; family Burkholderiaceae_C; genus Variovorax; species Variovorax ginsengisoli_A. The sequence goes on from NZ_RCZJ01000003.1 coordinate 647,750, forward strand.
CCGGCAGCGCATCGGCCGTGCGGGTTTCGAGCCACAGGCGCTGGATCAGGTTCTGCGCCACCTGCAACCGGTAGGCGGCCGAGGCACGCATGTCCGACAGCGGCTGGAAGTCGTCGGCCAGCGCCTGCTTCGCCGCATTGACGGATGTCTGCGTCCAGGGTTGGCCGACCAGCGCGGCCTCGGCCTTGGCGGCGCGCTTGACGATACCGGCCATGCCGCCGAAGGCCAGCCGCACCTCCTTCACCGTGTCGCCATCGAGCGTCAGGGCGAAGCCGGCGCACAGCGCCGAGATGTCGCAGTCGAAGCGCTTGCTGATCTTGTACGCCCGCACCTGGCGCTGCAGCGCGGCCAGCGGCACTTCCAGCCCCTGCACGAACTCGCCCGGCGCCAGTTCGTTCTTCATGTAGTCGACGTAGAAGTCGGTCAGCGGCATCCGCCGCACCTGCGCCCCGCGCCGCAGCACGATCTGCGCGTCGAGCGCCATCAACACCGGCGGCGCATCGCCGATGGGCGAGCCATTGGCCACGTTGCCGCCCATGGTGCCGGCATGGCGGATCGGCGGCGACGCGAAGCGCAGCCACACGTCGGTGAGCGCTGGCGCACGCTGCGCCAGGGCGCGCCAGGCGTCCTCGAGCGAGGCGCCGGCGCCGATGTGCAGCGAGTCGCCGCGCGCTTCGACGGTCTTCAGTTCGGCCACGTCGCCGAGGTAGATCAGGTCGCCGACGTCGCGGAACTGCTTGTTGACCCACAGGCCGATGTCGGTCGATCCGGCCAGCAGGCGGGCCTGCGGCTTCTGCTCGCGCAGCACTGCCAGGTCGTCGAGCGTTTTCGGCGCATGGAAGTGGTCGGTGCGGCCGTCGCGCGCCGCCGCGTAGTCGAAGCTGCCCTCGCGCTGCAGCTGCGTCAGCGCCTGCACCACCGGCTGCGTGTCCAGTTGCATCGGCGGCAGGTCGAACATGCGTTGGCCCGCATCGAGGATCGGCCGGTAGCCGGTGCAGCGGCACAGGTTGCCCGACAGGTCGTCGGCCAGTTGCTGGCGCGTCGGCACGCTGCCCGCGGCGCGATGGTGCTCGTAGGTCGACCACAGCGACATCACGAACCCGGGGGTGCAGAAGCCGCACTGCGAACCGTGGCAGTCGACCATCGCCTGCTGGACCGGGTGCAGGCACTGCACCGGGCGCTTGTCGTGGCGGCGCGCGTCGTGCGTCTTGCCGCCGTCGTTGAGCAGGCCGCTCTTGAGATCTTCCACCGTGAAGAGCGCCTTTCCGTGCAGCGTCGGCAGGAACTGGATGCAGGCATTGACCGTCTGCAGCTTCAGGCCCCCCACCGCGCCCGGCGTGCCGTCGGCCGCCAGCTCGCCGACCACCACCGTGCACGCACCGCAATCGCCCTCGTTGCAGCCTTCCTTGGTGCCAGTGCAGTGGGCGTCCTCGCGCAGCCAGTCGAGCACGGAGCGCGTGGGATGCACGCCAGCCACCTCGACCGTGCGGCCCTGGTGGAAGAAGCGGATGGGAGAAATGGTCGGGGGCAGGCTCATATTCGCTGGGGCTGGCTCGTTCTTTGTTGGGGCGAGATCCGCCGACACTGGAACTTAAGGGCTGGGCGGACCGCACTCATACCCCTGCGTCGATAGTGCCTATATGCGTCGGCAGGGGTCCGCGTCCAGGGCCGGCCGAGACGTTGCAATTGTCGCGCCATGCGGGCGCCTCGCGCGGTGTGGGCGTCCTCCTAGAATGGCTTTCTCGCTCCCTGGCCGCCGTGACCGCTCCCGACTTCCCGATCTTCGACAGCTCCGACTTCAGCGGTGAGGAAGGGGCGTTCTATTTCGATCTGGTGCGGCTGGAAGACCGGCCCGACATCCCACGCGGCTTTCCTCACCGCCACAACTATTACCACCTGCTGTGGATGAGCGAAGCGGCCGGCACCCACCTCTTGGATTTCGAGAGCTTCGAGGCGCGCGCCAATGCCGTGTTTTTCGTCTCTCCCGGCCAGTTGCACGCGTGGGCCTCCACCGTTCAGCCCAAGGGCTTCGTCATCAACTTCAGCACCGAATTCTTCGTGCAGATGTTCCCGCGCTCCGACGAGATCGCGCAGTACCCGTTCTTCCACATCGCCTCCGATGCGCCGGTGCTCTACCTGAGCCAGGCGCAGCACGACGAGCTGCTGCCGCTGCTGCTCGAGATGGAGAAGGAAATGCTCGGACGCGCCGAGGCGCGGCTGGACATCGTGCGCTCGTACCTGCTGGTGCTGCTCACGCGGCTGCGCCGCCTTTACCCGGAGCGCACGAGCGAAGACGCCTCACCGCAAAGCTACTCGCTGACCAAGCGCTTCAAGCTGCTGATCGACCAGCACTACCTGGATTTCGGGCCGCTGCGCGACTACGCCGAGCGCCTTCACGTCACCGAGAGGCAACTCAACGACGCGGTCAAGCGCACCGTCGGCAAGACCGCCGGGCAGCTGGTGCAGGAGCGGCTGGTGCTGGAGGCCAAGCGGCTGCTGAGCAACACCGACATGGGCGTGGCTGAGATCGCGTTCCATCTTCACTTCGAAGACCACGCCTACTTCAGCCGCTTCTTCAAGAAGCACACCCAGCTGCCGCCCGGCGAATTCAAGAAACGCTTCGGCTCCGTGCGTGTGACAGCGCCGCGACCCTAGCGTAAGCCCCTAGTCCGGCCCGCGAAAAAGTACAAAGAGCACACCCAATCGTCCTAACGCTCCAGGCACCCATTTGCCTAGAGTCGATGCCATCTCAACTCCACCGCCGCAATGGCGGCCTGATGGCTGGCGATGAACGATTCCCCCAAACTCCGCACTGGCGGTCAGCTGATCGTCGATGCCTTGATGGCGCAAGGCACCGACACCGTGTTCTGCGTGCCGGGCGAGAGCTATCTCGACGTGCTGAACGCGCTCTATGCCCAGCAGGAGGCGATGCGCGTGGTGGTCTGCCGCCACGAGGGAGGCGCCGCTTTCATGGCCGAAGCGCACGGCAAGCTCACCGGCCGCCCCGGCATCTGCATGGTGACGCGCGGCCCCGGCGCCACCAACGCCAGCATCGGCGTGCACACGGCCTTCCAGGATTCGACGCCGATGATCTTGCTGATCGGCCAGGTCGGGCGCGACATGATCGAGCGCGAGGCCTTCCAGGAGATCGATTACCGCCGCATGTTCGGCACCTTCGCCAAGTGGGTCGCGCAGATCGACGACGTGGCGCGCGTGCCCGAGTTCATGGCGCGCGCCTATGCGGTCGCGATGTCCGGCCGCCCCGGGCCGGTGGTGCTGGCGCTGCCCGAAGACATGCTGACCGACTCCGCATTTCCCACCGCGATGCCCCGTGTGGCGGTGCCGCAATCCCATCCCGCGCCCGACGCGATGCGACAACTGCATGAGGAACTGGCCCGCGCGAAACGCCCACTGCTCCTGCTAGGCGGCCCGGGCTGGAACCCCGAAGGACGCGCCGCCATCGAGCGCTTCGCCGTGCAGAACGGCCTGCCCGTGGCCTGCGCCTTCCGGCGGCAGGACTTGTTCGACAACCGCCATCCGCAGTACGTCGGTGAGGTCGGCATCGGCGTCAACCCTGAATTGGCGAAAGCCGTGCGCGAGGCAGACCTGCTGATCGCGGCAGGCACGCGCCTGGGCGAGATCGTGACCAGCGGCTACACGCTGCTCGAAGTGCCCGTGCCGCGGCAGCGCCTGGTGCATGTGCTGCCCTGTGCTGAAGAGCTGGGTCGCGTGTACCAGCCGGCGCTGAAGGTGCTCAGCCACCCCGATCCGTTCGCCGCCGCCGCCGCCGCGTTGCCGCCCGTCGACGGCACTCGCTGGCGTGGATGGCTCGACCAGCTGCGCGGCAACTACGAGCGCTACGTGTCGCCATCTAAGCGCGAAGCCGCGCTCGACCCGGCGCGCGTGATCGAGGTGCTGCGCGATACGCTCGAGCCCGACGCCATCCTGACCAACGGGGCTGGAAACTACAGCGCCTGGGCGCACCGCTACTACCCATTCTCGCACCCGCACTCGCAACTGGCGCCGACCAGCGGCGCGATGGGCTACGGCGTGCCGGCGGCCATCTCGGCCAAGCTCACGCACCCGAACCGACAAGTGATCTGCCTGGCGGGCGATGGCTGTTTCCTGATGACCTCGCAGGAACTGGCCACGGTCAGACGCCATGGTCTGGCCATCGTCTTCATCGTCTTCAACAACGGCATGTACGGCACGATCCGCATGCACCAGGAAGTCAACTATCCGGGCCGCCCGATCGGCACCGACCTGTGCAACCCCGACTTCGTGCAGTACGCGCAGTCCTTCGGCTTGCAGGCCGAGCACGTGGCGCGCAGCGAAGACTTTGCACCTGCGCTTCAGCGCGCATTGGGTGCCGGGAGCGCGGCGCTGATCGAACTGACCGTCGAGACCGAGATATTGACGCCACGCGCCACGCTCAGTGAACTGCGCGACAAGGCCCTGCGCGCCGCGGCCTGACCGATTCTTTCGAAAAACACAGGAGACAAGACATGAACAGACTGCTGCGGGCTTCGGCCTTGGCGGCGTGGGGCGCTTGCGCGCTGGCGCCGGCCCACGCACAGGACGCAAACGATTTCCCATCGCGTCCGATCCGCATCATCGTGCCCTTCGCCGCCGGTGGCGCGACCGACGTGATCGCGCGGGTGGTCGGACAGAAGGTGTCCGACCAGCTGGGCCAGCCGGTGGTCGTGGACAACCGCGCTGGAGCCAGCGGCAACATCGGTGCAGTGGCCGTGGCGCGCTCGGCAGCAGACGGCTACACGATCCTGATGGCGACATCAAGCCACGCGATCAACGCCACGCTCTACAAGAAGCTCGACTACAGCCTGACGAAGGATTTCACCGGGTTGTCGAATCTCGCATCGGTGCCGCTGTTGATGGTGGTCAACCCCGGCGTCCCGGCCCGCACGGCGGGCGAGTTCGCGGCCTTCGCCAAGGCACAGGGCGACAAGGTCAACTTCGCCTCGGGCGGCACCGGCACGGCGGCGCACCTGGCCGGCGAGCAGTTCAACACGCTGATCGGCACGCGCATGCAGCACGTGCCGTACAAGGGCGGCGCGCTGGCGCAGACCGACCTGATCGGCGGCCAGGTCCAAGCGATGTTCGCCAACCTGCCCGAAGTGCTGACGCAAGTCCAGGCCGGCAAGCTGAGGCCGCTGGCGGTCACGGGCAAGGCCCGGCGCAGCAACCTGCCCGATGTACCCACCTTCACCGAAGCAGGCTATCCGCAGCTGGACGCACGCTCGTGGTTCGGCCTCTTCGCACCCGCCGGCACACCGGCGCCCGTGGTGGCGAAGCTCTCGGCATCGATCGCCCAGGCGGTGGCCGACCCCGCCGTGCAGGCGCGACTGAAGGAGCTGGGCGCCGACCCGATCGGCGACCGCCACGAGACCTTCCAGCCTTTCGTCGCACAGGAAGTCAAGCGCTGGGGCGCGCTGGTCGAGCGCTCCGGCGCTACGGCCGACTGACCGCGCGCTCGACCTGACAGACACAAAAACCATCATCTGAAGGAGACAAAACCATGCCATCGCAACCTGCCCGCGTTCTCGCCAAAGCCACCCTTGCCGCGCTACTCGGATTCGCCGTACTGGGCTCGACGCACGCCGCGACCACCCTCAAGCTCGCGCACTTCGCCGCCGAGTCGCACCCGGCGCACACCGCCGCCTTGCAGCTCAAGAAGAATGTCGAGGCGCGGACGAACGGCGAGGTCCGCATCGAGCTATACCCGTCTAACCAGCTCGGCTCGCCGCCGGACCAGGTGGAGCAGACGACAGTCGGCGTGATCGACATGAACCTGCCGACGCAGGGTGCGCTCGACAAGTACGAAAAAGCCTTCGCGACGGTCATGACACCCTATGCATTCACCGACTACGCGCAGGCACATCGCGTGCTCGACGGCCCCTTCCAAGACTGGGTGGCGCCGCGCCTCGAAAAGAAGGGCCTGGTGCTGCTGTCGACCTGGGAGTACGGCTTTCGCAACGTGACCAACTCCAAACGCCCGATCAACGGACCGCAGGACATGAAGGGCCTGCGCCTGCGAACGCCGCCAGAACTGCAGATCATCGCGGCGCTGGAGGCGACAGGCGCGTCCACGACGCAGATCGCGTTCCCGGAACTGGCGGCCGCGCTGAACCAGGGCGTGGTCGACGGTCAGGAGAACCCGATCGGCGTGACCTATCACTTCAAGCTGTTCGAAGTGCAGAAGCACCTGGCGATCACCCGCCACGTCTACAACAGCATGACCCACGTCATCAGCCAGTCGAGCTGGAAGAAGCTGACCCCCGCGCAGCAGACAGTGTTGCGCGAAGAAAGTAAGTTGGCACGTGACCTGATGCGCAAGCTGGTGGCCGAGCAGGAAGCGGCCGAAATCACCAAGATGGAAGCCGCCGGCGTTGCTGTCACCCGCCCCGATCTCGCGAAGTTTCGTGCCGTGATGCAGCCAGCCTACGACCGAGTCGGCGCCTATGCGGGCAAGGAAAACATGAAGACCTTCATGGACATGTTGGCCACCAAGTAAGGCGGGAGAAGACACGTCATGCAAGCATTTTTGGTCATGGGAGGGCTGCTCGCCCTCATCATGTTCGGCGTTCCGGTCGCGGTGGCGATCGGCGTCACAGCGATCTCCGCCTACGTTTTTGCCGGCGAAGCGCAGTCGCTGACGATGATCGCCCAGCGGATGTTCTCCGCGTCTTCAGGCTTCACGCTGCTCGCCATTCCATTCTTCATTCTGGCGGGTTCGCTGATGAATACCGGCGGCATCACCGACCGCATCTTCCGCTTCGCGCACGCGCTGGTGGGCCACTTCACGGGCGGCCTTGCACAGGTCAACGTGGTAGGTAGCCTGATCTTCTCGGGCATGTCCGGCACGGCGGTCGGCGATGCGGCCGGCATGGGACAGGTCGAGATCAAGGCGATGAACGATGCCGGCTTCGAGCCGAAGTTCTCTGCCGCCGTGACGGCTGCGTCTGCCACGATCGGCCCGGTTTTTCCGCCCAGCGTGCCGATGGTGATCTTCGGTGGGCTGACCGGCGTCTCGGTGGTGCAGTTGTTCATCGGCGGCATCGTTCCGGGGCTGCTCCTGACCGTCGCGTTGATGGCAGCGGTCTGGATCGTGTCCAAGCGGCGCAAGTACCCAGTAGAGCGACGCGCCAGCCTGGTCGAGCTGGGCAGCGCATTCCGCGGCGCGGCCCTGCCGATGATGGCCCCTGTCATCATCATCGGCGGCCTGATCAGCGGCCTCTTCACGCCCACCGAAGGCGGCGTGGTCGCGGTGATCTATTGCCTGGTGCTGGGCCTGTTCGTCTACAAGGAAATCAAGTTGGCGGACCTGCCGGCCGTTCTGTGGAATGCGATCCAGCACAGCGTGCGCGTGCTGTTCATCATCGCGGCGGCGGGCTATCTGACCTGGTTCCTCGTGCACAAGCGGATCCCGGACGCGATGATCCAGGCGGTCATGTCGATCTCGACGGAGCCATGGCAGGTCACTGCGTTGATCATCGCCGTGCTGATCGCGCTGGGTCTGTTTCTCGAAGGCGTGGCCGTCATCATCCTGACCGTGCCGATCTTCATGCCGATCGTGGCGCAGATCGGCATGGACCCGGTGCAGTTCGGCATGCTGATGGTGATGTGCTCAATGATCGGCCTCGTCACGCCGCCCGTGGGCATCCTGCTTTTTGCGGTGAGCAGCGTTTCCGGCGTCAAGGTCGGTGCCATCGTGTCGGAGCTGTGGCCGATGCTCATCGCGATTTGCGTCGTGACGCTCATGGTCGCCTACTGGCCTGCCGTGTCACTCTGGCTGCCGAGGGCGATGCTGTGAAAGCCACCCTTTTCTTTCGCCTGGAAAACGCGCTCGGCGCCCTGCTCAGAGTGTTCTCGATTGCCTGCGTGGCGGCCCTCACTCTTCTGCTGACGCTCAACATCTTCAGCCGGGCAACAGGCTGGTTCGGCATGAACTGGTTCGACGAAGTGGTGGTCACCATCTTCGCCTGGCTGGTGTTCATCGGGGCCAGCGCGCTGTGGCGTGATCGCGATCACTTTGCGATCAGCCTGCTGTCGGACGCGCTCAAGGGCAAGCGGCTCGAAGGCCTGCACAAGGTGGTGATCGCGCTGCTCGGCCTGCTGTTCGCTGTCGTACTGATGGTCTACGGCGCACGCTTCGTCGACCGGACCACCGCGACCACGCCGGTGCTGGAACTGCCGCAGGCCTGGGCCTACGCCTGCATGCCGATCGCGGGCTTTCTGATGACGCTGTATGCCTTGCGCGACGTGTGGAGCGCGCTTCGGGAGATGTTCACGCCAGCCGGCGAGGCCACCGACCCGCCGGCCGCTGCGCCAGCCCCCAAAGAAACGATTTGATATTCGCACCGAGAACAAACCATGCTCTACGACCTCAGAACCTACACCTGCATCCCCGGCACCATCAAGAAGCACCTGGCGCTCTACGCCGAACACGGCTTCGACATCCAGCGTCGCCACCTGGGCGAGCCCGCTCTCTACATGCAAACCGAAACGGGCGACGTCAACAGCTACGTCCACATCTGGGCTTACAACGATGCGGCGGACCGCGCAGCCAAGCGCGCAGCGCTGCAGGCCGACCCGGCCTGGGCCACGTACCTGAAGCTGAGCGCCGAGGCTGGCTATCTGATGTCTCAGACCAACCGCCTGATGACGCCCGTGTCCTTCTTCAAGCCGCAACGTTGAACATGCCCATGCAGAACTACCGACAACTCTTCGATCTGACCGGCAAAGTCGCTGTCGTGCTGGGCGCGGCCTCGGGCATTGGCCAGGCGTCGGCCCATGCGCTGGGCTCGCTGGGCGCGCACGTGGTGTGCGCCGACCGCGATGCCGAAGGCGCCGAGGCCACGGCTCGGGACATCACCGAGTCCGGCCAGGGATCGGCCGAATGGCGCGCCACCGATGCTGCGGACGGCACCCACATCGCCGCGCTGGCAGAGCACACCCTGGTCACGCACGGCCGCGTCGACATCGCGGTGGCCACGCCGGCGCTGAACATCCGCAAGCTCATCGTCGACTACACCGACGACGAGTTCGACCAGGTGATGAACCTGAACCTCAAGGGCGCCTTCCACTTCATGCGCCAGTTCGGCGTGCCGATGATGAAGCAGGGCAAGGGCAGCCTGGTGCTGTGCTCGTCGATGCGCGCCGTGACGATCGAGCCCGGCCTGGGCATCTACGCCGCCTCCAAAGCCGGCATCGAGCAGATGGTGAAGGGCTTCGCCTCGGAAGTGGGCAGCCACGGCGTACGCGTCAACGCCGTCATGCCCAGCATCATCGAGACGCGCCTCACAGCGCCGCTGAAGGAACGCCGCGAGATCTACGACACTTACGCGGCCCACACGGTGTTCAACCGTTGGGGCCAGCCCTCGGAAGTCGGCGCAGCCGTCGCCTTCCTCGCATCGGACGCAGCGAGCTACATCAGCGGCAGCTCACTTTCGGTCGACGGCGGCTGGACCGCCATCGACGGGCCGCCGACCGGATTGACGCAAACGCGGGCCTCGACCTGAGACATCAAGCGACGATGTCTCGAAGCATCATCGCGACGGCGAAGCCCATGAGCGCGGTGCCGCCCCAACCCAGCCACCGGGTGCGGCGGCTCGCGACAAAAGCACCCATCACGCGCTCTCTCGACACCAGCAGCATCATGGCCGCCATGATCGGCACGGCCACCACGCCGTTGATGACCGCGCTCCAGTAGAGCGCCTTCATCGGGTCGACCGGCGTGAAGTCGAGCGCCGTACCCGCCAGCGTTGCGATGCCGATGATGGCGTAGAACTTCTTGGCCTCGCGCCAATGGCGCTCGAGGCCCTCCTGCCAACCGAAGGCTTCGGCCACCGCATACGCAGCCGACGAGGCGAGCACCGGCACCGCCAGCAGACCGGTGGCGATGATGCCGCCGGCGAACAGCCAGAAGGCGAAGTCGCCTGCAAGCGGACGCAGCGCCTCGGCCGCCTGCGCGGCGGAGCTCACCTCATGGATGCCGGCCGTGTACAGCACGGCGCTGCCGACCACCATCACGAAGAAGGCGATGAGGTTGGAAAAGATCATGCCGACCCAGGTGTCGAACTTGACGCGGCGCAAGGCACGCCAGACCTCTGCATCGCCGCCCCGGTGGCCGCCGTGCTGACGCAGTTCCTCGACCTCCTGCGCCGCTTGCCAGAAGAAGAGGTAGGGCGAAATCGTCGTTCCCAGCAGCGCGACGATCATCATCCAGTACGCGCTGCTCCACTGCAGCTGCGGCACCAGCAGATCGTGCAGCACCTGCGCCCACGGCACCTTCACCGCGAACACGGTGGCGACATAGGCGAACAGGGTGAGCGTGAGCCACTTCAGGATCTGCGCGAGCCGGCGGTAGGGAACGAAAACCTGCAGCAGCACCGTGACGACGCCGAATACGATGGAATGAAAATGCTGCCCGCCGCCTGCAACCAGCTGCAGCGCCTCGCCCATCGCGCCAATGTCCGCCGCGATGTTGATGGTGTTGGCGACAACGAGCAGACCAATCAATGCAATGAGCAGACCGCGCGGCATGTGCTCTCGCAGATTGGCCGCCACACCCTTGCCCGTGACGCGGCCAATGCGTGCAGACACCATCTGGATCGCGATCATGAACGGCAGCGAGAGGAACACCGTCCACAGCAGCCCGGTGCCGAACTGCGCGCCCGCCTGCGTGTAGGTCGCGATGCCCGAGGGGTCGTCGTCGGCGGCACCGGTGACGACGCCGGGGCCGACGTGGCGAAGGAAAGAGGGAATTCGATGAATCACCGCGCGAAGCTAGCATGTGTTCATTGGCCGAACCTGACCGCGCGATGCGGCGAAACTAGGCGATTCAGCCGACGTCACCGTCTCCGGAGTTCAACTTGTCATCGAAAGCCTTTCGCATCGCGCTGTCCGCTTCGGCCGCGGCCCTCGGCGGCCTCGCGGCGTACTGGACGCTCCTCGCCACACGGCAAGGGCACATCCTGTTCAATGCCCGCAAGCTGCCCGTGGTGCATCTGTCTGAGCACTTCTCCACCTACTCGCACACCGTGCCGGGCGGCATGGTGCGCGGCTATGTCTACCACCCACTGGGCGAAAGTGCGCTGCAGGACCTCTTCATCTACTTTGCCGGCCGCGGCGAGGACGTCCGGGCGACGGCGCAAGCCCTGCACTGGCTGCCCGAAGGCTTCGGCTTTGCCGCGATCAACTACCGGGGCGTTGCCGACTCGGAGGGCGACCCCTCGGAGATCGCCTCGGTCGCCGACGCGAACCAGTTCACCGTCCACCTGCGCAAGGCCTTCCCGAAGGCACGCCTGCATGTCGTCGGCCGCAGCCTCGGCACGGGCGTGGCCATCCAGTTGGTGGCACGGCAGGATTTCGCGAGCCTGCAGCTCGTGACGCCTTACGACTCGATGCTCGAAGTCGCGAAGCGGCGCTTTCCTCTGGTGCCGCTTTCATTGCTACTGCGCAACCGCTTCGATTCGCTCACCCACAGCCGGGAGGTGGCCGCGAAGACGCAGGTTCTGCTCGCCGCGCAGGACGATGTGGTGCTGCCCGAGCGATCGAAGAAGCTCACCGACGCGTGGCCCACGCCTGTCCGCGTGGAGACCGTGACCGGGTCCGATCACCACAACATCATGGGCATGGAGGCCACCTGGCTACACCTCGTCGACTTTGCGCTGACGTCGGTCCTGCCCGAACCGAAGGTCGCCTGATGCGCACGATTCATCGAACACTCTGGTCGATCGCTGCGGCCGCGGCCCTCGGTGTGCCATCCGTCGCAGCCTCGCAATCGATGGGCTGCAACGGTTACCTCGTAGGCAAGGGCGACTCGCCGGTGTCGTTGCTACAGAAATGCGGCGAGCCGATCTATCGGCAGGCTGTCTGCGTCTCGATGCTGCAGCTGGGTTGGGTGGTGACGCCGCCCTACCGCGGAGGCGGACCGAGCGCGATCCTTTCGAACCAGTGCGTTCCCATGGAGGAGTGGACCTACGACCGAGGCGCCGGCGCTTTCTTCGGCGTGGTCCGCATCTACAACGGCACGATCGAATCGGTTCGCGACGGGGACCGCAGCCGATAGCCCTGCTGCGGCAAAAGGGCGCCGCTCAAAGGATCAGCAGTGCGCGAAAGTCATTGACGTTGGTGTGCGTCGGCCCCGTGACCAGCAGATCGCCGATGGCGTCGAAATAGCCGTAGGCGTCGTTGCGGTCGAGGTGGTCGGCAAGCTTGCGGCCTTGCGCCGTGGCACGCGCCAGCGTGTCGGGCATGACGAAGGCGCCGGCGTTGTCCTCCACGCCGTCGATGCCGTCGGTGTCCGCGGCCAGTGCCCACACGTCGGGCTGGCCGGCCAGCGCGCCCGCGAGGCCGAGGCAGAACTCGCCGGCGCGGCCGCCGCGGCCCTTGGCCTGGCCGGGTTGGCGCGGGCGAATGGTCACCGTGGTCTCGCCGCCCGACAAGATCACGCAGGGCTTCGCGAAGGGTTCGCCGCGCAGCGCGACCGCCCGGGCCAGCGCGCCGTGGACCTTGCCGACCTCGCGCGACTCCCCCTCCATTTCATCGCTGAGGATGTGCGCTTCGATGCCGGCCGCGCGCGCTGCGGCAGCCGCCGCTTCGAGCGACTGCTGCGGCGTGGCGATGAGGTGTGTGGCGTGGCCTCGAAACACACCGTCGGACGGCTTCGGGGTTTCGAGCGCGCCGCTTTCAAGCTGCGCACGCACGGGCGCCGGCACTTCGATGGCGTATCTGTCGAGGATGGCGATCGCGTCCGCGCAGCTCGTGCCGTCGGGCACCGTGGGGCCGCTCGCGATGACGGCCGGGTCGTCGCCCGGCACGTCGCTGATCGTGAGCGTCACCACCTGCGCCGGCGAACACGCCGCGGCCAATCGTCCGCCCTTGATACGCGACAGATGCTTGCGCACGCAGTTCATCTCGCCGATGTGGGCGCCGCTCTCGAGCAGTCGCTTGTTGATGCGCTGCTTGTCTTCGAGCGTCAGCCCGTCGGCCGGCAGCGTGAGGAGCGCCGACCCACCGCCGGAGATCAGGCACAGCACCAGGTCGTCGGCCGTGAGTCCCTCGGTCAGCGCCAGGATGCGCTCGGCCGCCTTGAGCCCCGCCGCGTCGGGCACCGGGTGTGCGGCCTCGACGATCTCGATGCGCGACGCGAGCCCCTCGGGCCTCGGCGGAATATGGCCGTAGCGGGTGACGACCAGCCCGGACAGCGGCGCGTCGGCCGGCCACAGCGCCTCGAGCGCCTGCGCCATCGAACCGCCCGCCTTGCCGGCACCCAGCACCAGCGTGCGGCCCCTGGGCGGCTTCGGCAGGTACGGCGCCATGCTGGCCAGCGGCAGCGCGCGCGCGACGGCGACGCCGTACAGATGCGCGAGAAATTCGCGCGGGGACGTGCGCGCGTCGGGCACGGCGGGTGCGGCGGGTACGTGAGAAGCGGGGTTCGGTGCGATCATTTGCATTGTCTCCACGCTCTATTCTGTCTGCTCGCGCCATGACCACCCTGCTCATCCGCAACGCGACCTGCGTCGCCACCTTCGACGACGCACGCACCGAGTGGCGCGATGCGTCGGTCTTCGTGCGCGAGAACCGGGTCGAGGCGATCGGGCCAGCGGCCGAGCTGCCGCAAACAGCCGACGACGTGATCGACGCGCGCGGCCACCTGGTCGTGCCGGGGCTGGTCAACACGCACCACCACATGTACCAATCGCTCACGCGCGCCATTCCGGCGGTGCAGGACGCGGAGCTGTTCTCGTGGCTGCGCGGCCTGTATCCGATCTGGGCCGGGCTCACGCCGGAGATGGTGCACGTGTCGACGCAGGTTGCCATGGCCGAACTGCTGCTGTCGGGCTGCACCACGAGCAGCGACCACCTCTACATCTACCCCAACGGCGTGCGGCTGGAAGACAGCATCGACGCGGCGCGCGAGATCGGCATGCGCTTCGTCGCGACGCGCGGCAGCATGAGCGTCGGCGCCTCGCAGGGCGGCCTGCCACCGGACTGCGTCGTGGAGCGCGAAGACGTCATCCTGAAAGACACGCAACGCCTCATCGAGGCGCACCACGACGCCTCGCACGGCGCGATGGTGAACGTGGCGGTGGCGCCCTGCTCTCCTTTCAGCGTGAGCCGCGACCTGATGCGGGAATCGGCCGTGCTCGCGCGCTCTTTCAAGGGCCGGGGCGTACGGCTGCACACGCACCTGGCCGAGAACGACCACGACATCGCCTACAGCCTCGAAAAGTTCAACTGCACGCCCACCGAGTACGCGCAGGACCTCGGCTGGCTCGGCCACGACGTGTGGCATGCGCACTGCGTGAAGCTCGACGCCGCCGGCATCGCGCTGTTCGCGAAGACGAAGACCGGCGTGGCGCACTGCCCCTGCAGCAACATGCGGCTGGCCTCGGGCATCGCGCCCATCCGGCGCATGCTCGACGCGGGCGTGCCGGTGGGCCTGGGCGTCGACGGCAGCGCCAGCAACGACGGCGCGCACATGGTGAACGAGGCGCGCCAGACCTTGTTGCTGGCGCGCGTGGGCAGATCGCTCGAACCCTTCGGCTGCGACCACGGGCCGGCCGAGATGACAGCGCGCGATGCGCTGGCCGTCGCCACCCGCGGCGGCGCCGAGGTGCTGGGCCGCGCCGACATCGGCCACCTCGCACCCGGCATGTGCGCGGACCTCGCCCTGTTCGACCTGACCACCGTTGGCTTCGCGGGCGGCGCGGTACACGACCCGGTCGCGAGCCTGTTGCTGTGCGCCAGCCCGCAGGCGGCCTACACGGTGGTCAATGGGCGTGTGGTGGTTCGGGAAGGGCAACTCACCACGTTGGATCTCGGTCCGCTGGTGGAACGGCACAACGCTTTGGCGAGGCTCCTGGCTGCCGTCTGAGCAGATGCCCGCACCAAGGTCTCGCAGCGGGCGTGATTGATCGCGCTGAGCGCCGTGGGCGTCAACGCGAAATCACTGCGTCTTGGCCCCCGCCTCGAACCAGCGTCCGATCAGCGCCCGCTCTGCATCCGTGATGCCGGTCGCGTTGTTCATCGGCATGATCTTCGTGACCACCACCTGCTGGTAGACCGCTTGCGCGTGCGACGCGACTTGGTCAGGGGTGTCGAGCCGCACGTTCTTCATCTGCACGGCCGCGCCGTGGCACATATAGCAACGCTGCTCCAGCACTTTCTGCACGTCGCCGAACGCGACCTTCGGCACCGCGGCGCCGGGCGCCGGCGCGGCCACGGGTTCGGGCTTCATCCAGACAATGGTGAGCCCCAGCACCGCGATGCCGACCATCGCGTAGGGCAGCGGGTTCTTCGCATTGCCCAGCTTGAAGCGGTGCCGCACCACGAAGAACTGCCGGATGGCCGCGCCGCCGAGCATGATCAGCAACAGCACGATCCAGTTGTATTGGTGCGTGTAGGTGAAGCTGTAGTGGTTGCTCAGCATCGCGAACAGCACCGGCAGCGTGAAGTAGGTGTTGTGCACGCTGCGCTGCTTGCCGCGCTGCCCGTGGATCGGGTTCACCGGCTTGCCCTGGCGCAGCAGCGCCACGTTCTCGCGCTGGCCGGGAATGATCCAGAAGAACACGTTGCCGCTCATGGTCGTGGCCATCATCGCGCCGACCAGCAGGAACGCGGCACGGCCGGCGAACCAGTGGCAGGCCAGCCAAGCCGCGAAGGCGACGAAGACCGCGACCAGCACACCGACGATCGCATCGCCATTCTTGCGGCGGCCGAAGATCTGGCAGATGCCGTCGTAGACGATCCAGAACACGACGAAGAAGGCCAGCGCCACCGAGATGGCGGCACCCGGCTGCCAGTCCATCTTCGACTTGTCGATCAGGTACGTGCTGGCATTCCACAGGTACGACATCGTGAAGAGCGCGAAGCCGGTCAGCCAGGTCGAGTAACTTTCCCAGTACGACCAGTGCAGGTGGTCGGGCAGCTTCTTCGGCGCCAGCGCGTACTTCTGCATGTTGTAGAAGCCGCCGCCGTGCACCGCCCATTGCTCGCCGCCGACGCCCTTGTCGAGCGATTCGGCGTCCTGCGGCTTCTCGAGGCTGTTGTCCAGCATCACGAAGTAGAAGGAGGCGCCGATCCACGCGATGGCGGTGATGACGTGGACCCAGCGCAGCAGCAGGTTGGCCCAGTCGAGGTAATAGCTTTCCATGCTCAACCTTGTCGGCGCGTGGGGGCGCCTTGTCGTTGTGTCCTGCCCACCACTGCGGGCGCTGTAAGCAGGAAAAAAGCCGCGAACGCAGGTCCTGAAAAGAACCTCGCTCCGCTGCGGCATGGTGTTGTGAACCGAAGTGTATGCACTTTGCCGGCCTCCCGGACCGAGCGAACGGTATTGCGTGCCAGAAAACCCGGCACGGGTCAGTCGTTGTCGAGCGATTGCAACAACTGTGCCGCCACCGCGACCGCGATCACCTCCGGCTCCTTGCCGACGATGCCGGGCACGCCGATCGGGCAGGTAACGCGCGCCATCTCCTCGGGCGTGAAGCCGCGCGCCTCCAGACGGTGCCGGAACGTCGCCCACTTGGTCTTGCTGCCGATCAGGCCGATGTAGGGCAGGTCGTCGCGCCTTCGCAGGCGCTGCAGGCAGGCGATGACGATGTCGAGGTCTTCCGCATGGCTGAAGCTCATGATCAGCACGCGCGAGCCCGGTGCGATGTGCGCCACGGCCGATTGGACCGGCTCCGAGTGCTCGGTGTCGACCTGGGTCGGCACTGCGGGCGGGAAGACGCCCTCGCGGCTGTCGATCCAGCGCACCGCGAAAGGCAACGTTGCCAGCAGCCGCGCGAGCGCCGCGCCCACGTGACCGCCGCCGAAGAGCGCCACCGGCTTCAGGGAAGCACCCAATTCTTCTCGCAGTTGCCGCACGTCGACGGGATCGATGCGGCGAAAAGCGAGAAACACCACGCCGCCGCAGCACTGGCCCAGGCTCGGCCCGAGCGGGTAGCGACGCGTGCCCTGTGGCGCTTCGCCACCCTCGAGCCATTCACGCGCCTCACGCACCGCCTGAAACTCGAGCTGACCCCCGCCGATGGTGCCCGTCAGCGCGTCGGGCCATACCGCCATCCAGGTGCCCGACTCGCGCGGGACCGAGCCTTCGGTGGCCGTCACGCGCACCAGCACGCCCGGCCCGCAGCGGAGCCGTTCCACCAGATCGTCGAGTTCCGGATTCATGCCGCGGATTGTCCCGGGGAATGACGCCCGGTTACCGGGCCCTGCGTTATGCACGGTATAACCGCGGCGATGATTTCGAGCACCTCCCCGCGCCGCCTCGCCCTCGCCTTGTTCGCCACCCTGTGGCTCGCCGGCTGCGGCAGCAGCCCGACCGCACCGACCACCGGCGCCGTGCCCGGCCAACTCAGCGGCGCGACGCCGGAGCCCAGCCCCGCCAGCCGCACCGTGCCGCGCGCATCGACTGCCGCCAACCCGCGCGACTACCGCAAGGACGCAGCCCGCCACGTCTACGACGCCAACAAGGCGCGCATCTACGGCGGCAAGCTGCCGCCAGTGCTCTACGCCGTCGGCACGCTGCAGGTCGACCTGGATGCGCAGGGCAAGGTCCTGTCGATGCACTGGATGCGTGCGCCGCAGCACGCGCCCGAAGTTATCGCGGAGATCGAGCGAACGGTGCTGGAGGCCTCGCCCTTCCCGGCCGCCACGCAGCTCGGCCGCGTGACCTGGACCGACACCTGGCTATGGGACAAGGGCGGCCACTTCCAACTCGACACGCTGACCGAAGGCCAGCTCTAGGCTGTCAGGTCACACGGCGGGATTCAAGGACAGGCTTGATTCATCGCAGACGTAGGAACGGCGGCTCTCACGCTGCCTCACTCATCGTTGGCTCGGCGTGCGCGCGTTCGCGCTCTGTAGCCTTAAGCAGGTCCAGGGCGACGTCGACGATCATGTCTTCCTGGCCGCCAACCATGCGGCGCTTGCTCAGCTCGACCAGGATGTCGACCGTCTTCAGGCCGTACTTTTTGGCCGCGACTTCGGAGTGGCGCAGGAAGCTGGAGTACACGCCGGCATAGCCGAGAGCCAGCGTTTCGCGGTCCACGCGCACCGGACGATCCTGCAGCGGACGCACGATGTCGTCGGCCGCGTCCATGAGCTTGTAGAGGTCCGTGCCGTGGTTCCAGCCCTGGCGGGCCGCCGCAGCGATGAAGACCGCGGCCGAAAAAATGCCAGGCGCGACGTACCATTCCTGCGACGCGAAGTCCGAAGCGTCGCTGACTGCGTTGTTCGAAACGATCGGCCACGTCGATCACGTCGCGATGACGGTGCACGAGTCTGCGGCTCGGCTTGGCATCGACACCACCGCGGACAAAATGAATCTCGACGCGGTCATGGAGTACGCCAACGGCAAGTTCTTCAGCCAGTACCGCGTTGTCAAGGCGGCGCTGCCGCATCTCGCCGCCGACGGCAGCATCACACTGACCTCGGGTGTCGCCAGCCGCGCCAGCA
>NZ_RCZJ01000004.1 GCF_006438845.1 Variovorax ginsengisoli
CTGGCCGCTGGAATCGACGCGCACACGGTCGAGCGTGTCGATGGTGGCGTTGACGCCTTCCTGCGCCACGGTGCCGGTCTTGCTGGAGGCATTGGCTTCGGACAGCGTGCTCGCACCGGGCAGGCGAGAGGGCGGGCTGACGGTGGCGCCGGCCGGGGTGAGGGCTGCGTTGGCCAGGCCGTGCTCGAGCGGCTTGTTGGGGTTGGAGGGCATCGCGCTGGCAAGGGCCTGCGTGTCGATCGCCTTCTGCGTGGGCAGGTCGCCCTTGCCAGCGGCCGCAGGCGCGGGCTGCGACGGTCCGCTGTCTGTGTTGCGCGCGGCTGCGTGGGCCGCGTCGAGCTCGGATGAGGGTGTGGGGAGTTTTTTGGCCATGGCGTTTCGGTAGAAGGAAAAGTCAGGCTAGGCCGTGACTTTTTTCCTCTCTGTAGGAATGCAACCCGTGCGACCAGTTGCATCGCGGCCACCTGGCGCGTTTCGCCGTCCCCCTGCCTTGCGCGCCCCTCGCCCCGTCTTGCCCTGTCAGGCGCCGCCCGCCTGGTCCATCTCGGAAGGCTTGTAGATCTTGTGCTGCGGCGCTGCGCTCATCACGTCGGACACCACCAGCAGGCGCCAGAGCGGCTCGCTGGCCGACGCCGCGCGTTGCTCGCCCGTGAGTTCGAACTTCGGCGTGCCAGGGGAAAGCCCCTTGACGGTGACCTTGAGCAAGGCGGCGCCCTTGGCGTTCGACACGTCGATGTCGTAGCCCAGGCCGCGCTCGGTCACGGTCTCGGCCTTGTAGCCATAGCCGGTGAAATGTTTGGTGACGTAGGCCATGGCGGCGGCCTGCACTTCGTCGGCCGACGCGTTCACCACGACCTCGGGCTCCGCCTCTTCGGCGTCGGCTTGAACGACCTGCCCGCGCGAGGCCGCAGCGTGCAACTCGTCGTCGGTCGGCACCCAGCCGCGCGCACCGCGCACCAGCACGGCACGCTGCGCCTCGGCGTCCCACAGCGCGACGTGCCATTCGTCGTCGTCGCGCACGCGGGTCGAGACCTTGGCGCTCTTGTTGCTCTCGAGTTCGACGATGGCCACGCGGTTGGTCTGCAGCACGGCACGAAAACCGGTGCCGGCGTCGAAGGTTTTCTTGAGCAGGGCCAGACGGTCCTTGGCGCGCTGCACCTGGTTCGGCGCGCGCTGACCGCCGCCGGGGCGGCGCTGGATGTCCAGCGATTCGAGGTAGAACCAGCGGCCGCCGGCGGCCACGTTCACGTGCTCGGCCCAGATGGTGGCGATCACGTTGTCGCCAGTGGCCAGCCAGGCGTATTCGTAAGGCTTGTCGCGCGCATCGAACACGCCCATCTTGGCAACGATTTCGACCGGGGTGAGCCGCGGGCCCGACAGTCGCTTTTCATCGATGACCGCGAGTACCTGAGGGTCGACTTCCTTTTCCATTCGGTGTGCTTCTTCTGGCGAGTTGGGGGCTCGGCAGTATGCCGCACCGCATTTTCTTCAGGGCCAGCGCCCGGTGCAGTGGGCCGTCGCGACGGGCGGCTTCGTTCACCGACGGCTGCTACCCTCGAAGCCATCACCATGCCAGGTCAACTTCGATGGACGTCCTTCCCCGCAGCACTG
Organism: Variovorax ginsengisoli; assembly: GCF_006438845.1. Classification (GTDB taxonomy): domain Bacteria; phylum Pseudomonadota; class Gammaproteobacteria; order Burkholderiales; family Burkholderiaceae_C; genus Variovorax; species Variovorax ginsengisoli_A. The sequence continues at coordinate 1,612 of NZ_RCZJ01000004.1, forward strand.
CTGCTGAACGCAACAAGCAGCCGATCCTCGAGGTGCTGCGCATCCTGCTCAACGAGCGAGGCACTGCGCTGGAGATCGCATCGGGCACCGGCCAGCACGCGGCGTGGTTCGCCCAGGCCCTGCCCGGCTGGGCATGGCGACCGACGGAGGCCGACGCGCGCCTGCTGCCGGCGCTGGCCGGGCGTGTCGCCGCGGCAGGCTTGCCCAATCTCCAACCTCCCGTGCAACTCGACGTGACCGCCGCCGCATGGCCGCTGCATGCCGAAGGCGCCGCAGAAAGCTTCGACGCCGTCTACTGCGCCAACATGCTGCACATCGCGCCGTGGGCCGCATGCGCAGGCTTGATGCAGGGTGCCGCCCGCCACCTGCTGCCCGATGGTTTGCTGATCACCTACGGGCCGTATTTCGAAGCCGGCGCTCCAGCGCCGAGCAACCTCGCGTTCGACGAGAGCCTGCGCGCCCGCGATGCCGCCTGGGGCATCCGGCGCCTCGAAGACGTGGAAGGCGAGGCACACCGCGCAGGCCTGCGCCTGCGCGAACGCCATGCGATGCCCGCCAACAACCTGCTGCTCGTGTTCTGCCGCGCTGGTGGCTAGGCAGCGGACTACTGCGGCACCAACCCGGCCGCCTTGACCAACTCGGCATGCAGGCGAATCTCTTCGCTGATGACCTGCGCAAGCGGCTTGGCGTCGTCGACGGCCGGCTCCATGCCGAGCTCGAGAAGCTTGCCCTTGGCGTCACCGCGAAGCATCGCCTTCACCGACTTGTCGAGCCGGTCCAGGATCGGCTGCGGTGTCTTGGCCGGTGCCAGCAGGCCGATCCAGGCCGACAGCACCACGTTGTCGACGCCGCCCTCGCGCAGCGTCGGGATGTCGGGTGCCGAGGCGGAGCGCTTGTCGCTCAGCAGGCCAACCGGGTGCAGCCTGCCCGACTTGATGTACGGCAGCGCTTCAGGCAGCGGCGAAAACGCCATGTCCACCACGCCGCCCATCAGGTCCGTGATGGCCGGCGCGCCGCCCTTGTACGGGATGTGCAGCAGCTTGACGCCGGTCCGGCTCTCGAACAGGAGGCCCGCAAGATGCTGCGGGCTCCCATCGCCGGAGGATGCATAGGTCAGCTTGCCGGGCGCTGCCTTCGCTGCAGCCAGAACCTGGGCCGGCGTCGCGAGGCGCGTCTTGTCGCGCACCACCAGCACCATGGCCTGGTTGACCAGCTTGGTCACCGGCGCGAAGTCGGCCTCCGGGTTGTACGGCAGCGTCTTCCAGATGCTCTTGTTGGTGGTGAGGAAGGAGGCGGGCGACACCATCAGGGTGTAGCCGTCCGGCGCCGCCTTCGCGACCACGGGCACGCCGATCTGGCCCGAGGCACCGGCCCGGTTGTCGACCACGAAGGGTTGGCCGAGATCGGCGGCCAGCTGCTGGCCGACCATGCGGGCCACCATGTCGACGCTGCCGCCAGCGGGCAGCGCGACCACGACCTTGACGGGGCGACTGGGGTAGGTGTCTTGCGCCGCAGACGGCATGGCCAGGCTCAGGCCGGCGGCGGCGCCGAGCGCCAGGGCGAGGGATCGTGTGAGGGACATGGGAGGTCTCTTTCTGGTCGGAATGAAGTTGCCGCCGCGCTGTTGCAGGTTCTGTGCCGACCGGAGGCGTTCGCTGCCTTTTCCCTGGCCGCACCGCTCCTGCGCCGTCGCATTTAGACTCCCGCCCATGAAGAACCCATCGCGCTTCCACAAGGAACGGGCCTTGCGCAAGGCCGGGTACCCGGTGCCGCCCTTTCCGGTCGCGCCCGTCGACGACGGCGTCGACGGCGTCGACGCCGCGACGCGCCTGAAGGCCGACCGCGAATTTCTCGATGCTTGCGCCGCCTGGGAGGACGCCATCGACACGCGTTATCTGGCGCTGATCCGTTCCCTGCCGCCGATCGAGCCCTCGCCGGACGTTCGCGACTTCATCCAGCGTTGCGAGCAGTACGGCCTGACCGCCGGACTCACCGGCCTGAACGGGCGCGTGCCGCACCGCTACACGGCGGTCTACCAGCTCGACCACGAGACGCTGCGCAACATCGAGCTGGTCGACAAGGTGGGCGAAGCGCGTCCCGACTACCTGGCTGCCGTGCCGCTGGGCACCAGCTTCTGCCAGTTCGTGCTGCGCGACGGCGCCTTTCTGACCTCCGATTCAGGCCACGACCATCGCCTCGATGGCCACCCCTACCAGGGCGTGATGGTGTCGTACCACGGCGTGCCGGTGCTCGACACCGAGGGCGAACTGTATGGCTCGCTGTGCCACTTCGACGTGAGCGAGCAACCGCTTTCCGCTGCGGAGTTCGAGCACCTGCAGGGCGTCGCCAGCGCCATCGCCCCCTACCTGAAGAGCCAGGGCACGCGCGCCTGATCCGGCGCCGACACGCTGTCGGCGTGTCGCACTGTCGGTCCGCGCTCGGTCAGCCGACGCTCATCAGGCTGGCATTGCCGCCAGCGGCGGCTGTGTTCACGCTCACGCTGCGCTCGATCAGCAGGCGTTCGAGCACGATGCCGGTTTCGCCCGGCGCGAGGCCCTGCAATTGCACGATCGGACCGGGGCGCTCGGCCAGGCGTTCGCTGAGCGCGCGCAACTGGTCGGAGTCACCGTGGTGCAGCACTGCCGTGAAGTCGCCTTCGAGTGACGCTTCGGCGCGCCAGACAATCACGTCGCGGACATCGGTCGGCAGACGTGACGCGAGGGCGCGCGTGGCGTGCGTGTCGGGCCAGGCGGGACGCGCGCCGACCGCCAGCACCGCAGCGAGCTGGCAAAGCAGGTCACCTTCCGCACCAGCGAGGCACAGGACCTCCTCGCGCGCCGACAACCGGTAGGCGTTGCGCTCGCCGGTCGGGCCGTCGAGCAGCCGTTCGGTGCCGCTGAGCGATGCGCGCTCGAAGCGTTCGCAGAGCGCCGCGAGATCGGCCGCGCCGGGTGCGTCGCCGGGAGCCCATTGCGCCAGCGCGGCAAGCAATGGACGGCGCAGGGCGGCGCTGTCGGTCGTAGGGGAAAGGCCCGCGAGCAAAGGCGGCAACCCGCTCGACAGCAACCGATGCAGGTACAGCGGCCCGCCGGCCTTCGGCCCCGTGCCCGACAGGCCTTCGCCACCGAAGGGCTGCACGCCGACCACGGCACCGACCATGTTGCGATTGACGTAGAGGTTGCCAACGCGCGCGCGCGTCACGACGCGCTGGATCGTCTCGTCGATGCGCGAGTGCACGCCCAGGGTGAGGCCGTAGCCGCTGGCATCGATCTGCTCGAGCACGTCGTCGAGGTCCTCGCGCTCGTAGCGCAGCACGTGCAGCACCGGGCCGAAGACTTCGTGCGCGAGCTCGTCGATGCGCTCGATCTCGATCAGCGTCGGCATGACGAACGTGCCTCGCGCAGCATCGTCTTCGTGCGCGCGTGCAAGCTGCAACACCGGTCTGCCCTTGGCGCGCATGGCGTCGATGTGTCGTTCGAGTGCCTGCTGCGCGTCGCGGTCGATCACCGGGCCGATGTCGACGCAGAAGTGCTCGGGGTTGCCCAACGTGCATTCGGCCATCGCGCCGCGCAGCATCTCGATGGTGCGTTCAGCGATGTCCGCCTGGACACACAGCACGCGCAACGCCGAGCAGCGCTGGCCGGCGCTGTCGAAGGCGGATGCGACGACGTCGGTCACGACCTGCTCGACCAGCGCGGACGAGTCCACGACCATCGCGTTCTGCCCGCCGGTCTCGGCGATCAGCGGGATCGGATGTCCCAACGCGTCGAGGCGCCCGGCGATCACGCGCTGAAGGATGCGCGCGACCTGGGTGGAGCCGGTGAAGAGCACGCCCTGCACCCGCGCGTCGGCGACCAGCGCGGCGCCCACGGTGTCGCCCGTGCCCGGCAGCAGCTGCAGCACGCCGGGCGGCAGGCCTGCTGCCTGCAGGAGGCGCACCGCCTCCGCCGCGACCAGCGGCGTCTGCTCGGCCGGCTTGGCGAGCACCGTGTTGCCTGCGGCCAGCGCGGCGGCCACCTGCCCGGTGAAGATGGCCAGCGGAAAATTCCACGGGCTGATGCACACCACAGGCCCGAGCGGGCGGTGCGTGTCGTTGCTGAAGTCGGCACGCACCTGAGCCGCGTAGTAGCGCAGGAAGTCGATCGCCTCGCGCACTTCGGCGATGGCATTGGCGAGCGTCTTGCCCGCCTCGCGCACCAGCAATCCCAGCAGCGCCTGCATGCGTGCTTCAAACGCGTCGGCAGCGCGGTCGAGCAGGTCGGCGCGCTCGACGGCCGGCGTGGCCTGCCAGATCTGGAAGGCGTCCTGCGACGCCTGCACGGCGCGTTCCACGTCTTCCAGCGTGGCCGCCTGCACCTGGCCCACGACATCGTCGTGGCGCGCCGGATTACGCACCGGCGCGCGCGGGCCGGGCGCCACGGGCTGCGCGAGCATCGGCTGGGCCAGCCATGCATCGCCGGCCGTGTGCAGCAGCGCGCTCGACAGCGAACCGAGGCGATGCTCGTTCGACAGGTCCAGCCCCATCGCGTTGGCGCGTCCCGCGTACAGATCGCGCGGCAGCGGGATGCGCGGATGCGGCTGGCCCATGCGACCGTCTTCGATGCCCTGCGCTTCCACCCCCTGCACCGGGTCGGCCACCAGCGATTCGATGGCCAGGCTCTTGTCGGCGATGCGATTGACGAACGAGGTGTTGGCACCGTTCTCCAGCAGGCGCCGCACCAGGTAGGCGAGCAGCGTCTCGTGGCTCCCCACGGGTGCATAGATGCGGCACGGCCGCGCCAGCTTGCCTTCGGCGACCGGGCCGACGACCTGCTCGTACAGCGGCTCGCCCATGCCGTGCAGGCACTGGAACTCGTACTGGCCCTCGTGGTAGTTCTCGCCTGCCAGGTGATAGATCGCGGCCAGCGTGTGGGCGTTGTGGGTGGCGAATTGCGGGTACACCGCCTCGGGCGCGGCGAGCAGTTGGCGGGCGCAGGCGAGGTAGGACACGTCGGTGTGCACCTTGCGCGTGTAGACCGGATAGTCCTCCAGACCGTCGACCTGGGCGCGCTTGATCTCGCTGTCCCAGTAGGCGCCCTTCACCAGCCGAACCATCAGCCGATGGCGGCTGCGGCGCGCGAGATCGACCAGGTAGGCGATCACGGCCGGGCAGCGCTTCTGGTAGGCCTGGATGACGAAGCCGATGCCGTTCCAGCCGGCCAGCGCGGGTTCGTGGCACAGCCGCTCGAGCAGGTCGAGCGACAGCTCCAGGCGGTCGGCCTCTTCCGCGTCGATGTTCAGGCCGATGTCGTACCTGCGAGCCAGCAGCGTGAGCGCGAGCAGGCGTGGATAGAGCTCGTCCATCACGCGTGGGTGCTGCGCGCGGCTGTAGCGCGGGTGCAGCGCCGACAGCTTGATCGAGATGCCCGGCCCGCGGTAAATGCCGATGCCCGAGGCCGCCCGGCCGATGGCGTGGATGGCCTGCTCGTACGACGCCATGTAGCGCAGCGCATCGGCATCGGTGAGCGCGGCCTCGCCGAGCATGTCGTACGAATAGCGGAAGCCCCGCGCTTCCATCTTGCCGGCGTTGGCGAGTGCCTTGCCGATGGTTTCGCCGGTGACGAACTGCTCGCCCATCAGGCGCATCGCCATGTCCACGCCCTTGCGCACGACCGGCTCGCCACCGCGCGCGAGCACGCGGCCGAGCGAGTGGCTCAGGCCCGACTCGTTGTGCGTGGCCACCAGCCTGCCGGTGAACATCAGGCCCCAGGTGGCGGCGTTGACGAACAGCGAACTGCTCTTGCCCAGGTGCGGCTGCCAATTGCCGGTGCTGATCTTGTCGCGGATGAGCGCATCGCGCGTGCCCTTGTCCGGAATGCGCAGCAGCGCCTCGGCCAAGCACATCAGAGCCACGCCTTCCTGTGAAGACAACGAGAACTCCTGCAACAGCCCTTGCACGACGCCCGAGCGCCCGCCGGCCTGATGGTCGCGCAGGTTCTGCGACAGGTCGACCGCCAGGCGATGCGTCTTCGCAGACATCTCGAGGTCCAGCCTCGCCTGCGGCAGCAGCATCGCGACCTGCTCGGCCTCGGGCCGGCGGTAGGCTGATGTGACGGCGGCACGCAGCACGCTCTGCGGCTGCACGTTCTCTGCGAAGTCGAGGAAGGGCTGGTGCGGCGACGAGGCTGCCGTGGTGTCGGCTTCTGCAGCGGCGGAGTCGGCCGGTGCGGCACCGAAGACCTGCGCCAGCGTCAGTCCGCGCTCGAGTTGTTCGAGGTGCGCGAGGAGGGCCTGCTTGATCAGCCAGTGGGGGGTGCGATCGACCTTCGACGCGGCGGCCTTGAGGCGCTCCCGCACGCTGTCGTCGAGTTTCACGCCGAGGGTCGTCGTTGCCATGGTCTGCCTGCCGCCGAGAATTGAAGTGCGGCGGATGGTAGAACAGCACGCGCGAAGGTGCAACCCTTCAGCCCTCGAAAGGTGCAACCCTTCAGCCCTCGAAAGGTGCAACCCAAACGCTGGAAGGTTGCACCTCGCCCAGCATGGGCGTGAAGTCGTCTATTGGCCGGCACTCAGGCGGAGAGAAAACGGTAAAAGTTGCGCAGCATGCCGGCGGTTGCACCCCAGATGAATCGCTCTTGCAACCCATCCTGATAGGGCATCGAAAACCATTGCCGCGCATTGAGGCCCTCGCCCACCATGGCGTGACGACGGTGGTTGGCTGGGTTCATCAGGTGCGACAGCGGCACCTCGAAGGCGTCTGCAACTTCCGAGGGGCTGAGCGTGAGATGGAAGCCCGGCTGAACCAATGCGATCACCGGCGTGACGATGAACGAAGTTACGGTGGTGTACGTTGGCAGGGAGCCCAGCACCTCGATGTAGTCGGCCGAGAGACCGACTTCTTCCCAAGCCTCGCGCAATGCGGCCGCCGCGACGTTGGCGTCTTCGGGATCGACCCGCCCGCCGGGAAAAGCCACCTGCCCCGAGTGCGTCGACATCTGCGTGGCCCGCTCGGTCAACAGCACCGTGGGCTCGCGGCGCTGCACGATCGGCACCAAGACGGCCGCTTGCGCCGGCGCGCGATGCCCTGCGCGCGGCTCGCGGCGCAGTTCGGGCGTCCAGACGGGCGGGCGTGCAAACCGTGCGCGCAGCGCACTCACGGTGAGTTGGTCGTGCGGCACGGCGGGCAAGTCGCTGTCGACGCGCACCACCGGCACGTCGCGCGGCTCGAAGCTCGCGAGCGACACGGCGTTGATCGGTTCGGCGGGCTCGGGGTCGACCAGGACGGCAGGACGGGGATTCAAGACAAGGTCTCCGAAAAAGTGCGAAGCAAGGACGCCATGCGGCGAGGCAGCGTGCCACAACGCGGGCCTCGCTGCACGCAAGTGGCGCGCCAATGCAAAAAGCCGCCTCGAACGGCGGCTTTTTGCACGGCGAAGTCGCTGCTTATTGCGCGGCGGCGACCTGCTTGGTGCGCTTGGCTGGCAGCTTTTCCTTGATGCGTGCCGAGCGGCCGCTGCGTTCGCGCAGGTAGTACAGCTTGGCGCGACGGACATCGCCGCGACGCTTGACTTCGATGCCGGCGATCAGCGGGCTGTACGTCTGGAACGTGCGCTCGACGCCTTCGCCGCTGGAGATCTTGCGCACCGTGAAGCCGCTGTTGAGGCCGCGGTTGCGCTTGGCGATCACCACGCCTTCGTAGGCCTGCACCCGCTTGCGGGTGCCTTCGACGACGTTCACGCTGACGATGACCGTGTCACCAGGCATGAAATCGGGGATGGTCTTGCCGAGGCGGGCGATTTCTTCCTGCTCGAGTGTTTCGATGAGGTTCATGATTTCCTGTTGTCGATCGTGGCCGCGCTGCACTAAAGGCGCCTGCACGAGAAAACACTGAGTGGATTCTTGCTGCGGGCGCGGCCGGCCAGAGGATCGGGTAGCCGACGATTATAGCTTTTTTTTCAGCGCCGATTCGTCAGCTCGGCTCAGGCGACCTGCAGTCCGCGCCGCGTCGACCAGTTCGGGCCGGCGCTCGGCCGTGAGCGCCAGGCGCTGATCGCGTCGCCAGCGATCGATCTGCGCATGATGGCCCGACATTAGCGGGGCCGGCACGGGCTGGCCGTTCCAGACCTCGGGGCGCGTGTAGTGCGGGCAGTCGAGCATGCCGTCGAGCGCCGGGTTGAAGCTGTCCTGCACATGGCTGGCCTCGTCGCCGAGAACGCCAGACTGCAACCGTGCCACCGCGTCGATCAATGCCATGGCGGCGATTTCTCCGCCCGACAGCACGAAGTCGCCGAGGCTGACCTGATGCGTGACGCGCGCGTCGATGAAGCGCTGATCGATGCCCTCGTAACGGCCGCAGACCAGCACGGCACCTTCGCCCCCTGCCCAGCCCTCGACCGCGGCATGACGCAGCGTTTCGCCCACAGGAGAAAACAACACCACTGGCGCCGCCGCGCCCCGCGCCGCCAGCGCGGCGTCAAGGCAGGCCGCCAGCGGCCCGGCCATCATCACCATGCCGGGGCCGCCACCGAACGGCCGGTCGTCGATGCGGCGGTAGTTGCCCTCGGCAAAGTCGCGCGGATTCCAGAACACCAGCTCGACCTGCTTCGATTCGTAGGCGCGACGCGTCACGCCGCTGGTGAGCAGCGGGGCGAACAGTTCGGGAAACAGCGTGAGGACATCGAAGCGCATGGCGACGCGGTCCTCAGTAGTCGGCTTGCCAGTCGACCGTGATGAGGCGACCCGCCAGGTCGACCTTGTCGACGAAGGCGCCGACGAAAGGCACCATCCGTTCGACCGGTTTGCCGTCTTCTTCGGCTTCCAGCACCAGCGTGGTTTGCGATCCGCCCGAAAGCAGTTCGCGCACCACGCCGAGCGTGACACCTTCGCGGTTGACCACCGCCAGGCCGAGCAGGTCGACCCAGTAGTACTCGTCCTCGCCAGCTGACGGAAAGCTCGAGCGCGGGACGAACACGCGCGCGCCTCGCAGCGCCTCGGCGGCGTTGCGGTCGGGCACGTCCGGCGAGCTGGCCACGATGCAGTCGGAATGTTCCTTGGCCTCGCGAATCGCGAGCCGGAAGGCCCCGGTCTGCGGCTTGGCATGGACCGGGCCGGAAGGCTGGATGAACCAGCGCTTCGAAGAGAAGAGCGCCTCGGGTTGGGCGCTGTGGGGCAGGACCTTGAACCAGCCCTTGATGCCCCAGGCATCGGCGATGCGGCCTACCTCGATCGCATCCGCCGGCAATTCGGCGGCTTCGAGCGTGGGCAGCATCCTTTGCTCGTGCTTAGGCAGCGGCCTTGGGGGCTGCAGCGGCGGCTTGCTTGATCAGCCGGTCGACCGTTGGCGACGCTTGGGCGCCGACGCTCTTCCAGTAGGTCAGGCGATCCTGCGCGATGCGGATGCTTTCTTCGTTTTCCTTGGCGGTAGGGTTGTAGAAACCCAGACGCTCGATGAAGCGGCCATCGCGGCGAACACGCTTGTCCGACACGACGATGTTGAAGAAAGGACGGCCCTTAGAGCCGCCGCGGGAGAGTCGAATGACGACCATGATTTATCCTTCGGGTGGTGCAGCAAACCCGAAAGGGCCGCCCACAGAGTTCTTCCAGCGTCGAGACACGCGACATGGCCACCCGGCCAGCGACACGCTGAAAAGCCCACGATTATAGCCCGAGCGTATTTTTCGCCCGGCGGCATTTGCATCGCGCCACCGTCGGCGCCTCCCTCCCACGCATTTACTCCATGACCTTCACTCTCCGTCCCAGCCGCGACGACGACATCCCCGCCATCACCGCCATCTACGCGCACCATGTTCAGAACGGCACCGGCACCTTCGAAACCGAGTCGCCGAACGCCGCCGACATGGCGGCACGCCGCGCCGACGTGCTCGGCAAGGGGCTGCCCTATCTCGTGGCAGAGCGCGACGGCCAATTGCTGGGCTTTGCCTACTGCAACTGGTTCAAGCCACGCCCCGCCTACCGCTTTTCCGCCGAAGACTCGATCTACCTGGCCGAGGCGGCACGGGGCCAGGGCCTCGGCACGCAACTTCTGTCCGCGCTGTGCGAAGCGGCGCAAGCCGTCGGCGTGCGCAAGCTGATCGCAGTGATCGGCGACTCGGCCAATGCGGGGTCGGTGGGCGTGCATCGCGCGCAGGGCTTCACGCAGGTTGGCGTGCTCAAGGACTGCGGCTGGAAGTTCGGGCAGTGGCTCGATGTGGTGCTGATGGAAAAGTCGCTCGGTGCGGGCAGCACCAGCGCACCCGAATGAACGAGCGAATGAAGAACAAGACCCTCGCCGCATGGCTGGCCTTTGTCGGCGGCCCTTTCGGCCTGCACCGCTTCTACCTGCACGGCCTGTCGGACACCCTCGGATGGTTGCTGCCGATACCGACAGCGCTGGGCCTCTACGGCGTGGAGCGCGCCCGCATGCACGGGCTCGACGACGGGCTGAGCTGGGCGCTCATTCCGTTGCTCGGATTCACCATTGCCGGCTGTGCGCTGACGGCCATCGTCTACGGGCTGACAACGCCGGAAAAATGGAACGCGCGTTTCAACGCGGACGCACCGTCCGACGCAGCACCGGGCCGCACCGGCTGGATCACGATCGGCGCGGTCGTGATTTCGCTGCTGATCGGCAGCACGGTTCTGATGGCGAGCATCGCCTTCAGCTTTCAGCGCTATTTCGAGCATCAGGTCGAAGAAGGCCGCAAGATTTCACAGTAGCTTCCGAGGCGTCGTGAGCAGCAGCCTCGATGTCTCGCCACACGCGCGCAAGGACTGGGACATCATGGCCGATCTCATGAAACGCAAGATCGTCTCGGATGACTGACGTCTTGATCCACCTTCATTGAAAGAGCCCATGGCACGCATTCCCTACGCCGACACCGACAACGACGCGACGCGCCCGCTGGCCCAGCGCATCGTGGCCGAGCGCGGGAGCATCCTGCACCTGTACCAGATGCTGTTGCACAGCCCGCCCGTGGCCGAGGGCTGGCTGGGCTACCTGACCGCGATACGGCAGCAGTCGACGCTGCCCGGCGCGATCCGCGAGATGGTCATCATCCGGGTGGCGCAGATCAACCGCGCGCCGTACGAGGCCGACCAGCACATCCCGATCGCGCGCCAGGAAGGCGCGTCTGCGGAGAAGCTGGACGCACTGGCGCACTGGGAAGGCAGCCGGTTGTTCGACGCCACCGAGCGCGCGGTGCTGGCATACACCGACGCGATGACCCGCAATGTGCAGGTCGACGAATCGATCTTCGCCAGCGTGGCCGAGGTTTTCGAAGCGCAGCAGCTCGTGGAACTGACGGCGACCGTGGCGGCCTACAACATGGTTTCGCGCTTTCTGGAAGCGCTACAAATCCATTCGACCGACCAGCGGTGACAGGCACAGGCCCCGGCATGCGGGCCCGCCCGCCTCACCTTCGGGTCAGAAAATCTGCAGGCTGAGCCAGTAGGCGACGGCGGCGACGAAGGCTGCCGCCGGGATCGTGAAGATCCAGGCCCACACGATGTTGCCGGCCACGCCCCAGCGCACCGCGCTGGCGCGCTGGACCGAGCCGACGCCCACGATCGCACCGGTGATGGTGTGCGTGGTCGACACCGGAATGCCCAGCGCCGTGGCCAAAAAAAGCGTGAGCGCGCCGCCCGTCTCTGCGCAGAAGCCCCCGACAGGCTTGAGCTTGGTGATCTTCTGGCCCATGGTCTTCACGATGCGCCAGCCGCCGAACATGGTGCCCAGCGCAATGGCCGTGTAGCAGCTCACGATGACCCAGAGCGGCGGTGCATCGATCGCCGAGTGGCCGGTGGCGATCAGCAGCATCCAGATGATGCCGATCGTCTTCTGCGCATCGTTGCCGCCGTGGCCCAGGCTGTAGGCGCCGGCAGACACCAGCTGCAGCCGACGGAACCATCTATCGATCCGCGAGGGCGTGGCACGCCGACAGACCCAGGCCACCACCACCATCATGGCGGAGCCGAGCACGAAGCCCAGCACCGGTGAGACGAAGATGAAGGCCACGGTCTTCCAGATCCCCGAGGCGACCAGCGCGCCGGCACCGGCCTTCGCCATCACCGCGCCGACAATGCCGCCAATGAGCGCATGCGAGGAGCTGCTGGGGATGCCGTAATACCAGGTCACCAGGTTCCAGGTGATCGCCCCGATGAGCGCACCGAACACCACGTGCACGTCGACGATGCCCGGCTGCACGATGCCCTTGCCGACCGTCGCCGCCACGCTGAGATGGAAGACGAAGATGGCGATGAGGTTGAAGAACGCCGCGAAGACCACCGCCTGCCCGGGCTTGAGCACGCCGGTCGACACCACGGTCGCGATCGAGTTCGCCGCGTCGTGAAAGCCGTTCATGAAGTCGAAAGCGATCGCCAGCAGCACCAGCAGCGCCACGACCCACAGGCCTACCTGAACCGTTGCCATGCCGGTCCGCGCCTCAGGAGTTCTCGAGGATGATGCCCTCGATCACATTGGCCACGTCCTCGCACTTGTCGGTGATGGTTTCGAGCAGCTCGTAGATGGCCTTGAGCTTGATCACCTCGCGCACATCGGGCTCCTCGCGGAACAGCTTGCTCATGGCGCTGCGCATGACGCGGTCGGCGTCGGACTCGAGCCGGTCGATCTCCTCGCAGGTCTTGAGCACGGCTTCGGCCACCGCCGGGTCGGCAATCTTGCCAAGGTTCTTGACGGCGTCCTTCAGGCGGTCGCAACACTTCACGCTCAGGGCAGTGAGGCGAACAATTTCCTCGGTCATGTGGCGCACGTCGTAGAGCGCCATGGTCTCCGCCGAATCCTGGATCAGGTCGGCCACGTCGTCCATCGTGTTGATGAGCTTGTGGATCTGCTCGCGGTCGATGGGCGTGATGAAGGTCTTGTGCAGCAGCCGGTTGACGTCGTGCGTCACGCGGTCGGCAGCGCGCTCGGCGTTGTCGACATCGCGGTTGTACTGTTCGCGAAGATGCACGTCGTTGTAGTTGGCGACCAAATTCTCGAACGCGCGCGCGGCCTCGACGATGCGGTCCGCGTGCTGGTTGAACATCTCAAAAAAATTGCCCTCTCGGGGCAGCAGCTTGCCGAACATGACGTTGGCTCCTTAAACGATTCGGATGTCACCGTGATGACGATTTCGTGACACGCGGGAGTGTAAAGGGCATCGCCGCGCGATCGGCTTCGCTGCCCGATGCGCACGGCCGTCGGCACGCCCAGGCGCGCGGCAACCGAGGCGGACGTTCAGGACTGCAGCAGTTTCGACTTCACGAACAACGCCGCTCGCCTCGCGTTGCTCAGCCGCTGCCCGAAGCTCACCGGCTTGAGGTAGCCGCCGGATGTCGGCACGTAGCCGATGCGCCAAGCCAGCCGCATGAACGGCGCGTTGGCCCGCAGCGCGCCGCCCTTCGCGCTGTCGGCCGCCAGGTAGTTGCCGTTGTGCGAGCGAAGCATGATCTGCGACGGGTTCACGGGGATGTTGTCGAACAGCGCGTACACATCCAATGCGGCGGCGAGACGCACCGTTTCGTCGACGTCGGGGTCGACGCGCAGATAGCGCCCGTCGACGGTGCGGAGCGCGATCTTGCCGCGGCCCTTGGGCTCCATCACGAACCGGGTGCCCGGTGCGTCGACGCTGCCGCCCGACCAGTGCAACGTGCCATCGTCGGACGCCTGCATGAAGCGCCCGTTCTGGCCGCGCAGGCCAAAACTGTCGGACAGCGGCGAAGTCAGCTGCCGGTCGTCGATCTCATCGAGCCCGACGAAACGGTAGCCCATCGCCTGCAGTTTCGGGACCAGCAGGCGCGTGAGCTCGAGCGTGCGGGTCTTGGTGGCCACGGTGTCCATGTCGGCGGTGCCGTCGTGCATCACGATCACGCCACCGCCTTTTTGAACGATGTCTGCAAGGTACGCCTCGGCGGCTTCCTCGACCGATTTGTCCTGCTTCCAGAAATGGCAGTCGATGCCGGCGACGTCCCAATACACGGGCCCGACATGCCGGAAGGAACTGCGCATGTCGACGTTGAGCTCGCGTGCGACCTCGGGCGACCACTTGCCATAGGTCGCGCGGAAATAGATCGGCTTGCCTTCGTTGTACTTCTGGATGACCGTGTTGGTGCGGATGATCTGGTCCCGCACGTCGCCGTTGACCGACACGTAGTACGGCAGGTCCGGATGCTCGAAGGTATGGTTGCCGATGATGTGGCCGTCGGCGTGCAACTGGTCGAGCACGTCGGGGTGGTCGACCGCGAACTTGCCGACCACGAAGAAGGTCGCGCGCACGCCGTGCGCCTTCAAGAAGCGGCCGATCTCGGCGCTCTCGGCACCGGGACCGTCGTCATAGGTCAGGCACAGCGTCTTCGACGGAAGGTCGATGTTCTCGATGTTTTTCAGCGCAAACATGTCGGCTTTCAGGGGCGGACGGAGGGTTCGGCGGGCGTCGCTCGCGTCATCACGCAAACACCTCGAGGTACTTGCGCGCGACGCTCTTGGCGCGGTGATCGAGCAGGTAGGCGACCTTGGCGTCGGACATCGGATCGATCTCGGGCTGCGCCAGACACTGCTCGAGCAAAACAGTGAGCGCCGCGCCGTCGCCCATCGGAAACACTTCCCCGAAACCACCGATCGCCTCGGGCAGGCCGCCAGCATCAGACACCAGCATCTTGCAGCCGCAGGCCAAGCCCTCGAGTGCAGCGATGCCGAAACCTTCGGCGCCCAACGAGGGCACGATCATCACGCGGTGACGGCTCATGACCCTGGCCAGCGCCTCGTCGCGCATGAAGCCGAGAAAGGTGATCCGGTCGCCGAGGCCCAGTGCATCGACCCTGGCCTGCAGTCCTGCGAACTCGGGGCCATGTCCCACGATGCTCAGGCGGAAGGGTCGGTTCAGCCGGCTGCAGGCGTCGATCAGCAGATCGCATCCCTTCTGCGACACCAACCGTCCAACGAAGAGAAAGTCGATGTCCCGGGGCTCGTCGTCGTAAACCCGGAACGCCGCGTCGTTGTAGCAGTTGTAGATCACGGTGGACCGCGTGCGCAGCGCGCGCGCCACGCTCTTGCTGACTGAGATGTTGGATGCCGCCTTGATGACCAGGTTCTTGAACCGGGTCTTCGCGTCGTTCGACTGGGCCAGATGGAAATCGTTGTGCGAGACGACCCACTTCTTGAAAGGATTGAAGACCAGGAGCCACACGCCTTTGAGCGTGATGTTCGGCATGTAGAGCACATCGCTCCAGAAGAACAGTTTCAGCTGGTCCAGCGCCTTGGACGGATGCACCACCTCGATGCCTTCGATCGGGTCGCCTGTTTTCTGCACCTGCTCGGTAACGACCTTCACCTCATGGCCGAAACTGCGGAATTCCTTGGCCAGCGCCAACGTCAGGTTTTCGATGCCGCCGATCGACGGGTAGAACACCGAGCTGTAGATCAATATCTTCATGTCAACGCACTTCCTAATTGCTGAATGTCCCCGTGCGCAATGACAATTCGCTGTCGTTCTAGATATCGATCAAGCTGGGAACGATGGTGGCTGACCACATTTCGTAAGCAATCTTAACAACCTGCACAAAGGTGTGCGAACTTTTGAATTAAAGCCGCCGCCAGCACTCTCGAGCACGGCCCTCAGGCCGCGCGCGCGTCGCGACTCAGCCAGCCAGACGGAATGTCGGCAGGCTCCAGTCGCCCAGAATTCCACCGAGGCGCAGAGCGGCAATGCCTGCAAAGCCGATGTAGAAGGCGAGGCGTCGCCCCATGCCGCAGCGCTGCAGGAGCAGGTACAGCGTGATGCCGCCGATCGCGGCCGAGCCGTAAATGTCGCCGGAAAGAAGCAGCGGCACCCGGTTGGTCAACACGTCGCGCAGCACCCCGCCCGCCGCGCCCGTCATGGTGCCGGTGAGCACGACGATCAGCGGCGACAGGCGCGCCGCCTCGGCGATTTGCGCGCCCGTGATGGCGAACAGCGCCAGCCCGAGCGCGTCGGCCAGCAGCAGGGCGATGCCCGGCGGTGGAAAGAAGCGCACGTAGAGCACGGTCGCGACGGCGCTCGCCAGGA
Source organism: Variovorax ginsengisoli (assembly GCF_006438845.1). Taxonomy (GTDB): domain Bacteria; phylum Pseudomonadota; class Gammaproteobacteria; order Burkholderiales; family Burkholderiaceae_C; genus Variovorax; species Variovorax ginsengisoli_A. Next base: position 17,631 of record NZ_RCZJ01000004.1, read on the forward strand.
TGACCTGCAGGTAGCGGGTGTCGCGAATCCAGAAGATCGGATGGCGGCCCAGCAGCAGATCGCGCAGCGTCCCGCCGCCGATGGCGGTCACGGCGGCGATCACCAGCACGCCCAGCAGGTCGAGCCCGGCGCGGCCGGCAGCCAGCACGCCGCTGACGGCGAACACGGCGACGCCGATCAAGTCGAGCAGATACAGCATCGCGGGCATCGGCGGCATCGAGAACCGCATCAGAGTCGCTCGATGGCCTGGTCCGCCACATCGGCAAGCTGCGCCGGCGTGACCTCTTCCGGCGCGATTTCAGCCAACGGGCGCAAGACGAAGGCGCGCTGCAGCATCCGCGGGTGCGGCAGCGTCAGCGCCGGGGTGTGAAGCACGGTGTCGCCATGGCGCAGCAGATCGAGGTCGAGCGTGCGCGGCGCATTGCGAAAAGGCCGCTCGCGCCCGGCGCTGTCCTCCAGGCGATGCAGCGCCGCAAGCAATTCCCCCGGCGACAGCGCGGTGTCGAGCGCCGCCACCGCGTTGACGAAGTCGGGGCCGGTGGCGTCGACGGGTGCGCTGCGATAGAGCGAAGACAACGCGGTCACGCGGGTGCGTGGCAGACCGTCCAATGCTTCCATGGCCAGGCGCACTGTCGCGCGCGCGTCGCCGAGGTTCGCACCGATGGCGACGTACGCGCGGGTCATGCGCCGGTCACCGGCCGATCAGCCGGCGGACGGGCCGCCTTCACCGCCGCCGCCGGCCGGTCGCGGCTTGCGGCGCCGACGGCGCTTGCGCGGGGCTTCGCCGTCCGGTGGCACGGCGCCTTGGGTATCGGCATCCTCGTCGTCGGCTTCGACCTGCGGCATCGCGCGATCTTCACCCGAGGAGCCGTCGACCGGTGCGTTCGCCTGCGGCGCACGCGTGCGCACACGGGTGCGCACCGGCGCCTTCTGCTCTTCGCGCACCTGGTCGAGCAGGTCTTGCCGGCGCAGGTCGTCCGCGGTGCTGAATTCCTGCCACCACTCGGCGATGGCCTCGCTCACCTCGCCGACGTCGGCACGCAGCCGCATGAAGTCGAAGGCGGCGCGAAAACGCGCCTGCTCGACCAGGCTGTAGGGCGTGGAGCCGACGCGCTTGTCGAAGCGCGGCTGCATCATCCAGATCTCGCGCATGTCGCCGCCGAGCTTGCCGCGGCCCGACACGTCGCCGATGCGGGTGTTGAAGACGTCGTCGATGGCATCTTGCAGCGCCGGGAACGCAGGCTGACCGCGCTGGCCGTGGCGCCCTTCGAGACGCTGCGCCCAGCCGTCGCGCACGTCGGCCCACAGCACGCAGGCCAGCAGGAAACTCGGCGCCACCGGCTTGCCTTCGCCGACACGGCGGTCGGTGTCGACCAGCGCGGCCTTCACGAAAGGCTGCTCGGCGCGCTCCACCACCACGTCGAGCAACGGGTAGATGCCGGTCGCCAAGCCCAGCTTACGCAGCTGCGCGATGGTGGCCACGGCGTGCCCGGTCTGCAGCAGCTTGAGCATTTCGTCGAACAGGCGGCTCTGCGGCACGTCGGCCAGCAGCTTGCTCGATGCGATCAGCGGCGCGGCCGTCTTCGGTTCGATCTCGAAGCCCAGCGCGGCCAGCTTGGCCGAGAAGCGGATCGCGCGAATGATGCGCACCGGGTCTTCGCGGTAACGGGTGATCGGGTCGCCGATCATGCGCAGCACCAGCTTCTTGGCGTCCTTGATGCCGTTGTGATAGTCCACCACGATGCCACTGGCCGGGTCGTAGTACATGGCGTTCACGGTGAAGTCGCGGCGCGCGGCGTCTTCTTCCTGCGGGCCCCAGACGTTGTCGCGCAGCACGCGGCCGGTCGAGTCGACGGCATGCGTCATGCCCGCGAGCTCACCTTTGCTGGTGCGCTCGTTGCCCTTGACCTGTTCGGCCGCCGCATTGTCCATGTAGGCGCGGAAGGTCGAGACCTCGATGACTTCATGCTCGCGACCGCGGCCGTACACCACGTGCACGATGCGAAAGCGCCGGCCGATGATGAAGGCGCGGCGGAACAGGCTCTTGACCTGCTCGGGCGTGGCATTGGTCGCCACGTCGAAATCCTTCGGGCGCAGGCCCAGCAGCAGGTCGCGCACCGCGCCTCCCACCACGTAGGCCTCGTAGCCGGCGCTCTGCAGGGTCGTCACCACGTTCTTGGCGCGCTCGTCGACCAGCGCGGGGTCGATCCCGTGCACGCTGGCCGGGACTTCCTGGCGCTTGCCGAAGCGCGACTTGGCGCTGGCGCCGGTGCCGGCGGACTTGCCGAGCAGTTTATCGATGAAGGTCTTGATCATTGGAGAGAAGGTCCGGGCGCCGGGCGCCCCTTTTGCTTTATTGGTTTTCGAGCATCGATCGGATCAGCGGGATCGTCACCGCGCGCTGGGTCTGCAGCGCATAACCATCGAGCTGGTCGAGCAGCTCCATCAGGCTGCCCAGGTCGCGGCTGAAGCGATGCAGCATGTAGTCGAGCACCTCGTCGGTCAGCAGCACGCCCCGCGCATCGGCGGCCTGGCGCAACACCGCCCGGCGCTCGGCCTCGCTCAACAGCTGCAAGTGGAACACGTGCCCCCAGCCCAGGCGGGTGCGCAGGTCCTCCCGCAGCGCCAGGTCGGCCGGCGGAAGGGCGCCGGCGGCCACCACGCCGCGCTGCAGTGTCTGGGCGTTGACGAACCAGTTGAAGGCCGCGTGCTGCTGCACCGCGGTGTAGAGATGCACGTCGTCGAACATCACCGCGCCCCAGCGCTCGTCGAACTCGGGCGGCTCCAGCAGGCCTGCGTGCAACCAACCGACCGACGCGCCCTGCTCGCGCAACGCGCCGCGCACCGCCTCGAGCAGGTGCGTCTTGCCGCTGCCGCTCTCGCCCCAGAGGTAGGTCGGGACCGGCGAATGCAGCGTCGGCGCGTGCGCATCGCCCGCCCAAACGGCCAGATGGCGCACCGCAGCCTCGTTCGGTCCGGCGAAGAAACCGGCCAGCGTGGGGCCGGTCGAAAGGCCGATGTCGAGCGCGAGCTGCTTCATGCCGGGAGCGAAGCGGGCGGCTGCCGTGGCACGGTGGACGCGAAAAAGGGGTTCATGGAGCAGGGCGCGGGCGGCCCTTAAAATCGTGCCGAATTCTATCGGTCCGGCCGCTTCGGTTGCCGGCACGATGCTCCCGCCGCCTTCCTCCGTCCTGCTTCTCCCTGCCTGTCACGCCTCGCCTGCCCATGAACTCCACCACGCCCACACCGCTCAGCTACAAGGACGCCGGCGTCGACATCGACGCGGGCGACGCGCTGGTCGACCGCATCAAGCCGCTGGCCAAGAAGACGATGCGCGAAGGCGTGCTGGCCGGCATCGGCGGCTTCGGCGCGCTGTTCGAGGTGCCCAAGCGCTACAAGGAGCCGGTGCTGGTGAGCGGCACCGACGGCGTGGGCACCAAGCTCAAGCTGGCCTTCGAATGGCAGATGCACGACACCGTCGGCATCGACCTCGTGGCCATGAGCGTGAACGACGTGCTCGTGCAGGGCGCCGAGCCGCTGTTCTTTCTCGATTACTTCGCCTGCGGCAAGCTCGACGTCGACACCGCCGCGGCGGTGGTCGGCGGCATCGCCCGCGGCTGCGAGCTGTCGGGCTGCGCGCTGATCGGCGGCGAAACCGCCGAAATGCCCGGCATGTACCCGGCCGGCGAATACGACCTGGCGGGCTTCGCAGTCGGCGCGGTCGAGAAGTCGAAGATCTTGACCGGCCAGGATGTGAAGCCGGGCGACGTGGTGCTGGGCCTGATCTCGAGCGGCGTGCATTCCAATGGTTTCAGCCTGGTGCGCAAGGTGATCGAACGCGCGGGCGCCGATCTGCCCGCTACGCTCGACGGCAAGCCTTTCCGCGAAGCAGTGATGGAACCGACCCACCTTTATGTAAAGCCGGTGCTCGAAGCGCTGGGCAAGCACCCGATCAAGGCGCTGGCCCACATCACCGGCGGCGGCCTGCTCGAGAACATCCCGCGCGTGCTGCCCGAAGGCACGGCGGCCCACCTGAAGAAGGGCAGTTGGCCGCAGACGGAGCTGTTCGCCTGGCTGCAGAAGGTGGCGGGCATCGACGACATCGAGATGAACCGCACCTTCAACAACGGCATCGGCATGGTGGTCGTCATCGACGCCACCGAAGCCGCCGCTTGCGCCGCGACCTTGCGCGCAGCGGGCGAGACGGTGCATGAAATCGGCGTGATCGCCGAACGCGGCGCCGGTGCCGCCGTCGTCGTCGCCTGATCGCGGGCCGCACGACACCGCCCGCCGCGTGATCGAAGCCCCCGCCCTCCGGCCCCGCGCCGTGGTGATCGCCAGCTATGTGCTGATCGCCGCTGCGCTCCTGTTGATCATGTGGCAAGGCTTGCTGCCGGGCCTGCTGTGCGTGTGCGTGGGCTTCCTCGCCACGCGCTGGTTCGCCCGCCTGATCGACAGCGGCCTGCGCCGCAGCCGCCGCATCAAGGCGCCGGCGCTGGCGGAAACGTCGCCGCTCGCGCGAATGCTCGCCGCCGCACTGGTGATGCTCGCCCCTATCGCGCTGCTGTCCCTCGCGTTCTCCGAGGCGCGTGATTTCGTGCTCAACGCGTCGGAGCAGTACCAGGAGTTGCTCGACTACATCGCCCGCACCGTGCTCGAGCTGCGGCTCAAGCTGCCGCCCGAAATGGCGGTCTATCTGCCCGAGGGCGCCGCCGAGATCCAGCGTGTGATCGCCGGCTACCTGCGTGCGCAAGCGGGCGCGTTGGCGCTCACGGGGCGCGTCTGGCTGGGCGGCCTGCTTTTCGCCTACGTCGGGCTGATCGTCGGCGCGCTCGCCGCCGTGGCCCGCACGAAAAACGAGCGGCGCGCACTGGCCGAGCAACTGCACCGCCGCATCACGCTGTTCGGCGAGACCTTCGGGCAGATCGTGGCGGCGCAGTTCTGGATCGCCGCCTTCAACACCTTCCTGACCGCCATCTTCCTGCTGTTCCTGTTGCCGATGTGGGACCTGCGCCTCCCCTACACGCCGGCACTCATCACGCTGACCTTCGTCGCCGGGCTGGTGCCGATCGTCGGCAACCTGCTGTGCAACGTGGTGATCACGCTGGTCGGACTTTCGGTGTCGCCCGTCACCGCGCTGGCCTGCCTGGGCTTCCTGATCCTGATCCACAAGGCCGAGTACGTGATCAACGCCAAGGTGGTGGGCAGCCGCACGCAGATGGCGGTGTGGGAACTGCTGGCCGTGATGTTCGTGGCCGAAGCCGTGTTCGGGCCCGCCGGCCTGGTGGCGGCACCGCTGTTCTACGCCTACCTCAAGAAAGAGCTCCAGGCCGCACAGCTGGTCTGACGCTTCGCCCTCGCCGATCCCGCGGCGCGCGCATGGGTTCACCCTGGACACTGTCTGGCCGCTTTGCTATCGTCTTGTGGACGGCGTACACAAACTGTGCTCAGCGCGCTGTCATCGACGCAATCCCCGTCCAACTTCAGCGCCAAGGAGTCCCAATGACCTCGTTCAACGCATACCTCTTCTTCGACGGCACGGCAGCGCAGGCCATGCCCTTCTACCAGCGCGTGCTCGGCGGCAAGCTCGACGTCATGACCTTCGCGCAGATGCCCGGCGCGGAACCGCAGGAGATGTCGGCGGCCACCGCTGCGCGCGTGATGCACGCCATGCTCGCTTTCGACGGCGGCCAGTTGATGGCCTCGGACACCATGGAAGGCCAGCCGCCCCAGCCGATGAAAGGCTTCTCGCTCACGCTGAACAAGGACACGGCGGCCGAGGCCGAGACGGTGTTCGCCGCGCTGGCCGTAGGCGGCCAGGTGACGATGCCGATCGCCCCCACTTTCTGGGCCGAGCGCTTCGGGATGTGCACCGATCGCTTCGGCACGCCCTGGATGGTCAACGGCGGCATGCAGCAGCCGGATTGAATCGCGGCACGCCCTTGACGCCGCCCCTCCACCTCTTGCTGATCCTTCGTTCGCCACTGCCCTCTCACACCCCAAGGAGATCGCCCATGCCCCGCTATGTCGACGGATTCGTCGTGCCCGTGCCCAAGGACAACATCGAGGCCTACCGGAAGATCGCGCGCAAGGCCGGCAAGATCTGGCGGGAGCACGGCGCACTGGAATACATCGAATGCGTCGCCGACGACGTGAAGCCCGGCAAGCGCACCTCGTTTCCGCAAAGCGTGAAGCTCAAGGCCGACGAAGTGGTCGTGTTCTCGTGGATCGTCTTTCCATCGCGCAAGCAGCGCGACGCGATCAACGCCAAGGTCATGGCCGACCCGCGGCTGAAGTCGATGATGGACCCGAAGGCCATGCCGTTCGACGTGCAGCGCATGTTCTTTGGCGGCTTCAAGACGCTGGTCGAACTGTGACGCTGCCAGGCTTGCCGTCGCAGCCGCCCCTCGGGCGCCGCCGCGCTCTCCGCGCGACCGGACCCGACACCGTCGTTCAACCCGCGAGGTAGCCGCAGAAGCGCAGCACGTGCCCGTCTGGTTCGCGAATGGCGAACTCGCGCAGGCCCCACGGCTGGGACACCGGTACCTCGACGATGTCGACACCTCGCTCGCGATAGGCCGCGTGCAGGCCGTCGACGTCGTGCCCCACGTGGATCACGATCTCGCCGCGCCATGGCCGCGCCTCGCGCGTGTTGACCTGCCAGAGGCGGATGTACACAGGGTCGCCATAGGTACGGTCGCCTTTCCTGACGCGCGCATAGCTGGGCGGTTCGCCGGCGATGAAGTCCAGCTCGAAACCCAGCACCTCGCTGAAGTAGCGCGCTGCGCGGGCCGCATCGGCCACCGGCAACACGGGCTGCACCCCATGGAACTGGTGTCGGGTGCCGAGGTCGGTCGACATCAGTTCTTCGCGCGCCGCAAGGTCGCGACCTGCTCTGCGACGGCGTCGATGTCGAGCGCGTCTTCGGCATGCGCCAGGTACGTTTCGAGGTCCTGCACCGCCAGGGCCGTGTGCCCTTGCGCCGCGTGCGCCAGGCCACGGTCGCGGTGTTCGCCCCAGGCGTCGGGCAGCAACGCGATCAGGCGGTCTTGCACGGCGATGGCGCGCTGCCAATCTTCTTGCGCGCGATGCACTTCCTTCAGGTTGCGCAGCATGCGGGCAATGATCTCGCGCGGCTCGGCGGGCTGCAGGTACAAGCCCAGCGGAATGTCGAAGTCGCCGATCAGGCCGTTGCTGCGCTTGTAGGGCTCGAGGCGCTCGCTCAGGTCTTCGCGCGAGAGCGACTTGCCGGTGAAGGGATCGATCACCACCTGCCCCTTGGGAAGCGTCACCTTCATCATGAAGTGGCCAGGAAACGCGATGCCCCTTGCCTGCAGGCCCAGGCCCTGGGCCAGCTCCATCCATAGGACAGCCAGCGAGATCGGGATGCCACGGCGTGTGCGCAGCACCGCGTTGAGGTAGCTGTTGTCCGGGTCGTAGTAGTCGTTGACGTTGCCGCCGAAGCTCAGGTCATGAAAGAAGAACTGGTTGAGCGCGCGCAAGCGTGCGAGCGGCGCAGCGTCGGCCGGCAGGCGACGCTTGAGGCGCGCCAGCAACTGGTCGACATCGCCCAGAACCTGCTGCACGTCGAGTTCGGGGTATTCGTCCTGGGCCAGCGCCGCAGCGGCTTCGAGGAGCGGAAACTGGTCGTCGCTCCTCACGAGCGAGTCGAAGTACTCGAGGGCGGTCGGCGCCGAGAAGCTGAACGTCATGTGGCTTTGTAGAGGAGCGCGCTGGGAGCGTCAAGGCGACGTTTCCGCGTTTGCAGGCTAGCGCTTGATGAAACTGCGCAGCTTGACGCCCAGCAGCGCCAGCGCCGAGAAATAGATCAGCGCTGCGGCGGCGATCAGCGCGGCCAGCAAGCCGATGCGCTGCAGCTTTTCGGTTCGGAGCGCGACCCAGTCGAAATGATGGGCGCCCCAGTACAGCAGCAGGCCCAGCAGCGCCGAGGCCAACACCACCTGAAGCACGAAGCGCAGCCACTCCGGCTCGGGGCGATAGCTGCCGCGCCGCATCAGGCCCCACAGCAGCCACAGCGCATTGATCACCGCGCCGATGGCGATCGTGAGCGTGAGCGCCGCGTGCTGAAGAATTGGCACCAGCACCAGGTTGAGCAGCTGGGTGAGCACCAGCACGGCCACGGCGATACGCATCGGCGAGCGCATGTCGTGCTTGGCGTAGTAACCGGGCGCCAGCACCTTGATGGCGACGATGCCGACCAGGCCGGCGCCATAGCCCGCCAGCGCCAGTGCGATGCGCGGCACGTCGGCGTCCTTGAGGGCGCCGTAATGGAACAGCACCGCCACCAGCGGTCCGGAGAACACCAGCAATGCGACCGCGCAGGGTACCGACAGCAACACGACAAGGCGCAGGCCCCAATCGAGCAGCGCCGAATAGCGTGCGTCGTCCTTGGCAGCCCGCGCACCCGCGAGTTGGGGCATCAGCACCACGCCCAGCGCCACCCCCAGCATCGCGGTCGGGAATTCCATCAGCCGGTCGGCGTAGCTGATCCAGGTCACGCTGCCTGGCGCCAGGTGCGAGGCGATCTGCGTGTTGATCAGCAGCGAGATCTGCGCCACGCTCACGCCGATCAGCGCCGGCAGCATCAGTCTGACAATCTTGCGCGTGGTCGGGTCGGCCCAGGCCGCGCGTACCGCGTGCCAGCGAGCGCCGACGCGCGGCAGCATGCCGATGCGCCGCAACGCCGGCAGCTGGATGCCCAGCTGCAGCATGCCGCCGACCATCACGCCGATGCACTGCGCATAGATCGGCTCGATGCCCCACCGCCGGAACAGCGGCGCACCGACCAGGATCGACAGAATGAGCGCCAGATTCAGCAGGACCGGCGACGCCGCCGGCACGGCGAACTTGCGCCAGGTGTTGAGCACCCCCCCTGCCAGCGCCACCAGCGACATGAAGCCGATATAGGGGAACATCCAGCGCGTCATGAAAATCGCCGCCTCGTAGCCCTGGGCCGTCTGCTGCAACCCGCTGGCCATGCCCCAGACCATCAGCGGCGCGCCGAGCACCCCGGCGATGCACAGCAGCACCAGCGTCCAGGTGAGCAGTGTCGCCACATGGTCCACCAGCGCACGCGCACCCGCATCGCCTTGCTCGGTGCGCGTGGCGGCCAGCACCGGCACGAAGGCCTGGCTGAACGCGCCCTCGCCCAATACCCGGCGGAACAGATTGGGAATGCGGAAGGCGACATTGAAGGCGTCGGTCAGCGCACTCACGCCGAACACCGAAGCCATCAAGAGGTCACGGACCAGCCCCGCCACCCGAGAAGCGAGGGTCAGGAGCGAAACGGTGGAGGCGGATTTGAGAAGGGACACGGCGGCGGAGTGTAGGCTGCGCGTCGCCGCCCAACCCGGCTCCCCTCCCCGTTCTTTCCAGAAACACCGCGGAACTGGCCCCGCCAGGCCGCAGGTGTTGCCCCCGGTAGGGGGTGGGCGGCTACACGAAGTGAGCAAGCCTGGGGGCGGGCTATAATGTTGGGCTTCGCTGCATCATCCCCAGACACCAGGAACCCACTCAATGGCATCCGCAAAACCCAAGAAAAAGAACCCGCGCCTCGCGTCGGGCCGCAAGCGCGTCCGCCAGGACGTCAAGCTCAACGCTGCGAACACCTCGCTGCGCTCCAAATACCGTACCGCGGTCAAGAACGTCGAGAAGGCCGTGCTGGCCGGCGACAAGACCAAAGCCACCGAACTCTTCGCGAAGGCCCAGAGCATCGTCGACACCGTCGCCGACAAGGGCATCTTCCACAAGAACAAGGCTGCACGCGACAAGAGTCGCCTGTCGGCCAAGGTCAAGGCACTCGCCTTGGCCGCACCGGCGCCCGCCGCCGCCTGACCTTCCGTCAGGCCAAGCCCGGACCGGTTCGCCGGTCCGCCGTTTGACAGGGGTGCGCTGCAGCAAAGTGAAAAACCGCCTTCGGGCGGTTTTTTCATGGGCGATCTAAAAGGAAGAACCGAGCGAGAGCCGTCGCAACGCTTCAGGGCAAGGGAGCCGGCGGCACATCCGGCACGCGGCAGGCTTCGGCGATTTGCAGGCCGTTGTCGCGCGCGAAGTTCATGACGAAGTCCCAGGCCATGACGTCGTGCTCGCGAAGGTCGGCATGGACGATCACGCACTTCACGCCGCCAATCGAGGTCGGCACGCACCAGGGCGAATAGCTCAAATGGCTACCGGGGGTGGCGCCGCCCGGGCGAAAAGGACTCATCACGCCGGCCAGGCGCTCGGCCCAATCGCTCGGACGAAACGTCCGTCCATCGGCCGTGATGCCCTGGATGAAAACTTCTTTGGCGCTGGGAGAAATCATCGGTGGGGAGGGAGCTCGCGGCGTGGTGCTGCGGCGCACAAGATTCTATCCGGCGACCTGACCATCGGCATGTCGGGCGGCGCGCCGGCCGACATTGCTGCGATGCGGAATGGGCAACAAACGGGTGGAAGCCGCCGCCTAGAATCGCCTTCCCTTTCCCGGAGAACCGCATGAGTGCCCTTGTCGAACCCTCGTCGCCCCACGTCATGAACACCTACGGCCGCCTGCCGATCGCGATGTCGCACGGCCAGGGCTGCCGAGTCTGGGACACGAACGGCCGCGTCTACCTCGACGGGCTGGGCGGCATCGCGGTCAACACGCTGGGCCACAACCACCCCGAGCTGGTGCCGGCGTTGCAGGAGCAGCTCGCGAAGATCATCCACAGCTGCAACTACTACCACGTGCCGGGCCAGGAACAGCTCGCCACCAAACTGACCGAGCTGTCGGGCCTGACCAACGTCTTCTTCTGCTGCACCGGCCTGGAAGCCAACGAGGCGGCGCTGAAGCTGGCGCGCAAGTTCGGCCACGACAAGGGCATCGAGCGCCCCGAAATCGTCGTCTACGAGGCGGCCTTCCACGGCCGCTCGATCGCCACGCTGTCGGCCACCGGCAATCCGAAGATCCAGAAGGGCTTCGGCCCGCTGGTCGAGGGCTTCATCCGTGTGCCGCTCAACGACATCGACGCGCTGAAGAAGGCGACCGAAGGCAACCCGAACGTGGTCGCCGTGTTCTTCGAAGCCATCCAGGGCGAAGGCGGCATCCACCCGATGGCGCTGGAGTACATGAAGCAGGTGCGCGCCCTGTGCGACGAGCGCGACTGGCTCATGATGATCGACGAGGTGCAGTGCGGCATGGGCCGCACGGGCAAGTGGTTCGCCCACCAATGGGCGGGCATCAAGCCGGACGTGATGCCGCTGGCCAAGGGCCTGGGCTCGGGCGTGCCGATCGGCGCCGTGGTGGCCGGCCCGCGTGCCGCGAACATCTTCGGCCCCGGCAACCACGGCACGACCTTCGGCGGCAACCCGCTCGCCATGCGCGCCGGCATCGAGACCATCCGCATCATGGAAGAGCAGAAGCTGCTCGAGAACGCAGCAACGGTCGGCGCCCACCTGAAGGCGGCGCTGGAGCGTGAATTCGAAGGGTTGGCCGGCGTGAAGGAAGTGCGCGGCCAGGGCCTGATGCTGGGCATCGAACTCGACCGGCCCTGCGGCGTCATCCTCAACCGCGCCTGCGAGGCCGGGCTGCTGCTCTCGGTCACGGCGGACAGCGTGATCCGCCTGGTGCCTCCGCTCATCCTGAGCGTGGCCGAGGCCGACGAGATCGTCGCCATCCTGGCCCCGCTGGTGAAGGCCTTCCTCGCGGAGCCGGCGCCATGACGAGCACGACGGCCCTGCGGCACTACCTCCAGTTCTCCGATCTGAGCGCGGACGAATACACGTACCTGTTCGAGCGCGCCGCGATCATCAAGAAGAAGTTCAAGGCCTACGAGCGCCATCAGCCGCTGGTCGACCGCACGCTGGCGATGATCTTCGAGAAGGCCAGTACCCGCACGCGCGTGAGCTTCGAAGCCGGGATGTACCAACTGGGCGGTTCGGTCGTGAACCTCACGACCGGCGACAGCCAGCTCGGCCGCGCCGAGCCGATCGAGGACAGCGCCAAGGTCATCAGCCGGATGGTCGACATCGTGATGATCCGCACTTTCGGGCAGGACAAGATCGATGCCTTCGCGGCCAACTCGCGCGTGCCGGTCATCAACGGCCTGACAAACGAGTTCCATCCCTGCCAGATCCTGGCGGACATCTTCACCTTCATCGAACACCGCGGCTCGATCCGCGGCAAGACGGTGGCGTGGGTCGGCGACGGCAACAACATGGCCAACACCTGGCTGCAGGCCGCCGAGATCCTCGGCTTCAAGGTGCATGTGAGCACGCCCAGCGGGTACGAGGTCGACCAGTCGATCGCGGGCATCCGCTCGGCCGAGAGCTACAAGGTCTTCAAGGATCCGATGGAAGCCTGCCGCGGCGCCGATCTGGTGACCACCGACGTGTGGACCAGCATGGGCTACGAGGCCGAGAACGAGGCCCGCAAGGCGGCTTTCGCCGACTGGTGCGTCGATACCGAGATGATGCGCATCGCGCAGCCGGACGCGCTGTTCATGCACTGCCTGCCGGCGCACCGCGGCGAAGAAGTCGAAGCCGACGTCATCGACGGCCCGCAGTCGGTGGTGTGGGACGAGGCGGAAAACCGCCTGCACGCGCAGAAGGCGCTGATGGAATTCCTGCTGCTGGGGCGCCTGACGGCCTGAGGCTTTTCGGCGCCGGCGGTGCCTTTTCCAGCGCCGGGTTCAAGCAGCCCGCCGCGCCGGCAGCAGCGACGGCGCGCCGCAGGCCAGCAACTGGCCACGGCCGGGATGCGCATGGAAGTCCCGGCCGTCCCACACCACCTCGCCGCGGGCGAGCGTGAGGCCCGGCCAGGCCTTCAGGCGCATGCCTTCGTAGGGCGTGTAGTCGACCTCGTGGTGCAACTGCTCGTTCTTCAGGATGAAGTCGCGCTCGTCCCAGATCACCAGGTCGGCGTCGGCGCCGATCGAGATGCTGCCCTTGCGCGGGTGCAGGCCGTAGGCCTTGGCCGGGCCGGTCGCGGTCAGTTCGACGAAGCGGTGCGGCGTCATGCGGCCGGCCAGCACGCCTTCGGACCACAGCAGCGCCATGCGCGTCTCAATGCCGGGAATTCCGTTGGGAATGTGCCGAAAGCCGACCTCTTCGCCGTTGGGCTTCTTGCCCTCGGGTGCGTCGAACTTGAAGGGCGCGTGGTCGGACGAGAACACGGTGAAGAGCCCGTCGTTCAGCGCATCCCAGATCACCTGCTGGTTCGCCTTGTCGCGCGGCGGCGGGCTGCAGACGCACTTCGCGCCCTTGTAGCTGTCGTCAATGCCGAGGTCTTCCGCCGTGAGAAAAAGATATTGCGGGCAGGTCTCGGCAAACACGCTCAGCCCGTGCGCCCGCGCCCAGCGGATCTGCTCGACCGCCTCGCGGCCCGACACGTGCACGATGAGGATCGGCACGTCGACCAGCTCGGCCAGCGCGATGGCGCGGTGCGTCGCCTCACGCTCGACAAGCATCGGCCGCGAATGCGCATGAAAGCGCGGCGCGGTGCGTCCCGCGGCCTCGAGCCGCTTGGTCAGCCATTCGATGCAGTCGGCGTTCTCGGCGTGGATCATCGCCATTGCGCCCTGCTGGCGCGCGACGTCGAGCACGTCGAGGATCTGGCCGTCGTCGAGCTTCATGTCGTCGTAGGTCATGTAGATCTTGAAGGACGTGAAGCCTTCGCGGATGAGCTCGGGCAGCTCGACCTTCAGTACCTCGGGCGTCGGGTCGCTCACGATCAGGTGGAAGGCGTAGTCGACGTGCGCCTTGCCCTCGGCGCGTGCGCGGTAGTCCTCCACCGCGGCGCGCAACGACTGGCCCTTCTGCTGCGCCGCGAAGGGAATGACGGTGGTGGTGCCGCCGCAGGCCGCCGAGCGCGTGCCGGTGTTGAAGTCGTCGGCATTGCGTGTCGGCGGCGGCATCGGCTGGTCGAGGTGGCAGTGCGCATCGACGCCGCCCGGCGTCACGGCGCGGCCGGCCGCGTCGATCTCGCGCACGCCGGGGCCGATGCCGAGCCCGAGCTGCACGATGCGGCCGTCGCGGATGCCAATGTCGGTGTGGAAGGTGTCGCTGGCCGTGGTGGCGTTTGCATTGCGGATGACGAGGTCGAAATCAGGCATGGGGTTGTGTTTCGGGGAAGTTTGGCGGCAGCGGTTGCGGCCGAAATTCGCCGCGGCCGGTGATGGTTTGCGCCGCAACGACGGTGCGGGCCCGCTGTCGACAACGGCAAGCACGGGGCGTGCCAAGCCTGATGACAGCGCCAGGCGTCAGTGCGGCGCGCTCTTCGAGAACAGGTGGATCACCAGCACGCCCGCGACGATCAGCGCCATGCCGCCGATCGCCGCGGCGTCGAGGCGCTGCTTGAAGACGAACCAACCGACGATCCCAGTGAGCACGATGCCCACGCCCGACCAGATGGCGTAGACGACGCCGATGGGCAGCACCTTCAGCGTCAGCGACAGGCAATAGAACGAGCCGGCATAGCCCACCGCTGTGATCACGCTGGGCCACAACCGCGTGAAGCTTTCGGAGAGCTTGAGGAAAGACGTGGCGATGATCTCGAGGACGATCGCGGCGCCGAGGATGAAGTAGGTGTGCATGGTGTCTCGAGCAGCTGGGCGGCGAGGATAGCGCGCGCCCCGGGGGGCTCATTTCTCTAGGCCGTTGGAAATAACCGACACCACGACCCATTGCCCGGCGCTAACTTTGCGTCATGAGTCAACGAATCTGGGACATCTCCCCGCCCGTGCACGAAGGCGCGCCGGTCTTCCCTGGCGACACGCCCTATCGGCAGCGCTGGGCCGCGAGCATCGGCCCCGGCTGCCCAGTGAACGTCAGCGAGATCACGCTGTCGCCGCACGTCGGCGCGCACGCCGATGCGCCGCTGCACTACGCCCCCGACGGCACCACCATCGGCAACGTCGATCTCGCCCCTTTCCTCGGCCCTTGCCGCGTGATCCACGCCATCGCGTGCGGCCCGCTCATCGAGTGGTCGCACATCGAGCACGCCCTGGCCGACCTGCCGCCGCGCGTGCTGGTGCGCACCTACCAGCGCGCGCCGGTCGAGCGCTGGGACGGCGCCCTCGCCGCCTACGCACCCGCGACCATCGAACGCCTGGCCGGGCTCGGCGTGCTGCTGGTCGGCATCGACACCGCGAGCATCGACCCGGCTGACAGCAAGACGCTCGACAGCCACCAGGTGATCCGCCGCATGAACCTGCGCGTGCTCGAGAACCTGGTGCTCGACGACGTGCCCGAAGGCGACTACGAACTCATCGCGCTGCCGCTCAAGTTGGTGAGCGCCGACGCTTCCCCCGTGCGCGCCGTGCTGCGCAGCCTCTGAATCTCACAGACCCCATGACCATTGACATGACCCTCGACGACTGCCGCGCCCTCGACCGCGCCGATCCATTGCGCAACCTCCGCGATCTGTTCACGTTGCCCGAGGGCGTGATCTATCTCGACGGCAATTCGCTCGGCGTGATGCCGGCCGCCACGCCCGCACGCGTGGCCGAGGTGGTGGCGCAGGAATGGGGCACCGGCCTGATCCGCTCGTGGAACACCGCCCGCTGGATCGACTTGCCGCAGCGCCTGGGCAACAAGCTCGCGCGCCTGATCGGTGCCGCACCGGACGAAGTGATGTGCACCGACAGCACCTCCATCAACCTCTACAAGGTGCTGTTCGCCGCGATGAGCCAGGTGATCGACAGCGGCGACGCGGCGCGCCGCACCGTGGTGAGCGAACGCAGCAACTTCCCGACCGATCTGTACATCGCCGAATCGCTTTGCCGCGAGCGCGGCTTCACGCTCAAGCTGATCGACAGCGTCGATGCGCTGCCTGCAGCGCTCACGCCCGAGGTGGCGGTGCTGATGCTCACGCACGTGAACTACCGCACCGGCGCCATGCACGACATGACCGCCGTCACCATGGCCGCGCACGCGGTGGGCGCACTCACCGTCTGGGACCTGGCGCACAGCGCGGGCGCCGTGCCGGTGACGCTCAACGAGAGCGACGCGGATTTCGCGATCGGCTGCGGCTACAAGTACTTGAACGGCGGCCCCGGCGCCCCGGCCTTCGTGTGGGTGAACACGCGGCATGCGAGCAAGTTCGACCAGCCGCTCTCGGGCTGGTTCGGTCACGCGGCGCCCTTTGAGTTCACGCCGCACTACCGGCCCGCGCCGGGCGTGGCGCGCTACCTGTGCGGCACCCAGCCGATCATCAGCCTGTCGGCGCTCGAATGCGGGCTGGACACGCTGCTGGCGGCCGAGCCCTTCAATGCCGACTTCGGCCCGATGGCGGCCCTGCGTACCAAGTCGCTGGAACTCACAGACGCCTTCATCGCGCTGGTCGAAGCGCGCTGCCCCGGCCGCTTCACACTCGTCACGCCACGCGCGCATGCGCAACGCGGCTCGCAGGTCTGCCTCGCGATGAAGAACCCGGATGAAGCACAGGGCAACGCCGCCTACGCCATCGTGCAGGCACTCATCGCGCGCGGCGTGATCGGCGATTTCCGCGCAGGTGATGCGCAAACGCCGCACATCCTGCGCTTCGGCTTTACGCCGCTCTACCTGAGCTTCGAGGATGTGTGGGATTCGGTCGAGCACCTGGTTCAGGTGCTCGACAACAACGAGTGGCGACGCCCTGAGTTCAATCAGAAGAACGCAGTGACCTGACATGAAAAGTACCCCCATGCTCATCGCTTCGCGTATCGCTGCTCCCCGAGGGGGCGCGTCAGTGCCTTCGGGCGGCCGGGAGGCACTGGCATGAGCGAAACCGAAAAGATCGTCCAGGACGAAAAGGCGCAGCTCGACTTCAGCAAGTCGATGAGCTACGGCGACTATCTTCATCTCGACGAGATACTCACCGCGCAGCACCCGCTCTCGCCGGCGCACGACGAGATGCTCTTCATCGTCCAGCACCAGACCAGCGAACTCTGGATGAAGCTGATGCTGCACGAGCTGACGGCCGCCACGCGCTGCATCGCCACCGAGCAGTTGCCCGACGCCTTCAAGATGCTGGCGCGCGTGACGCGCATCATGGAACAGCTGGTCGGCGCGTGGACCGTGCTCTCGACCATGACGCCGCCCGAGTACAGCGCGATGCGGCCGTACCTCGCGAGCTCCAGCGGCTTTCAAAGTGCGCAGTACCGCTGCATCGAATTTTCGCTGGGCAACAAGAACGCGGCCATGCTCAAGCCACACGCACACCGCGAAGACTTGCTGGCGCAGGTCGATGCGGCTTACCGCGCACCTTCGCTCTACGACGAGGCGCTGCGACTGCTGGCTCGCCGCGGGCTGGCGGTGCCCGCGGACTACGTGGAGCGCGACTGGACCCAGCCCTACGTCGCCAGCGAGGCGGTCGAGCAAGCCTGGCTCGCGGTCTACCGCGATCCGCGCCAACATTGGGACCTGTACCAGTTGGGCGAGAAGCTCACCGACATCGAGGATGCCTTCCGGCTCTGGCGCTTCCGGCACGTGACGACCGTGGAGCGTGTGATCGGCTTCAAGCGCGGCACCGGCGGCACCGGCGGTGTGAGCTACCTGCGCAAGATGCTCGACGTGGTGCTGTTCCCCGAGATCTGGCGGCTTCGCACCGAGCTCTGACGCCGGCCTTCTACGCGGCGCGTCAGCCGATTGCTCAGGCGCCGTAGAGCCAGGGTTGGTCGAGCAGCCGCGTGCCCAACGTGCGCATCGCCAGGTCGCGCGCGACGCGCAACGGCCCCGCCGCGTGGAAGATGGTCGCATTGCGGCGCGCCTTCGCCTGCACCTGCGCATTGCGCCGCCAGCGCGCCTCGGCATAGTGGCGCAAAGCATCGGGCAAGGCCCGGTTGTCGACGGCATGCAAGGCATCGCCCAGCGCCACGGCGTCTTCGATCGCCATGCCGGCGCCCTGCGCCAGGTAAGGCAGCATCGGATGCGCGGCATCACCGACCAATGCGATGCGCTCGTGCGCCATCTGCGCGGCATCGCTGAGCGGCGCGCGGTCGTGCAGTGTCCACGCTCGCCAGGCCGGCACGGCGACCAGATAGTCCTGCAACGCCGTGCAACATGCGCCAGTGGCCCGCTGGAGTGCATCGAGGCTGGTGGCCTGGTTCCAGTCGCGTGCGTCGCCAGCAGGCGCTGCTTCGGCCAGCACCACCACGTTGAGAAGTTCGCCCCGGCGCACCGGGTACACCAGCGCGTGCAGCCGATGCCCCAGCCACACGCGCACGTCGTTGCTGCGCAACGCGGACGGCAACGCGGCCTGCGCCACGAGCCCGCGCCACGCTGTGTGCCCCGTGGGACGCGGCGCGGCGCCGGCGTCTTCGAGCCGAGGGCGCACCACGCTCCACAGGCCATCGGCACCGACGAGTGCATCGCCTTCCCACGCGCGCGCATCGGCCGTGCCCATGGCCACGGCGTCATCGCTGGCCTCGATCTGCACGATGCGCGCGGCGCTGTGAAGCGTGATCTGGGCGCGGCCACGCGCGGCCGTCAGCAGCAGTGCATGCAGGTCGGCGCGGTGCACGCAGCGGTAAGGCGCGCCGTAGCGCCGCTGCATGGCGCTGCCGAGCGCGAGCTGCGCGAGCGCGCCATCGTCACTGGCCGAGCGCACGTGGAGCGTGTCAGGGTGCGCAGCGACGGCGTCGAGTGCCTCGCCCAACCCCAGCGACTGCAAACGCCGCGTGGCGTTCGGGCCCAGCTGGACGCCGGCACCGATTTCACCGAACTCGGCCGACTGCTCGACGACTTCGACACGGTGACCGGCCTGCGCAAGTGCCAGTGCGCTCGCCAGCCCGCCGATGCCGCCGCCCGCGACCAGGACCTGCAGAGGCATGGCTCAGCGCACGGAGCGCTGCGCCGGCTGCTCGGGCGCCGCGTTTGCGCCGTTGGCCTTGGCGCCCGTGCCGCACGCACCGCAGCTGTCGCACGCGCCGCAGCCCGAGCTCTTGCCGAGCGATGCGGCCAGCGCGTCGGCGCGTTGCGCATCGACCAGGCCTGCGCGGTGCGAACCCGCCGCGAGCTTGGTCGCGGCCGAGCGGCGCCAGCCTGCAGGCATCCAGCGCCAGACCGCATACACCGCGGCGAGAGCGACGATCAATCCGACGATGATTTGCTGCGTCATGTCATCCGGCTCCGAAGGCGACCGCGATGCGGTAGGTGATGAAGCAGGCAATGTACGCCAGCGCGAACAGGTAGCCCGCCATGATCCACACGTACTTCCACGAGTTGGTCTCGCGCTTGACCGCGGCCAGCGTGGAAATGCACTGCGGCGCAAAGACGTACCAGACCAGCAGCGACAGCGCGGTCGCGAGCGACCAGCTGCCGGCGATCAGCGGCTCCAGCGCGGTGGCGGCCGCGTCGCCCGTGGCCGACAGCGCGTAGACCGTGCCCAATGCGCCCACGGCCACCTCGCGCGCCGCCATGCCCGGCACCAGCGCGATCGAGATCTGCCAGTTGAAACCGATGGGCGCAAAGATGTGCTCCAGCCCGCGGCCGATGATGCCGGCCAGGCTGTACTGGATGGCCGGGCCGGTCGCGCCTTCGGGCGGCGACGGGAAGGTCGACAGGAACCACAGCAGGATCGTCAACGTGAGGATGATCGTGCCCACGCGCTGGATGAAGATCCACGCGCGTTCGTACAGCCCCAGCGCCAGGTTGCGCAGGTTGGGCCAGCGGTACGCCGGCAGTTCCATCATCAGCGGCGAGTGCGAGGTGTTGTCGCGGAATCGCTTCATCACCCAGGCCACGGCCATCGCCGAGACGATGCCGAAGATGTACAGCGCGAACAGCACGATGCCCTGCAGGTTGAAGAAACGGCCCACGGTCTGCTCCGGGATGAAGGCCGCGATGAGCAGCGCATACACCGGCAGCCGCGCCGAGCAGGTCATCAGCGGCGCGATCATGATGGTCGTCAGCCGGTCGCGCCAGTTGCTGATGGTGCGCGTCGCCATCACGCCCGGAATGGCGCAGGCAAAGCTCGACAGCAGCGGAATGAACGAGCGGCCCGACAAGCCCACGGTGCCCATGATGCGGTCGAGCAGGAAGGCCGCACGCGGCAGGTAGCCGGAGTCTTCGAGCGCGAGGATGAAGAGGAACAGGATCAGGATCTGCGGCAGAAACACGATGACCCCGCCCAGCCCGGCGACCACGCCGTCGACCAGCAGGCTTTGCAGCATGCCTTCGGGCACCACCGCCTTCACCGCCTCGCCCAGCCATGCGGTGCCGGCCTTGATGGCGTCCATCGGCACGTTGGCCCAGCTGAACACCGCCTGGAACATCAGGAACAGCGTGACCGCCAGCACCAGCATGCCCCACAGCGGATGCAGCACCACGCGGTCGATGCGGTCGCTCGTGGCCAGGCTGCCGACCGGCTCGGTCACGGCCAGGCCGAGGATGCGGCGCACCTCGCGCTGGGTGGCCAGCACGTCGTCGAGCTGAGGCGCCACCCACGGCACGGGCGCGGCGGCGGCCACCGGCGCGTCGAGCGCGGCCAGCAGGTCGTTGGCGCCACCCGTGTGCACGCCGACCGTCTGGATCACCGGAATGCCGAGTTCGCGTGACAGCACCGCCGTGTCGACCGCGATGCCCTGCTTCTTCGCCATGTCCGTCATGTTCAGCGCCATGACCATCGGCAGCCCGAGCTTCTTGGCTTCGAGCACCAGGCGCAGGTTGAGGCGCAGGTTGGTCGCGTCGGTGACCAGCACCAGCAGGTCGGGCAGTGCTTCGCCGGACTTGCCGGTGACGACGTCACGCGTGACGGCCTCGTCGGCCGACAGCGCATTCAGGCTGTAGGCGCCGGGCAGATCGAGCACGAACACGCGCCGGCCCGCGGCAGTCTCCAGCACGCCTTCCTTGCGCTCGACAGTGACGCCGGCGTAGTTGGCCACCTTCTGGCGGCTGCCGGTCAGCAGGTTGAAGAGCGCGGTCTTGCCGCAGTTGGGGTTGCCGAGCAGCGCGATGCGGTCGGGCGAACGCGGAGCCGGCTGGGCGGCATGGGGGCGGAAGGAGAGCGTCGCCTCAACCATGGTTGGCTGCTCCCAAGGTGACGCGGATGAACGATGCCTCGTGGCGGCGCAGGGCGAAGGTGGTGTGACCGAGACGGACGGCGATCGGCTCGCGACCGGGGGCGCCCGACGCAACGATGCGCACAGCTTGGCCGGGCACAAACCCGATTTCGGTGAGCCGTATCACTAGATCGTTGTCCTGAACGGCGTCAGGCCGCCGTACGTCGAGCACAGTCGCCCATTCGTTGATCGCAAGCTGATCCAAGCTCAGCGCGTTGCCACCTTGGCCCACGGCCGCAGCCGTCAGAGTCGTTGTTGTCACCCGAACATTCCACCGAGATAAAGATGAGAATTATTCTCGAAAACCAGCGAGAGGGCTAACAAGCACGACGAAGCCCTTGGGTCACAGTCCGACGCGCATATTCGGCGCGAAACAGCCATGCTGTCGGCGCTCGCTCCGCCAATTTGTTTCCTCGGCGTTAAAACCAGCAGATCGCTGCGAAACCTTAGTGCCGCGCGGTTCAACGTGCATTTGGGCGCAGAGTCCCGCGACCGCCACCCGACCGTTCTAGCAACCTCGTCGTGGTTTTCGGCCGCGATCTGCCGCAGCGCGCAGCAGGGGAAGGGGCTGAGCGACCTCCGCGTGCCCACTTAGATGGCATGCCGAGGTTACGGAACGCGGCAGGACGCAGCGAACGCCTAGCTAGGCGGCGGAAGTAGCTGTTTAGCCCCCGACGACGAACGACCGCGACTGCCGACTGACCACTGCTTCGGACAGGATGCTGACCGCCGAGTTGAATGGCATGTGCTTGCTTGCTTGCAAAAACAGATGCCGACGATGGTGGCGCCAAGGTCCAGTTGTGCTCAATGAGGTTTGGCACTGCGCAACGCTCATCTGCCCTACACTTCGAAACAATTGCATCACCATTAGGGCGATAGGGCCAACTCAAAAGGGCGGACCTGTTGCACGCAAATGGGCCCGCGGTGTTTTTTGGCTTGCCAACTCGGAGGGATTCAAGAGTGACGATGCGAACTGTGCCTGACTTAAAAGAACTGTTCAAACAAGCTTCCGAAATTGCTCAACAGGTGCCCGCCAACATGCAGGAGGCCGCGTTCAACCGAGCGCTTGAGCTGCTGACTGCCGGCAGCCTAGGCAAAGGTCCGGACGCAGATATTGCATCCGCGGCCCCTGTGCGCACAGCTGTGCGATCAAAAACCAGCGGCAAGGGCGCGTCGGCCGTCCTGCCTAATACTGACGCCGTCGGCACTCTCTTAAGAGGCATCAACTCAACACAGCATCCAGGTGTCGCCTCCGCAGCCACGGGCTTAGATCGCGCACTTATGATTCTCAAGATAGCCTTGGACGAGCACAACATTGACGGGTTGGCTCCAAGTGACATCGCAAAGGTTTTGCGAGATAAATTCCGTGTCTCTGCGCCGGATAGCGCAATTCGCATGGCCTTGACAAGAGCGGCCAAACTCGTCGATCGAGTGCCAAACGGCAGCGGCTTTTTGTATCGAATCATGGCGCCGGGTGAAGGACATCTCGCGAGCCTAACCAACTCCAATCCGACGCGCGATGCCTTGGGCGCGGTATCGCCGTTGCGAAAAAAGGCCCGGCGGGTGGGCAAAATAGGCGCCTCATCACCGGTGCCAGAGAGGGACAAGGTCTCACCGGCCGGGAAGAAGGCGGGTAGGCCGGCGGCAGCCGCGAAGCGCACGTCTGGACAACTTGGACCGAAAGCGGCGGTGCTCGGACTGATCGCAGACAAGTTTTTTGATGCTCCTAAGACAGGGCAAGCGGTTCAGGCACACCTCAAGACCAGGCGCGGTTTCACAATAGGTGCGGATCAACTACGTCTCGCCTTGTTGCGACTTGTCCGAGAGCAGGCTTTGGATCGAGAAGAAAATGCCGACGGAGACTATGAGTACAAGCGACGCTAGTAACGAGCTCGACCTTGCACTCGCGTCCATTCCGAATGATCTGCGAAAGCGGCTTCTTCGAAACTACGCGGCAGTCAAGAACAACGCGCTTCAGCCGCACCACGACACGGTAGGGCATCAAGCAGGCAAGCTTGCGGAGGTCTTGCTGCGTGTGCTTCAACACCTACTAACAGGAGCGAGCACGCCACTCAGTGTAGGGTTGGGAAACAACTTCAAGGGCGAATGCGAAAAGCTCGAGCAAGTGCCGAAAACCGCCGGCGCAGAGGGCCTACGAATACTGATGCCGCGAGCGCTCGCGTTCCTCTTCACGTTGCGAAACAAACGTGATTTTGGCCACGTTGGTGGAGAAGTCGATGCAAATGCAATTGACGCATTGACTGCAATTCGTCTCGCGGATTGGTGCTTGTGCGAGCTTGTTCGCGTCTGCCATAGCGTGCCACTCGAGGATGCGAAGTTAATTTGCGACTCAATCGCCGAGCGCCAGTTGCCCATGACTTGGACGGTGCTGGGTCGAAGGCGCATCCTCGATCCGACTTTGACATATCGCGACCAAACACTCTTGCTTTTATATGCAGAAGTGGATTCAGCAGTTCCGTGCGAGGACCTGTTCGATTGGACAGAGCACACGCAGCGCAGCCACTTTAATAGAGATGTACTCAGCAAGCTTCACAAGGGGCGGCTCATAGAGTGGGACCGCGACACGGATATGGCGATCCTGTCACCCATTGGCATTCGCGAAGTTGAAGTTGGTGTGATTCCGCGGGTCAAAACCTTAGCATGAGAAGGCTAACGTTGGTCGATGTCTTGCCGCGCTGAACCCGTAACGACGCACGGCGCGTGGCCGCTGGAGCCCTCAGGCGCTCTCACCGCCCGGTCGACGTGGGGATGGCCGCAATATGCAGATCGGACATTCTTTGTTGGCATTGATTGCTGGCAACCGTTGCACATCAAACATTCGAAGAAGAATGCCGAGTCAGGACAGTGAGCAAGAACGACTGTTCATTCGGGCTTCTGTCCTCTCAGGCCGCCAACAGTTGACGCAACACAAACGGCAAGATCCCGCCGTGCTTGTAGTAATCCACCTCGATCGGCGTGTCGATGCGAAGGCGCACCGTGGCTTCCTGGTGCGTGCCATCAGGGCGATGCACGTTCAGCTTCACGTCCATCATCGGCCGCAGTTCGCCTTCGATGATCACGTCGATGCGCTCGTGGCCGGTCAGGCCCAGGCTCTGCCATGAATCGGCGCCGCGAAACTGCAGTGGGAGCACGCCCATGCCGACCAGGTTGGCGCGGTGAATGCGCTCGAAGCTGCGCGCCACCACGGCCTTGATGCCGAGCAGCTGCGTGCCCTTGGCGGCCCAGTCGCGCGACGAGCCGGTGCCGTATTCCTCGCCGCCGAAGACCACGGTGGGCACTTCTTGCTCGATGTACTTCATCGCGGCGTCGTAGATAAACATCTTCTCGTTGCCCGGCTGGAACAGCGTGAGGCCACCCTCTTCCTGCGTGCCCTTCTCGTCGGGCGGCAGCATGAGGTTTTTGATGCGCACGTTGGCAAAGGTGCCGCGCATCATGATCTCGTGGTTGCCGCGGCGCGAGCCGTAGCTGTTGAAGTCGGCCTTCTGCACGCCGTGCGCCTTCAGCCAGATGCCTGCGGGCGAGCTTTCCTTGATGGCGCCGGCCGGCGAGATGTGGTCGGTGGTGATGGAGTCGCCAAACAGCGCCATCACGCGCGCACCCGAGAAGCCGGGGTTGGTCGCGGCGGGCTTCATCTTGAAGCCTTCGAAGAACGGCGGCTCGGCGATGTAGGTCGACGTGGGCCAGTTGTAGACGTCGCCGCTCACGCCCTTGATGCTGCTCCACAGCTTGCCGGGGTTCTCGGCGATCTGTTCGTAGTTCTTGCGGAAGGCCTTCGCGTTCATCGCAAAGTGCAGGTTGTCGTCGATCTCCTTGGCGGTCGGCCAGATGTCGCCCAGGTACACGTCCTTGCCGTGCTTGCCCTTGCCCACCGGCTGGGTCATGAGGTCGACCATCACGTTGCCGGCGATGGCGTACGCCACCACCAGCGGCGGCGACGCCAGGAAGTTCGCCTTCAGGTTCGGGTGGATGCGCGCTTCGAAATTGCGATTGCCCGAGAGCACTGCGGCCGCCACCAGGTTGTTGTCGGTGATGACTTCGTTGATCTCCGGCGTCAGGTCGCCGGCGTTGCCGATGCAGGTCGTGCAGCCGTAGCCCGCAAGGTAGAAGCCCAGCTTCTCCAGGTACGGCAGCAGGCCGGCCTTCTCGAGGTACTCGGTGACGATGCGCGAGCCGGGTGCCAGCGAGGTCTTGACGTGCGGCTTCACGGTGAGGCCCGCCTCGACCGCCTTCTTCGCCAGCAGGCCGGCGGCCAGCAGCACACTCGGGTTGGACGTGTTGGTGCACGACGTGATCGCTGCGATCAGCACGTCGCCGTTGCCGATGGTGACCTGCCCCTTGGGCGCGGCCGGGGCGTTGGCGCTCACGTGGGCGGCGGCCTTGGTCGAGCGATTGGCGACCATCTCGACCACCTGACGCGGTGCGCCGGGCGCAGGGGCCGGAGCCTCGGCGTCATGGCCCTGTCCGCTCTGGGTGAGCGGGTAGCGGATCTTCAGCTTGTCGGCCGGCTGGTTGAAGCCGTTGGCATCGTTCGGCTTGCTGTAGAGCTCGGAGAACTTGGTCGACAGGTGGCCGAGGTCGATGCGGTCTTGCGGGCGCTTCGGGCCGGCCAGGCTGGGCGACACGGTGCCGAGGTCGAGGCGCACGATCTTCGTGTAATTGAGTTCGCCGGGCGCGGGCATGCCGAACAGGCCTTGCGCCTTGTAGTAAGCCTCGAAGCGCTCGATTTCCTTGTCGGTGCGGCCGGTGCCCTTGAAATACGCCAGCGTCATCTCGTCGACCGGGAAGAAGCCCATCGTGGCGCCGTACTCGGGTGCCATGTTGCCGATGGTCGCGCGGTCGGGCACGGCGATCGACGCGGCGCCGGGGCCGAAGAACTCGACGAACTTGCCCACCACCTTCTCGCCGCGAAGGATGGCGGTGACGAAGAGCACCAGGTCGGTCGCGGTCACGCCTTCGCGCAACTTGCCGGTGAGCTCGAAGCCGACCACGTCGGGCGTCAGCATGTACACGGGCTGGCCGAGCATCGCGGCCTCGGCCTCGATGCCGCCCACGCCCCAGCCGACCACGCCAATGCCGTTGATCATGGTGGTGTGGCTGTCGGTGCCGACCAGCGAGTCGGGGTAGTACGTGGGCACGTCAGCCTTGTCGTCGGCCGCCTTGTAGACGCCGCGCGCGAGGTACTCGAGATTCACCTGGTGCACGATGCCGAAGCCCGGCGGCGTGACGCCGAAGGTGTCGAAGGCCTGCATGCCCCACTTCATGAACTCGTAGCGCTCGTTGTTGCGCTGGAATTCCAGCTTCATGTTCAGGTCGAGCGCCTTGGGGGTGCCGTAGTGGTCGACCATCACCGAATGGTCGACGACCAGGTCGACGGGCACCAGCGGCTCGATCGTCTTGGGGCTCTTATTGAGCTTCTGCGCCACGCTGCGCATGGCGGCCAGGTCGGCGAGCAGTGGCACGCCCGTGAAGTCTTGCAGCACCACGCGGGTGACGACGAAAGGAATTTCCTCGGTGCGTTCGGCGTTCGGTTGCCAGTTGGCCAGTTGGGCGACGTTATCGACACCCACCTTCTGACCGTCGCAATTCCGCATGACCGACTCGAGCACGATGCGCAGCGACACCGGCAGCTTGGCGATGTTCGGGTACTGCTTGGCGAGCTCTTTCAACGACCAGTACTTGCCAGAACCTCCCGACGCCGTCTTGAATGTCTTGAGCGCGGATGCGAAGGGATGTGCCGGTGTCTGGGCCATGAAAACTCCTGTTGATCGTGGAAGCGCCATAAAGATAGCAGGCTTCGAAGTCACTGGCTGTCGGAGGGATGGCCGTGCACCGCAGCCCCGCCGCGATGGGCCATCTACCGCGTCGGAGCCCGCCGCACGCACGCTCTGGATGATCGTCGGCGGCGGCCCACACCGATTCGCGGCATTCGTGAGGGCGATCCCAATGCGCCGATCCTTATCTTGGTGCGGAACCAAACAAAAAGGACAACGCACCATGACCGCTTCCAACGACCACCAAAAACTCTTCGACCTGATCAAGGAGACGCGCTTCGGCATGTTCGTGCACCGTCACCACGACGGTCTGCTGCACAGCCATCCACTGACGACCCAGAACAAGTCGATCGACGAAGGCGCCACCTTGTATTTCTTCGTTCCGAAGGACGGTGAGATCGTGCGCAACGTCGCGGCCGACAACGCCGTCAACGTCTCCTACGCCAACCCGGACAAGGACAGCTACGTGTCGATCGCGGGCCGCGCATCGCTGCTCGAAGACCAGGCCAAGAAGGAAGAGCTTTTCACGCCCATGGCCAAGGCCTGGTTCCCCGCCGGCGTGACCGACCCCAACCTGGGCCTGCTCACCGTTCACATCGACAACGCCGAATTCTGGGACGTCGACGACAGCAAGATGGTCCAGATTTTCAAGATGATGAAGGCCGCCGTGACGGGCGACACGCCCA
Source organism: Variovorax ginsengisoli (assembly GCF_006438845.1). Classification (GTDB taxonomy): domain Bacteria; phylum Pseudomonadota; class Gammaproteobacteria; order Burkholderiales; family Burkholderiaceae_C; genus Variovorax; species Variovorax ginsengisoli_A. The sequence goes on from NZ_RCZJ01000004.1 coordinate 45,126, forward strand.
AGGACATGGGCGAACACAAGAAGCTCAATATCGGTTGACCGCGGGTCGACCATGCTCGCCGCCCGCGCAGACAGGCGACTTCGGTCGGTGTTCGAGGCCGCCCCTTCGCCGGTTGCCTTGAGTAATCTGGTGGACGGCGGATTCGACGCCTTGCCGCTGCCAGGTTCGGGCCGGACGCTCGAACGCTGGCAAATACTGGCGTCTGTGGCCGCTCACGATCTGTCGTTGGTCAAGCTGTTCGAAGGCCACACCGATGCTTTGGCAATCCTCGCCGAACTGGGCGGCGCGGAGCCTCCCGCACGCAGTCGCTGGGGCACTTGGTGTGCCGAGCCGCCGGACGCACGCGTCGAACTGGTAGAAGCTGCAGGCGGAAAGTGGGAATTGCACGGCACCAAAGCCTGGTGCTCTGGCGCGCACAGCGTGACGCATGCCATCGTCAGCGCGTGGAATGCAGCCGGTGCGCCCTGCCTGGCCGCCGTCAGCCTGTCACAGGACGGGGTGAAGGTCAGTGACAGCGGTTGGGAAGCTGTCGGCATGGCCGCGACCCGCAGTGTCGATGTGCGATTCGACGGCGCGGTGGCGATGCCGGTCGGCGAGCCCGGCGATTACGTCGCGCGCCCCGGCTTCTGGCAAGGCGGCGCGGGCATCGCAGCCTGTTGGTACGGCGGTGCTGCGGGCATCGCGGAGATGACCCGTCAGCGCTGTGGCCCCAAGCCCGACGCGCACCGGATGGCTCATCTGGGTGCCATCGACGTCGCGCTGGCAGGCGCCTCAACCGTGTTGCGGGAGACCGCAGCTTGGATCGACGAGCACCCTTCGTCCAGCGCGCAGCAGCCTGCACTGCGCGCCCGCATGGTGATCGAAGCCGCAGCGACCGAGGTGCTGACGCACGCAGGACGTGCGCTGGGCGCCGCACCCCTGTGCCGCGACGCGCGTTTCGCCCGCGCGATGGCCGACCTTCCGGTCTTTCTTCGGCAGAGCCATGCCGAACGCGACCTGGCTGCGCTGGGCGCGTCGCTTCTGCCCCCGGCGGAGCAACCATGGCTGCTGTAGCCGACGAACGCGAGATCGCAGGGCTCGGCACGACTGAGGATGCCTGGATCCCTTGGCTGGACGCCCAGGCGATCGCGCCGGTCGACGCCGCCACGCTGGTCCCTGCGGGCCGCCGTGCGGTTGTCGTCGCGCCCCATCCCGACGACGAGGTGCTTGCTGTCGGCGGCCTGCTCGCGCAACTGGCGCCACTCGAGCGCGAGATGTTGATCGTCGCGGTGACGGACGGCACCGCCAGCCATCCAGGCTCCCCCGAATGGAGTGCGCAGCGCCTGGCCGCGGAAAGGCCACTTGAAAGTCGCCGCGCCTGGGATTGCCTGGGCCTGCGCATCGACGGCCCTGCGCGCGCGATTCGCTTGGGGCTTCCAGACGGCGGATTGGAGGCGTCAAGCAGCGTGCTCGCACAGATGCTGACGGCGCTGCTGCATCCGAAGGATGTCGTGTTCACCACGTGGCGCCACGACGGTCACCCCGACCACGAGGCGACGGGCAGAGCCTGTGCAACGGCCGCTGCAGGCGCCGGGGCGCGGCTGATCGAAGTTCCGGTTTGGGCCTGGCACTGGGCCGAACCAGGCGACGCGCGTCTTCCATGGCATCGTGCATCGCGTCTTGCGCTCGACGGCACAGCGAATCGGCTGAAACGCAGGGCTGTGGACGCCTTCACGAGCCAGTTGCTTGCCGATCCTTCGACCGGTGCGGGCCCGATCCTGCGCAGCACGACGGTGCAGCGTGCGCATCGCCCTTTCGAGATTTTCTTCTCGTGATGTTTCCATGACCGCCCTCGCCTCCCCCGACACCGCTGCCGCCGACCGCCTCGCCTATTTCGAGACGCTCTATGGCGACAGCGAAGATCCCTATGGACTGCGCACGCGCTGGTACGAGGCGCGCAAGCGCGAGATCCTGCTCGCTGCATTGCCGCATCGCCGCTACGCCAACGCGTACGAACCAGGTTGCGGAGCCGGTGAACTGACCGCTGCGCTGGCCGCGCGATGCGACCGGGTGTTGGCGAGCGATTTCAGCCCGCAGGCTCGGGCCTCTGCGGAGACACGCACAGCCGATCTCGGCAATGTCCGCGTCGCGTCGCATGCCTTGCCCGAGGACTTTCCCACCGATGAAGGGCCTTTCGACTTGATCGTGGTCAGCGAGATCGGCTATTTTTTGGATCAGGCCGCCATGCAGACGCTGTCGCACGCCTGCGCAGCGGCGCTCAGCACGGATGGCGTGCTGGTTGCCTGCAACTGGCGGCCCGACTTCGACGCGCGTGCGCTTCCGACCGATGCCGTGCATGCCACCTTCGCCGCCACCGGCCTGACACGCACGGTGAGCCATGCCGAGGACGACTTTCTGCTCGAAGTCTGGTGCCGCGATCCGCGCTCCGTGGCGCAGCGAGAGGGCATCCGGTGATCGGCATCGTCGTCCCGGCGCACAACGAGGAGGCGCACATTGCCGCCAGCGTGGCCGACCTTCGAATGGCGGCCCGCCACCCGGCCTTGCGGGGCGAACCGGTCGAAGTGCTGTTCGTGCTCGACAGCTGCAGCGACGCGACCGGCCCGATCGCCCTGTCGCTCGGCGTGCGCACATTGACGGTTTCGGCGCGCAACGTGGGCCATGCACGTGCTGCAGGCGCCCAGGTGCTGCTCGACGAGGGCGCTCGTTGGCTCGCCTTCACCGACGCCGACACGCGCGTTTCGCCAGACTGGCTCGTACGTCAACTCGAACTTCACGCCGATGCGGTGTGCGGCTCGATCGGCGTGGACGACTGGAGCCTGCACGGTGATTTGGCGGAGTCATTGCGCGCTCATTTCGCGTGCACGTACACCGATGCAGACAACCACCGGCACATTCACGGCGCCAACCTCGGCGTGTCCGCAGCTGCGTATGTGCGTGCCGGCGGCTTTCCCGCCCTTGCATGCAGCGAGGATGTCGCCTTGGTCGAGGCCCTTCAGGCCACTGGGGCACGCATCGCTTGGAGCGCCGCACCGCGCGTCTCGACGAGCGCGCGCGTGGATGCACGGGCGCGCGGCGGCTTCGGGGACACGCTGCTGGCGGTCATCGCTGCGGGGTTCGGGGTCAGCGCGTTGCCGCAATTGGCCGAGTAGCCTCGCCAGCGAGCGCCATCGAAAAAGCCCGCCGAAGCGGGCTTTTCTGTTCGATCCGGCGGTCGGCGAGTTGCCGCACGCCGTCGAGCTGATCGTCAGGCGGCGACGCCGTCGGCCACCGACTGGTAGTCCTCGATCTTGTCGAAGTTCAGGTACTGATAGATCTGCTCGCTCGACGCATCGAGCACGCCGACGCTCGCCATGTACTCTTCCTTGGTCGGAATGCGGCCCAGGCGCGAGCAGATGGCGGCCAGCTCCGCGCTGCCGAGGTACACATTGGTGTTCTTGCCCAGGCGGTTCGGGAAATTGCGCGTGCTGGTCGACATCACTGTCGCGCCTTCGCGCACCTGCGCCTGGTTGCCCATGCACAGCGAGCAACCCGGCATCTCGGTGCGCGCGCCGGCATTGCCGAACACGCCGTAATGGCCTTCTTCGGTGAGCTGTTGCGCGTCCATCTTCGTCGGCGGCGCGATCCACAGCTTGACCGGGATGTCCCGCTTGCCTTCCAGCAGCTTCGACGCCGCGCGGAAGTGGCCGATGTTGGTCATGCAAGAGCCGATGAACACCTCGTCGATCTTGGCGCCGGCGACATCGGACAGCGTCTTGACGTCGTCCGGGTCGTTCGGGCAGGCGCAGATCGGCTCGTGGATGTCGGCCAGGTCGATCTCGATGACGGCCGCGTAGTCGGCGTCGTCGTCGCCCTTGAGCAGCTGAGGGTCCTTGAGCCAGGCTTCCTGAGCGGCAATGCGGCGAGCCAGCGTGCGGCCGTCGGCGTAACCCTCGGCGATCATCCAGCGCATCAGCGTGATGTTGCTGTTGATGTACTCGATCATCGGTTCCTTGTTCAGGTGCACCGTGCAGCCGGCGGCCGAGCGTTCGGCCGAAGCATCGCTCAGCTCGAAGGCTTGTTCCACCTTCAGGTCTGGCAGGCCCTCGATCTCCAGAATGCGGCCGGAGAAGATGTTCTTCTTGCCTTGCTTGGCGACAGTCAGCAGACCCGCCTTGATGGCGTACAGCGGAATGGCATTGACCAGGTCGCGCAGCGTGACGCCGGGCTGCATCTTGCCCTTGAAGCGCACCAGCACCGATTCGGGCATGTCCAGAGGCATGACGCCAGTGGCGGCCGCGAAAGCCACGAGGCCGGAACCGGCCGGGAAGCTGATACCGATCGGGAAGCGGGTGTGGCTGTCGCCACCGGTGCCGACGGTGTCGGGCGTCAGCAGGCGGTTGAGCCAGCTGTGGATCACGCCGTCGCCCGGACGCAGCGAGACGCCGCCGCGGGTGGCCATGAAGTCCGGCAGCTCGTGGTGCATCTTCACGTCGACCTTCTTCGGGTACGCCGCGGTGTGGCAGAACGACTGCATGACGAGATCAGCCGAGAAGCCCAGGCAGGCCAGGTCTTTCAGTTCGTCGCGCGTCATCGGGCCGGTGGTGTCTTGCGAACCCACGCTGGTCATCTTCGGCTCGCAGTAGGTGCCGGGGCGCACGCCCATGCCTTCAGGCAAGCCGCAGGCGCGTCCGACCATCTTCTGCGCGAGCGAGAAGCCCTTCTTCGTGTCGACCGGGCTGACCGGCAGGCGGAACAGCGTCGACACCGGCAGGCCCAGCGCTTCGCGCGCCTTGGTGGTGAGGCCGCGGCCGATGATCAGCGGAATGCGGCCACCGGCGCGCACTTCGTCGAACAGCACGTCGCTCTTCACCGAGAACTCGGCGATGACCTTGCCGTCCTTGAGCGCCTTGCCTTCGTAGGGACGCAGTTCGACCACGTCGCCCATCTCCATCTGGCTCACGTCGAGTTCGATCGGCAGCGCGCCCGAATCTTCCATCGTGTTGTAGAAGATCGGCGCGATCTTGCCGCCCAGGCAGACGCCGCCGAAGCGCTTGTTGGGCACGTACGGGATGTCTTCTCCGGTGAACCACAGCACGGAGTTGGTGGCGCTCTTGCGCGACGAGCCGGTGCCGACCACGTCGCCGGCGTAGGCCACCAGGTGTCCGCGGGCGCGCAGGTCTTCGATGAACTTGACCGGGCCGCGCTTGCCGTCTTCTTCCGGCACGATGCCGGGGCGCGCGTTCTTGTGCATCGCCAGCGCGTGCATCGGGATGTCGGGACGCGTCGTCGCATCGGGTGCGGGCGACAGGTCGTCGGTATTGATTTCGCCTGCCACCTTGAAGATGCTGACGGTGATGCTCTGAGGCACTTCGGGCCGGCTGGTGAACCACTCGGCATCGGCCCAGCTCTGCAGCACGGCGATGGCGTTGGCGTTGCCCTTGTCGGCCTTTTCCTTGACGTCGTGGAACTGGTCGAACATCAGCAGCGTCTTCTTGAGGCCTTCGGCCGCAACGGCGCCGACTTCGGCATCGTCGAGCAGGTCGATCATCGGGCTGATGTTGTAGCCGCCGAGCATGGTGCCGAGCAGCTCCGTGGCACGGGCGCGCGACAGCAGAAGGCTCTTCTCGGTGCCGTGCGCCACCGCCGCCAGGTAGCTGGCCTTGACCTTGGCCGCGTCGTCGACGCCGGCGGGCACGCGGTAGGTGATGAGGTTCAGCAGGAACTCGCCGTCTTTCGACGTCGCGTTCTTCATCAGCTCGATCACTTCGCCGGTCTGCTTGGCGGTGAGGGGCAAAGGCGGGATACCGAGCGCGGCGCGCTCGGCGACATGGTCAACGTAGGCTTGCAACATCTTTTTTTCTCCGGAAACTGGGACGACGGGCGCAGCGGCGGCAGCTCTGGCCCAAGCAAGAGCTGCGCCTTTCAACCGCCCTCGTTACTTCTTGGCGACGCCGCTCGCTGGCGCGTCGGCACCTTCGAACAGGCTCTTGGGCGGGTTCTTCTTCATTTCTTCAGCGAAGGCGACCTGGGCCGGCGCCATGCATTCGTCCGCCAGGCGCAGGCCTTCCTTCTGGTTCATCAGCATCGACTTGTTGGCGATCTGCAGCCACATCGCGCCGGCGCGCGGATCTTCCAGACGGATGGCGCCGGTGCGGCTTTCAACCGGGTGCATGCGGTAACGCGCGCCCTTGGTGGACACGGTGAAGAAGCCGGCCTTCTTGTCGTCAGCGGTCACGGTCACGTCGGCGCCGAGTTCGCACTGGATCTTGCCGGTGTGCACGCGCTGGGCCACGGCCAGGTCGGCTTCGCTCAGTGTGATGTCGGTGCTGGTGTCGATCGGGGTGACTTCTTCCACGGCCTTGGCGGCGCGGCGGGTGACTTGCCGGGTCGGCTTCTTCGCGGCCGTCTTGGTGGCAGCGGGCTTGGCGGCTGGCTTGGCTGCGGCCTTGGCAGCCGGCTTGGAGGCCGTGGTCTGCGCGGTGGCAACCAGCGGAAGAGCCAGCGCGGCGGCGGCGATCAGGGCAAAGGTCTTGGAGATCATCGAGGGTTCCTTGGAGGAGCGGTTGTCTGGGTGTTCGAGGAGGGAAACCAGGCCAGCGCTTCGTTGGGAAGCGCACGGCCTGTGGCATGGGCGCGCTCGAGCACTTGCCAGAAATGGCGGTAGCTCGCGCGGTCGTGGAGTGTGCCGTCGATGCTGACGGGCGCCCAGTCCTGGCGCACCGCTGCATCGACGATGCGCGTGGCCAGTTCGATCTGGCCTTCGTCGGGCGCGAAGGCCTCGAGGATCGGGCGGATCTGGCTGGGGTGAATGCTCCACATACGGGTGTAGCCGAACTCGGCGGCAGCCCGTTTCGCCGCGGCACGCAGAGCCTCGACGTTGCTGAATTCGGTCACGACGCAGTGCGAAGGCACCTTGCCGTGGGCATGGGCGGCCGAGGCGATCTCGAGCTTGGCGCGCACGACGAGCGGATGGCTGAACTGTCCGGCCACGCCCATGCCGTCGGCCGGAATGGCACCGGCGTGGGCCGAGACGAAGTCCATCAGCCCGAAGCTGAGCGACTGCACGCGCGGATGGGCGGCGATGTCGAAGGCGCGTTGCACCGCCAGAGGCGATTCGATGAGCACATGCAGCGGCAGTTGCCCGGCGCCGGCGGCATCAAGTGCTGCGGCCGCCTTCTCGACATCGTCGACCGATTCGACCTTGGGCACCATCAGGTGGCTCAGCCGCTGGCCGGCACGGCCGGCGATGGTGGCGACATCGGCGTCGAAGGCCGCATGGTCGACCGGGTGCACGCGCACGCCGACGCGCATCGCCGGCGCAGCGGCCAGCGCCAGCCCGGTCACGAGCTCGGCGTGATCGGCCTCTCCGCCCACTGGGGCACCGTCTTCGCAGTCGAGCGTGACGTCGAACACACAGGCGCCAAATTCCTCGGCCATCTCGGCCTGGAGCGCGAGGCTCTTCTTCATGCGCGCTTCGACGCCGCTGTAGTGATCGCATACAGGCAGCACGACGGCGCCGGCCTGCGCGCCCAGGAGCACGTCGCGCGGGGATGGCGACGACGTGCTCATGCCTTGCGAGCCACGATGAACATGCGCGGAAACGCCAGGAGCAGCCGGCCGTCTGCGCGCGGCGGATAGGCCTGCGCGACGCGGTGTTCGTAGGTGGCGAGGTAGCTGGCTTTCAGCTCGGCGTCGAGCGGATCGACGAAGGGCTTGAGCCCCGTGCTGCTGACCCATTCGACGATGGCTGCGGCCGACGCCATGGGGTGCTGATAGACGGTGTGCCAGACGTCGACGTGGGCCGCGTCGCGCGCCAGCAGGTCGTAATAGCCACCGATGGAGAGCAGTTCGGTGCGCAGCTTGTCGGCATCCCCGATGGCCGCTTTCCAAGGTGCTTCGGAAGCAACATCGCGCATCAGGCGATGCGTGGGTTCGGCCCGGTTGTCGGGCATCTGGATGGCGAGCGCGCCACCCGGAGCCAAGGCAGCAAACAGGCGCGGGATCAACGTTTTGTGATCGGGCACCCACTGCAGGGCTGCATTGGCGTAAATAAGGTCAGGGGCGGCAGCGGGCGTCCAGCGGCCGATGTCGCCCAATTCGAACCGGGCCTGCGGCAGGCGCTTGCGCGCACTGACCAGCATGGCCTCGGAGTTGTCGATGCCCAGCACGTCCGCCTGCGGGAAGCGGCGTGCCAGCAACTCGGTGGAATTGCCGGGCCCGCAGCCGAGGTCGACCACACGGGCCGCCTCAGCCAAAGGAACGCGCGACAGCAGTTCGGCTGCCGGGCGCGTACGCTCATCCTCGAAGCGGGTGTAGAGCGCAGGGTTCCAATCGAGCATCGACGTGGGCGTGCTTACTTGACGAGGTGGGCGACACCGGCTTGTTCGCCTTGCAGCTCTTCCAACGTCTTGTTGATGCGTTCCTGGCTAAAAGCGTCGATTTCCAGGCCTTCGACGATCTTGTACTTGCCGCCTTCGGTGGTGACCGGGAAGCCGAACATGACGTCCTTCGGAATGCCGTATTCGCCGTTGGACGGCACGCCCATCGTCACCCACTTGCCTTGCGAGCCCAGGGCCCAGTCGCGCATGTGGTCGATGGCGGCGTTGGCAGCCGAAGCGGCCGACGACGAACCACGGGCTTCGATGATGGCCGCGCCGCGCTTGCCGACGGTCGGCAGGAAGGTGTTGGCGTTCCATTCCTGGTCGTTGATCATCTTGGCGACGCTTTCGCCACCGATGGTCGCGAAGCGGTAGTCGGCGTACATCGTGGGCGAGTGATTGCCCCAGACGGTGAGCTTTTCGATGTCGGCCACGGCCTTGCCCGTTTTGGCGGCGATCTGACTGGCAGCGCGGTTGTGGTCCAGGCGCAGCATGGCGGTGAAGTTTTCGCGCGGCAGGTCGGGGGCGCTCTTCATGGCGATGTAGGCGTTGGTGTTGGCCGGGTTGCCCACCACCAGCACCTTGACGTTGCGGCTGGCCACTGCGTTCAGTGCAGCGCCCTGCGCCGTGAAGATGGCGCCGTTGACGGCCAGCAGTTCGGCACGTTCCATGCCCGGGCCGCGCGGACGCGAACCGACGAGCAGCGCGTAGTCGACGTCCTTGAAGGCGGTCATCGGATCGCTGTGGGCTTCCATGCCGACGAGCAGCGGGAAGGCGCAGTCGTCGAGTTCCATCATCACACCCTTCAGGGCTTTCTGCGGACCTTCGACCGGGACTTCGAGCAATTGCAGGATGACCGGTTGGTCCTTGCCCAGCATTTCGCCGGATGCGATGCGGAACAACAGGGCGTAACCGATTTGGCCGGCGGCACCGGTAACGGCAACGCGAACAGGCTTTTTGCTCATGGGAAAGACTCCAGAAGGTGGTGAAAACGGTGGCGGCAGGCGCGGGCGGCTGCCAGGGCCTCGCGGCGAACATGTCCGAGGCGCGGAACCGGCCGGCATTTTAAGCCGATTCGCGATCGTGAGCACGCGCGTCTTATGTCTTATATAAGATACAGCCTCTTCGCGCCCCTCCCGCACACCGCGCGACGCGCCCCGCCATGAACACGCCGACACTCGCCGAGCCCGCCACGCCCTCCTTCAGCCCGCTCTACCAGCAGATCAAGACCTTGATCCTGCAGAGCCTGCAGGCCGGCGAATGGAAGCCGGGCGAGCCGATCCCGAGCGAAATCGATCTCGCCGCGCGCTTCCGCGTCAGCCAGGGCACTGTACGCAAGGCCATCGACGAACTCGCCGCCGAGAACCTCGTCGTGCGGCGACAGGGCAAGGGCACGTTCGTGGCGACCCACGCCGAACAGCATGTGCAGTACCGCTTCCTGAAACTGGTGCCCGACAGCGGCGACACCGCCGCCGAGGGGCCGGCCGAGCGCACCATCGTCGATTGCCGGCGGCAGCGGGCTTCGGCAGAGGTCGCACGTGCGCTGGCACTGCGCACCGGCGACCCGGTGCTGCAGGTGCGCCGGGTGCTGGCCTACCGCGGTGTACCGACCATTCTCGAAGACCTCTGGCTGCCGGGCACGCCCTTCAAGGGACTGACCGCAGAGCGCCTGCGCGCCTCCCGAGGGCCGATGTACGCCATGTTCGAGACCGAGTTTGGCGTGCGCATGGTGCGCGCCGAGGAAAAAATCCGCGCTGTGCTGCCCGACGCCGAGCAGGCCGTCTTGCTGGACGTCGCGGCCGGCATGCCGCTGTTGAGCGTCGAGCGCGTTGCGCACACCTACCACGACACGCCCATGGAACTGCGCCGTGGGCTCTATCGCACCCAGACGCACCATTATCGGAACGAACTTGGCTGAACTGAAACCACTCCCGAAGCGGCGCACTGCGTGTCGCCGCCGCCCCCTCGAGGGGGGCGCACCCGGCGGCCTGGCCAAGCCAGTTCCACGGGTGCGCTGGCATCTGGCGCATCGGCCTGACCGCCGCCGACGCGGCTGCATCCGACCATTCCAGTGCGGCGCCGCACCGTCGCACGCTGCTCGATGGTGCATTGCAATAGAATTTTGCGTTGTTTGCATTTCCGCCAAAGAACAAGCTGTCCCCTCGAAAAAGCAACGAAAGCCCCCATGACCGAGCTTGCCAACACACCCCGTCCGCCGCGACGCCAGTTCCGCAACATCAACGCCTTTACCGATCTGACCACCTACCGCCTGCCGCCGGCGGGCATCGTGTCGATCCTGCACCGCGTGAGCGGCGCGATGATGTTTTTGCTGTTGCCCTTCATCATCTGGATGTTCGACACGTCCGTGTCCTCGGAGATCTCCTTCGCGCGCTTCAAGGCTGCCTTCAATAGCGGCATCGGTTTCGCGCCGGGCTGGTTCCTGAAGCTGGTGGCGCTGGCGCTGATCTGGGCTTACCTGCACCACTTCATCGCTGGATTGCGTCACTTGTGGATGGACGTGAGCCATGCAGCGGTGAACAAGCAATTTGGTCACAACTCGGCACTCGCCACTTTGGCGATCAGCATCCTGCTGACGCTGGTCCTCGGCGCCAAGCTGTTCGGCCTGTACTGAAAAGGAGTCAAAAATGTCTGTGAACTACGGCGCCAAGCGCATCGTCGTCGGCGCGCATTACGGTCTGCGCGACTGGCTCAGCCAGCGCGTCACCGGCGCCTTGATGGCCATCTTCACCATCATCCTGCTGGCGCAGGTGATCTTCTCTCGTGGCCCGATCGGCTACGACATCTGGGCCGGTATCTTTTCGGCTCAATGGATGAAGGTTCTTACCTTCGTGGTGATCGCTTCGATCCTCTACCACGTATGGGTGGGTATGCGCGACATCTGGATGGATTACGTCCAACCCGTCGGCATCCGCCTCGCCCTGCAAATTTTCACGATCGTCTGGCTTGTGGGTTGCGCGGGTTGGGCCATTCAAGTGCTCTGGAGACTCTGACCGATGACTGCTTACACCAAAGACCAAATCACCAAGCGCAAGTTCGACGTCGTCATCGTCGGCGCCGGCGGCTCGGGCATGCGTGCCTCGCTGCAACTGGCGCGCGCCGGCCTCAACGTGGCCGTGCTCTCCAAGGTGTTCCCGACCCGTTCGCATACGGTCGCCGCGCAAGGCGGCGTGGGTGCATCGCTCGGCAACATGAGCGAGGACAACTGGCACTACCACTTCTACGACACGATCAAGGGCTCCGACTGGCTCGGCGACCAGGACGCTATCGAGTTCATGTGCCGCGAAGCCCCGAAGGTCGTCTACGAGCTCGAACACTTCGGCATGCCTTTCGACCGCAACCCCGACGGCACGATCTACCAGCGCCCGTTCGGCGGCCACACGGCCAACTACGGTGAAAAGCCGGTGCAGCGCGCCTGCGCCGCAGCCGACCGCACCGGCCACGCGATGCTGCACACGCTGTATCAAAAGAACGTCGAGGCCCGCACGCAGTTCTTCGTCGAGTGGATGGCGCTCGACCTGATCCGCGACGACGAAGGCGACGTGGTCGGCGTGACCGCGCTCGAGATGGAAACCGGCGACCTGCACATCCTGCAGGCCAAGACCGTGCTGCTGGCCACCGGCGGTGCCGGGCGGATCTTCCAGGCCTCGACCAATGCCTTCATCAACACCGGCGACGGCCTGGGCATGGCCGCACGCTCGGGCATTCCGCTGCAGGACATGGAGTTCTGGCAGTTCCACCCGACCGGCGTGGCCGGCGCCGGCGTGCTGCTGACCGAAGGCTGCCGCGGCGAAGGCGCCATCCTGCTCAACAGCAACGGCGAACGCTTCATGGAGCGCTATGCGCCCACCATGAAGGACCTGGCACCGCGCGACTTCGTGTCGCGCTCGATGGACCAGGAAATCAAGGAAGGTCGCGGCTGCGGTCCCAACAAGGACTACATCCACATGAAGCTCGACCACCTGGGCGCTGACACCATCCACAAGCGCCTGCCCTCGGTGTACGAGATCGGCATCAACTTCGCGAACGTCGACGTCACGAAGGAACCGATCCCGGTGGTGCCGACCATCCACTATCAGATGGGCGGCATCCCGACCAACATCAACGGTCAGGTCGTCATCCAGGACGCAGACAACAAGAGCGTTGCGGTCAACGGCCTCTACGCGGTGGGCGAATGCTCCTGCGTGAGCGTGCACGGAGCGAACCGCCTGGGCACGAACTCGTTGCTCGACCTGCTGGTGTTTGGCCGCGCGGCGGGCAACCACATCGTGGAGTTCAACGACAAGTTGAAGGAGCACAAGGCGCTGCCGGCCGACGCTGCCGACCGTTCGCTCGCCCGCCTGAACCAGCTTGAAGCATCGACCTCCGGCGAGTACGCGCAGGACGTTGCCAACGAGATTCGAACGATCATGCAGCAGCATGCGGCGGTCTTTCGCAAGCAGGACTCGATGGATGAAGGCGTCGCCAAGATCGCCGCCGTTCGCGACCGCGTGAACGCGATCACGCTCAAGGACAAGTCGCGCGTTTTCAACACTGCCCGCATCGAAGCGTTGGAAGTCGACAACCTGATCGAGGTGGCGCAGGCGACCATGGTTTCGGCCGCAGCACGCACCGAATGCCGCGGCGCCCACACGGTCGAAGACTACGAGCGGCCGGCAGACGACCCGGTGGCACCACTGGGCCGCAACGACGCCGAGTGGATGAAGCACACCCTCTGGCATACCGGCGACAACAAGCTGACTTACAAGCCGGTCCGCCTGCAGCCGCTGACGGTCGATTCGGTGCCGCCGAAAGTTCGCACCTTCTAAGCACCCCCCAAGAAAAACATCAAAGGTCAACACGATGAAGCGCACATTCCAGATCTACCGCTACGACCCGGACAAGGACGCCAAGCCGTACATGCAGACGATCGAGGTCGAACTCGACGGTCACGAGCGCATGCTGCTCGATGCCCTCATGAAGCTCAAGGCGCAAGACCCGACGCTGTCATTCCGCCGCTCCTGCCGCGAAGGCGTCTGCGGCTCCGACGCGATGAACATCAACGGCAAGAACGGTCTGGCCTGCCTGACCAACATGCTCACGCTCAAGGGCACGATCGTTCTCAAGCCGCTGCCGGGCCTGCCCGTCATTCGCGACTTGATCGTCGACATGACGCAGTTTTTCAAGCAGTACAACTCGATCAAGCCGTACCTTCAGAACGACAACGTGCCGCCCGAGAAGGAGCGCCTGCAGAGCCCCGAGGAGCGCGAAGAGCTCGACGGCCTGTACGAGTGCATCCTGTGCGCGAGCTGCTCGACGAGCTGCCCGAGCTTCTGGTGGAACCCTGACAAGTTCGTCGGCCCCGCAGGTTTGCTGCAGGCTTACCGCTTCATCGCCGACAGCCGTGACGAGGCCACCGCAGAACGCCTGGACAACCTCGAAGACCCGTACCGCCTGTTCCGCTGCCACACGATCATGAACTGCGTCGACGTGTGCCCGAAGAACCTGAACCCGACGAAGGCGATCGGCAAAATCAAGGAACTGATGGTGCGTCGCGCCGTCTGACCGGTTCGCACCCTGCCCGCCATGATCAGCATCGAAGCCCCCGACACCCCGCTGGGCGAGCGTCGCCTGAGCAAGCTCAAGTGGCGTTGCCGCCGCGGGCTGCTGGAGAACGATCTGTTCATCGCGCGCTTTTTTGAGCGGCATGAATCTCGCATGACCGAGCGCCAGGCGCAGGCCATGGAAACCTTGATGGATCTGTCGGATCACGATCTGATGGATCTCTTCATGCGGCGCACCGAGCCCGACCCGGCTTGGGCGGACGCCGACGTGGTGGAGCTGCTGCGGCTGTTGCGCGTCTGAAAGCGGCACGACGAGTTCATGCTTCCCCGAACATCCATCTCAAGAGAAAGAAAGTCGAAATGAAAGCTTCCGACACCAAAGCCACGCTGTCGTTCAGCAATGGCGGCAACAGCGTCGACCTGCCGGTCTACAAGGGCACCGTGGGTCCCGATGTGATCGATATCCGCAAGCTGTACGCGCAGACGGGCATGTTCACGTACGACCCGGGCTTCATGTCGACGGCAGCCTGCCAGTCTTCCATCACCTACATCGACGGTGACAAGGGTGAGCTGCTGTATCGCGGCTACCCGATCGAGCAGCTTGCGACCAACTGCGACTTCCTCGAGACGTGCCACCTGTTGCTGTACGGAGAGTTGCCCGACGCGCCGAAGAAGGAAGAGTTCACCAAGCTCGTGACCAACCACACGATGGTCAACGAGCAGATGCAGTTCTTCCTGCGCGGTTTCCGCCGCGACGCACACCCGATGGCCATCATGACCGGCCTGGTCGGCGCTTTGTCGGCCTTCTATCACGACAGCACGGACATCAACAATCCGAAGCATCGCGAGATCGCCGCGATCCGCCTGATCGCGAAGATGCCGACGTTGGTGGCCATGGCGTACAAGTACACGGTGGGCCAGCCCTACATGTACCCGAAGAACGACCTGAGCTACGCCGGCAACTTCCTGCACATGATGTTCGCCACGCCGTGCGAGGAGTACAAGGTGAGCCCGGTCCTCGAGCGCGCGCTCGACCGCATCTTCATCCTGCACGCCGACCACGAGCAGAACGCGTCGACATCGACCGTGCGCCTTTGCGGTTCGTCGGGCACCAACCCGTTCGCCGCCATCGCGGCCGGTGTGGCCTGCCTCTGGGGCCCGGCCCACGGCGGCGCCAATGAAGCAGCGCTCAACATGCTGTACGACATCCAGAAGGCGGGCGGCGTCGAGAAGATCGGCGAGTTCATCAAGCAGGTCAAGGACAAGAACTCCAACGTCAAGCTGATGGGCTTTGGCCATCGCGTGTACAAGAACTACGATCCCCGCGCCAAGCTGATGCAGGAAACCTGCAAGGAAGTGCTGGCCGAGCTGGGCCTGGAAAACGACCCATTGTTCAAGCTGGCCATGGCGCTCGAGAAGATCGCCCTGGAAGACGAGTACTTCGTCTCGCGCAAGCTCTACCCGAACGTCGACTTCTACTCGGGCATCGTGCAGCGCGCCATCGGCATCCCGGTGCCGCTGTTCACCGCCGTGTTCGCGCTGGCCCGTACCGTGGGTTGGATCGCACAGCTCAACGAAATGATCGGCGACCCAGAGTACAAGATCGGCCGTCCGCGCCAGTTGTTCGAAGGTTCGGTGCAGCGCGACGTGAAACCCATCGCTTCACGCTAACGCCAACGCCGCAGACGCCACACGTCCGCGCGTCTCGAAAAAAGCTGCCTGCGGGCAGCTTTTTTGCGTCTTGGCTTACAGAAGAAGGGCGCTTCGAGACTTAATTTAAGGGTTGGAGGGTCACTCCAAAGCCTGTCAACAACGCATGAAGGAGTTCGTTATGAAGAAACTAGTCGCCTTGGTCGCCGTCACCTTTGCTTTTGCCGTGCCGCTTGCTGGCTGCAACACGATGTCGGGCGCAGGCCAGGACATCCAAAAGGGTGGTCAGAAGCTCGAGAACGCTGCCGACAAGAAGAAGTAACGCCTTTGTTGCGGGAAGAGGCGGGCCCAAGGCCCGCTTTTTTTTGGCCTGGAAATGGGTGACAGCGCAGCACCTCATCGCACCACGGAAGCCAAGACATCGTCGATGACGATGGCGAACAGCAGCATTCGGTAGGAAAATGGCGATCCACCATCTTTTCGCACGATGCCCTCCGCGACCACGTCAGAACGCACCTTTGCCCGCCGAATCGACCTGACCTCACTGCAACTGTTTGTCGCGGTGTGTGAGCTGGGGAGTATCGGCCGTGCTGCAGAGCGCGAGTTCATCGCAGCGTCGGCGATCAGCAAGCGGCTGTCCGACCTGGAAGCGACGCTGGCCACGCCCCTGCTCTATCGCCATACGCGCGGCGTCGATCTGACGCCCGCCGGCGAAAGCCTGCTGCACCACGCGCGCTCGGTGCTCTACAGCCTGGAAAAGATGCAAGGCGAGTTGAGCGAATACGCGGATGGTGTTCGCGGCCATGTGCGGGTGCACGCCAACATTTCGGCGATCGTGCAGTTCCTGCCCGAAGATCTGGGCGCGTTCCGGCTTGAACGCGAGGAAATCAAGATCGACCTCGAAGAGCACCTGAGCACGGAAGTGCTGCGCGCGGTGCACGAAGGCGCGGCCGACCTGGGCGTCTGCCACGTGGCCCCCGGCGCCAGCGATTTGCAGAGCCTGCCCTATCGACACGACCGGCTGGTGCTGATCGTCCCTGCGAAGCATGTGCTTGCGCCGCGCGCCGAGGTGGCGTTCTCGGAATCGCTCGATCACGACCACGTTGGTCTGCACACCAACAGTTCGATCTATGTGGCGACGCGGCAGGCGGCGCTGGACGCTGGACGCACGATCAAGCTGCGCATCCATGTGACCGGCCTCGACGCGATGTGCCGGATGATCGAGAACGGCCTGGGCATCGGCGTGATGCCCGGTCATGCCTTCGAGCTCATGCGCGGCGGCATCGGTCAGCGGCTGATCGCTGTTGCGCTCAGCGACGGCTGGGCACGCCGCGAGATCCGGTTGGTCGCACGCGATTTCTCGACGCTGCCGGTGGCGGCTCGCTCGCTCGTGGCGCACTTGCAGGCCGCGGGCGAGACGGCAGACCGCGCGGCGGCCGGAGACCTTGCGCTCGCCACGTGAACGACGCACACCCGAATACAGAATCACCCACGAAAGAAGACAGACCATGGCACGCACGCTCTACGACAAGCTTTGGGACGAACACGTCGTCCACACCGAGGAAGACGGCACCTCGATCCTTTACATCGACCGTCATCTGGTGCATGAAGTGACCAGCCCGCAGGCCTTCGAAGGGCTGCGCGTGGCCGGCCGGAAGTTGTGGCGCATCAGCTCGGTGGTGGCCACGGCCGACCACAACACGCCGACCACCCATTGGGAGCTCGGCTACGACGGCATCACCGACCCGATCAGCAAGGAACAGATCACCACGCTCGACAGCAACATCGCCGAGTTCGGCGCCGCGGCCTTCTATCCCTTCCTGAGCAAGCGCCAGGGCATCGTGCACGTGATCGGCCCCGAATCGGGTGCGACGCTGCCGGGAATGACCGTGGTCTGCGGCGACTCGCACACCTCCACCCACGGCGCTTTCGGCGCGCTCGCGCACGGCATCGGCACCAGCGAGGTCGAACACGTGATGGCCACGCAAACGCTGCTGGCCAAGAAGGCCAAGAACCTGCTCGTGAAGGTCGACGGCAAGCTGCCGCTGGGCGTGACCGCCAAGGACATCGTGCTGGCGATCATCGGGCGCATCGGCACCGCGGGCGGGACCGGCTACACCATCGAATTCGCCGGCTCGGCGATTCGCGAGCTGAGCATGGAAGGCCGCATGACGGTCTGCAACATGGCGATCGAAGCCGGCGCGCGCGCCGGGCTGGTCGCAGTGGACGAGAAGACCATCGCCTATGTGAAGGGCCGCCCGCTGGCGCCGACCGGCGTCGAATGGGACCACGCCGTGACGTACTGGAAAACGCTCCAATCGGATCCCGGCGCGCATTTCGATCAAGTGGTCGAGCTCGATGCATCGCAGATCCAGCCGCAGGTCACCTGGGGCACCTCGCCCGAGATGGTGACCGCCATCAACGGCCGCGTGCCCGACCCGGACAAGGAAAAGGACGCCAACAAGCGCAACGCCATCGAGCGCGCGCTCAATTACATGGGCCTTGAGCCGAACAAGCCGATGAACGATATCTTCATCGACAAGGTGTTCATCGGCTCCTGCACCAACAGCCGCATCGAGGACATGCGCGAAGCCGCCGCCGTGGTGAAGAAGCTGGGCCAGAAGGTCGCGAAGAACGTCAAGCTCGCGATGGTGGTTCCGGGTTCGGGGCTGGTGAAGGAGCAGGCCGAGCGCGAAGGCCTGGACCAGATTTTCAAGGCCGCTGGATTCGAATGGCGCGAGCCAGGCTGCTCGATGTGCCTCGCCATGAACGCCGATCGGCTGGAGCCGGGAGAGCGATGCGCCAGCACCAGCAACCGCAACTTCGAAGGTCGGCAGGGTGCCGGCGGCCGCACGCACCTGGTGAGCCCGGCGATGGCCGCTGCCGCCGCGGTGCACGGCCATTTCGTCGATGTCCGCCAGTTTGCGTAAAGCCAGGAGATACACCATGCAGAAATTCACCGTGCACAAGGGCCTCGTGGCGCCGATGGACCGCGAGAACGTCGACACCGACGCGATCATCCCGAAGCAGTTCCTGAAGTCGATCCGCAAGACCGGCTTCGGCCCCAACCTGTTCGATGCCTGGCGCTACCTCGATCCGGGCGAGCCGGGTCAGGACCCGGCATCGCGCAAGCCGAACCCGGACTTCGTGCTGAACCAGCCGCGCTACGCTGGCGCTTCGGTGCTGATCGCCCGCAAGAACTTCGGCTGCGGCTCGTCGCGCGAGCACGCGCCATGGGCACTCGACCAGTACGGCTTTCGCGCCATCATCGCGCCGAGCTTTGCCGACATCTTCTTCAACAACAGCTTCAAGAACGGCCTGCTGCCGATCGTGCTGAGCGAAGCGGAGGTGGCCCAATTGTTCGACGAGACCTTTGCGTTTCCTGGCTACAGCCTGACGGTCGATCTGGAACGCCAAGTGATCGTCAAACCCGACGGCACCGAGCTGGGCTTCGACGTGCAGGCGTTCCGAAAGTATTGCCTCATCAACGGGTTGGACGACATCGGATTGACGCTGCAGAAGAAGGACAAGATCAAGGCCTTCGAAGCCGAGCGGCTGGCGACCAAGCCGTGGCTGGCAAAGGCCTCGCTGGTCTGAGCACGCACATCATTCCATTCAACTGAACCACAAGATCGACCCATGAAAATCGCAGTCCTCCCTGGTGACGGCATCGGCACAGAAATCATTGCGCAAGCCATCCGCGTGCTCGACGCACTCGAACTTCCGTTCGAAATGGAAACGGCGCTCGTCGGCGGTGCCGCGTACGACGCGCACGGCCATCCGCTGCCCGATGCCACGCTCAAGCTTGCAAAAGACGCCGACGCGGTGCTTTTCGGTGCCGTGGGCGACTGGAAATACGACACGCTCGAACGTCAATTTCGACCGGAACAAGCCATCCTGGGTCTGCGCAAGAATCTTGGACTTTTCGCCAACTTCCGCCCGGCCATCTGCTACGAGCAGCTGGTGGACGCGTCGAGCCTCAAACCCGAACTGATCGCCGGGCTCGACATCCTCATCATTCGCGAGCTGACGGGGGACATCTATTTCGGTCAGCCGCGTGGCCGCCGCACCGCGGTCGATGGCCACTTCTCCGGCGCCGAGGAAGCGTTCGACACGATGCGCTACTCGCGCCCCGAGGTCGAACGCATTGCGCGCGTCGCCTTCGAGGCGGCCCGCAAACGCAGCAAGCGGGTGACCAGCGTCGACAAGGCCAACGTACTTGAGACCTTCCAGTTTTGGAAAGACATCGTGACCGAAGTCGGCAAGGAGTATCCGGACGTCGAACTCGACCACATGTACGTCGACAACGCGGCCATGCAGCTGGTCAAGGCGCCAAAGAAATTCGACGTGGTGGTCACCGGCAACATGTTCGGCGACATCTTGTCGGACGAGGCGGCGATGCTCACCGGCTCCATCGGCATGCTGCCGTCGGCGTCGCTCAACGCGAGCAGCCAGGGCCTGTACGAACCCAGCCACGGCAGCGCACCGGACATCGCAGGCAAGGGCGTGGCGAACCCGCTCGCCACCATCCTCAGTGCCGCGATGATGCTGCGCTACTCGCTCAACCAGGAAGAGGCCGCCGTGCGCATCGAGACCGCGGTGAAGAAGGTTCTGGCGCAAGGTCTTCGGACGCCCGACATCTTCAGCAAGGGCACGACGAAGGTTGGAACGGTAGAGATGGGCGATGCAGTACTGAAGGCGCTGGCCTGACGACAAAGACCTCGCAGCGCCGGCGGTTCCGGGCCGCTGCGGGAAGTCACCCCGGAATTTCCGGTTCGACCAGTTGCGCGAGTTGTGCGAGCGACTCCTGCCAGCCGAGGTAGCACATTTCGACAGGAATGACCTCCGGAATCCCTTCCTGCAGGATGCTCAACTCGGTACCGCCAAGCACTGCCCTCAGTTCCACGCACACCTTGATTTCACCGGGCAGGCTGGGATCGTCGAACCGGTCCGTATAACGGATGCGCTCATTGGCGACCAACTCAAGGTAGACGCCGCCAAACGCGTGCGATGCACCGCTGGAAAAGTTCTGAAAGGACATCTTGAAGGTCCCGTTCGTTATGGCCTCGAGGTGATGAACCTTGCAGGTGAATCCATAGGGCGGCAACCATTTCGCCATGGCATCGGCATCGAGGAACGCCCGGTAGATTTTTTCGGGCCGGGCCTTGAGAACACGGTGAAGTCGGACTGTGCCTGTGGGCATGGAAGGCTCCTTGTTGTGGAACTGGCTCGGTCGGCGTTCATACACCATCCTGCTCTCGTCCGCTACAATCTCGCGCTATGTTTGCAGCCCGCCCGTTCACGCTGAACACCTCGCCCGCCGTCAAGGCCGCCGGGATCGCGCGCGCAACCATCATCAAAACCACGACCATCAAGGGCTGACCAGCCTGGTTCGTCGTGCGCCCTTCCCTGGCCAGACGAGCCGGGCACCAAGTCCTGATTGATCGCGGCAGTTTTTATCTACTGAAGGGCGTTGACATGAGCAAGTTGGTGGGCCTCGTCGGCTGGCGTGGCATGGTGGGTTCGGTCCTGATGGACCGCATGGTGGCCGAGAAGGACTTCGACCTGATCGAGCCGATGTTCTTCTCCACGTCGAACGCGGGTGGCAAGGCCCCCGCCATGGCGAAGAACGAGACCACGCTGCAGGACGCGTACGACATCGCGGCCCTCAAGCGCTGCGACATCGTCATCACCGCGCAGGGCGGCGACTACACCAGCAGTGTCTTTCCGAAGTTACGCGCCTCCGGCTGGAACGGCCACTGGATCGACGCGGCGTCGACCCTGCGCATGAACGACGACGCGATCATCGTGCTCGATCCTGTCAACCTGCCCGTGATCCAGAAGGCCCTCGCCAAGGGTGGCCGTAACTGGATCGGCGGCAACTGCACCGTCAGCTGCATGCTCATGGGCGTGGGTGCCCTCTACAAGGCAGGCCTGGTCGAGTGGATGACCAGCATGACGTACCAGGCGGCCTCGGGCGGCGGCGCGCAGCACATGCGCGAGCTGCTCACGCAGTTCGGCACGCTCAATGCCGAGGTGCGCACGTTGCTGGACGACCCGAAGTCGGCCATCCTTGAAATCGACCGCAAGGTGCTGAACAAGCAGCAGAATCTGTCGGCCAGCGAGATTGCAAACTTCGGCGCGCCGCTGGGCGGCTCGCTGATCCCCTGGATCGACAAGGACCTCGGGCTGGGCAAGCAGTCGGACGATGCCGAATGGGGCATGTCCAAGGAAGAGTGGAAGGGCGGCGCGGAGACCAACAAGATCCTCGGTCAGGGGCCGGGTTTCGACATTGCGCCCGTTCCGGTGGACGGCTTTTGCGTGCGCATCGGTGCAATGCGCTGCCACAGCCAGGCATTGACCTTCAAGCTCAAGAAGAACGTGCCGCTGGCCGACATCGAGGCGTTGATCGCCAACGACAACGCGTGGGCCAAGGTCGTGCCGAACACCCGCGAGGCGACGGTGAAGGGCCTCACGCCAGTGGCCGTGACGGGCACGATGGACATTCCAGTCGGCCGCCTGCGCAAGCTGGCGATGGGCCCGGAGTATCTGGGCGCCTTCACCATCGGCGACCAGCTGTTGTGGGGCGCGGCCGAGCCGCTGCGTCGTATGCTGCGAATCCTGCTGGAAGCCTGAGTGGGTCGAGCGCGGGCGGCGGTCCAAGGTCGTTGCTCGCTCACAACGGCCTGGCCGCCGCGAAGTTGGCGCGCACTGGGGTGAACGGGCCTGTCGCCTTGTCAGTGCCAGTTGATGGTGTTAACGTCCTCTTACACTTTTGGGCCGCGGTGCCCCCTTCAGCATGACCAGTCATCAGTTGCCTGCGGCCCGCGTTCCGGCCACCCGTTCGATCCCGGTGTCCCCGGCGCGCGCACGGCTGTCTGTACTCAGTGCGTCCATCGTGCTGGCGCTCGGTGCTGCCGCGATCGACGCACACGCCTTGTCGCTGGGGCGGCTCAACGTGCAATCGGCCATCGGCGAACCCTTGCGCGCCGAAATCGACGTCACTGAAATCACTGCCGCCGAAGCCGAGGGGCTCCGGGTGAACATCGCAACCGCCGATGCGTTCCGCGCGGCTGGCGTGCCCTACAACTCGGCGCTGTCGGATGTGCGCAGCATCTTGCAGCGACGTGCCGACGGGCGCTACGTCGTGCGGCTCAGCAGCACCCGCTCAGTGTCGGATCCTTTCATCGACCTGCTGCTCGAAGCGAACTGGAACACCGGCCGGATCGTGCGTGATTACACGGTGCTCCTCGACCCGCCAAGCAGCCGTCAGGCGGCCGCTGCAGCTGCATCGACCGCCACTCCGCTGCCGCCCCAGATCAGCGTGAACCCCCGTTCTGGCGTGATTCCTGCCGAGGCGGCACGCCGCGCGCGACCGGCCAACGCCGCAGTCGCACCGCCAAGCCCGGCGCCCGTCGAATCCAACACTTTGCGCACGGCAGGCGCAGGGGGCAATGGCCAGCAGATCACTGTCCGTGCCGGCGATACCGCCAGCAAGATCGCCGGCGCCTACAAACCAGCGGATGTCTCGCTCGATCAGATGCTCGTGGCGCTGCTGCGCGCGAACCCCGATGCGTTCATCGGCGGCAACGTGAATCGCATGCGCTCCGGCGCCGTGCTCAACTTGCCGGATGCAGCACAGGCCAGTGCCACGCCAGCCACCGAAGCGCGCCGCACGGTGACCGCCCAAAGCCGCGACTTCGGCGACTACCGACGCCGCCTGGCCGACAACGCGCCGAGTTCGCGCGTTGCCGACGCCGATCGTCAAGCCGCTGGCAAGCTACAGGCGAACGTGCAGGATCGCAACGCGGCGGCAGCCTCTCCCGACAAGCTGACCATCGCGCAGGCGCGCGCAGCCGATGACAAGCTCGCCCAGGCTCGGCAGACCCAGGAAAGCAACGCCCGTCTGGCCGAACTGTCAAAGAACATCAACGACCTGAACAAGCTGCAAGGCACCGGGACCGCCACGCCTGCACCCGCGACGCCTGGCACCCCTGCTGCCGCAACAGCCGCACCAGCGCCGGTCGCTCCCGGCGCGACGCCAGCCGCAGCGCCTGCGACCCCGACGGCATCCACCGCTGCGCCAACCGCGCCAACCGCGGCCGCGGTACCAGCCAGCGCAGCTTCCAGCGCATTGCCGGCCGTGATTGCAGCTGCCGCAGCGACCGCATCAACGCCCGCCGTCGCACCGCCAGCAGCCGCGTCCGATGCGGCAGCCAAGCCTGCGGCACCGCCGCCACCGGCGGAGACGAGCTTCCTCGACGAGCTGATGGGCAACCCGCTGATGCTCGGCGGTGGCGCACTGATCCTGTTGCTGCTGGCGCTTTTGCTCTACCGCACCGCGAAGAGCCGCCGCCAGGATGCAGGGGACAGTGTGTTCCTCGAGAGCAGGCTGCCCAAGGACTCCTTCTTCGCCGCCAGCGGCGGCGAATCGGTCGACACCAAGAATCGCTCGATCATCTCCTCGCTCTCTTATTCGCCGAGCCAACTCGATGCCGGCGACGTGGACCCGGTCGCCGAGGCCGACGTCTACCTCGCCTATGGCCGCGACCTGCAGGCCGAGGAAATCCTGCGCGAAGCGCTGCGCATCAACCCGGAGCGCGCCGCGATTCACCTCAAGCTGCTCGAAATCCACGCCAAGCGTCGCGACCTGCGCGCCTACGAAGCGCTCGCTGCCGATGTGCACAAGCTCACCGGCGGCGTCGGCAACGACTGGAACCGCGTGGTGGAAATGGGCAAGGAGCTGGACCCGGGCAATCCGCTGTACGAGGCCGGGGTCCGCCCGGTCGGTGGCGACGTGGCCATTCCAGTGGCGGCCGCGGCGGTCACGGCCGCAGCGCTGGCACCGACCCCTGCGCCGGTGACGGTTCCGCCCCCCCCGGCTTTTGTGTCGTCGGTCGCTCCTCTCGATTTCGACCTCGATCTTCGCGGCCCCGATGCGGGCCCGACGACGATGCCGGCGCCTTTCACAGCGGCACCGGTGGCTCCGATCAGTGCCACGCTGCCACCAGCGCCGAGCCCAGCGCCCGAACGCTTCGTGCAGACCATGCGCGATGCGCCGCGCACACTGCCGTCTGCGAGCTACCCACCTGCCGACTTCGACACCGACTTCAACACCGCACCGGGCGCCCTCGAGACGCCGGGCATCTCGGCACCGATGCCGCTCGAGGAACACACCCAGCCCGCGCCCCTGCGCGCCGGCGTGCCGGGCGACTCGGGCTTCATCGAGTTCGACATGAGCGCCCTGTCGGGCCTGAGCGGCCGCGATCCGACCGACACCGAACCCGGACGCCTCGAGCCACTGGACGAAAGCGCCGAGAACCCTCACGCGATCAAGCTGTCTTTGGCGCGCGAGCTGCAGGCGCTGGGCGACACCGAGGGAGCGCGATCGTTGGTCGAAGAGGTCGAGGCCGAAAGCACGGGCGATCTCAAGACCCAGGCGAAGCAGCTGCTCGCCCAGCTGGCCTGAGCAGGCCACCGGCCCGTTCGTTTCCGTGAGGCTGGCCCTCGGCGTTCGCTACAACGGCCAGGCCTATCAGGGCTGGCAGAGCCAACTCTCGCGCCAGACGGTGCAGGACAAGCTCGAAGCCGCCCTCTCGCGCTTTGCGGCGCGTCCCGTCACCACGCTGTGCGCGGGCCGCACCGACGCCGGCGTGCACGGGCTGATGCAGGTGGCGCATTTCGACACCGACATCGAGCGCACGCCCTTTTCCTGGGTGCGCGGAACCAACCGCTACTTGCCGGCCGACATCGCGATCCAATGGGCGCATCCGGTGCCCGACGCCTTCCACTGCCGCGCCAGTGCGGTGTCGCGCCGCTACCGCTACGAGCTGTCGCAGTCTCCGGTGCGGCCCAGCCTGGACGCCGGACGGGTCGGCTGGTCAATGCGCCGGCTCGACGGCCACGCCATGCGCGCCGCAGCACTTCTGTTATTGGGCGAGCACGATTTCACTTCCTTCCGCGCCTCGGCGTGCCAGGCCAAATCGCCCGTGAAAACGCTGCGTCGCATCGCGATCACGCAGCACGACATCTCGCCGGACGGCGAGCGCTGCCGCTGGTATTTCGACTTCGAGGCCGACGCGTTTCTGCACCACATGATCCGCAACCTGATGGGATGCCTGGTGCGCGTTGGTCAAGGCGATGCCCCGCCCGAGTGGATGGCCGAGGTGCTGGCTGCACGCAGCCGCAAGGTCGCGGCACCGACCTTTTCTGCCGATGGGCTCTACTTCGTCGGCCCGCTGTACGACGCGGCATGGGGCCTTCCGCTCGAGGCGACCTGGCAAAGCGAGGCGGCGCCGTATGATGGTTCGGCATGAACTTTGCCAAGGGCGCACGCACGCGCATCAAGATCTGTGGCCTCACGCGTGACGCCGATGTCGATGCGGTCGTAGCCGCAGGTGCAGACGCCGTGGGCTTCGTGTTGTACCCAGCCAGCCCACGCGCGGTGAGCGCCGAACGCGCAGCCGCACTGGCATCGCGCCTCCCCCCCTTCGTCATACCGGTGCTGCTGTTCGTCAATCAGGCACCGGCCGCGGTCAGGGCGGCGCTCGACAGCGTTCCGGGGTCGATGGCTCAGTTTCACGGCGACGAGTCCCCGGCCGATTGCGTCGAATCCACCGGCCATGGTGCCCATCGCTTCCTGCGCGCGGCCCGAATTCCACTCGGCGCAGCGGGCGCGGGCTTCGACCTCGTAAAATACGCTTCCGATTTCTCCCACGCCCAGGCCATCCTGCTCGACGCCCATGTCGACGGTTATGGCGGGGGCGGCAAGGCATTCGATTGGTCACTTCTTCCAACCGCCGTCGACGCTCACCTCGTCTTGAGTGGTGGACTCACACCTGCAAACGTGGCCGATGGCATTCGCCAGCTCCGGCCGCGATGCAAGTCGCTGGCCGTTGACGTGAGTTCCGGCGTCGAGATGTCCAAGGGCATCAAGGACGCCGGAAAGATCTGCGATTTCATCGCTGCCGTTCGCGCAGCCGACCTCGCACCCCTTTGACCGGCCGCGCTGTCTCGTTCGACGGGCGTGGCCCCATAGATCGAGAACCATGAATAGCTACCAACAGCCCGATGCCTCCGGCCACTTCGGCACCTACGGCGGCAGCTTCGCGAGCGAAACGCTCACCCACGCCATCGCCGAGCTGCGCGAGGCCTACGCAAAGTACAAGGACGACCCTGAGTTCCTCGCCGAATTCCACTACGAACTCAAGCACTTCGTCGGCCGCCCGTCGCCGGTCTACCACGCAGCCCGCACCAGCCGCGAGATGGGCGGCGCGCAGATCTACCTCAAGCGCGAAGACCTGAACCACACCGGCGCCCACAAGATCAACAACGTGATCGGCCAGGCCATGCTGGCCCGTCGCATGGGCAAGCCCCGCGTGATCGCCGAGACCGGCGCCGGCCAGCACGGCGTGGCGACGGCCACCATCTGCGCGCGCTACGGCCTGGAATGTGTGGTGTACATGGGCAGCCAGGACGTGAAGCGCCAGAGCCCGAACGTGTACCGCATGAACCTGCTCGGTGCGACCGTGGTGCCGGTGGAAACCGGCAGCAAGACCCTGAAGGACGCCCTCAACGAAGCAATGCGCGATTGGGTCACCAACGTCGAGAACACGTTCTACATCATCGGCACCGTGGCCGGCCCGCACCCCTATCCGATGATGGTGCGCGACTTTCAGAGCGTGATCGGCACCGAGTGCATCGCACAGATGCCGGCGCTGCTGGCCGACGACGGCATCGCCCGCACCCAGCCCGATGTGGTCGTGGCCTGCGTGGGCGGCGGGAGCAACGCGATGGGCATCTTCCATCCGTACATTCCGTTCGAGGGCACGCGCCTTGTCGGCGTCGAGGCCGCCGGCGAGGGCCTGGACAGCGGCAAGCATTCGGCGTCGATCCTGCGCGGCAGTTCGGGCGTGCTGCACGGCAACCGCACCTACCTGCTGCAAAGCGAGGACGGCCAGGTGACCGAGACCCACAGCATCAGCGCCGGCCTGGACTACCCCGGCGTCGGTCCGGAGCACGCCTTTTTGTCCGACATCGGCCGCGCGGAATACGTCGGCATCACCGACACCGAGGCGCTGGAGGCCTTCCATTACCTCTGCCGTACCGAAGGCATCATTCCCGCCCTCGAATCGAGCCACGCCGTGGCCTACGCGATGAAGCTGGCCAAGACGATGCGCCCCGACCAGTCGATCCTCGTGAACCTCTCCGGACGCGGCGACAAGGACATCGGCACGGTGGCCGACCTCTCGGGCGTCGACTTCTACGACCGGCCTTCGATGCGCGGCCTGAGCGTGAAGGGAGGCAAGGCATGAGCCGGATTGCCGCGACCTTCGAGGCCCTGAAGAAAGACGGGCGCCGCGCACTCATCCCTTATGTCACCGCCGGCTTCCCCTACGCAGACATCACGCCCGAGCTCATGCACGGCATGGTCGCCGCAGGCGCCGACGTGATCGAGCTCGGCGTGCCCTTCTCCGACCCGATGGCCGATGGCCCGGTGATCCAGAAGGCCGGCGAGGCCGCGCTCGCGATGGGCGTGGGCACGAAGCAGGTGCTGGCCATGGTCGCCGCCTTTCGGCAGAAGGACGACCGCACACCGGTCGTGCTGATGGGCTACGCCAATCCGGTCGAGCGCTACAACGGCGTGCATGGCGCGGGCAGCTTCATCCGCGATGCGGCGGCGGCCGGCGTCGACGGCCTGCTCGTCGTCGACTATCCGCCCGAGGAATGCGAGGACTTCGCCGCGGAACTCCAGGCAGCGGGCATTGACCTGATCTTCCTGCTTGCCCCGACCAGCACCGACGGGCGCATGGCGCAGGTCGGCCGCATCGCGACCGGCTACGTCTACTACGTGTCGCTCAAGGGCGTTACGGGTGCCGGCCACCTCGACACCGAGGCGGTCGGCCGCATGGTCCCGCGCATTCGGGAGCATGTGAGCGTGCCGGTGGGCGTGGGCTTCGGCATCCGCGACGCTCGCACGGCGCAAGCCGTCGGCTCGGCCGCCGATGCCGTCGTCATCGGCACCCGGATCATTCAACTGATCGAAGGCCAGCCGCGCGACCAGGTGGTGCCCCGGGTCGCCGAATTCCTCGGCGAAATCCGCCAGGCGCTCGACGCCTTGCCGGCCGGCACCGCCAAGAACGCGGCTGGCCGATAATCGCCGCTCTCCAGGAGATCCCATGAGCTGGCTAGAAAAACTGCTACCCCCGAAGATCGCGCAGACCGACCCGAGCGAGCGCCGCCAGGTGCCCGAAGGGCTCTGGATCAAATGTCCCAGTTGCGAGACGGTGCTCTACAAGACCGATCTCGAGCACAACCAGAACGTCTGCCCGAGCTGCAGCCACCACCACCGCATCGGCGCGCGCGCGCGCCTCGACGCGTTCCTCGATGCCGAGGGCCGCTACGAGCTGGGCCAAGAGGTGCTGCCGGTCGACGCCTTGAAGTTCAAGGACAGCCGCAAGTACCCCGAGCGGCTCAAGGAAGCGCTGGAAAACACCGGTGAGACGGATGCGCTGATCGTCATGGGTGGCTCCGTCCACAGCATCAGCGTGGTGGTCGCGTGTTTCGAGTTCGAGTTCATGGGCGGCAGCATGGGCAGCGTGGTGGGCGAGCGCTTCGTTCGCGGCGTCGAGACGGCCATCGAACAGAAGGTGCCCTTCATCTGCTTCACCGCCACCGGCGGCGCGCGCATGCAGGAAGGCCTGCTGTCGCTGATGCAGATGGCCAAGACCAATTCGGCCCTCACGCACTTGGCCAAGAAGGGCCTGCCCTACATCAGCGTGCTGACCGACCCGACCATGGGTGGCGTGAGCGCGGGCTTCGCCTTCGTGGGCGATGTCGTGATCGCCGAGCCCAAGGCGCTGATCGGCTTTGCCGGCCCGCGCGTGATCGAGTCGACGGTGCGCGTGACGCTGCCCGAAGGCTTCCAGCGCGCGGAATTCCTGCAGACCAAGGGCGCCATCGACTTCATCAGCGACCGCCGCGAGCTGCGCAGGACCATCGCCAGCACCCTGGCCATGCTGCAGCGTTTGCCGGCAGACGCAGTGTCCTGAAAAAAGCGGCGACTCAGCGACCCAGCGCCCAGACCGACCCCATCAGGCTGCCCAGCACGATCGCCACGACCTGCAGCAGCACGATGGCGGCCAGTGGCGACAGGTCGACGCCGCCGACCAGCGGGATAAAGCGGCGCAGCGGCCGGACCAGCGGATCGGCGAGGCGCCCTATCAGGTCGAGCAGCATCGCCGACGCGCCTGGCACCCACGACAACACAGCGTAGACGACCAGCAGCGCCGTCAGGCCCGAGACTGCCAACTGCAGCAGGCCGATCAGCGAGACCAGCGGCAGCACCGTGATACGGCCCAGGTTGCCGATCAACAGCCACAGCAGCAGAAACTTCGCCATCACCAGCAACCAGGCGGCGATCGCACTGGCCAAATCCCAGCGCTTGACCGGCGGCACGATGCGCCGCAGCGGCAGCACGATCCAGTCGGTCACTGCGAACACGAAGCGGCCCAGCGGGTTGCCGAAGGGCACCCGGTGGTATTGCATGTAGAGCCGCAGCAGGCAGGCGCCGCCCAGGAGGCCGACGATCACGTCGAGCAGGAAAGAGGGAATCTGGTAGAGCATGGCGCGCGGCGGTTGAGGGGAGAGGGATGATAGTCACGCCCGGCCGAGCCGGTGGCGGTTCGGCGGCACGGGCAAGGGTCTCTGCCGGATTGCCATGCAGGACGACGGCCTTGCGCCGCCACGCACGACGCCGACGCATGGATCTGATACGGTGGATGTTCGAGCGAACTCGCCCCACGACGCCATGCCGCCCTCCCCCTCCTCGCTTTCGCCGCTGCCGCTGTTTCCCCTCGGTTCGGTCCTCTTTCCCGACGGCTACCTGCCGCTGCGCATCTTCGAGGTGCGCTACCTCGACCTGATCGGCAAGTGCCACAAGAGCGGGGCGCCCTTCGGCGTCGTGAGCCTGACCGAAGGCGCGGAAGTTCGCGTGGCCGGGGCGGGCACTGAACGCTTCGCACCCGTCGGCACGCTGGCGACCATCCGCCGCTTCGAGAGTCCGCAGCCTGGCTTGATCCAGATCGAGTGCATCGGCACGCAACGCTTCGAAGTGCGCAGCAGCGAGTTGCAGAAGCACGGGCTCTGGACGGCCGTGGTCGAGATCGTGCCGGACGACATGCCGCTTGCCATACCCGCCGACCTGCAGCATGCGGCCGACGCCTTGCGCCGGCTCGTCGATACGCTGGAAGAACGCCAGCGCATGGAACAGCAGGACGACCTGCAACTGCCGTTCGTCGAGCCCTATCGCTTCGACGACTGCGGCTGGGTCGCCAACCGCTGGGCGGAGTTGCTGCCGATGCAGACCACACTCAAGCAGCGTCTGATGGTGCTCGACAGCCCGCTGATGCGACTCGAACTGGTCGGCGACCTGCTGGCGCGCAACGGCATCGCGGGCTGATCGGCGGGGCGCCCCGAGCGCGCAACACACGCGATCCGGGGGGCGTGACCGCAAGCCGTCGACAGAGGGGCGCCGGCTAAAATGGCGGGCTTCGCGCGGCACCGCTCGTGCCCTTCAGCCTCCTTCCCATGACCGAACCTACGACCTCCCCCGCTCCCGCGATCGACGAAAACCAATTGATGGCCGAGCGGCGCGAGAAACTCAAGGCGCTGCGTGCCGCGACCTCGGATGGGAAAGGCGTCGCTTTCCCGAACGACTTCAAGCCACAGCACCGCGCCGCGGCACTGTCCGCAGCGCACGGCGAGATCGACGCCGAAGCGCTCGACGCACAGCCTGTGTCGGTGAGCGTCGCCGGCCGCATGATGCTCAAGCGCGTGATGGGCAAGGCCAGCTTCGCGACCGTGCAAGATGCCACCGGCCGCATCCAGCTGTACGTGACGCGTGATGCATTGGGCGAAGAGATCTACGCCGACTTCAAGCGCTGGGACCTGGGCGACATCGTGGGTGCCGAAGGCACGCTGATGAAGACCAAGACCGGCGAACTGTCGGTCAAGGTGAGCAAGCTGCGGCTGCTGACCAAGAGCCTGCGCCCGCTGCCCGACAAGTTTCATGGCATGGCCGACCAGGAGCAGAAGTACCGCCAGCGCTACGTCGATCTGATCACCGACGAATCGGCGCGCGACCGCTTCAAGGCGCGCAGCCGCGCCGTCTCGGCACTGCGCGAATTCATGGTGGCGAACGATTTCCTGGAAGTCGAGACGCCGATGCTGCACCCGATCCCGGGCGGCGCAAACGCCAAGCCTTTCAAGACACACCACAACGCGCTCGACCAGGAGATGTTCCTGCGCATCGCGCCCGAGCTGTACCTCAAGCGCCTGATCGTCGGCGGCTTCGAGCGGGTGTTCGAGATCAACCGGAGCTACCGCAACGAAGGCATCTCGGTCCGGCACAACCCCGAATTCACGATGATGGAGTTCTACGCGGCGTACTGGAACTACCAGGACCTGATGGACTTCACCGAACTGATCATTCGCACCATCGCGAAGAAGGCGGTCGGCAGCGAGCAACTCACCTACGGCGGCAAGGCGGTCGACCTGAGCCAGCCCTTCGAGCGTCTGACGATCCGCGAAGCGATCCTCAAGCACACCGAAGCTGGCACGAACGTCGACGACACCACCTGGCTGATCAACGCCCTGCGCAAGATCGGCCTGAACGAAGAGAAGGACAAGCTGTCGCAGCGCAGCCTGGCCAGCCTGCAGGTCATGTACTTCGAAGAGACGGTCGAAGAAAAGCTCTGGCAGCCGACCTTCATCATGGAACACCCGACCGAGATCTCGCCGCTGGCCCGCGCCAACGACGAGCGCCCCGAGGTGACCGAGCGCTTCGAGCTCTACATCACCGGCCGCGAATTCGGCAATGGGTTCAGCGAGCTCAACGACGCCGAGGACCAGGCCGCGCGCTTCAACGCGCAGGTGGCCGCCAAGGACTCGGGTGACGACGAGGCGATGTTCTACGACCACGACTTCGTGCGCGCCCTCGAATACGGCATGCCACCCACCGGTGGCTGCGGCATCGGCATCGACCGCTTCATGATGCTGCTGACGGATTCGCCGAGCATCCGTGACGTGATCCTGTTCCCCGCACTGCGACGCGAGTCTTGAGCACGTCGAACGCCGGCATCGGCATCGATTTCGGCACCTCCAATTCGGCGATCGCCTGGGCGATCGATGGCGGCGCCGCCCAGGCACTGCCGCTCGAAGGTGCGGCCACGACCATGCCGACAGCCCTCTTCTACAACGCCGAAGACCGCCGCACGCACTTCGGCCGCGATGCCGTCGCCATGTACCTGTCGGGCGTCGAAGGCCGCTTGATGCGCTCGCTCAAGAGCCTGCTCGGCAGTTCGCTGATGCAGGAAACGACCGCGGTGTACGACGGCCTGGTGAGCTTCCAGGACATCGTCGCGCGCTTCCTTCACGAGCTGGGCACGCGCGCCGAACAGACGCTGGGCCATCGCCCGCAGCGCGTGGTCATCGGCCGCCCCGTGCACTTCGTCGACGACGACGCCAAGCGCGATCGCCAGGCCGAAGACAGCCTGCGCGACGCCGCACGTGCGGCGGGCTTTCACGACATCGGCTTCCAGTTCGAGCCGATCGCCGCGGCCTTCGACTACGAGCAGCGCGTGACGAAGGAATCGGTGATCCTCATCGTCGACATCGGCGGCGGCACGTCCGACTTCACCGTGGTGCGCCTCGGTCCGGAGCGCGCAGCGCAACACGACCGCACGAGCGACGTGCTCGCCACGAGCGGCGTGCACATCGGCGGCACCGACTTCGACCAGCGACTGAACCTCGAGCGCGTGATGCCGCAGTTGGGGTTCCGCCACCACGACGCGCGCGGCCGCGAGGTGCCGAGCAAAGTGTTCTTCGAGCTCTCGTCGTGGCACCTTATCAACTGGCTCTACGCGCCCAAGGCCGTGCGCCAGGCGAAGGAGCTGCGCACCAGCTACGCCGACACGCGCCTGCACGATCGGCTGATGACGGTGCTCGAAGAGCGCTACGGGCATCGCATCGCGAGCGAGGTCGAGCAGGCCAAGATCGACGGCTCGGTCAGCGATGCGGCCGTGACCATCGATCTCTCCTTCGTCGAACCCGGCCTGGGTGCCGCACTGACGCCGGACGACATGGCGCAGCAACTCGCCGAATCGCTGGGCAAGGTGGTCGCCAGCGCGCACGAGTGTGTGCGACGCGCCGGACTGCGCAGCCACGACCTCGACGCGATCTACCTGACAGGCGGCTCGTCCGCACTACGACCCTTCCAACAGGCGCTGCGGCGCGGGTTCGCTGGCGTGAAGCTGGTCGAGGGCGATCTGTTCGGTGGCGTCGCCGCAGGCCTCGCCTACGCGGCCCGCGACGCCCGCACGGCGTGAAATACATCGCGCACTACCCGCCTGCTCTGCAGGCGCAGGTGCGCACACTGATGGCCGAGCAGGGCCTCGGCCCGATGCTGTTGAAGCGCTACCCGGCCGCGCATGCGGTGCGCACCGACCGCGCGCTCTACGACTACGTGACCGGGCTCAAGGCCGAGTTCCTGCGCAACGCCGACCCGCTGTCGAAGGTGATGTTCGACAGCAAGCTCCACGTTATCCGGCACGCGCTGGGCACACACACCACCATGTCGCGGGTGCAGGGCAGCAAGCTCAAGGCCAAGCGCGAAATCCGCGTGGCCAGCCTGTTCAAGGCGGTGCCGCTCGAGTGGCTGCGGATGATCGTCGTGCACGAGCTCGCGCACATGAAAGAGCGCGAACACGACAAGGCCTTCTACGCGCTGTGCACGCACATGGACGCCGACTACCACCAGCGTGAGTTCGACCTGCGGCTTTACCTGACACACCTCGACGCAGGCGGCACGCGGCTGTGGAGCGTCGAAGCCGACGACGCGCTCAGTCGGTGAAGCGTGCGGACATGCGGCCGAGCGTGCCGAAGTCCGCCTGCACCGTGTCGCCCGGCACGATCTCGAGCGGAACCACGCAGGTGCCCGTGGTGACGAACTGACCTTCTGCGAGCGTCATGCCCAGTTGCGACAGCTCGTTCGCCAACCAGGTGAGCGCGGTGCGCGGATCACCCAGCACGTTGGCACCGACGCCGTCGCGCGTGTAGCTGCGCGCCGTGCCGGTGACACGCGCATGCACGGCATGCGCCGACAGGTCGAGCGCACGCCAGGGATGCGTCACCTTCGGCCCCAGCACGAAGTCGTGCGCGCAGGCACTGTCGGCGATCAGTTGCGCCTCGCCTGCGCCCACGAAGTCGGCGAAGCGCGAGTTGGGCACCTCGATGCCGAGGCAGAGGTCGGCCACGGCTTCCACCACCTCGTCGCGTGTGTAGACGGCAGCACGCGGCGGCAGGTCGCGCGCCATGCGAAAGACGAATTCGGCCTCCGCCACCGCCATGCGGTTGCCGGCCATCGAGAGCGCGGTTCCGTCGGCGTGCACGCGTTCGGCCAGCACGCGGCCCGCCAGCGGGCCGCTGACGTTGATGTGCTTCTGCCCTGCGACGCTGGTGGCGGCGATCTTCCAGCCGGCGATCGACGCTGTCGTGCGGTTGTCGAGGTGGGCCTGCAGGGCGTAGCCCTGGGTGCGGTCGGTCGGCCGCACGGCGAAGGGCAGCGCGCCGATCGGCACCCCGGATTGCCATGCGGCCCACAGCAGGTCACCAGCTGTCGGATCGAGAGAAGGCGCAGTGGACATGGTGTCTCCGTGGGGTTGTCGGGTGCGGCCCGGCGCAGTGTCAGGCCGGCAGTTGCGCGATCGCGCGGCGGTAGGCCGCGGACGCGAGCAGTGCGTCCCATGCGACCGCGGGCACCTGAGGCAGCAGCGCCCGCCGCCGCGCCTCGCCCGCCGCGTCCGGCTGCCATCGCCCGGCACTTGCCGCAGCGCTGAAGCCGTCGAGCAGTTCGTCGAGTGGCGCGCCGTCGCCGACGCTCTGGTTGCACAGCATCGCCAGGTCGCAGCCGGCATCGAGCGCGGCCAGCGCCGCGTCGGTGTAGCTGAGCAGCCGGCCGTCGATGTAGCGGCCGGCCTCCATACTGAGGTCGTCGCTGAAGATCGCGCCGTCGAAGCCAAGACGGCCGCGCAGGATGTCCTGCAGCCACTTCGACGAGAACCCCGCCGGCCGGGCGTCGACTTTCGGATAGATGACGTGCGCCGGCATCACGGCCGCGAGCGTGCCGGTGAGCCATTCGAAGGGCCGCGCGTCGTCGGCCAGGATCGCCTTCAGGCTGCGCCGGTCGACCGGAATGGCGACATGCGAATCGGCCTTCACGAAGCCGTGCCCTGGGAAATGCTTGCCGCAATTGGCCATGCCGGCCTGCAGCAGGCCGTGCATCACGCCCTTGGCGAGCAAGGCAGCCACACGCGGGTCGCGATGGAAGCTGCGGTCCCCGATGACCGAACTCTCGCCATGGTCGAGGTCGAGCACCGGCGCGAAGCTGAAGTCGACCCCCACGGCGCGCAGTTCGCTGGCCAGCACGAAGCCGGCAGCCGTGGCCGCTTGCACGGCGCGCATCGGATCGTCCATCCACAGCGTGCCCAGCGTGCGCATCGACGGCAATCGAGTGAAGCCATCGGTGCGAAAGCGCTGCACCCGCCCGCCTTCGTGATCGACGCAGATCAGCAGGTCGGGCCGGATCGCCTTGATCTCGGCGTTGAGCGCCTGCATCTGTGCGCGGTCTTGCCAGTTGCGGGCGAAATGGATGACGCCGCCGACCTGCGGATGGGCGAGGCGACGGCGGTCGTCCGCGCGGAGCGTGGAGCCGGCCACGTCGATGATCAGCGGGGCGTGCGGAGCGAGCTTCATTTTTTTCGTGGTGGACACCGTGGAACCGGCTTCGCCGGGCCACCGGTGTTCCCCCCTGCAAGGGGTTGGCGGCCTCACGGCGTGGGCAAGCCCGGGGGTTAGAGTTTCTCCACGACCACGAAGCTGGCCGCGTAGTCGGTTTCGTCGGTGACGGTGACGTGGGCCGTGAGCCCGCGCGCATCGAACCATTCCTTGAGCACGCCGTGCAGCACGATCACCGGCTTGCCGCTGCGCTCGTTGGCGATCTCGCACAGGCGCCAGCTCATCGGCATGCGCATGCCCATGCCGACGGCCTTGCTGAAGGCTTCCTTGGCGGAGAAGCGCGTGGCGAGGTAGCTCAGGCCACGCTTGGGCCAGCGGGCGCTGCGCGCCTGCCAGACCGCGAATTCGGCGTCGCTCAGTACCTTGCGCGCGAAGCGCTCGCCCTGGCGCTCGAAGGTCGCGGCGACGCGGCGGACGTCGCAGATGTCGGTGCCGATGCCGTAGATCACGCGGTCAGGCAGCGCGCTGCGATTCGTCGATGCAGCGCAGGTAGTCGCGCGTGGTCGCGGTATAGCCCAGTTCCAGCGCGTCCGACACGAAGGCGTGGCCGATCGACACCTCCTTCACCCCCGGCACGTCGCGCAGGAACTCGGTGAGGTTGTCGCGGCTCAGGTCATGGCCGGCGTTGACCTCGAGCCCAGCCGCCTGCGCGGCCCGAGCGGCGTCGGCGTACAGCGCCAGCACCGCCCCGGCACGCGAGGTGCCGCGCGACGCGGCGTAGCCCTCGGTGTAGAGCTCGACCCGGTCGGCGCCCACGGCCTTGGCGGCCGCCATCATCTCGGGCGCTGGGTCCATGAAGAGGCTGACGCGCACGCCGAGCGACTTCGCTTCGGCGATCAGAGGGCGCAGGCGGTCGGCGTCGTCGGGAAAGGTCCAGCCGTGGTCGCTGGTGGCTTGCGATTCGCTGTCGGGCACGAAGGTCGCCTGGTGCGGACGGCATTCGCGCACGAAGTCCATCAGGTTGTGGAAGGGATTGCCCTCGATGTTGAACTCGGCGTTCGGCCAGTCGCGCGCGAGCAGCGCCGACAGCTCGTGCACATCTTGCGCGCGGATGTGGCGTGCATCGGGCCGCGGATGGACCGTGATGCCATGCGCGCCGGCATCGAGGCAGACGGATGCCGCGAAGAGCACGCTCGGAATGCCCAGATGGCGCGTGTTGCGCACCAGCGCGACCTTGTTCAGGTTGACCGAGAGAGCCGTGGAAGAGGAAGACGTGGTCATGGCGATCAAAGTGCTTGCAGGTCCCGCATCATCTGCCGGGTCCGCAGGGTGGACACGCCGCAATGGTAGTTCAGCAGCACGCGCAACTGGCCTCGGAGCGCAGCGTTGCTGCCCCCGGTGAGTTGGGCGACGCAGCGCAGCGTGTCGGTGAACGGCGCGCGATCGTCGAGCGCCGTCTGAAGCGCCTGCCAGTCGGCCCCCGCCAGCGCGGTTTCGTCATCGGCGGCCTCCCGCAAGCCGGCCTCCGGCAGCAGTGTGTAGCGCACATCGGGCAACAGTGGCGACAGCGTCAGTGTTTCGGTGTCGAGCGCCGGCAGCAGGCCGACCTCGCGCAGCAGCAGCAGTTCGAAGGCGCGAAGCGCAGCCGCCTGCGTGGCAGCCTGGGCACCGGCGTGGTCGCTGGCCAGCACCTCGACCACGCCCGCATAGGCGTCGAACAGCGCCTCGTGCGCATCGTCGCGCGCCAGCAGGCGCAGCAGCAGTTCGTTGATGTAGTAGCCCGAAAGCAGCGACTCGCCCGTCGGCATCACGTGGCCACCCATCCACTCGGCGCCCTTCAGCGTGCGGATTTCCGCATCGCCGCCGTAGTTGAGCTGCAGCGGCTGCAAGGGCAGCAGCACCGGACGGAAGTTGGAACTCGGCCGCTTGGCGCCCTTGGCGACCACGGCGATGCGCCCATGGTGGCGGGTGAAGGCCTCGAGGATGACGCTCGACTCGCTCCAGTCGTAGCGGTGCAGCACGTAGGCCGGTTCGTGGGAGACGCGGTGGTTGGCCACCTGCGAACTATTCGTAGCCGAAGCTGCGGACGCGCGCCTCGTCGTCGGCCCAACCCGACCGCACCTTCACCCACAGCTCGAGGAACACCTTGGCGTCGGCCAGCTTCTCGAGCTCGACGCGCGTTTCCATCCCGATGCGCTTGATGCGGTCGCCCTTGTCGCCGATGACCATCGCCTTGTGCGTGTCGCGCTCGACGACGATGGTCGCGGCGATGCGCAGCAGGCGCTTCTGGCCCTTCTTCTGCGGCGGCTCTTCCTCGAACTTGTCGATGATCACGGTCGAGGTGTAGGGCAGCTCGTCGCCGGTCAGGCGGAACAGCTTTTCGCGCACCAGCTCGCCGGCCAGGAACTTCTCGCTGCGGTCGGTCAGTTCGTCTTCACCATAGAACCAGGGCTGTTCGGGCAGGTACTTTTCGCAAATGCCGAACAGCCGCTCGATGTCCTTCGCGTTCTTGGCCGACATCGGCACGAACTCCGCGAACGTGTGCTTGCCCTGCATGTCCTGCAACCACGGCGCGATGTCGCCGCGGCGGTGCACGTTGTCCAGCTTGTTCGCCAGCAGCACGGTCGGAATGCCCTTGCCGAGCAACTTGAGGACGCGCGCATCGGCCGGCGTGAAGCTGCCGGCCTCGACCACGAAAAGGATCAGGTCGACGTCGCCGACCGCGCCCTGCACCGTCTTGTTGAGCGACTTGTTCAGCGCGTTGGCGTGCAGCGTCTGGAAGCCCGGCGTGTCGACGAAGACGAACTGCGTCGCGCCCAGCGTGCGCATGCCG
Source organism: Variovorax ginsengisoli (assembly GCF_006438845.1). Lineage (GTDB taxonomy): Bacteria > Pseudomonadota > Gammaproteobacteria > Burkholderiales > Burkholderiaceae_C > Variovorax > Variovorax ginsengisoli_A. The sequence goes on from NZ_RCZJ01000004.1 coordinate 84,320, forward strand.
GTAATGCGGTGTCGCGTGGTCTGCGCCTTGCGCGAGGTGATGCTGATCTTCTGGCCGACCAATGCGTTGAGCAGGGTCGACTTGCCGACGTTGGGCTTGCCGACGATGGCGATCAGACCGCAGTGCTGCGGGCCATGTGCGACACCGCTTTCTGCGGAGCCTGTCACGCCCGGCATGGCCGGCATGCCGGGGATGGGCGGAAGCAGTGCATCGGATGCGCCATCGGCGCCGGGATCGTTGGGATCGTTGTGGGTAGGGGTCATGTTGATTTCGTGCCGCGGGCCTTGAGTCGGATCAGCATCGCCGCGGCCGCGGCCTGCTCGCCAGCACGGCGCGAGCCGCCAATGCCGCGCTCGGTCAGGCCCAGTTCGGGCACCTCGCATTCGACATCGAAGGTCTGCTTGTGGGCCGCTCCGAGCGTGCCGCTCACGCGGTAGACCGGCAGCTTCATTTTGTGCCCCTGAAGCCATTCCTGCAATTCGGTCTTGGGGTCCTTGGCGGCCGCTTCCATGCGGGGCGTGATCTCGACCGCTTCGTAGAGACGTCGCACCACCGTCTGGGCAGCACCGTAACCGGCGTCGAGGTAGACCGCACCGATCAGGGCCTCGAGGGCATCGGCCAGGATCGAAGGCCGGTTCGGGCCGCCCGATCGGGCCTCGCCGTCACCGAGGCGCAGCAACGGCGAGAGTTGCAGCTTGAGCGCCAACTGGTGCAGCGTGTCTTGCTTGACCAGATTGGCACGCACCCGGGACAGATCGCCCTCGGGCAGTTCGGACAGGCGTTCGTAGAGCAGGTGCGAGACCGCGAGGCTCAGCACCGAATCACCAAGGAACTCGAGACGCTCGTTGTGGTCGGCCGAGAAGCTGCGATGTGTGAGCGCCCGCTGAAGCAGCCGTGCGTCGGTAAAGGAATGCTGGAGGCGCGCCTGCAGCGCAACGAGAGCGCCTTCAGCCACGGTCAGCGGGACTGGCCCTGGCCCTTGTACTTGAGGACCAAGTAAGCGGGTCCGAACAGATGGATTTCGCGGTCGTAGGCGAAGGCCACGACGACCTTGTCCCCGACCTTCTGGACGTCGAGGTCCTTGCCGCTCACGGACTTGAAGTCGTCGATGGCCTGGGCACGGTCGAAGATGGCGCGGACTTCCGGCACGGTGCTGCCCTCGGCCGCCTTGGTGGCGGCCTTGCCGATGGCCTGGTACTCGATCAAGGTCGGAATCACTTGCGCCACAACCACGCCCACGCAAGCCAGCACGACGGCCACGAACAACAATCCGATGAAAGAAATGCCCCGCTGCTTGGCCGCCGAAATCGACCGATATGCCCTCTTTGCCATTGCTCAACCCCTCGATATTTACTTTTATTGGAATGCGCCGATGCGCTTGAGATTGCCGAAGTTCATCCAGACGAAGAAAGCACGACCCACGATGTTCTTGTCGGGAACGAAGCCCCAGTAGCGCGAGTCGAGCGAGTTGTCGCGGTTGTCACCCATCATGAAATAGTGACCCGCGGGCACCTTGCAGACCACGCCCTCGACACTGTAACGACAATTTTCCTGGTTCGGGAACGCCATCACCTCGGCTTCCGAGATGCCGGCGCGACGGGTGTCGTCGTTGAGCAATTTGTGCGGCTTCTCACCCAGCGTCTCGGTGTATTGCTTGAGGTAACGCATGGTCTCCTCGTCGAAATACTCCGGCACCGCGTCCTTGTTGACCGCCTGGCCGTTGATGGTGAGGCGCTTGTTGAGGTAGGCCACCTCGTCGCCCGGCACACCGACGACACGCTTGATGTAGTCAAGGCTCGGCTTGGGCGGATAGCGGAACACCATCACGTCGCCGCGCGCCGGGGTCCTGCCTTCGGTGAGCTTGGTGTTGATGACAGGAAGGCGAAGACCGTAGGTGAACTTGTTCACGAGGATCAGGTCACCGGTGAGCAGCGTGGGCATCATCGAGCCGGATGGGATCTTGAAGGGCTCGAACAAGAACGAGCGCAGCAGGAACACCACCAGGATCACCGGGAACAGGCCGGCGGTCCAATCCAGCCACCACGGCTGCATGATCAGGCGCTCGCGTGCCTTGACGTCCACGCGGTCGACTTCGTTGATGCCTTGGCGTGCCAGTTCTTCGCGTCGTTGCGCCAGCGATGCATCGAGCGCTTCGGCCGCGCGCCGACGCTTCGGCAGGAAATAGAAGCGCTCGGCGAGCCAGAAGCAGCCGGTGACGACCGTCGCCACGAACAGCAGCAGCGCGAAGTTGCCTTCGACCGCGCCGAAATACCAAGCGCCGACATAGCCAGCGAAAGCGGCGAGGATGAGAGAGGTGAGGAATGCCATCTTCTTTGTCTTCTTATAGAGTGCGCCGCGTTAGACGCCGACGATAGCCGATGCCAGGGATACCGCGGAACCGGCGCCGTCGGGCCGCCGGTATCGCTCCTTGGAGGGAGAAGCGCCGCAGGCGCATCGGGAGTGGGTCATCAATCCTCGACCTGCAAGATCGCGAGGAAGGCCTCTTGCGGGACCTCGACGGAGCCGATCTGCTTCATTCGTTTCTTGCCCGCCTTCTGCTTCTCGAGCAGCTTCTTCTTGCGGGAGATGTCGCCGCCATAGCACTTGGCGAGCACGTTCTTGCGGAGGGCTTTGATTGTCTCACGCGCGATGATGTTGACCCCGATGGCGGCCTGGATCGCGACGTCGAACATCTGGCGCGAAATGATCTCGCGCATCTTCGAGACCACGGCCCGGCCGCGATACACGCTCTGGCTGCGGTGCAACATGATCGACAGTGCATCGACCTTCTCGCCGTTGAGCAGAATGTCGACCTTCACCACCTCGGCCGAGCGGTACTCCTTGAACTCGTAGTCCATCGAGGCATAGCCCCGGCTGACACTCTTGAGCTTGTCGAAGAAGTCGAGCACGATTTCGGCCAGCGGCATCTCGTAGGTCAACACCACCTGGCGGCCCTTGTAGGCCATGTTCATCTGCACGCCGCGCTTCTGATTGGCGAGCGTCATCACCACGCCCACGTACTCTTGCGGCATGTAGAGGTGCATGGTGACGATGGGTTCGCGGATCTCGGCGGTCTTGCCGATTTCGGGCATCTTGGACGGGTTCTCGACCATGAGGACGGTGCCGTCGTTCTTGACCACCTCGTACACCACGCTCGGCGCGGTGGTGATCAGGTCCTGGTCGAACTCGCGCTCCAGTCGCTCCTGCACGATCTCCATGTGCAGCAGGCCGAGGAAGCCGCAGCGAAAGCCGAAACCCAGCGCCTGGCTGACCTCGGGCTCGTAGTGCAGCGACGCGTCGTTGAGCTTGAGCTTTTCAAGCGCGTCGCGCAACGAGTCGTACTCGCTCGCTTCGGTCGGGTAAAGCCCGGCGAACACCTGCGGCTGGATTTCCTTGAAGCCCGGGAGCGCTTCGGTCGCGGTGGCTGCTGCGCCGCCGGTGCCAGGTTTGATCAGCGTCACCGTGTCGCCCACCTTCGCCGCCTGCAGTTCCTTGATGCCGGCGATGATGAAGCCCACCTCGCCCGCTTCGAGCGATTCGCGTTTTTCGGTGGCCGGCGTGAACACACCCAGGTTGTCGGCGTTGTACATCGCGCCAGACGCCATCATCTTGATGCGCTCGCCCTTCACCAGTCGGCCATCGACCACGCGCACCAGCATCACGACACCGACGTAAGGATCGAACCAGCTGTCGATGATCATCGCGCGAAGAGCCGCATCGGGATTGCCACGCGGCGGCGGCACCTTGGCGACCACAGCTTCGAGGATGTCGTCGATGCCGACGCCGGTCTTGGCAGAACACAGAATCGCCTCGGTGGCGTCGATGCCGATCACGTCTTCGATTTCAGCCCTGGCGTTGTCGGGATCCGCGTTCGGCAAGTCGATCTTGTTCAGCACTGGCAGCACTTCGACACCAAGGTCGAGTGCGGTGTAGCAGTTGGCCACCGTCTGCGCTTCAACGCCTTGCGATGCGTCGACAACGAGCAAGGCGCCTTCGCATGCTGACAACGAGCGACTCACTTCGTAAGAGAAGTCGACATGGCCCGGCGTGTCGATCAAATTGAGGTTGTAGATCTGTCCATCACGCGCCTTGTAGCGCAGCGCAGCGGTCTGTGCCTTGATGGTTATCCCACGCTCCTTCTCGATGTCCATCGAGTCGAGAACCTGCGCTTCCATCTCGCGTTCTGCGAGGCCACCGCAACGTTGAATCAAACGGTCGGCGAGCGTCGACTTGCCGTGATCGATGTGGGCAATGATCGAAAAATTTCTGATGTGATTCATCAACGGGAACGCTTAAGTACTTGAATTGCCTCGTGCGCAGAAGGCGACAGGCAAGAAAAAAGGGCGCGTCCGAAAGAGACGCGCCCTGAACCAACAAGCAATGGCAACTGCAGTAGTTGGGACTTCATTGTAGGCAAAAAGGAAAGCGCGTACATGACGAGGGAGGACCCGAAGGGGTCGTTGCAGGGTCGCAACATGAAAGTTATAAACAGCTTATCAACAAATACGGTGGATGATCCATGGGACAACGTGTGGGTGATCTGTGGAGCGACGGTGGACTGTCACTGAACATACCGCATCGTGAAGAACACCCGTTCCTTTATGTGGCGATGGACGATGAATACATCCTCATTCTACCGAAACGGGTCGTAAGTCCGGACCGCAAGTTTGCAACCACTAACAAAGATGCCGAACCGCTTTGCCAAAAAAACTTCGTTCTCAGCGGCTTCGATGACGCGAAGACCTCAAAAAAAGGCCCCAAACCCGACTGCCGGGTGGGGCCACTTGACGTGCCTTCGAGGCTAGCGAGCGGGTCGAATCAACGCGTACTGGGCCCACTCGCCACGCCGGAACAGCACGCTGACGGGCTTGGACCTGTCGGCCTTCCCGACCGCCGCATCGAACTCCTTGAGGTTCGCGACCTCGATGTTTCCGACGGCCAGAATCACGTCGCCCTCCTTGAGACCAGCCCGCGAAGCGGCATCGGTCGCGGCCTCGACTTTCACGCCGCCTCTCAATTTCAGCTCCTTCTTCTGCGCGTCGCTCAAATCGCTGACCGCCAACCCGAGTGACTTGGCTGCTGCCGACGCCGATGGTTTGGGCGCAGGCTCTTCGCGCTCTGCAGCGGCGCGCGCTGGCTTGTCGGGTTCGATCTCTGCAACGGTCACGCTCAGGTCACGCGCGCTGCCGCGGCGGAAAACGGTCAGCGTGCTTTTGGTGCCCGGTTTGGTGTTGCCCACCAGCCGAGGCAGGTCGCTCGGCCTCTCGATCGCCTTGCCGTCGAATTTCGTGATGATGTCACCCGCTTCGACACCGGCCTTCTCGCCCGGCGAGCCGGCTTCGACACTGCGGACCAAGGCACCTTGCGCCTTGCCCAACCCGATCGACTCGGCCACGTCCTTCGTCACTTCGTCGATGCTCACGCCGATACGGCCGCGCGAGACACGCCCGGAAGTTCGCAGTTGTTCGCTCACACGGATCGCCTCGTCGATCGGGATCGAGAAAGAGATGCCCATGAAGCCACCCGAGCGTGAGTAGATCTGGCTGTTGATGCCGACCACCTCGCCACGCATGTTGATCAACGGACCACCCGAATTGCCGGGATTGATTGCGACGTCGGTCTGGATAAAAGGCAGGTAGTTGCCGGTGTCGCGTTGCTTCGCGCTCACGATGCCGGCGGTCACGGTGTTTTCCAACCCGAAAGGAGAACCGATGGCCATCACCCATTCGCCGACGCGCAGCTTCGACACGTCGCCCATTTTCAGCGCCGGCAGTCCCGTGGCGTCGATCTTCACGACAGCCACGTCGGTACGCTTGTCGGCGCCGATGATCTTGGCCTTGAATTCCCGCTTGTCGGGCAACGTGACCAAAACCTCCGACGCGTCCTCGACCACGTGTGCATTGGTCATCACGAAGCCGTCCGGGCTCAAGATGAAGCCGGAGCCGACACCGCGCGGTCGCGTTTCTTCCTGGGGTTCCTGGGGGCGGTTCGGCCGCGGCGTCTGGCGTGGGGTGCCCGGCGCCGGCTGGCCGAAGAAGCGGCGGAAGAACTCTTGCATCTCCTCGTCCATCTCGCCGTTTCCGCTGCCGCGTTGCGCGACTTTTTCGACGGTGCGGATATTGACCACGGCCGGGCCGACCTGATCGACAAGATCAGTGAAATCAGGCAGCGTGCGCGTTTGGGCTTGTGCCGTGGCGAGCGGCAGGAAACTGCTGGCGGCGGTCAGCGCCAGCGCACAGGCCAACACGTACGAATGGAGCTTTTTCCGTTCGACTTCGAGCAACATCATGGGATCTCTTTCCGTGAAAGAACAGCGAACAACACCGAGCTATGAATAAAGGATGGACGATTGGTTCAGCATCCGGAGCGACGAGCCGCCAGGCGGCGCGACCGACGACTAGCGTGTCCGCACCAGGCTTTGCGCGAATGCCTGCAGTGTCTGCGGGGGCACCTCGCCCACGACCGTCAGCCACCAGTCGCCCCCTTTGTCGCTCAGGCGGCGAGCGAGCGTGCTGGTGGCCCCCATCGTCATCACCGCTTCGCGCGCCGGCCGCTGTGCATCGTAGGGCTCGACGAACAGCGACACCGATGCCAGGCCGTCGGAGAACGTCCATTGCATGGTGCGCTCCGGCTTGGCGACGCCGTCGAGCGCTCGCCGATAACAATTCACCGGCTTGAAACCGGCCACTGGCTCGCGCAGTGCCCAACCTTCGGCCGTCGGCGTCGTGCGCTCGAGCTCGGATTTCTCGACACGGTATCCCGCCGTGTTGCCCATCATCTGCGCCAACGCATGGGTCTTGACGGGCGCATCGAATTGCAATTCCGAGAAGGCAGATTGTTCGACCACCCTCCCCTCAACGTCGACCGTCTGCAGCGCCACGACAAGACCCGAACGGCGTTCGCTCCAGACGCGGTAACCGAAGCGCAAGCCATCACGCGGCGCGAGCTGGAGCACGTCCGCGTCAAAGCCCGCCACACGGCCCTTTCCGAGCAGGCGCACATCGTAGAACTCGCCGATCGTCGAATCCGGTGCGCCAGGAAGGTTGGGGAAGAAGTCGAGGTTCTCGCGCTTTTCGCTCTTGACGACCTTGTCCTCCGGGAAGAAGGTCATGACGTGGTCGTTGCGGCGAAAAGTCGAACGCGGTGCCCCGCTCAACGCCTCGATCCGTTCCAGGAGTTGATCTCCGTCGGCCACGTGCCAGATGCGCGAGCTCGACAAATTCCCAGTGGGCGAAGAGACCACGAAGGTCCCCACGTAGGTCCGTTGTCTCGAGGCCGCGTGCATGCGGCGCAGCCAGTCGACCGTGCCAAGCGACGGCGCCTCGCCGGCTGGCAGCAAAGTCTGACCCTTGGACCCGGCCGAACCGCTGCGCGTCTGCGCGACCGCCACCTGTGCCATGCAAAACACGGAAAGCAGGAGCAGGACGCGGCGGACGTTCATCGGCATTGTGAAAGCTTGGTGATGGTGGGGTCGGCTCAGCGAGCCGCGCCCTCGAAAGTGGCATTACGCAGAAAGCCCGAAGGCATTTGCGCGCCACCCGACGCTTGCCGGTGCGCTTCGAGCAGCTGATCGAGGCGCGGATCGCGCAACATCACCTGCGCGCTGCCGCGGTCGTTGCCCACCACGACGCGAGTCGGCGCTTGTGACCCGCTGCCCACCGCAGCACCTTGGAGCGCAGCCAGCACCGAGCTCTCATTTCCAGCCGGCGCCAGCTGCGCGGGCTGACTTTGCTGCGCCATCTGCGCACCTACCGGTGGCGTTCCGAGCCCACTGCCCACCCAGTTCCAGCCGATGGCCGCAGCCGCGGCCAGTGAAGCGGCGCCTGCGATCAGCTTCCAGCGGAAGACGGGCTCGTTGGCGGCTTCGCGTGGCAGATCAGGAATGACCGGAGCCGCTACAGCGGGCACCGACGTCGGACGCACGAGCGCAGGCTCGGCGGCGAGCCGCTCCTGAAAACGCGCGAGAAAGGCGCCGCCGTCGCTGCACGGGGCGGACCGGCCTGCGCGCAGCACATCGCCCACCGCGTGGTAGGTACGCCACGTGGCCTGCAATGCATCGTCGGCACCGAGCCGGTCGACCAACTGGGCGAGTTCTTCGCCCTCGAGGCGGTCGTCCGCCAATGAGGAAATCAGCTCGCGCACTGAGTTTGGGGAGTTTTTCATTCGTTCACCTGCTTACCATCGCTTGCCGGACTGGTTGTCGAGCATCGGCTTGACCCGTGCCGAGATTGCCTCCCGTGCCCGGAAAATCCGGGAACGCACCGTACCGATCGGACAATTCATCAGCTCGGCAATCTCTTCGTAGCTCATGCCCTCGATCTCGCGCAACGTCACGGCCTGCCGCAGTTCGGCCGGCAGGGCGTCCATGGCAGCCTCGACGGCGGCCGCGATTTCATTCGCAGCCATCACGGTTTCGGGGGTTTCTTCGCTGATTGGTTCGTTTCCGGGCCGGTAAGTTTCATCGTCTTCCGATGAAGATGGCCGCAACGCGCTTTCCGAGATGGTCGGGTCGCGCTTCATGTCGACCAGCGCTTTCTTGGCGGTGTTCACCGCGATGCGGTAGAGCCACGTGTAGAACTGTGCCTCGCCGCGAAACTGGTGCAGCGCCCGGTACGCGCGAATGAAAGTTTCCTGGGCGATGTCCTCGACCAGATCCACGTCACGAACCATGCGGCCAATCAGCCGCTCGATCCGCCGCTGATACTTGATGACCAGCAACTCGAAGGCCTTCTGATCACCAGCCACGGTGCGTTGCACCAGTTGGAAATCGACCTCACCCGGCCGCGGTTCAGCCACATCGGTCAGGCCGACGTCCGGTGGCACGGGCGGTAGGGAAGCTGTCATCGAAGGGAAGAAGGCACGCCGAGCGTCGCTGCATCCGCAGTCACGCCGACCGCAGAGGTCGTCGGGGCGCGCGAATATACCGCACGGCGGAGGTCAGGCCAGCGTGCAGGATCGGCACGCCGTTCCAACCAAAGCCACCGCGTGACGCCCTGGGGTGCCACGAGCCGCACCAGCATCAAGAACTGAAGGTCCAGACCGACCTGCGCACGCCCAGCCGGCGAGGCGTGGGATCGGCCGGACGTCAACGACCAGTGCTGTCCGTCGAACCGCAGTACACCGGGCGCCAACTTCTGCCTGAACTGCCAGCACGCGAGGCCGGCACACAGCACGCTCGACGCCAGCAAGGCAGCGCGTGCACCTGCTGCACCGAGTTGAGAGATCGCAACGCCTGCACAACCTGCGCCCAGCCCCCAAAGAACGAGCAGCAGACGATCCGCACTGCGCGAGCGCCCCGCCGGGAAACTCACCGCCGGGGGGGTGTGCATGAAACGCCTCGCTTCAAGCGCGCTTGAACACCAGCGTGCCGTTGGTGCCGCCGAAGCCGAAGTTGTTCTTGACTGCAACGTCGATCTTCAGGTCACGCGCTTCGTTGGCGCAGTAGTCCAGGTCGCACTCCGGATCCTGGTTGAAGATGTTGATGGTCGGCGGACTCTTCTGATGATGCAGTGCGAGCACCGTGAAGACCGATTCGATGCCGCCAGCGCCGCCCAGCAGATGGCCGGTCATCGACTTGGTCGAATTCACCACCAGCTTCTTGGCGTGTGCGCCGAAGGTGTTCTTGATGGCATTGGTCTCGTTGACGTCACCGATCTGCGTCGATGTGCCGTGGGCGTTGAGGTACTGCACCTCGTCCGCGTTGACACCGGCGTTGGCCAGGGCCGAGGCCATCGACCGCTTCGGGCCATCGACGTTGGGCGCAGTCATGTGGTACGCGTCGGCGCTCATGCCGAAGCCGGAGACCTCGGCATAGATCTTGGCGCCACGTGCCTTGGCATGCTCGTATTCCTCCAGCACCACCACGCCGGCGCCTTCGCCCAGCACAAATCCGTCGCGGTCCTTGTCCCACGGGCGCGACGCAGTCTTCGGATCGTCGTTGCGCGTGGACAGCGCCCGAGCTGCGGCGAAGCCACCGATGCCGAGCGGCGAAACCGTCGATTCGGCACCGCCCGCGATCATCACGTCGGCATCGCCGTATTCGATCATCCGCGCCGAAAGCCCGATCGCATGCAGTCCGGTGGTGCAGGCAGTGACCACCGCAATGTTCGGCCCCTGAAAACCATACTTGATCGAGACGTGACCCGAAATCATGTTGATGATCGAAGCGGGTACGAAGAAGGGCGACACGCGGCGCGGGCCGCGGCTGACCAATTCAGCATGCGTGTTCTCGATCAGCGGCAAGCCGCCGATTCCCGAGCCGATGTTGCAACCGATGCGTGTCGCCTCCTCGGGCGAGAGCGCATCGTTGGTCTTGAGCCCGCTGTCTTGCACCGCCTGCATGGCGGCAGCCATCCCGAGATGGATGAAGCGATCCATATGGCGCGCTTCTTTTTCCGAGATGTATTGGGTGATGTCGAAACCTCGTACCTCGCCTGCGAACTTGCAGGCGAAGGGACTGGCATCGAAGGCCTGGATGGTGTCGATGCCCGAGTTTCCGGCCAACAGGTTGGCCCAGGATTCGGACACCGTGTTTCCAACAGGAGCGATGCAACCGAGCCCGGTCACGACGACGCGGCGTTTGGTCATGCCGGCAAACCTTTCTGGGGAAGCATGGAAGTCCTTACGCAGCCCGTGCGACGCAGACGCGCCGCAGACCGAAGTGGAAAATCCATGCGCGGCCGATCAGGCCTTTTGATTCTTGGAGGCGTAGTCGACGGCGTTTTGCACCGTGGTGATCTTTTCTGCGTCCTCGTCAGGGATTTCAATGCCGAACTCGTCTTCGAGCGCCATCACCAGTTCCACCGTGTCGAGCGAGTCGGCACCGAGGTCTGCCACGAAGGCCTTTTCGTTGGTGACTTGGGACTCTTCCACGCCGAGCTGCTCGGCGATGATTTTCTTGACACGTGCTTCGATATCGCTCATTTGGTTCCCTCTGGGGGTTTGTAAAGAATCGGTGGATTTTAGCCGTCAGGCCCAGGCGATTTGCCTCATGGACCTTACGGAAACGAATTGCGCGATGCGCCTACATGTGCATGCCGCCGTTGACGTGCAATTCTTGCCCCGTCACGTAGCCTGCCTGGGGTGATGCGAGGTAGGCCACGGCGTGCGCGATGTCTGCAGGTTTGCCCAGATGACCCAGCGGGATCTGCGAGAGCAGCGCCTGTTGCTGCGCTTCGGGCAAGCTGGCGGTCATGTCGGTTTCGATAAAGCCCGGTGCGACGCAATTGACTGTGATGTTGCGACTGCCGAGTTCGCGCGCGAGGGCGCGCGTCATGCCGGCGACGCCGGCCTTGGCGGCGGCGTAGTTGGCTTGGCCCGCGTTGCCCGCAGCACCGACCACGCTGGTGATGCTGATGATGCGACCGTAGCGCTGCTTCATCATCGGACGAATGGCGGCGCGCGAGAGCCGGAACACCGCCTTGAGGTTGGTGTCGATCACCGCGTCCCAATCGTCGTCCTTCAAGCGCATCGCCAACATGTCGCGCGTGATGCCGGCGTTGTTGACGACCACATGCAGACCACCGTAAGCCTTGACGATCTCGTCGACCAGCGCGTCGAGCGCTGCGCCGTCGTTCACGTTCATTGCACGGCCTCGGCCATCGAACGCGCCCAGGGCGGTCGTGATCTTCTGCGCGCTCTCGTCGGTGGTGCCGGTGCCAATGACCTTCAGTCCGCGTTGAGCGAGTTCAAGCGCGATCGCTGCGCCGATGCCGCGCGATGCGCCAGTCACCAGTGCAATCTGGCCTTCGAATTTTGGGATGCTCATGGCGTGTTCAGCAATTGACGTGTTTCGGCGAGCGTCGCCGGATCGTAGACCGATGCCGCGATAAGTTCAGGGACGACACGCTTGACCATGCCGGTCAATACCCGCCCCGGCCCGCATTCGATCACTGCGGTCACGCCGCGCGCCTGGAGCGCCTGCACGCTTTCGACCCAGCGCACCGGGCCCGCGGCCTGGCGCACCAGCGCATCGCGGATGCGATCGGGCTCGACCTCGACCGCTACGTCGATGTTGTTCAGAACGGCGATCTGTGGCTCCGCGAATTCAACCGATGCGAGTTTTTCGCGCAGCGCCTCGGCGGCCGGACGCATCAGGCTCGAGTGGAACGGCGCCGACACCGGAAGCGGCAGCGCTCGCTTGGCACCCTGCGCCTTGAGCACTTCGCAGGCCTTGTCGACGGCAGCCTTGCTGCCCGCGATGACGGTCTGCATCGGATCGTTGAAATTGACGGCCTCGACCACCTCCGCGCTGTCGGCGCCGAACGATGCCGTGACTTCGGCACAGCCCGCCACGACCTTGTCGGCGGGCATGCCCAGCACCGCCGCCATGGCACCGACACCGACCGGCACCGCCTGCTGCATGGCCTGGGCACGGAAGCGCACGAGCGGGGCCGCCTGCGCCAGCGTCAAGGCACCCGCAGCGACCAGCGCCGAGTACTCGCCGAGCGAATGACCGGCCACCACCGATGGCTTGGCGCCACCCTCGGCCAGCCAGGCACGCCAGGCTGCGACGCCGGCGACCAGCATCACCGGCTGCGTGTTGGTCGTCAGCGCCAGCGCCTCCTTCGGGCCGTTCCGAATCAGCGAGGCCAGGTCTTCGTCCAACGCGTCAGAGGCCTCGCGAAGGGTTTCGGCCACGGCAGGATGTCCAGCCCATGCGTCGAGCATGCCGACAGCCTGCGAACCCTGGCCGGGAAAAACGAATGCGAATGAAGTCATGGTGTCGTGTATGTCGGTGGCGCAACGGTGCCCGGTACGGGCGCGCATTGCGTCAGAGGGTCAGGAGCACGGCGCCCCAGGTGAAGCCACCGCCCACGCCCTCGAGCATGACGGTATCGCCCTTCTTCACCTTGCCGCTGCGAACCGACTCATCGAGCGCGAGCGGAATGGATGCCGCCGACGTGTTGCCGTGGTCGTGCACGGTCACCACCAGTTTCTCCAATGGCACCTTCAGCTTCTTGGCCGTGCCTTCCATGATGCGAATGTTGGCCTGGTGCGGAATCAGCCAGTCGATGTCGGCCTCGGTCTTGCCAGCCTTCGCCAAGGTGTTGCGGGCCGCGTCTTCCAGCACCCGCACGGCCAGCTTGAAAACCGCCTGTCCGTCCATGTGAAGCAATGGCGTGCCCAGCACCTTGCCACCCGAGACTTGCCCCGGCACGCAGAGAATGCCGACATGCTTGCCATCGGCATGCAGATCGCTTGCCAAAATGCCGGGCTCGTCGCTGGCCTCGAGCACCACCGCGCCGGCGCCGTCGCCAAACAGGACGCAGGTCGTGCGATCGTCGAAATCAAGAATGCGGGAGAACACTTCGGCGCCCACGACCAGGGCGCAACGCGCGCTTCCGGTCTTGATCAGTGCGTCGGCCACCGTGAGCGCGTAGACGAAGCCGCTGCACACCGCCTGCACATCGAATGCCGGGCAGCCTGCGATGCCCAGTTTGTGCTGGAGGATGGCGGCCGAAGACGGAAACACCATGTCGGGCGTAGACGTCGCGACGACGATCAGGTCGACCTCGCTGGCCTGGCGACCCGCCGCCTCGAGGGCACGGGTCGACGCTTCCAGCGCCAAGTCGCTGCTGGTCACATCCGGTGCGGCGAAGTGCCGGGCCCGGATGCCCGTTCGTTCGACGATCCATTGGTCGGACGTTTCGATGCCGCGTTGGGCAAGCTCGCGTGCCAGGTCGTCGTTGGTCACGCGACGTGGCGGAAGAAAGCTACCGGTTCCGGTGATGCGAGAAAAGGGTGTCATCAAACGTGGAGCGAAGCGGCATCGGCCGGCGCCGCCGATTGCGGCCGCGCGAGCAGCGGCGCGGCGTGGGCGATGCGGGCCCGCACGCGATCGAGCAGGTTGTTGCGAGCGGCATCATAAGCGCGATCCAGCGCGTATCCGAAAGCCACGTCGTCTGCTGAACCGTGGCTCTTGAAGACCAATCCGCGCAGACCCAGCAACGCTGCACCGTTATACCGACGATGGTCGAGACGCTTTTTGAGCGCTTTTAGAACCGGATAAGACACGATCGCTGCAAACTTGCTGAAAAGACCGTTCGAATACTCGATCTTCAAGAAGTCCACGATCATCGACGCAACGCCTTCCGTGGCTTTGAGCGTGATGTTGCCGACGAAGCCGTCGCACACGACGATGTCGGTCGTGCCTTTGAAGATGTCATTGCCTTCCACGTTGCCGTAGAAGTTGAGAACATTCGATTTGGCTGCCGTTCGAAGCAGCAAGCTGGCTTTTTTGATCGTTTCGCTGCCCTTGATGGCCTCTTCTCCCACATTGAGCAGACCGACCGTCGGCGATTCGTCGCCCGTCAAGGCAGACACGAGCGCCGAGCCCAAGACGGCAAACTGGAGCAGGTCCTCGGCATCGCAATCGACGTTCGCTCCCAGGTCCAACACCGTGGTGGCACCGCCCTTGATGTTGGGCAGTTGGGGCGCGATAGCGGGGCGGTCAATGCCGTCCAGAGTCTTGAGCAGGTAACGGGCGATCGCCATCAGTGCGCCGGTATTCCCGGCGGATACGGCAGCCTGGGCCGCACCATCCTTGACCTGCTGGATGGCCACGCGCATCGAAGAATCCTTCTTCTTGCGCAGTGCGATCTCGATCGGGTCGTCCATGGCCACGACCTCGGTCGCCGGAACGATGCGCGCGCGTTCGTGCGAAAACTCACCAAGTGCGGCGGACGTGCCGACCAGAAGCAACGAAGCCTGGGGGTGACGCTCCAAGAAAGCACGGCACGCCGTCAAGGTGACGCGGGGTCCGTGGTCGCCACCCATGCAATCCACGGCGATCGTGATTGCGGCGGGCGCGGGAGCGAGGGAAGGAGAGCTGACCATCAAAACAAAGGCCCGACGCTACAGGAGAAGTAGCTTCGGGCCTCAGCCTTGGATTGGAAGATCAGGAATCCGACTTGGTTTTCAGAACCTTGCGGCCACGGTAAAAACCGTTAGGGCTGATGTGGTGACGCAGGTGCGTTTCACCGGTGGTCGGCTCCACGGCGATGCCGGGAACGACGAGCGCATTGTGCGAACGGTGCATGCCGCGCTTGGAGGGCGACTTCTTGTTTTGTTGAACGGCCATGATGGCTCCTGCAATTCGGTTGGGTGAGCGGGCAAGCGGGGCGGCACTGACGCGATCGCGAGAAGCAAAAGCAATCGATGGCGGCGCGCGCGAAGCCCACGATTATAGCGCGTCGCTTTCGATATGCCAAAAAGGCGGCTTCGCAGGTTGTGCAGACCCGCAGCTACTTCCGTGGCTTGAGCGTTCCGAGCACAGCGAAAGGGTTGGGCCGCGCAGCGCTGGCCTCTTCGAAATCCGGGTCTACAGCGAACAACTGCACAGGCTCGGGGCACACGTCGTGCCGCGGTGTCACGGGGATTTCCATCAAAAGCTCGTCCTCGATGAGACCCTTCAGGTCGAAATCGCGTGCAGCGACCAAGACATCCTCGTCCGCCTCCTCGTCTTCGACGGCTGCGGCCTCCTCGTCGGAGGCGAAGCGAAACCAGCGATCGACCGTCAACGCCAAGGGCACCGCCGTCAAACAGCGCTGGCAAACGAAAGGCAGGGTCGTCTCGACATGCAGGTGCAGCCACGCGACCGGCGCGCCGTCGCTGCCGGTTCGGTTTTCCCCAATCGCTGTCCATGCCACATGGTCACCGGGCTCGGCACCTGCCAGTTCTGCGCTCAGCCGTTCATAGCTTGCGACGGGATCGGTGCCGGACAGGGAAGCGGATTCTTCGGCGAAGCCGATCACATCGAGGCGGGAAGGCGCGAATTCTCTTTTCATCGCGGCCAGTCTAAACCGGTCACGCACAATCAGGCCCATGCAACGCCCGCTGATCCTTGCCTCCACCTCGCCCTACCGGCGCGAACTGCTCCAACGCCTCCGCCTGCCCTTCGACGTGGTCTCACCCGAAGTCGACGAAACCCCGCTTCCCGGCGAAACGCCACAGTCGCTGGCGCAGCGGCTGGCTCTGGCCAAGGCGCATGCGGTGGCGGCGCGTTTTCCCGATGCCGTGGTGATCGGCTCCGACCAGGTCGCCGACCTGGACGGCGAACCTTTGGGCAAGCCGGGCGACCACGCGCGCGCGACCACTCAGTTGCAGCGGATGCGTGGTCGCGCGCTGATCTTCCAGACCGCCGTGGCGGTCGTGTGCGGCGCGAGCGGATTTTCGTCACACGACATCGCCCGCGTGCGGGTGGTGTTCCGGCCCTTGAGCGACGAGGCGATCGACGCATATCTGCGCGCTGAAACGCCTTACGACTGCGCCGGCAGCGCCAAGAGCGAAGGGCTGGGCATCGCCCTGCTCGACGCGATCGACAGCGACGACCCGACCGCGCTCGTCGGGCTGCCGCTGATTCGCACCTGCCGCATGCTGCGCGCCGCCGGCGTGACACTGCTGTGAGCACGTCCGTCACCGTCGCGCGCGGCAAGCTGTACCTCGTGCCCGCGCCGCTCGATTTCGGCTGCGACGTGCAAGCGCCGTTGCAGCACGCCCTGCCGCTGGGCACGCTACAGGCCGCCGCCGGCATCACGCACTGGATTTGCGAGAACGCGAAGTCCGCACGCGCCTATCTCAAGCGCATCGACGCGGTCGTGCCACTCGCCACCACCTTGCAGACCCAGCAGATCCAGGAACTGCCGCGCGAAGTGCACAAGAAGGGTGACCACGCCGGCCAATTCGACGCCCGACCTCTGCTCGATGCCGCGCTGCAGGGCCACGACATCGGCCTGCTCAGCGAAGCCGGCATGCCGGCGGTGGCCGACCCCGGTTCGTCGGTGGCGCGCGCCGCACACGACCTCGGCATCGAAGTGGTGGCACTCACCGGCCCGGTGTCCCTGCTGCTCGCGCTGGCCGCGAGCGGTTTGAACGGCCAGAACTTCGCCTTCGTCGGCTACCTGCCGCAGGATGCCGAGGGCCGCACCCAGCGCATCCGCGAACTGGAAACGCTGGCCTTGCGAACCGGCCAGACCCAGCTCTTCATCGAGACGCCCTATCGCAACGCAGTGCTTCTCCACGCCCTGACGCAAACCTTGCAGCACCACACGCGGCTCGCCGTCGCACGCGGTCTGACGCTCGCGAGTGCGAGCGTGCGCAGCGACACGGTCAAGGGATGGCGGGCGCGCGCGCTCGCCGTTGACGAGCGCTTGCCTGCCGTGTTTGCGATCGGCCGCTGAAGGTGGTCTCCGCACCGCCGCCGGCCGCCCAATGGGCCTCGCGCGCGCAGTTCTTCTGCTCCGGCTTCATCTTTGCGACCTGGGGTGTGCACATTCCGACGGTGAAGGTGCACTACGGCATCGACGAGGCGCAACTGGGCCTGGCCATGTTGGCCGCAGGCGCGGGTGCGCTCATGGGGCTCACGCGTGCCAGCCGCTGGATCGGGCGCCACGGCGCGCGGCGCGTCGGCGCCCTGTGCGGCGCGATCTATGCGCTGCTGCTCGCCGGGCTGATCGCGATGCCGAACTACGCGGCGCTGCTGGGCCTGCTGTGCCTGTTCGGTGTCGTCACCAGCGTGTTCGACGTGGCGATCAACACCGAAGCCGCACAACTCGAACTGCTGTGCGATCGCCCCCTGATGAGCGGCATGCACGGCATGTTCAGCCTGGGCGGGATGGCCGGCGCGCTCGGTGGCAGCGCCATGCTCGCCGGTGGCCTGCTGCCGCAACCGCACCTGCTCCTGGTGGCTGGGGCCATGGCGCTGTCGATCGGCCTGGCCGCGCGGTTCATGCTGCCGAAGCCAGGATCGACTGCCACGTCGGCCGATGCCGGCTTTCGCCTGCCGCGCGGCGTGCTCGCCGTGCTGGGCGGCCTGGCGGCCCTCGGGCTGATCGCCGAAGGTGCCATCTACGATTGGAGCGTTCTCTATCTGCATCAGGAACTGGGCAGTCCCCAGCCGCAGGCGGCGCTGGCGTATGGCAGTTTCTCCGGCGCCATGGCGGCTGCGCGTTTTGGCGGCGACGCGTTGCGTGCGCGCTTCGCGCCGGCTCGGCTGCTGCGCGGCAGTGCGCTTCTGGCATCGGCCGCTATGGCGCTCGTGCTGTGGACCGACACGCCTTGGCTGGCGCTGCTGGGATTTGCCGGCGTGGGTGTCGGCTTTGCAAACGTCGTGCCGATTCTTTTCGCCGCTTCGGCCCGCGTGCCCGGCGTAGCCCCCGCGCAGGGCATCGCTGCCGTCTCTGCTGCCGCCTACCTGGGATTCATGGCCGGGCCGCCGCTCATCGGTTTCCTGGCACGCGTCAGCTCGTTGACACTGGCGCTCGGGATGGTCGTGATCTTCGCCTTGGCGCTCGCCGCTGCAGCGCGGCGCGCCGATCCGCGTTGAACCAGCTTCAGCGCAGCGCAGGCACGCTGCGCAGGGCGCGCACCGACGCGTCACCCATCGCCGCGCCGAACTTCTTGGCCAGCTTTTCCGCCACGTTGTCGCGGCGCGTGTAGTCGATGACTTCCTCGGCCTTGATCACCTCGCGGGCGACGAAATCGACGTTGCCGATCTGGTCGGCCAGACCGAGTTGCACAGCTTCCTGGCCGCTCCAGAACAGACCGCTGAACAAGCCCGGCGTGTCGAGCTTGAGGCGATCACCGCGACCGACCTTCACCACATCGATGAACTGCTTGTGGATCTGGTCGAGCATCTGCTGCGCGTGCGCGCGCTGCGCCTCGTTCACCGGGCTGAAAGGGTCGAGAAAGCCCTTGTTCTCGCCGGCTGTCAGAAGTCGCCTCTCGACGCCGAGCTTTTCCATGGTGCCGGTGAAGCCGAAGCCATCCATCAGCACGCCGATGCTGCCCACGATGCTGGCCTTGTCGACGTAAACCTTGTCCGTCGCCGCTGCGATGTAGTACGCGGCCGAAGCGCACGTTTCCTCGACGACCGCGTACACGGGCTTGTTGTGCTTGGCCTTCAGGCGCTTGATCTCGTCGTTGATGATGCCGGCCTGCACCGGGCTGCCACCCGGCGAATTGATCAAGAGCACCACGCCTTTCGCGCCGGCATCCTCGAAGGCGGTCTTCATGGCGGCCACCACGAATTCGGCGCTGGCGTCCGCGCCATTGGCGATTTCACCCTTGATTTCGACAACCGCGGTGTGCGGCGTGGTGGTGGCGGTGCTCGGCGCGGCCCGCGACATGGCGAGCCACACCAGGAAGATGAAGAAGGCGAGCCAGCCGAGACGCACGAAGGTCTTCCAGCGGCGGGTGGCGCGCTGCTCGCGCAACGAAGCGAAGGCAAGCTTCTCGAGAGTGGCCCGCTCCCAGCCGGGTTGCGAAGTAGGGTCGTTCTTGGCCATGGTGTTTGGGGATTGCTCGGAGGAAAGCGGCGCCGGGCGCTCGAAGGGCTCGAAACCCTGAGGTTCCGTGCGGGTGGGGTCGGTCATGTCGTTGGAGCGCAGCGCGCGTCGGGCGGTCGCTGCAAAGTGGAAACGGGGGGGTGGGACGTCCTAGAAAGCGAGCGGCTGGAGGTTCCAGTCAGTATGCCAGCGCACCACGCCGTCGTGCTCGCTCAGGGTGATCTTCACCAGTGCCCCGCGACACGGCCCGCCGGCGCAATCGCCCGTGTCGGGCTGGTAGGCCGCGCCGTGCGTGGCGCACAGCAACCACTGGCCGCTGTCGTCGAAGAAACGGTCGGGCTGGTAGTCCATCTCCATCGCGATGTGGGTGCAGCGGTTCAGGTAGGCGTGCGGCGCTCCCTCGAAACGGATCGCAAAGGCACGCATGCTTTCGCCTTGGTGCACCACGTCGAAAGAAACCGCCTGGCCGCCTTCGACGAGTTCGGCTGAGTTGCACAAAGGAATGATGTCTGTCATGGCAGTGGCTCGCAAGTCGGGCTCAGGCATTGTCCCGCAGCCAGGCGGCCAGATCGTCGACCGAGGCCGCGACGTGCAAAGGTTCCAGCGCGCCGAAGCTCGCCGCCTCGTGCGCGCCGTAGCTCACTGCCACGCTCGAACAGCCGGCGTTGAGTGCCAGCTGCAGGTCGTGCGTGGTGTCCCCGATCATCAAGGTGCGCTCTGCGGGCACGTCGAGTTCGTCCATCAGTTCCAGCAGCATGCGCGGGTGCGGCTTGCCGTGCGTCTCGTCGGCCGTGCGCGAGCCGTCGAAGCGCCCGTGCAAGGCGCTGCCAGCCAGCGCTTCGTTGAGACCACGACGCGATTTGCCGGTGGCGACCGCCAGCAGGTGCCCCCGTTCCTTGAGCGCTTCGAGCATCGGCAGCACGCCGTCGAACAGGACCACGTCGTCCTGATGCTGCAGGTAGTGATAGCGGTAGCGCATGCCCAGCTCGGCGTACTTCTCGCGCGGCACGTCGGGCGCGGCGCGTGCCAGTGCCTCGGCCAGCCCGAGGCCGATGACCCAGGCGGCGTCGCGCTCGTCCGGCTTGGCGCCCCCGACATCGACCACCGCCGCCTGGATGCAGCGCGCGATGAGGCGGGTGGAGTCGTAGAGGGTGCCGTCCCAGTCGAAGGCGATCAGGTCGAAACGGCGGGACGACGGGGCAGTGGGAGCGACAGTCATGGGGCAGGGGAAGTAAGGGCGAAGGGGGCAGCGAGGACTTCCAACGCTTCGGCCGACATCAGCGCCTGAAGTTCCGCTGGGAGATCGGCCTGCAGCGCCGTGCGAGTGCCCGTCACCGGATGGTTGAATTGAAGGCGCCAGGCATGCAGGAACATGCGCTTCAAGCCGCGCTTCTGGAGGCTGCGGTTGCGCTCGAAGTCGCCGTACTTGTCGTCGCCCGCGATCGTGTGGCCGGCCGACGCCAGGTGCACGCGGATTTGATGGGTGCGGCCGGTCTTGATGGTCACGGCCAGCAGCGACATCGGCGCGGCATCGCCCGGCAGCGACAGCGTCACCAGCACACGCACCAGCGTGACGGCATGCATCGCGTCGGGATGGTCCTTGGCAACCACGCGCACGCGGCGCTCGCCCGGCTCCGCGGAGCCTTTGGCGCTCGGCAGCAGGTACTTGGCGAGCGGCGCGTCGAGCACCTTGCGATTGGCCGGCCAGCGACCCTCGACCAGCGCCAGGTAGGTCTTGCCGGTTTCGCGCTCCCGGAACTGATCCTGCAGCGCCACCAGCGCGCTGCGCTTCTTGGCGACCAGGAGGATGCCGGACGTTTCGCGGTCGAGCCGATGCACCAATTCGAGGAATTTGGCGGCCGGACGCGCCGTGCGCAGCTGCTCGATCACGCCGAAGCTCACGCCGCTGCCGCCATGCACCGCCACGCCCGCCGGCTTGTCGATGGCGATCAGGGCGTCGTCTTCGTGAAGGAGTGGAAACTCGCGCCCTGGCGCGGGCGGCGCAGCGCCCTCCTCCGATCGGGCCGACACGCGCACCGGCGGCAGGCGAAGCACATCGCCCGCCGCGATGCGGCTCTCAGCCTGGGCGCGCCCTTTGTTGATGCGCACCTCTCCGGACCGGATGATCCGGTAGACGTGGGTCTTGGGAACGCCCTTGAGATGGCGGAACAGGAAGTTGTCGAGTCGCTGGCCGGCCGATTCGTCATCGACTGTCAGAAAACGGACTTCAGCCGCTCCGGGCTCCGGCTTCGCACCTATAATGTTTTTCACCAGCGCGGTCTTGTAAGTGCTTGATTAAACAGAAGTTTAGAGCACCACCGAAAGCGCTGTGAGGTCGATGCCGCTTTGGCGCCGAGCCTGCAAACCCCGCGCTTCAGCGCAAAGTGGCAGGCAAGGCGCCCAAGTCAAGCCGACGCCCACGAAACACCGATACGGAATACCCAGCCGGCAGGCTCCAAGCTGCCGGCGGATCGAAGCGAGCCCCCTAGTGTTGATGCTGCTGATTCAGATGTGCCTTCGCTGCCCGACCTGGCTCCAGCCAGAGCGGCCAGCGTTCGACGGCGCGGAATCGTTCGCAGCGCGCGCCACCCCTGCGCAACCTGCCGTGACACCCACGGCAAATCAACACCGCATCGGGCTCGCCCCCATCCATGCGCCCCCTCGCCTGCTGCCGTTGAGCTGACGCTCGACAACGGCCGGCCGCGTTCGCGCGGCGGTCATGCAGCCGGAGTGTTAGCGGCAATTCCCCTCGTTTCGACAGCGTCGTCCGTGCATCGTTGGCCCGTCATGGGCCGGTTCGAACGCATACCTATAAGGACAACGCATCATGAAGCGGATGTTGATCAACGCCACGCAGCCGGAAGAGCGCCGCCTGGCCATCGTCGACGGGCAAAAGCTCCTCGACTACGAAATCGAGATCGAAGGGCGCGAACAGCGCAAGGGCAACATCTACAAGGCGGTCGTGACCCGCGTCGAGCCCTCGCTCGAAGCCTGTTTCGTCGACTACGGCGAAGACCGCCACGGCTTCCTGCCGTTCAAGGAAATCTCCAAGCAGTACTTCGCCGAAGGCGTGTCGGCCAGCCAGGCCCGCATCCAGGACGCGATCCGCGAGGGCCAGGAACTGGTCGTGCAGGTCGAGAAGGAGGAGCGCGGCAACAAAGGCGCCGCCCTGACCACCTTCATCTCGTTGGCCGGCCGCTACGTCGTGCTGATGCCGAACAACCCGCGCGGCGGCGGTGTTTCACGTCGCATCGAGGGCGAAGACCGCGCCGAGCTCAAGGAAAACATGGACCAGCTGGAGTACCCCAAGGGGGCCAGCATCATCGCGCGCACTGCCGGCATCGGCCGCTCCGCGCCCGAACTCCAATGGGACCTGAACTACCTGCTCAAGCTCTGGAGCGCCATCGACGGCGCCTCCAAGGGTGGGAAGGGCGCCTTCCTGATCTATCAGGAATCGTCGCTGGTCATCCGTGCGATCCGTGATTACTTCAATCACGACATCGGCGACATCCTGATCGACACCGACGACATCTACGAGCAGGCGCAACAGTTCATGGCGCACGTCATGCCCGAGCATGCGGCCCGCGTGAAGCGCTACCGCGACGACGCGGCGCTGTTCAGCCGCTTCCAGATCGAGCACCAGATCGAATCGGCCTACGCCCGCACGGTGCAGTTGCCCTCCGGCGGCGCCATCGTGATCGACCACACCGAAGCGCTGGTTTCCATCGACGTGAACTCGGCCCGCGCCATCAAGGGGGGCGATATCGAAGAGACCGCCACCCGCACCAACCTCGAAGCCGCCGACGAAGTGGCCCGCCAGATGCGCCTGCGCGACCTGGGCGGCCTGATCGTCATCGACTTCATCGACATGGACGAGTCGAAGAACCGCCGCGAAGTTGAAAGCCGTTTGCGCGATGCGCTGCGCCAGGACCGCGCCCGGGTGCAGTTCGGCTCGATCAGCAAGTTCGGCCTGATGGAGATGAGCCGCCAGCGCCTGAAGCCGGCGCTGAGCGAAGGCTCGTCGATCCCCTGCCCCCGTTGCGGCGGCTCGGGCCACATCCGCGACACCGAATCCAGCGCGCTGCAGATCCTGCGAATCATTCAAGAGGAATGTCTCAAGGACAACACGGCTGCCGTGCACGTCCAGGTGCCGGTCGAAGTCGCTTCGTTCCTGCTGAACGAGAAGCGCCCGGAAATCGCCAAGATCGAACTCAAGCAGCGCGTCACGGTGCTGATGGTGCCGAACAAGACCTTCGAGACGCCGCACTACAAGCTCGAACGTCTGAAGCACGACGATCCGCGCCTCGACCACATCGAAGCCAGTTACAGGATGGCCGAAGAGGTCGAAGACCCGACGTCGGTCACACGCCGCTCGCAGGAGCCGACCAACAAGCAGACGCCGGTGATCAAGGGCGTGCTGCCCGACGCGCCGGCACCCGTGGCCGTGCCGAAGCCCGAAGCGGTCCGTCCGCCCGTGGTGGCCGCTGCGCCCACACCGGTGGCACCGCCTCCGCCTGCCGCTCCCGTGGCTGCACCTGCCGAAAGCGGGTTCTTCGGCTTCATCAAGAGCCTGTTCGGAATCGGCACGCCTGCGGCGCCGCCTGCATCGACGATCGAGAAGAGCGCGATCCCAGTGGAGGCGCCCAAGCCCGTTCGCCGTGACGGCCGGCCGGAAGGCCGTGGCGGACGCGACGGTGAAACGCGCGCGCCGCGCGAAGGCGAAGCGCGCCGCGGCGGACGTGGCGAAGGCCGCGGCGGTCGCGACGGCGAACGCCGTGGCGGACGTGGCGGCGAACGGACTGGTGAACGTGCGGGCGAACGTCGCGAGCCACGCGAAGGCCGCAGCAGTGAATTGCGCGCAGACGCACCGCCGCGTGAACCCCGCGAGCAGCGTGAACCCCGCGAACCTCGTGAAGGCCGCGGCCCGCGCGAAGGCGGCGAACGCCGCAACGGCCGTGGTGAACGGCGCGACGGCGAGCGCCCGGTCACGCTCGAAGGTAACGACAACCTGCCAAACGCCGCTTCGCTGCCGCCGGTTGCGGACGCAGACGCCGGCGCTCCGGCAGAACGCTCGCCTCGCGCCCGTGGCGAGCGCCGCGAACGTAGCGAACGCAATGGCGAGGTGCGTGACCGCAACCCGTCCGATGCGACGTCACGCGAACTGAACGGCGATGCGGAGCAAGCAGCTCCCCTGTCCGCCGAACGCAACGAGCGTCCTTCGCGTGAAGAACGTGAACCTCGTGGCGAACGCAGCGAGCGTGGCGAGGGCGGTCGCCGCGAGCGCCGCAACGGCGATGTCGCGCGGAGCACCGATCCGGTCCAGGCTCCGGCCGAATCGAACGCCGAGGGCGTCATGGCGCGTGTTGAAGAAGACGCGCATTCCGAAGCCAGCGTGCGCCGTGAAGGGGATGAACGTCGTGGCCGTTCGCGCGACCGCTACGGCCGTGATCGCCGCGAGCGGGCACCGCGTGACGGCGAAGCCACAGGCAACGTCATGGCGGCTGCAGAGATTCGCCCGGTGGGCGAGTTGTCGGCGCCGGCAACGGTGTCGGCGGTCATCGAGGAGATGCCCGCCTCGCCCGCCGAGGCAAGCGCCCCGACCGCCGAACTGCCGCATTCAGCACCGGAGGCACTCGAAACTCCGCCGGCACGCCGTATGGAGCGCGCCCCCCGGGTTGCCGCGGCACCGTCGACGGCGAGCGGAGTTCAGGCCGCCAATGGTCGCCACGCTTTGCCAAAGGTCCAGGCCTTCGAACTGCCGTTGGCCGACTTGGCGCAAGTGGCCGAAGGCTCTGGCCTGCATTGGGTGAATTCGGATGCCGACCGCGTGGCCCAAGTGCGCGCGGCCATCGCTGCCGAAGCCAAGCCGATTCATGTACCGCGCGAGCGCCCGCCGGTGGCAGTGGCCGAGGACGGCCCGCTGGTTTTGGTCGAAACGCGTCGCGATCTGGCGGCCACCGTGCTGCCGTTCGAGAACAAGCAAGACGACATCCCCCGCTGAGTGCAAGCCGCCTGCCGGCGGCCTTTGCTTCTCCACGACGAACGTCGGCCGCCTTCACGGGCGGCCGACGTTTTCTCATTGGGGTTGCCAAATGGCGATGGGGGCGTCTTCAGGATTGGACGACCTGGAGTGCGAACGTCCGTTGAACGACGTCAGTCAGACGCTTTCCACATCAGACGAAGGTCGCGTTCTTCAAGCAATAGGTGATGTTTTCCTGCAACAAGAACACCTTTCTTGGCGCGTTTTCCCTAAGAACGAAAGTCTTACAAATCCAAATGTGATGTTGCATCGCACAAGGCGCTCAAGGTGTGAAATAGTTCACATCTGCAGGGACCAGCGGAAAGGCGTACTGCTTTTGCGGGCACGACAAACTACAACGAATGTGTTCAAATTCTTTCCGCTAGTATTAAAGCGTTACACTGCCGCGCTGTGAGGCAGAACCCCAAGGGGACCATCCATGTTTCGTTCTGATTCGACTGCGCAAGGCAATTTGGTGAGGCGCCGGTACCCCGGCAGCGGAGAGCCATTGCCTGCGCCGGTGATCGCCCAGCCCCCTCAGCTCACCCTGCTGCAGCGGAGCGTCAAGCGTTCCGTAGACATCCTGGGCGCGCTGACTTTCTTCCTGTTGCTTGGCCCGGTGTACTTGGCCGTCGCACTGGCGGTACGCATCAGCATGGGCCACCCGGTCCATTTCTGGCAAACCCGCATGGGCGAAGGCGGCCAACGATTCCGCTTCTACAAGTTTCGCTCCATGGTCCGCAACTCGGAGAACATCCTGGACGAGTACCTGAGCAAGAACGACGTGGCACGCACCCAGTGGGACACCTTCCAGAAACTGGAAAAGGATCCGCGCATCACGCCGCTGGGCCATTTCATCCGCAAACTCAGCCTCGACGAATTGCCACAGTTCTGGAACGTCCTGAAGGGCGACATGAGCCTGATCGGACCGCGTCCCTGCATGGAACGTCAGCGCAGCCTGTACGGCAAGCATTGGGAACACTACTGCGCCATGCGCCCGGGTATTACCGGCCTGTGGCAGGTGAGCGGCCGCAACCGTCTGTCGTATGCCCAGCGGGTCGAGCTCGACGCCCAATATGTGACCAACTGGTCGCTGTGGCTGGACATCAAGATCCTCGCCAAGACCGTGACTGCCGTGATCTCCGGCGAAGGCTCGCGCTGAGGCGGCACTGCCCGGCCGAACCGCCGCAGGTCCACCCGACTTTCGACCATCGCACAAACGAGGGATGATGGGTGTTCCCGAGCCGATGCAGCGCTGCGCCTGTGCCGCATGCCCGGCCGGGCAGAATTTGCCTGTGACCCGCCGTTGCGCGGGCACAGGTTTTTAAACGCTTCCCTCGGATCCGACATTCATGAACGAGCTTCACAAGCGCATCTACGTGGCAGGCCATCGCGGCATGGTCGGGGGCGCCATCGTGCGATCCCTGCAGGCGCTCGGCCACGATCGAATCATCACCCGCACCCACGCCGAACTCGATCTGACGGACCAGGCTGCGGTGCGCGCGTTCTTTGCCGAGGAAAAGCCCGACGAGGTCTACCTCGCCGCGGCCAAGGTCGGCGGCATCCATGCCAACGCGACCTATCCCGCCGAGTTTCTCTACGCCAATCTGATGCTCGAGGCCAACGTGGTGCACGAAGCCTGGCGCAGCGGGGTCACGCGCCTGCTTTTCCTGGGCTCCAGCTGCATTTATCCGCGCCTGGCCGCTCAGCCGATGGCGGAGGACGCCTTGCTCACCGGCAAGCTCGAGCCGACCAACGAGCCCTATGCCATCGCCAAGATCGCCGGCATCAAACTGTGCGAGAGCTACAACCGCCAGTACGGCACCGACTACCGCAGCGTCATGCCGACCAATCTCTACGGACCCGGCGACAACTACCACCCCGAGAACAGCCACGTGCTGCCGGCGCTCATCCGACGATTCCATGAAGCGCGGGACAGCGGCGCGCCCTCGGTCGTGATCTGGGGCAGCGGCACGCCCAAGCGTGAATTCCTCTACGTCGACGACATGGCGGCAGCCTGCCTTCACGTGATGGCCTTGCCGCAGTCGCGCTACGCCGCCTGCACCGAGCCGATGAACAGCCACATCAACGTGGGAAGCGGCGAGGACCTGTCGATCGCCGAACTGGCGCAACTGGTAGGCGACGTGGTCGGCTACCAGGGCCGGATCGTCTGCGACGCAAGCAAGCCCGACGGCGCGCCGCGCAAGCTGCTCGACATCTCGCGCATCCGCGCGCTCGGATGGACCCCGCGCGTTGCACTGCGCGAAGGCATCGAGCGTGCCTACCAGAACTTTTTGGCGCACGCCGGCGTCGCTGCCTGAGAGAGCGCTTCTTCGGAACCACCTTCCCATGCACGCCGCCACTTCGCTTTCCTTGATCCCGCCGGGCACCGGCGGCGTGCGCGACTACGCCGCACTGCTCGGCGGCCCGCTCGACGCGCCGGTGCGCGAACTGTCCGAACAGACCGATACGCGCGACTGGTCGGGCAACGTGCTGCTGCTCCACTTCAGCGGCTACGGCTTTCACAAGCGCGGTGTGCCGGCCTGGCTGCTCGACGAACTGAAGACGTTGCGTGCGCGCTTCCGAGTGTTCGGCGTGGTCTTCCACGAGTTGTACGCCACAGGCAATCCGCCATGGACTTCGGCCTTCTGGCTGAGCAGCACGCAGCGACGCATCGCGCGCGAACTGGCCGGCCAGGCCGACTTCTGGCTGACCAACAGGGAAATCGCTGGACAGTGGCTGCGCGACCAGGCGCCCCGCGCACCGCATCGTGTCCTTCCGGTGTTCTCCAACGTGGGCGAACCCCGCGTGGCCGAGCACGACCGCGACGCTTCAATTGTGGTCTTCGGCAGCGCCGGCATCCGTGCCCCTTCCTATGCGTGGGGCGACGGCGAGATTTTTCGTTTCGCCAAGCGTCGCGGCCTGCGAATCTATGACATCGGCGCGCCATTGCAGGACGCCGGCCTGGCACAGAAACTGGTCGACGAAGGTGTTGTGGTGCGTGGCATGCTGCCTGCCGAGCAGGTCAGCGAGGCCCTCTTGAGCGCGCGCCATGGCGTGCTTGCCTACCCGGCCGACTTTGTCGCCAAAAGCGGCATCTTCGCGGCCTACGCATCGCACGGCACCTGCCCGATCCTGCTTCACAAGGACCTGGCGGCGCATGACGGCATGCAACCCAACGTCGAATACGCCGCCGGTTTCGAGGCCCTCGAGGGCGACCGCGCACTCGATCCATGGCTCGTCGGCAGGGCCGCGCGCCGCTGGTACGAACCGCATTGCGTCGCGGCCCACACCGCCGCCTTGCAAGCCTTGACCAGTGAGGTGGGCGCATGAAAGGTGTCACCGTGACTCCGATGTCGATGCCGATGAACCTGCCCGCGCGCAGCGCCAGCCTGAGCCGCCCAGCCACGCTCAGCCTTGCCGGACGCGTCTTCATCGCAGTGCTGCTGATCGTGGTGTTCGAGGGCGCAATCCGCAAGTGGGTGGCTTCATCCACGACCTTGCCGCTGATCCTGATGCGCGATCTGCTCGCGCTCGGCTTGATCGTCTACGCCTGGTGGGGCGGCCACCTGCGTCGCTACGCCAAGGTGTCGCTCGTTCTGCTGGCGTGGTCGTGCTGCGTTATCGCCTGGGGGCTGATGCAGCTGGTGGCGGGCGAGAGCTCGCCCGTCGTGTTCGTCATCGGCCTGCGTTTCTGGCTGCTCTACATCTGGTTCGCGGTGGCCGCCGCATCGACCTTGAACGAGGCTGACTATCGTGCCGCCGTGCGCGCCGCTGTGTTGGTGATGATAGTGCTCGCCCCGCTGGCGGTGCTGCAGTACTACTCGCCGCCGGGAGCAACGATCAACCGTCAGCTCGAAGGTGATGAAAGCCTGATCTTTGTTGTCGTTGCAGGCGTGGTGCGTACCACCGGCACTTTCAGTTTCACTTCCGGCTATTCGACCTACTTGATTTTGGTGGCGCCGCTGATCTTCGGTGTGCTCGGCGCACGCAAGCGTACTGTCGCCCACCGCATATTCGCCCTCGTGGTTTTCGGCGCCTTCCTCACCGCGAGCGTGGTGAGCGGATCGCGTACGGCGGTCATTTCATCAGGCTTCATGCTGGGCGCCTACCTGGTGGCCCGGTTCCTGTTCGCAAAAACGCGCGACAAGCCGGCCGCGCTGGGCGCTGCACTGATGGCGCTGGCGCTGGTAGGCGCATTTGCATTCTTCCTGTCCGATGCGGTCCAAGTCACGCAGCAGCGCTTTCAGGACGCGGCGGGCGCCGAGGACTTTACCGACCGCGTGCTATCGATCTTCGTTGGCGAGCCCTATGTTCTTGGGAATACGACATGGTTGGGTCAAGGCATTGGAGCGGGGTCGAACCTCGCCACTTCGCTGGGACGCGCCGATGCCGGGAACTTTGGACTGGCCGAGTCTGAAACCGGGCGCATCGTGCTGGAAGGCGGCGTGCTGGGCTTCGCCTTCATCGCGCTCAAGGTGCTGGTCCTGTTGGCCGGCATGGCGTACAGCGTGCGGCTCTCCGCCGTCCGGCATACCGCCTTTCCGGTGCTGATGTGGCTGGCCTCGGTGATCGCCATCATGACCTGGCAGGCCATCGGCCAACTCACGGCCAACGCGCTGCTGGGCCTCTTGCTCGGTTATTTCCTGCTGATCTTCCGTTACCCCTCGGGCGACTTCTTCCCGGCGCGAACGTCGCCCAAGTGAACCCCCGCGGCGTCAACCGCCGGCCAGGTTCGCGCTCTTTTCCGCACCGATGAAACTTCTCGTCTACGGCATCAACTTCGCGCCAGAACTCACTGGCATCGGCAAGTACACCGGGGAGATGGTCGCATGGCTCGCAGCCCGCGGCCACGACGTGCGCGTCGTCACCGCGCCGCCCTACTACCCGGAATGGAAGGTGCGCGACGGGTACAGCGCGACGCGCTATGCGCGCGAGGAATGGAATGGCGCACAGGTGTTTCGCACGCCGCTGTGGGTGCCGACCCGCGTGAACGGCGCACGGCGCCTGTTGCATCTTGCAAGCTTCGCGCTCGCCAGCATCCCGGCGCTCTTCGCGCAATGGCGCTGGAAGCCCGACCTGGTCTGGATGACCGAGCCGCCCCTGCTCTGCACGCCGGCCGGCCTGCTTTTTGCGCGGCTGCGCTCGGCCAAATCGTGGCTGCATATCCAGGATTACGAAGTCGACGCGGCTTTCGAACTCGGCTTGCTCGAAGGCGCCAAACTTCGCGCCTTCGTCACGGCCATCGAGCGGGGTCTGCTGCGCCGCTTCGACCGCGTGTCGACCATTTCCCAGCGGATGCTCGAGCGCGCCAGCGGCAAGGGCGTGACCGCTGCGCGCCTGCTGTCGTTCCCGAACTGGGCCGACGTCTCGGCCATCCGCCCGCTCGCCTCGCCCAGCCTTTACCGCGCTCAACTGGGCATCGCCGATGACGCCGTGGTTGCGCTCTATTCCGGCAACATGGGCGCCAAGCAAGGACTGGAACTGTTGGCAGAGCTGGCGATGAAGCTGCAGGAGCGGCCCGACATCGTGTTCGTGCTGTGCGGCAACGGCGCCGGTCGCGAAGCGCTGATGGCCCGCTGTGCGGGCTTGAAGAATGTGTACTTCATGGACCTCCAGCCCGTGGAACGGCTGGGAGATCTGCTCGGTCTGGCCGATGTCCATCTGCTGCCGCAACGCGCCGATGCAGCGGATTTGGTGATGCCGTCGAAACTCACAGGCATGCTCAGCAGTGGCCGGCCGGTGCTCGCAGGCGCGCGGCCCGACACCGAACTGGGCCAAGTGGTCGCGCAGTGCGGCCGCATCGTGCCGCCCGAGGACGCGCAGGCCTTTGCCGACGCGCTGCTGCTGCTCGCCGGCCAGCCTGAACTGCGTCGCGAACTCGGCGTGCGCGCGCGCACCTATGCCGAAGACCGCTTCGCCAGGGACGCGGTGCTTGCGCGCTTCGAACGCGATCTGCAGGACTGCATCGCACAAACAGCGGCCTGACCTCGCTGGCGGTGCGCGACCAGCGCGTCGTCGACACGGCAGCGCAGCGGGTGCGCCAGCCAGGCATTGGCCGCCTCGGACACCCTCTTGGCCGCACATGAAAAAACCGCCCTCGGGCGGTTTTTTTCTTCAACAGGGCCTGCGCCCGTCGCTCACTGTTCGTCCGGCAGGATGCTCTCGTAGTTGTAGTTGGTGTAGCGATAACGGCCGTACTTGTAGGTGCTGTAGGCGCGACGGTCCACGTTCATGGCATTGAGCAGCACACCGGTCGCTGCGCGGCCACCCAGCGACAGGCGACGGGTGCTTTCCTTGAGCTCGCCCATGGTCGACTGGTCGGCACGCGCCACCAGCAGCACGGTGCCGGTGTGTGCGGCGACCGTCATGGTGTCGGCAGCCACCAGCACGGGCGGCGTGTCGATCACGATCAGGTCGTACAGCTCCGAGAGCTTTTCCAGCGTGTTCTTGAACGACTCCGACACCAGCAGTTCGGAAGGGTTGGGCGGCAGTTGGCCGGTGGCCAGGAAGTCGAGATCGGGCACGACCTGGCGGTGCACGGTCTGCTGCACGGTCAGGCTGCCGGCGATCAGCTCCGACAGGCCGCCATGGCGCTGCAGGCCGAAGTACTGGTGCGCATGGCCGCGGCGCATGTCGGCGTCGATCAGCAGCGTGCGCTTGCCGGCTGCGGCCATCAGCGCCGCGAAGTTGGCAGTGACGAAGCTCTTGCCCACGCCAGGCGTGGCGCCGGTGATCAGCACGCGGTTGTTGGGGGATTCGAGCATTGCGAACTGCATCGCAGTGCGCAGGCTGCGCAGACTCTCGATGGCCGGATCGTCGGGATGCTCGATGGCCAGCAGTCGCACGCCGGTAGCGCCCGTCAGGCGGCGCTTGGCGATGGCGTTCTGTGCACCGCTCAGAGGGATGGTCGAAAACACGGGCAGGCCGCTGTGCGTCTCGACTTCGTGCGGGTCGCGGATGCGCTGTTCGATGAAGGCGTTGCGCAGGAAGGCAGCGATGATGCCCAGGAACAGGCCGAGCGCCAGTGCCGCCCCGACCACCACGCTGCGGCTCGGCTTGACTGGCACGTCCGGCACCACGGCGTCGTCGAGCACGCGCACGTTGCCGACCTTGCCTTCCTTGACCAGGCGCAGTTGCAGCGCGTTGTTGAGCAGCGACTGGTAGAGCTCGGTGTTGACCTTCACGTCGCGTTCCATGCGCACGGCTTCCTGCTGGATCGCCGGGAGGCCCTTGATGCGGTTCTGGATGCCCCCGATGTCGCGCTGCAGCGCAGCGATCTGCGCGTCGAGCGTCTGCACCGACGGATGGGCGGCTGTGAAGCGGCTTTCGAGTTCGCGGCGGCGTTGCTGAGCTTCGAGCAACTTGCTCTGGCGATCGACCGCCTCGCCAAGCACGGCCGTGGCTTCTTCGCCGAAAGCGACCGTGGCCTTCTGGTTGCGGAAGCGGTTGTAGACCTCTTCCGATGCCTCCAGCTGCCGCTTGAATTGCGGCAGTTGGATGTCGAGGAACGCCAGCGTCTTTTGCGCCTCCGCAGCCTTGCGCTCGATGTTCTGGCGCACGTACTGGGCACCCACGGCGTTGAGAACACGGGTGATCTGATAGGGGTCTTCACCCTGCATGCCGACTTCGATGATCCCCGACTGGCGACCACGCTCGAGCAGCTTCAAACCGGACTGCACGCCGCCGATCGTCGCCGACTTGCCGGAGCGGACCAGGTCGTATTGCGCACCGGCCTTCCCAGTGAGCTCGTCGATCATGAGAACGATCGAGCCACCGGGAGCTTCCGCCTTGAGCAGCGTTCCCACTGTCCCGCTGAGGGGTGCGGCAAGCTGTGGATGTTCCAAGGTGTACTGGCCGCCGCCCTTGGCGGTCACCCGAAATTCCGAGCCCTCGAGACCCGCCGGAACATCGAACTGCGACGTGACGATCCGCTCGGTGCCGGACACGTAGCCATCGAACCCCAGGAAGCCTGGGTCCGACAAGCCGCTGGAGTGGCGTGCCAGCCAGCCGCCGATCAGAGGCACGTAACGCGGATGGTTGGTGATGTAAAGCTTGGTCGCCTCCACTGCCGGCGCCACCACCATGCGCGAGCGGATGATTTCCATCTCCGCGGTGGTCGGCGTGCGGATGTCGAACAGCCCCGCGGCCTCGCCGAGCGGGCCTTTGGAGTTGCTGTCTCCGCCATCTTCCACCTGGATCACGACGGCAGCCTCGAAGGTGGGTCGCGCCAACAGCGCATAGGCCACGCCGATGGCCAGCACGACCAGCGTGATCGCAAGGATCAACCACTTGTGCGATCGCAGCACGTCGATATAGCGGCCGAAGTCGACTTCGCCACCGTCCTCGCTGGCGTTCGAGGTGGCGGTGGGGGTTTGAGAAAAGGTGGAAGTCATCAACTGGATACTCTTGAAATGCGATGAACCCGAGGATCAGCGCGTCGACGGACGCTGCAGATCGCGCACCGAATTCGCTGTGGCCGTCGACGGGATGATCAGGTTGATCACGCGGTTCCAGCGCACCAGCGGGACCGGGTCGACGTAAACCACGTCACGCGGACGCAGCGCAAATTGATCGGCAAGGGCCAGCGCCATGGGCGTGCGCGCGTCGAGATGGAACAGCGACCGGCCGCCCTTGGCCTCGTTGCGCACCACGTAGATCTGCCGCGGGTTGGCCAGGTTGAGATTGACGCCGCCGACCTCGCTGAGCGCTTCGTTGAGGGTCATGCGGCCGTTGCGCATCGGGATTGCCGCTTGCTGCAGGACTTCGCCCATCACGGTGATCTTGCGTTCGTCGCGGCCGCGCACCATCACCATGTCGCCGTTCTTCAGCGGGATGCGCGTGGGATCGATGCCCACCTCGGCCATTGCCATCAGGTCCAGCGCGGAGCTGACGCCGTTGCGGGTCAGCGTGACGAAGGAACGATCACCGTTCGGCGTGAAGCCGCCCGCCCGGCTGAGCGCCTCGGCCAGGGTCATCGGAATGTCGGTGAACACCATCAGGCCCGGCGTGCGCACCTCGCCTTCGATATAGGCGCGCTTGCTGCGGAAGGCGGTCACGCGAACACTCAGCTGCGGGCTCTTGAAGACCCGCGACAGGCGCTGGATCAGCGTGTCTTCGACCTGCTGAACCGTCATGCCGGCCGCGTTGATCGGACCGGCGTACGGAAACGTCAGCTGGCCGGTGTTCGAGACGATGAAGCCCGGTGCCGGCGAGATGCTCGCCGGGTCCGCCACAGTGGTGGCCGGGGTGTCGCTGAAAGCGATTTCCGGGTGGTCGTAGACCACGATGCCGACCACGTCGCCGGGGCCGATGCGATAAGGCTCAGGTTCTCCGACCAGCGCCTGAATGTCGGGGCCGACCGTCGAAGGCATGGCGCGGTTCTGCGCCTGGATCAACTCCGGCGTGATCGCGGTCAGCGCGCCGGGCGGCGGCGGGTCCTCGTTCGGGCCGGCATAGCCCGCGGGCGACACGGCTTGGTCCGCGTCGCCACTGGCAGAACTGAAGCCCGGAGCGAGCGGTGCGCAACCCTGCAACAAGAATGCTGCAGAGGCGAACAAGGCGGCGTGTACTACAAAACTTTTCAAACCTGACTCCGCTGGACCAAAAATGAATACTTTTGGAAACAGTTGCGACTGTACAGCAGGTCTCGTGTTTCTTTCAAACTGTTTCTTGATTGGGTACTTTTAGCGTATGGCATGTGCGAAGAGAACGAGCCGGCAGGGCATTCAAAACGCGCCAAAACACCATCCGTCGACGAAAGAATGCTATGAAAAACAGAGCGGTCCAGGCTTGAGAAAGACCTAGCTGAGCTAGTGGTCTTCCGTCAGCGCGGCGCGTTTCCATGCCGCAAGTGCCTGTGGCGCGTCGTTCCGCGCCTCGGCCAACTCGGCCAAGGCCAGCCAAGCACGCCGATGCAGTTCGGCATCCTGCAAGCCCTGCCCGGCCTGCGCCAGCAACTGTTGCGCCTTGCCCCAGAGCTGGCGCTTCATGCAAGCCATACCCGCCAGATACTGCAGATTGGCATCGCGAGGGTCGTTGCGCTGGGCACTTTCGATGCGCGCCAGCCAGTCGGCATCGACCGAGTCCAGCCCGGCCTCCAGCGCGCGGGCCAGCCTCACGCGAAGTTCGTCGCTCAGGCTGCGTGGCTGAATCACCATGCGCTCCCACACCGGCAGCAGCCAGTTGCGCGCCATCGCCAGATCTCCGTGAAGCGCCACCATGCGCTGCGCCGCGTGGATCGCCACCTCCGGCATTTCGCGCTCGCTCGTCTCGAGCGACTCCCACGCCCGGAGCAACTGCGCCGCGTCGTGGGCGGCCGACAGAACGTCGGTCGCCAACCCACGCAAGATCACGCGTGCCGCTGCGCCGGAAAAGGCGCGGTGTTTGGCGAGCAAGCGTGCGGTCTGCAATGCTTCAAGCGTGCGCTGGTCCAGGCGCGCGGCCTTGAGATGCAACCGCAATGCGAGCGTGCGGCGCTGGACGCCCTGCGGAAGCTCTTCGAGCCGTGCCAGGGCGGCCGAGGGATCGCGATCTTCGAGCGCCCAGCGCGCTGCGCGCAACTGAACGCCTTCGCGCGTTTCGGGGCTGAGCACGCCGCGCTCCGCACTTTCGTTGAGCGCCTGTTGCAGATGGGCATCGCGCGCCGGCCGGTCCTGCAGTGACTGGGCGCTTTCCGCGGCCAGCAGGTGCGACAGCACCCGCAGCTGGCGGGCCTGCGGCAGCGCGACGTCGAGCGCCTCCAGCGTGCGTTCCTGCGCCAGTGCCGCCAGGGCGGCCTTGCGGGCGCGGGAAAAACGTCCGGCCATGAGCTGCACCATGGCGTCGAGCAGCGCCGCATGCAGCGAGCGTTCCTTCTGCTGCACCCGCCACTGGCGCGCCTGATGCGGCAAAGAGAACAGCGCGGCCAGCGCGCGCAATGCCACATGCAGCAACACGAAGGCACCCGCCAGCAGCAGCAGCACCAGGTTCAGCGAGAGATCGACCCGCCACGGCGGCCAGAACACGGTCACCGTGCCCTGGTTGTTGCCGGCGAACAGCGCCACGGCGGCAGCGATGCCGAACAGCGCGAGAAGCCAGAGTGCGGCGCGCATCGGTCAGCGGCCGGCGGCGGCGGTCGCCAGGGCCGCCAGGGTGTCGTCCACCCGGGGCGGCTCGGCGGTGCGCACCTGCAACTGCAATTGCTGCAATTGCGTGGCGGCCATCTGAACGCGGCGCGACGAGGGGTCGAAGTAACGGTTGAGCGAAGCCGCGACCAGCGTCAGCTCGCTGCGCGCCGTGTCGACCTGGCGCGACAGCAGCGCCAGGCGCGCGTTGAGCAGCTTGAGCTTGAGGTTCTCGCGCAGAAAGAAGGTCTGGTCGGGCGACAGCAGCACGGCCTCGGGCCGCTCGATGCGCCCGACGCGCACCAGCGAGCGGGCCTCGCCACGCACCGTCAACAGGATGCGCTCCCACCACGGTGCATCGACCGGGATCGGTTCGGCCTGCCAGCCAGTGCCGCTGCCACCGAGGGCGCTGCGCACCCCCACGGCATTGAGCGTGGGCAATTCGTCCACGCCGCGCATCAGTTCGTCGAGCTTGAGCAGGGCATCGCTGCCGTCGCCGCTGGCGCCGGCGCGCAGGCGGTCGGCGTCGCGCTGGACCGCGCGCTGCAGCGGGGCGAGACGCGGTTGGGCGGCGCGCGTGATGCGCACGTCGGCGGCCTTGAGCGCGGCGAGCAACGGCTCGACGTTGCCGGTCACCTGCGCCTGCTGCAGCGCCAGACGCACCGCCGACTCGATGTCGACCACCAGGTTCTCGTCACGCGAGCGCGACAGGCTCTGCATGAGTTCTTCCAGTTGCGAGCGCTGCAGCGCCACCTCGGCGACGCGGCTTTCCGCCAGCGCGAGCCGTGCGGCGGTGTCGCGCACTGTTTCGTGCGCCTGGCGTGCCAGCGTGCGCGCTTCGAGCGACTGCGCCAAGGCGTCACCGCTCTGGCGCGCCAATTGCTCCTGCATGCCGCCGACCTTCTGCCAGAGCACCAGCACCATCACCAGCGCAGCGAGCGCCATCAATGCGAGCAGACCCAGAACGATGCGCGACAGCGCCATGGCGCCGAGCGAAGGCAGGGGGTGCACCGCGACCGGTACCGGTGTCCGTGCGGTGCTGCCCGGCACGCTTTCTTCGGGGGTCGGGGACGCAGAACTCATTCGAACGATTCTATCGACGCGGCCATGGCCGCCGTGCCTGGCGCAGCGAGCCTTACCGTCCCGAAACCGGCCGCGCGCGCCGCCTCGGCGATGCGCGGATGGGTGGCGATGGCCAGGGCCTGATCCCAGCGCTGGTCAGGCATCGCGCGACGCAGGTTGCCGATGGCCTCTGCGCTGCTGAAGAGCCACAGCGTGCCGTCGCGGGCGGCTTCGGCGGCCAACCGTTGCTGGCGTGCATCGAAGACCGGCGGCAAGCGGCGATAGGCCACCACCGTGTCGACCACGCCGCCAACCGCTTCGATTTCGCGCGCCAGCCAGTCGCGGCCGGTCGGCTGGCCTGCGACATCGCCGCCGCGGACGATGAGCACGCGTGCGCCCGGCACCACCTGCGCCTGGACGCTGTCCCACAGGGCTTCCGAATCGAGCTGCGCGGCGCTCGCGGGCGGCGCGTCGATGCGCGTTTCGGGCACGCCTGCCTCCCGCAGCGCACGCACTGTGCCTGGGCCGGTGGCCCAGCAGCGCGGCGCGCGGTCGCTGTCGCCGCTGGCAGCGAAAAAGTGCGAAGCGGCCGCTGCACTCACGAACATCAACGCCGACCAATCACCCATGCGCGCGCGCACCTGTTGCAGCGCACCGGCATCGGACACCGGTTCGATGGCGATCAGCGGCAGCGCCACCGCGAGATGTCCCGCCGCCTGCAGTTCTGCAACGCTGCGCTGCGCCTCGCGCGCCGGTCGGGTGACGATCACACGCCGCTTCATCCGCGCGACGCCGCGGTCAATTCGCGCCGGCCGCGCGCAGCAGGGATGCGGCCTCGTCGCCCAGCGCCTCCGCCTGCGCCGCGTCGCCGACCGCGCCTTGGGCCTCGGCACGCACTAGCACACCCGCTCCGTCGATGTCGCCCCAGGCTGCCTCGATGCGCAAAGTGCCGTCGACCTGCCAGCGCGCATGCGCCGCCAGCGGCATCGAACAGCTGCCACCCATCGCACGGCTCACGGCGCGTTCGCTGGTGACCGCCAGCGCGTCCGGCCGGTGCATCAGCGGTGCCAGGATTTCGATCAGGTCGGCGCGATTCGCACGCACCTCGATGCCCAACGCGCCTTGCCCGGCCGCCGGCAGCATCGTCTCCGGCTCGAAGGCGGTGCGGATGCGGCTTTCGAGCCCGAGCCGCTTGAGGCCGGCGGCCGCCAGGATGATCCCGTCGTACTGGCCGTCGTCAAGCTTGCGCAGGCGCGTGTCGAGATTGCCGCGCAACGGTTCGATGCGCAGGTCGGGCCGCAGTGCGCGCAGCAGCACCATGCGGCGCAGGCTGGACGTGCCGACGACGGCGCCTTGCGGCAGGTCGTCGAGCGTCGCGTATTTCGGCGAGACGAAGGCATCGCGCGGGTCTTCGCGCTCCAGCACGCAGGCCAGCACGAAACCCTCAGGCAGTTCCATCGGCACGTCCTTGAGCGAGTGCACGGCGATGTCGGCCCGACCATCGTCGAGCGCGGTTTCGAGTTCCTTGACGAACAGGCCCTTGCCGCCCACTTTGCTGAGCGTGCGGTCCAGGATCTGGTCGCCGAGCGTGGTCATGCCGAGCAGGCTGACCGAGTGGCCCCGTTCTTGCAGGAGGCGCTGCACGTGCTCGGCTTGCCACAGGGCCAGACGGCTTTCGCGCGTCGCGATCACGATGTTGCTCAAGGCCGGATTCCCGTGTGAAGAAGACCCGCAGGATGCTAGCATGTTGCGCCGCAACAACGCAGGCGGCGCACCCCTTCACCCCAAGGAGATGACGCGAATGACGACAGGCAAGAAGGCCACGGCGACCGCAACCCGGCAGGCACCCAAGCGTGCCCGCAGCGAAGACCAGCCGCTCATCGACGACATCCGGCTGCTCGGCCGCATCCTCGGCGACGTGATCCGCGAGCAGGAGGGCAAGGACACCTACGAACTGGTCGAGAAGGTTCGCACGCTGTCCGTCTCGTTCCGGCGCGATGCCGACCACGCCGCCGA
This sequence comes from Variovorax ginsengisoli, assembly GCF_006438845.1. Taxonomy (GTDB): domain Bacteria; phylum Pseudomonadota; class Gammaproteobacteria; order Burkholderiales; family Burkholderiaceae_C; genus Variovorax; species Variovorax ginsengisoli_A. Next base: position 123,808 of record NZ_RCZJ01000004.1, read on the forward strand.
CCGGGCGTTGAAGAACCTGCTCAAGGGCCTGAGCGCCGTCGAGACGGTGCGTGTGATCCGCGCCTTCACCTACTTCAGCCACCTCGCCAACCTGGCCGAAGACCGCCACCAGATCCGCCGCCGCAGCGAAGACGATCGCGCCGGCGAAAGCGCCGACGGCAGCCTGGCGACGGCGCTGGCCCGCATCCGCAAGGCCGGCGTGTCGCCGGCGGCGGTGGTCGAGTCGCTGGCGCACAGCTACGTGTCGCCGGTGCTCACCGCGCACCCGACCGAGGTGCAGCGCAAGAGCATCCTCGATGCCGAGCGCGCCATCGCCCAGCTGCTGACGGCACGCGACGAGATCGGCTGGCGCCGCCAGGCCTTCGCCGGCAGGAAGGACGCGCTCACGCCGCTGGAGTACGCCGAGAACGAAAGCCAGATCCGCATCCGCGTCACGCAGCTCTGGCAGACCCGCCTGCTGCGCTTCTCCAAGCTCACCGTGGCCGACGAGATCGAGAACGCATTGAGCTACTACGAGGCCACCTTCCTGCGCGAGATCCCGCGCGTGTATGCCGCGCTCGAAAAGGCCCTGGGCCACGACGGCATCGCGCCCTTCCTGCGCATGGGCCAGTGGATCGGCGGCGACCGCGACGGAAACCCCAACGTGACGGCCGAGACGCTGGAATACGCGCTGCGCCGCCAGGCCGAACTGGTGCTGCGCCACTACCTGACCGAAGTGCATTACCTCGGCGGCGAGCTGTCGCTGTCGGCCACGCTGGTCGACGTGTCGGTCGAGATGCAGGCGTTGGCCGAGCGCTCGCCCGACCAGAGCGAACACCGCGTCGACGAGCCCTACCGCCGGGCACTGACGGGCGTGTACTCGCGTCTGGCCGCCACGCTGCGCGAACTGACTGGCGGCGAGGCGGCGCGCCATGCCGTGGCCCCGCAGAACCCCTATCCGAAGGCCGAGGAGTTCCTGGCCGACCTGCGCACCATCGCCGAGTCGCTGACCGACAAGCACGGCGCTGCGCTGATCGCCCACCGTCTCGGCCCACTGATCCGCGCGGTCGAGGTGTTCGGCTTCCACTTGGCCACCGTCGACCTGCGCCAGAGCTCGGACAAGCACGAAGCCGTGGTGGCCGAGCTCCTGGCCAAGGCCCGCATCGAGCCCGACTACGCCGCGCTGGCCGAGGACGCCAAGCAGACGCTGCTGCTGCGCCTGCTCGACGAGGCGCGCCCGCTGCGCATCCCCGACGTGGACTACGCGCCGCTCACGCAGAGCGAACTGGCCATCTTCGCCGCCGCCCGCACGGCACGTGCGCGCTACGGCGCTGCCGCGATCCGCCACTACATCATCAGCCACACCGAGACGGTGAGCGACCTGCTCGAGGCATTGCTGCTGCAGAAGGAAGTCGGCCTGCTGCGCGGCACCCTGGACGACAACGCCACGAACGACCTCATCGTCGTGCCGCTGTTCGAAACCATCGAAGACCTGCGCAACGCTGCGCCCATCATGCGGGCCTTCTACGCGCTGCCCGGCATCCAGGCGCTGATCCAGCGCTCGGGCGCGCTGCAGGACGTGATGCTGGGCTACAGCGACAGCAACAAGGACGGCGGCATCTTCACCAGCAACTGGGAGCTGTACCGCACCGGGCTCGCGCTGGTGGCGCTGTTCGATGAACTCAACAAGGGCGCCAAGTCGCCGATCCGTTTGCGGATGTTCCACGGCCGCGGCGGCACGGTCGGGCGCGGCGGCGGTCCGAGCTACCAGGCCATCCTGGCGCAGCCACCGGGCACCGTGCGCGGGCAGATCCGGCTGACCGAGCAGGGCGAGGTCATCGGCTCGAAGTACGCCAACCGCGAAATCGGCCGTCGCAACCTTGAAACGCTGGTCGCCGCCACACTCGAAGCCACGCTGCTCCCGCCCGGCAAGGCCGCACCCGCAGCCTTCCTCGATGCCGCCGCCGAACTCTCGTCCGCAAGCATGGCCGCCTATCGAAAGCTGGTCTACGAAACACCGGGCTTCGGCGACTATTTCTTCAGCGCCACGCCGATCCGCGAGATCGCCGAGCTCAACATCGGCTCGCGGCCGGCGTCACGCAACCCGAGCCGCAGCATCGAAGACCTGCGGGCCGTGCCCTGGAGCTTCAGCTGGGGCCAGTGCCGGCTCACGCTGCCGGGCTGGTATGGCTTCGGCTCGGCCATCGAGCAGTTCGTCGCGGGCGGGGCCACTGCTTCGGACAAGAAAGAACGCCAGGCCCTGCTGCAGCGAATGTCCGCGCAATGGCCGTTCTTCCGCACGCTGCTGTCGAACATGGACATGGTGCTCGCCAAGAGCGACCTGGCGCTCGCCTCGCGCTACTCGGAACTGGTCACCGACCGCAAGCTGCGGCAGAAGGTCTTTGGGATGATCGAGGCCGAGTGGCACCGCACCTCGGACGCGCTCACGCTCATCACTGGCGCCAAGCAGCGGCTCGAAGGCAATGCCGACATGCAGCGCTCGGTGCGCCATCGGTTTCCCTACATCGACCCGCTGCACCACCTGCAGGTGGAGCTGATGCGACGCTACCGTGCCGGCGAAGGCGGCGAAAGGCTCCAGCGTGGCATCCACATCTCGATCAATGGCGTGGCGGCGGGGCTGCGCAACACGGGCTGACGGCGCGGTTGGCGGTCGGCGGAGCGGGCCGGCTCGATCAACTGAGCGCGCCGGCGTTCGTCTGTGCGCGTCTTCCTACGTCGGATAGCGCCAGTCATCACGGGTTCTCGCCCTTGACATAGGGAGTACCCTGTGACTCACGTCAGTGGCTTTCGCTCTCTCCCGCGCGGTGGTTGAAACAACGTCCTCACAGGAAACCGTGTCATGTCTTACCCGCAAACGCTCGCCCCTTCGAACATCGACTTCGTCCGCACCGACGTCGACGCGCTGGCGTCCCACATGCACCAATGTGCCGCGGCGCAGGGCCGGTGGTCTGTGGTCAGCGCGCATCTGCAGCACGTTCGCGCGGTGGCTGCAGGGCGCATCGTCACCCTGGCCTGCGTGGCCGTCGTTCTCGGCATCGGATTCGCAATCGCTGCCTGATCGGTGACCGCCGCCGCGGTGATCGCCCGCCTCGCTTCGCTCAGCCCCTACGCCCGCCGACTTCTCCAACGCCCCCAAGCCCCGGTCCAGCCGCCGGTGCGTGCCGAGCTGTTCGGCATCCAGCGCTTCAAGCAGCACGGCCGCAGCCTCGCCCGTGCGCAAGCCGTGCAGGCCGCGGATGTGTCGCGCGCCAGCGCGCCGTTCTTCCCGCGTGTCGAAGAAAACCTCGGATCGCTGCGCAGCGCCTTCGACTACATCGCGCTGATTTCGCAGAGCGGCCGCTACGTGTCGCCCGCAGCCGAATGGCTGTTGGACAACTTCCACCTGGTCGAGGCGCAGCTCCAGCAGATCCGCGAGGGCGTCCCGCGCAGCTACTACGCCCGCTTGCCCAAGCTGGCCGATGCGCCCCTGGCTGGCCTGCCACGCGTGTACGGCATCGCCTGGGCCTATGTGGCGCACACCGACAGCGTGCTCAACAAGGACCTGTTCACCGCCTTCCTCGACGCCTACCAGGACATCGACGAACTCACGCTGGGTGAACTCTGGGCCTTGCCCACGACCTTGCGCGTGGTGCTGCTCGAGAACCTGCGCCGCGTGGCCGAAAGCATCGCGGAGAACAAGGTGGCACGCGAACTCGCGCACGCCGTCTGGGACGCAGCCGACACGCTGTCGGCGCACGAGCTCGACGTGCTCTACGCCGCCGTCTGCGAACGCGGACTGCAGCAGAGCTATTGCACCCAGCTGTGGCAGCGCCTGCCGGCGGAGCGCGACGCGCAGCCGCCGGCGCTCTTCGGCTGGACCGAAGAGCACTGCGCCAACGGGCCGATGCTGATCGCTCAGGCGCAGACCGCCCAGGCCGCGGCCAACCTCACGGTCGGCAACATCATCACCACGCTGCGCATGGTCGGCCAGGTCGAATGGGTCGACCTGATCGAGCCGGTGAGCCGGTCGCTGCGCGTGCTGCGCGAGCTGCCGAGCTTCGCGGCCGAGAGCGAACTCACGCGCCAGCAGATCACCCACGCGATGGAACAGGTCGCGCGCGCCAGCAAACGTACCGAGCGCCACGTGGCCGAGGCGGTGCTGCGCCTGGCGCGCCATTCGCCGCCGCCACCGGGCCGGCGCGCGGGTGCGGAACGCACCGCCGGCTACCACCTGTTCGGCCAGGGCCGCCCTGCCCTGATGGCGGCGCTGGCATCGACACGCACCGCCGCACCGACCCGCCTCGATGCTGCCGACCGTGCCGCGCGGCCAGCGCGTGCCTGGCGATTGCCCGTCTACCTCGCCTGCATTGCATTGGGCACGCTGGCCTTGCTCGGCCTGGCGGTCCACGGCCTGCACCGCATCGGGCGCGATGACTTCGGCGCCGCCGCGGTCTTCGCACTGCTGCTGATGGCCTGGCCGCTGTCCGAAGCAGTCATCGCCCTGTTGCATCGCATCGTGGCGGAGTCGACCCGCGTGCAGCCGCTGCCGCGCCTGGACTTCGCCACCGGCATTCCGGCATCGCAGCGCGTGCTGGTGGCCATTCCCACCCTGCTCAGCAGCGTCGATGCCAACGCCCATCTGGCGCAGCGCCTCGAGCTGCACTGGCTGGCCAACCGCGAACCGCACGCCCAGTTCGCGCTGCTGACCGACTGGGCCGATGCCGACCAGGCCGTGCAACCTGGCGACGACGCGCTGCTGGCCGACGCGTTGCAGCGCATCGCCGCGCTGAACACCGCGCACCCGGCCGCAGACGGCGCCGCGCCGCGCTTCCTGCTGCTGCACCGGCCCCGCACCTGGTGCGACACCGAGCAGCGCTGGATCGGCTGGGAGCGCAAGCGCGGCAAGCTGGAGATGCTGCTGCGCTTGCTGGTCACCGGCGACACGAGCGGCTTCCTGCCACTGGCGCCCGGCCTGCGCCTGGTCACGCCGACCCCTTATGTGCTCACGCTCGACAGCGACACCGGCCTGCCGCCCGGCACGCTGCGCGAGCTGGTGGCTATTGCCGCGCACCCGCTCAACGCACCGCAGATCGACCTGGCCTCACGGCGCGTCGTCGCGGGCTTCGGCATCTTCCAGCCCCGCGTGGTCACCCCGTTCCCGACACGCGAGGAGCGCTCGGCCTTCCACTGGATGTTCGCCGGCCAGTGCGGGCTCGACCCGTACAGCAGCGGCGCGTCCGACATCTATCAAGACCTGTTCGGCACCGGCTCCTTCACCGGCAAGGGCCTGCTCGACGTGCGCGCCGTGCACGCCACGCTCGACCGCCGCCTGCCCGATGGCGCGGTGCTCAGCCACGACCTGCTCGAAGGCACCGTGGCGCGCTGCGCGGTGGTGAGCGATCTGGTGCTCATCGAAGACCATCCGCACCACGCCGGCGTGGCCGCCTCGCGCATCCACCGCTGGACCCGCGGCGACTGGCAGCTGCTGCCGCTGATGCTGCGCGCGCGGCACTTCGGCATCGACGCGCTCGGTCTCTGGAAGATGAGCGACAACCTGCGCCGCGCGTTGGTGCTGCCGGCCTCGGCCGCGCTGCTTGCGCTGGCCGTGTTCGCCGACGCCTTGCCGCTCGCCTGGGCCTTCGCGGCCGTGGCCGCGGCGCTCGCCTTCGGGCCGCTGCTCGGCGCGCTGGCCGGCCTGGTGCCGACGCGCCGGTCGATCGCGCTGCGCCACTTCTTCGACGTCGGCTTCACCGAGCTGGCCCGGGCGCTGATCGGCGCGGCGTGGCAATTCACGCAGCTCGCCGCGCAGTCGCGGGTGCTGGTCGACGCCACGCTGCGCGCCGCTTGGCGGGTCGTCGTCAGCCGGCGCCGGCTGCTCGAATGGACCACTGCCGCACAGGCGCAGGCGCAGGCACGCTACGGGCTCGCGGCTTTCGTGCGCGCAGCGGCGCCGGCCAGCGCGCTGTGCGCCGCACTCGCCGTCGCCGCACTGTGGAGCCCGCATCCGCTCGCGGGCGCCCTGCTGTTCGGCCTGTGGACGCTCGCACCGGTCGCCGCCTGGTGGGCCAGCCGCGTGCCGCCCGCCGAGCGCGCGCCGCTCCCGGCCGACCAGCGCGACTATCTCGCCGCACTGGCGCGCGACACCTGGCGCTTCTTCGAGCACGCGGTGGGCGCAGACGACAACCACCTGCCACCGGACAACCTGCAGCTCGAGCCCGAGGCGACGATCGCGCACCGCACCTCGCCGACCAACATCGGCATGTACCTGCTCGCGAGCTGCTGCGCACGCGATTTCGGCTGGATCGACGACGCGGCACTCGCCGCACGCCTGAGCGCCACGCTCGACAGCGTCGACCGCCTCGCCAAGCACCGCGGCCACCTCTACAACTGGTACGACACCCGCACGCTCGCGACGCTGCAGCCGGCCTACGTGTCGAGCGTCGACAGCGGCAACCTCGCCGGTCACCTGCTGGCGGTGGCGCAGGCCTGCCGCGCCTTTGCGGCGGCATCGGCAAGCGGCACCGACGGCGCCGCGCTCGCGGCCATTGCCACGCGTTCCGACGCGCTCTGCCGGGGCATGGACTTCCGCGGCCTCTACGACCCCAAGCGGCACCTCTTCCACATCGGGCTGCGGGTCGACGACGACGTGCTCGACGCCAGCTACTACGACCTGCTCGCCTCCGAATCGCGGCTGCTGAGCTTTCTCGCCATCGCCAAGGGCGACGTGCCGCGCCGTCACTGGATGGCGCTCGGCCGGCCGTTCCTGTCGGTCGGTGCAAAGGCGGGTCTCAAGTCGTGGTCGGGCTCGATGTTCGAGTACCTGATGCCGTCGCTGGTGATGGCCGAGCCCGACGACGGCCTGCTGCAGGTGGCCAACCTGGCGGCGGTGCGCGAGCAGCAGGCCTTCGGCCGCGCGCAGGCACTGCCCTGGGGCGTGTCGGAGTCGGCGTACTTCGCGCGCGACCATTCGCTGGCCTACCAGTACTCGCCCTTCGGCGTGCCGCGCCTTGCGCTGCGCCGCACGCCGCCGACCGACCGCGTCGTCGCGCCGTATGCCAGCGTGATGGCCGCGCCGCTGGCACCGGCCGACGCCGTGGCCAACCTGCAGCGGCTCGAAGCGCTGGGCGCACGCGGCGAATTCGGCTTCTTCGACGCGGTCGACTTCACGCTGTCGCGCCAGCCCGAAGGCGAGCCGCTGACCGTGGTGCGCAACTTCATGGCGCACCACCAGGGCATGTCGCTGGTGGCGCTGTCGAACCTGCTGCGCGACGGCGCACCGCAGCGCTGGTTCGGCAGCGCGCCGCTGGTGCAGGCGCACATCGCGCTGCTGCACGAGCGCACGCCGCGCCAGATCATCGGCAGCGCCGACCCGCGCCCGCCGCCCGAGCCCAGCGTGGCCGACGAGGCCCCGGCGCACCAGCCGCGCCTGGTCGACCCGATGGCGCCGGGCTTCCAGCCCACGCACCTGCTGTCGAACGGCCGCTACACCGTGGCACTGCGCGCCAGCGGGGCCGGCGTGAGCCGCTGGCGATCCTTCAACGTCACGCGCTGGCGCGACGATCCGCTGCGCGATGCGCACGGCACCTTCTTCTATGTGCGCGATGCCGACAGCCCGTTGCTCGCCTCGCTCACCGCCCTGCCCGCGCCCGGCAAGGGCTGGCAGTACCGCACGCGCTTCCTGGCCGACCAGGCGCAGTTCGAAGCGAGCGGGCCGGGGCTGCAAACGCGCGTCACCGTGCTGATCAGCCCCGAGGACGACACCGAACTGCGCACCGTGACACTGCACAACACCGGCACCGAGGCGCGCACGCTGGAGCTGGTGTCGTATTTCGAGCCGGTGCTGTCCAACCCGAAGGCCGACGAGGCGCACCCCGCCTTCGCCAACCTCTTCGTGCAAACCCGCTGGGACCCGGCGCTGCGCGCGTTGCTGCTGTCGCGCAAGCCCCGGCTGCACGGCGACGCGGTGGCCGCCGCCGCGCATTTCCTGGCCTCGACCGACGCCCAGGTACTGACGGTCGACTGCATCGCCGACCGGCGCGCGTTCATCGGACGCAATCACACCCTCGCCACGCCGCGGCTCGACGCACAACCGCTCGATGCGTCGGGGGAGCCGATCAACGGCCTCGACCCGATCGCCTGCCTGCGCGTGCGCGTGCGCATCGCCGCCGGCGCCACGGCGCGGCTGACCTTCGCCACCACCGCCGACCTCGACCTCGACACGCTGATGCCGCGCATCGACCGCTACCTGCAGCCGATGCACGTCGAGCGCGCCATGCGCATGGCCGCCACGCTGGCGCAGGTGCGGCTGCGCGACCTGGCGATCGACCCGGTCAAGACCCGCGCGCTGCAGGACCTGACGACCATCCTCACCTACACCACCCCGCGCGTGATGAGCGACCGCGGGCTGGTCGACCTGCGCCAGATCTGGCGCTTCGGCATCTCCGGCGACAAGCCGATCGTGCTGGTGCATATCCACTCGGCGGACGGCATGGGGCTGGTCAACACGCTGCTGCGCGCGCAGCCCTGGTGGGGCTTCGGCGGCGTCGCCTGCGACCTGGTGGTGCTCAACGGCGAACCCGGTTCCTACCTGATGCCGCTGCAGCGAGAGATCGAGGCGCTGCGCACCCGCGTTGCCCATGAAACGCAGAACAGCTTTCCGCGCAACGACGCGGCCGGCTTCTACCTGCTGCGCGACAACGAGATCGCGCCTTCGGAGCGGGCCGCGCTGTCGCTGCTGGCACGCGCGGTCTTCCACGCCGATGGCCGCACGCTCGAAGCGCAGGTGGCTGCGCTGCGCGATGCGGCGGTGCCGGCGGTGGCCGACGCGGCCGTGCCGCACACGCCGCTGGCAGCGGTGACGCCGTTGTCCCTGGCCGCGCCGGTCACCGACAGTGCGCAGACGCCGCAGGGCGACTTCGATGCCGCGAGCGGCGAGTTCCGCTTCGAGGTCGACATCAACCGGCGCACGCCCAAGCCGTGGGTCAACGTGATCGCCAACGCCGGCTTCGGCTTCCAGGTGTCGGAGTCGGGCACCGGCTACACCTGGGCCGGCAACAGCCGCATGCACCAGCTCACGCCTTGGTCGAACGACCCGGTGCAGGACCCGGCCTTCGAGCACTACCTGCTGCAAGACCTGGACACCCGCGAGCTGCTGCCGCTCACGCCTGCCAGCCGCGGCGCGAGCCCGGCGCGGCATCGCGTGCGCCATGGCCAGGGCTACAGCGTCTTCGAGTGCCTGCACCGCGACATCGTGCTCGAGACCACCTTCTTTGCCGACCGCGACGACCGCATGAAGCTGGTCCACGTCAAGGTGCGCAACGAGGGCAGTGGCCGGCTTCGGCTGCGCGCTCTGGCCATGGTCGAGTGGCAGATGGGTGCCGCGCGCGGCGAGCGCCGCACCGTGCACAGCTGGAAGGGCGACGCGCTGCCGGCCGTCTTCGGCCAACAGCGCGAATCGAGCGCTGGCTTCGGCGGCAGCACCGCCTTCGTGGCGATCAGCGGCTTGGCCGGCACGGTGCAATGGACCTGCGAGCGCAGCGAATTCTTCGCCGGCCACGGCGGCATCGAGGTGCCCGACACGCTGGGCCAGCGCGCCGGCAGCGGCCTCGATGCCTGCGCGGCCATCGCCGGCGAGTTCACGCTGGCGATCGGCGAGAGCGCCGAGTTCAGCTTCATGCTCGGACAGGCCGACGACGCCGACGCCGCGACCGCCTTGGCGCGCCGCTGGCAGAACCGCGACGTGGCCGATGCGCTGGCCCAGGCCCGTGGCTTCTGGGACGAGCTGCTGGGCCGGCTGCAGGTTCGCACGCCCGACCCGCTGTTCGACGCGCTGGTCAACCGCTGGCTGGTCTACCAGACGCTGGTGTGCCGGCTCTGGTCGAAGGCCGGTTTCTACCAGGCCGGCGGCGCCTTCGGCTTTCGCGACCAGTTGCAGGACGCGATGGCCTTTGCGCTCACCGACCCGGCGCGGCTGCGCGAGCAGATCGTTGTCAACGCCGCGCGCCAGTTTCCCGAAGGCGACGTGCAGCACTGGTGGCACATGCCCGGCGGCGCCGGTGTGCGCACGCATTTCTCCGACGACCTGCTGTGGCTGCCTTACGCAGTGGCGCATTACATCGAGGTCTCGGGCGACGCGACGCTGCTCGACCACGCCGTGCCCTTCATCGACGGCCCGCAGATCCCCGAGGGCGCCGAAGACGCGTATTACGCACCGCAGAACAGCGCCCAGAGTGCCAGCGTGTACGAGCACGGTGCGTGCGCCATCGATCACAGCCTGGCAGTCGGCGTGCATGGCCTGCCGCTGATGGGCACCGGCGACTGGAACGACGGCATGAACCGCGTGGGCCACGAAGGCCGTGGCGAATCGGTATGGCTCGCCTGGTTCCTGTGCAGCGTGGTCGAGCGCTACGCGCCGATCGCCGAAGCCCGCGGCGACGCCGAACGCGCCGAGCGCTGGCGCATCGCGCGGCATGGCTGGATCGTTGCCTTGCACGAGGCCGGCTGGGACGGCGCGTGGTTCCGTCGGGCCTTCTTCGACAACGGCGCGCCGCTCGGGTCAGCCGTCAACGACGAATGCCGCATCGACCTGATCGCGCAAGCCTGGTCGGTGCTCTCGGGCGCCTCCGACGACGCGCACACGCGACCGGCCATGGCGGCCCTGAAGAGCCAGCTGCACGACGCCGACGCCGGCCTGCTGCGCCTGCTGCACCCGCCATTGGCGCACTCGGCCAACAACCCCGGCTACATCCAGGCCTACCCGCCGGGCGTGCGCGAGAACGGCGGCCAATACGCGCACGCTGCCGTGTGGGCGCTGATGGCGCAGGCGCTGTCGGGCGACACCGAAGCCGCCTGGGAAAGCTTCGAGGGCCTCAGCCCGGCGCACCGCGCGCGCCATGCGTCGCGCGGACCGGCCTACGAACTGGAGCCCTACGTGATGGCGGGCGACATCTACGGCGCCGCGCCCTATGTCGGCCGCGGCGGATGGAGCTGGTACACCGGCTCCGCCGCGTGGCTGCATCGCGCGGCGATCGAGACCTTGCTGGGGCTGGTGGTGCGCGGCGACCGGCTGTCGATCACGCCGCGCGTGCCGGCGCACTGGCCCGGCTTCGCGCTGGTGCTGCGGTTGGACGGCCGCGAGATCACGCTGCAATACGGCGATGCGCGCACGCGCGGCATCCCGCTGGCGGCGGGGCAATGGATCGACTGGCGACGGGCCGCGACCGATGCGCCTGCGACGGCGAACGACATCTCGGTGGCGGGCACCGTCTGGATCACCGTCTCCGACAAGACCTGACGGGCTCACTGCGGCCGTCACGACGCCGGGGTGAAGCGACGCCGGCACCGCCAAGGCACGCAGCTAACCGGCAGCGCTCGGCGCCCCGGCGAGGCTCGCCGCCAGTTGCCGGTGCGCCGCGCCGTCCCACGCCACCGACAGCTGGTTCTTCGCCTGCAGATAGTGGTGGGTGAAGACCGCGAGGTACGCCTCCAGTGTCTGCGCGGCGATGGGCTCGCCGGCGAGCGCCATGCACAGTGCGGCCACCTCGCTGGTGCAGAAATGGTCGTCGCGACCGGAGCGGCGCAACTGGTATTGCGAGATCCGCTCCGGCGCTAGGCTGAGCACCGGCAAGGCATCGAGGCAAGGGCTTCGGCCGAACATTTTTCGGGCTTCGGCCCAGGTGCCGTCGAGCAGGATGAACAGCGGCCGCTTCGCGCGCTCGCCGGTGCCGTCGACGCGCGGCGTCACGGCGTGCACCACCCGCTCCTGCGCGGCGTATTGCCCCGGGAACACCACGTACGGCTGCCACTGCGGGTCGCGCAGCAGCGCCAGCAGCGCCGGATCGGTTTCGGTGCGCGCCCATCCGAAGGCGAAGGTGTCGACCACCGCGTCGGCGATCAGCCAGCCCGTGTTGCTGGGCTTGAGCGGCTCGATGTCGGCCATCAACAGGCACACGCCCGCGCGCGTGACCAGCGATGGACGCAAGGCGCACATGCAGTGGCTGGGCAGCAGCCGGCAGCCGGCGCAGCGCTCGCGCTTGAAGCCGCCGCGGGCGAGAAAGGGCTTGGCCGCGCGCGCCAGGCGCGCGCTGCGCAAACGCGACACGGCGTGGGGAAAGCGCGTCGCCTTTTCGTCCACCGCTTCAGCGCTGTACAGCGACCAGGGTGGATGCCAGTCCAGCTTCGGCACGCGCGTAACCGGGTTGCAAGGCCAGCGCGCGTTGGTAGTCGGCCACTGCTTCGGCGGGCCGGCCCAACGCGGCCAGCAGGTCGCCGCGGTTGCTCAGAATCTGCGCACTGGGCGGAGCGGCGGCGATCGCGCTGGCGTACGCCGCGAGCGCTTCCGGATCGCGGCCCAGGTCGTGCAGCAGGCCGGCGCGCAGGTTGTGCGCGATGCTCCAGTTGGGCGAACGCGCCAACAGCGCATCGACCGTGGCGAGCGCGTCTGCAAGCTGCCCGCTCTGCGCCTGCACGCCGGCCAGGCGGACCGCGAACCAGCGGTGGTCGGGCGCCAGCTGCAGCGCCCTGCCCCAGCGCCGCGAGGCTTCGGGCATATCGCCGGCGCGGGCATGCAGCGATGCAATGAAGTTCTGCACGTCGGCCTGGTCGGGGTGGGCGGCGTCGAGTTCGCCGGCGATCTGCAGCGACGCGGCCGCGTCGCCGGCGCGCAGGGCCTGGCCGATGCGCGCGTTGAATTCGCGTGCGTCGGCAGGCCATTGCGCGATGCGCGCAGAGAGCGCCGCCTGCTCGGCCTGCATCTCCTGCCGGTAGGCGTTGTCGAGGTCGGCAATGCCCGGCGTCCGCGGCTGGGCCGGCGCGGCGGCGCAAGCCATGGCGAGCAACGCGCACGCCAGCCAGCGCCACCGGCGGCTGCGCTCAGTCACCGAGCAGTTCGCCGATGGGCTGCAGGTCTTCGACCCGGTCGCAGATCGACTTGACGATCATCATGATCGGAATGCCCAGCAGCAGCCCCCAGATGCCCCACAGCCAGCCCCAGAAGATGACGCCGATGAACACCGCGACCGGGTTCATGCGGCTGGTGCGGCTGGTGAGCCAGGGCACCAGCAGATTGCCCACCAGCGTGTGGATGAGCAGCGACGTGCCGCCCACCAGCAGCGCCATCTCGACGCCGTTGAACTGCAGGAACGCGACCAGCGCCGACGCGCCCATGACAATGATCGAGCCGACGTAGGGGATCAGGTTGGTGACCGCCGCCACGATGCCCCACACGGCAGCGCTCTCCAGCCCGATGGCCCAGAAGGCCAGGCCGGTGGCCACGCCGACCAGCACGCTGCTGCCGATCTGCACCAGCAGGTAGCGTTCGATGTGGCCGGTGATGTCGTCGAGCACGTGCACGGTGATCTTCTTCTTCTGCAGGCTGTGGCCGGTGATCTTGACCAGCTTGCGGCGGAAGGTGTTGCCCGAGCAGAGTGCGAAGAAGGTGAGGAAGGCCACCAGCGTGAGCTGCCCGGCCGCGGTCATGAGACCGATCGTGCCGCTCCAGAGGTAGTCGCGCACGTTGAACGGCTGGCGCTCCACGATCACGCGCTGCACGCCGCGCCGCGCCGCAGGCGCCGCCTGCGCGGCCTGCTCGAGCTGCGCGGCCGCCTGCTGCACCGTATCGAGCGCGCTCGCGTTGTCGCGCGGGCCGCGAACCACCGCCAGACGAAGCTTCTGAGCCGCCACCGGCAGCGAATCGACGAGCTGCGCCGCACTGCCGGAAAGCGAATAGCCGGTCCATCCGAAAGCGCCGCCGATGCCCAGCAGCAGCACGGCCGCGCCCAGCACCCTCGGCACCCGCCAGCGCTCGAGCCGGTCGACCACCGGCGACAGCGCATACGTTGCTAACAGGCTCAGCATCAGCGGAATGAAGACGGCGGCAGCCCAGTGCAACGCAAAGACACCGGCCAGCACGGCGAGCACCACCAGCGCGGCGCTGCGCACATCCACGGGCATGTGCAGCAGGATGCGTTCCCGTGCTTCCTGCACCTGCTCGGCCTGTGCCTGTTCCACCAGCTCGGTCTGTTCGGCCGATGCCGCCACAGGCGGGGGCGCTGTCCCGGAGCCGGGGGCGGTGCCCGCGTCGGCAGGCAGCGGGGTCACGGGGGGCAGCGGAATGTCGCCGTGGGGGCCAAGGGTGGCGGTCATGGTGCGTCCTTCAGTGCTTCGCGCACGCCGGCGAGTTGCCGGCGCGAAACCGCTACAGGTTCGGTGATGCCTTCGAGGCGAAGCGCCCAGCCTTCGGCGTCTTCACCATCGTCGTATTTTTCAAGGGTGCGGATCGCCGTGCGTGCGACCAGCGCGTTGCGGTGCACCCGCACGAAACGTCGCGGATAGCGCTCCTCGAATTCGGCCAGAGAGCCGTCGAGGATGTGGCTGCGTGTGGCGGTACGCACCGTGAGGTACTTGAACTCGGACTTCAGGTAGATCACTTCGGTGAGCGGCACGCGCTCGGTGCGGCCGCGGTCCTGGATCAGGAGATGCACCGGCGCCGCGTCGGCCGGTGCCGGGCTGCGCTGCTCTTTCAGATGCCGCTCGACCTTCAGCAACGCCTGCTGAAGCCGCTCCACCCGCACCGGCTTGGTGAGGTAGTCGATCGCGTCGAGCTCGAAGGCGGTCACGGCATGCGCCGCGTGTGCGGTAACGAACACGATGGCCGGCGCGCCGGCCCGACCGCGCAGACTGCGCGCGAAGGCCACGCCGTCCATGCCCGGCATGTGGACGTCGAGCAGCACCAGGTCGAGAGGCATCGCGTCGAGATGCTCGCGCGCCTGGTCGGCATGCGCCGCCTCGGCCACGACTTCGGCCGCAGGCGCGCTGCACTCGGCAAGCAGCGTCCGCAGGCGAGACCGCGCCAGCGCCTCGTCGTCGACGATCAGGGTTCTCAATGCCATGCGTTCTCCTCGCTGACCGACGTTCGCGCGCCGTTCATGTCCCGAGCGGGATCACGATGCGCACGCGGTAGCTCTGTTGTTCGAGTCCGGCGCTGAACTGCGCCTGCATGTCGTGCAGCAAGCGCAGCCGGTCGCGCACATTGGCCAGCGCAATGCCGTGGCCGCGCGGCAGCGGCGCGTCGGCCCAGCGCATGGGCGGCAGGCTGTTGACCACTTCGATCACCGCCATCGCACCGCGGCGCTCGGTGCGAATGCGCAACTTGGCGCCGTCGGGACTGGGCTCCACGCCATGCTTGACCGCGTTTTCCACCAGAGGCTGCAGCAGCAGCGGCGGCAAACGGGCCAAGTTGGCGGTCGGGTCGATGTCCCAGCGGATCTGCAGCCGATCGCCGAAGCGCACCTGCTCGATCGCCAGGTAGCGTTCTGCCAGTGCAATTTCGTCGGCCAGCGTCACCGATTCGTCCGGGTCGGCCAGCGCGCGCCGAAACAGCTCGGCCAGGTCTTCCAGCATGGCCTCGGCTTTGGCCGGCTCCTCGCGCACCAGCGCGATCGCACTGTTCAGGGTGTTGAAGAGAAAGTGGGGCCGTATGCGTGCCTGCAGTTCTTCCAGGCGCGCGGTGGTGGCGGCCGGCGTCTGGCCACGCGCGCGCAGCACCAGCGCCGCCATGACCACCGCGGCGAACATGGCCCCGGCCGCGGCGCTGGCGATCCACGGCGCCGTGGAGACCACACCGGTCAGCCAGAGCAGCGCGCAGCCGTACAGCGCAGCGACTGCGCCCAGCGCGGCACCGGCCGCGTACTGTGCCGATCGCGACAGGCGCGCCAGCACCTTCTTGAGCGCGCAAGCCGCGACCAGCCAGAGCAGCGTGGCCGGCAACGCACCGCCCGTGACCGTGGCCGCAAGCACCAGCCAATCGGACAGCGTGCTCCCGACGAAGAGCGTGACCACCGCGACCACCGCCTCCACCAGCAGAACGGTACGCAGCACCACGCCGATCTGGCAGGCGTCGAACAAGCCGCCCGCATTGGCGCGAACCGGCCCGCGAGCGGGGATGCGCGCAGAGGTTGAGGGGGTGGCCGATAAAATCGACGGGTTGCGCATTACAGACACATCGGGTTACTAACCCATTATTGCCTTGCCAAGGCCTTTCATGACCCAAAACCAACTCGACAAGAAATCCCAAGCCTGGTCGGCGCTGTTCTCCGAACCCATGAGCGATCTGGTCAAGCGCTACACGGCCAGCGTCTTCTTCGACAAGCGGCTCTGGCAGGCGGACATCGAGGGTTCCTTGGCGCATGCCGGCATGCTCGCCGCCCAGAAGATCATCGGCGCGCAGGACTTGGCCGCGATCGAACGCGGTCTGACGCAAATCCGCAACGAAATCGAATCGGGCGCCTTCGAGTGGAAGCTGGACCTCGAAGACGTGCACCTCAACATCGAGGCCCGCCTCACGCAATTGGTCGGCGACGCCGGCAAGCGCCTGCACACCGGGCGCAGCCGCAACGACCAGGTCGCGACCGACGTGCGCCTGTGGCTGCGCAGCGAGATCGACCTGATCGGCGAGCTGCTCGTCGCGCTGCAGAAGGCGCTGGTCGACCTGGCCGAGAAGAACGTCGAGGTGATCCTGCCCGGCTTCACCCATTTGCAGGTGGCCCAGCCGGTGAGCTTCGGCCACCACATGCTGGCGTACGTGGAAATGTTCAGCCGCGACGCCGAGCGCCTGCTCGACGTGCGCAAGCGCGTCAACCGCCTGCCGCTGGGCGCCGCTGCGCTGGCCGGTACCAGCTACCCGCTGGACCGCGAGATGGTCGCCCGCACGCTGGGCATGGTCGACGACAACGGCACGGCCATGGTCTGCCAGAACAGCCTGGACGCCGTGAGCGACCGCGACTTCGCGATCGAGTTCACCGCCGCGGCCTCGCTGGCGATGGTGCACATCAGCCGGCTCAGTGAGGAATTGGTGCTGTGGATGAGCCAGAGCTTCGGCTTCATCGACATCGCCGATCGCTTCTGCACCGGCTCGTCGATCATGCCGCAGAAGAAGAACCCCGACGTGCCCGAGCTGGCGCGCGGCAAGACCGGCCGCGTGGTCGGCCACCTGATGGGCCTGATCACGCTGATGAAGGGCCAGCCGCTGGCCTACAACAAGGACAACCAGGAAGACAAGGAGCCGCTGTTCGACACCGTCGACACGCTCAAGGACACGCTGCGCATCTTCGCGGAGATGGTCGGCGGCATCACGGTCAAGCCCGAGGCCATGGAAAAGGCGGCGCTGCGCGGCTACGCCACCGCCACCGACCTGGCCGACTACCTGGTCAAGAAGGGGCTGCCCTTTCGCGACGCCCACGAGACCGTCGCCCACGCGGTCAAGGCCGCCATCTCGCACCAGGTCGACCTGTCGGAACTGCCGCTGGCCGTGCTGCAGGAATTCAACCCGACGATCGAGAAGGACGTTTATGACGTGCTGAGCCTGCGTGGCTCGCTCAACGCCCGCGACATCCTCGGCGGCACCGCGCCGGCGCAGGTGCGTGCACAGGTAGCGCGCCACCGAGGCCGGCTGGACTGAAGATGGCGAGCGTGACCCACCGTCCGAAATCGCGAAGCAATTCAGCCCGCAAGGCAAAGGGATGTCCATGACCGGCAAGGCCAAGATCCTCGACGCGCGGGAATCGCGCTCCTACCTCAACGGGCCGAGCTTCTCTCTGGGCAACCGCGTCCAGCGTGCGCTCTTCATCGTGGTGTGGGCGCTCGCGGCCTCGTGGACGCCACGCCAGCTGGCACCCTGGCGACGGCTGCTGCTGCGGGCCTTCGGCGCCACCATGGGGGCGGGCAGCGATGTGCGTGGCAGCGCCAAGGTCTGGTACCCGCCGAACCTGGTGATGCACGAGCGCGCCATGATCGGCCCTCGCGTCAACTGCTACAACATGGGCCTGATCACGCTCGAGCGTGGTGCCCTGGTTTCGCAAGACGCCAACCTGTGCGGCGGCACGCACAATTTCGACGATGCGCACTTCCAGCTGATCGCGCGAGAGATTCGGATCGGTGCGCAGGCCTGGGTCTGCGCCGAAGCCTTCGTCGGCCCGGGCGCGCAGGTCGGCGAGGGCACGGTGGTCGGCGCACGGTGCGTGGTCTTCGGCACCCTCGCACCGTGGACGGTCTACGCCGGCAACCCGGCCAAGGTGGTGCGAGAGCGAAAGCGCTTCGCGCCGTTGGCTTAAACGCGCGTCCAACCGGGCCCTTCCGTAGGCGCGGGCCGCATTCTGAATCCGGCCGGCGCAGGCGCCCGTATCCTCTGCATGGCCCCTTCTGCCCTTCCATTGCCGAATGATCGATCCCAGCCCCGACGCCGAAATCATCGAATTGATCGACCGTGTCGGCCGACGCGAAGAGGCCGCGCTGCGGCAGCTCTACGACCGGACATCGCCACGCCTGTTCGGGCTTGCGCTGCGCGTGGTGCGCCAGCGCGAATGGGCCGAGGACGTACTGCAGGAAGCCTTCCTTACTGTCTGGCGCGTGGCCGGCGACTACCGTGGCACGCTGAGTCCGCCCATGGCCTGGTTGGGCATGATCGTGCGCAGCCGTGCGCTCGACCTGTTGCGCCGGCGGACCGCCGACCGCGCGCAGCTGACCCAGGAATTCGACGAGTTGCTGGCCGACACGCTCGAGTCCGATTCGCCCAACCCCATGGATCTGGCCGACGCCGGCGAGCAAGCCTGGGCGCTGCACCAATGTCTGCAGCAGCTCGACGACAAGCAACGCCAGGTGGTGAGCCTGGCCTACCTGCGCGACCTGAGCCACAGCGAGTTGTCCGAGCAGCTCAAGCTGCCGCTGGGCACGGTCAAGACGTGGATCCGTCGCGGCCTCGAAAAGCTGCGTGTGTGCATGGGCCACTTCGCATGAAGGAAGCTCCATGAATATCGCCTCTCCCGCCGAGCGCCTCGAACTGCTGGCCGCCAGCTATGCGCTGGGCACGCTGCGCGGGGGCGCGCGCCGCCGCTTCGAGACGCTGGCGCGAGAGCACGCAACGGTGCGCGCTGCCGCGCTGATCTGGCAGGGGCGGTTTGCCAGCCTCACCGAGCTGGAGGCCGCCGCGTTGCCGGATGCGGCAGTGTGGACCCGCATCCGCAATCGGATCGAGGCCGAGAAGGAGGCGCAGGCGCTCGCACGTCAGCGCCAGGCAGCGCCTGCCTCTGCACCTGCGCCGCGTGGCTGGTTGCGCAGCCTGGCCCTGTGGCGTGGCGCTTCTGCGGCAGGCGCGCTGGCTACCGTGCTGGCGGTGGTGGTCGGTGTGAACCTGCGCGACGAATTGCGCAACGCGCCGGCGGTGCGCTACGTCGCCGTGCTGCAGAACGACCAATCTGCAGCTTCGGTGCTGGTGACCTTCGACCCCAAGCAGCAGCAACTCACGCTGCAGCGCCTGGGCGACTACGCCGAGGGCGCCGACAAGTCGCTGCAGCTCTGGGCGCTGCCGCCGGGCGGTGCGCCGCGCTCGCTCGGCGTGCTCGACCGGTCGCCGGCACTGCGGCTGGCCGCCGCAGAATCTGCTGTGCGCGCGGTGCCGACCCTGGCCATCAGCCTGGAACCGCGCGGCGGCGTGCCGAGCGAACGCGGCCCCACGGGCCCGGTGCTGTTCAAGGGCGCGCTGATCGAAAAGACCCTTTAGCCCGCAGACAGTTACGATTTGAGGGCCGATGGCCCGGGAACTTGCCAACCAGGGGCCGTCGAAGCACGTTGTGTTCGACGCCATGGTGCCGATGAAAATCCCCAAATCTCTTCTTTCTCTGAGCGCTGTACTGGGCCTTTCACTAGGTTTTGCCGGCGCGGCGTTGGCGCAGGCGACCGGGGCGCCACAGGCCCCGGCGCTGGCGACACCCACAGCGTCACCCGACTATCTCGCGGCCGTGACGCGCTGGCAGGCGTCGCTCACGGCCTTCGCCACGGCGGACAAGGAACGGCTGCCCGGCACCGACGGCGTGCTCTTCGTAGGCAGTTCGACCATCCGTTTCTGGACGCACCTCGCGCAGGACTTTCGCCAGTCGCCGGTGGTCATCAACCGCGGGTTCGGCGGCTCGACGATGGCCGACTGCAGCCTCTTCACGCGCGAACTGGTGGTGCGCTACCGACCACGCCACGTGCTGGTCTACGCCGGCGACAACGACCTCGCCGAGGGCCGGACGCCACGACAGGTGCTCGAAAGCTTCGCGCAATTCGTCAACACGGTGCGCACCGAGCTGCCGGACGCCCGCATCAGCTACATCTCGATCAAGCCCAGCCCTTCGCGCGAGGCGCTGCTGCCCAAGATCCGCGTGACCAACGACATCATCGCGGCGTACGTGCGCACCATGGCCAACGGCGAGTACATCGACATCTTCACTCCGATGCTCGGCGCCGACGGGCGTCCGCGCGGCGAGCTTTTCCTGGGCGACCGGCTGCACATGAACGAGGCCGGCTACCGGCTGTGGCAGTCGGTCATTTCCGCCCATGTGACGGCACCGGCCACGCTGGCGGCGAGCCCGGCGCCGCAACCGGTGCAGTCTGGGCCGGGCGTGCCCGTGGCGATCAGCCCCG
Organism: Variovorax ginsengisoli; assembly: GCF_006438845.1. Lineage (GTDB taxonomy): Bacteria > Pseudomonadota > Gammaproteobacteria > Burkholderiales > Burkholderiaceae_C > Variovorax > Variovorax ginsengisoli_A. The sequence continues at coordinate 144,244 of NZ_RCZJ01000004.1, forward strand.
CACCCTGAGCCGCCCGGCCCGCGCCGCCTTCAGCGCGTCCACCCACAGCGTGGCGCGCGCGACGGCGTAGAGCGCCGAAAAGACACTCATGAGCAGCACCACGTCGCCCCACCACGGCCGCACCGTTTGGTCGCTGCCGTAGAAGGCCAGCACCAGCAGCACCGCCACGAGGTGCGCGCAGAACACCGGCAGCGACGCCGAGCCCATGGCTTCGAGCCAGTGCAGCCGCGGCAGCCGCCGTGCCAGCGCCGGACCGAAGCCGATCGCCAGCGCGCCGAGCGCCACCAGGTTGAGGATGCGCAGCGGCCCGAGCTGCCACTTGTCGAACAGCAGGTTGAGGTGGTCGTTGGCGCCGAAGGGTGCTTGCCCATGCAAGCCGTGGTGGCGCCAATACAGGCCGTACAGCGCGATGGCCGCGGCCGCCAACAGCAGCCAGCCCGGCAGGCGGATCGGCTGCGCGCCGGGCGCGCTCCGGCTGGCGCCCAGCCACAGCCCCATGAACCACAGAAACTGCCAGGCGAAGGCGTTGAACGCGCCCATCTCGTGGAACGGTACCGGCAGCCCGGTCCAGCGCACGACCACGCCGTAGATCCATTCGCTCAGCCCGAACTGGGCGAGTGCCCACACCGCCGTGCTGGCCAGCACCACGCCGAACCAGCCGTGTCGCAGCGCGAGCGCGAGCACCCAAGGGCTCAAGAGCATGAAGAAGATGTACATCGGCAGGATGTCGAGCAACGCCGGCTCGTAGACCAGCAATAGCCCGAACATCAAACCCTCGTGCGGCTGCGCCAGGTAATAGGACATGAGGTCCTTCACCGCCGGCTGGTCGATGCGCAGCCCGACGGCCGCAATGATGGTGAAGAGGAACAGCAATGTGGCCGCCTGCGCGAGATAGACCTTCAGCGCGCGCCGCCAGAAGGCTCGCCGCATGGCGTCGACGCCTTCGCGATGGGCCGTGCGGCTGTAGACCAGACCCGCCATGAACGCCGACAGCAGCACGAAGCCCTCGGCGGCCGACACGAAACCGAAGGGTTGGCCCAGCGGATCGGTCAGCCGCGACGGCAGATGCGTGACGGTCATCAGCACCAGCATGAGCCCGCGCAGGGCGTCGACTTCCCAGTACCGTGCCGAGGCCGCAGGGGTGGATGAGGGCGAGAGCGACGTCATCGGCGCGTGACGTCGCGGCCGATCGGATACCGCTCGCAGGGCTGACGCCGCGTGCGCCGGCCCGCCTGGAAACGTGCCCGAATCACCGAGCCGGTGTCGAGCTCATGGCGCGTGCAGAAAAGGTGCCCGCGGTGTGGCTCAACGACAGTGTCATGGCGGCCGATCATAGTGGAGCATGGTTGCCGAAAGCACTGCGGGGCCTTGCGCACACGGGCGTCGTCGCGACTTGCGCTACGCTTCGAAACCGAAGAGGAGTAACCAGTTGAAAACGACCACTTTTGCATACGCCATCGCCGCCACCCTGCTGGCCATGACGGCGTTCGACGCTGCGGCCCTGCAGACTGTCAGCGTGACGCCCCAGGGAGAGGTCTCGCGCGTGCGACAGGTGGTCGCCAAGTTCGACCAGGCCGCCGTCAACTTCGGTGACCCGAAGGCCGCTGCGCCGTTCACGCTGAGCTGCACCGACGCGCAGGCCGCCAAAGGCACGGGGCGCTGGACCGGCGAGAAGCAGTGGGTGTACGACTTCGAGAACGACCTGCCGCCCGGCGTGCGCTGCACGCTCGCCCGCGTCCCCAACTTCAAGCCGGCGTCCGGTGGCGACTGGACCGGGCCGGAACGCTACGCCTTCAGCACCGGCGGCCCCTTCGTGCGCAACGTACAGCCAAGTTACGGAAAGATCGACGAGCAGCAGTCCTTCGTGATGGAGTTCAACGGCCCGGCCACGCTCGCCAGCGTGCGCGACAACGTTTGGTGCGCCGCCGACGGCGTGGGCGAGCGCGTGCCGGTGCGCATGCTCGAAGGCGACGAGCGCAACGAGCTGCTCAAGGCCTTCGGTCGCGAGCGGCAGGCGCAGCGCGAGCCGTTGCGCTTCGCCACCCTGACCTGCAACCGCACACTGACCGCTGGCAGCCGCATGCAGCTGGTGTACGGCAAGGGCGTGGCCACGCCATCGGGCATCGCCAACACCATAGAGAAGCGCTTCACGTACGACGTGCGCGAGCCCTTCGCCGTGTCTTTCACCTGCGAGCGCGAGAACGCCCAGGCCGCCTGCCTCCCGCTGCGGCCGATGGAGCTGCGCTTCAATGCGCCCGTCACGCGCAAGCTGGCCGGCCAGATCCGCATCACCGGTGGCGGCCAGACGCTCAAGCCCAAGCTCGACGAGGACAGCGGCGCAAGCGACGACGCGGTGATCGAATCGCTGAGCTTCGCCCCACCCTTCCCCGAAGAGACGAAGTTCAAGGTCGAGCTGCCGTCAGGCTTCGAAGATGCCTCGGGCCGACCGTTGGCGGCGCCCGACAGCTTTCCGCTGGCGGTCGCCACCGGGGCGATGCCTCCGCTGGCCAAGTTCGCCGCCTCGCCATTCGGGGTGATCGAGCGCCTGGCCGAACCCGGCGGCGTCGCGATGATGCCGGTGACGGTGCGGCGCGTGGAGCCGGCCCTGCAGGTGCAGGCGCTCACGCCCGGCAAGGTCAGCGACATGAGCCCGAAGACCGACGCGGAAATCATCGCGTGGTTCGCCAAGGTACGCCGCTACGACAACCGCTACACCATCGATCGCCAAAGCGCGGCGCGCGACGTGAAGGGCCCGCTGCCGAAGGTGATCGACACCCAGAATCGTGACAGCGTGCAGACGCGCATGCTGTCGCTGCTTGGCGGCCAGGCCGGTGTGAAGACGCTCGACATGCCCAAGACCGACGGCGGCCCGAACGCGAACGAACGCCCCTTCGAGGTCATCGGCATCCCGCTGACGCCCGGCTTCCACGTGCTGGAGATCGCGTCGCGCAAGCTCGGCGATTCGCTGCTCGACGAAAGGTACGGCGACGGTCGCACGATGTACGTGCGCACCACCGCGCTGGCGACCAATCTGGCGGTGCATTTCAAGCTGGGTCGAGAGAACGCGCTGGCCTGGGTCACCACGCTCGACAAGGGCACGGTGGTGCCGAACGCCGCAGTGCGCGTGTCCGACTGCCGCGGCCGCGAGGTCGCTCGCGGCACCACCGACGCCCGCGGCATCGCCACGCTCAACGGCATTTCGCCGAGCGCGCCGAGCTGTTCGGAGGACGACGACTACAGCGGCGACGCCTATTTCGTGAGCGCGCGCGCCACGCTGACCGACGCCACGGACAAGAGCGCCAAGCCGGTCGAAGACCTCGCCTTCACCTGGAGCGACTGGCAACGCGGCATCGAACCCTGGCGCTTCAACGTGCCGACCAGCCAGGAGCCCGAAGCCGACCGCGTGGCCCACACCGTATTCGACCGCACGCTGTTCCGCGCCGGGGAAACGGTGTCGATGAAGCACCTGATCCGCACCCAGACCAGCAAGGGCTTCGGCCTGCCCGACGCCCTGCCGGATACGTTGGTGTTGACGCACACCGGCAGCGGCCAGCAGTTCACGCAGCCGCTCGCCTGGCGCAAGACCGGCAGCGGCGGCCAGAGCGCGGCCAACACTTTCGCGATCCCGCCGGCCGCCAAGCTGGGCGTCTACAGCGTCGCGCTGCGCAATGGCAAGGACAAGCCGAGTGAAGAAGACGACGGCCGCAGCTACGCCACCGGCCAGTTCCGGGTCGAGGAGTTCCGGCTGCCCGTGCTCGAAGGCCGCGTGACGCCGAGCGACAAGAAGCCGCTGGTCGCCATCACCGCGCTGCCGACCGACGTGCAGATCAACTACGTCGCCGGCGGTGGTGCCGCCAACCTGCCGGTGCGCGTGTCGGCCATGGTGCGCGGCAAGAGCCTGGACTTCGCCGACTACGACAGCTTCACCTTTTCGCCGCCGCGCAAGCGCGACGACCAGGCGGCATCGGACGCCGACGAAGAACCATCGTCCGCTGCGGACACCCGTGTGATTGCCGACAAGCTGCCCGTCACCCTCGACCGCAACGGCGCCGGCAAGCTCACGATCGAACAGGTACCGCTGGCCAAGGCGACGCCACGCGAGCTGTTGATCGAAGCCACCTATTCCGACCCGAACGGCGAGGTGCAGACGATCCGCAGCACGCAGACGCTGTGGCCCGCATCGGTCATTGCAGGCCTCAAGACCGAGGGCTGGGTATCGACCGACAAGAAGCTGAAATTCCAGGCGCTGGCACTCGACTTGAGCGGCAAGCCCATGGCCGACGCCAAGGTGACCGTGAACGCCGTCGCGCGCATCACCACCACCAGCCGCAAGCGCATGGTCGGCGGCTTCTACACCTACGACAACAAGACCGAGGTGAAGGAACTGGGCACCGTGTGCAGCGGCAACAGCGATGCGCGCGGCCTGGTGCTGTGCGAATCGGCACTCAAGGAGGCTGGGCAGGTCGAGCTCATCGCCACCGCCATCGACAAGGAAGGCCGCACGAGCCAGGCCGCCAGCTCGGTGTACGTGACCAAGCAGGGCGAGCTGTGGTTCGGCGGCGAAGACCACGATCGGATCGACGTGCTGCCGGAGAAGAAGAACTACCAGCCGGGCGAAGTCGCCAAGTTCCAGGTGCGCAGTCCCTTCCGCTTCTCGACCGCGCTGGTGTCGGTAGAGCGCGAAGGCGTGATTGAGACGCACGTGATCCAACTCAACGGCCAGGACCCGACCGTGAGCCTGCAGGTCAAGCCCGAGTGGGGGCCGAACGCCTACGTGAGCGTGCTCGCCCTGCGCGGCCGCCTGCGCGACGTGCCTTGGTACAGCTTCTTCACTTGGGGCTTCAAGGCGCCGCGCGAATGGTGGACCGCCTTCTGGGTCGAGGGCAAGGAATACGTCGCGCCGACCGCGCTGGTCGACCTGAGCAAGCCGGCCTACCGCTTCGGCCTGGCGGAGATTCGCGTCGGCACCGCGGCGCACAAGATCGATGTGACCGTGAAGAGCGACAAGCCGAGCTACCCGGTGCGGGGAAAAGCGCAGGTCACCATCACGGGCAAGCTGCCCGACGGCAAGCCCGCCGCGGGCGCCGAAGTGGCGCTGGCCGCGGTCGACCAGGCCTTGCTGGAGCTGATGCCCAATGACAGCTGGAACCTGCTCGAAGCCATGCTCCAGCGTCGCAGCTGGGGCGTGAGCACGTCCACCGCGCAGATGGAAATCGTCGGGCGCAGGCATTACGGCAAGAAAGCCGTGCCCGCCGGCGGTGGCGGCGGCAAGGGCCAGACCCGCGAGCTGCTCGAAACGCTGCTGCTGTGGAACCCGTCGATCGTGCTCGATGCCAACGGCCAGGCCGTGGTGACCGTGCCGCTCAACGACGCGCTGACCACCTTCAAGATCGTGGCCGTGGCCGACATGGGCACCGGCCTCTTCGGCACCGGCCAGGCGAGCATTCAGGCCACGCAGGACCTGCAGATCATCAGCGGCCTGCCGCCGCTGGTGCGCGAGGACGACCAGTTCCGCGCGCAGATCACGCTGCGCAACACGACGCAGAAGGCGATGAAGGTCGAAGCGTCGCCGCGTGCCACGCTGCTTACGCTCGAGACGCAGACCATCGACATCCCGGCCGGTGAATCGCGCGAGGTGGCGTGGAACGTGACGGCACCCGCGCAGCTGGCGCAGACGCGTGCCGAAGCCATCCTGTGGGAGATCGAGGCGAAGGACACGATCAGCGGCGCCCGCGATGCGCTCAAGGTGCGCCAGCGGATCATCCCAGCCGTGCCGCTCACGGTGCAGCAGGCGACGCTGGTGCAGATCGACGGCAGCTTCACGCTCGACGTCGCCCCCCCGGCCGACGCCCTCCCCGGCCGTGGCGGCCTGAAGATGTCGCTGCAGCCCAAGCTGGCCGAAGGCATGCCGGGCGTGCGTGACTGGTTCGCCAACTACCCCTTCGCCTGCCTGGAGCAGAAGACCAGCAAGTCGATCGGCCTGCGCGACGTGAAGCTGTGGCAGGGCGTGGTCGCGCAGCTGCCGAGCTACCTCGATAGCAATGGCCTTGCCAGCTTCTTCCCACCGCGGGACGGCGAGTCGAACCGCGGCAGCGACATCCTCACCTCGTACCTGCTCGCGGCGACGCACGAGGCGGCGGCCATCGACCCGGCGTTCGCGCTGCCCGACGACGCGCGCGCCCCGATGGAACAGGGCCTGATCGCCTTCGTCGAAGGCCGCATCACGCGCGAGTTCTGGAGCCCGCGCAAGGACCTGGACGTGCGCAAGCTCGCCGCGCTCGAGGCGCTGTCGCGCTACGGCAAGGCGCGCGGCAGCATGGTCGCGAGCATCACCGTCGCACCCAACCAGTGGCCGACCAGCGCCGTCATCGACTGGCTGCAGATCCTGAAACGCGTGAACGACGTGCCGCAGCGCCAGCAACGCATGGACGAAGCGAACAACGTGCTGAAGGCGCGGTTGAGCTACCAGGGCACCAAGGTGATGTTCAGCACCGAGCAGGACGACTACTGGTGGTGGCTCATGACCAACGGCGACGTGAACACCGCGCGCCTGATGCTGGCCGTGATGGACGACCCGGCCTGGAAGGACGACATGGGCAAGTTGGCCAACGGCTTCATCGGCCGGCAGCAGAACGGTGCCTGGCACACGACGACCGCCAACCTCTGGGGCGGGCTCGCGCTGGACCGGTTCTCGAAGGTGTTCGAGAGCGTGCCGGTGGCGGGCACCACCACGTCGGTGCTGCGTCCGCCCGCGGTCGGCAACGCCGATTCGGCCGGACGCACGCAAAGTGTGGACTGGAGCCGCGTCGAACGCGTGAAGGCCAGCGACGCATCGGGTGCGCCTAACCAGACGACCTGGTTCGGTGCTCCGGCGTCGCCCGGCAACCTGCGCAACAACACGATGTTCCTGCCCTGGGGCCAGCCGTCGAAGGAAACGCTGACCGTCACGCACAGCGGCGCCGGCAAGCCCTGGCTCACGCTGCAATCCGTTGCCGCGATCCAGCTGAAGGCGCCGTTCGCGGCCGGCTATGCCATCAAGAAGACGATCACACCGGTCGAGCAGGCGACGGCGGGCAAGTACACGCGTGGCGACGTGCTGCGCGTGACGCTCGAAGTCAACGCCAGCGCCGACATGACCTGGGTCGCGATCACCGACCCGGTGCCCGGCGGCGCCACCATCCTCGGCAGCGGCCTGGGCCGCGATTCGAAGATTGCGACGCAGGGCGAGAAGAAGAGCGGCGCTGGCTGGCCAGCCTTCGAGGAGCGCAGCTTCGAGTCCTTCCGCAGCTACTACGAGTACCTGCCCAAGGGCGTGGTGATGATGGAGTACACCGTGCGCCTGAACAACGTCGGCGACTTCGCATTGCCGCCGAGCCGTGTCGAGGCGCTATACGCGCCCGAGATGTTCGGCGAGACGCCGAATGCGCGGGTGAAGGTCGAGGCGGGACGCTGATCGCCGTCAACAGGAGCCCCTCATGACGATCGAACTGCCCAGGGAAGTGCGCCAGCAGGCCATCACCTCCATCGAACGCTACTTCTTCGAGCACATGGACGGGCAGAAGATCGGCAACATCACCGCTGGTGCGCTGCTGGGCTTCTTCCTCGAAGAGATCGGCCCGACGCTCTACAACCGCGGCGTTGCCGATGCGCAGGAGCGCATGCAGGCGCGCGTGTCGGAACTCGACATCGACGTGCACGAGGAAGAGTTCGACTACTGGCGCAAGTACGACAAGCAGCCGAAGCCCCGGCGCTGATGCGATCTGTCAGTTGCGGCGCGGATCGCCCGGGCGGCTGTCGTACCGGTTCGGCACGCCGTCGCCGTCGCGGTCGCGGTCGTAGCGGTTGGGCACACCGTCGCGGTCGCGATCGCCGCGCATGCCCGGGCCCGGCGGCGGCGGGCGGTTGTCGTAGGGCGGCGGGACCACGCAACCCGCCAGGGTGGCGGATGCGGCAAGCATGACGAGAAGTGATTTCATGGTGATTCCTCCAGTTTCGGCGGGCACGACAGTCCGTATCCTTGACCGAATCGCATCGTTCGTGCGAGCCACGGCGCCGCGCATGAGCCCGCCTGCGCGACTTAAAGTAGGCCCGTTCCCCGTCTTGCCTTTCATGCGCCTTCTCACCCGCTATGACCCTGCCCTGCGCCGACCGCTGCTCGCGCTGGCCATCGCGACCGCTTGCGCAGGGTCGGCCTGGGCGCTCCCAACCTTTGATGCCGTCCGACGCGAGTTCCGCCCCTCCGACACCGAGGTGCTCGATCGCGATGGCGCCTTGCTGCAGCGCGTACGCACCGACGTCACCGTGCGACGCGGCCAGTGGATCGCGCTGGCAGATATTTCCCCGGCCTTGCGCACGGCGATGGTCCTGAGCGAGGACCGGCGCTTCTACGAACACAGCGGTGTCGACTGGCGCGCAGTCTCGGCCGCTGCCTGGGGCAACCTCTGGAACACCCGCACGCGAGGCGCATCGACCATCACGATGCAGCTCGCCGGGCTGCTCGACGACGACCTTCGGCGCGCCGGTGGCGGCCGCAGCGTGACGCAGAAGCTCGGGCAGACGGTGGCCGCGGCACAAGTGGAGCGGCAGTGGCGCAAGGACCAGATCCTCGAGGCCTACCTGAACACCGTGCCCTTCCGGGGCGAGATGGTCGGCATCGACGCGCTCTCGCGCACGCTCTTCGGCAAGGCGCCACACGGGCTCGATGCGCGCGAGGCGGCCGTGGCTGCGGCGCTGGTGCGTGCGCCCAATGCCAAGTCGGGGCTGGTCGCGCAGCGCGCCTGCGAGGTGATGAAGGCGATGGCGGAGAGCGATAGCGAACGCCGCCGCATCGACTGCGACAGCGTCGACATGTTCGCAAGCGCTGCGCTGCAACGGCGCGCCTTCGACCCGAGCGAGGGCATCGCGCCGCACGCCGCGCGCCGGGCCCTGCAGGCGCGCCGCGATGCGGCGACCCAGTCCGGCGTGGCCGCGGCGACCGGCGACCTGCGCACCACGCTGCGCGCGCCGCTGCAACGCTTCGCGGTCACCACCTTGCAACGTCACCTGCGAGAGCTGCGTGGACGCAACGTGCAAGACGCCGCACTCGTGGTGCTCGACAACGCCAGCGGCGAGGTGCTGGCCTGGGTGGGCTCGTCGGGCGAGCTCAGTCGCGCTGCCGACGTCGACGCGGTTCTCGCGCAGCGGCAACCCGGCTCCACGCTCAAGCCCTTGCTCTACGCGCAGGCGATCGCCGAACGCCGCCTGACGGCGGCATCGCTGCTCGACGATTCGTCGGCGCAGATCGCCACCGCGAGCGGGCTCTACATTCCGCAGAACTACGACCGGCAGTTCAAGGGGCCGATCTCGGTGCGCACCGCGCTAGCCGCGTCGCTCAATGTGCCGGCAGTGCGCACCCTGGTGATGGTCTCACCCGAGTCTTTCGCGCGCCAGCTGCAGGCGGCCGGCTTGCCGCTGCGCGAAAGCGGCGGCTACTACGGCTACAGCCTGGCGCTCGGCAGCGCCGAGGTGTCGCTGTTGGCGCTGACCAATGCGTATCGCACGCTGGCGAACGGCGGGCGCTTCGGTGAGACGCGGCTGCTGCCTGCAGCAGCCGTTGCAAGCCTCGCGACGCGCACGCCGAACGTCATCGATCCCCGCGCCGCTTTCATCGTCGGCGACATCCTTTCCGATGCCAACGCGCGCACCCGCACCTTCGGCGTCGACAGCGTGCTCGGCACGCGCTTCTGGACGGCGGTGAAGACCGGCACCAGCAAGGACATGCGCGACAACTGGGCCGTCGGCTGGTCGCAGCGCTACACAGTCGGCGTGTGGGTCGGCAACGCCGGGGGCGCGCCGATGTGGGACGTGAGCGGCACCAGCGGCGCGGCGCCGGTGTGGGCCGAGGTGATGGGCTTCCTGCATGCGCGCGAACCCAGCCGCGCGCCGGCGGCGCCGCCCGGCCTCGTGCACCAGCCGGTGCGCTTCGGCGGCGCGCTCGAGGCGGCGCGCGACGAATGGTTCATCGCCGGCACCGAACAAGCGCTGTTCGCACTCGGGCAGGTCGGCGATGGCGCCGACATAGGCGGGCGCATCACGGCACCGGCCGACGGCTCGATCATCGCGATCGACCCGGACATCCCGCCGAACCGGCAGCGCGTGCGCTTCGAGGCCGAAGGCCGCGGGCTGCAGTGGCGCATCGACGGCAAGCCGTTGGCACGCGGCAACCGTGCGCAGTGGCTGCCGTGGCCCGGCCGGCATCTGGTCGAACTCACCAATGCCGAGGGCAAGGTGCTCGACCAATTGCGCATCGAGGTGCGCGGTGCGGGCGTGGTGGCGCGCGGCGGCAACGCCGGCTGAGCTACCGCGCGGTAGCACGCCGCGCAGATACCCGCGCGGCAGGGCAGGATGCGATCGCGGCCGACAGCGCCGGATGCTGCAGCGCCGCAGAATGACAAGCGCCAAGATTCACACCAAAAAAGGCGTTTCCATGTCTGTCACTGCATCTCCCGAAGCAGGCGCGCCGGTTGAGCCGCGCGCCTACACCGCCGAAGAAAAGCGCCACCGCATCTTCGCCATCATGGCGGCCTCGTCCGGCAACCTGGTCGAATGGTTCGACTTCTACGTCTATGCCTTTTCCGCGCTCTATTTCGCGCCGGCGTTCTTCCCGCAATCGGATCCCACCGCACAGCTGCTGAACACCGCCGGCGTTTTCGCTGCCGGTTTCCTGATGCGCCCGATCGGCGGCTGGCTGTTCGGTCGCATCGCCGACCGCATGGGCCGCAAGACCTCGATGCTGATCTCGGTGACGATGATGTGCGCCGGCTCGCTGGTCATCGCCTGCCTGCCGACCCATGCGCAGATCGGCGCGTGGGCGCCCTTCCTGCTGCTGGTGTGCCGCCTCTTCCAGGGGCTGTCGGTGGGCGGCGAATACGGCACCACTGCCACCTACATGAGCGAGATTGCGTTGCGCGGACAACGCGGCTTCTTCTCGTCGTTCCAGTACGTGACGCTGATCGGCGGGCAGCTGCTCGCAGTGCTGGTGATCGTGGTGATGGAGATCTTCCTGACCGAGGCCGAGCTCAAGGCCTGGGGCTGGCGCATTCCCTTCGCCATCGGCGCCGTGGCCGCGGTGGTGGCGCTGTTGCTGCGCCGCACGCTGCATGAAACCCAGACGGCAGAGGCGAAGGCCAACAAGGAGGCCGGCAGCATGGCCGGGCTCTTCAAGCACCACAAGGCGGCCTTCTTCACCGTGCTCGGCTATACCGCGGGCGGCTCGCTGATCTTCTACACCTTCACCACCTACATGCAGAAATACCTGGTGAACACGGTGCACATGCCGATCAAGACCACGAGCTACATCATGACGTGCGCGCTGTTCGTCTACATGTGCATGCAGCCGATGTTCGGCATGCTCTCCGACCGCATCGGCCGGCGCAACAACATGCTGCTGTTCGGCGGACTGGGCATGCTGGCGGTGGTGCCGATCCTGACCACGCTGCAGCATGTGACCAGCCCGGTGGCCGCCTTCTTCCTGATCATCCTGGCGCTGGCGATCGTGAGCTTCTACACCTCGATCAGCGGCATCGTGAAGGCCGAGATGTTTCCCCCCGAGGTGCGTGCGCTCGGCGTCGGACTGGCCTATGCCGTCGCCAACGCGCTCTTCGGTGGCTCGGCGGAATACGTGGCGCTGGGGCTCAAGTCGCTGGGCCACGAGTCGGCGTTCTTCTGGTACGTCACGGGCATGATGGCCATTGCCTTCCTGGTGAGCTTCCGCCTGCCACGGCAGGCGAAGTTTCTGCACCACGACCACTGAAGTAAGGCCCACCCCCGAAGCGGCGCACTGCGTGTCGCCGCCCCGTGCGCGCATCCGGAGGCTGCGGTTCTTCAGGCCGTCCCAGTCTGCGCAGGCAGACTGGAAGCCGCGGCCTTCAGCCCCTCAAGGGGGCCATACCAGCGGCCCGGCAAAGCCGGTTCCGCGGTATCCCTGGCAACAGGCCGTACTTGGCGACCTGCTCAGTGCCGAGGTGCGGTGTCAGCGGCCATGTGTGACGTCTCGGCGTTGACCAGCGCCTCAGGCTCGTCGGCCTCGACCCAGGTCTCGTTGCTGAGCGCAGCGTGCAGCCGCTTCTCGTCGAGCTCGTCGGTCCACTTCGCGACCACCAGCGTGGCGACGCCGTTGCCGATCAGGTTGGTCAGCGCCCGTGCTTCGGACATGAAGCGGTCGATGCCCAGGATGAGCGCCAGGCCGGCGACCGGCACATGGCCCACCGCCGACAGCGTGGCCGCCAGCACGATGAAGCCGCTGCCGGTCACGCCGGCGGCGCCCTTCGACGTGAGCAGCAGCACGCCCAAGAGCGTGAGCTCCTGCGTGAGTGTCATGTCGGTGTTGGTGGCTTGCGCGATGAACACCGCCGCCATGGTGAGATAGATCGAGGTGCCGTCGAGGTTGAAGGAATAGCCTGTCGGAATCACCAAGCCGACGACTGTCTTCTTGGCGCCGAGGTTTTCCATCTTCTCCATCATGCGCGGCAGCACCGATTCGGACGACGAGGTGCCCAACACGATCAGCAGCTCTTCCTTGATGTACTTGATGAACTTCCAGATGCTGAAGCCATGGAAGCGCGCGATGAGCCCGAGCACCACGAAGATGAACAACAGGCACGTCATGTAGAACACCGCCATCAGCTTGCCCAGCGAGAAGAGCGAGCCCACGCCGTACTTGCCGATGGTGAAGGCCATGGCGCCGAAAGCCCCGATGGGGGCCAGCTTCATGATGTAGCCGACGATGGTGAAGAGCACGTGCGAGCCCTTCTCGATCACGTCGAACACCAGCGTGCCGCGGCCGCCGAACTTGTGCAGCGCAAAGCCGAAGAGCACGGCGATCAGCAGCACCTGCAGGATCTCGCCCTTCGCGAAGGCGTCGACCATCGTGTTGGGGATGACGTTGAGCAGGAAGTCGACCGTGCCTTGCATCTTGCCGGGGCCGGTATAGGCGGCCAGCGCCTTGGTGTCGAGCGTGCTCGGGTCGATGTTCATGCCGGCGCCCGGCTTAAGCACGTTGACCAGCACCAGACCCACGACCAGCGCGATGCTGCTCACGACCTCGAAATACAGCAGCGCCAGCCCGCCGGTCTTGCCGACCTTCTTCATGTCTTCCATGCCGGCGATGCCGACCACGACGGTGCAGAAGATGATCGGCGCGATCAGCATCTTGATCAGCTTGATGAAGCCATCGCCGAGCGGTTTCATCGTTTCCCCGACGTGCGGGTAGAAATGGCCCAGTGCGACGCCGATGACGACGGCGACGATGACCTGGACGTAAAGCGACCGATAGATCGGGCGCTTGGAAGGGGTAGGCAATGTTGTAGTCATGGTGTCTGCCAGCCAGTTTTGGGGGATGTCCGCGAAGGCGCGGGCCGCATGCTACCGCCGTCTCGACGCCGTCAGGCACCGTCGGCGTAAGTGGGAGTACGTACGTAGTCACCCTCCAGTCAGCCCCGCCGTCCGTGGGGCGCGCTACCGATTGCCACAGCCGGGCGAAAATCGCGGCGTGACCGCTTCCAATCAGCCCGCGCCGCCCTTGCGGCGCATCGCCCATCTCGACATGGATGCGTTCTACGCGTCCGTCGAACTGCTGCGCTACCCGCAACTCAAGGGCTTGCCGGTGGTGATCGGTGGCGGCCGCCGCAAGGTCGACGAAGCCATTCGCGACTTGCCGGAAGGAAGCACGCTGGCCGACATTCCGGTCGATGCGTTTCCGCGGCTCAAGGACTACGTCGGCCGTGGCGTGATCACCACCGCCACGTATCCGGCGCGGCAGTTCGGCATCGGCTCGGCGATGGGCCTGATGAAAGCCGCCAAGCTGTGTCCGCAGGCACTCATCCTGCCGGTGGACTTCGACGAATACCGCAAGTACTCGCGCCAGTTCAAGCAGATCATCCTGGACATCGCGCCAGTGATGCAGGACCGCGGCGTCGACGAGGTCTACATCGACTTCACCGACGTGCCCGGCGGCCAACGTGAAGGCGGCCGCGTGCTGGCGAGGCTCATCCAGAAGACGATCTTCGACGCCACCGGGCTCACCTGCTCCATCGGCGTCGCACCCAACAAGCTGATCGCAAAGATGGCGAGCGAGTTCGACAAGCCCAACGGCATCTCGATCGTGCATGAAGGCGACTTGCAGACGCGCATCTGGCCGCTGCCGGTGCGCAAGGTCAACGGCATCGGGCCCAAGGCCGACGAGAAGCTGCAGCGATTCGGTCTTCGCACCGTGGGCGACATCGCAGCGAAAGAGCGCGACTGGCTGATCGCGAACTTCGGCAAGGCGACGGGCGCGTGGATGCACGAGGTGTCGTGGGGCCGCGACGACCGCCCGGTGGAGACCGAAAGCGAGCCCGTGTCGATGAGCCGCGAGACCACCTTCGAGCGCAACCTGCACGCCGTGCGCGACCGCGCCGAGCTCGGTGCCATTTTCACGCACCTCTGCGAGAAAGTGGCCGAAGATCTGCAGCGCAAGGGCTACGTCGGCAAGACCATCGGCATCAAGCTGCGCTACGACGACTTCAAGATCGCCACGCGCGACCAGACCATCGCCCGCTTCACCGCCGACGGCAAGGCCATCCGCCAGACCGCCGGCCAGTGCCTGAAGCGCGTACCGCTCGAGCGGCCGCTGCGGCTGATCGGCGTCCGCGTGGGCGCGCTGGTGCGGGTCGACAGCCCCGAAGCCACGTCGCCCGCCACGAGCCCGACGCGCGCGCGCACAGCGCCCGATGCGGCAGCGGCGACCGCGTCGTTGTTCTGAATCGGAACCCGCCATGCGCCGCAGCCTTCGCTGGATTGCCGGAACGTTGTTCGCGCTGGTCGTGTTGGTGGGGTCGTACGTCGGCGTCGCCGCGGCGCTGATGCTGATGCCCGCGAACGCGAAAGCGCCCGCCGAACCGTCGAGCGTCGAGGCCTACGTGCTGAGCAACGGCGTGCATACCGACCTGGTCTTTCCCGCGCGCAGCGGCACCATCGACTGGACGGCGCTGTTCGACCCGCGCGACGCCAGGGCCGTGCCGCCCGATGCCGAGTTCATCGCCATCGGCTGGGGCGACCGCGAGTTCTACCTGCACACCCCGACCTGGGCCGACCTCACGGCGCGTCGCGCGTTCGGCGCGCTCCTCGGCGCCAACGCATCGCTGCTGCACGTGACCTG
Source organism: Variovorax ginsengisoli (assembly GCF_006438845.1). Classification (GTDB taxonomy): domain Bacteria; phylum Pseudomonadota; class Gammaproteobacteria; order Burkholderiales; family Burkholderiaceae_C; genus Variovorax; species Variovorax ginsengisoli_A. The sequence continues at coordinate 159,419 of NZ_RCZJ01000004.1, forward strand.
GCTCAGCCGCGCGCAGCTGCGCCAGGGCGCCTACGCGATGCCGCTGTCGGACGCGCAGTACCGACGGCTGATCGACCATGTGCGCGCCAGCCTGCCGGCGGGTCGCGCCATTGCGATTTCAGGCGCGGGCTACGGCGCGGAAGATGCCTTCTACGAGGCGCTCGGCAGCTACCACGCTTTCGAGACCTGCAACACTTGGACCGGGCGCGGCCTGCGCGTGGCCGGCGTACCGGTGAGCCGCTGGACCCCCTTCGACTTCAACGTGGTCGGTCGGCTGAGGCCGGCCCGGCCCTGACGGCGCCGACTCAGTCAAGTCCGTCGAAATCGGCGTCGTCGGGTCCGATGTGCGCGGGCGAGCGCCAGCCCACGTCGCGCATCGAACGCGCCACCTGCTGATCGACGCCCATCAGCACCGCGAACAGCGCCATGCGCACCGGGATGCCGTTGTCGGTCTGGCGGAAGATGGCGAGGCGCGGGTCGTGGTTGAGGTCCACGCTCAGGTCGTTGGCACCGGGGCGGCCGTCGCGCGGCAGCGGGTGCATCAGGATGGTGTCGGGCTTGCACACGGCATCGACCAACGCCTTGCACACCTGAAACTCGGGCGTGTAACCCTCGATGGCTTCGCCTTCGAAACGCTCTTTCTGAATGCGCGTGGCATAGACCACGTCGGCGCCGCGCAGGCCTTGCTCGAGCGAATGCGTCTGCTCGATCACGTGCCCGTTGCGCGACACGAGGTCGAGAAGGTAGGCCGGCATCTCGAGCGACGGCGGCGCGATCAGCGTGAACTTCAGGCCGCGGTACAGCGCCAGCAGGCGAATCAGCGAATGCACCGTGCGGCCGTACTTCAGGTCGCCCACCATCGCGACGTGCATGCCGTCGATCAGCTTGCCCATGCGCGAGAACTCGCGCTGGATGGTGTACAGGTCGAGGATGGCCTGGCTCGGATGCTCGCCCGGCCCGTCGCCGGCGTTGATCACGGGCAGGTTGGTGGCACGCGCGAACTCCGCCACCGAGCCTTGCTCGGGATGGCGCACCACCAGCGCGTCGACGTAGCCGCTCATCACGCGGCTGGTGTCGTAGATCGACTCGCCCTTGGCCATCGACGAGAAGGTGAAACCGGTGGTGTCGCAGACCGAGCCGCCGAGCCGGCAGAAGGCCGCACCGAAGCTGACCCGCGTGCGCGTGCTGGCTTCGAAGAACAGGCTGCCGAGCACCGCCCCTTCGAGGATGCGCGTGACCTTCTGGCGCCGCGCGATGGGCTGCATCACGTCGGCGACGTGGAACAGGTCTTCCAGGCTGCTCCGTTCGAACTGCGACACCGAAAGCAATTGCGGCCGGCCATCGGCGGCGATGCGGCGCGCCAGCGGGCGCTCGTCGACGGCCGTGCCTGCCGCCGCTGCGGTCGACGCCTCGTGCAGCAGGATCTCGGCAACGAACCTGGCCACCATTTCCGGCATGGCACGAGATTCGTTCGAATCTTCGGGCAAGAGCCACGTATCGAGCGTGCGGCGTCGCACCCCCAGGCGTTCCGCGAACGCATCGCGCGTGAGGTTGAGACGCCGCATGGCGTCGCGAAGAAGGTCCTGTTGTTGGCTCATGGGCCGGAAATATACGCTAAGCGTATATCCCAGCCGAAGGCAAACACGCTCTGCGCATACCGGGCGCGGTGCGCGCCGCGCTCTCAGGGCTTCGGCACGCCACCTTGCCACTGCGGCCAGTGACCGACGATGTGGTCGACCACCCGGGTACCGACCAGCGCGATGTTCTCCACCGTCTCGGCAAAGCCACCGGCCGTTTCGCCCGGCGCCGGATCGAGGTGCGCCAGCGTGCTTTCGGAAGGGTTGCCCTGGTCGAAATTGACCGCGCCGCGCAGGCTCATCACCCGCTCGGTGCCGTGGGTGCGCTTGATGACCAGCGTGATCGCCGCGGCTTCCATCTCGGTGATGACGTAGTCGTCGGCGCCGTAGAGCTTGGCGATGTACTGCGCCTGCTTCGACATGCCGGGGCCATGGAAGAAGGTGTCGCCCGTCATGTGCGTGCCGGTCCCGACGAAAGGCGCGCGGCGCGCCGCCGCGTCGGGGTAGCGCAAGCGGTACTTGCGGGCGCTGTCGGAATCCTTGAGTGGCGTGTCGGCCGAGAGCTTCATGGCCCAGCCGACCAACGCCGGGTTCAGCTGGAAGCGCCGGTATTCCTCGTACCCCTTGCGCGGCATGAAGGTCGGCTCGCCGGCCTTGTTCTCCTCCGGCGCCCAGCGGTGGCCGAGGTCGTAGTCGACCAGCCAGGTCGCCCAATTCACTTCGCCGATGGTGCCGCGCTGCGGCGGCGTGCCGGCCACGCCGGAGATCACGTAGTAAGCCTGCGAGAAATCGAACTTCGGATTCAGCAGGATCGCCTGCATCGACGACGACGAGTTCACCTTGCCCATGCCGAGAACCGCGCCGCACACGCCGTCGGCGTTGCAATACACCGGCTGCAATGCGCCGGGCACGGTGACGGGCGTAGCGCCCTTCCAATAGCGCTCGTACCAATGCTGGAACTCGCCGGCGCGGTCGCCGGTGTTCTGGCCGATCTCGAACATGGCGGCGACGAAGACCTTCACGCGGACGGGCGCCGCTGCGGTGGGCGCACCGGACATGACGGGCGTGACGGGCGCGACAGGTGCGGTGGAGGTGGCACAGCCGGTGGCGACCAGGGCCGCGAGGCCGAGCGAGAACCAGCGTGTGCAAAGGCGAGAAGCGAGGGGCATGAAAACTTTCAAAAAAAGAAGGCTTGCGACGGCAAAGGTGCGGCGCGCACTGCCGGACCTTGCGGCGTCCTACAGAGGGCTTTGGGTGGGGCCTGCATTGTCCATGCCAGCTTTCACTGCACGCCATGACACAAGCCAAAACCTCGCGCCCTGTTCCGCTGGCCAACGGCCTCGTTTACGTCAACCCCGAGATGCCGGGCATGCGCCGTTTTCGCCAAGGCGAACACTTCCGCTTCAAGGACGTGGCCGGCGCATGGGTGCGCGACCCCGACGAGGTGGCCCGCATCCGCAGGCTGGCGATTCCACCGGCCTACACCGACGTGTGGATATGCCCGCTCCCGAATGGACATCTCCAGGCGACCGGGCTCGACGCGCGCGGACGCAAGCAGTACCGCTACCACCCCGATTGGCGGCTGCTCAAGGACGAGAGCAAGTTTGAGCGGCTCGAGGGCTTCGGCCGCGCCCTGCCCCGCATCCGGGCGCGTGTGACACGCGACCTGGCAGCAGGCGGCGCGCGAGCGGCGCTGACGCGCCAACGCGTGCTGGCGACCCTGGTGCGCCTGCTCGACACCACCTTCCTGCGCGTGGGCAACGAGGAATACGCCAGCAGCAACGGCTCCTACGGCCTCACGACGCTGCGCAGCAAGCACGCCGCGGTGCGCGGCAGTTCGCTCAAGCTGCGATTTCGCGGCAAGAGCGGCGTGATGCACGAGACCGAGGTCGACGACCCCCGCGTCGCCAAGGTGGTGCGCGCCTGCCAGCAATTGCCGGGGCAGGAACTGTTCCAGTACGAAGATGAGAACGGCGTGCCGCACGGCCTTTCGTCGACCGACGTGAACGACTACCTGCGCGAAGCGGCCGGCGACAACTTCACGGCCAAGGACTTCCGCACCTGGCACGGCACCGTCCAGGCGCTCGAGCTCACCCGCCTGGCCTGCGACAACCCGAGCGCCGAAGATGCATCGCCCGCCATGCGCTACAGCGCAAAAGAGATCATTGCGGCGGTCGCGCGCCGGCTGGGCAATACGCCCGCGGTCTGCAAGAAGGCCTATGTGCATCCCGCCGTCTTGGCGCTCGGCACCACCCTGTCGAGCGATGCCGGCGAGATGAGCGACATCTGGCAGCGCATTGCCGGGCAGGCGAAGAGCACGCGGCGGCTCTATGCGGCCGAGGCGCGATTGCTGGCCTTTCTGAAAAGCCACAGCCGCGATCTTGCGAGGATGGCGAAGTCGGCTGGCACGGCGGCCTCACGGCGCCGCGTCGCGGTCAAGAAGAAAGATGAGGAGGTCGGTGTCCGCACCACCCGCCGCCCGGCGAGGACGGCATCGCCTGCTCAGGCTGCCACGAGCGGCAGGCGGACCGCGTCACGCTCGATGGTCAGCGCATAACCGAGATCGTCGGCCAGCGACTGCAATGCAATGCCGTCGATGGCCAGCTTGCGCGGCGCGCGGTGGGCGCCGGCCATGACGTCGGCGGCATCGGGGGCGCCCGCCATCACACGGAGCAGTACCGCATCGTTGCCATCCGGCGTGATCGTGATGGCACCCACATCGGGCGGTGTGTCGTGCAGATACCCCAGCGTCGCCAGGAACAGATAGCGCAGCGCAGCGCCGGAAGGCCATTTCGGCTCATCCGCGCGCACGACGCCCTCTTCGTTGGAGAGCGCAGGGTCGACGTTCAGACGGATGCCGTGCAGATCGAAGGCTGCACGCATCAGGCCGACGCACTGCCTGACCAGCTCGTGGCGCGTGATGCCTTCGTCGTCGGTGGCCAGTTCCCAGTCGCGCAGCGAGCGCACGGCGCTCACGAGCTCGGCGATCTGGCTGTCGATGAGCGTCACGCGGTCTTCGCACGCAGCACGATCGAGGGTCGTCGAAGTGACCTGCCTTCGAAGCATGAGCAGCCCCATGCGCATCACCGACACCGGCGCCGCCATGTCGTGGCGCAGTGCCGGCAAGGCGCGCGTGAGGACCTCGTGGCGGACGCCTGCGGCAATCCAGCTGCGCGCGCCCGGAGCCGCCTTCATGAGGCGGACGCGGATTTGCTGCGGGCCTGCTCGAGAATGCGGTCGAGCGCGTCGAAGTCGATGGGCTTCTGCAGATGATGGTCGAACAGCCCTTCGGCACCACGGGTGTCGTGGGACGACAACCCCGTGACGGCCACCAGGAGCGGGGGACGATCACCAGCGCGCAGACGCCGCGCCACCTCGGTGCCTGGCAGGTCGGGCAGCGTGATATCGACCAGCGCGACGTCGAAAGTCTCCGTCTCGCATGCAGCAAGCGCCTCCGTGGCCGAGTACGTACAGCGCGCCGTGTGATCCTGCAGCGACAGGAGCTCCTGCAGCAAGTCGGCAGCGGCTTCGTTGTCATCGACGATCAACACATTCACGTTCGGAATTCCAGTAGGCAAAGGTGACAGAGTATCCGCGCGGCCGACGGAGTGGAATGTAGGCGCAAGCCTACTGTCGCGCCGTGCGGATGTTCGGCGGCAACGCCTGCGGCCAGCTGGCACGAAACGGGTTGATGTCGAGTCCGCCACGCCGGGTGTAACGCGCATACACGCTCAGCTTGGTGGGTTTGCAGTGGCGCCAGATGTCCCAGAACATGCGCTCCGCACAGGGCTCGTGAAACTCGTTGTGATTGCGGAAGCTCACGATGTACGCCAGCAGACCTGCCTGGTCGATCGCGGGGCCGCTGTAGCTCACGCGCACGCTGCCCCAATCGGGCTGGCCGGTGACCAGGCAGTTGCTCTTGAGCAGGCGGCTGGTGAGCGTCTCGGTGACCGGCGGCTGGCTGCTGTCGCTCGAGAGCAGTTCGGGCGCCGGTTGGTAGTGGGTGCATTCGATGTCGAGCCGGTCGAGATCCAGGCCGTCGAGCTCGTGCACCGGCTCCCGGTCGAAGGCCTCCGGCGCCAGCAACTTCACGCCGATGCCGCCGCTGCGATCGCTGCCGCGCCACGCGGCCTCCGCCAGGTCGGAACGCAGTCGTTCGCGCACCGCGTCGACGCTGTCGAAAACGCTGCTGTTGAAGCTGTTGAGGTAGAGCTTGAAGGACTTGCTCTCGATGATGTTGGGCGTCTCGCAAGGCACGGTGAAATGCGCGATGGCCACTTGTGGCTTGCCACGCGCGTTGAGCCAGCTCAGTTCGAAGGCAGTCCAGAGGTCGGCGCCGAAGAACGGCAGCGCGTTCTCGGCGATGCCCATCGCCGTGCGCTGGGTGGCGCGCGCGATGGGAAACAGCAACGTGGGGTCGTAGCGGTCGGCATACGCCGAAGCACGTCCGAGTTGAGATTGCGCCGGGGTGTTGTCGAGGCTCATGCGATGTGTTTTACGTGGTGGGCGGCTTCTGTGCCGCCTGCAGGAAAGGAACCATCTGCGGCAGCAGGATTTGGCTGAGCTGCGGCGTGAGGTCGTGGCCCATGCCGGCCAGTGGGACAAAGCGCGCGCCGGGAATCCGGCGCGCCGTGTCGAGCCCGCAGGCGATGGGCAGCAGCGGGTCGGCATCGCCATGCAGAACGAGCGTTGGGCAGGCGATGCGCGCGAGGAGCTTTTCGCGGCCGCTGTCGGCCGCCACCGCGGCGATCTGGCGCATCAGTCCGCGCGGGCGGTAGGCACGGCGCAATGCGATGGTCAAGCGCTCGCGCAGCGCGGCATCGTCGGGCGGATAGACGCTGCCCGCGATCAAGCGCACGAAGCGCATGCTGTGCGCCACCAGCGCAGCCTCGTCGCGCCCGGCCGGGCGACGCATGAGCATCGCGACCACGTCGCCCCGCGGGCCGGGAAGGCCGCGCGCACCGCTGGAGCTCATCACACTCACCAGGCTGCTCACCCGTTCCGGCGCGGTCGCCGCCAGACGCTGGGCGATCATGCCGCCCATCGACGCGCCGACCACGTGCGCCTGCCGAATGCCCAGGGCGTCGAGCACGCCGAGTGCGTCGTCGGCCATGTCCTGCAGGCCATAGGCCGACTGCACCGGCATGCCGAAGCGATAGCGCAGGCCCTGCCACAGCAGGTTGCCGGTGCCGGCGTGGTCGAACTGCGTGCTCAGGCCGGCATCGCGGTTGTCGTGGCGCACCACGCGGAAGCCGGCGTCGACCAGGCCACGGACCAGGTTGTCGGGCCACGCGATGAGCTGCATGTTCAAGCCCATGATCAGCAACACGACCGGCCGGCTCTCGCCACCCGTGTCTTCGACTTCGATGTCGATCCCGTTCGCGCGAACCTTCATGGCCGGCCCGTCACGAGAATTCCCGCTCGCGCAGCCACTTGGTGGCGACCCATTTCTCGCCCTCGATCACCGGCGCTCCGCCGTGCAGCGTGCGCGTGGCCGGGTCGGGCCGGTCGTAGCTGAAGAACACGCCGGTGCCGCGCTTGGGGGCCACTTCGAGCCCGATGTCGGGAAACACCGTGGCCCCGCCCTTGACCGGTTCGCGCAGGTACATCACCAGCGTGCCGACGCGCTGGCCGCCGCGCCGCAGGATGGTCGGCGTGCCGGGCTCGGCGGGATCGAAATAGTCGTAGTGGGGGCGGTACTGGGCGCCGGGCGCGTAGCGCAGCACCTGCAGGCCTTCGCCGTATTCGAGCGGCCAGCGCAGCAGCATGGCGATGCGCTGCTCGATGCGCGCCACGATCTCGTTTTCGCCACGCTCGAAGAACATGCCGTCGCTGGTGCGGTCGACGTTGAGCGTCTCGCCCCCGGTCTGCGTCTCGACGGTCAGCGAGCGCGCCAGCCGACGCCCTGCAGCGGTGATCAGGGCTTCGCATTCGTCGTCGCTCAACAGGTCGCCGAAGACCACCACGCGCGGATGAGCGACGGTGTGCAGCACGTGCACCCGGCGGTCACCGCCGTCGAGGTAGAGCGGCGAACCTTCGAGGTCGGGCCAGGGCATCGGCCGGGCTTCGTCGGAAGCGGCCGTTGCAGGCGCAGGCATGGACGCGGCACCACGCTCGATCTCGGTCAGCGCGGCATTGACCGCGGATTCCTGCCAACCGGCCATGCGCATCGATGTGCGCAGCGCAGCGACGGAATGCCCCGCAGCCAGTTGATCGACGACCCACGCGCGCAGTTCGGGAGTGACAGCTTGCGTCATTGCGTCCTCCTTCGAAACACCAGCCTTTCAGGCGACGAGACCTCGGCGTCGAAGCCATACCCGTCCAGATCGAACTTCTCCAGGGCCCTGGGCGTCGCGGCCTTGTGAAGCACGGCCCACCGTGCCATCAGCCCGCGCGCACGCTTGGCGTAGAAGCTGACGATCTTGTACTGCCCGCCCTTCCATTCCTGGAACACGCATTCGACCACGCGTGCCTTGAGCACGCGTGGGTCGACCGCCTTGAAATACTCCTGCGACGCGAGGTTGACGACCACCGGCGTACGGTCGGCCACCAGCCGATCGTTGAGGTGGTCGGCGATGCGCGTGCCCCAGAACGCATAGAGGTCCTTGCCATGCCTGTTGGCCAGCTGCGTGCCCATTTCGAGGCGATAGGGCTGGAGCCGGTCGAGCGGGCGCAGCACGCCGTACAGGCCGCTGAGGATGCAGACGTGGTCCTGCGCCCAGTCGAGTTGCTGGGCGGTCATGGTTTTCGCGTCGAGCCCACCGTAGACGTCGCCATCGAAGGCCAGCGCGGCCTGGCGCGCGTTCTTCAAGGTGCCCTTGGGCGACCAGGCGGCGTAACGGGTGAAATTGAGCGTCGACAGTTTGTCCGACAGGTGCATCAGCTCGGCGATCTGTTGCGGCGACTTCTGTCGCATCAAGGCGATCAATTCGGCAGCAGGCCCTTTGGCACCTTCGAAGACGGGCTGGGTGGCGGGCAGGTCGGCGGGGAGCGGTGTGTCGTAATCGAGCGACTTGGCGGGCGAGAGCAGGAAGAGCATCGAACAATTATCGCCAGCGGCGATGACTGAGGTGCGCCGGTAAAATCCGGCCCAAGAGCCGCCCGAGCGACACCTGTAACCCGACGGCACCCCGCGTGCCGTTTTTCATTGCCAACGCCATGAGCGAACCCACTTCCCAGCCCGGCCTCGAGAGCCTGTCCAAATCCTTCGAACCCGCCGCCATCGAGGCGCACTGGGGGCCGGAGTGGGAGCAGCGCGGCTACGCCAAGGCCGGTTTCCGCGGCACGCAAGAACCCAAGGACGGCGCCGATGCGTTCGCCATCCAGCTGCCGCCGCCCAACGTGACCGGCACGCTGCACATGGGCCATGCGTTCAACCAGACGATCATGGACAGCCTCACGCGTTACCACCGCATGAAGGGCGACAACACGCTGTGGGTGCCGGGCACCGACCACGCCGGCATCGCCACGCAGATCGTGGTGGAGCGCCAGCTTCAGGAGCAGAAGATCAGCCGCCACGACATGGGCCCGACGCCCGCCGAGGCGCGCAAGAACTTCGTCGCGCGCGTCTGGGAGTGGAAGGAAAAGTCGGGCAACACCATCACGCAGCAGATGCGCCGCATGGGCGACACGGTCGACTGGAGCCGCGAATACTTCACGATGGACGACGACCTGTCGAATGTCGTTACCGACACCTTCGTGAAGCTCTACGACGAAGGCCTCATCTACCGCGGCAAGCGCCTGGGCAACTGGGACCCGGTGCTCAAGACCTCGGTGAGCGACCTGGAAGTCGAGAGCGAGGAAGAAGACGGCTCGCTCTGGCACATCGCCTACCCGCTGGAAGACGGCAGCGGCACGCTGGTGGTGGCGACCACGCGCCCCGAGACCATGCTCGGCGACACGGCGGTGATGGTCCATCCCGAAGACGAGCGCTACCAACACCTGGTCGGGAAGAACGTGAAGCTGCCGCTGGTCGACAAGCTCATCCCGATCATCGCGGACGACTACGTCGACAAGGAATTCGGTACCGGCGTCGTGAAGGTCACGCCGGCCCACGACTACAACGACTATGCGGTCGGCCAGCGCCACCAGCTGCCAATGATCGGTGTGCTCACGCTCGGCGCGACCATCAACGACAACGCGCCCGCAAAGTACCGCGGCATGGACCGCTTCGTGGCACGCAAGGCGATCGTGGCCGACCTCGAGGCGCTCGGCCTGCTCGTCGAGGTGAAGAAGCACAAGCTGATGGTGCCGCGCTGCGCCCGCAGCGGCGCCGTGGTCGAACCGATGCTGACCGACCAGTGGTACGTGGCCATGACCAAGGCCGGTGCCGACGGCAGCTCGATCGCGCAGAAAGCGATCGACGTGGTGAAGTCGGGCGAGGTGCGCTTCATTCCCGAGAACTGGGTCAACACCTACAACCACTGGATGGAGAACATCCAGGACTGGACCATCTCGCGCCAGCTCTGGTGGGGCCACCAGATTCCGGCGTGGTACGACGAGGACGGCACCGTCTACGTTGCACAGAACGAAGCCGAGGCACAGGCCAAGGCACCCGGCAAGACCTTGACGCGCGACGAGGACGTGCTCGACACCTGGTTCTCCTCGGCGATGGTGCCCTTCTCGTCCCTCGGCTGGCCCGAGAAGACCGACGACCTGGCGCGCTACCTGCCGTCGAGCGTGTTGGTCACCGGCTACGACATCATCTTCTTCTGGGTCGCCCGGATGATCATGATGACCAAGCACTTCACCGGCAAGGTGCCGTTCAGGGACGTCTACATCCACGGCCTGGTGCGTGATGCGCAGGGCAAGAAGATGAGCAAGTCCGAAGGCAACGTGCTCGACCCGGTCGACCTGATCGACGGCATCGCGCTGCCCGAACTGCTCGACAAGCGCACGCAGGGCCTGCGCAAGCCCGAGACGGCGCCCAAGGTGCGCAAGCAGACGGAAAAGGAATTCCCCGAAGGGATTCCGGCCTTCGGTGCCGATGCGCTGCGCTTCACCTTCGCATCGCTGGCCTCGCTGGGCCGCAGCATCAACTTCGACTCGAAGCGTTGCGAGGGATACCGCAACTTCTGCAACAAGCTCTGGAATGCCACGCGATTCGTGCTGATGAACTGCGAAGGCCAGGACTGCGGCCTGCTGGAGCACACCAAGGCCGACTGCGCACCCGGCGGCAAGGCCGATGGCTACCTGCAGTTCAGCCAGGCAGACCGCTGGATCACCTCGCGCCTGCAGCGCGTCGAGGCCGACGTCGCCAAGGGCTTCGAGGACTACCGCCTCGACAACGTCGCCACCGCGATCTACCAGTTTGCCTGGGACGAGTTCTGCGACTGGTACCTGGAGATCGCCAAGGTGCAGATCCAGACCGGCACCGACGCGCAGCAGCGCGCCACGCGCCGCACGCTGATCCGCACGCTGGAAACGCTGCTGCGCCTGGCACACCCGGTGATTCCATTCATCACGGAAGCGCTCTGGCAGAAGGTGGCCCCGGTTGCCGGTCGCGAGGGGCCGTCGATCATGATCGCCGCCTACCCGCAGAGCCAGCCGGAAAAGATCGACGAAGCAGCCGAGGCTTATGTGGCCCGGCTGAAGGCGCTGGTCGATGCCTGCCGCACGCTGCGCGGCGAGATGAACGTGTCACCTGCCACGCGCCTTCCGCTCTACGCCGTGGCCGACGAGGCTGTCGACAGCGCCTTCCTGCGTGACGTGGCCCCGGTGCTGCAGGCCTTGGCCAAACTCAAGGAAGTGCGCGTCTTCCAAGACGCCATTTCGTGGGCCGAAGCCGCAGGCGCGGCACCTGTGGCCATGGTGGGCACGTCGCGACTGTGCCTGCACATGGAAGTCGACAAGGTCGCGGAGAAGGCGCGCATCGGCAAGGAGATAGCAAGGGTCGAGGGCGAAATCGTCAAGGTCAACGGCAAGCTGGGCAACGAGGCCTTCGTCGCCAAGGCACCGCCCGCCGTGATCGCGCAGGAGCGCCAGCGTCTGGCGGACTTCGGCGCCCTGCTGGTACGGCTGAACGATCAGCTTGTGCGCCTCGGCTGACATCCGGAAGGGTGTTGCCCGCGTACCATGCTTCGTCCCAACTCCACCACTCGAGTTCATGTCCAATACCACCCGCATCCGTAAAGCTGTTTTCCCCGTGGCGGGGTTCGGCACCCGCTTCCTGCCGGCCACCAAGGCCCAGCCCAAGGAGATGCTGCCGGTGGTCGATAAGCCGCTGATCCAGTACGCGGTCGAGGAAGCCTACGCTGCCGGCATTCGCGACATGATCTTCGTCACCGGCCGCAACAAGCGCGCAATCGAAGACCATTACGACACCGCCTACGAACTGGAAAACCAGCTCGAGGCCAGCGGCAAGACGGCGCTGCTCAACATCACGCGGTCGGTCATGCCCGACGACATGACGGTCTCCTATGTGCGCCAGCCGCGCATGCTGGGGCTGGGGCATGCGGTGCTGTGCGCCGAGCATCTGGTCGGCAACGAGCCTTTTGCCGTGCTGCTCGCCGACGACCTGATGGTCGGGCCGACGGGCGGCCAACCGGTGCTCGCGCAGATGACCGATGCCTTCGCGCAGCTGGGACGCTCGCTGCTGGCGGTGCAGGAAGTGCCGCTCGACCAGGTCAAGCGCTACGGCATCGTGGCCGGCGACACCATTGCGGACGGTCTGGTCAAGGTCAACCAGATGGTCGAGAAGCCTTCACCCGAATCGGCACCGTCACGCCTTGGCGTGGCCGGTCGTTACGTGCTCACGCCGGGCGTGTTCGCCGAGATTCGCAACCAGCCGAAGGGCGCCGGTGGCGAGATCCAGCTGACCGACGGCATCGCCGCGTTGATGAAGAAGGAAGCGGTCTATGCCTATGCCTACAAGGGCACCCGCTACGACTGCGGCAGCAAGGAAGGCTTTCTGCAGGCCACTGTCGAACTGGCCCTGGCGCATCCGGAAGTCGGCGGCCAGTTCCGCGAATACCTCAAGACCCTGGCGCTCTAAGCCGTCGCGCCACGAGCGCGTTCAGCGCCGGCGAAGGATGTGCACGTAATCGCTGTCGAGCGTCTGCTGCTCGACGAGGTCGTTGCCGGTCTGGCGTGCGAAGGCTTGAAAATCGCGCAGCGAGCCCGGGTCGGTCGACACCACCTTCAACAGTTGGCCGCTCTGCATGTCGTTGAGCGAACGCTTGGCCTTCAGGATGGGCAACGGGCAATTGAGGCCACGGGTGTCGAGCTCTTGATGAATGTGCATGGCTTTCCTGGGATCTTCTGAGTTCTAGGTGGCGGCACCGGCCGCTGCAGGCGCAGCCGGACGTGGCCACTCGACGAATTCGGGTTCATGGCCACGGCTGCGCAACCATTCGGCCAGCGCGAAGCCGGTACCGGCCGGCCAGCACTTCAAGTCCTGCAGGTCATACAGCCGGTAGTCAACCAGTTCGGGCGACAGCTTGATCTCGCCATCGGCGATCACGTGATAGGCAATGATGACCTGGTTCATGCGCTGGAAGTCGTAGACGCCTACCAGCGTCACCGCGCTGGCGTCGAGGTTGGTTTCTTCCTTGACCTCGCGTGCAATGCCGCCTTGCGGCGTCTCGCCGGCTTCCATGAACCCGGTGATCAGCGCGTACATCTTGTGTTGCCAGGCGGCGTTGCGCGCCAACAGCACCTGTCCGCGGTATTCGACGATCGCCGCGAGCACCGGCGTGGGATTGTTCCAGTGCGTCCATTCACAGGCCGGGCAACGCAGCCGCGTGGTGGGTCCGCCGTCTTCGAGCAGTTCGACGTTCGCGAGCGGCGTGGCGCAGGCAGGGCAGTAGGTCGGGACGAAGATCATCGGGCGCCTCAGGCAGGGAACACGCCAGTGGACAGGTAGCGATCGCCCCGATCGCAGACGATGAACACGATGGTCGCGTTCTCGACCGTCTTGGCGATCTCCAGCGCGACCCACAGCGCTCCGGCCGCCGAGATGCCGCCGAAAATGCCTTCCTCCCGGGCCAAACGACGCGCCATTTCCTCGGCGTCGTCCTGGCTCACGCTGACGACCTGATCAATCCGGCTCGGGTCGTAGATCTTCGGCATGTACGCCTCAGGCCACTTTCGGATGCCGGGAATGCGGGAGCCTTCCGACGGCTGGGCACCGACGATCTGCACTGCGGCGTTCTTTTCCTTCAGGAAGCGCGACACCCCGGTGATGGTGCCGGTGGTGCCCATGGCGCTCACGAAATGGGTGACCTTGCCGCGCGTGTCGGCCCAGATCTCGGGACCGGTGGTTTCGTAGTGGATGCGCGGATTGTCGGCGTTGGCAAACTGGTCGAGCACCCGGCCCTTGCCCTGGGCCACCATCTGGTCGGCCAGATCGCGCGCGTATTCCATCCCGCCGCTCTTGGGGGTCAGCACCAGTTCGGCACCGAAGGCCTTCATGGTCTGCGCGCGCTCCACGGAAAGGTCCTCCGGCATGATCAGCACCATGCGGTAGCCCTTGATGGCCGCCGCCATGGCCAGCGCAATGCCGGTGTTGCCCGACGTCGCCTCGATCAGCGTGTCGCCGGGCTTGATCTCGCCGCGCTCCTCGGCACGCTTGATCATCGAAAGGGCTGGCCGGTCCTTGACGGAACCCGCCGGATTGTTGCCCTCGAGTTTGCCGAGAATCACATTGCCACGGCGGGCATTGTCCGCCGCATCGATGCGCTGCAAGGCCACCAGCGGCGTCTTCCCGATCGCATCTTCCAAGGTCGGGTACTTCATGCGTCAGCCTCGTTCGCCAGGGCGCACAGCGGCCCGGGTGTCGCGTCGTTTGGGCGCATCAGCAGATCGTGTGGGTTCATGCCGAGCACTGTGCCATAATTTTGGGCTGCACTCTTCCGTGCCCGGGTGGTGAAATTGGTAGACGCAGGGGACTCAAAATCCCCCACCGAAAGGTGTGCCGGTTCGATTCCGGCCCCGGGCACCACACGCGGTCGATTGCACTGACGCCGAGCTTTTCGCTGGCCGTTGCTTTTTCAGCTTCCTGGCGTCGCAAAACAAACCATCAGCCTCCCGGGCTTTCGCAACGCCGCATCCGCGCAACTTCAGTGTCGCGTCGTCGCCCAAGCCGATACGCGCTGCCAGGTTGACGACACAAAGCCGGAGGCCTTGCGCTCGCGCGCAAGTTGCGCAATCTGCCGTCGAACCACCACCGATTCCAGGGCTTCGGCCACCGCACCAGCCGTCAGGTCACCTCTGAGGGATCGCAGGCGCAGGCGCAACGCGATGTTGTCGAGGTCCTCCACGCTCAAACGCGCGTGCTGGAGTTCGTCACCGCGGCGGATCACAGCGCCGCCACCCATTGCAGGATCGTGGGAACGGCCAGCACCAGAAAGGCGCCAAGCACGAGGTTGCGGCGCCACCCTGCGATATTTCGCTCGCGTTGAACCGCGCGCTGCGTTGACAGCAGAACGCGCTGCTGATGCGCGTCCGAATGGTCTTTCCACCATGCATGGGTGAGAGGGTTGCCTTGGTTCATGTAAACAATTGTGTTTACTTTTTCCCTCAGCGGCAAGCAAAAGACACACTTAAGTTAACAAATGTGCATCTCAGTTCACATTTTTCACGGCAGGCCGAGATGGCTTCGGATGTCTTGTGCGGATGTGCCTACCTCGGCCACCGCCGTGCGCAGACTGTGCTCGTCCACGCCCAACGCAGTGGTCCAGTAACTCACGGTCTGGTTGTGGGTAACGTCGATCGTGGTGGTGGCGGTTTCGGCGATGGTGAGGGCATCGGACATGGTAAATCTCCTGAAACGAGGCAGCGACAATTGCGGTGCAATCTGGACGGCCTTGCCAGACGACGACGCATCGTCGTGCGAGAACCCGGCGCGCAGCGGCGGAAAGCCAGGCGGTCACCTCACGCCAGCTCCGGCTGCGACTGCGGCTCAGTCCGCCGTCTCCAAGCGGGCCAGCGCCAAGTCGACCTGCGCGATTTCTGCCGTCAGGCATTGCGCCTGCGATGCCACGATCGCCCAGTCGCTGCCACGCAGCGCCAGCTCCATCTGCTTCGCGACGGCGGCAGCGCGGTGCGCTCCGATGGTGGCGAGCGCCCCTTTGAGCGCATGGGTCTGCTCCTGCAGCGTCAACGCATCGCGCAACGGCAGCGCCCGCTGCATCGAGGCGGCGCGCTGCGCCATGTCGCTGCGCATCGCCGCGGCGATCTCGATGACCGCGAGGCGGTCGCCACCCATCGTCTCGACCAGCTCGTCGAGGTCGATCGACTCGAGCGGCCCGGCCGCAAGCACCGGCTCGGTCGATCCCGTGCTGTGCGTCGTCGGCGCCGGCGCAGCGCCGACGCGCCGGGCCGACGTGAGGTCCAGGCCTTCGAGCATGTCGGCCAAGGGCGGCGGCGCCTGCGGGCGGGTCGCCTCGTCGATCGCCTGCACAAGGAGCGCGGGCGATACCGGTTTGGACACGTAGGCGTCCATGCCTGCGGCCAGACATTTCTCCCGATAACCCGCCATGGCATGGGCGGTCAGCGCGACGATCGGCGTGTGCCGACGACCTGCGTCGGCGGCCTCCAGCGCACGGATCTGGGCCGTAGCCTCGAAGCCGCTCATGATCGGCATCTGCACGTCCATCAGCACCAGATCGAAGGGCTGCGACTGCCAGCAGCGCACCGCCTCCTGCCCGTCGCGCGCCACGGTCACCTCGTAGCCCATCTGGGTCAAAAGCTTGCGCATGAGCAGTTCATTGATCGCATGGTCCTCGGCCAGCAGCACCCGCTGGCCGGCGCGGCCAGCGGGTTCCAGCGGCGCGAGCTCGGTCATCACGTGAATCTCGGCAGCCGCCTGCTCGAAATTGGCAGTGAAGCGGAAGGTGCTGCCCTCGCCCGGTCGGCTGAGCACGTGGATGGAGCCGCCCATCATGGCGACCAGCCGCGCGCAGATCGCCAGCCCCAGCCCGGTGCCGCCATAGCGACGGGTGGTGGAGGCGTCGGCCTGCGTGAAGGCTTCGAAGATCTGCTGCTGCTTGTCCTGCGGAATGCCGACGCCGCTGTCGCGCACGGCGAACAGCAGGCGCAATTGATCGCGTTGCGCGCCGGTCTGGTCGGGCGCCAGGCGCACCGTCACCAGAATGCGGCCGCTCTCGGTGAACTTCACCGCGTTGGAGACCAGGTTCGAGAGAATCTGGCGCAACCGGCCCGGGTCGCCCTCGAGCTTGCGCGGCACGTCGTCGGCGATGTCCACGTCGACCCGCAGACCCTTGGCCTGCGCGGCGGGCGTGTGCAGCGCCACCGCCTCGCGCACCCAGCGGCCGATGTCGAAGCGGATCTGCTCGAAGACCAGCTTGCCGGCCTCGATCTTCGAGAGGTCGAGGATGTCGTTGAGCAAGGCGAGCAGCGTGCTCGCCGAGCGATCGATCAGGTCGAGGTACTGCCGCTGCTCGGGGTTGAGCGAAGACTGCTGCAGCAGTCGGGTCAGCCCCATCACCGCATTGAGCGGGGTGCGCACTTCATGGCTGACATTGGCCAGGAATTCGCTTTTCGCCTGGCTGCTGGCCTCGGCCTGCGCACGTGCCTGCGCCATGTCCTCATGCATCTTGCGTCGCGCCGTGATGTCGATGTTGCGGCCGGTCAAGCGCAGAGGCTTGCCCTCGGGATTCCGCTCGGTGATCATGCCGACGCTTTCGATCCAGATCCAGCCGCCGCGCGCGGCGATCCGATGCTCGACCAGGTAGCGGTCGGAGCGCCCTTGCAGCGCTTCGTCGAGCGCTCTGCGCACCGCCGCCATGTCGTCCGGATGCACGCGGTCGAGCAGTTCGCGCACGCTCCAGCTGTCCCTGGCGTCGATGCGTTCGCCCAGCATTTCGTCCCAGCGCACGCCGAGCTGCACCTGGCCGGTCGCCATGTCCAGCTCCCAGGGCGCCATGCGCGACGCTTCGGCCACCAGCATGTGGCGCCGAACGGAGACGAGGGTCTGGCGCGTGCGCTCGATCTCCTCGGCCTGCCGTCGCACCTTCAGGTCGAGCGCCTCGCGCTCGCCGGTGAGCCGGATCACCCGCTGCAGCAGCTCGACCTGGCGGTGGTTGGCGGCCTGCAGACGCTGGCGGATGTCCTGGGGGGCTTCGTCGTCGAGCGGATCGGTCATGGCACGGAGCGCGAATGGGAGACGTGATAATGAAAGCGCGCTGTGGCGTACGGAGACAAGCGCAAAGCCGAACCCGACGCCGACCAGGCTGCGCAAGATTTCCCATGGCACCCATGGACACCCCACGAACATGCCGGCAAGAGCCTGCGTTCATTGACGGATGAGTATGCCCGCGAACGCAGCGATCGACGACGAACCCGACACGCCCAACGCCGAGTCGGCCACCGTGTTGCTGGTGGACGACCAGCCCGTGATCGGCATGGTCGTGCGCAAGATGTTGGCGGTCGATCCGGCCATTGCCTTCCACATGTGCACCGAGGCCACCGAGGCCCTGGCCAAGGCGCGCGAGCTGCGGCCCACGGTCATCCTGCAGGATCTGGTCATGCCCGGCTCCGACGGGCTCGAGCTGCTGATGGCCTACCGCTCGACGCCCGAGACGCGCGACATTCCGATCATCGTGCTGTCCTCCAACGACGAACCCGGCATGAAAAAGACGGCTTTCGCGATGGGCGCCAACGACTACCTGGTGAAGCTGCCCGAACCCATCGAGCTGGTGGCGCGCATCCGCTACCACTCGCGCTCCTACATGGCGTTGATCCAGCGAGACAACGCCTACCGCGCGCTGCGCCACAGCCAGAAGCAGTTGCTCGAGACCAATCGCGAGCTGCAGCGGCTCACGAACGCCGATGGCCTGACCGGGCTGGCCAACCGCCGCCACTTCAACGAGACACTGGCACAGGCCTGGCAGCAGTCGCACGCCACGCAGTCGCCGCTGTCGTTGCTGATGATCGACGTCGACTTCTTCAAGAGCTACAACGATCGCCTGGGCCATCTGGCCGGCGACGAGGCGCTGCAGCGGGTGGCCGGCGCCATCGCGGCTTCATGCAACGAGCGCAACGACCTTGCGGCGCGCTTCGGCGGCGAGGAGTTCGCTCTGGTCTTGCCAGCCACCTCGGCGGCGCAGGCCATGGCACTGGCCGAGCAGGTACGTGCGCGCATCGAGGCACTCGGCATCGTGCATGCCACGCCGGTCGGCGAGCACCTCACCGCCAGCATCGGCACCGCCACGCTCACGGCGGACCCGGCTTCCGATCCGACCGCCTTGATCGCGGTCGCGGACAAGCGGCTCTATCGCGCGAAGTGCGAAGGCCGCAACCGCGCGGTCGGCGGCTGAGGTCGGTCGACGCGAGACGGTCGACAGACCGTGAAATAGAGACGGCGTCCGTTGTCTGGATCACACGCAAGGCAGTGCACGATAGGTAACCATTGTTGTCAATGCACCCTCTCGCCGTGACAATCCGACGAAGTATTTTCATGACCATTCAAGACCCCCTTCTCCACTACTACGAACGCATTACATGCTCTGCGCAATGGAAGCAATTCAACCGCGCATTGGCGGCAGAGTTGAGCGTCGGATTGCCGCCTGAGGAGAACCGTCAGCTGTTCGTCCGCATCGGGGAACGCGTGGTTCAAGGCATGCCTGTGACGCGTTGCAACACCCTCGACGAACTCCAGGTCGCGTTCAATGCGCAATGGGAAGCGATCGACTGGGGCTTTTGCACTTTGCAGGAAGCGGGTGAGCATCTGTCGATCACGCATGTGTGCAGCCCGTTGGCGATGGCCTTCGGCCCGGACGCCGTCGACTGGAGCTCGGGCTTCTTCGAAGGCGCCTACCAGACGTGGTTCGCGGCGCAGGGCATCCCGCCTGAATTGCGGGTGCGCATCGATGCGCCGGCCGAAGGCAATGGCGCATCGAAGGTGCTGCTGAAGTTGGCGAGGTCGGCCTCGTGAGCGACGAACAGCGGCAGGAGGAAGACGTCGCCGGTCTGTTTCGCAGGTTCGGTGGCGATGCCCGCAGCTACAAGGAATTTGCGCCGATCGAAGGCGCAGAACGCGCGGCTGGAAGCTGGCCCTTGGTGAACGGTGGAACGCGCCCTGCCGATGCGCCGGAGCCCTCGCCCGTGCCGGCCCCGACGCCTGCACCTGCACCCGCACCCGTGCCTGCCTCCGTAACGACTCCCGCGGCCGCCCTTTTCACTTCGCCCCCGGCGGCAGCGCCGTCGCACGACCCCGCCCCGCGCGAACTCGACGCGCTGTTCGCGCGCCTGGCCGGTGCGACCGACCCCGCTGTCGGCAACGGCCCGGGACTGTTGTCGCGCTGGCGCAAGCCGACCTGACGATGCCGGTGGTGTCCGTCATTGCCGCCAAGGGAGGCGTCGGCAAGACCACGGTGACGGCCAACCTGTGCATCGCGCTGGCCGAAGCCGGCCGGCCGGTGCTCGCGATCGACCTCGATCCGCAGAACGCGCTGCGCTTTCATCTCGCCGAGGACATCGGCGCCACCGAAGCCGGTTTGGTCGACGCTGCATCCGGCGCGCGCAGCTGGACCCAGTCGATGCAGCGCGGCCGCGGCGGCGTGGTGCTGTTGCCCTTCGGCACCATCGACGACGAGCGGCAGGTCGCGTTCGAAGGCCACCTTGCCGCCCAGCCGCGGTTCCTGGCCGACGCCCTGGCGTCGTTCCAGCTGCCGCCCGATACCGTCGTCTTTCTCGACACGCCGCCCGGCCCCTCGGTGTACCTGCAGCAGGCGCTTCGGGTGTCGAACCTGAACGTGGTCACGGTGCTGGCCGACGCCGGCTCCTTCGCGACGCTGCCGATCGTCGAGCGCATGGTCGACAAATACTGCCGCCCACGCGCCGATTTCGTGGCCAGCACCTGCGTGGTCAACCAGGTCGACCCGAGCCGCCGCCTGAACCGCGACGTGCTGCAACAACTGCGTGCCGACCTCGGTTCCCGGTTGCTGGGCGTGGTGCATCAGGACCAGGCCGTGTGCGAGGCGCTGGCCTCGGCGACCACAGTTCGGCGCTACGCCCCCCATTGCCAGGCTGCCGATGACTTCGCCCGGTGCGCGGCCGGCTTGCTCGAGCGCCTCGCGACAGCGCCAGCGCACTCTTCTTTCGCCAAGGCCCTTCCATGAGCTCCGACGCTGCCGACATCCACCCCGACGACACCCTGCTCGGCCGCCATCCGCTGCTGCGCGCCGCGGCGTGGCTGGTCACCGGCGTGCTGCTGGTGGCGCTGATCATCGCGCCGCTGACCCTGCAGCAGCAGCTCACGCTGTCGGTGGCGATCTTCATCGCGGCCTTGGTCATCAACCGCTTCGCCGGGCGCTTCGGCACGCTCGCGATGATCTTCCTGTCGGTCGTCGTGTCGTCGCGCTACATGTACTGGCGGCTGACCGAGACCATGGTCATGGACAACCCGCTCGACCTGGTGCTGGGGATCGGGCTGCTGGTGGCCGAGGTCTACGCCTTCGTGGTGCTGCTGCTGGGCTACGTGCAGACCGCCTGGCCGCTGGAGCGCAAGCCGGTGGCCATGCCCGCCGACACCGACGCGTGGCCGACGGTCGACCTCTTCATCCCGACCTACAACGAGTCGCTGTCGGTGGTGCGCGCGACGGTCTTGGCAGCGCAATCGATCGACTGGCCGCGCGACAAGCTCAAGATCTTCGTGCTCGACGACGGCCGGCGCGAGGAGTTCCGCGTGTTCTGCGAAGCGGTGGGCGTGCAGCACGTCACGCGCGACAACAACCGCCATGCCAAGGCCGGCAACATCAACGCGGCGCTGAAGAACACCACCGGCGAGTTCATCGCCATCTTCGACTGCGACCACATCCCGACGCGCTCCTTCCTGCAGATCGCGATGGGCTGGTTCGGCAAGGACGCCAAGCTCGGCATGGTGCAGACACCGCACTATTTCTTCTCGGCCGACCCGTTCGAGAAGAACCTCGGCACCTTCGGCACGGTGCCCAACGAGGGCGAGCTGTTCTACGGACTGATCCAGGACGGCAACGACCTCTGGAACGCGACCTTCTTCTGCGGCAGCTGCGCGGTACTGCGCCGCACGATCTGCGAAGAGGTCGGCGGCATCGCGGTGGAGACGGTGACCGAAGACGCGCACACCGCGCTCAAGATGCACCGCCTGGGCTACAACACCGCCTACCTGGCGCTGCCGCAGGCCGCCGGCCTGGCCACCGAAAGCCTGTCGGGCCACGTGGGCCAGCGCATCCGCTGGGCGCGCGGCATGGCGCAGATCTTCCGCATCGACAACCCGCTGTTCGGCCGGGGCTTGAAGTGGGCGCAACGGCTGTGCTACGTCAATGCGATGCTGCACTTCTTGTACGGCCTGCCGCGGCTCATCTACCTGACGGCGCCGCTGGCGTATCTGTTCTTCGGCGCCAGCGTGATCCATGCGTCGGCCTCGATGATCTTCGCCTACGCGCTGCCGCACATCTTCCACGCCAACCTCACCAACAGCCGCATCCAGGGGCGCTTCCGCTACCTGTTCTGGAACGAGGTGTACGAGGCCGTGCTGGCCTGGTACATCTTCCGACCCACGCTGGTGGCGCTGATCAACCCGAAGCTCGGCAGCTTCAACGTGACGGCCAAGGGCGGCCTGATCCAGGAAGAGTACTTCGACACCACGATCGCCAAGGCGAGCCTGTTCCTGCTGGCACTCAACTTCATGGGCGTGGCCGCGGGGCTGTGGCGCCTGACCTTCGTGGACGCCGACAACATCGCCACCGTGTGGCTGAACCTGGCCTGGACCTTCTACAACCTGGTCATCCTGGGTGCCTGCGTGGCGGCCGCCAACGAAACGCGGCAGCTGCGCAACGCGCACCGCATCGCGCTGCAGATACCGGCCACGCTGTACTTCGCGGACGGTCACTCCATGCGCTGCGAGACCTACGACTTTTCCACCGGCGGCCTCGGTGTCGACCTGCCGATCGAGATGCCGACCGACGCCGACGCGCCGGTGACCGTGGCGCTCTACCGCGGCGACAACGAATTCCGCTTTCCGGCCACGGTGCGCTTCAACCGCGGCCAGCGCATGGGCCTGGCGTTCGCGCCGTTGAGCTTCGATCAGGAGCGTGCGTTGGTGCAATGCACGACCGCACGTGCCGACATCTGGGCGGCGCGCTGGGGCAACCATCCACGCGCCGCGGTGCACCGCGTGATCGGCCACATCGCGCGCATCAGCGCCATCGGGTTCAAGGACATGTTCGCCCACTACTACCGCGCCGGCCTGCGCAAGCTGCGCCCCGCACCCCGTGTGTCGCACACCGCGGCCGGTGCCAAGGAACCCACCTGATGCAGGCCGACTTCTCTTCGCCAGGCGCGTCTGCCTGGCCACGCCTTTCCATCGTCACGTTGGCGCTGCTGGCCTGGGCCGGCGGTGCGGCCGATCCGGCCGTCGCGCAAGTCCGTGCGCCGGGTGCTGCCCCTGCCGTCGTCACCACGGCCTCCCCTGCAACACCGCCGCCGGCCACCGAAGGTGCCCTGCGCGAGTTCAACCTCACGCAACTGGGCCTCAACTACGCCGTCAAGCTGCGTGGCGTGAGCGGCACCGTCGGCATCCCGTTCAGCGTGCGCGCCGACGAGCTGGTCACCGGCGCGTCGCTGCGGCTCAACTACGCCTACTCGCCGTCGATGATTCCCGAGCTGTCGCATCTCAAGGTGAGCGTGAACGACGTGCTGGTGTCCACGCTGGCACTGCCACGCGACGGCGCCGGCAAGGCGCAGACGGTCGAGATCCCCATCGACCGCCGCCTGGTGACCGACTTCAACCGCATCAACGTCGAGCTGGTCGGCCACTACACGCGCGAGTGCGAAGACCCGCAGCACAGCAGCCTGTGGACCACCATCGACGCGTCGAGCACGCTGCGCCTGAACGTCACACCGCTGAAGACCGCGAGCGACCTGGCGGTGCTGCCGCAGCCCTTCTTCGACCGGCGCGACGTGCGCCGCGCCAACATTCCCTTCGTCTTCGGCGGCACGCCGTCGTCGGGCACGCTGGAAGTGGCCGGCATCGTCTCTTCGTGGTTCGGTGCGCTCGCCGGTTACCGCGGCGCGACCTTCCCGGTCTCGAACGATGCGCTGCCGGCAGGCAACGCGGTGGTTTTCGCCACGCCGGAGACCGCGATCGCCGGCCTCACGCTACCGGCCATCACCGGCCCGACCGTGGCCGTCGTCGACCACCCGGCCAACCCCACGCGCAAGCTGCTGCTGGTGATGGGCCGCAACCCCGGCGAGCTACGCAACGCCGCCACCGCGCTCACGCTCAACGCCCGCGCCTTCACCGGCACCAGCGCGACCATCCCGAGCCTGCAGGAGACGCCGGCCCGCAAGCCCTACGACGCGCCGCGCTGGATCGCCAGCGACCGTGCAGTGCAGCTGGGCGAACTGGCCCAGGCGCCCGACTTCAACGTGAGCGGCTACACGCCCGACGTGGTCAAGGTCAACCTGCAGATGCCGCCCGACCTGTTCACCTGGCGCTCGCGCGGCATTCCGCTCGACATCAAGTACCGCTACACGCCGCGACCGCGCAACGACCAATCGACGCTCAACGTCAGCGTCAACGACAACTTCATCGGCTCGCTGCCGTTGCGCACCGCCAACCCCGGCGGTGATCGCTGGTGGAATCCGCTGGCGACCAAGGTCATGGCCGACGGCACCGCCGCGCAGCAGCGCGAAGTGCTGCTGCCGCCGCTGGCGATGGGTTCTCGCAGCCAGCTGCGCATGCACTACTACTTCCAGCCGGCGGCGGGCAATTGCCAGACCTTGCTGGACAACGTGCGTGGCGCCATCGACCCCACGTCGACCATCGACATCTCGGCCTTTCCGCACTACATGGCGATGCCCGAGCTGGCGGCCTACGCCAACAGCGGCTTCCCCTTCACCCGGCTGGCCGACCTCGCCGAAACCGCGGTGGTGCTGCCCGACCAGCCCGCTGCCGCCGACACCGAGACCTATCTGGCGCTGCTCGGCCAGATCGGCAACGCCACCGGCTACCCCGCGCTGCGGGTGGCGGTCGGGCGTGCGGCCAACGTGTCGCAGTGGGCCGACAAAGACCTGCTCGTGATCGGCAACCTGCAGAACCAGCCGCTCTTCACCGAGTGGGCAGAACGCATGCCGCTCAGGCGCAAGGCCGCGGCGCAGCAGGAGTTCTCGATCGGCCAATGGGTCGACGACTACCTGCCGCTCATCACCGGCACGCGCCAGCGCGAGGACTTGCCCAACACCACCCAGATGACGGTGGCGGAGGACGGCAGCGACGCCGTGCTTGCCGGCTTCGAGTCGCCGCTGCGCGCCGGACGCAGCGTGGTGGCCGTGGTGAGCAACGCCGCATCGCAAGGGGCGCTGCTCGACGCGCTGATGACGCCCGAGCTGCTGCAGCGCGTGCAGGGCAGCACCGCCATCGTGCGCGGCGCGCAGGTCAACAGCGTGTTGACGGGCGAGAGCTACTACGTCGGCAAACTGCCCCCGATGGCATGGCTGCAGTGGAACCTGTCGCGCAGCCCGCTGGGCCTGGCCGGAGCCGCCGTGCTGCTGGCTTTGCTCGGTGCCGCCGCAGCCTACGCGAGCCTGCAACGGGTGGCGCGCCGGAGGCTTCGCCAATGATGCACCGACGCCATGCCATGACGGCGCTTGCGCTGCTTCCCGCGGCCACGGCCATCCCGGCCTGGGCGCAGCCATCGCCGGGCGGCTGCATCGCGATGGGTGACTGGACCGGCTTCGCGGCGCGCCACATCCAGCCCGACGGCCGCGTGATCGACTTCGACACGCCGCAGCAGCAATCGACGTCCGAAGGCCAGTCGTACGCGCTCTTCTTCTCCGTCGTGCACGACGACCGGCGCAACTTCGAGCGCGTGCTCGCCTGGACCGAAACCAACCTGTCCGGCGGCAGCCTGGCGCAGCGCCTACCGGCCTGGTTGTGGGGCCGCAAGACCGAAGGCGGCTGGGGCGTCATCGATACCAACCCCGCCTCCGATGCCGAGCTGTGGATCGCCTACGCCCTGCTCGAGGCGGCGAGGCTGTGGAACGAGCCGCGCTACCGCACGCTCGGCCGTGCGCTGCTCGCGCTGGTGGTGCGCGACGAAGTGGTCACGCTCGCCGGGCTGGGCCGCATGCTGCTGCCGTGGTCGCGTGACGTCGCCAGCGGCCCGGTGTGGCGGCTCAACGCCAGCTACATGCCGCTGCAGCTGCTGCGCCGCTTCCAGCAAGAGGAGCCGACCGGCCCGTGGCGCGAGATCGCCGACAACACGGTGCGCATGATCGCCGAGGTGTCTCCGCAGGGCTTCGCGCCCGACTGGTGCGCCTGGTCGACCGAGCGCAAGGCCTTCGTCGCCGACCCGGACAAGGGCACGGTCGGCAGCTACGACGCGATCCGCGTGTACCTCTGGGCCGGCATGCTGAACCCGCAGGAGCCGGCGCGCGCCGCATTGCTGAAGTCGCTGTATGGCCCGCGCCGTGTGGTCGAGCGGCCGCAGGCCCCGCCCGAATACGTCGACACCGCCACCGGCGTCGTGCGCGGCACCGGGCCGGCCGGCTTCAGCGGCGCACTGCTGCCTTACCTCAAGGCGCAGAACGCGATGCCCGCGCTGACGGCGCAGCTCGCCCGCATTCCCACCGACCTCGGCGGCACCAGGGTTCCGCCGAAGGCACCGCTTCCCTATTACGAACGCATGCTGCTGTTGTTCGGGCAAGGCTGGCTCGACGGCCGCTACGCCTTCGGCCGCCACGGCGAGCTGCAACCCCAATGGAGACCCCCATGCCCATCCACCCGAACCGCCTGAGGCGCGGTGCCGCGCCCGTGCGCGACACGCCCGGTGCGCGCCGGCCCACGGCCAGCCACTGGATGGCCTGCCTGGGCATGGTCGGCGCACTGTGCGCCAGCGGCACGCTGCATGCACAGAACGACGCCAATGCCGCGCTGATCGAGCAGGGCAACTACTGGCAGGGCCTCGGCCGTGCCGATCTGGCTGAGGAAAGCTGGCGCAAGCTGCTGCGCGTGGACCCCAGTTCGGCCGACGCGCTCTACGGCATGGCGCAGGTCGAACTCTCGCGCAGCAAGCCCGACACCGCGCGCGAGTGGATCGCCCGCTTGCGCACCGCGCACCCCAACGACGCCCGGCTCGCACGCTTTGCGCAGCAGGCACAGCAGCCCGGTGGCCCGCAGAGCGACCTGCAGCGCGCGCGCGCCGCAGCCCAGGCCGGCCGCACGGCCGAAGCCATCCAGCTCTACCGCACGCTGTTCGACAACCGGCCGCCGCCCGAGCCGCTGGCGGTCGAGTACTACCAGTTGCTCGGCGGTTCGCCGCAAGGCTGGGACGACGGCCGCAAGGGTCTGGAGCAGTTGGTCAAGGACAAGC
This sequence comes from Variovorax ginsengisoli, assembly GCF_006438845.1. GTDB lineage: Bacteria > Pseudomonadota > Gammaproteobacteria > Burkholderiales > Burkholderiaceae_C > Variovorax > Variovorax ginsengisoli_A. The sequence continues at coordinate 186,312 of NZ_RCZJ01000004.1, forward strand.
CCGACAACCTCTCCTACAAGCTGGCGCTCGGCCAGGTGCAGACCTACCGCGAGCCCTCGCGCCGCGACGGTATCCGCACGCTGGCCGACCTGGCCAAGCGCCCGGGCGTCGGCACCGCTGCGCGCGCCGCCTGGCGCCAGGCGCTGATCTGGCTCGACGCGCGCGCGCCGGACGCGCCGCTCTATCAGGCCTACCTTGAAGGCCAGACCGATCCGGCCGTGGCGGCGCGCCTCGAAAGCCTGACGACGGTGCAGGCTGCAGCGACACCAGCGTCGCCGGCCGCCCAGCCGCTGGGCGAAGGCTACAAGGCACTCGACCGCGGCGACCAAGCCACGGCCGAGGCACGTTTTCAGCAGGCGCTGCGCCTGCAGCCGGGCGACTCCGAAGCGCTCGGCGGCCTCGGCCTGATCCGGCTGCGCCAGGAGCGCTTCGCGCAAGCCCAGGACTACCTCGAACAGGCCAGCCGCACTGGCGGGCGCAAGTGGGCGTCGGCGCTGCAGAGCGCGAGCTACTGGAACCTGGTGGGCCAGGCCAACGCGGCGCGCGACAAGAACGACCTGCCCGGCGCCAAGGCGCTGCTCGAACGCGCGGTGCGCCTGGACGCGCGCGAGCCGGTCGGCCAGACCGCGCTGGCCGACATCCGGCTCGAGCTGGGCGAGCTGCCTGCCGCCGAGCAGGGCTACCAGCGCGTGCTCGAAGCCAAGCCCGGCGACGGCCAGGCGCTGCGCGGGCTGATCACCGTCTACACCCGGCAGGGCCGTGCCGACGAAGCGCTGGCGCTGTCGCAAAAGCTGACGCCCGAACAGGCCGCGCAGATCGGCGGCCTGCAGAATGTGCGTGTCGAGCAGGCGCGCGGCCAGGCCCGTCAGCAGACCGAAGCCGGCGATGTCGCCGGCGCCCAGCGCACGCTCGAAGACGCAATGCTGGCCAACCCCGACAGCCCGTGGGTGCGGCTCGATCTGGCCAACCTCTACCGCCGCCAGGGCCTGATGGCACAGGCGCGCGGCGTGATGGACGGCCTGCTGATGTCACAGCCCGACATGCCCGACGCGCTCTACGCGAGCGCCCTGCTCGCTTCGGATTCGGGCGACCCGGTGGCCGGCCTGCAGTACCTCGAGCGGGTGCCGGCCGCGGCCCGCACGCGCGACATGACGCAGCTGCAGCGCAAGCTATGGGCGCAAGGCCAGACGCAGCAGGCGCTGGCGCTCGCCCGCCAGGGCCAGCCGGCCGTGGCGCGCAACGTGCTGTCGCAGACCGAGGCGACGCTGGGCCGCGACATGCCGGCGGAAGTCTGGGGCGAGCTCGCCACCGCCTACGCCGAGATCGGCGACGCACCGCGCGCCTTGGCCATGAGCCGCCAGCTGCTAGCGCGCGGCCCGAACCCGAGCGTGGGCGACCGGCTGCTCTACGCGTCGATCCTGATGAAGACCAAGCAGGACGTCGAGCTCACCGCGGTGCTGCGGCAGCTGCAGGCCAGCCAGATGACGGCGACGCAGCGCACCGACTTCGACAACCTGCGCACCTCCTGGAGCCTGCGCCAGACCGACGCGCTGCGCGAGGCCGGCAACCTGGAAGCCGCCTACAACGCGCTCGCGCCTGTGCTGGCCGAACGGCCGTCCGACGTGGGCGTGATGGGCGCGCTGGCGCGGCTGTATTCAGCCGCCCGCGACGAGCGCCAGGCGCTGGCGCTGTACCAGCGCATCCTGCAACGCAGCCCCACCGACCTCGACACGCTGCTGGCCGCGGCCAGCAGCGCCAGCGCACTCAAGGAGCACGGCGACGCCGAGGTGTACGTGCTGGCCGCGCTCAAGCAGGCGCCCGACCAATCGCGCACGCTGGCCGCCACCGGCCGCGTGTACCGCGCCGCCGGCGACAACGGCCGCGCCGAGCAGTACCTGCGCGCCGCCGTCATGGCCGAGAACCGTCTGGCCAGCGGGCAGGCGCGCAACCCCGTGCCTGGCAGCGCACCACAACCTGCGGCCAACCCCTTCGCCGGCATGACCGGCGGCGCGCCCTCGGCCGCCGCCGTGCTCGGCGGGCTGGCCGTGGCGGCACCGCAACCGGTTGCCTACCAGCCGGGCGCGGCCGCGTATCCGGTGGCTCCGATGGCCGCTGGCTACGCGGGCATGCCGGCTGCATCGCCCTTCGCGGGCTATGCCGGCACTGCCGCCGCACCGGCCAGCTACGGCAACGTCAACGCGCCCAACGGCACCGCCGGCACGCCTTGGAGCGAACCGGCAGGCGTGACCCGCAGCGCGGCCAGTCCGGCCGCACGCAACACGCCTGCGGCTCGCCGCACAGGCAGTTCGACGGCCAACAATGCCGGCAGCGGCGCTGTGCGCAGCGCCACGTCGCCGGGCGGCGCGCTGCCGGTGTCGGCACCGCCGGCGCCTTTCTACGCACTGCCCGCGCCCACGGGCAGCGTGCAGGCCGGCGGCTACCCGCTGCCGCCCCCGCAGAGCGGCAACCCGCAGCTGGCCAACGAGAGCAACTGGAACGCCGCGCTGCGCAACAGCACCCAACCGGCGAACCCGCTGCTGTCCGAATTGCAAGCGCTGGAGGCTGAGCACAGCACCACGGTCACGGCCGGTACCGTCTACCGCAACCGTGCCGGCGAGTCCGGTCTGAGCAAGCTGACCGACCTCCAGGTGCCGGTGCAGGCGCGCATCCCGGTGGGCGACGGCAAGATCGTGCTGAGCGTGACGCCGACGGTGCTCGACGCGGGCTCGGTGCCGGCCGACTACCCGACCAGCAGCCGCTTCGGCGGCGGGCCGGCCGCAGGGCTCTGGCAGTCGCAGGGGGGGCCTGCGCCCGGTTCGCAGAATGCCAGCGGTGTCGGCCTCTCGGCGGGCTACGAAGGCAAGAACCTCAACGCCAGCATCGGCACCACGCCGCTGGGCTTTCAGGAGACGAACGTGGTCGGCCACGTGAGCTACACCGGTGCCGTCACGGACACCGTGTCGCTCAAGGGCGAACTGTCGCGCCGGCCGATCACCGACAGCCTGCTGTCCTTCGCCGGCACCACCGACCCGCGCAGCGGCGACCGCTGGGGCGCGGTGGTGGCGAGCGGCGGGCGCATGGACGTGACACGCGACGACGGCACCTACGGGGTGTACGGCTACGGCTCGTACCACCTGCTGACCGGCCTCAACGTGGCCGACAACAGCCGCGGCGAAGTCGGCGGCGGCATGTACATGCACATCCTGCGCGGCACGAACTCCAACCTCACGGCCGGCCTGAACGTGGGCCTGATGAGCTACGACAAGAACCTGAGCTTCTTCACGTACGGGCACGGCGGCTACTTCAGCCCGCAGCGCTACGTGAGCGTGGCGTTCCCGGTCGATTGGAGCGGGCGCAGCAACCGCCTCTCGTGGCGCGTCAACGCATCGCTGGGCGTGCAGTCGTTCACCCAGGAGGAGGCGCCGTACTTCCCGACCGACAACGTGCGCCAGAACGCGACGTACGCGGCGGCCGGCGCGGCCGCCGGCCTGAACCTCACGGGCACCGGCTTCACCGGCATGTACCCGAGCAGCACGAACACCGGCCTGGCGTACAACTTCGCGGGCGCGCTGGAGTACCAGCTCGCGCCACAGCTCTACCTGGGCGGCGCGCTGGGGCTGAACAACGCGCAGAACTTCCGCCAGCTGACCGGCAGCATCTACGTGCGCTACATGTTCGGTGGGGGTGGTTCGAACTTCCTGGGCAACGCGAACGCGACGCCGAGCTTCAACCCGCTGAACTCGCCCTACACGCCGATGCTGTGACGCATCGGCTGGCAACGGCTCAGGCGCAGTCGGGCGCGCGGCCCCAGAGCGGCGCGCGCTCGTAGTCGAGGATCCAGGCCGGCACCAACGCCGGCGCCATCGGCCGCGCGATGCCGTAGCCCTGCCCCAGCGTGCAACCGAGCGCCATCAGCGCCTGGCCGTGCGCCACCGATTCGACGCCCTCGGCGATCGCCTGGCGCCCCAGCCCCTTGGCCAGCAGAAGGATGCCCTTCACGATGGCTTGGTCCTCGGTGTTGTCGATCACGCCGTTGACGAAGGACTGGTCGAGCTTGAGCGCCGCCACCGGCAGGCGACGCAGGTAGGTGAGCGAGGAGTAGCCGGTGCCGAAGTCGTCCATCGCGACCGGCACGCCGAGCGACTTGCAGGCCTCGATGAACTGGGCGACGGTCGCGAAGTCGGTGATGGCCGTGGTCTCGAGGATCTCGAGTTCGAGCACGCCGGGATGCAGCTGTGGGTGGCGCGCCAGGTGCGCCGCCAGCCGCTCGATGAAGTCGGGGCGCTGCATGTGGCGCGGGCTGATGTTGACGCTCACCGAGGTGTTCACACCGCCGGCCTGCCATTCGGTGGCCTGCCGCAGTGCCTCGCCGATGGCCCAGTCGCCCAACTGCTCGATCAGCTCGTGGTCTTCGACCAGCGGAATGAAGTCGGCCGGCTGCAGCGGCCCGTGGTGCGGGTGCTGCCAGCGGATCAGCCCCTCGAAGCCGATGACGCGGCCACACCGCATGTCGACCTTGGGTTGGTAAGCCAGCCAGAACTCGTTGCGGCCCACGCCTTCGACGATGTGGCGCCGCAGTTCGAGGCCTTCCTTCTCTTCCAGCGCCTGCCCGGCGTCGAAGAAATGCAGCTGGCTGCCACCCGCACGTTTGGCGAAGAAGACCGCGTGCTGTGCGTGCTGCAGCATCACTTCGGTCGGCTGCGCCGTGTCGGCCATCAGTGCCACGCCCACGCTGGCGTGCAGGCGCGCGGAGCGGTCCTGCACGCGGTACGGATGTGCGAGCCGCGCGAGGATCTGCTGCACCAGGTCTTCGCACTGCAGCCGGCTGCCGAGGCCGATCACCATTGCGAATTCGTCGCCGCCCACTCGGGCCACGATCGCGTCGTGCGGCAGCGCGGCCTTCAGGCGACGTGCCACCTCGCGCAGCACCGCGTCGCCGCCGATCGGGCCGAACTGGTCGTTGATGGCGCGGAAACGGTCGATGTCGAGGTAGCACACGGCGAGCAGCCGCCCGTCATCGATGCGCAGGCGCTGACGCAGCTCTTCCACGGGGGGGATGCGATTGGGCAGCCGCGTGAGCGCATCGTGGCGCGACAGCAGGTCGAGCCGCTCGGCCCGCACGCCGTGGGTGACGGGGCTGAAGGTCCAGAGCGCGCAGCGATCGTCCATGCGCTCGCCGCGCAGGTCGACCACCAGCGTGCCGCCTTCGCGGGTGCGGAGTTCAACGCGCGGCCGGTCGACCGTGCCGCGCGCCGGCACATGCAGTGCGTCGATCGATCCACCTTCGCTGCCCATGACCTGCGCATGCAGATCGTCGAAAGGCTGGTCGGCCAGCGTGCCTCGCGCATAGCCCAGCAGCTCGTGCGCGTCCTCGTCGGCCCACAGGATCTGCCCGTCGCAAATCTTCAGGTGGCCGGTGAGGAGACGGGTGGGCATGGTGGCGGTGCAGTGCGAAAAGCAGGAAAGAGAAGATCAGTAAGGAGGACGGTGGCGGCTCGCGGACGAGCCCTATTGTTGACGCAATCCGATGCGCGCAACGGTGCGCATTTCAGCGACGACGCTCCACGCCGTTGTCGTCGTAGTACACCTGCTTGTCGGCATACATCGCCTTGTCGGCACGCAGCAGCGCCGCCTCCAGGGTGTCGCCGAATTCGCAGGTCGCGATGCCGATCGCCAGGCTCAACGCGTGGCCGCTTCGCCCCGCGTAGAACTGGTTGTTCAGCTCGACCATCGACATGATGCGTTCGCGTGTGGTCTCGGCGCCGCGCTCGTCGGTGGCAGGCAGCAGCACGGCGAACTCGTCGCCGCCGATGCGCGCCGGCCAGGCGGGTGCCTCCACCGCCTTGCCGAGCACTTCGCCGACGCGGCGCAGCAAAGCGTCGCCCGCGGCATGGCCTTCCTCGTCGTTCACCTGCTTCAGGCCGTTGAGGTCGATCGACAGCACCGAAACCGGCCACGGCCCCTTGCGCGCCAGCCGGTTGAGCTCTTCGGAGTAGAAGGTGCGATTGCGCAGTTGCGTCAGCACGTCGTGCTTGCCCAAGTATTCGAGATAGGCCTCGGCCTTCTTGCGCGCGGTGATGTCCATCAACGACACCAGCACCAGGTCCCAGTCGGCCAGGTGGTCGTCGAGCACCGCGAACTGCATGTGGATGTTGATCAATTGGCCGCTGAGCGAATAGTTGATCACCTCGCGGTGCTGCAGCGTCTTGCCCGCCCACAGGTCCTGCAGCTGCTCGGCGAAGGAGTCCTGCATCTCGTCGCGGAACACGCGCGGGATGTTTTCCAGCAGCATCTTCTTGCTCTCGGCGCCGAACATGCGCAGCGTCTCGCGGTTGACGTCGATGACGCGAATCTCCTGCATGCAGCGTGCGACGAATTCGGGGTGCACCTTCAGGAAGGTGCTGAAGTCGCTGATGCCCCTCGCACGGATGTCGTCGAGCAGCCGCTTGACCGCGCTGAAGTCTTCGACCCACAGCGACACCGGCGAGTGGTCGAACAGGTCGCGTGCGTAATGCACGCTGCGCTCGCGTTCGCGCACGGCGGTCATGCGCGCCGTGATGTCGTCGAGCGACACCAGCACGCGCTCCCAGGTCGCTTCGTGGCCGGGCAGGATGCGCACGCGCAGTTGCACGTCGAGCCGGCGGCCGTCGAGTGTGTAGTTGACCGTCGTGTTCTCGTAGAGCAGCCTGCCCTGCCAGAGCTGGTCGAGCTCGTGCGTCATGAGTTCGGTCATGTCGCCGCTGAAGACGCGGTCGAGGCCCGCCACCAGTTCGGCATGGTCGGCCGCGCCGAAGAGATCGAGCGTGGTCTGGTTGACCTTGAGCACGCGGATCGACGACATGCACTCGCCGACGCGCGACGGGTCGGCCTGCAGGTGGGCGATCAGGTCGACGACGCCTTCAGCGCGCCAACGCTCGAAAATCTGCCGGACGGCGCTGAAGTCCTCCAGCCAGAGCGACACCGGCGCCAGGTCGAACATGAATTCGAAATCGGTCTTTTCAGACATGCTTGTCTCTTCAGACGGAGGCGTGCACGCGAGATGCCGGAGGCGTGCGCGTGACCCAGTTGAACAAAGGCGTGGCCATCAGCGTGCTCAGAATGGCCATCATCACCAGGATCGAGAACAACCCCGGCAGGATCACACCCGCCTGCAGGCCGATGTTGATGATGATGAGCTCCATCAGGCCGCGTGCGTTCATGAGCGAGCCGATGGCCATCGCGTCGCGGTTGTTCTCGCCCGAGGCGCGGGCCGCAGCCCAGCAGGCGATGCCCTTGCCACAAAAAGATGCCGCAAGGATCGCCACGGCGGCCAGCAGGATGCCTGGGTCCATCAGCACGCCGAGGCGGGTGTTGAGGCCCGAATAGGTGAAGAACATGGGCAACAGGAAGATCACGACAAAGGGCTGCAACTGGGCGCGCAGCTTTTCGGTGAGCGCGCCGCGGGGCATCACCACGCCGAGCAGGAAGCCGCCGAAGACGGCATGGATGCCGATGGCGTCCATCGCGAAGGCGCTGAGCGCGAACAGCACCAGCACCGTGGCGAGCAGCGTCGAACTGAGCGGCGCGTCGGGCCGCACGTGCCTGGCCAGCCGCTGCAGCAGCCGCGAACCCACGAAGATCATGAAGAGTGCATAGACCACGCCGCCGCCGATGGCCGCGTAAGCACCGCCCCACTGGCCACCGAAGCTCGCCAGCACGATGGCCAGGATGCACCAGGCGGCCGCGTCGTCGACCGCGCCGGCGGTGAGCGCCAGCGTGCCGAGCGAGGTGCCGGCCAGGCCGCGTTCGTGAATGATGCGCGCCAGCATCGGGAAGGCGGTGATGGCGATGGCGGCCCCCAGGAACAGCGCCGCTTCGAGCGGCTTGGCCTTGGCCGCGAACAGACCGGGAATGGTGAGCAGCCACGGGATCAGCGCGAAGGCCAGCACGAAGGGCACGAAGATGCCGGCGGCCGACACCGACACGGCACTGCGGAAGCGGCTCTTGAAGTGATCGGCGCGGAACTCCGTGCCCACCAGGAACATGTACATCCCGACGCCGAGCTGCCCGCCCACATAGAGCATGCCCAGCGTTTCCTTGGGGAACAGCGCCCGCTGCAGCTCGGGAAAGAACAGGCCCAACAACGAAGGGCCGAGCGTCACGCCGGCGATCATTTCGCCAACCACTTGGGGCTGGCCCAACTTCTGGGCCAAACGACCCACCAGCTGGCAGACGGTGATGATGACCGCCACCTGCAGGAAAAAATACACGGAGAGCTGGGTCGTTGGCATGGGTGATTCAGGTTCGGCGGAGGCTCGTCGGCGAACGTCCGGGAGCGATTATGTGCGGCGCATTCAAGAATCGGACCGCAGGCCGCTGACGACGGTGGGGTGCCGCAAGCGAACTCGCAGCTCGCGCTTCATGCGCGTGTTGTCGAGCCGCCGCGATTCACCCATGAAACTCAGCAGCGACTGCGGCAACGCCGCCTGCGCCTCGGAACGCGCCAGCCGTTGCGGGCGAGGCATGCCGTAGAGGTCGGCGGCGAAGTCGACGTAGTCGCCCATCTTGAGTTCGGTGTCGTCGCTCGCGTGGAAGACGCGCTGCGTACCGCCGCGCCAGAGCGCCGCCACGCAGATGCGCGCCAGGTCGTCGGCATGAATGTGGTTGGTGTAGACGTCGTCGTCGCTGCGCAGCACCGGCGTGCCCTTGCGCAGGCGCTCGCGCGGCGTGCCGCCCGTACGGTCGGGCGCGTAGATGCCGGGGATGCGCAGGATGCGCACGGCGACACCGGCGCGGCCGAGCCAGCGGACCGCGCTCTCGGCGTCGACGCGCCGGTGCGCGCGGGGGTTCGTGGGGCGCACCCCGCGTGTTTCGTCGATCCGCGCACCGCCGCAATCGCCGTAGACGCCGCTGGTCGAGCCGTAGACCAGTGCGGCCGGCAGCGATCGCAAGCGCAGCACGCGCACCAGCGCCGTGGTGCGTGGATCGCGCCACCATGCCCCGCTGCCGGCGCTGGGCGGCGGGGCCAGGTGCAGCACGCGCGTGGCGATGCCGGCCAGCCGGCGCAGCGCCTGCGGCACGTCGAGATCGGCCACCAGGGGACGCAATCCGGCGGCCCGCAGCGCGGGCACGCGCTCGGGCGAGGAGGTCAGCGCGATGAGCTGGGCGCGGCCGCGAAGCACGGCGGCGGCACGCAGGCCGACGTCGCCGCAGCCCACGATCAGGATGCGCTGGCGGCGAAAGCGCGCGGGCAGCGCGCCAGAAGGGTTGTTGATTGAGGGCAAAATCCGTTCTTCCCCTAGAGACGAGCTCCAAGAATACCCATGACCAGCGCATCGCCGCACGAGGCCGGCTTCCAGATCACCGTCGAGCCCAGCGGCCGCCAGTTCGCCGCGCAGCCCGACGAAACCATCCTCGCTGCCGGCATCCGCCAGGGCATCGGCCTGCCCTACGGGTGCAAGGACGGCGCCTGCGGCTCGTGCAAGTGCCGAAAGCTCTCGGGCGAGGTGACCCACGGGCCGCACCAGAGCAAGGCGCTGAGCGCCGAGGAAGAGCTCGCCGGCTTCGTGCTCACCTGTTGCGCGCGCGCGACCAGCGACGTGATGCTCGAATCGCGCCAGGTGACCGAACTGGGAGCTTTCCCGATCCGCAAGATGCCCTCGCGCGTGCTGGCGCTGGCCAAGCTGTCGCACGATGTGATGAGCGTGCGCCTGCAGTTGCCGGCCGGCGAGCCGATGCAGTTCCATGCCGGGCAGTACGTCGAATTCATCCTGCGCGACGGCGCACGGCGCAGCTACTCGATGGCCAACGCGCCGCACACGCTGCTAGAACCGGGCACGGGCATCGAGCTGCACATCCGACATCTGCCGGGCGGCAAGTTCACCGACCATGTGTTCGGCGCGATGAAGGAGAAGGAAATCCTGCGCATCGAAGGGCCCTACGGCAGCTTCTTCCTGCGCGAAGACTCCGACAAGCCGATCGTGATGCTCGCCTCGGGCACCGGCTTCGCCCCGATCAAGGCGCTGATCGAGCACATGAAGTTCAAGCGCATCGAACGGCCTGCCACCGTGTACTGGGGCGGCCGCCGGCCGGAAGACCTTTACATGGCCGACTGGCTGCATGCGCAATTGGCCGAGATGCCCTATCTGAAGTACGTGCCCGTGGTGTCCAACGCGGTGCCGCAGGACAACTGGACCGGCCGCACCGGCTTTGTCCACCGCGCCGTGCTCGAAGACTTCGCCGACCTGTCGGGCCACCAGGTGTATGCCTGCGGCGCGCCGATCGTGGTCGATTCGGCCAAGCGCGATTACGTGGCCGAGGCCGGTTTGCCGGAAGAGGAGTTCTTCGCAGACGCCTTCACCACCGAAGCCGACAAGGCACTGCCCTGAACCGCAAGGCCGTTCAACGATTTTTCTCAATGAGGCCAGCGACGGCACACAACCAATGAAGACAAGACATCTCCTCCTGAGCGGCCTCGCAGCCGCGGCCGTGCTGGCGTTCGTGCCTGCCCACGCGCAGCAACGCCCTATTCGCCTCGTGGTGCCGTACGCAGCCGGCGGGCCGATCGACGTCACGGCCCGCATCCTGGCCGAGCGCGTGAAGGATTCGCTGGGCACGGTGATCATCGACAACAAGCCGGGGGCCGGCGGCAACATCGGCGCTGACGCCGTGGCCAAGGCTGCGCCCGACGGCCTGACCATCGGCATCGCAGCCACCGCGACGAACGCGGTCAACCCGTGGCTCTACAGCAAGATGCCGTACAACGCCGCCACCGACTTCGCGCCCATTACGCAGATGGTCCGCGTGCCGAACGTGCTGGTCATGAATGCCGATGCGGCGCAGCGGCTGAAGATCAACACGGTGGCCGAACTGATCGCCTACGGCAAGGCCAACCCCGGCAAGCTCAACTACGGCAGCGGCGGCAACGGCAGCGCCGGGCATCTGGCCGGCGAAATGTTCAAGCAGCAGGCCGGCATCTTCGCCGTGCACATTCCGTACAACGGCGGCAATCCGGCGCAGTTGGCCCTGCTGTCGGGTCAGGTCGACTTCAACTTCGACAACCTGGCCACAGCCGCGCCGAACATCCGTTCGGGCAAGCTCAAGGCCATCGCCGTGACGACCGCACAACCCAGCAGCGCCCTGCCCGGCGTGCCAGCCGTGGCCGCAACGCTCAAGGGCTTCGCGATCGACACCTGGTGGGGCCTGGTCGCGCCGGCCGGCACGCCGCCCGATGTCGTTGCCAAACTGAACCAGGCTTTCGTCGCGGCGCTGAATTCACCGGAGACGAAAACGCGCTTCGCCGGCCTGCTGGCGGAGCCGGTGTCGAACACGCCCGAACAGTTCGGCGCTTTCATGAAGAGCGAACTGGCGAAGTACGAGAAGGTGGTGAAGGCGACGGGAGCCAAGGTCGACTGACGCACGCCGGCATCATTGAAAAAGCCGCCCGAGGGCGGCTTTTTCGCGGGCGCTGAACGCGATCACTCGCCGAGGTAGGCCGCGCGCACTTTCGGGTCGTTGAGCATGATCTTCGCGTCACCCGCCATCGTGATCAGGCCCGATTCCATCACGTAGCCGCGGTCGGCGATCTGCAGCGCGCGGCTCGCGTTCTGCTCGACCAGCAGCACGGTCACGCCCTGGTCGTAGACGTTCTTCACCACTTCGAAGATCTTGTCGACCATGATCGGAGACAGGCCCATCGAAGGTTCGTCGAGCAGCAGCACCTTGGGGCGCGCCATGAGCGCACGGCCCATGGCCAGCATCTGCTGCTCGCCGCCGGACATCGTCCCAGCGAGCTGGTCCTTGCGCTCGCGCAGGCGCGGGAAGATGGTGAACATGCGCTCGATGTCCGCCGCGATGCCGCCCTTGTCGTTGCGGATGTAGGCGCCGATCTGCAGGTTCTCGGTGATCGTCATGCGCGTGAACACGCCACGGCCTTCGGGCACCATCACCAGGCCTTCGCCGACCAGGTCCCAGGCGCCGCGGCCCTTGATGCTGCGGCCCAGGAATTCGATATCGCCCTCGACGAACGGCAGCGTGCCGGTGATGGCCTTCATGGTCGTCGTTTTGCCGGCGCCGTTCGAGCCGATGAGCGACACCAGTTCGCCCTCATGCACTTCGAAGTCGACGCCCTTGACGGCTTGGATGCCACCGTAGGCGACTTTGAGTCCCGAGACCTTGAGCAGGGTTTTGCCGGTGCTACCGGTCGTTGCCGGCGCCGTGGCGATGATCGTTTCACTCATGTCAGTGGCCTCCGGTGCCGAGGTAAGCCTCGATCACCTTTTCGTTCTTCTGGACTTCCGCGGGCGTGCCCTCGGCGATCTGCTTGCCGTAATCGAGCACCGTGAGGCGGTCGCACAGGCCCATCACCAGCTTCACGTCGTGTTCGATCAGCAGAATGGTGCGGTTGTCCTTGCGGATCTGGCTGATGAGCTCGCGCAGCATGACCTTCTCGGTCGCGTTCATGCCGGCGGCGGGCTCGTCGAGCGCGATGAGCTGTGGGTCGGTGGCGAGCGCGCGAGCGATCTCCAGGCGGCGCTGGTCGCCGTAGCTCAGCGTGCGGGCCTTGTAGTCGGCGAACTTGGCGATGCCGACGTACTCGAGCAGTTCGTATGCACGCTCGGCGATCGCGGCCTCTTCGGCCTTGAAGCTGCCGGTGCGCAGCATGGCGCCGATCACGCCCGAATGCGTGCGCACGTGGCGCCCGACCATCACGTTCTCCAGCGCGGTCATGTCCGCGAAGAGCCGGATGTTCTGGAAGGTGCGCGCGATGCCGGCCTTGGCCACTTCGTGCACCGCCGTCGGCTGGTAGGGCTTCCCGGCCAGCTCGAAGCTGCCGCTGTCGGGCGTGTAGAGGCCGGTGATCACGTTGAAGAAGGTGGTCTTGCCGGCGCCGTTGGGGCCGATCAGGCCGTAGACCTGGCCGCGCTGGATCTTGATGCCAACGTCCGACAGGGCTTGCAGCCCGCCGAAGCGTTTGGAAATGCCGCGGACTTCAAGGATGGTGTCAGTCATGGTCTGGGATTCCATCCGTTCAGGGGTTGATCGACATCGAACGCGCAGGCTTGTGCGGCACCTCGTCGGCGGGGTTGTCCACACCAGCGAGCTCGACGGGCGTCGCATCACCGCTCTTGCGCTTGAGCGACTTGCCGTGCTCGGGCGACGGCCACAGGCCGCGCGGACGCACCAGCATGATCACGATCATGGCCAGCGCGATGAACAACTGGCGCAGGATCGACGCATCGAGCCGGCCGTCGGTCATCGACTGCAACGGGCCCGCCACGTAGCGCAGCACCTCGGGCAGCGCAGCGAGCAGCACCGCACCGAGGATCACCCCCGGCAGGTGGCCGATGCCGCCCAGCACCACCATGGCGACGATCATCACCGACTCCATCAGGCTGAAGGACTCGGGCGACACGAAGCTCTGGAACGACGCGAACATCGCGCCCGATACGCCGCCGAAGCTGGCGCCCATGCCGAAGGCCAGCAGCTTCATGTTGCGGGTGTTGATGCCCATCGCCTTGGCGGCGATCTCGTCCTCGCGGATGGCCATCCAGGCGCGGCCGATGCGCGACAGCTGCAGGCGGTGCGAGATGATCACGGTGAAGATCACCAGCGCCAGGAACAGGTAGTAATAGAGCGACACCGAGGAGATCGTGTAGTCGCCCAGCTTGAGCGGCCTCCCGAGGTTCAGGCCCCAGAAGTGCACCGGCTCGATGGCGTCCAGGCCCTTGGGGCCATTGGTGATGTTGACCGGGTGGTCGAGCGTGTTCAGGAACACGCGGATGATCTCGCCGAAGCCGAGCGTCACGATTGCGAGGTAGTCGCCGCGCAGGCGCAGCGTCGGTGCACCGAGCATCACGCCGAACACGCCCGCCAGCACCAGCGCCAGCGGAATCACGATCAACAGCGGCGCGTGCAGGCCCCCCGGAAACATTGCCTTGATGGCCGGGAAGGTCTCGGTCAGGTGCGGCGAGCCAAGCAATGCGTACAGGTAGGCGCCGATCGCGAAGAAAGCGACGTAGCCCAGGTCCAGCAGGCCGGCGTAGCCGACCACGATGTTCAGGCCCAGGGCCAGCAGCACGTAGAGCAGCGCGATGTCGACGATACGGACCCACGCATTGCCCTGCGTCTGCAGCAGCAACGGCAGTGCGAGCAGCGCGACCGCGGCGATCAGGAAGACGATGAGGTTCTTGCTTTTCATGGCGTCTTCTCCTTCAGGCTCGGTCTGCCACGCGCTCGCCCAGCAGGCCGGAAGGCCGCACGGTCAGCGTCAGGATCAGGATGACGAAAGCAAAGATGTCGCTGTGCTGGCTGCCGAGCACGCCGCCGGTGACCGTGCCCAGATAACCCGCACCGATGGCCTCGATCAGGCCGAGCAGGATGCCGCCGACCACCGCGCCGGCCAGGTTGCCGATGCCGCCGAACACGGCCGCCGTGAAGGCCTTGAGGCCCGGGCCGAAACCCATGGCGTGCTGCGCGATGCCGTAGTTGGACGCGTACATCACGCCAGCGATGGCTGCGAGCACGGCGCCGATGATGAAGGTTGCCGAGATCACCATGTCGGGCCGGATGCCCATCAGCGACGCGACCCGCGGGTTCTCGGCAGTGGCGCGCATTGCGCGGCCCAACTTGGTGTAGTTGACCAGCCAGGTCAGGATGGCCAGCGAGACCGCCGTGACCACCAGGATCATGATCTGCGTCGGCGAAATGGACGCACCGCCGACCACGATCGATTCACTCGGCAGCAGCGTGGGGTACGCCTTGTTGGTCGGGCGCCAGATGATCATCGCCAGCGTCTGCAGCAGAATCGACATGCCGATGGCCGTGATGAGCGGCGCCAGCTTGGGGCTGTTGCGCAGCGGCCGGTACGCGACTTTCTCGATCACGAAGTTGAGCGTGGCCGCGACCACGCACGCGATGATCAGCGCCAGCAGCAGGATCAGCCAGCCGGGCGCGCCTGGCATGGCGTCGCGCATGAGCCCGATCACGGTCCAACTGGTCAGCGCGCCGACCATCAGGACTTCGCCATGGGCGAAATTGATGAGATTGATGATGCCGTACACCATGGTGTAGCCCAAGGCTATCAAGGCATACATGCTGCCGAGAACCAGACCATTGATGATCTGCTGCAGCAAGATTTCCATAACGAGAGTCCTAAGTGATGGCACCTTTGCGAGGTGCTTTCGCCCCCCTGCAAACGCCGGATGGGTGCTGCGGGTTCATCTAGCAAAAAACCCGCCAGCATGTGCCGCGGGCGGATTTGTGGGCGGAATTGTAGTCACGAGCGTGCCCCGATCCGGGCCAGCAGGCCGGGGGGTTTACCCCTTGACGCGCAAACGGTTCGATGGCGCCCGCTGGCGGGTTCGCACGGTTATCTGGCAGCACCCTCGTTGCGACGCTGCAGTTCGCGCATCTTCTCTGCGATGCGAATCTCCATCCCGCGTTCGACCGGCCGATAGAAACCGGGCGCGGCCATGCCGTCGGGCAAATAGCTCTCGCCGGCCGCGAAGCCGCCATCCTCGTCGTGCGCGTAGCGATAACCCTTGCCGTAATCAAGGTCCTTCATGAGCTTGGTCGGCGCGTTGCGAAGATGCATCGGCACCGGGCGGGTGCCGTCTTTCTTGATGAAGGCCTTGACCTCGTTGTAGGCCTTGTAGACCGCATTCGATTTCGGCGCGATGGCCAGGTAGATCACGCACTCCGCCAAGGCGAGTTCGCCTTCGGGCGTGCCCAGCCGTTCATAGACCTCGGCCGCGTCGAGCGCCAGCCGAAGCGCGCGCGGGTCCGCCAGGCCAATGTCTTCGCTGGCCATGCGCACCAGGCGTCGCGCCATGTAGCGCGGATCAGCGCCGCCGTCGAGCATGCGCACGAACCAGTACAGCGCCGCGTCGGGGTCGCTGCCGCGCACCGACTTGTGCAGCGCGCTGATGGTGTCGTAGAACTGCTCGCCGCCTTTGTCGTAGCGACGCATGCGCTCGCCCAGCACGCGCAGCAGCCAATCGTCGGAGATATGGTCGAGCTTCTCGGAGCGCGCGGCCACGGACAGCGTCTCGAGCGTATTGAGCAGTCGGCGCGCATCGCCGTCGGCATAGGCCACGAGCCGGCCGACGGCCGCCTCTTCGATGGCCGGGACCGCATCGATCGCCTGTGCCTTGGCCACGATCTGCTTCAGGTCGGCTTCGTCGAGGGGCTGCAGCACATACACCGCAGCCCGAGACAACAGCGCGGAATTGACCTCGAACGACGGATTTTCGGTGGTCGCACCGATGAAGGTGAACAGGCCCGACTCCACATGCGGCAGGAACGCGTCCTGCTGGCTCTTGTTGAAGCGATGCACCTCGTCGACGAACACGATGGTGCGGCGCTGCTCCAGCCCGTCGCGCGCGGTGGTGGCGCGCTCGACGGCCTCGCGGATGTCCTTCACACCGCCGAGGACGGCGCTGATGCTGAGGAATTGCGCGTCGAAGGCATAGGCCATGAGCCGCGCGATCGTGGTCTTGCCGGTGCCCGGCGGGCCCCAGAGGATGCAGGAGTGCGGCTGGCCGGATTCGAAGGCGATGCGCAGCGGCATGCCCGGACCGAGCAGTTGCTGCTGGCCGATCACCTCGCCCAGGGTGGCGGGGCGCAGGCGTTCGGCGAGAGGAGGCAGGGTGGAAATGGCCATGGCGTCGGCCCATTCTCGCCGCGGCCGCAGCGCGCCCGCGGCACCGCGGCTATTGCTATTGCTTGAGCACGTCGGCACCAGCCGGCGCCTTGAAAGCGAAGGTGCTCGCGCCCAGTGCGGGATTGACTTCGACCTTGCTGAACTTGAGCACCGAACGCTGGCCGAAGCTGTCCTGGATTTCGAGCGCCGCCAACGCCTCGCCTTGGAAGCCCACCTGGATGCCCTGCAACTGTCCGTCCTTCGCCTTCGGAGTCGCCTTGACCCATTGCAGACCGTCGCGCTCGGGCGCCGACTCGAGCGTGAAATCGGCTTGCAGCGCGCGCAGATCGGGCGCCGCCGCGATCAGCGCGGCAGGCGTCGAGCCGAGCGCCTGTGCCTGCGCGCGCTGTGTGACCTGGTTCAGGTCGGCGTCGTAGAGCCACAGCGTCTGGCCGTCGGCGACGATGGATTGGGCGAAAGGCTTCTTGTAGTCGAACTTGAATTTGCCCGGCCGCTGGAATTCGAAAGTGCCGGTAGACACCTTGGCGCGCGACGGCTGGCCTTCGCGCGCCGGTGCCGTCACGGTTTGTGTGAATTCGGCACGGCCGGACTTCACGTTCTTCACGAAAGCTTCGAGGCTTTCCATGCCGCCGGCCCATGCGGCCATGGCGGCGGTCATGAGACTCAAACCTACCCACGTCTTCTTCAACGACTGCATTGCATTCCGTTCATTCGGCGCGCGCAGGCACCAAAATTTCGCGCTGGCCGGCACCGCTCATGGCGCTGACCAACCCGGCTTTTTCCATGTCCTCGACCAGCCGCGCGGCGCGGTTGTAGCCGATCTTCAGGTGACGCTGTACCAGCGAGATGCTGGCCTTGCGGTTCTTGAGCACGACCTCGACCGCCTGGTCGTACATCGGGTCCTTTTCCGCGTCGCCACCGTCTCCGAGTAGATCGCCGTCGCCGTCGACGGTTCCCCCTTCGAGCACGCCCTCGATGTAGTCGGGCGCGCCCTGGCTCTTGAGATAAGCCACCACGCGGTGCACTTCCTCGTCGCTCACAAACGCACCATGCACGCGAATCGGCAAGCCAGTACCACTCGGCATGTAAAGCATGTCACCCATGCCGAGCAAGGCTTCGGCCCCCATCTGGTCGAGGATGGTGCGCGAATCGATCTTGCTCGACACCTGGAAGGCGATGCGGGTCGGAATGTTGGCCTTGATCAGGCCGGTGATCACGTCGACGCTGGGCCGCTGCGTGGCAAGGATCAAATGGATGCCGGCAGCGCGCGCCTTCTGCGCCAGACGCGCGATCAGTTCTTCGATCTTCTTGCCGACCACCATCATCAGGTCGGCCAGTTCGTCGATGACCACAACGATGTGCGGCTCGCGCTTCAGCGGCTCCGGGTCGTCCGGCGTCAGGCTGAAGGGGTTGTAGATGAACTCCTCGCGCGCCTTGGCCTCGTCGATCTTGACGTTGTAGCCCGCCAGGTTGCGCACGCCGAGCTTGCTCATGAGCTTGTAGCGGCGCTCCATCTCGGCCACGCACCAGGTCAGGCCATGGGCCGCCTGCCGCATGTCGGTGACCACCGGCGCCAGCAGATGCGGAATGCCTTCGTAGACCGACATTTCGAGCATCTTCGGGTCGATCATGAGCAGGCGCACGTCGCGCGCCTCGGCCTTGTAGAGCAGGCTCAGGATCATCGCGTTGATGCCCACCGACTTGCCTGAGCCTGTGGTACCGGCCACCAGCACGTGCGGCATCTTGGCGAGGTCGGCCACCACCGGGTTGCCGATGATGTCCTTGCCCAGGCCCATCGTGAGGAAGGACTTGCCTTCGTTGTAGACCTGCGAGCCCAGGATTTCGCTCAGCTTGATCGACTGCCGCTTGGCGTTCGGCAGCTCGAGGGCCATGTAGTTCTTGCCAGGGATGGTCTCGACCACGCGGATCGACACCAGCGACAGCGAACGCGCCAAGTCCTTCGCCAGTCCGACGATCTGCGAACCCTTCACGCCGGTGGCCGGCTCGATCTCGTAGCGTGTGATCACCGGCCCGGGAGAAGCCAGCACCACGCGAACCTCGACGCCGAAGTCCTTGAGCTTCTTCTCGATCATCCGGGAGGTCATCTCCAGCGTGTCGCTCGAGACTGTCTCCTGGCGCAGCTGTGCCGCGTCCAGCAGATCGACCTGTGGCAGCTTGCTGTCGGGCAGCTCCTTGAACAGCGGCTTCTGGCGCTCTTTCACGACGCGGTCGCTCTTGGGCACATCGGTCATCGCAGGTTCGATCTGCACCGGCGGCGACGGTGGACGGCGACGGGGCGCCCTCGGTTCGGACGGCGTCGATGCATCCTCCAAGACCGGCTCGTTGTCGCGATCCTGATCGTTCGCGAAGCCGACCTCTTCGCGCTCGCGAGCGGCTTGCCGGCCCATGGCAATGTCCTCGGCAATTTCTCGTTTCTCGCGTCGCGACTCGAACAGCGAATAGACCCGCGCACCGATGCGCTCGGCGATATGACTCCAGGAAAATCGGAACACCAACGCGGAACCCACGACGCCAGCGGCGATGGCGATCAGCGCCGAGCCGGTAAAACCCATCCATCTCACGCTCATCGGGCCGACCCAATAGCCCAGCACGCCACCGCCATGGCCCGGCAGGCGGAACTCCAGACGGTAGAGGCGCGACCATTCGAGCATGGCGCTGGCACAGAGCAGCAGCACCAGTCCGAACCAGAAAGCCAGTCGGCTGCGGTTGAAACGCCCGAGCGGCGCCGGCGCCGTGCCGCCACCGGCCTCCCCGCCACGCAGCCAGCCTGCCAAAGACGACAACCAGACACGCGAGCCTGCCGCCAAACACCACCACACCGAATAACCGGCCAGAAAGTAGCTGCCATCGGCCAGCCAGGCGCCGATGCGCCCACCCCAGTTCTTCACCTCGCCGCCCGTTCCAGAGGTCGACCAAGCCGCATCGGAGGGCGTGAAACTGAGCATGGCGATCAGCCAGAACAGCAGCCCGACGAAGCCCGCAATGAGCGTGATTTCGTGGGCGAAGCGCATCGCGCGCAAGCGAACCGGCGGCGGCGCGCCGGGGGTCGAGGACTGGAGTGTGTTCAGCGAGTAGGTCATGTGTGGCTCAGCGCCGCAGCGGCACCAAAAGCCGCGGGCGCATGAAGCCTACAACGGAAAACGGCACGACCTGAAGGGCAGCGTGGCGTTTTCGCACACACTGCGGGCCAGGCTGACCCCGACAAGCCTCAAGCCAGCGAGGAGAGCCGATCCTTGACGAGCATCGAACCGTCGGTTTGCGTCTGAACAAAACCACGCTCTTCCAGGTCCTTCATGACGCGGCTCACCATTTCGCGCGATGCGCCGACCATCTTCGCCAGATCCTGGCGCGAAATCTTGTCGCGAATCTTGAGATTTCCTTGTCCATCGTCAACGGCGAATTCGATCAACGAACGCGCCACGCGGCCGTAGACGTCCATCAGCGCCAGCGATTCGATTTTTCGGTCGGCATGCCGCAGCCGCTGAACCAGGCCTCGCATGATGTTGTAAGACATCGATGAGTTCTCTGGCAGGCACCGCGAGAAGGCATCGCGACCGAGCATCAGGACGTCGGTCTGGATCTCCGTGCGAACCGTCGCCGAATGCGGCTCGTCGTCAATCAGACTCATTTCGCCGATGTAGTCCCCGGGCTGCAGAGTGGCGAGGATGACCTCCCTGCCGCGGCTGTCGGTGCTCATGACGCGCGCCCTTCCGGTCAGGATGATGTAGAGCGCATCCGACTTCTTGCCCTGCTCCACCACCATCTCGGCACGCTTGAACCGCTTCTTCACGATGGCGTCGGCGATGCTGGCCGACTGGGTGGGCGTCAGCGCGGCGAACAAGGGCACGCGCCTGAGCAATTCAAGGTTGGACAGCATCGACATTCATCAATCCCCTTAGACCGCGCGACGTTCAATCTATGGATTAATACAATCGCACGCATTGAAAATGCCGCCTCCCTGAGGCGGAGCAGCAAGTGATACTCGTCGTTATCACTTCCCGCAAAATGTACACCCTGATACAGGATCAACGCCAGTTTTCCATATATGACGTCGTCACAACATGCAAAGGTCCTTATTTTGGGATCAGGACCTGCCGGCTACACGGCAGCCGTCTACGCCGCCCGCGCCAACTTGAAGCCGCTTCTGATCACCGGCATGGCGCAAGGCGGCCAGCTCATGACCACGACCGAAGTCGACAACTGGCCAGCTGATGTGCACGGTGTTCAAGGGCCTGAATTGATGCAGCGCTTCTTGGAACATGCAGAGCGCTTCAACACACAAATCGTCTTCGATCACATCAGCCAGGTCGACTTCAGTCAGCGCCCTTTCACCCTGACAGGTGACAGCGGCACCTACACCTGCGACGCGCTCATCATCGCGACTGGCGCGTCGGCCAAATACCTAGGCCTGGATTCCGAGCAGCGCTTCATGGGCCGTGGCGTTTCTGGCTGCGCAACCTGCGACGGATTCTTCTATCGCGAGCAGGAGGTCTGCGTGATCGGCGGCGGCAACACCGCCGTGGAAGAAGCGCTCTACCTCTCCAACATCGCCAGCAAGGTGACGCTGGTCCATCGGCGCGACAAATTCAAGGCGGAGCCGATCCTGGTCGACAAGCTCAACGAAAAGGTGGCTGAGGGGAAGATCGTTCTGAAGACACACAAGGTGCTCGACGAAGTGCTCGGTGACGACTCGGGCGTGACCGGCATCCGGCTGAAGAGCACCGACGACGGCGACACGGAGCAGATTGACCTCAAGGGTTGCTTCATCGCCATCGGGCACCACCCCAACACCGACATCTTTCAGGGCCAGCTCGAGATGAAAGACGGATACATCGTCACCAAATCGGGGCTCCAGGGCCTGGCGACCATGACGAGCGTGCCCGGCGTCTTTGCTGCTGGCGACGTGCAGGACCACATCTATCGCCAGGCGATCACCAGTGCGGGCACCGGATGCATGGCAGCGCTGGATGCACAGCGGTTTCTCGAGCAGGAATAGTCAACTTGGCTCTGATCGCGCGTCAACGGCGTTGCAGCCTGACCCCGTCGGCGCGCATCGACCCTTTCCTGTAGGCTATAATCCGAGGCTTTGCCGAAATCTGGTGCATCTGGTGCACCCTTGGCAGCCGGGGTACCGCCACCCGTTTCTGGCGAGGTCAAGCTGCAAAACACCTCTCGACATCCTTGTCGCGCGGGCCTCCGGGCCCACCAGGTGCCAGCTGTTTAAAGAAAGAGTGTCCACATGGCACGCGTATGTGACGTCACGGGCAAAGGCCCGATGGTCGGGAACAATGTTTCCCACGCCAACAACAAAACCAAGCGCCGGTTCCTGCCGAACCTGCAATACCGTCGTTTCTGGGTCGAGACCGAAAACCGTTGGGTTCGCCTCCGCGTTTCGAGCGCTGCACTGCGCTTGATCGACAAAAACGGCATCGATGCCGTGCTCGCAGACCTGCGTGCACGCGGCCAAGCTTAAGGAACACCATCATGGCAACGAGCAAAGGCGGACGCGAAAAGATCAAGCTGGAATCCACTGCGGGTACCGGCCATTTCTATACGACCAGCAAGAACAAGAAGACGATGCCTGAAAAGATGTCGATCATGAAGTTCGATCCGAAGGCGCGCAAGCACGTCGAATACAAGGAAATCAAGCTGAAGTGATTCAGCGCGATGACCGAAAAAACCCGCTGCGATCCAGCGGGTTTTTTCATGGGCATCGCATTTTTCTATGCAATGCGAAGTGGAATTCGAGGCGTACGAGGCGCAAAAAAGCCGGCGCATTGGCCGGCTTCTTCGAGCGCTGCGGGACCGTGTCTCAGGTACGTGCAGCGCGCAGCCGCGTCGAGAACTCACGCAAGCCCGCAATGCCGCTCTCTTCCGCTCGGCGGCACCAAGCGGCCAAGTCGGAGGCCAGCTGCTCACGCGAGTGAGAAGTGTTGAGCCACAGCTGGCGCAACTCTTCACGCATTGTCACCATCTTGTCGAGCACCGGATGCTCGGCCCGAGCCTGCACGATGTGCGTGCGAGCCGCCGCTGGCACCTTGTCGTCATCGCGATGCAGCCAGCGCTTGGCAGCCTTCAACCCAGAGAGGTCTGCCCCCTTGGCCTTGAGCAAGTCGAGCTCTTGGCGGGTCGTGCGGCGCACCTCGCGTGCGTAGCCTGCCATTACCTCGTAGCGATTGGCGATCACCGCCTCCAGTGTCTTTTCATCGGCAACCGGTCGAACGTCACCCATCAGCATCTTCGGCGGCAACTTCTTGACCTTGGCCCAACCGATCTTCTGCATCAAGATGATGTAGGCCCAGCCGATGTCGAACTCGTATTTCTTGACCGAGAACTTGGCCGAGGTCGGATACGTGTGGTGATTGTTGTGGAGCTCTTCGCCGCCGATGATGATGCCGATCGGCGAAATGTTGCGGCTGGCATCGACCGCCTCAAAATTCCGGTAGCCCCAGAAATGGCCGATGCCGTTCACCACGCCGGCCGCCCAGAACGGGATCCAGAGCATCTGCACGGCCCAGACTGCAGCGCCCGCGGCGCCGAAAAGTCCGAGATTGATGACCAGCATCAAACCCACGCCCTGCCAGCTGAAACGCGAATAAAGGTTGCGCTCGATCCAGTCGTCCGGCGTGCCATGGCCGTAGCGCGCCATAGTTTCCTTGTTCTTGGATTCCTTGCGGTACAGCTCCGCGCCGCGCCACATGACCTCGTCGATGCCCTTGACCTGCGGGCTGTGCGGGTCTTCCTCGGTCTCGCATTTGGCGTGATGCTTACGGTGGATAGCGACCCATTCCTTGGTGACCATGCCGGTTCCGAGCCACAGCCAGAAGCGGAAGAAATGTGACGGGATCGGCCCCAGGTCCATCGCCCGATGCGTTTGCGTGCGATGCAGGAAGACGGTCACACCGACGATGGTGATGTGCGTGGTGACGAGCGTGTACAACACGATTTCCCACCATGCGATGTCCCACAAGCCGTGTCCAAGCCAGTCGATGGCCGCGCTCAGGACGGCAGAGTCAGGAAGCAACATTGAAATCAGTACTCCTGGCCACACGAAGGTGCAGCCTTCAGGTAACCCGCGATTTTAAAGGGAGAGGCTCGAAAAAGCCCTAAATCCTTGATTCCGCAGGCGTTTTCACCCCTGATTGGAGTGCCGCGCCTACTTCCGGTTCCATACCGCAGCGAAGAATCCGTCGGTCGCGTGCCGGTGCGGCCAGAGCCTCAGGTAGCGCGTGGCGTTCGGGCCGCCCGCGCCGAGTTGCGCAGCTCCCTCCACTTTCAGCGCCGACAGCAGTTCGGTCGCCTCTTGCGGTTCGAAATCGGGGTTCGCCGCACTGAAGGCCTCCGCAATCGCCTCGTTTTCCTGCGGCAGCACGCTGCAGGTGGCGTACACCAGTCGCCCGCCGGATTTCACCAGCCGTGACGAGCTCTGAAGGATCGCCGTCTGCTTGAGCGTCATTTCCTCAACCGATTGGGGCGACTGTCGCCATTTCAGATCCGGATTTCGCCGCAGCGTCCCCAGGCCCGAGCACGGTGCATCCACCAGCACCCTGTCGATCTTGCCGGCCAGCCGTTTGATGCGTTCGTCGCGTTCGTGCGCGATTGCTGCCGGGTGAACGTTCGACAGCTTGCTCCGCGCCAGCCGTGGCTTGAGCGCATCGAGCCGGTGTGCCGAGGTGTCGAAAGCATAGAGCCGGCCGGTGTTCCGCATCGTGGCGCCGATCGCCAGCGTCTTGCCGCCGGCGCCGGCGCAAAAGTCCACCACCATCTCGCCGCGCTTGGCGTCGAGCAACATCGCAAGCAACTGCGATCCCTCATCCTGCACCTCGACCGCACCGCGGGCGAAGGCGTCCAGCTTCGTGAGCGCAGGTTTTCCGTCGATGCGCAGGCCCCATGGCGAGAACGGCGTGGCGACCGCCTTGATTGACGCGAGCGCGAGTTCTTTTTGGACGTCGGCGCGCTTGTCATGCAGGGCGTTGACGCGCAAATCGAGTGGCGCGGGTTGCTGCAGGCTTTCTGCCAGTGCCCAGAACTGGTCGCCCAGCTGCGCCTTCAGCGGGGCGACCAGCCATTCGGGCAAATTGTGTCGGTGGCGCTCGAGCAGGTCTTCGGGACGGACGGCATCGCAGTTGTCGAGCCAGCGCTTCTCGGTGTCGTTCAGGGCGCTCTTCAAAAAATCGCGTGGGCCGTAAAAACCGAGGATCGCCATCCGGCGCTCCTTCGAACCGCTGCCGGAAGGCGACAGATGATCGAAGAGCAGCTTTTTGCGCAGGACGGTGAAGACGGTCTCTGCCAATGTGGCGCGCTCGCGCGGACCGAACTCACGGTGATCGCGAAAGAAACGGGAAACGACCTGATCGGCCGGATGATCGAACTTCAAGACGAGGCCGACGAGATCGGCGCAGGCTTCCAACAGGGCTTTGGGGTGCATGCCCCGATTGTCTCAGCCGCGGCTCGCTCCCCGTTCAGACGTTGGGCAAAGTTGTCGGCCACGCGAGAATCGCCGGCTTTTCCCTGCTCATCGCCACATCGCATGACCGACAACGACCTGCCGCCTCTGATCGAAACCCCGCTCGGCCTCTATCGTCACTACAAGGGCGGCGACTACGAAGTCGTCGGCACGGTGCGCCACAGCGAAACGCTTGAGCCGATGACGCTCTACCGCGCGCTTTACGGGCAGCGCGGCCTCTGGGTGCGGCCGGCGGCGATGTTCAGCGAAACGATCGTCTTCGAAGGGCGCTCACGGCCGCGCTTCCTGAAGATCGCCTGATCGATCCGACTCAACCGCAGCGCACCGTCATTCCGGCGCCATTTAGAAGACTTCATGAAGAGTCGGTGTCGCCAGCTCCTTCATGAAGCCAGCGCTCGATGGCGCGCGAGTACAGCAGATGTTCCTGCGTGAGCACCCGCGCTGCCAGACCCTCGGCCGTGTCACCAGGCAGCACCGGAACGATCGCCTGGTCGAGGATCGGACCATGGTCGAGTTCGACAGTCACTTGGTGGACCGTCGCACCAGCGACGCGGCAGCCGGCTTCGATGGCACGACGGTGCGTGTCGAGTCCCGGAAAAGCCGGCAGCAGCGAAGGATGGATGTTCAACAGCCGTCCGGCGTAACGCCGGACGAAGACGGGGGTCAGGATGCGCATGAACCCTGCCAGCACCACCAGCGCCGGCGAGTGCGCGTCGACCGCTGCGGCCAACGCGGCGTCAAAGGCCTCGCGCGTTGCAAAAGCCTTGTGCGAAACGGCCTCCGCAGCGATGCCTCGGTCGCGGGCGAAGCGCAGGCCACCTGCTTCCGGCTTGTTGGCGATGACTGCAGCAACGCTTGCACCGAAGCGCTCCGCCCAACGCTGTTGCTCGGCGGCCCGAACGATGGCGGCCATGTTGGAGCCTTCGCCGGAAATCAATATCACGATGTGCTTCATGGGACGCGGGATTATCCGCGGCCAAACCGGACTCATTTGCTGGGGGCCGGTTCGTCGCGACTTGTCGCAGCGCGGACACCCGATTCGCGCACGAGCGTGCTAAAAAGTCGGGCTCCGGAGACACGCCGCCTTCTCCTGCGGCAACGGATCAACACAGCGAGGCAAGCATGGATTTGAGCTTCACGCCCGAAGAACAGAAGTTCCGGGAAGACATTCGCGCCTGGGTCAAGGAGAACCTGCCGCAAGAGATCTCGCACAAGGTGCACAACGCCTTGGAACTCACACGCGACGATCTTCAGAGCTGGGCCAAGATTCTCGGCAAGAAGGGCTGGCTGGGCTACGGCTGGCCCAAGGAATTCGGTGGCCCGGGCTGGACAGCGATCGAGCGCCATCTCTTTGAGGAAGAAACCGCGCTGGCGGGCGCCCCGCGCATCGTGCCCTTCGGGCCGGTGATGGTCGCGCCAGTGATCCAGGCGTTCGGCACGCCTGAACAGCACAAGCGCTTCCTGCCCGGCATCGCCAGCGGCGAGGTGTGGTGGAGCCAGGGCTACAGCGAACCGGGTTCGGGCTCCGACCTGGCCTCGCTCAAGACCAAAGCCGAACGCCAAGGCGACAAGTACATCGTCAATGGCCAGAAAACCTGGACCACGCTCGGCCAGTACGGCGACTGGATGTTCAACCTCGTGCGCACCAGCAGCGAGGGCAAGCCGCAGACCGGCATCAGCTTCCTGCTGCTCGACATGAAGTCGCCCGGCGTCACGGTGCGCCCGATCAAGCTGCTCGACGGCAGCGTCGAGGTGAACGAAGTCTGGTTCGACAACGTCGAAGTGCCGGCGGAAAATCTGATCGGCGAGGAGAACAAGGGCTGGACGTACGCCAAGCACCTGTTGAGCCACGAGCGCACCAACATCGCCGACGTGAACCGCGCCAAGCGCGAACTCGAGCGTTTGAAGCGCATCGCCAAGACCGAGGGTCTGTGGGACGACACGCGCTTCCGCGACGAGATCGCCAAGCTCGAAGTCGACGTGGTTGCGCTCGAGATGATGGTGCTGCGCGTGCTGTCTGCCGCGGCCTCGGGCAAGAATTCTCTCGATGTCGCCGGCCTGCTCAAAATCAAGGGCAGCGAGATTCAGCAGCGCTACACCGAGCTGATGATGCTTGCTGGCGGCGCCTATTCGCTGCCGCTCATCCGCGAGGCGATGCATGCCGGCTGGCAGGGCGACTTCCCCGGCGGACACGTCGGCCTGGCGCCGCTCGCATCGAACTACTTCAACATGCGCAAGACCACCATCTATGGCGGCTCGAACGAAGTGCAACGCAACATCGTCGCCCAGACGGTGCTCGGCTGAGGAGACAAGACATGGATTTCGATTTTTCCGACGATCAGGAACAGCTGCGCGACGCCGTCCGCAAGTGGGTCGACAAGGGCTACGACTTTGAGCGCCGCCGCGGCATCGAAGCCGCCGGTGGCTTCTCGCGCGAGGCGTGGGACGAGCTGTCCGAACTCGGCCTGGGTGGCTTGTACATTTCCGAGGACGACGGCGGACTCGGCATGGGGCCGGTGGCCGGCATGGTGGTGATGGAAGAACTCGGGCGCGGCATCGTGCTCGAGCCTTTCGCGCAGACGCTCATCGCCGGCGGTGTGCTCAGCGGCTATGCGGGCGCGGACGTGAAAGACGCCTGGCTGCCCCGCATTGCTGGCGGGCAGGCGCTGGTCGTGCTGGCACACCATGAGCGCAAGGCGCGCTACCGCACCGACGTGTGCGAAGCGACGGCCACGAAGGCCGGCGACGGCTGGACCGTCTCCGGCACCAAGGGCGTCGTGCCCGCCGGCGACCAAGCCGACGCGTACCTCGTGCCGGCCACGGTCGACGGCAAGATCGCGCTCTTCCTGGTCGAGCGCAGCGCCGACGGCGTGGCTGCACGCGGCTACGGCACGCAGGACGGCGGCCGTGCAGCCGAGGTCGTGTTCGACAAGGCAGCAGCCGCGCTGGTCACCCTCGACGGGCTGACGGCGCTCGAACATGCCGTGGATATCGGCATCGCCGCCATTTGCGCCGAAGCCGTCGGCGTGATGGACAAGACGCTGGCCGTGACCGTCGAATACATGAACACGCGCAAGCAGTTCGGCGTGACCATCGCCACCTTCCAAGCGTTGCGCCATCGCCTCGCTGACATGAAGATGCAGCTCGAACTGGCACGCTCGATGAGCTACTACGCCAGCCTCAAGCTCAACGCGCCGACCGCCGAACGTCGCCAAGCCGTGGCGCGTGCCAAGTACCAGCTCGGCGTCTCGATGCGCTTCGTCGGCCAGAATGCGGTGCAGTTGCACGGCGGCATCGGCGTGACCGACGAGTACATCGTGAGCCACTACTTCAAGCGCTTGACGCAGATGGAGATGAGCTTCGGGGACACCCTGCACCATCTGGGCGAGGTGTCGGCACGCATGGAAGAAACGGCCGGCGTCTTCGCCTGATCACACCGTAGAAGAACACGCCCGCCTGCGTCGTGCCGGCGGGCGTTCTCCATTCAATCAGACACGCACCATGCCCACTCGACGCACCCTTCTTGCTTCGGCGCTGTCCACCACGCTGCTCGCCGCCTGCGCTTCGGCGCCCTCCATGCCTTCGATGCAACAGCGTCCGCCGATCGTCTTCGTGCACGGCAACGGCGACTCCGCCGCGCTGTGGCAGACCACGGTGTGGCGCTTCGAATCGAACGGATGGCCGCGCGACCGTCTCTTCGCCTTCGACCAGCCCGTGCCGCTCGCACGCGAGAACGATGCGGTCGCGCAACCTGGGCGCAGCTCGACGGCGGACTCGATGGCTTTCCTGAAAGCCGAGGTGGAGCGCGTGCGCCAGACCACCGGTGCGGACAAGGTCATCCTCATCGGCAACTCGCGCGGCGGCAACACGATCCGCAACTACATCCAGAACGGCGGCGGCGATCAGGTCGTGAGCCATGCGGTGCTCGGCGGCAACCCCGCGCATGGCATCTGGGCGATTCCCGGCTACAACGAGGGCAGCGAGTTCTCGGCCCTGTCGCCCTTCCTGCGGCAGCTGAATGCACCGAAGGGACCGAACGGCGACGAGGCGACGCCGGGCGTGCAGTGGTTGACGCTGCGCTCGGACCGCAACGACAAGTACGCCCAGCCCGATGGCACCTGGATCGGCATGCCCGGCAAGCCGACGAATGTCGGCTACGACGGCCCAGCGCTGAAGGGCGCAACCAATCTTGTGCTGGCAGGCGCCGATCATCGCGAGACCTCGTTCTCGCCCGCCGCGTTCGATGCGACCTGGCGCTTCCTTACCGGCTCGGCGCCACGCACGCTCCAGGCGGAGCCCGAGGCCGTCATCGCACTGTCGGGCCGTGTCACCGGTTTGGGACTCGACCCACTGAAGCCGGCAAGCGGCAACTTCGCGAACAATCTGCCCATCGCCGGCGCACGCGTGACTGTGTTCGCTGTCGACGGCAACACCGGCGCGCGCCGCGGCAACGCCGCCTGGGACAGCGCCGTGGGCTCCGACGGCAGCTGGGGGCCGTTCGTCGCCGAGGCGCGCACGGCGTACGAACTGGTCGTGAGCGCACCGGGCTATGCCACCACGCATGTGTACCGGTCGCCGTTTCCGCGGTCGAGCACACTGATCAATCTGCGACCGGAACGAATCGCTCCGGCCGACCAAGACGCGAAATCGCTGGTCATCTTCACGCGGCCGCGCGGCTATTTCGATGCGCAGCGCGACAAGATGCGCTTCGACGGTCTAAGCACCCTGCCCGGCGTTCCGGCGCGTGGCGCGGGCGTCGCGAGCTCGAAGTTGAAGTTGACGAACGAGGCGCAACGCAGCGTCACGGCAGAGTTCAACGGCGAGCGTACGGCCGGGCTGAGCTGGCCGCTGGCGCAAGGTCACGTCAGCGTGCTCGAACTGACCTTCTGAGTGCGCCGCAGCCTTAGCCGTGCAGGCGCGAGCTTTGCGGCAGGTGCGCCATCAGGAACTCCATCTGGTCCGCCAGGATGCGGCGGTTGCGCAAGATGAAATCCTCCCACAGGCTGGGCACGTAGGGCGCGTACAGCAAGGGCATGTTGGCTTGTTCGGGCGTGCGGCTGCTCTTGCGGTGATTGCACGGCTTGCAGGCCGTCACCACGTTCATCCACACGTCGATGCCTTTCTGCGCAAAAGGAATGATGTGCTCGCGCGTCAGCTCGTCCTCGTGGAAGTGGTTGCCGCAGTAGGCGCACACGTTGCGGTCGCGCGCGAACAGCTTGCCGTTGGTGAGCCCTGGCCGCTGCGTGAAGGGATTGATGCGCGGCACGCCTTTGGTGCCGATGATGCTGTTGATCGCGATCTGCGACTGCATGCCGGTGACAGCGTTGTGCCCGCCGCGGAACACAGCCACCTGCGCGCCGACCTCCCAGCGAACTTCGTCCGCCGCGTAGTGGAGCACCGCTTCTTCCAGCGAAATCCACGACTGGGGCAGCCCTTGGGCCGACAGCTTCAAGACCTTCACACACGCCTCCTCACGAAAAGGAAAGAACACGGAGAGACCCGACCGTGGCGCAACCCTCGAGGCGCGCGCCACAACGCACTGCGTCACAATATACCGGCTTTGTGACAAACAAGCCTGTCCTGCCCATCCCACGGGCATCCAGCGCTATCAAAATCAGATCGATCCATGCAGGTTTTTCGCGGGTTCCGGCATCCCGGCGTGGCTCCGGCCTGCGCCCTTACCATCGGCAATTTCGACGGCGTGCACCGTGGCCACCAAGCCATGCTGGCGCTGCTGAATACCGAGGCGCGCCAGCGCGGGCTGCCCAGCTGCGTGCTCACGTTCGAACCGCATCCGCGCGACTACTTCGCCGCAGCGAGCAAGCGGCCGGAACTGGCGCCCGCGCGCATCGGAACCTTGCGCGACAAGTTGAGCGAACTGGCCGGCTGCGGCGTGGCACAGACGATCGTGCTGCCCTTCGATGCCCGGCTGGCATCGAAGACGCCCGACGATTTCATTCAAACCGTACTGCTCGACGGGCTGGGCGCACGCTACGTGCTGGTAGGCGACGACTTCCGCTTTGGTGCCAAGCGCGCTGGCGACTACGCCATGCTCGACACCGCGGGCGATCGCCATGGCTTCGACGTGGCCCGCATGAACAGCTACGAAGTGAAGAATCTGCGCGTCTCCAGCTCGGCGGTGCGCGACGCCCTGGCCGAAGGCCGCATGGCCGACGCCCACACGCTGCTGGGCCGGCCCTACGCCATCTCGGGCCATGTGGTGCACGGCCGCAAGCTGGGCCGGGCGCTGGGTGCCTCGGCACCGGGCAAGGACGACGGCTTCCGCACCCTCAACCTGCGCTTCAAGCACTGGAAGCCCGCAGCCAGCGGCATCTTTGCGGTGCTGGTGCACGGGCTCGCCGCGCAACCGCTCAAGGGCGTGGCCAACCTGGGCGTGCGACCTTCGCTGGATGCCAACGACGTCAACGCAGGGCGGGTGCTGCTCGAGACGCACTGCCTGGATTGGCCTGCCGAGCTGGGAACGGAAGGGGCCTACGGTAAAATCGTCCGCGTGGAACTGCTGCACAAACTGCACGACGAATTGCGCTACACCAGCCTCGAAGCCCTGACCGCAGGGATCGCGAAGGATGGCAACGACGCACGTGCGTTCTTTGCCTCCACGCACGTCCAGAGCCATGCGGAAGTGCACCGCCAGACGACGCGCGACCGAATTTAGGGCGGGAAGCCGATCCCGCTCCTTCGTCACCCGTCGCGTCCCGCGCACCGTTCTCCCGCGCTGCACGCATCCCTCGATTCTTGCGCGCTGCCATCGCAGCGCAGATTTCCGGAACCCTCATGGCCGACAACTCACTCGAAGGCGATAGCGCCACCCACGACTACCGCGCCACCCTCAACCTGCCCGACACGCCGTTCCCGATGCGTGGCGACATGGCCAAGCGCGAGCCGGGCTGGGTCAAGGAATGGGAAGACCAGGGCCTCTACAAGCGGCTGCGCGACGCACGCACCGGCGCGCCCAAGTTCATCCTGCACGACGGCCCGCCCTATGCCAACGGCCAGATCCACATGGGTCATGCCGTCAACAAGATCCTCAAGGACATGATCACCAAGGCGCGCCAGCTCGACGGCTTCGACGCGCTCTACGTGCCGGGCTGGGACTGCCACGGCCTTCCGATCGAGAACGCTATCGAGAAGAAGTACGGGCGCAACCTGAGCCGCGACGACATGCAGGCCAAGAGCCGCGCCTTCGCGACCGAGCAGATCGCGCAGCAGATGGTCGACTTCCAGCGCCTGGGCGTGCTGGGCGAATGGGACCACCCGTACAAGACGATGGACTTCGCCAACGAGGCCGGCGAGCTGCGCGCCTTCAAACGCGTGATCGAGCGCGGCTTCGTCTACCGCGGCCTGAAGCCGGTGTACTGGTGCTTCGACTGCGGCTCGTCGCTGGCCGAGTTCGAGATCGAATACGCCGACAAGAAATCGCAGACGATCGACGTGGCCTTCAAGGCGCACGAGCGCGACAAGGTACTGGCCGCCTTCGGCCGCCCCGACGTGCTGGGCGACATCTTCGCCGTCATCTGGACCACCACCGCCTGGACCATCCCGGCCAACCAGGCGATCAACCTCAACCCCGAGCTCGAGTACTCGCTGGTCGACACCGAACGCGGCCTGCTGATCTTGGCCAACTCGCTGGTCGAGATGTGCATGACGCGCTACGCGCTCGACGGCAAGGTGCTGGCGACCGTCAAGGGCGAGGCGTTGGGCGGGCTCGAATTCGAGCACCCGCTTTACGACGTGGACGCTGGCTATCAGCGCCTGTCGCCCGTGTACCTGGCCGACTACGCCACCGCCACCGATGGCACCGGCCTGGTTCACTCCTCACCCGCCTACGGCGTGGACGACTTCAACTCGTGCATCGCGCATGGCGTGGCGTACGACGACATCCTGAATCCGGTGCAGGGCAACGGTACCTACGCGGCCGACTTCCCGCTGTTCGGCGGGCAGCACATCTGGAAGGCAGTGCCGGAAATCATCGCCGCGCTGCGCGATGCGCATCGCCTGCTGGCCACCGAAGGCATCACGCACAGCTACCCGCATTGCTGGCGCCACAAGACGCCGGTGATCTACCGCGCCGCGGCGCAATGGTTCGTTCGCATGGACGAGGGCGAGGGCGTGTTCACCAAGGACAAGGCGCCTCAGACGCTGCGCCAGACCGCGCTGGCCGCCATCGAGAAGACACAGTTCTACCCGGAGAACGGCAAGGCCCGCTTGCACGACATGATTGCCAACCGGCCCGACTGGTGCATCTCGCGCCAACGCAGCTGGGGCGTGCCGATCCCCTTCTTCCTGCACAAGGATTCGGGCGAGCTGCACCCGCGCACCATGGAGATCCTCGACCAGGCAGCGGCGATCGTCGAGCAGGGCGGCATCGAGGCATGGAGCCGCGTGACGGTCGAAGAAATTCTCGGGGCCGAAGACGCGCCGAGCTACACCAAGAGCACCGACATCCTTGAGGTGTGGTTCGACTCGGGCTCGACCTTCTATCACGTGCTGCGCGGCACGCACCCGACGGTGCACCACGACGCCGGCCCCGAGGCCGACCTGTACCTCGAAGGCCACGACCAGCACCGCGGCTGGTTCCATTCGTCGCTGCTCATCGCCTGCATGCTGGAAGACCGCGCACCCTACCGCGGCCTGCTCACGCACGGCTTCACCGTCGATGCCAAGGGCATCAAGATGAGCAAGTCGCTCAAGAACGGGATCGACCCCCAGGAAATCAGCAAGAAGCTGGGGTCGGAAATCATCCGCCTGTGGGTCGCAGCCAGCGACTACTCGGGCGACATCGCGGGCGACGACAAGATCCTTGCGCGCGTGGTCGATGCCTACCGGCGCATCCGCAACACGCTGCGCTTCCTGCTGGCCAACACCAGCGACTTCGACGTCGCGAAGGATGCGGTGCCGCTCGACCAGCTTCTGGAGATCGACCGCTATGCGCTCACCCGCGCGGCGCAGTTCCAGGTCGAGATCCTGGCGCACTACAAGGTGTACGAATTCCACCCGGTGGTCGCCAAGCTGCAGATCTATTGCTCGGAAGACCTGGGCGGCTTCTATCTCGACGTGCTGAAGGACCGGCTCTACACGACCGCCCCCGGCTCACGCGCGCGCCGCAGCGCCCAGACCGCGCTGTGGCACATCACGCAGGCCATGCTGCGCTGGATGGCGCCCTTCCTCAGCTTCACGGCCGAAGAAGCGTGGAAGGTGCTGGGCAACGCCGAGTCGATCTTCACGCAGGTCTACAGCGACCTCGGCACGCCCGATGCCGGACTGCTGGCCAAGTGGACGCGCATCCGTGAGATCCGCGACGGCGTCAACAAGGAGATCGAGGCGGTCCGCGCCACCGGCAAAGTCGGCTCGTCGTTGCAGGCCAACGTGGCGCTCACCGTCATGCCGCAGGACCACGCGCTGCTGGCGTCGCTGGGCGACGACCTGAAGTTCATCTTCATCACATCGAGCGTCGAGCTGTCGGCCGGCGATGCGGCCACCGTCGTCACGGCCAGCACCGACACCAAGTGCGAGCGCTGCTGGCACTGGCGCGCCGATGTCGGGCACGATCCGGCGCATCCGACCCTCTGCGGCCGCTGCACCAGCAACCTGTACGGCGCGGGCGAAGCGCGGAGCGTTGCCTGATGGCCCGCACTGCGACCACCCGCAAGCTGTCGTCGTCGAGCCTGGGCATCTGGCCCTGGCTCGGCCTGGCCCTGGTGCTGTTCATCCTCGACCAGTTCACCAAGACGCTGATCCTCGGCTACTACCGGCTCGGCGACTGGACCTACGTCACGAGCTTCTTCAACATCGTCCGCGCGCACAACACCGGCGCCGCTTTCTCGTTCCTGGCAGACCACTCCGGCTGGCAGCGCTGGCTGTTCACCGGCATCGGCGGGGCGGCAGCGATCTTCATCGTCTGGATGCTCAAGTCGCACCCAGGCCAGAAGCTGTTCAGCTTTGCCATGGCATGCATCCTCGGCGGCGCCATCGGCAACGTGGTCGACCGGATGATGCATGGCTACGTGGTCGATTTTCTCGACTTCCACGTGGCGGGGCGTCACTTCCCGGCCTTCAACGTGGCCGACAGCGCCATCACCATTGGCGCGATCTGCCTGATCCTGGACGAGATCCGGCGCGTGCGGCGCGGCAGGTGAGCCCTGGCGGCCCGACGTACGGGCGTGCGGGCTGGCCGCTGCCGGGGGCTCGCCGCACCCCGGCGTATAGTCGCCCGCTTCCATGAAGCATCTCTTGAACCTGCTGGCCGCCGTCGCGCTGCTGGTATGGGGTACCCATCTCGTTCGAACCGGCGTGCTGCGCGTGTTCGGCGGCAACCTTCGCAAGTTCCTGGCGCGCAGCATGCGCAACCGATTCACGGCAGCGCTGTCGGGCATCGGCGTGACGGCGCTGGTCCAGTCGAGCACCGCGACCTCGCTCATGACGTCCTCGTTCGTCGGCCAGGGGCTCATCACCCTGCCTGCGGCGCTGGCCGTGATGCGCGGCGCCGACGTGGGCACGGCCTTGATGTCGGTCCTGTTCTCGACCGACCTTTCATGGTTGTCGCCGCTCTTCATCTTCACGGGCGTGGTCTTCTCGATCACCCGGCCGGCCAGCGCGGCGGGCCGATTCGGCCGCATCCTGATCGGCCTGGGCCTGATGCTGCTGGCGCTGCAGCTGGTGGTTCAGGCGACCGGTCCGCTCTTCGATTCTCCCGCGATGCGCGCGGTGCTGGTGTCGATCAGCAGCGACGTGCTGCTGGAGATCACCATCGGCGCGGCCCTGGCCGTGGTGGCGTACTCGAGCCTGGCCGTGGTGCTGCTCGTCGCCGCGATGGCGACGTCGGCCGTCGTGCCGCTGGACGTCGCGCTGGGCCTGGTGCTGGGCGCCAACCTGGGCAGCGGCGTGCTGGCGGTGCTGACCACGGCCAAGTCGGACATCGCCGTGCGGCAGGTGACCGTTGGCAACCTGCTCTTCAAGCTGCTCGGCGTGGCGGTGGCGGCGCCCTTCATCGGGATGTACCTGCAGTACGTGCGCCCCTACGTGAACGGTGCGACGCAGTTGGTCGTGCTGTATCACCTGGCCTTCAACGTGGTCGTGAGCGTCGGCTTCATCTTTCTCACCGGCTGGGTGGCCGACCTGGTGAAGCGCCTGCTGCCGGTGCCCAAGGAAGGCTCTTCGACCGCACGGCCGCAGCACCTGGACCCGTCGGCGCTTTCGACGCCGACGCTCGCCATCTCGAACGCTGCGCGTGAGGCACTTCACCAGGCCGACATCGTGGAGACCATGCTGATCGGCATGCTCAACGTGATCCGCCACAACGACCTGAAGCTGGCCGAAGAACTGCGCAAGCTCGACGACGTGGTCGACCGGCTCTACTCGGACATCAAGTACTACCTGACGAAGATTTCGCGCGAGGCGCTCGGCGAGGAAGAGAGCAAACGCTGGACCGACATCATCAGCTTCACCATCAACATGGAGCAGGTGGGCGACATCATCGAGCGCGTGATCATCGACATCGAGGACAAGAAGATCAAGCCGCAGCGCAATTTCTCGGAGGCCGGCATGGCCGAGATCGTGGAGCTGCACGAGCGCCTGGTCTCGAACCTGCGCCTGGGCATGAGCGTGTTCCTGAACGGCAACGTGCGTGACGCGCAGAAGCTGCTGGAAGAAAAGGCGCGCTTCCGCGACCTGGAACGCGCCTACGCCAGCACCCACCTGACCCGGCTGATGGACCGCACGGCGCCGAGCATGGAAACCAGTTCGCTGCACATCGACCTGATCAGCGACCTGAAGCGCATCAACTCGCACATCTGTTCGATCGCCTATCCGATCCTCGACTCGGCCGGTGCGCTGGCGCCGAGCCGGCTGCGCGAATCGCGCCTGCACCCGATCGACAACCCCTGAGCGACCGACCGAAGGGGGCTGGATCGCCCAGGTCTTCAGGCCGTTTTGGCGACCACCGGCAAGTTCTCGTCGACAGAGCGCCGCGCATAGCGCTGTGCCAGCACGGCGCAGACCATCAACTGCATCTGGTGGAACAGCATGACTGGCAGCACGACGGTGCCGACGGCGCTCGCCGCGAACAGCACGTGCGCCATCGGCACGCCGCTCGCAAGGCTCTTCTTGGAACCACAGAACACGATGGTCACCTCGTCGGCCTTGTTGAAGCCGAGCCTGCGGGCCAGCCACGTCGTCGAGGCCAGCGCCAGCGCCAGCAGCACCGCGAGCACCACGCACAGGCCGATCAGCGCGGTGAGCGAGACCTGCTTCCACAGGCCCTCGATCACCGCCGCGCTGAAGGCTGTGTAGACCACCAGGAGGATCGAGCCGCGGTCGACCAGCGTGAGCGTCGACGCGTGCCGCTTGACCCATGCCCCGATCCACGGGCGCAGCAGGTGGCCGACCACGAAGGGTGCCATCAGCTGCAGAAGGATGCGGCCGATGGCGTCGAAGGACGCTGACGACGCACCGCCGGTGGTCACGATCAATCCGACCAGCAGCGGGGTGACGAAAACGCCAAGCAGCGTCGACGCCGAGGCGCTGCAGATCGCGGCCGGCACGTTGCCCCGCGCCAGCGAGGTGAAGGCGATCGCCGACTGCACGGTGGCGGGCAGCACGCAGAGGTAGAGCACGCCGGTGTACAGCGCCGGTGTGACCAGCGGCTGCAGCACTGGCCGCAGGACCAGTCCGAGCACCGGGAACAGCAAGAAAGTGCAGGTCAGCACCAGCAGGTGCAAGCGCCAATGGCCGATGCCCTTGACGATCGCATCGCGCGACAGCTTGGCGCCGTGCAGGAAGAAAAGCAGGCCGATCGCCACCGTGGTCAAGCGCTCGAAGAAGTGCGCCGTATTGCCGGAGGCTGGCAGCAGGCTGGCGAGCCCCACCGTCGTGACGAGGGCGAGCGTGAAGTTGTCGGGGAGGTAACGTGAACGAGCCATGACGCCATTGGGCTCGCTTCAGGCAACGAAGAGAAATGGATTTATCTGATGGATATATGATTTCTGCGCATGAACGTCACCTTGCGACAACTCCGCATCTTTCTCGCTGCAGCGCAGTCGCGCAATTTCAGCCGCGCCGGCGACAGCGTCGGTTTGACGCAGCCGGCAGTGAGCCGCTCGATCGGCGAGCTCGAGTCGCAGCTGGGCTTGAAGCTGCTCGATCGCACGACGCGCGAGGTGGTGCTGACCGAAGCCGGTCAGTCGCTGGCCGGCCGGCTCGACCGCGTGCTCGACGAACTCGACCAGACGCTGCTCGACGTGCGAGGCATGGCCAGCGCAAGGCGCGGCAAGGTGCGCGTGGCCAGCAGCCCGACGCTGTCGGCGCAGCTCATGCCCGCATGCATTGCCGCCTGCGCGCGGCAGGAGCCCGACATCCAGATGGTGCTGCTCGACCGCATTCAGCAGGACGCGCTCGACAGCGTGCGCACCGGCGAGGTCGACTTCGGCGTGGTGGTCGAGCCGTCGTCGACCGACGACCTGACCGCCGAGACGATCTTGAACGACCCTTTCGTACTGGTCGTGCCTGCAAGCCATCCACTGGCTGCCCGCAAGACGGTGCGCTGGTCGGCGCTGGCGGGCCACCCGCTGGTGCTGCTCGACCATGCGTCGGGCAGCCGACGGCTGATCGACGATGCACTGGCCAGCCATGGCGTGCAGGCCGAGGTGGCGCAGCAGCTGGGCCACCCGACCACGGTGTTCCGCATGGTCGAGGCGGGCATCGGCATCGGCGTGATGCCGGCGCTGGCCGTGCCGCCCGGTGGTCTGCGCGCGCTGGTGTCACTGCCCCTGGTGCCGCGGGTCGAGCGCCGCGTGATGCTGGTGCATCGCCGCAATCGCGCACCCTCGCCGCTCGCACAGCGCGTGTGGCAGCTGGTTCGCGAGACAGCGCTGGCGGCGCCCGCTACAGCGTGAGGACGGTGCAGCCGGTCGTCTTGCGCGCTTCGAGGTCGCGGTGCGCCTGCTGCACGTCGTCCAACGCGTAGCGCTGATCGATCGGGATCTTCACCGCGCCGCTCTCCACCACCGCGAACAGATCGTCGGCCATGGCCTGCGTGGCCTCGCGCGTGGCGATGTGGGTGAACAGCGTCGGGCGCGTCACGTAGAGCGAACCCTTCGACGCCAGCACGCCCAGGTTGATCGGCGGCACCGGCCCCGAGCCGTTGCCGAAGACCGTGAGCAAGCCGAAGGGCCGCAGGCAATCGATCGAGCCTTCGTAGGTGTCCTTGCCGACCGAGTCGTAGACCACCTTCACGCCTTTGCCACCGGTGATCGCCTTCACGCGTTCAGCGAAGTTTTCGGTGCTGTAGTTGATGGCGTGCGCCGCCCCGTGTTCCAGCGCCAGCTTGCACTTGGCATCCGAACCCGCCGTGCCGATGAGCTGAAGGCCCAGTGCCCTGGCCCACTGGCAGGCGATCAGGCCGACGCCGCCGGCCGCGGCATGGAACAGGATGAAGTCGCCGGCCTGCAGGCCTTCGGCTGGCAGCGTCTTTTTCAGCAGGTACTGCGCCGTCAGCCCCTTGAGCATCATGGCCGCGCCGGTCTCGAAGGAGATGGCGTCGGGCAGCTTGCAGACGTTCTTGGCCGGTAGCACGCGCAGTTCGCAATAGGCGCCGGGCGGCCCGCTGGCATAAGCGGCACGGTCGCCGACATTCAGGTGCGTGACGCCCTCGCCCACCGCCTCGACGATGCCGGCGGCTTCCATGCCGAGCTGCAGCGGCATCGCGAACGGATAGAGCCCGCTGCGCTGGTAGGTGTCGATGAAGTTCAGCCCCACCGCCTTGTGGCGGATGCGGATCTCGCCAGGGCCGGGGTCGCCGACCTCGACCTCGACGATCTTGAGTTCTTCGGGGCCGCCGTGGCGGTCGATGCGAACGGCTTTGCTTTTGCTCATGGGTAACTCCTGACGCGACGGGGGACCCGCCTGGGATGCGATCAATAGGTGCCTGGGTAGGCACCGCCATCGGCCAGCACGTTCTGGCCCGTCATGTAGCCGGCCTGCATGCTGCACAGGAACGCACAGATGGCACCGAACTCTTCGGGATTGCCGAAGCGGCCCGCCGGAATGCTCTTCTGGCGGTTGGCACGCACGGTGTCGACATCGAGGCCCGTCTTCTTGGCGGACCCGGCCATGGTGCCCTTGAGGCGGTCGGTATCGAACGAGCCCGGCAGAAGGCTGTTGATCGTCACGCCCTTGGCCGCGATCGAGGTGCGTGCCACACCCGCCACGAAGCCGGTGAGCCCGCTGCGCGCGCCGTTGGAAAGGCCGAGGATGTCGATCGGCGCCTTGACCGAGCTCGAGGTGATGTTGACGATGCGACCGTAGCCGCGCGCGGCCATGCCGTCGACCGTCGCCTTGATGAGTTCGATCGGGGTGAGCATGTTGGCGTCGACCGCCTTGATCCAGGCCTCGCGGTCCCAGTCGCGAAAGTCGCCCGGCGGCGGGCCACCGGCGTTGGTCACGACGATGTCGTAGTCGGCGTGCGCGGCGAAGGCGGCGGCGCGCCCTTCGGGCGTCGTGATGTCGGCCGCCACCACCTTCACGAACGGCGGGGTTGCCAGACCGGCGGCCACGGCTTCGAGGCGCACCGCCGCGGCCTGCAGTGGATCGGCGCCGCGTGCCACCACCACCACATTCACGCCTTCGCGCACCAGCGCCTCGGCGCATCCCAGGCCCAAGCCTTTGCTGGCGCCACATACCAGAGCCGTGCGGCCCGCAATTCCGAGATCCATGTGTTTTCTCCGGGCTCAGCGCCCTGTTCGTGTAAAGACAAAAATTCCAGCGACTACCAGCACCGTCCCGGCCGCAGTCCAGGCCGTGAAAGGCTCGCCGAGGATCACCACGCCCATCAGGATGGTCGACATCGGCCCGACCATGCCCGTCTGTGCCGCCATGGGCGCGCCGATTCGCTCGATCGCCATCATGACCGCGAGCACTGGCACTGCGGTGCAAAGGGTCGCATTGAGCACCGACAGCCAGACGACCTGCGGTGCCAGCTCGAACAATCCGCTGACCGGCCGCAGCACCAAGAACTGCGCAATGCACAGCAGGCAAGCGACGCTGGTCGCCAGACCCACCAGCCGCGGGGAGCCGAGCCGCTTGACGAACTCCCCGCTGGCGACCAAATAGATCGCGTAGCTCACCGCACTCAGGAAAACCAGCAACGTGCCCCAGGCCGCCGCAGTGGTCTGCCCCAGCCGCACCTCGTGCCCGAACACCAGAAAAACGCCGGCATAGCTGATGGCCATGCCAAGCAATTGCATACGGGTGATGCGTCGCCCGTACGCCATCCAGCCGAACAGCACTACCAGCGTCGGGTTGAGGTACAGGATGAGCCGCTCGAGGCTGGCAGTGATGTACGCCAGTCCGGCAAAGTCGAGAAAGCTGGCGAGGTAATACCCCGAGAAACCCAGACCCAGCACCCCGATCCAGTCACGTCGCGTCAAGCCCGGCTTGCCACGCCCGGCCCACCACGCCATGCCCACGAAAAGCGGGAGCGCGAAGAGCATGCGCAGCATGATGAGCGTGACCGCGTCGACGCCGTAGCGGTAGGCCAGCTTGACGATGATCGCCTTGCCGCTGAACGCGATGGCACCAAAGGTGGCCAGCGCAAGGCCCGTGGCGAGCGGCTTCTGCGTAACGGGCGATGAGGCAGTCGATGAGTTCACGTAGGTCTGTTCCAGGGATACCGCGGAACCGGCTTTGCCAGGCCGCTGGTATCGCCCCTTGAGAGGAAGCAGCGACACGAAGTGCGCTGACTCAGGGTGTGGGGTCTAGTACCCCGCAGCCAAGCCGTCGCGACGCGGGTCGCTTGCCGCGACGTAGCCCTCGACTGCCGGGTCGCCTGCACGCCAGATGAACTGGCCAGCGCCGAAGTCCTGGTAGGAGTCGTTGATCACATCGACCTGATGGCCGAGCGCGGTAAGGCCCTCGACGGTGGTCGGGTCCATGGCGCCTTCGACATTGATCTCCAGACCCTGGTTGAAGCGCCAGCGCGGCGCATCGCAGGCAGCCTGCGGGTTCTGACCGTGGTCGAGCATGCGCACCAGCGTCTGCATGTGGCCCTGCGGCTGCATGTTGCCGCCCATCACGCCGAAGCTCATCACCGGCTGGCCGTCCTTGGTGAGGAAGGCCGGGATGATGGTGTGGAAGGGCCGTTTGCCCGGTGCCACGACGTTGGGACTGTCGGCGTTCAAGCTGAAGCCATGACCGCGGTTCTGCAGGCTGATGCCGAAGTTCGGCTCCACGCAGCCCGATCCGAAGCCCATGTAGTTGCTCTGGATGAAGCTGACCATCATGCCGCTCTCGTCGGCAGCGGTGAGGTAGATCGTGCCGCCCTTGACTGGATTGCCCGCCTTGAAATCCTGCGCTTTCGTCATGTCGATCAGTTTGGCACGCGATGCGAGATAGTCGGCATCGAGCATTTGCAGCGGGGTCAGCGTCATCGACGACGGCTCGGCCACGTAGCGGTACGTGTCGGCGAAGGCGAGTTTCATCGCCTCGATCTGCACATGCTGGAATTCCACGCTGTCGATCCGCATCGCGCCGATGTCGAAGTGCTGGAGGATGCCCAAGGCGATCTGCGCAGCGATGCCCTGGCCATTGGGTGGGATCTCGTGCAGCGTGTGGCCGCGGTAGTCCTGCGCGGTGGGCGTGACCCATTCCGGCTTCCAGTTCGCGAGGTCGCGCACTTTGAGCTTGCCGCCGTTGGCATCGGAGAAAGCTTCCAGCGCCTCGGCGATCTCGCCGCTGTAGAAGGCATGGCCGCGCGTCGCGGCGATGGCCTTGAGCGCCCGCGCTGCAGCAGGAAAACGGAAGAGCTCACCGACGTTCGGCGCGCGCCCCCAGGGCAGGAAGCTCTCCGCAAAGCCGGGCTGGCCCTGCAGGATCGGTGTCGCCGCGGCCCACT
Source organism: Variovorax ginsengisoli (assembly GCF_006438845.1). Classification (GTDB taxonomy): domain Bacteria; phylum Pseudomonadota; class Gammaproteobacteria; order Burkholderiales; family Burkholderiaceae_C; genus Variovorax; species Variovorax ginsengisoli_A. Next base: position 229,347 of record NZ_RCZJ01000004.1, read on the forward strand.
TCTGTTGCACCACCGGCGGCATCAGATAGCCGCGCTCGGCGACCTCGATGGCCGGGGCCATCAACGCCTCGAAGGGCAGTTTGCCGAAGCGTTCCGAGAGCGCCATCCAGCCGCCGACGGCGCCGGGTACCGTCACGGAATCCATGCCGCGCTGCGGTGGCGTGGTGGCGTCGTCGCCGTACTTGCGGCGGAAATACTCGGGCGTCCAGGCCCGGGGGGCGCAACCGGAAGCGTTGAGGCCGTGCAGCTCCTTGCCGTCCCACAGAATGCAGAACGCGTCGCTGCCCAGGCCGTTGCTGACCGGCTCGACCAGCGTCATCACCGCGGCCGTGGCCACTGCGGCATCGACCGCGTTGCCGCCTTGCTGCAGGATCCGAAGGCCAGCCTGTGCGGCCAGCGGGTGGGAGGTCGACACGACATTTCGCGCGAAGACCGGGATGCGGGTGGAACGGTAGGGGTTTGCGTAATCGAACTTCATGGTCAGTCGCCTGTGATCTTGCGGTCGGTGATGATCTTCTTCCACTTGGCCGCGTCCTGCGCGACCATCGTTGCGAGCTGCGACGGCGTGCTCGTCGTCGGCTCGATTCCCAGGCGCGACAGCTTGTCGCGCACGTCGGGATCGGCCAGGGCCTGGTTGGCAGCCGTGTTGACGCGTGCCACCAGTTCGGGCGGCAGGCCCTTGGGACCGTAGAGTCCGAACCATGTGTTGGACTCGAACCCCGGCAGCGTGTCGGCGATGGCGGGCAGGTCGGGCGCCAGCGCACTGCGCTTGAGCGAGGTCACACCCAGCGCGCGCAGGCGGCCGTCGCGCACATGCGGCATGCCGGTCGGCAGCGAATCAAACAGCACGTCGACCTTGCCGCTGATCAGGTCTGGGATGGCCAGCGCCGTGCCCTTGTACGGAATGTGCGTGACGAACACGCCAGCCTGCGACTTGAAGAGCTCCGCCGTCAGCTGGACGATGGTGCCGTTGCCGCTCGACGCGTAATTGAGCTTGCCGGGGTTCGTCTTCGCGAAGTCGATCCATTCGCGCACCGTCTTGGCTGGCGACGTGTTGGGCACCAGCATGATGCTCGGCGCGTCGCCCACGTGCGCGATCGGCGTGAAGTCGCGCACGGTGTCGTAGGGCAGCCGCGGGTTGATGGCCGGCCCGATCGAATGCGTGCTGGTGGTCGCCAGCAGCAAGGTGTAGCCGTCGGCGGGCGCCTTGGCCGCCAGGTCGGAGCCGATGGCACCGCCGGCACCCGGCTTGTTGTCGATGACGATCGTGGTGCCGAGCTTCTCGCCCATCTTCTGCGACAGCGTTCGCGCGAAGAGGTCGGTCGCACCGGCTGCGGGAAAGGGAACGACCAGGCGGATCGGCTTGGACGGATACGTCTGGGCGAAAGCCGCGGGAGCGGCCACAGCGCACAGAGCAAGGGCCATGCCCTGCAGGAAGTGGTTTCTTTTCATGGGATCGATTCTCACCGTTTGAAGACCGCCGCGCAGCAATGAGAACGGCGCCCGAAGGCGCCGTTGCAACTTGGCTCGCGAGCTGCGTCAGTCCTCGACGAACGCCTCTTCGCGTTTCGACTTGACTGAGGGCAGCAGCACGATCACCAGGAGCAGCACCGCGGCCACCAACAGACCCAGCGAGATCGGACGCGTCACGAACACGCTCCAGTCGCCGCGCGACAGCAGCAGCGCGCGTCGCAAGTTCTCTTCCATCATCGGCCCGAGAATCAGCCCCAGCAGCAGCGGCGCAGGTTCGCATCCAAGCTTGATGAAGGTGTAGCCCACCACGCCGAAGATCGCGACCATCCAGATGTCGAACACGTTGTTGTTGGTCGAGTACACGCCGATGGCGCAGAACAGCACGATGGCCGGGAACAGCCAGCGGTAAGGAATCGACAGCAGCTTGATCCAGATGCCGATCAGCGGCAGGTTCAGCACGATCAGCATCGCATTGCCGATCCACATGGAAGCGATCAGGCCCCAGAACAATTCCGGGTTGCTGGTCATCACCTGCGGGCCGGGCTGGATGTTGTGGATGGTCATTGCACCCACCATCAGCGCCATCACCGGGTTCGGCGGAATGCCCAACGTCAGCAGCGGGATGAAGGAGGTCTGCGCGCCGGCGTTGTTGGCGGCTTCAGGGCCAGCCACGCCGCGGATGTTGCCCTTGCCGAAGGCGATTTCGCCGGGCTTGAGCTTCATCTTCTTCTCGAGCGTGTAGGCGGCAAAAGCCGACAGCAGTGCGCCGCCACCGGGCAGGATGCCCAGAGAGGAGCCGAGCGCGGTACCGCGCAGAACGGCCGGCAGCATGTGCTTGAAGTCGTCCCTGGTCGGCCACAGGCCCTCGACCTTGGCAGTGAACACTTGGCGCTCTTCTTCCGGACGCGACAGGTTGGCGATGATTTCGCCGTACCCGAACACGCCCATGGCGATCACGATGAAGCCGATGCCGTCGGTGAGCTCGGGAATGTCGAAGCTGAAGCGCGCCACGCCCGAATTCACATCGGTGCCGACGAGGCCGATCAGAAGGCCCAAAACGATCATCGAGATGGCCTTGAGCAGCGAGCCCGAAGCCAGCACGACGGCGCCGATCAGGCCCAGGATCATCAGCGAGAAATACTCGGCCGGGCCGAACTTGAAGGCCAGTTCAGTCAGCGGCGGCGCGAACGCCGCCAGGATCAGCGTGCCGAAGCAACCCGCGAAGAACGAGCCCAGGCCCGCCGCAGCGAGCGCGGGTCCCGCTCTCCCCTGCTTGGCCATCTGGTGCCCGTCGATCACCGTCACCACCGAAGACGATTCGCCTGGCAGGTTCACCAGGATGGCGGTGGTCGAGCCACCGTACTGCGAACCGTAGTAGATGCCGGCCAGCATGATGAGCGCGGCCACCGGCGGCAGCGCGTAGGTCGCGGGCAGAAGCATCGCGATGGTGGCGACCGGGCCGATGCCCGGCAGCACGCCGATCAGCGTGCCCAGCAGACAGCCCACGAAGCAATAGATCAGGTTCTGCAGCGTGAACGCCGCGTTGAAGCCGATGGAGAGGTTGGTGATCAGATCCATGGTGTTTCTCAGCCCGAAATGAAGGTCGGCCAGACCTGGAACTGCAGCTTGAGCGCGACCACGAAGGCGAGGTAGCTGCCGACTGCGAGGATCGTGGCGAGGATCAGGCTGGCCTTGAAGCTGTACTGCTCCCCGGCCAAGCCGGCAATGAGCACCAGCGCGTAGATCGCGGCGATCAGGCCCATGGCCGGGAGGCCCCAGGAGACGACGCCGCCGAGCAACACGCCGAAGATCAGGTTGGCGCCGATGATGAAGCCCAGCGGTTTCCACGCGATCCTGCCGATCGGGTCGCCGCTTTCGGTCTCGATGGTCAGGGCGGTGAAGATCACCACCAGGCCCAGCAACGCCAGCACGATGCCGAGCATCATCGGGAAGTAGCCGGGTCCCATGCGGGCGCCGCTGCCCACGTTGTAGGTCGTCGAGCCCCAAGCGAAGGCGGTGCCGACGATTGCGAACATCAACCCTGCGAAAAAGTCCTTCTGACTTTTGATTTTCACGAACAGTCTCCTCGAAAAGATTTCGAACGAGCGATTGTGAAGTCAGGGTCCAGTCAGGCGGATGTGGATTCCACCTAGCGAAGAGTTAGGGTTAGCCCCAGGCTATTCGAGCGGCGGCGTCGCGCTCAGCACTTCCTCGATGGTGGTGACGCCTTCTGCCACGCGCAGAGCGCCCGCCAGCCGCAGTGGCCGCATGCCGTCGGCCACCGCCTGGCGGCGCAAGGCGGCGAGGCTGGGTTCCTTGTTCACACGGGCCTTGAACTCCTCGCTGATGGTCAGGAGTTCGTACAGCCCCATGCGCCCGCGATAGCCCGTCATGCGGCAGTCGACGCAGCCCACGGGCTTGTAGGCCCGCACCGACCCCGTGATCTGCCAGGGTGCGACGAACTCGGCGAGCTTCTCGCGCGTGACCGACGCATCGGGCTGCTTGCAGGCCGGGCACAGCGTGCGCACCAGCCGCTGCGCCAGCACGCCCAGCATCACGGCGTTGATCAGGTACGAAGGCACGCCCAGTTCCATCAGGCGCGTGATGGCGCTCGGCGCGTCGTTGGTGTGCAAAGTACTGAAGACCAGATGCCCGGTGAGCGCCGATTGCACCGCCATCTCGGCAGTGGCCAGGTCGCGGATTTCGCCGACCATGATGATGTCCGGGTCCTGCCGCATGAGCGCGCGCAGGCCTTCAGTGAAACCGAAATCCAGCTGCGGCTGCACCTGCGTCTGGTTGAACGAGGGCTCGATCATCTCGATCGGGTCCTCGATGGTGCTGACGTTCACCTGCTCGGTCGCCACGCGCTTGAGCGTGGAGTAGAGCGTGGTCGTCTTGCCCGAGCCGGTCGGCCCGGTCACCAGCACGATGCCGTGCGGCCGCGTCACGAGCTGTTCCCAGCGCTGCGCGTCGTGTTGCGCGAAGCCGAGCGCGTCGAGGTCCTTCACCGCGGTGTCGGGGTCGAAGATCCGCATCACCATCTTCTCGCCAAAGGCCGTCGGCAGCGTCGACAACCGCATCTCGACCTCGTCGCCGCGCATGTTGCGCGTCTTGATGCGGCCGTCGAGCGGACGCCGCTTTTCGACGACATCCATGCGGCCCAAGAGCTTGATGCGCGCAACCATCGCGTTCATCACGCCCATGGGCATCTGGTAGGCCGGGTGCAGCACACCGTCGATGCGAAAGCGGATCACGCCCTGCTCGCGGCGCGGCTCCAGGTGGATGTCGCTGGCGCGCTGGTCGAAGGCGTACTGCCACAACCAGTCGACCACCTGCACCACGCTCTGGTCGTTCGCGTCGAGTTGCCTGTTGCTCTTGCCGAGCTCGACCAGTTGCTCGAAGCTCGCGCCGCCCGTGTTGCCGCCGGCCTTTTGCGCTGCGCGGACCGACTTGGCGAGCGCGAAGAATTCGGCGGTGTAGCGCTGGATGTCCGCCGGGTTGGCCACCACGCGGCGCACTGCGCGGCGCGACTGCCGTTCCACCTCGGAAATCCAGTCGGTCAGGAAAGGTTCGGCAGTGGCGACCACCACCTCGACCGCCGTGACCTGCACTGGCAGCACCTTGTGGCGCTCGGCATAGGCTGCGCTCATGGTGTCGGCCACCTTGCCCACGTCGACCTTGAGCGGGTCGATGCGCAAATAGGCCAGGCCGGCGCGCGCAGCCAGCCATTCGGTGAGCATCTCGAGGTCGAGCGGCTTGCCGTCCTTCTCGCGCGTCATCGCCACGTTGGCCAGACGCACCAGCGGCGGCTGCCGGCTTTCGGCTTGCGCGCAACGCGCCAGCGTGCGCTGCGCCTCCGGCGGCGAGATCACGCCATCGGCGGCCAGCCATCCGATCAGCTGGCGCAAGTCGAGCGGGCCCTCATGGCGCGAGGCAGCGGAAGCAGGCACGGTGACGGCATTCATGTCATGGCTTTGAAGACCCGCAGCCACTTCGGCGCAGGTAGGCCCCACCGAGTCTGGATGCTTTGAGCGCGCTCGACAAGAAGCTCGCGCTTGGGCCGGGTCGGCGTGCACTGGGCCAACACCACCGTGTTGCCTTCGCGTGTGGGCTTGAAGGCCCACACCGCATCGGCGCCGAAGGCCGAGGCGATCTTCTCGAGGCTGCGCTCGTAGCTCGAAGAGCGGCCGAAGAGGTTGACCGTCATCGCGCCGTCCTCGGTGAGCAGCGCGCGGCAGTCGGCGTAGAACGACGCGCTGTCGAGCACCGGCGCCGCGGCCTCGTGGTCGTAGAGGTCGACCTGCAGCGTGTCGACCGTGCCCTGCCACTTCGGCTTCTGAATTTCGGTGCCCGCATCGGCGAGCACCACGCTCAGCTTGGCGTCGTCGGCCGGCAGCTTGAACCAGCCGCGGCAGGCGGCCAGCACCTGCGGGTTCAGTTCGATCGCGGTGGTGCGCATGCGCAGTTGCTTGCGGCTGAATTTGGTCAGCGTCGCTGCACCCAGGCCGAGCTGCATGGCATGGCGATTCATCACGCTTGAAGGCTCGACGAACAGCAGCCAGGCCATCATGCGTTGCACGTATTCCAGCTCGATCTCGAAAGGCGCATCGATCTTCATCGACCCCTGCACCCACTCCGTGCCCAGGTGGAGGTAGCGAATGTCGCCCCAGTCGGAAAAGTTGACTTCGGGCAGGACCGGTTTCTTGGCCGCCATCACGCCACCAGCCCGTGTCGCGCGAAGACCTCGTGCCAGGCCGCGCATTTGTGCTCGAAGGAAATGACGGCATGGGCGGGGCTGGTCGATGGCAGCTTGTAGGCCGGCAGCGGCGCGTGGCCGCCCTGGTGCAGGGCAGCGACCACCTTGGCGGAATGGCGAAAGCTTTCCGCCCCGTTGTGCGCTACGGCAGCCAGACGTGGCAAGTCGAGCGCCGCGAAGTCATTGAGGACTGCATCGCGGATCGATGCGTCGAGGCTGCCTTCGCGCGCGCAGGTCCCGTAGACGTCCCACACGCCGAGGCCGCGCGCGAGCAACCAGTCGGAGCGTTCAGGGTAGGCCGTGCTCGGAGGCAGCGGGCTGGAGGGCCAAAGAGCTTGCAAGATCTTCCAGAAGTGGTTCTGCGGGTGGGCATAGTAGCGCCCCTGCGCCAGCGAACGCGCGCCGGGGAAGCTGCCGAGCACGAGCACCACGGTGGCCGCAGAGACGATGGGTGGCAACCCTTCGAGCCGGCGCCCATCGCGAGGCGCACAAGAAAAAACCCGCCGAGGCGGGGTTGTCGCTGAGATCGCTCCGGCAGTCGCCGGACGGGCGATCAGGGCTTCTTGACGGCGTCATGCTCGGCGGTGCCGGGGATCTTTTCACCGATCTTGTGGCCGGCCGTGCGCATGCCGTTGGCCGCCTTGTGGCCGACGCCGGCGACCGCGTTGCCGGTCTTCTTCGCGGCGTTGCCCGTGGCGTGGCCGGCTTTCTTGGCGGTGCGCTTGGTGGCTTTGTAGGCCTTCTTGCTGCCGTCCTTGACCTTCTCGGTCACGGTGGGCTCAGGCGCGACCGCTGGTGCGACCGTGGTGGTGGAAGTCGCGGGCTGGGCCACGGCGGAGAAGCCGATGGACGCGATGCCCAGAGCCAGGATGGCGGGAACGGTACGAATGAAAGACGAGGTCATGGAGTTCTCCTTGATGAGTTGTAGTCACGGACAGGCCGCACTGATCGAACAACGATCGACCTGCGTCAAAGGATGACAGCAAAACAGCGATGCATCGTCGCGTCGCTACAGAAAAGACGATGGCCTACGTGCGAAGCTGACCAGGGACTGACGCGTGCATCAAAGCCGCCAATCGCGGTATGGCTTCCAACGCGTTGCGCGTCGTGGCCGCGGCGAGGGCATCGACCGAGATGCCGCGCAACTGCGCGAGCACCGCCCCGATGCGCGGCAACTCGGCGGGCTCGTTCCGGCCCTGCGCTGCGCCGGCGTCCCGCTGTTCGCGCGTGCGGTAGAGCCAGTGCGGCTGGATGTCCGGCGCATCGGTTTCCATCACGATCGCATCGAGCGGCACCGACGCGGCGAGCCGCCGCACCTGCAGGGCACGGTCGAAGGTCAAGGTGCCGCCGAAACCCAGCTTGAGCCCGAGGTCGATGCAGGCCTTGGCTTGCTGCTCGCTGCCGTTGAAAGCATGCGCGATGCCACGCCACGGTCGCCCCGCGCTCGTCTGGCGCAGGTGCTTGAGCACCTTGTCGACCGAGCGCCGCACATGAATGAGCACCGGCAGATCGTGTGCGCGCGCCAGCGCGAGTTGCGCGCGGAAGAAGCGCTCCTGCGTCGGCCCATCGAGGTCGGGCACGAAGTAGTCCAGCCCGATCTCTCCGACGGCCACCAGATTCGGATCGTCGCGGCGCGCCGTCAGGGCTGCGTCGAGCGTCGCCAGGTCCCCTTCCTGCGCGCTGCCGGTGCACAACGGATGGATGCCCAGCGCATACGCGTCGCCCTGCGCATGCGCGAGCGCGCGGACCGCCTCGAAATTGAAGACGCCGACGGCGGGAATGACACACAACTCGACACCTGCGGCCGCCGCGCGGGCGCGTACCGCGGGCATTTCTTCGCCGAATTCGGGCGCGTCGAGGTGACAGTGTGTATCGATGAAACCGGCCATCGGAACATGATGCCCGAACGCATGCAAGGCGGCACAAAGCGTGCTACCGTGATTTCTTCGACACGTCACTCTTGCCGGAGATGCCGATGCGCAGAACTGCCTTCTACAGCCGCTCGCCGCGCGGGTCGGCCGAGCTCGATCCCTCCGATGCCGATGCGGCCGGCGGGGTCGAAAATTCCGACGCCGCGCTGCTGTCGGACACGCCCGCGAAAGCGCGCTGGCAGCCTGGCCAACGTGCCTTCGGCGTGCTGCTGGCACTGTTCGTTGCGCTCGGCGTTGGCGGCGCTGCCCTGTGGCCCAGGCACCCGGCGCAGGCGCTGACGCAGAAGGACATCGACGCCGCGGTGCTGCGCACGTTGCAGACCACCACGCTGCCCTCTCCTGCGGCGCGCGCAGCCGACGTGGTGCGCCCCTCGATCGTGCGCGTGGTCGGTTACGGCACGGAGCGCGCCTCGGCCGAAGCCAAGACCGAAAAGCGCGGCCGCAACATGGCGCGTGGCAAACCGCCCGAGGCTGCGCCGCCGCCCGGCGAGGTCGAACGTGGCGTGGGCACCGGCGTGGTGATCGTCGACAAGGGCGTGATCCTGACCAATCTGCACGTGGTGGCGGGTGCCGAGACCATCAAGGTCACCTTCGCCGACGGTCTGGAATCGATCGCGACCGTCACCGGCGTGCAGCCCGAGAACGATCTGGCGGTGCTGCAGGCGCAGAAGATCCCCGACGACCTCATCGCCGCCACGATGACCTCGACCGCCAACCTGCAGTCGGGCGACCAGGTGGCCGCAGTCGGCTTCCCGTTCGGCATCGGCCCGTCGGTGTCGGCCGGGGTGGTGTCGGGCCTCAAGCGATCGTTTCGCTCGCCCGAAGGCAAGCAGGAGCTCGGCAATCTGATCCAGTTCGATGCGGCGGCCAACCCGGGCAATTCGGGCGGGCCGTTGGTCAACATGGACGGCGAAGTGCTCGGCATCGTCACCGCCATCCTCAACCCGACGCAGCAGCGCACGTTCATCGGTATCGGGTTCGCCGTACCGATAGAGAACGCGGCTTCGGCGCTCGGTTCACCGCCCTTCTGAACTTTTCCCCTGCTGCGCCGCCAGCCTTGTTCGGTCGTTGTCCACCCCTTGCAGAAAGCCGTCGCATGAGCACAGAGACCCCGTCGTCGACCCCGCCCGCCACCGCCGAACTGATGGAGCAGATCCTCTACGAGGTCAAACGCGTCGTCGTCGGGCAGGACCGCTTTCTCGAGCGTGTGATGGTGGCCATGCTGGCCGGGGGCCACCTGCTGGTAGAGGGCGTGCCGGGCCTCGCGAAAACGCTGACGATCAAGACGCTGGCCGACACGGTGCGCGGGCAGTTCAAGCGGATTCAGTTCACCCCGGACCTGGTGCCGTCCGACCTGGTCGGCACCCGCATGTACAACCAGAAGACCGGCGAGTTCAGCACCTCGCTCGGCCCTGTCTTCGCCAACCTGCTGCTGGCCGACGAAATCAACCGCGCGCCGGCCAAGGTGCAGAGCGCACTGCTCGAAGTGATGCAGGAGCGCCAGGTGACCATCGCCGGCGAGACGCACAAGGTGCCCCGGCCTTTCCTCGTGATGGCCACGCAGAACCCGATCGAGACCGAGGGCACCTACCCGCTGCCCGAGGCACAGGTCGACCGTTTCATGATGAAGGTGCTCGTCGACTACCCGACCGATGAGGAAGAATTCGTGATCGTCCAGCGTGTGATCGGCACGCCGGTGCAGCTGACGCCTGTGGCCACCACCGAGCAGCTCGCCGCGCTCCAGGCCGAAGCACGCCGCGTGTACGTCGACCCCTCGCTGATCCAGTACGCCGTGAAGCTGGTGTCGGCGACGCGCACGCCGGAGAAGCATGGCCTCAAAGACCTGCGGCGCTTCATCACCTTCGGCGCGAGCCCGCGCGCCACGATCAACCTGACCGAGGGCGCACGGGCGCTGGCGATGCTGCGCGGCCGCAACTACGCGCTGCCCGAAGACATGACGGCACTGGTGCCCGACGTGCTGCGTCACCGCGTCACACTGTCCTACGAAGGCCTCTCGGAGGGCCTGACGCCCGATGGCGTGATCGACAAGATCATGCGCGCCGTACCGGCACCACCCAAGCCGCTCGAGCATGAAAAGCTGGTGGCCTAGCAAGCGCGCGCGCGCCGCGAACGACGCGCAGCTCGTCGCTGCCGCAGCGCCGGCCGCGGGCGCGGCCGAGCGCTTGCTGAGCCGGCTCGAGTGGACCGTCATCCGCCGACTCGACGGCCTCTTGCAGGGCAACTACCGCACGCTGATGCGCGGTGCCGGCCTAGACCTCGCCGATCTGCGCGAATACCAGTTGCATGACGATGTGCGGCACATCGACTGGAACGTGACTGCCCGGCTGCAGACGCCGCACGTGCGCGTGTTCACCGAAGACCGCGAGATGGCCGCCTGGTTCGTGCTCGACCTGAGCCGCTCCGTCGATTTCGGCTCGGGCGTGAAGGCCAAGCGCGAGATCTCGACGGGCTTCGTGGGCGTGCTGGCGCGCCTGCTGACGCGGCATGGCAACCGCGTGGGCGCGCTGGTGTACGGCAACGACCTCGAAGCGGTCATACCGCCACGCAGCGGGCGCCAACACGTGCTGCACCTGCTGCACTCCATGGAACGTCGCGCGGTCGAAAGCAAGGCGTCGCAGGGCATGACTCGGCTGGCCGACCTGCTGAAGTCGGCTGCGGCCTTGATGCCCCGGCGCTCGACCGTCTTCGTGGTGTCTGATTTCCTGAGCGAGCCCGGATGGGAGAAGCCGCTGGCGCAGCTGACGCAGCGTCACGAGGTGGTCGCGGTGCGGCTGTTCGACCCGCTCGAGCTCGAGCTCCCCGACCTCGGGCTGGTGCCGTTGCGCGACGCCGAGACCGACGAGCAGCTGTGGGTCGACACGCACGACCCCGGTTTCCGCAAGCGTTTCGCTCGCATCGCGGCCGAACGTGAGGAGGCATTGCGCACGGCGTTGGCCAAGGCCGGCGTCGATGCGCTCGAACTCTCGACCGACGACGATCTGGCGGCCGCCATCCTGCGCTTCGCCGATCTGCGCAAGCGCCGCGTGCGAACCGGCAGCGCGCGGCCATCGACGGCGGTGGCCGCATGACCCCCATTGCAACGACGCAAAGGAGTTGCGCATGAATTTCCTGTGGCCCCAATTCCTCTGGCTGCTCGCGGCAGTGCCGCTGCTGGTGCTGCTCTACCTTTGGCTGATGCGCCGCAAGAAGAAGTTGGCGCTGCGCTACGCGAGTCTGTCGATCGTGCGCGAAGCGATGGGTGCGGGGCAAACCGTGCGGCGCCACATCCCGCCGCTGCTGTTCCTGCTGGCCATGGTCGCAATGCTGATCGCGGCGGCGCGGCCGATGGCGGTGGTGGTGTTGCCTTCCAACCAGCAGACGATCATCCTGGCGATGGATGTGTCGGGCAGCATGCGCGCCACCGACGTGCTGCCGAACCGACTGGTTGCAGCGCAGGAAGCGGCCAAGGCCTTCATCAAGGACCTGCCGCGCACGGTGAAGGTCGGCATCGTCGCCTTCGCCGGCAGCGCGCAGGTGGCGCAACTGCCGACCACCAACCGCGACGACCTGGTGACGGCCATCGACGCGTTCCAGTTGCAGCGCGCGACCGCGACGGGCAACGCCATCGTCGTGTCGCTGGCAACGCTGTTTCCGCAAGCCGGCATCGACATCTCCAACTTCGGCCCGCAGAGCCGGCAGCGCGGCGTGCCGATCGAGCAAGCGGGCAAGGCGGCACCCAAGGAGTTCACGCCCGTGGCGCCGGGCTCGTACACCAGCGCCGCGGTGATCATGCTGACCGACGGCCAGCGCACCACCGGCGTCGATCCGCTCGACGCGGCCAAGGTGGCGGCCGACCGCGGCGTGCGCGTGTACACGGTAGGCATCGGCACGGTCGACGGTGAAACCATCGGCTTCGAAGGCTGGTCGATGCGCGTACGGCTCGACGAGGAAACGCTCAAGGCCGTGGCGAACAAGACACAGGGCGAGTATTTCTATGCCGGCACTGCGGGTGACCTGAAGAAGGTCTACGACACGCTCAGTTCGCGACTCACCGTGGAGAAGAAGGAAACCGAGGTGTCGGCGCTGTTTGCATTGGGCGCGGCATTGCTGGCATTTCTATCGGCCGGACTGTCCCTGTTCTGGTTCAATCGCATCCTCTAGACGAGGTCAGAGGCGCCGGAGGCGCAGCAATTTCTCTACACCACGCCCTGCGCAAGCATGGCGTCAGCCACCTTCACGAAGCCTGCGACGTTGGCGCCGTCGACATAGCTCACGCGGCCACCCTCTCTCTCGCCGTAGTGCAGGCAGGACTCGTGGATGCTCTTCATGATTTCGAGCAGCCGAGCATCCACCTCTTCGCGCGGCCACGACAAGCGCATCGCGTTCTGGCTCATTTCCAACCCGGAGGTTGCGACGCCTCCGGCATTGCTTGCCTTGCCCGGCGCAAACAACACCCCGTTCGACTCGAACATCCTGACGGCATCGATGGTCGTGGGCATATTGGCGCCCTCTGCGACGCAGACCACGCCGTTCTTCATCAAGGTCTTCGCGTCTTCGACGTTCAGTTCGTTCTGCGTGGCACTGGGCAGCGCCACGTCGACAGGAATGTGCCACGGCGTGGCACCGGCCAAGAACCGCGTCCCGGCGACACGTTCGGCATAGTCGCTCACGCGGCCGTAGAGGCGATTCTTGACCTCCATCAACGCCGCCAGCTTGTCGGGCGTGAAACCATCCTCGTCGACAACGGTGCCGCTGGAGTCGGACACCGTGACGACCTTCGCCCCGAGCGCCATTGCCTTCTCGATCGTGTACTGGGCAACATTGCCGGCGCCCGACACGCTGACGCGCATGCCGTCGAAACCGCGGCCCTGCCGCTTCAACATCTCCTGAGCGAAGTACACGTTGCCGTAGCCAGTCGCTTCCGGACGGATCAGCGAGCCACCCGACGGCAGGCCCTTGCCGGTGAACACACAGTCGGCGCGGTTGGTGAGCTTCTTGACCATGCCGCTGAGATATCCGACCTCGCGCGCTCCAACGCCGATATCGCCAGCCGGCACATCGGTGTAGGCCCCGACGTGGCGGAAAAGCTCGCTGGCGAAAGCCTGGCAGAAACGCATGACCTCGCCGTCGCTCTTGCCCTTCGGATCGAAGTCCGCACCCCCCTTGCCACCGCCCATCGGCAGCGTGGTCAAGGCGTTCTTCAGCGTCTGCTCGAAAGCGAGAAATTTCAGGATCGACAGGTTGACTGAGGGGTGGAAGCGCAAGCCGCCCTTGTACGGGCCGATGGCCAGGCTGTGCTGAATGCGATAGCCGCGGTTGACTTGTACATCGCCATGGTCGTCCGTCCAGGAGACACGGAAGGTGACGATGCGCTCGGGCTCGACCAGACGCTCCAGCAGACTTTGCGCAAGATATCTGGGATGGCGCGTGATGAAAGGCCAGAGGCTCTCCATCACTTCACTCACCGCCTGGAGGTACTCAGGCTCGCCTGGATTTCGCTTCGCCACATAGGCCATGAACTCTTCGACAGTCGCGTGCTTCATCAGGCTCCTCAAGATGCACCAGTTTCGCAAAAGGATGCATTTTGAGCACGCCTCGACGAGCGCCTCGCCGAATCGCCCCACAAGGCGGTGGCGATCAGGCCAGCCGGCCCGCCACGAGGCGCAACACGCGATCGCAGCGTTTCGCCAGCGTCTCGTCGTGCGTCACCATCACGAAGGCCGTGCCGCGCTTGCGAGCGAGCTCGATCATCAGCGCGAAAACGCCATCGGCCGTGCCCCTGTCGAGATTGCCGGTAGGCTCGTCGGCCAGCACGCAGTCGGGCTGCGTCACCAAAGCGCGCGCGATCGCCACGCGCTGGCGCTCGCCGCCAGACAACTCCGCGGGCCGATGGTGCAAGCGCTCGCCCAGGCCGACCGCCGTGAGCATCTGCGTGGCGGCCTGCGTCTGCTCGGCCGGTGGCGCGCGGCGGATCTTCAGCGGCATCGCGACGTTGTCGAGTGCGCTGAATTCCGGCAGCAGGTGATGGAACTGGTACACGAAGCCCAGGTGCTGGTTGCGCAACCGCCCTTGGGCCGCTGCGTCGGCATGCGCGATGTTCTTGCCGTGCAGTTCGACGCTGCCCGAGGTCGGCGCGTCGAGCCCGCCCATCAGGTGCAGCATCGTGCTCTTGCCCGAACCTGAAGCGCCGACGATGGCCAGCGTCTCGCCCGCGTTCACGTCGAGATCGACGCCGTGCAGCACGGTCAGGTCGAGGCGGCCTTCGTTAAAGCGTTTGGTCAGGCCGCGGACCTTGAGGACGACCTTGCGGGAATTGACTTCACTCATAGCGCAGCGCCTCCGCCGGGTTGACCCGACTGGCGCGCCAGCTCGGGTACAGCGTGGCAACGAAGGCCAGCGCCAGCGAGATCAGGGTGATGGGCATGATGTCGGAGCGCTGCGGATCGCTCGGCATGCGGCTGATCAGGTAGATGTCCTTCGGCAGGAAGCTGGCCTGGAACAGCCGCTCCAGCGCCGGCACGATCACGTCGATGTTGTAGGCAATGCCCAGGCCCAGCAGCAGCCCGCCGAGCGTGCCGATCACCCCGACCATGGCGCCCTGCACGACGAAGATGCCCATGATGCTTTTCGGGCTGGCGCCCAGCGTGCGCAGGATGGCGATGTCGGCGCGCTTGTCCGTCACCGTCATCACCAGCGTCGACACCAGGTTGAAGGCCGCGACCGCCACGATGAGCGTGAGGATGATGAACATCATCCTTTTCTCGACCTGCACCGCCGCGAACCAGGTCTTGTTCTGACGGGTCCAGTCGCGAATGAGGAAGGCGCCAGGCAGGGTCGCCGCCAGTTGGTCGGCCACCTCGCGCGCCTGGTTCAGGTCTTTGAGCTTCAGCCGCACGCCGCTCGGGCCTTCGAGCCGGAACACGCGGGCCGCGTCCTGTTCGTGGATCATGGCCAGCGCCGAGTCGTACTCGTAGTGGCCCGAATCGAAGGTGCCGACCACGGTGAACTGCTTGAGCCGCGGCACCACGCCGGCCGGCGTGACCTGGCCGCCGGGCGCCACCAGCGTGACCTGGTCGCCGGCACGCACGAAGAGCGATCGCGCCAGCTCGCCGCCAAGCACGATGCCGAATTCGCCAGGCACCAGCTTGTCGAGCGTGCCCTTCTGCGCGGTGGTCGCGAAGTCCGTGACCTCGGGTTCGAGCTTCGGCTCGATGCCTCGCACCAGCGCACCTTTCATGTCCTCGCCGCGCGCGATCAGCGCCTGCGTGGTGATGAAAGGCGCCACGCCGATCACCTGGGGGTTCTTGCGGGCAGCGTCCATGATGGGGCCGATCTCCTGCAGCGCCTGGCCGTCGCGCGAGAAGATCTCGATGTGCGACACCACGCCGAGCATGCGGTCGCGCACCTCTTTCTGGAAGCCGTTCATGACCGACAGCACGATGATCAACGCCGCCACGCCGAGCGCGATGCCGAGCATCGACACACCGGAGATGAAGGAGATGAAGCCGTTGCGCCGCGTCGCCCGGCCCGCACGCGTGTAGCGCCAGCCGAGTTGCAGTTCGTAGGGGAGGGGCATAGGAGCGGAATTGTGGCATCCCGCTGGGCTGGATCCGATGCACCGCGACAATAGGCCCCATGGCCCTCCCCCTCTCCTCGACGGACCTGCTGATCCCCTTTGCCGGCCGCAGGTCTTCTGCCTGTGCCGCCGCGCTGGCCACCCTGCAACTTCCGAATCTCGACGCCCTGCTCACCCGTCTGGCCGTGGCCCACGACGACACACAGGCCGACACCACGCTCACGCCACCGCACGAGCGCGCGCTGGCCCGCGCCCTCGGCATCGACGCGGCCGACGGCTGCATCGCCTGGGGCGCGCGCGAGGCACAGCAGAGCGGCCTGTCGCGCGCCGGCGCCGACGAGCCCTGGGCCGTGCTCACGCTGTGCCACTGGCAGGTCGCCATCGACGAGGTCGTGCTGGACGACCCGAACGACATGGCGATCGATGCCGCCGAATCGCAGGCACTGCTCGAAGCCGCCCGCCCCTTCTTCCAGGAAGACGGCATCGTGCTGCGCCGATCGACCGCGCCCGGCCGCTGGCTGGCCCGCGGCGAACTCTTCCGCGGCCTGCCCACGGCGTCGCTCGACCGCGCCGCCGGCGGACCGATCTCGGCCTGGGCGCCGCTGTCGGACGTGCTCAAACCGGTGCGCAAGCTGCAAAACGAGATGCAGATGCTGCTCTACACGCAGCGCGTGAACGACGAACGCATCGCGCGCGGCCTGAAGCCGATCAACTCGTTCTGGCTCAGCGGCACCGGCGTGCTCGCGCAGGGCACGCCCACGGCCCCGGCACCGACGGTGGCCGATGTGCTGCGTGCGCCGGCCCTGCACGACGACGGCACCGCGTGGGCCGTGGCATGGCAGGCGCTCGACGCCGGCCCGGTGGCCGAACTGCTCGCCGCCTACCGCCGCGGCGAGCCGGTGGAGCTCACGCTCTGCGGCGACCGCGCCGCGCGCCACTTCGCCCCGCAGTCGCGCGGTGCCCTCGGTTGGGTGAAGAACCTGTTCGGCCGCACGCAAGCCACGACGGTGTTGGCCGCGCTGTGAAGATCGTCGCGCGCGACATTCCGCCGCGCAGCGTCTGGGCGCTCGAGCAGGCCGGCGTGCATCCGCTGCTGGCACGTCTTTACGCGGCCCGCGGTGTGCTCGGCAAGGACGAGCTCGACGACGGCTTGGCGCGCCTGCTGCCGCCCGACACCCTGAAGGGCACGCGCGAAGCCGCCGTGCTGCTCGCCGATGCGATCCGCGACGACAAGCGCTTATGCATCGTCGCCGACTACGACTGCGATGGCGCCACGGCCTGTGCGGTCGCGATGCGCGGCCTCAAGCTGCTCGGTGCGCGACAGCTGAGCTACCTGGTGCCCGACCGCGTGGTCGACGGCTACGGCCTCACGCCGCCCATCGCCGAGCGCGTGGCCGACGGCGGCGCCGACATGCTGATCACGGTGGACAACGGCATCGCCAGCGTCGATGGCGTGGCCGCGGCCAAGGCGCGCGGCCTGCAGGTGCTGGTGACCGACCACCACCTGCCCGGCCCGCAGTTGCCCGATGCCGACGTGCTGGTGAACCCGAACCAGCCCGGCTGCGACTTCCAGAGCAAGAGCATCGCCGGTGTCGGCGTGATGTTCTACGTGCTGCTCGCGCTGCGTTCCGAGCTGAGGGCGCGTGGTGTTTTCGACGCAGCCAGCCAACCCAAGCTTGACGTGCTGCTGCCCCTTGTCGCGCTCGGCACCGTGGCCGACGTCGTCAAGCTCGACGCGAACAACCGTCGCCTCGTCGCCCAGGGCCTGCGCCGCATCCGTGCCGGCGCGTTGCCCGCCGGCATCGCCGCGCTGTTCACGGCGGCCGGCCGCAAAGCGCCGGTCGCCACCACCTTCGACTTCGGCTTCGCGCTCGGCCCGCGCATCAACGCCGCCGGCCGTCTGGCCGACATGACGCTGGGCATCGAATGCCTGCTGACCGACGACGCCGGCCGCGCCGACGAACTGGCGCGCACGCTCGACGGCATCAACCGCGAACGGCGCGACATCGAAGGCGGCATGCGCGAGCAGGCACTGCTAATGGCCGAGTCGCTGTTCGATGTCGACGCTGCCGGCGGCGAATCGGTGCCGCCCGCCATCACCGTGTTCGATGCCGCGTTCCACGAAGGCGTGGTCGGCATCGTCGCCTCGCGCCTGAAGGACCGTTTTCACCGACCCGCCTTTGTCTTCGCCGCCAGCGGCGCGCCCGGCAAGGCACACGAGCTGAAGGGCTCGGGCCGTTCCATCCCCGGCTTCCACCTGCGCGACGCGCTCGACCTGGTCGCCAAACGGCACCCCGGCGTGTTGCTGCGCTTCGGCGGCCATGCGATGGCGGCGGGCTGCACCGTGGCGCGCGAGCAGATCGGCACCTTCGAGCACGCGCTGGCGCAAGTCGCCACCGAATGGCTCGACGCCGCATCGCTCACACGCCGCATCGACACCGATGGCCCGATCGCCGCCGAGTACATGCGCGTCGACCTGGTCGATACGCTGCACCGCGAAGTCTGGGGCCAGGGCTTCGCGCCGCCCACCTTCAGCGAAGAGGTCGAGGTGATCTCGCAGCGGCTGGTCGGCGAGAAGCACCTCGCCGTGCGGCTCAAGCACCAGGGCAAGCCGGTCGACGGCATCTGGTTCGGGCACATCGAGCCGCTCCCGCCGAAGGTGGTGCTGGCTTTTCGGCTCGACGCCGACGAATGGCAGGGCGTGCGCCGCGTGCGCTTCCTGATCGAGGGCGCGGAATCGACATGACGCCTGCGACGCCCATGTGGCGTTGCCTCATCGTGGAGGACGACGCCGACAACGCCCGCTACATCGCCGATGGCTTCCGCGCGCTCGGCCATGTCGCGGTGATCGCGCGCGACGGCGGCGAGGCGCTCGCCCGCGTCACCGGCGAGACCTGGGACCTGGTCATCCTCGACCGCATGCTGCCCAACGAAGTCGACGGCCTGTCGATCCTCACGACGCTGCGCGGACTGGGCAAGAAGACGCCGGTGCTGCTGTTGAGCGCATTGAGCGCGCTCGACGAACGGGTGCGCGGCCTGAAGGCCGGCGGCGACGACTACCTGACCAAGCCCTTCGCCTTCTCCGAACTCGCCGCGCGTGCCGAGGCGCTGGTGCGCCGCTCGCGCACCGCGCCGGAGATCCGCACGCTGACGCTGGCCGACGTGAAGCTCGACTTCGCCACGCGCCACGTCGAGCGCGCCGGCCGGCCCGTGGCGCTGCAGCCGCGCGAGTTCCGCCTGCTCGCCTTTCTCATGATGCATCCGGGCCAGGTGCTCACCCGCACGATGCTGCTCGAAGCGGTGTGGGACTACCAGTTCGACCCGCAGACCAACGTGATCGACGTGCAGGTGAGCCGCCTGCGCGCCAAGCTCGACGCGGGCGGCGCGGCGCCGTTGATCCACACCGTGCGCGGTGTCGGCTACCGCATGGCCGTCGAGCCGTCCGCCGACGAATGACCGACGGCTTGCGTCGGCTCTGGCGCTCGGTCGGCTTTCGGCTGGCCTTCTCCTACGGGCTGCTGGTGGCCATCACCATGCTGGCCGCCCTGGCCATCGTCTACCTGCAGACGGTGGGCGTGCTGCACCAGCGCATGGCGCGCCAGGTGACCGGCACCGCGCAGCAGATCGAGGCGCGATTCGCAGAAGGCGGCATCGCCGCGGTGGCGACCGAGATCGCACGGTCGCTCGGCGACGGACGCGACTCCGACAACGAGATCTACCTGCTGGCCGATCCGCAAGGCCGCGTGCTGGCCGGCAACCTCGACGCGCCGCCCGAAGGCGCACCGTTCGCCGGTGGCCCGGCGCAGCGCCGGCTGGTGCGCGATGGCGCCAGCGTCACCGGCTACCTGGTGACGCACAGCCTGCCCGACGGCAGCCTGCTGGTGGTGGGCCACGACCTGCGCGACCAGGAAGCGATCGAGTCGCTGGTGGCCAGCGCGAGCGCGGCGGCGGGCATCGTCGCGGTGCTGCTGCTGGTGGGCGGCACCTTCGTGTTCCGCCAGGAGCTCGATCGCAGCGTCGGCGCGGTGCGGCGCACGGCCGCGCGCATCGCGGCCGGCGAGTTGCAGGAGCGCGTCGCGGTCGGTGCGGAAGACGACGAGTTCGCGCTGCTCAGCCGCGACATCAACGCGATGCTCGACCGCATCCAATCGCTGATGGACGGCGTGCGGCATGTGTCGAACACCATCGCGCACAACCTGCGCACACCGCTTACCCGCATCCTCGGACGGCTGCACGCGGCCGAACGCGCCGACGCATCGCCGGAAGAACGTGCGCAGGCCATCGCATCGGCCATGCGCGAGGTGCAGGACCTCACCGTGGTGTTCGAGAAGCTGCTTCAGATCGCCGAGGCCGAGGCCGGTGCGCGGCGCCAACACTTCGAGCGCGTCGACCTGCAGCGCATCGCCGACGACGTGCTCGAGCTGTACGACGCGGTGGCCGAGGCGCAGGGCACCACGCTGCAGCGCGAGCCGGCGGACCCGGCCCTGGTGCTCGGCGACCGCGACCTGCTGGCGGGCGTGGTGGTGAACCTGCTCGACAACGCACTCAAGTACGCGGGCCCCGGCGCGACCGTGCGCGTGGGCACGTCGATGGCCCAAGGCCTGGCGCTGCTGAGCGTGCAGGACGACGGGCCCGGCATTCCCGCGGACGCACTGCCGCGCATCGGCCAACGCTTTCACCGGCTCGACCGCAGCACGCCCGGGCACGGCCTCGGCCTGGCGAGCGTGCAGGCCGTGCTGGCGCTGCACGGCGGGCGACTGGTGCTGGCCGAGGCGGCGCCGGGGCTGCGCGCCACCGTCGAGCTGCCCGCGCACCACGACTGACCACAGGTGGCCTGCCTGCGTGGAATCCCTCTGAAAGCACGGGGCGCCTTGGCCTACGATCTCCTTCGAGACAACACAACAAGGCAAGAGTCAAGAGGATGGGTACACCGCCGAACTTCCTGCATCTGTGGGACGACAGTTTTCTCTATGTCACGCCGGCCATCCAGTCAGGCCTGACGGCGCGGTCTTCGGCCACCTTGCTCGCCTCGGTGAGCGGCCACCCTTTCACGCTGGAAGGCATCGACGGCACGCGCGTGCGCTGCGCCGCCGCGCTGATCGCGCCGCACGTGCCGCGCCGACTCGACGTCGAAGGCTGCGGCCTGCTGTCGCTCAATCTCGACCCTGCCTCCACGGCCTACCGCATGCTGGCCACACGCATGGGCGACCAGGGCATCCAGCCACTGGACGCGCGCCGTTTCGGCCGCTTGCGCGACGACTTCGAACCGGTGCAATACGGCGCATTGCCAGATGCCCGGGTGCAGGCGCTGAGCATCGGCATGATTCAGTCCATTACCGAAAGCCCGCTGCTTGCCGCGCGCATCGACCCGCGCGTGGCCCGCGTGATCGAGGCCATCCGCAAGCACGCGGGCCAGATCCCGCTGCGCGAGCTTTCGGCCGTGGCCTGCCTTTCGCCCGACCGGCTCACGCATCTGTTCGCCGCACAGGTGGGCGTATCGATCAAGCGCTACGCGCTCTGGACCAAGGTGCGCCTCACGGTCCAGCAGTTCACCCGCCCCCGCAAGCTGACCGATGTGGCGCTCAACAGCGGCTTCACCGATGCGGCCCACATGAGCCGCACGTTCCAGCGGTATTTCGGCCTCGCGCCGTCCTTCCTGGCCAACCAGGTGCAGGTGACGGCCGACGCGCAGGCCTCGCACGCCTGGGGGCGCACCGCCGCCTGCGCCTGAAGCCGGGCGCGGACCCGAAGAAAGCACTTCGTCCCGCCCGACCGCCTTGCATCTCAGCGGCTCCGTTCAAGTCGTTGCCGCCTTGTCTGCCTAAGCTGCGCATTGCTCCAACAAGAGAGCAATCACTGGAGACAACCATCATGAGACAAGTCGAATCCTCGCGCGGCGCCCTGCCGCTTTCCATCGTCGCGCTCGCGGCGGCAGCCCTGCTCAGTGCCTGTGGCGGCGGCGGTGGAGGGGGCGGCGGCAGCAACGGCGGCGGCGGAGACGTTCCGGCGCCGGTCGACCCCGGCACGCCACCCACCGCCATCTACAAGGCCGAGATCCGCCGCACCGCCATGGGCGTGCCGCACATCAAGGCCGACACCTGGGCCGGCGCAGGCTACGGCTACGGCTACGCGCAGGCCGAGGACAACCTCTGCACGATGGCCGACTCGTTCCTCACCTATCGCGGCGAGCGCTCGCAGTTCTTCGGCGGCGACGCGCAATTGCTGGCCAGCAGCACCATCGGCCGACCGAAGAACATCGAGTCCGACTTCTTCCATCGCCATGTGATTTCCGACGACGTCGTGCAGAAGATGATCGCCGCCCAGCCCGACAACCTCCAGCAACTGGTGAAAGGCTTTGCCGCCGGCTACAACCGCTACGTGCGCGACGTCAAGGCCAAGGCCGGCGCCAACGCGGCTTGCGCCAACGAGACCTGGGTGCGGCCCGTGACCACCAACGACATCTACCGCCGCATGTACGCAGCCAATCTCGCGGGCGGTTACAGCAATTTCCTGCCCAACATCTCCGGCGCGATCGCGCCTGCCGCGATCGCGCCCACGCAGTTGAGCGCGCGCAACACGGCCCGGCAGTTCGCGTCGGCCAAGACGCAATTGCCCGATCTGCAGGTCGGCGGCCACGAGGGCGTGGGCAGCAACATGATCGGCTTCGGCACCGCGGCCACCGGCGACAGCAGCCCGCTGCTGTTCGGCAACCCGCATTGGTATTGGCGCGGGCCCGACCGCTTCTATCAGGCGCAGCTCACCATCCCAGGCCAGCTCAACGTGAGCGGCACCTCCTTCCTCGGCATCCCGGTGATCCTCATCGGCTTCAACGACAACGTCGCCTGGAGTCATACCGTGTCGACGGCCCGCCGCTTCGGGTTCTTCGAACTGAAGCTCGCGCCGGGCATGCCCACCAGCTACCTGCGCGACGGCGTGGCCGTCAAGATGCAGGCCACCGCCATCACGGTGAGCGTGAAGCAGAACGACGGCGGCGTGTCGCCCGTGACGCGCACGCTCTACAAGTCGGAGTACGGACCGATGGTCAACCTCGGCGCGCTGAACCCGGCGCTGGCCTGGAACCAGACCACGGCCTTCGCGATGCGCGACATCAACGGCGACAACTACCGCACCTTCCGCAACTGGCTGCGCTGGAACCAGGCCAAGTCGCTCGACGAGTTCATCGCCATCCAGCGCGAGGAGGCGGCCATCCCCTGGGTCAACACCGTGGCCGTGGGCCGTGGCGCGGCCCAGGCCTGGTACGCCGACATCGGCGCAGTGCCCAATGTCTCGCCGGCCCAGACAGCAAGCTGCACCACGCCCACCGGCCAGTTGCTGAGCGCCAGCCTGCCTCGGGTGCCGATCTTCGACGGCTCGCGCGGCTACTGCGACTGGCAGACCGACGCCGACTCGGCGCAGAAGGGCGCCATCGGCGCCTCGCGCATGCCCAGCCTGCAACGCGACGACTACGTGTCGAACATGAACGACAGCTACTGGCTGGCACAGCCCAAGAAACCGTTGACCGGCTACCCCGACATCATGGGACCGGCCGGCACCGAGGCCGTGAGTTTCCGCACGCGCATGGGCAACAAGCTGGCGCAGGAGCGTCTGGCCGGCATCGATCGCTACGGCGGCAACCGGGCCACGAGCGACATCGTGCAGCGCATGGTGCTCAACAGCCGCGTGCTGACGGCCGAACTGTTCAAGAACGACGCGCTGGACCTGGTGTGCGCCACGCCGCAGATCACGGTGGCGACGGACCCGCAGACCAAGGAAGCCATCGGTCGTGATATCAACACCGGAGCGGCCTGCGCCGTGCTGCGTGCCTGGGACAACACCGGCACCGTCGCCTCGCGCGGTGCCCACGTGTGGGACGAGTTCTGGAACCGCGCCGCGCTATTGCCGGCCACCACGCTCTACAACGTACCGTTCGATGCCACGGACGCGGTGAACACCCCGCGCGATCTCAAGGCCTCGGCCGCAGCAGGGCTGCAGCAGGCCTTCGGCGCCGCCATCGCACGCGTCGAGGCCAGCGGCTACGCCCTGGATGCGAAGCGCGGCGACGTGCTGTTCGCCACCCGCAGCGGCCAGAAAATCCCGCTGTATGGCGGCTGCGGCGGCCCGGGCTACTTCACCATCGCCTGCTCTGAGAACCGGCTCGACAAAGGCGGCTACAGCATGGACGCCAACCCCAACGGCAACAGCTACATGCAGGTGGTGCGCTTCCCCGAAGGCGGTGTCGATGCCCGCACCTTCCTGACCTTCTCGCTGTCGGACGACCCCGCCTCGGCGCACAACGGCGACTACACCCGGGCCTACAGCGCAGGCCAGTGGCTCAAGGTGCCGTTCTCCGAAGCCGAGATCGCAGGCGACGCGGCACTGCGAAGCACATCACTGAGCGAATAAGCGCGTCATCGACGGGCACGACCGGCACGGCATCCGCCGTGCCGGTCTTTTTTTTGGGGCGTCGCCGCAGCCTTCTTCGGCACGCTGCTGCCACCTCGCCTCTCCGAGCACCTCACATTGCCGAACGGCAATGTGTTGGTCACCCACGGGCACGCCGCCTCTTCCTACCATCGTCTGCGCACTTGTCGTGCCATCGCACGAGGGCCGCTTGCGCCCTCGCCGACCACCACATCACAGGAGACAGAGGTTGAGAATCAAGAGTCAGAGAGACTTCTATTCGGGCGTGCTCTTCAGCGCCTTCGGCGTGGCCTTCGCTTGGGGCGCCATGACCTACAACGTCGGCAACGGCGCGCGCATGGGACCGGGCTACTTCCCGCTCATCGTGGGCGTGCTGATCGCCATCATGGGCTCGGCGATCGCGCTCAAGTCGCTGATCGTCGAAACAGAGGACGGCGAGCCGATCGGCAGCATCGCCTGGCGGCCGCTGCTGTTCGTCATCGGCGCGAACGTGATCTTCGGCGTGCTGCTCGGCGGCTTGCCGAGCATCGGCCTGCCGCCCATGGGACTGATCGTCGCGATCTACGCGCTGACCTTCATAGCCAGCCTGGCCGGCGACCAGTTCAGCTGGAAGGGCGTGACGATCCTCGCCACCATCCTCGCGCTCGGCAGCTACCTGGCCTTCGTGGTCGCACTGAAGCTGCAGTTCCCGGTCTGGCCCACGTTCATCGGCTGAGCACGCATCCCACAAAGACAAGACACGAGAATCCATGGACCTGATCACGAATCTTTCGATCGGCTTCGGCGTCGCCTTCACGGCGCAGAACCTGGTCTACGCCTTTGTCGGCTGCCTGTTGGGCACGCTGATCGGCGTGCTGCCCGGCATCGGCCCGGTCGCCACCATCGCGATGCTGCTGCCAGCGACCTACGCGTTGCCGCCGGTCGCCGCGCTCATCATGCTGGCCGGCATCTACTACGGCGCGCAGTACGGCGGCTCGACCACAGCCATCCTGGTCAACCTGCCAGGCGAATCGTCGTCGGTGGTGACCGTGATCGACGGCTACCAGATGGCGCGCAAGGGGAGAGCCGGGCCGGCGCTCGCCGCGGCGGGCCTGGGCTCGTTCTTCGCCGGTTGCGTCGGCACGCTGATCCTCGCGGCCTTCGCGCCGCCGCTGACCGAGCTGGCCTTCAAGTTCGGGCCGGCCGAATACTTCTCCTTGATGATCCTGGGCCTGATCGGCGCCGTGGTGCTGGCCTCGGGCTCGCTGCTCAAGGCGATCACGATGATCCTGTTCGGCCTGGCGCTGGGGCTGGTCGGCACGGACGTGAATTCGGGCGTGGCGCGCTACAGCTTCGACATCCCCGAACTCACCGACGGCATCGGCTTCATCGCCATCGCCATGGGCGTGTTCGGCTACGGCGAGATCATCGGCAACCTGGCCGTGCCCTCGGACCAGCGCGAGGTGTTCACCGCCAAAGTGAAGGGCCTGTGGCCGACCAAGCAGGATTTCAAGGACATGACGCCGGCGGTGCTGCGCGGCACGGCACTCGGCTCGTCCTTGGGCATCCTGCCCGGTGGCGGCGCGCTGCTGTCGGCCTTCGCGGCCTACACGATCGAGAAGAAGATCAAGCTCAAGAAGGGCGAGGTTCCGTTCGGTCAGGGCAACATCCGCGGCGTGGCGGGCCCCGAGTCGGCCAACAACGCCGGTGCGCAGACCTCGTTCATCCCGCTGCTCACGCTGGGCATCCCGCCCAACGCCGTGATGGCGCTGATGGTCGGTGCGATGACCATCCACAACATCCAACCCGGCCCGCAGGTGATGACCAGCAACCCGGAACTGTTCTGGGGCCTGATCGCCTCGATGTGGATCGGCAACGCGATGCTGATCGTGCTGAACCTGCCGATGATCGGCCTGTGGATCAAGCTGCTGACCATTCCGTACAAGTGGCTCTTCCCGGCCATCGTGCTGTTCTGCGCCGTGGGCGTCTATTCGGAGAACAACAACACCTTCGACATCTGGATGGTGGCGATCTTCGGCATCGTGGGCTACGGCTTCCTGAAGCTGAAGTGCGAACCGGCGCCCTTGCTGCTGGGCTTCATCCTCGGGCCGATGATGGAAGAGAACCTCCGCCGTGCACTGCTGCTGTCGCGCGGCGACTGGAGCGTGCTGGTCACACGGCCGATCTCGCTGGGCTTGCTGATCGTGGCGGCGTTGCTGCTGGTGATCGTTCTGTTGCCGACGGTCAAGGCGAAGCGGGAAGAAGCGTTCGTGGAGGACTAGAGGCCACGCCTTGGATAAATAGTGAAAACAGCGGCGACCTCGGTTGCCGTTTTTTTGCTTGAGGCGAGGTGCCGATGTAGCAGGAACAGTCCTCAGTTGGCGACAAAGACCCCGGTCTTCGCCAGATCCGCCACGCGTCCTGCGTCCTGCTGGATCAACTGCCGGAAATGACCGGAGCCGCGCTCTAGCGCCGATGGCGCCTGGGCTCCCAGGTTCTCGATCTGCGCCCTGAACCCCGGCTCAGCCACAGCGGCGGACAGTGCCTGCTCCACGCGCTGCAGTTCGGCGGTTGGCGTGCCCTTGGGCGCCACGACGCCATTCCAGATTGCAAGGTCAAAGACCGGCAGGCCGGCCTCGGCGAACGTCGGGACATCGGGGCTCTGCGGCACACGCGAACCGGCCGACACGGCCAGCGCACGCACGCGGCCGTCCTTGTGCAGCGGCAGCATGGTGACGGTCTGGTCGATCACGGCGTGGATCGTGCCGGCCATGAGGTCAGTGAGCGCAGGACCGGAGCCGCGGTACTGCACAAGTTGACCCCGCACGCCAGCCTGCTGCATGAACAACGCCTCGGCGAAGTGCGCAGTGGTGCCCGGACCGCCGGAGCCGAAATTCACGGCGCCCGGCGTTTCCTTCATACGGCTGATCAGGCCAGACAGATCCTGCACGCCACTGGCGTTGCTGACCGACAGCACCATCGGCACCTTGGCGACGATGCCCACTGGTGCCACGTCGTTCAAGGCAGAGTAGCCGGCCTGCTTGTACAGATGCGGGAGGATGGCGAGCGATTGGTTGATGAACAGCAGCGTGCTGCCATCCGCCTTTGCCTTCAGGAAACGCTGCATGCCGACCAAGCCGCCGGCGCCGGTGACGTTCTCGACGACGACCGATTGATTGAGCCGGGCACCCAGCGCGGTGGCAGTGAGCCGGGCCAGGGCGTCGGACGAGCCACCGGGCGGCACTGTGACGATCATCGTGATCGGACCGGCGGCGTGCGCTGCGGGCAAGGCCAGCCACGACAGCGTCGCGGCGAGAAGCAGGAAAGTCGTCTTGCGCATTGAGATGTCTCCGTCTTTGTTCTGGCAATGAAGTGGCTCAGCAGGCCGCGCTGTCCAGGCGGCGCAGTACGGCATCGGTCACCTCGGTGCAACTGGCCGATCCGCCCAGATCTCGCGGCACCGCGTCGCCCTGTGCCAGCACGTCGCCCACGGCGGCTTCAATGCGGTGGGCAGCGGCACTCAGCCGGTCGTCGCCATGGCGTTCGGCCAGCCACTGCAGCATCAACGTGCCCGACAGGATGGTGGCCAGCGGGCTGGCCACGTTCTGGCCGGCGATGTCGGGGGCGGAGCCGTGCGCGCCCTGGAACAAGCCATGGTGCTCGCCGAGTTCGGCCGATGGCGACAGGCCCATGCCACCGATGGTGGCAGCGCCAAGGTCGGAGATGATGTCGCCGAACATGTTCTCGGCGACGATCACGTCGTAAAAGTCAGGCCGTTTGACCAAGTGGACGGTCATCGCGTCGACATAGGCATAGTCGATCTCGATGTCGGTGTGCTCACGCGCGACCTCCTCGCACACTGCGCGGAAGAAGGCATAGCTGCGCAGGATGTTGGCCTTGTCGCAGACCGTCACGCGGCGCGTGCCGTCACGCGGCGCACCGTTGCGCTTGCGGCTGAGCGCGAAGCTGAAGCGGGCCACGCGTTCGACACCCTTGCGCGTGATCACGATGGTGTCTGTGGCCACCTCGCCGCGCAGGTTGATGCCGCCGCCGCGGCTGGCATACAGGCCCTCGGTGTTCTCGCGCACGATCACGTAATCGATCTGTCCGGCCTGCCAGTCGGCCAGCGGCGACTTCACACCCCGCCACAAGCGCACGGGCCGCACGTTGGCATACAGGTCGAGCCTAAAGCGAAGTTGAAGGTGCAGATCATTGCCAACTTCAGTTCCGTCAGGGTAGGTCACGCCTGGAAGGCCGGCCGCGCCGTGCAGGATGGCGGCCGAGTCGCGGCACAGCATGAATGTGTCCTCGGGCAACACATGCCCGGTGCGTGCGTAGTGGGCCGCGCCTCCGTCGCAACGCGTGAACGCCAGCAAATCGCTGCCGCAAGCGTGCGTCAGTACACGAGTGGCCGACTGGCACACCTCAGGCCCTATGCCGTCACCATCGATGGTGGCAATCTGATAAGAGGACATCAAAATACGGTCTCCAAGCGTGAGCGTCGCGCGCAGGACGGCGTGACGGAAGAAAGATGAAGGAAGGCTGCGGCTCCAGCCGCGGCGACGGCCGAACCAGGCAGCGCTCAGTCCGCTTTGCGCGCTGCCAGCACCGCCACCAGCTCAGGCAATAGACGCTGTCCGTCAGTGCTCTTGACGGCCTCATCCAGCGTTTGGCGGACGCCCTCGGCGATCGTGTGTGCGGCCTGGCTGTCCCGGGCCATGGTGGTGTAGTAGCCCAGGTCCTTCAGCGCGTTCGACATCGCGAAGCGCAGGCCGCTCGGATCCTTGTTCATCAAGAAGGGCTTGAGCCGCTCCAGCGCGGTGCCGCCGCCACCGCCCTTGCCCAGCACGTCGACGAAAATCTCGGGCGCCACGCCGGCGCGCTCGGCGCAGGCGGCGGCTTCGGCGATCAGCGCGACGGAGCCCAGCGACACGTAGTTGTGCAGCAGCTTCATGCGATGGCCCGAACCGACCGGGCCGCAATGCGTGATGTTCTCGGCGAAGCAGGCCAGCAGCGGCCGGCATTCGGCGAAGAGCGCGTCGTCCGCACCCACCAGCAGGTTGAGACGGCCCTCGGCCGCTTCCTTGGGCGTGCGGGTCATGGCCGAATCCATGAAGCGTCCGCCGGCTTCGGCGACCACCTTGGCCAACCGTTCGGTCGAGGCGGGAATGGCGGTCGAGCAGTCGATGATCACCGTGCCCTTGCGCAGGCCCTGCAGCACGCCGCCCTTTCCGCCTTCGCCCAGCAGCACCGCCTCGACCTGGGGCGAGCCGGTGACGCAGAGCAGCAGCACGTCGACGGCCGCCGCAAGTTCGCCCGCGGTCTGGAAGGTGGTCACGCCCGCCGCCTTCAGCGTGTCGAGCGGCTGGTTGCCGGGGTGCTCGAGCACCGCCAGCGCATGGCCGTGCTTGACGATGTTGCTGGCGATGCCGTGGCCCATCATGCCCACGCCGATGAGGCCGATCTTCTTGTTGGTCATTGGTGTTTCCTGAGGAATGCGGTGGTTTCGATGATTGTCACTTCGTGCCTGCAGGGCGGCCGAGCCCCCCGGCGCACACGTACTTGATCTCGAGGTAGTCGTCGATGCCGTACTTCGAACCCTCGCGGCCGACGCCCGATTCCTTGATGCCACCGAAGGGTGCGAGCTCGGTCGAGATCAAGCCTTCGTTCAGGCCGACGATGCCGACCTCCAGCGCCTCGGCCACCTTCCAGGCGCGCGCATAGTCCTGCGTATAGAAGTAAGCGGCCAGGCCGAACGGCGTGTCGTTGGCCATGGCGATGGCTTCGTCGTCGGTCTCGAAGCGGATCAGCGGTGCCACGGGGCCGAAGGTCTCTTCCTGCATCAGCCGCGACTTGGGCGACACGTCCGACAGGATGGTCGGCGTGAAGAAGCGGCCGCCCAGCGCATGCGCCTTGCCGCCGGTCACGATCTGCGCGCCGAGCGACACGGCATCGTCGATGTGCTCGCGCACCTTGGCCACCGCCGCATCGTCGATCAGCGGCCCGAGGTTGACGCCGCTTTCCAGCCCGTTGCCGACCACCTGTGCCTCGACCGTGGTCTTGAGCTTCGCGGTGAAGCGGTCGTAGATGCCAGCCTGTACGAAGATGCGGTTGGCGCACACGCAGGTCTGGCCCGCGTTGCGGAACTTGGACGCCATCACGCCGGCCACGGCCGCGTCGAGGTCGGCGTCGTCGAACACGATGAAGGGCGCGTTGCCGCCGAGTTCCATCGACACCTTCTTCACCGTGCCGGCGCACTGTTCCATCAGCTTCTTGCCGATCTCCGTGGAGCCGGTGAACGACAGCTTGCGCACGATCGGGCTGCCGGTGAGTTCGCCGCCGACGGTCGACGCCGCGCCGGTCACCACGTTGAGCACGCCCGCCGGAATGCCCGCCTCGGCCGCAAGTTGCGCCAGCGCCAGCGCCGAATACGGCGTGGCCGAAGCGGGCTTGATGACGATGGTGCAGCCGGCCGCCAGCGCCGCGCCGGCCTTGCGCGTGATCATCGCGTTGGGAAAGTTCCACGGCGTGATGGCCGCGACCACGCCGACCGGCTGCTTGAGCACCACGATGCGACGGTCCATCGTCGCGGCCGGAATGATGTCGCCGTAGATGCGCTTGGCCTCTTCGGCGAACCACTCGATGAAGCTCGATCCATAGGCGATCTCGCCCTTGGCTTCGGCCAGCGGCTTGCCCTGCTCGAGCGTGAGCAGCATGCCGAGATCGTCCTGGTGCGCCATGCAGAGGTCGTACCAGCGGCGCATCAGGCGCGAGCGCTCCTTGGCGCTGGTGTCGCGCCAGCCGGGCAGCGCCGTGTTGGCCGCATCGATAGCGCTGCGCACATCGCCCGCGGTGAGGCGTGGCACGGTGCCGAGGACGCTGTCGTCGGCCGGGTTGGTCACGCGGATGGTGGCGCCGTCGGACGCATCGACCCAGCGGCCACCGATGTGGCATTGCTGGCGGAAGAGATCGGGGTGTTGGAGTTTCATGGCGAATGTCATCGGGTTGAAGTTCAGGAAAGCAGGTTGTCGGGCGTCTCGCCGCGGCCCAGGGCTTCGATGCCGTCGATCAGCAGCCAGCCCATGGCATCGCGCGTCTCGTGCGTCGCGCTGCCGATGTGCGGCGAGAGAAAGACGTTGTCGAGTTCGCGGTAGCCGGGGTGCACCTGAGGCTCGTTGGCGAACACGTCGAGACCGGCAGCGCGCACGCGACCGCTGCGCAGCGCCGCGATCAGCGCCTCGTCGTCGACCAGGTCGCCGCGCGAGATGTTCACCACCACCGCGCCCTCGGGCAGTCGCGCCAGACGCTCGGCATCGAAGGTGCCGCGCAGCGACGGCGCACCGGGCGCCGCGACCATCAGGATGTCGCTGGCCGACAGCAGGCCGTCGAGCGTCTGGTGATAGGTCGCGCCCTGCTCGAGCGTGGCATCGAGCCGCGACCGGTTGTGATAGTGGATATGCAGCCCGAAGGCCTTCGCCCGCACGGCGATGGCGCGGCCGATGCGGCCCATGCCGAAGATGCCCAGCGTGCGGCCGACCAGGCCCATGCCGAGCAGTTGCGTCGGCGCCCAGCCGGCCCATGCCCCGGTGCGCACCATGCGGTCGGCCTCGAAACCGCGGCGGCAGGCGTTGAGCAGCAGCATCAGCGCGATCTCGGCGCAGGCGTCGCTCAGCACGTCGGGCGTGTGAAGCACGCGCACGCCGGCCGCACGCGCGGCCGCCATGTCGATGTGGTCGTAGCCGACGGACAGCGTGGCCACGACGCGCAACGTGGGCGCCAGCCGGGCGATGGTGGCGGCGTCGACCGCCTCGGTGGCGCTGACGAGGAGCACCTCGCAACCTTCGGCACGGCGGGCAATCTCGGTCGACGGCAGGATGCTGTCGTCCTCGTTCACCTGCAGCACGAAGCGCGCTTGCAGCGCCGTTTCGACCGCTGGCGTGAAGCGGCGGCAAAGGAAAGCGCGGGTCCGTTGCGGGAGAGTCATGGAAGATGGAAATGGGGATGCTCTGGCGTGCGCCGAGCGTTGCATTGTCTCTGGTCGTATTACAAATACGTCATATCACTTTGTCAAGCGAAGAGACCCCGGTGCTATCCTTCGCATCTCCGATCGACCCCGACCACCGACCGCCATGGCCTTCTCCAGCACCGACGAACCGAACGCGCGGATCACCACCGAGGGCACGCTGGCGGACCGCGTGACGGGGCTCATCGCGGCCGACATCCGATCGCGCGTCTACCCGGTCAACACACGCCTGCCGACGGAGCAGTCCATGACCGAGCAATACGGCGTGAGCCGCACCGTGGTGCGCGAGGCCATCTCCCGCCTGAAGTCCGAGGGGCTGGTGGAGACGCGCCAGGGCAGCGGCACGGTGGTGCGCGACCCGAAGGCGTCCGACGCCTTCCGGCTCGGCCAGCCGCACGAAAACCCGGCCGAGGGCGTGTTGCGCATCCTCGAATTGCGCCGCGGCATCGAGGCCGAAATGGCGGCGCTGGCCGCCGAGCGCCGCACCGGCGCCGAGATGACGCTGATCCAGCAGGCGCTGCGCGCCATCGCCCGTGCGGTGAAAGACGGCGGCGACGGCGTGGCGGAAGACCTGGCCTTCCACATCGCCATTTCGCGCGCCGCCCACAACCCGCACTACACCGAGCTGCTGGGCATGCTCACGCGGGCGCTGCACGACGCGATCCGGCTGACCCGCGGCAACGAGGCGCGGCGCACAGACCTCGCGGCGCAGGTGCTCGCCGAACACGAGGCCATCTGCGCGGCGATCAAGGCGCGCGACCCGGCAGCCGCGCGCACGGCGGCCTTCCTGCACATGCGCAACACCGGTCTGCGCATCGAGCAGGCCGGCAAGGATTTCTGGACCGGCGACAGCCGCGCCGCCGCGCAGCGCGTGGCGCGCGCCAAGCTGGGCACGACCGCGCCAATGTCGACGGCGCCGCGCTGAGCTTCGGAGAAACCCGGTCTTGTACCTGAAAGTTGTGTGATAGATTCATCACACAACTTCAACGGCCACGCACCTTGAGCGATCGAGACAAACGCCGGCATTGGCTGCCGCGTCGTCGACTCGCATTCAGGTCACGGTCGTACCGATCAGCGCCATGAGCACACACCGCGTTCTTCTGACCGACCCGCTGCATCCCGACGTCCACGCGCGGCTGGCGGCATGGGCCGAGGTCTCGCAACTGCCCGACGGCTTGGCTCGGGCGGAGAGCGATGACGCGTTGCGCGAAGCGATGCCCCGGGTGAACGGCCTGGTGGTGCGGCGCCAACTTCCCGGCGACCTGTTCGACCGGCCCCATGCGCTGCGTGGCGTGATGCGCCAGGGCGTCGGACTCGACTTCATCCCCGTGGACCGCGCCACCGCCAACGGCATTCCAGTCGGCAACACGCCGGCAGTCAACGCCAACGCCGTGGCCGAGTACGTCTTCGCCGCGCTGTTGGCGCACAGCCGGCAGCTTGCGGCCTTCGACGCCAGCGTGCGCGCCGGCGACTGGGCCGCGCGCACGCGGGCCGGCGCGCGCACCTTCGAACTGCACGGGCGCACGCTGGGCGTGATCGGCTTCGGTGCCATCGGACAGCGCATCGGCGCGATCGCACAGCGCGGTTTCGGCATGACGCTGGCCGTGTGCACCGGCACGCCATCGAAGGTGCCGGCGGGCATCGCGACGCTGTCGCTCGAAGCGCTGTTCGCCGCCAGCGATTTCATCGTGATCGCCTGCCCTCTGACGCCGCAGACACGCGGCCTGGTGAACGCCGACGTGCTGGCGCATGCAAAGCCGGGTGCCGTGCTGGTCAACGTGGGCCGCGGCCCGGTGCTTCGCGAGGCCGACCTGGCCGCCGCATTGGACGCGGGTCGGCTCGCGGGTGCGGTGCTCGACGTCTTCGAGAACCAGCCGCTGCCGGCCGACAGCGCCCTGCGCCGCCACCCCGGCGTGCTGCTCACGCCGCATCTCGCCGGCCTCACGCAGGAAGCCGAGCGCGCCATGGGTTTGCTGGCCGTCGACACGCTCGAGGCGCTGCTGCTGCGCGGCGAGCGGCCGCCCAACATCGTCAATCCCGAGGTCTTCGCGATGCCGCTTGCAGCGCGTGCCTGACCTCGCCCCTTCCCTCATTCAACGCACAGGAGACATCCCTTGAAGATCACACGCATCACCGCCGTGCCGCTGTCCTACCGCCTGCCCGAAGGCAAGACCGTGACCATGGGCATCGGCAGCACGCTCAAGCGCGACTGCATCATCATTCGCGTGGAAACCGATGAAGGCATCACCGGCTACGGCGAGGCGCACCCGGGCCGCAGCCCCGGCGCCATCACCGCGCTGGTGCACAACACGCTGCAGCCGCTTCTGGTGGGCATGAACGCGACCGACGTGGTGGGCGCCTGGCAGCGCGTTCACCGCATGCAGCTGTCGAGCCACGGCCTCGGCGCCGGCACCTGCCTGGCGCTCTCGGGCATCGACATGGCGCTGTGGGACATCCGCGGCAAAGCCGCCAAGATGCCGCTGTACGAACTGCTGGGCGGCTCGCACCGCCGCATTCCCGCCTATGCCGGCGGCATCGCGCTGGGCTACCAGCCGGCCGAATCGATGGCCGAAGAGGCGCAGTCGTATGTCGAGCAGGGCTACAAGGCCGTCAAGCTGCGCATCGGCGACACGGTGAAGAACGACATCGCCCGTGTGCGCAAGGTGCGCGAGGTGTTGGGCGACGACATCGACATCCTGACCGACGCCAACACCGCCTACACCATCGCCGACGTGCGCCGCGTGCTGCCGGCGCTGGCCGACATCCAAGCCGGCTGGCTGGAAGAACCCTTCGCCTGCAACGACTTCGCCTCGTACCGCGAGGCCGCGAAGATCACGCCGCTGGTGCCGATCGCCGCTGGCGAGAACCACTTCACGCGCTTCGAGTTCGGCCAGATGCTCGATGCGGCCGCGGTGCAGGTGTGGCAGCCCGACCTGTCGAAGAGCGGCGGCATCACCGAAGGCGTGCGCATCGCCGCCATGGCCTCGGCCTTCCGCATCCCGGTGCATGCGCACAGCTCGGCCACCGGCCTCAACCATGCGGCCACGCTGCACTTCCTGGCGGCCACCGAAAACGCCGGCTACTTCGAAGCCTGCGTGTCGAAGTTCAACCCCTTCCGCGACATGTTCGGCAGCACCTTCGCCATCGGCGCCGACGGTTGCGTCGAACCGCCGAAGGGCCACGGCCTGGGCATCGAGGTCGACGAGTCGATCTTCGAGAAGTACCCGATGGTCGACGGACCCGGCTATGTCGTGAAGTTCTGAGCCCGCAGCCATCGACGGCACCGCATCAAAACCACAAGGAGACAGACATGACTTTCAACACACGCTTCCTGGCCCGCCTGCTGGCACCGCTGTGCCTCGGACTGGCACTCACCGGCGCGGCGCGCGCGGCCGACGACTACCCCAGCAAGCCGGTGCGCATCATCGTGCCGTACACGCCGGGCGGCTTCAACGACACCCTCGCGCGCACCGTGGGCGACCGGCTCGGCAAGGTCTGGAAGCAGTCGGTGGTGGTCGACAACCGCCCTGGCGGCAACACGGTGCTGGGCAACAACCTGGCCGCCAAGGCGCCGGCCGACGGCTACACCATCCTCATCACGCCGCTGCCGTTCTCGGCCCTGCCGGCACTCTACGGCGCCAAGCTGCCCTACAACGCGACGGCCGACTTCCAGCCGCTGGTGTGGGCCGGCTACACGCAGAACGCGCTGGTGATCCGGCCCGACCTGCCGGGCGTGACCAACCTGAAGGAGCTGATCGACTACGCGAAGAAGAATCCCGGCAAGCTGAACTACGGCTCCACCGGCTCGGGTTCGTCCAACCACCTGTCGATGGAGCTCTTCATGAGCATGACCGGCACGAAGATGACCCACGTGCCCTACAAGGGCAGCGCACCGGCGGTGATGGCCATGCTGGGCGGCGAGATCGACGTGCTGTTCGACAACGTGCCCAACCTGATGCAGCAGATCAAGGCGAGCAAGCTCAAGCCGATCGCCGTCACCGGCACCCAGCGCGCGGCCCTGCTGCCCGAGACGCCGACGGTGCAGGAAGCCGGCGTGCCAGGCTACGAGGTGATCGTCTGGTTCGGCATGCAGATGCCGGCCGGCACACCCAAGCCGATCGTCGATCGCGCCAACCAGGACATCGTCGCCATCTTGAAGGACCCGGAAGTGGTGAAGCTGTTCCGCGACCAAGGCGTCGAGGTGGTGGCGAGCACGCCGGAAGCCTTCGGCCAGTTGCTGCAGAAGGAAATTCCGAAGTGGACCAAGGTGGTCAACGACGCGGGCGTGAAGATCGAATAGCCTGTCGGGTCGGACCTGCCGTTACCCGGGGCCGCCGTGGGGCGCGTCAAGTTCGGCGGCCATAACGTCACTACCGCCTACGCAGCCGGCTGCCCGCGAGCGCTAAACCCCAGGTCTCGAATTCATTTGGAGTTACCTATGGCCGCGTCCGCCCCGTCGAAGAACAAGGACATCCTGTCCGCCCCCATGACCGCCGAGCAGCAGGCTGTGAAGCCAAACATGCAGCAGCCGAGCCATGAAACGCAGAAGTACGGCGAGATCGTCAAGCTGCCCAACGGTCTGTCCGAAAAGGTGTGCAAGGAGAGCGTTGCGTTGTTGAACCAATGCCTGGCCGACACCATCACGCTGCGCGACATGTACAAGAAGCATCACTGGCAGGTGGTCGGCCCGACCTTCAACCAGTTGCACCTCATGTATGACCAGCACTTCGAAGCCCAAGTGTTGCTGGTCGACATCCTGGCCGAACGCATTCAATTGCTCGGCGGCATCGCGCTCGCCATGGCGGCCGACATCGCCGAAACCACCAAGATCGCGCGCCCGCCGCGCGGCCGTGAGCCGGCTGCCGTGCAGATCCGCCGCCTGGCCGAAGCGCACGAGCACATCATCGTCGAAGCGCGCAAAGCCGCGAAGGCGGTCGACGAGTCGGGCGACGATGGCAGCAACGACGTGTTCGTGAGCAACGTGCTGCGTACCAACGAGTTGCAGGTCTGGTTCCTGACGGAACACTTGGTCGCCGCTTCGCCAGTCGCATCCTGAGCCGCCTGCTCCAGCTTCGAGGCTTAGATCTCGAACTGGGGCTGGAGCTCCCGCAGCCGCTTGATCGCCACGCCGGCTGCAGCGGTCCTGGTCTCGACGCCCAGCTTCACGTAGACGCGCTCCAGGTGCTTCTTCACGGTCGCCGGGCTGCTTCCGAGAATTTCGCCGATGTCTCGGTTGGTCTTGCCCTTGACCACCCAGTACAGGACCTCGGCCTCGCGCGCCGTGAGCTTCAGGCTCAGGCTCATCGCCTCGATGACGGAGATGTCGGAAACCTCGCGCATGATGATCAGCCAGTCGTCACCCGCATCGTCGTGTCCGGTCTGCTGGTGCAGGCGCAGGGTCAGCGTGCGCGCGCCCTGAACGATCGACAGCGGCGGCGGCTCGGTCTGAACGCGCTGGACATCCGGCAGGTGGCGGCGCAACCAGTCGATCACAACCGGTGGCGTGGCGGGCGCCACCGTGTCGCAATGACGCTGCAGAAGTTCGCGCGCCAGCGCGGTCTGCCAGATGATGCGGCCTTCCGGCAAGCGCACGGTGATGCTCGCGTAGCCGAAGGCATCGAGCGCGTTGCGCGCCTGGCCGGCCTGCTGCGCCTCCTGCCGCGCGCGGCGGGCGCCCTGCAGGTGCACGTTCATGCGCGCCAGCACTTCCTTCGGCTTGATCGGCTTGGTGACGTAGTCGACGCCGCCGGCTTCCAGCGCGGCGACCAGGTGCTCGGTCTCGGTCAGGCCGGTCATGAAGACGATGGGGATGTGCGCGGTCGCCGCATCGGCCTTCAGGCGCCGCGCGACCTCGAAACCGTCCATGCCGGGCATCATCGCGTCGAGCAGCACGATGTCGGGTCGGGCCTGTGCGGCGCGGGCCAGCGCGGCTTCGCCACTGGTCGCGACCAGCACGGTGTAGCCGGACTCGTCGAGCGCGTCGTGCAGCACCGCCAGGTTGTCGGGCACGTCGTCGACGATCAGCACCAAGTCGGCGTTGCGGGCAAACGCACGCGCGGATGGCGGTGTAGACGCGTTCATGCCGAGCAGTCCATCGCCTCGAAGCGGAACTGGCGCGCCAGTGCGCGCTGGGCGGCGGTCCAGGCGGCGCATTCGGGTTGGGCGGCGTCGATGGCGTCGAGCTGATTCATGATGCCGCGAAAGTAACCCAGTCCGACCGCCTCTTCCAACGCGCGCAGATGCTCCGGCGACGGCCGCACGAGCACGGGGGGCGCGGCGGGCGCTACGACCGGTGCGGCGGCAGTGTCGGTCCAGCGGACGGCCAGCTTGCGTTCCAGCCAGTCGAGCAGTTCGCTGTGCCGCACCGGCTTGACGAAGAAATCTTCCGGCGCGATGCCGACGTCGTTCTCCAGGCGCTTGTCGAAGGCATTGGCGGAGACGATGGCGACACAGCGCGGGGCCATCGAAGCATCGAAGCCGCGCGCGCGCCGAATGGTTTCCCAGCCGTCGATGCCGGGCATCGCGAGGTCGACGAACATCGCGTCGGGCCGGAAGCCAGCGGCGATGAGGTCCAGCGCATCGTGGCCGCTGGCCGCGGTGCGCAGCTCGAAGCCCAGCGGCGCCAGCACGTCGACCAGCAGCTCGCGGTCGGCCTCCTCGTTGTCGACCACCAGCACGCGCAGCCGCGGCCCTTGGTACCCGCGACGCGGGCGCGCCGCCACCGCGGGCGCCACCGCCGAACGGCTCGCGAGCGCGGCCTCGTGCACGCGCGGCAGGAAAAGCCGCACGCGAAAAATCGAGCCCTGGCCCGGCGTGCTCTTCACCGACATCTCGCCGCCCATCAAGTCGGTCAGCATCTTGGCGATCGTCAAGCCCAGCCCAGCGCCGGGCGCCGCCGCGCGCGTGCTCACCCCGGCGGCGTCGCCGCGCGCAAAGGGCTCGAAGATGCGGTCGATCTCGTCGGCCGACATGCCGGGGCCGGTGTCTTCGATCTCGAGGGTGGCGAATTCGCGCGCATAGCGCAGCCGCAAGGTGACCTGCCCCTGGCGAGTGAACTTGATGGCGTTGCCCAGCAGGTTGATGAGGATCTGCCGCACGCGCTTCTCGTCGGCGCGCACTACCTCGGGCACGTTGCCGACCGAATCGAAATGGAATTTCAGGCCCTTTTCCGCCGCCTGCAGCTCGAACATGTCGGCCAGCTCGCGCATGGCTGCGGCAAAGGGCATCGGCCGCGCATGCAGCGTGAGCTTGCCGGCCTCGATGTGCGCGATGTCGAGCGTGCCTTCGATCAGCGACAGCAGATGCTCGCCGCCACGCTTGATCACGGCCACGGCCTGCTGGCGGTGCGGCGGCACGGTGGCGTCTTCGCCCATCAGCTGTGCGTAGCCGAGGATCGAATTGAGCGGCGTGCGCAGCTCGTGGCTGATGGCGCTGATGTAGCGGCTCTTGGCCTGGTTGGCGTGGTCGGCCTGCTCGCGGGCGTCGTCGGCACTCTGCTTGGCGGCCTGCAGCGCGCGGTCGGTCTCCTTGTGCAGTTCGATCTCGCGCATGAGCAGGTGCGTCTGGCGGTTCGATTCTTCCTGTGCCACCTTGCGGCTCTGGTGCGCCAGCACCAGCCACCAGGCCACGATGCCGGCGATCAGCAGCAGCGCCATGTAGCTCTTGAGAAAGCCGGATTTGAGCGAGGCGTGCTGTGCCTTCATCACCGCCGTCGCCGCGTCGCCCGCGGGCATCAGGCCCAGCGCGCTTTCACCCAGGGCGCGAAGCTCCTGCTGATAGAGCACACCGAAGACCGTGGCCAGCAGCGGCACGATGACGAGCGTGAGCAGCAGGAAGTGGCCAAGCCCGGTGTCCAGGTAGGGCCACACACGGCGCGGCAGCAGCCAGCGCAGCGCCCCGGACCACTGCGTCGACAGGCTCGCCTGCGGTTTGCACAGGTCGCCGCAGCGCGCGTCGAGCGTGCAGCACAGCGAGCAGATCGCGCCCTGGTAGGCGGGGCAATGCGCCATGTCGGGGCCTTCGTAGTCGCGCTCGCAGATCACGCAGCGTTGCACGCGCAGTCGCCGGTACGGTCCGGCATCGGGCTCGAGCCGCAGCCAGTGGACGCCTCTGACCCCGGCATCGTCGGTGCGCTGCACCGGGCCGCGCGCCAGGTAGTACTTGCCCCGCGTAGCCCACGCGATGAGCGGCGCGGCCACCAGCGCCGTGCCCATGGCGATGAGCGCGGAGAAAGCCTGCGCCAACGGCCCAAACACGCCGAGGTGGGCCGTGATGGACAGCCCCGACGCCAGCGCCATCGCACCCACGCCGACCGGGTTGATGTCCCACAGGTGCGCGCGCTTGAACTCGATGCCCGGCGGCGAGAGGCCCAACGGCTTGTTGATGACGAGGTCGGCCACCACCGCCATCATCCAGGCGATGGCGATGTTGGCGTAGAGGCCGAGCACGTCGCCCAGGGCCTCGAACACGTTCATTTCCATCAGCATGAAAGCGATGAGCGCGTTAAACACCACCCACACCACGCGGCCCGGATGGCTGTGCGTGACGCGCGAGAAGAAGTTGCTCCAGGCCAGCGAGCCGGCGTAGGCGTTGGTCACGTTGATCTTCAACTGAGAGATCACGACGAAGATGGCCGTCGCGGCCACCGCCCAGCCGTAGTTCGGGAACACGTACTCGAAGGCCGCCAGGTACATCTGGTTGGGGTCGACTGCGCGCTCGGGCGGCACCATGTGGGTGATGGCGAGATAGGCCAGCGCCATCCCCCCCAGCATCTTGAGCATGCCCATCACGACCCAGCCGGGGCCGCCCATCAGGACGCCGCCCCACCAGCGCTTGCGGTTGGCCGCGGTGCGCTCGGGCATGAAACGCAGGTAGTCGGCCTGCTCGCCCAACTGCGTGATCAGCGCAACCCCGACGGTCAGCGCAGCACCGAACAGGTGCAGATTGAAGCCGGTGGACCGTGACGAAGCGCCGTCGTAGTGCGTCAAGCCTGCAAATGCACCAGGGTCGCGCACCAAGACATAGCCGAAGGGCACGAGCATCATCAACAGCCACACGGGCTGGGTCCACATCTGCAGCCGGCTGATGGCCGACACGCCGTGGGTCACCAGCGGGATCACGACCAGCGCGCACACCAGGTAGCCCCACGCCGGCGGGATGCCCAGCGCGAGCTCGAGCGCGTAGGCCATCACGGCGGCCTCGAGCGCGAAAAAGATGAAGGTGAACGACGCGTAGATCAAAGAGGTGAGCGTCGAGCCGATGTAGCCGAAGCCGGCGCCGCGCGTGAGCAGGTCCATGTCGACGCCGTAGCGCGCGGCGTAGGTGCTGATGGGCAGGCCGGCCAGGAAGATGATCAGCCCGGTGACCAGCACCGCCCAGAAGGCGTTGATGAAGCCGTACTGCACCAGCAGCGTCGCGCCGACCGCCTCGAGGATCAGGAACGACGCGGCGCCGCCGAAGGCCGTGTTGGCCACCCGCCACTCCGACATCTTGCGGAAGCTCTGCGGGGTGTAGCGCAGCGCATAGTCCTCCAGCGTCTCGCGCGCCACCCAGCTGTTGTAGTCGCGCCGAACCTTGACGATGCGCTGCGGCGCGTCGTCGGCGGGGGGCGAAGGGGCGGCGTCGTTCACACCTTTTCGGTGCACGTTCTGTGCCACGGCACGAGTGTTGCATCGGAGGGACCGCTGCCCATAATCGGCTTTCCTCCCGCCACCCGGACCGCCCTCATGGAACTCACACCGCGCGAAAAAGACAAGCTGCTGATCTTCACGGCGGCACTGCTGGCCGAGCGCCGCCAGGCCCGCGGGCTGAAGCTCAACTACCCCGAAGCCATCGCGCTCATTTCCGCGGCCGTGATGGAGGGCGCGCGCGACGGCAAGAGCGTGGCGGCGCTGATGAGCGATGGCCGAAACGTGCTCACGCGCGCCGACGTGATGGACGGCGTGGCCGAGATGATCCCGGACATCCAGATCGAGGCCACCTTCCCGGACGGCACGAAGCTGGTCACGGTCCATCAGCCGATCGTATGAAGCTTGCCCCCCGGCTGCGCGCACGCGTGGCGCTTCGCCAACCCCCTTTCGCCTTGGAGACCTTTTGATGCGTACCACCCGACCCGCCCTCGCTGCCATGCTGGCAGCCATCGCAGCCCTGCCACTCGTCGCCTCCGCCCACGTCGGCGCGGACGGCGCGGCACACCACGACATCGGCTTCGCGCAGGGCTTTCTGCACCCGTTCACCGGCATGGACCACCTGGCCGCGATGGTCGCGGTCGGCCTGTGGAGCGCATTGATCGCGCGCAGCGCCCGAGACACGCTCTGGGCACCCGTCGGCTTCGCGGCGATGCTGCTGGCCGGCGCGCTCGTCGGCCTGGCGGCCGTGCAGGTGCCGGCGGTCGAACCGATGATCGCAGCGTCGCTGCTGGTGGTGGGCCTGCTGGTCGTCACGCGCCTGCGCCTGCCCGGCCCGGTCGCCGCGGCGGTGGTCGGCGTCTTTGCCGTGTTCCACGGCGTGGCCCACGGCTACGAACTGTCGGGTGACCACGGAGCGGGTATGGCGATCGGCGGCATGGTGCTCGCCACCGCGCTGCTGCACGCGGGCGGCATCGCGATCGGCTGGGCGCTGCGCCAGCGGACCGTCTGGCTGCCTCGCGTGACCGGTGCCGCCGTTGCGCTGTTCGGCGCGGGGTTGCTCGCGCAACTCGCCTGAGGCGGTCGACATGATCCCCGGCGAACTCTTCACCGACGAGGGCGAACACACCCTCAACCCCGGCCGCCGCACGCTCACGCTGGTCGTGCAGAACACCGCCGACCGC
Source organism: Variovorax ginsengisoli (assembly GCF_006438845.1). Taxonomy (GTDB): domain Bacteria; phylum Pseudomonadota; class Gammaproteobacteria; order Burkholderiales; family Burkholderiaceae_C; genus Variovorax; species Variovorax ginsengisoli_A. Next base: position 272,316 of record NZ_RCZJ01000004.1, read on the forward strand.
CCGATCCAGGTCGGCTCGCACTACCATTTCGCCGAAACCAACGGCGCGCTGGGCTTCGACCGCGAAGCGGCGCGCGGCATGCGGCTGAACATCGCGTCGGGCACGGCGGTGCGCTTCGAGCCCGGCCAGCAACGCACGGTCGAACTGTGCGACTTCGCCGGTGAGCGCATCGTCTACGGCTTCCGCGGCCTCGTTCAAGGGAAACTCTAAAAATGGCGACCATCGGAAGACGGGCCTATGCCGAAATCTTCGGCCCCACCGTGGGCGACCGCGTGCGCCTGGCCGATACCGACCTGGTGATCGAGGTCGAGGCCGACTACACGCTGCGCGCCGGCGGCTACGGTGAGGAAGTGAAGTTCGGCGGCGGCAAGACGATTCGCGACGGCATGGCGCAGTCGCAGCGGATGCGCAGCGAAGGCGCCGTCGACACCGTGATGACCAACGCGCTGATCCTCGACCACTGGGGCATCGTGAAGGCCGACATCGGCTTAAAGGGCGGGCGCATCGTGGCGATCGGCAAGGCGGGCAATCCGGACGTGCAGCCGGGCGTCGACATCGTCATCGGCCCCGGCACCGAGATCATCAGCTGCGAAGGCAACATCGTCACGGCCGGCGGCATCGACAGCCACATCCACTTCATCGCGCCACAGCAGATCGAGGAAGCCCTGTGCTCCGGCGTGACCACGATGCTCGGCGGCGGCACCGGTCCCGCCACCGGTACCTTCGCCACGACCTGCACGCCCGGCCCTTGGCACATCAAGCGCATGCTGCAAGCGGCCGACGCTTTTCCGATGAACCTCGGCTTTCTGGGCAAGGGCAACGCCAGCCTGCCGGACGCGTTGCACGAGCAGATCGATGCGGGTGTGATCGGCCTCAAGCTGCATGAAGACTGGGGCACCACGCCCGCGGCCATCAGCAACTGCCTGGACGTGGCCGACGCGACCGACACGCAGGTGGCGATCCACTCCGACACGCTCAATGAATCGGGCTTCGTCGAGAACACCATCGCGGCCGTGAAGGGCCGCGGCATCTGCGCCTTTCACACCGAAGGCGCGGGCGGCGGCCACGCACCCGACATCCTGCGCGTGGTGGGCGAAGACAACTTCCTGCCCTCGTCGACCAATCCGACGATGCCCTACACGGTGAACACGCTCGACGAGCACGTCGACATGCTCATGGTCTGCCACCACCTCGACGCCGGCATCGCCGAAGACCTGGCCTTCGCCGAGTCGCGCATCCGCAAGGAAACCATTGCGGCCGAAGACATCCTGCACGACCTCGGCGCGATCAGCATGATGAGCAGCGACAGCCAGGCCATGGGCCGCGTCGGCGAAGTGATCATCCGCACCTGGCAGACGGCACACAAGATGAAAGGCCAGCGCGGCTGGCTGCCACCCGCAGGGACGGGGGCGGACTCGGCTGAACACAGCGCGCGCAACGACAATTTCCGCGCCAAGCGCTACGTCGCGAAGTACACCATCAACCCGGCGCTCGCGCACGGCATCGCGCACGAGGTGGGCAGCATCGAGGTCGGAAAGTGGGCCGACCTGGTGGTGTGGAAGCCGGCCTTCTTCGGCGTGAAGCCCTTCACCATCATCAAGGGCGGCAGTATCGCGATGGCCGCCATGGGCGACCCGAATGCGTCGATCCCCACGCCGCAGCCGGTGCACTACCGGCCGATGTTCGGCGCTTACGGTGGCTCGCTGCATCGCAGCTCGCTCACCTTCGTTTCGCAGGCCGGCCTGAACGCCGGCATCGGCGAACGCTATGGCCTGCACAAGACGCTGAGCGCAGTAAAGAACGTGCGCGGCGTGCGCAAGCAGCACATGGTCCACAACGGCTACACGCCGAAGATGGAGATCGACGCGCAGACCTACGCGGTGCGTGCCGACGGGCACCTGCTGGTGTGCGAGCCGGCGACGTCGCTGCCGATGGCGCAGCGGTATTTCCTGTTTTGATGCGATGACGATTGCGCGGCGCATCGCGGGCCGGATGTTGGCGGACGCGGTTGCCGAGGTGCGGGCGTCGGGCTATGCACAGCCGAGCCTGGAGACCGGCAGCCAGCCCTTCTTCGCGCCGGCGCATGCGCTGTACGAGAAACATGGCTTCAGCGCCTGCGGGCCCTGCGGTACGTACATCGACGACCCGAACAGCCGCTTCATGACGCGTGTGCTCTGATCGCGCTCGACAATGCGTTCTCTCTCTTACCGCGGCGTTCCAGCATTGAACATTGCCGCCCTCTGAAGTCTTCCATGCTCAACGCCAACAAACTCATGCCCCAGGGCGGCGGTCTCGCCGCTGTGCTGCTCAAGCGCGCCGCCACGGTCGAACTCGACTGGGACGTGCGTCAGAAGAGCCGCTTCGACACCATCGATTCCCAGGGCCGTCGTATCGGCGTGTTCCTGCCGCGCGGCACGGCCGTGCGTGGCGGCGACGTGCTGGTGGCGGAAGACGGCTCGCTGATCAAGGTCGTCGCGGCGCCGCAGCCGGTGCTGGTCATCACGCATTGCACGCAGCACGGCACGTCTTTCGACCTGACCCGCGCGGCCTACCACCTGGGCAACCGGCATGTGCCGATCGAGCTCAAGCCCGACCACCTGAAGATCGAACCCGACCACGTGCTGGCCGCGATGCTGCGGTCGATGCATCTGATCGTCCGTGAAGCCGACGAAGCCTTCGAGCCCGAAGGCGGTGCCTATGGCGCGCATGGCGGAGCGCATGGACACGACCATGGCCATTCGCACGGTGCCGCACCGGTCGGGCCGGTGCTGCATCCCGATGCCTACGGCGGTGGGCACGACCACTCGCACGATCACGGCCACGGCCACGCACACGACCACGCGCACGGATGACCGACATCGCGGGCGCGATGCCCGCCGCCGCCCTCCTGCAACTGATCTGGCTCGCCTCGCCGGCCCTGCCGATCGGCGGCTTCTCGTACTCCGAAGGCATCGAGGCCGGCGTCGAATGGGGTGGCATCGACAGCGAGGCGCGCGCCTCCGACTGGATCGCCGACCAGCTGCATCTGAGCCTCGCGCGCGGCGATCTTCCGGTGGTGGCGCAATCGATCACCGCCTGGCGCAGCGCCGACGCCCCGCGCATCGCGGCGCTCAATGGCTGGGTGCTGCAGACGCGCGAATCGACCGAATTCCTGCTGCAGACCGAGCAGATGGGCCGCTCCTTCGTCGAGTGGCTGAAGCTGCACCATGACGACGTCGCCGCGCAGTTCGAGGGGCTGGCCGTCACCATCACCTACCCGGTGGCCTTCGCCTTCGCGGCCAGCCGCACGCAGGCCAGCGTCCGCGACGGCTGCCTGGCCTTCGCCTTCGGCTGGGCCGAGAACATGATCGGCACCGCGGTGAAGTCGGTGCCACTCGGCCAGAGTGCCGGCCAGCGCATGTTGGGCCGCCTGTCCGCCGAGATCCCGGCCGCGGTCGACCGCGCCATCGCGCTCGACGATGATGAGCGCCAAGCCTTCTCACCGATGCTCGCCATCCATTCGGCGCGGCACGAGACGCAATACTCCCGCCTTTTCAGAAGCTGACTTTTTCAAACGAGACGCACCATGGCCTCCGCCCTGCACCACATCGCCAATCGCACCAAGAAACTGCCGCCCCTGCGCGTGGGCATCGGCGGGCCGGTCGGCTCCGGCAAGACCACGCTGCTGGAGATGCTCTGCAAGGCGATGCGCGACCGGTACGACCTGGTCGCCATCACCAACGACATCTACACGAAGGAAGACCAGCGCCTGCTGACCGTCTCGGGCGCGTTGCCGGCCGAGCGCATCATGGGTGTGGAAACGGGCGGCTGCCCGCACACCGCCATCCGCGAAGACTGCTCGATCAACCTCGAAGCCATCGACCGCATGCTGGTCGAATATCCCGACGCCGACATCGTGTTCGTCGAAAGTGGCGGCGACAACCTGGCCGCGACCTTCAGCCCCGAGCTGAGCGACCTCACCATCTACGTGATCGACGTGGCGGCCGGCGAGAAGATTCCGCGCAAGGGCGGCCCGGGTATCACCAAGAGCGACCTGTTCATCATCAACAAGACCGACTTGGCGCCCCACGTGGGCGCCAACCTGGACGTGATGGAAGCCGACACCCAGCGCATGCGCAAACAGCGCCCCTACGTGATGACCAACCTCAAGACGCACGCCGGCGTGGCCGACGTCGTCGCCTTCATCGAAGAGCGCGGCATGCTGCTCGAGGTCTGACCGGCTCAGCGCAGGCTAAAGCGCGCTGGCATCCTTGAGGCGACGAACCTTGTAGACCAGCCGCACCGCTGCCCGGCCTGCCGCGTCGACATGCTGCAGATAGACGTCGGTGTCGGCGGTCGACCAGCTGGCATAGGTGCTGCCCGGATCGCGCGATCCGGTCTCGGCGCCGAACCGAGCGCGGCCCCATGTGAGCAATTCTGCAAATGCGGCAGCACCGCGATCCGACACGTCGCCGGAGGCGCTCGACCACTCGACGCGTTGCAGCACGTTGCCGGCAAAAAAGAAGATGGGCTCGAAAACCAGGCCGGCAATCGGGGTCGGCGCGCCTCGCCAGCTGCCTGTCAGTCCGCCGGCGAGGCGGGACGGGCGCGCCACGCGCTCGGCGTCGGGCACGGCTTCGCGCAATTCGGCGGCCGACATGCCGAGTTGGACGCCAGCAGGCAACGACTGCGCCAGCGCGCCTGACGCACCCGCCATTAAGGCGATGCAGAAGAAAAGTTTGGAAGAGAGCGACACAGGATGCGGTGGCTGAAACAGGATCAAGCGCCCCGTGTGATGCTGGGGACGGGCCGAAGTTCAGCACGAAAGCTTACAGGCTCTACGCCAAGGTGCGCAGCGGTCGCTTCCGCGTTCCGGGCACGTCGGTGTCGACGATCGCCGCGAAGGAAGCCCTGGCAGGCTCAGCAGGCTATGGCCTGTTGTACAGCGGCAGCGCTCTCCTGATCAACAAGCAGTGGATCGAGAACGCAGCGGCTCACCGCTGCTGGGCAAGGACTTCGTCGACTGCCGCGGGAACGTGGTGTCGGACAAGGCCGTACCCCCCTACGGCAGCCCGCACGTCAACAGCTACGAAGGCCGCAGGCTCTGGGTGTCTGCGACTTACGCGTTCTGACGCCACCGAAAGTCGCCACGGGGCGCGAGCCCCGTCGCGTCTTCAACCGGCGATACCGAATCGCGCCAATTCGAACACCGAGTTGGGTGCGTTGGGCCGCGACGGCTTGACGACCGCCCGCACAGGCTCGGGGCGCCGGAGCGGCTCGGTGTGCATCTGCACACCGAGGGCAATCTGGTCGTCGACCAGCTTCTGCAGGTGAACCGAATCCAAAAACTCCACCACCTTGCGGCTGAGCGAATCCCAGAGCTCCGGCGTGGCGCAGCGCTGCGCGTTGTCGGCGCGCGCCGATGCTGCGGGGGGACGGTTGTCGACAGAGGGACCGTCGACCGCGAAGAGGATGTCGGCCACCGTGATGGCAGAGGCCTCACGGCCCAGCCCATAGCCGCCACCCGGCCCACGGGTCGACGCGACCAGGCCATGCCGGCGCAGGTCGGCGAACATCTGCTCGAGATAGGACAGCGAGATCCGCTGTCGGCGGCTCAGTACCGCCAGGGAAAGAGGTCCGACCTTGCGGTGCAATGCCACATCGATCATGGCGACGACGGCGAGGCGGCCTTTGGTGCTCAGGCGCATGGTGATCTCCTGTGAAGCGGTGGTTACAGAGGGTGTTGAGAAAGCGTGCGCCGCCGACTCATTCGTCGCGGCCGCCAGCCAGGCCGAGCAGTGCCAGCAGCGACTGGAACACGTTGTAGAGGCTCAGGTACACGCCGAGCGTCGCCGTGATGTAGTTGGTCTCATAGCCATCCTTCACGCGCTTGAGGTCGTGCAGGATGAAGGCGGAGAAGATGCCGATGGCGAGCACCGACAGCGTGATCATCAGCGCACTCGACTGAATGAAGAAGTTCGCGATGCCGGCCACCAGCAGCAGGATGACACCGATGAAGAGCCACTTGCCCATCGCCGACACGTCGCGCTTGATCACGGACGAAAGCGTTGCCATGCCCAAGAACACGGCACCGGTGCCGGCGAAAGCCGTCATCACCAGGCTCGCGCCGTTCGTGAGACCCAGCACCGTGCCCAGGAGCCGCGACAGCATGAGACCCATGAAGAAGGTGAAGGCCAGCAGCACCGGCACGCCGGCCGCCGAGTTCTTGGTCTTCTCGATGGCGAAGATGAAGCCGAAGGCGCCGGCCAGGAAGACGATCATGCCGATGCCCGGCGACATGGCGCGGGTGATACCGGTCGACACGCCGATCCAGGCGCCCAGCACCGTGGGAACCATCGAGAGCGCGAGCAACCAGTAGGTGTTGCGCAGCACCTGGTTGCGCTGCGCCGGGGTGGCAAGAGCGCCTGCAGCGCCGTAGTGATGAATGGTGTCGTTCATGGAATGTCCTCTTTGTTGAACCCACGCGGCCGGAAGAAGGGGGAAGCGTCGGACTTCACTCTAGGGCGATCTAAGCTTCGAGAAAAGTCGTATTTTCAGCATCATCCCTTCCGTATTTACTTAACATGGCGGCACGATGAATTTCAAGCACCTCTACTATTTCTGGGCGGCCGCCAAGGCTGGCGGCATCGTGCGGGCCGGTGAACAGCTGCATGTCACACCGCAGACCCTGTCCACGCAGATCAAGTTGCTGGAGGACTCTCTGGGTTGCCATTTGTTCCAGAAACAGGGCCGTGGCGTCGAATTGACGCCCGAGGGCCGCACCGCATTGAGCTACGCCGACCAGATCTTTTCGCTGGGCGCCGAGCTCGAAGCCGCGGTCGGCAACAAGCGCGCTGGCGTGCGCACGCTCAATTTCCGCGTCGGCATCGCGGACGCCGTGCCGAAGGCGATCGCCTATCGGCTGCTCGAACCGGCGCTCGCCATTCCCGAGCAAGTGCGCCTGATCTGCCACGAAGGCCATTTCCGCGACCTGCTGGGCCAGCTGTCGGTGCAGCGCCTCGACCTCGTCATCGCCAACGAAGCGATGGGCAAGCAGACCAGCGTGAAGGCCTTCAACCACACGCTGGGCATCACGGCCATGACGTTCTTCGCCACACCGACGCTGCACGCGTCGCTGGAAGGCAAGTTTCCCCAATGCCTGGACGGCGCGCCGATGCTGATCCCCGGCTCGGCGTCGGCCATGCGGCAGCGGCTCGACCTCTGGCTGGCCGAGCACGGCCTGCGGCCCCGCCTGATCGGCGAGTTCGACGACGCCGCGCTGCTCAAGGCCTTCGGTGGCGAAGGGCGCGGCGTGTTCATGTCGCCCACCGTTCTCGAGGAAGAGACCTGCGCACAGTACGGCGTTCAGGTGCTCGGGCGGGCGTCCGAACTGGTCGAGGAGTTTTTCGGCATCTCGGTGGAGCGCCGTATCACGCACCCCTGCGTGGCAGCCATCACACGGGCCGCAAGGCTGCAGTTCTCGCGCAAATGAGATGCCGCAGGTGGGCCCACTGACCGCCTACGCGTTGAAAACCCGGTAAGCGACGCTCAGTGCGACCACCAGCAAGGCAAACAGCGCCAATCGCTTCCAAGGCGAAGCGTCGTGTTGCGGCCGGCGATGCACTGGGGAAGGCCTGAGGTCTGCGGCTCGGGTGGTGTCGGTCTTGTCCTTGGCCCAGTCGTAGAAGTTGTCGCGCTCGGTGTTCATGTAAGACATTATTACTAATATTTACGGTTTGCGCACGTCGCTTATCCATCGCCGGCCTGTGCAGTCGGCTCTTCAGGCTCGATCATTAGCAAGCCGTCCAAACTGGAGAGACAGTCCTTTCCACATTGTCTCCATGAATACTTAGGTGTACAACTCATCGCGACGCCCGTACAGCGGCGCGCAGAGGTGACATGTGATGCATTTCTCGGCACACCCGGACAAGCCTGCGGCGTCCTGCGTGATTTGCGCAAAGCAGCTGCCTGATCGCGATCAGGCGTGTCCCTATTGCGGCGAAGGGCCATTCATGGACGAAGGCCCCGCGGAGGATGACGACTGGCTGAATGCCATGAGCGCCTCGGACGAGTCCGCGAGCGACCCTGTCCTTGACGCGATGATGGCGATCGCTGCACCCAAGGCGCTCCTCGCAGAGGGCCCTCGGTCCGTGCTGTTGGCGCCTTCTGAGCAGATGCTTGAGCAGCCACCGTCCAGTACCGGGCGAGACGTTTCGCAGCAGGCGACAACGCCGCATCGCCCTGTCGCGAACCGACGACTGGACCCGGCTGCGCGGCGCATGATCTTCGGCGGCGTGGTGCTCGCGATTGCAGCCGGGCTGACGGGTGCGCAGTGGCAGTGGCACGGCCCAGCGGGCACGCAGAGTCGCGAAGCGACGCCGGTGCCCCGGGACATCGGACCCCTTGCGCAGGCGACGCCGCCCGCGGTTACACCGACCCCACATCGCGAGTTCGTCGTCATAGACGAACCGGCGCCTGCGCCCACGGCCGAGGCGGCGCCCGCGCCGACGAGCTTAGCGCCGGACGCGGCGTCACGAAGTGCCACGTGCAGCGAGGCGCTGATGGCGTTGGCCCTGTGCCGAGAACCTCTCTGAGGCACATCGCGGCGGCTTGCGCCTCATGGCCGCCTCTGCTCACTCCAGAGATTTCTTCATCCTCTCTGCATACACCGCGCCGACGCCCAGTCACGCCGTCCGTCCTACACAGCACTCGCCAGTGGACAGCGTAGTTTGGTTTTTCCCAAGGAGTATTCATGTCTCGAGACAACCAAATCGGCAGCAGCGGCGACGGCACGCGTCCCACGACCAGTGGCGGCATCGACAACATCGGCGCGGGGGAAAAATTCACCGGCAAGCAGACGCCCGGCGGCGATGTGGCAGGCCCCGCGCCCAAGGAGCGCATGAGCGACAAGCGGACCGATGCGCGCAACGCCAAGCACGACGACCTTGATGAATTCGGCATGCACGAGTAGGCCTCGGATAGCTCCACCCTGCGATGGCCAACCGCTCCAGCTCGCCGGTTCAGGCGCCGCCCAGCGCGAAGCGCAGGTCAGAGGTGGAACCCAGTGCTTGGTGCTTCATGGTCTCATTGGAGCCCCTGCTCCATCTGCGTACCGCGTGTTCATGGGCAGCCCGACATAATTCTCGGCCAACGAAGTGGAAGCCGCCTGAGATGAGATCAGGTAATCGAGTTCGGCTTCCTGAATTTTCTGACCGAACTCGCCGGCATCGGGGAACCGGTGCATCAGCGATGTGAACCACCACGAGAAGCGCACCGCGCGCCATACGCGCTGCAGGCAGCGCTGCGAGTAGAAATCGATGCCAGCGCTGCTGTGCTCGCGGTAGTGGTCGGCAAGTGCCTCGAAAAGAAAGCCAACGTCGGAGGCCGCGAGATTCAGGCCTTTCGCACCGGTCGGCGGCACGATATGCGCGGCGTCGCCTGCCAGAAAAAGTCGGCCGAAGCGCATGGGCTCTGTCACGAAACTGCGCAGCGGAGCAATGCTCTTCTCGAGCGAAGGCCCGACCACCAACCTGTCGCGCGCCTCAGGGTCGAGCCGCGCGCGCAGCTCCGTCCAGAACGCCTCGTCGCTCCAGCTTTCCACGCGCTCGCCGACCGGAACCTGAAGGTAGTAGCGGCTGCGTGTCTCGCTTCGCATGCTGCAGAGTGCGAAGCCGCGTGGCGTGTTGGCGTAGATCAGCTCGTGCGAGACCGGCGGCGTGTCGGCGAGAACGCCCAGCCAGCCAAACGGGTAGGCGCGCTCGTAAGTCTGCAACACCGAGCCGGGAATGCTTTGCCTTGCCACGCCATGAAAGCCATCGCAGCCGGCCACGAAGTCGCAACGCAGCGTCTGCGCACCGCCACCTCGGGTGAAGTGCACGGTCGGACTGTTGCCATCGGTGCCCTCCAAGCGAACGTCTTCCGCCTCGTAGAACGTCGCCAACCCCGCGGCCTTTCGTGCTTCCATCAGGTCGCGCGTCACTTCGGTCTGCCCGTACACGGTAACGCGCCTTCCGCCCGAAAGGGCGTGCAGGTCGATGCGGTGGCGTGCACCTTGAAAGAGCAGTTCGATGCCTTCGTGCGGTAAGCCCTCGGCACGCGCACGCGACCCGACACCGGCGATGTCCAGCAGATCGAGGGTCGTCTGCTCGAGCACGCCGGCGCGGATGCGGCCGAGCACGTAGTCGCCTGTCTTGCGTTCCAGGATGACGTTGTCGATTCCCGCGGTGTGCAGCAGTTGACCGAGCAGCAAGCCGGCGGGGCCTGCGCCGATGATGACGACCTGGGTGCGCATGAAGTCTCCTGGTTCTCCGTGAATGAAGAATAAGGAGCGCGAGTCGGTGCGGGTCCACCGGATGGCCGGCGCTGCGCGATGCACGACACGCTTGCGCGAACATCGCGCAAAGACCCATCACAGCAGGCAGGGAGGCGTCTGCTTGAGTCCTGCCTGGAAAAGACAGCGCCGCAGCCCGACAGGCGAGTCAGGTTAAAGTCACTTCGAATTGATCAAAGGACTTCTTCCATGTCTCAAAGTTATCAACAGATCCAGCGCCAAATTCAATCATTGCAGCGGCAGGCGGAAAAGCTGAAGTCCGACGAGATTGCGGGCGTCGTCAGCCGGATCAAAGTCGCGATCGCGCATTACGGATTGACAGCCGAGCAACTCGGGCTTGCCGGCAAAACTGCATCCACTTCGGCACAGAAACGAGTCAAAGGCAAGGCGTCTGCGAAGCAATCCAAATACAGCGACGGACAGGGCAACGAATGGGGCGGCAGAGGGCCTCGGCCTCATTGGTTGCGGGACGCGCTGGCTGCCGGCAAGACACTGGACGAGTTTTCTGTCGGCGCATCAATGAATGCCAATACAGCTGCTGTCGCATCGGCACCGGCCGCGAAACGAAAGGCGAAGCTGCAATACCAAGACACTTCCGGCAATCGCTGGTCTGGCATGGGCCCGCGGCCACGCTGGCTCAGGGAAGCCATCGACGCCGGAGCGAGCCTCGATCAATTCGTCGTTTAGTCGTGGCCCGATCGGGCTAAGAGGCGATTGCGACGTCCAAGTTGAAAGACTTGCCCGGATCCCGGCCAATTCGTTGAACCACAGACCCTAATGGCCGGACTCGACAGTCAGCCCTTGGCCAACTGGGTGGCCCGCTGCATTTGCTTCTGCAGCACTGGCAGTGTCTGATCGATCCACGCGCCCAAGTCCTGGTTTCGCGTGGCGCGCTTGGCCCGCTTGAGCAGCTTGGTGTCCTCTTCGTTGGCATTCAGTCCCACGTCCGACTTGAAGGCGTTGTCGAACTCTTGACCGGAAAGATCTTTCAGGCGATCGAGGCGCTTGGCGCTTTCTTGAGTGAGTTCTTCCGGCAACGGATAGTTGTGATTCACGCCCACCTGCTTGAGGCCTTTGAGTGCGGCGCCATGCTCCTTGGCCATGGCGGCTGCGTATTGCTTCACCCGGGCGTCCGAGCTTTTCTTCAAAGCAAGTTCCGCAGCAGCGAGCTCGAAGAGGCTTCCTTCGGCGGCTTTGATGATGAAGGCACGATCCGCCTTGCCCAGCCCAGACGGCGCGGATTTCGCCAATCCTTCGCCTTCAGGATTGTTGTTCCGGGCGTCCGCCCCGGTCATGCTGCGTGTCGGTCTGGGCTTGTCGGTCGGTTCGGCGCTGTGTGCCGAAGCGAAAGACGACAGGATGCCCAGAGCAAGAAGGACGTTGGCGAACTTGCGTGTATTCATTGGTAGACGGTGGCGCCGATGCATGGCCGGTGCCTGTACGCACTGAGCGCGCTTGCGTGTCAGCGACGCGGTCGCGGACCCGCGTTTTGAACGCGCACCGATCGGCGGCCGCGCGCACCGGAGCCGATCAAAGTTCGGCGATGAAGTGCGAGGTGTGCGCCGTCTCGCCCTCGCGCAGATAACTGCGCACGCGGTTCTCGAGCTCTTCGTCAGCGAGCGTCGACCGTGCGCGTTGGTGCAGGTACTCCGCCCACGACGAGACGATGAAGCGCTCAAGGTAGCGCGTCGGATCGTTCAAATCTCGGTACACGCGCCAGAAGTTGGCGCCGTCGCGCCGCCGCGATGCCCGCAACTGGCTGATCGTGCGCAAGAACGCTTTGGCCTCGCCTTGGCGAATCCGATAGCCGATCTCGACCGCCACTGGCCCGTCGCCCGGAAGGGGCTGGTCCTTGACCAGCAATTCCTCCCAGAGCACCGCCGGCGTGACTTCCAGCGTGGCGCCGATGCGCAACGGAAACCAGCGCGACAACAGGACACCGCCCACCATGACGAAGGCCGCGATGCTCAGCGCCACGGCGAGCCCGGCGATGCCCGACACGGCACCCCAGAAAGCCGAACCGATGGCGAAGGAGCCCAGCGCGCTGACGGTGTGCAGCGCCACCGCGCGCGACCGGACCCAGGGCGGCGCGCTGGTCTGCGTCGCCGTGTTGAAGGTCGCCATGACCGCCATCCACGCAGCCCCGCCGAAGCCCAGCGCCACGAAGACGATGGCGGGCGTGCGCACGTAGGCAGCCACCAGCATGACCGCCGCGAAGACGACGCACCCGATCGCCACCAGCCGTTCGAGCCCGAGGCGTGCACGAAGGTTGCCGAGCACCAGCCCGATGGCGACCGCGCCGCCGCCGAGGCAGCCCATGAGGTTGCCGAACCCTGCCGCGCCCAATTGGAGCTGCTGCGCCGCGATCGCCGGGAGCAAGGCCCACAACGCCGAGCCGGCACCGCTGTAGGCGATGGTCCTCAGCAATTGAGCCAGGATGAGCGGCGAGTGCCGTGCGTAGCGCAAGCCTGCCACGGTGCCACTCCAAAGACGTTCCGGCGGCAAGGGCGACTTCGCGTGCGGCGAAGGCGGCCACCGCCGCACGACCTGAATCAACGCCAGCGAACTCAGCACGGCGATCGCGAAGACGCTGCCCGCGCCGAAACCCGCGAACACCAGGCCCGCGATGGCGGGGCCGAGGGCTCGAGCGCTGTTCCATGCGATGGACATCGCCGTGATGGCCTGCGGCATGTCCTCGCGCGGCACGGCATCGGCAACGCTCGTGTTCCATGCCGGCGAAAGAATCGCGGTGCAGCATCCGGCCGCGAACGTGAAAGTCAGCAAAGCAACCGGGCCAGCCCAGCCGGCCAGCGCAATCACGGAAAGCAGCACGACGATGCCCACCTGCACACCGAGGGAAATGAGGATGAGGCGCCGCCGGTCCATCGTGTCGGCCAGCACACCGGCGGGCAGAGCCAGCAGAAACATCGGCAGAAAGACGGCCGTTTGCACCAGCGCCGCCAGGAAAGACGAGCCCGTGAGCTCCACCATCAGCCACGAGGCAGCCATCACCTGCATCGCGTTGCCCATGAAGTAGACAGCGCTGCCGAGCCATCGCGCGCGGAAAGCGGGCAGCCGAAGCGGCGACCAGAGGGAACTTGAGGCGGCTGTCATGTCATCGGTTCATCGGTTCGAAATGAGTCGCTTGCTCGTCTCAGGAGGTGTGAGAGAACACGGTCGCGGGCCGGCCGCTGATGATTGTCTTCGTTGCGGATGTCGAGCGGAGTTTGACGCGAAAAGCCGGAGATCGTTGTCAGCATCCTGCGGCAGCTGGCCTGGAGAGACGAAGGCGGGAATGCGGTGCTGCCGTCTTTCCCTTACATGCGCGAGGCACACTAGTGCGCACAGTATGTGAATGTCACGCCCTCACCCTGCTATTGCGCGCATTCAGGCGCTTTCAATCGAAGAGGGATCTCGTCAACCCACGGCAGCTGTCTGGCTCGAACAGCAGGACAGGAAGCAGCGACGTCTGCGCGGCGCGGCGCTGGACGTTCGAATGCGCCTCGCGCCGTCGCTCGTGCGATTTCCCTGCGCAGCGCTCTGAGGAGCCGCGATTCGAAGGAGGAACGCCGCTTCTGGGAGCGAGCGATGTGTCGACCGCGCCCCCTGCGGGCGCCGCGCGCCAGTCAACGGCCGTCGTGACGGACCCGAGCGCTGCCAACGGCGCGAAATTCTCCAAGGAACATTTCAAGGGCATCGGAGGTTTGGTCGACAAGGCGGTCAAGCACACCACGGGAGAGGCGCCGAAGAAGGGCCGCTCCTCGATGTCATGGTCGTTGCCCCCCCCAGCGCATGACCCGCTACGGCATCACGGAATGCCATACCGCGGGCGTGTGCGCCAAGGCACTTGGCGCAAAGGGCGATCAGGCCAAGCTGAAGACGGACACGAAGGAAATCCACGGCGGCAACGCCTGCATGTCGACGCTCGCCGACACGTCGGCGACCCTGAAGGCGAAGGCGGAGCAGCCGACAGTCCGCGTCGGCGCGGCGCCTGGAACGACGTTGCCGACTGCCAAAAGGGCAGCAGATCAGGGCAGACGACCAAAACCCGGATAGCGCAGTGCCAGGTCGTCGACGTCGATGCCGAATCCCAGTCCCAACACGTTCAGTTCCAGGCCCTCGTCGCGCGCCACTGTCACGCCTGCGAGCCCCATCAGCGACAACTGCCAGCCCGTTCCGCTGGGGGCGTGAGCGACGAAGGTGGTCGGGCCGAGGTAGTCCTTTCCGATGGCGGTCGGCGGCAGGTCCAAGCGGAGTGCCGGCACCTGCCGCGCCACCCAAGCCACGAAGGTATTGCTGTTCGGGCCGGGCCAAAGGCGGTACGACGAGCGCCACGGGTAGGCCGCCACGGCCGCTTCGATCTGCTCGATCATGGCCTCTGCCTGGGCACCTCGGTGGTCGGCCAGCAACTGCGGATAAGCGCCGTACCAAAGCAGGTCGGGGTGATCGACTTCGTTGGAGACCAAGGCATCCCCGCCGCGACGCGCGCGCCAGCCGACGATGTGATAGGTGGTGTACCGCTCCGAACCGGCGCGCTTGACCGCGATCCACGGATGGATGCCGAAGGCGCCGCGCCACCGCACGATGCGGGCGCCGTAAATCTGCACCACCGCACCGCGCTCTACGGAAGGGTCGGGCGCCTGCCCGGTGCTTTCGCGACTCGTCATGTGCCAGGGCGTGTCGAGGTCCAGCTTGCCGGAGGCCAACATTCCGATCGGCCCGAGCAGCAGCACCGCAAGCAGGCACAAGAATCGCAGCGGCCAGCGCCAACGGCGCAGCACGCGCTGGGGGGCCATGGGTGAAGGTGAAGCGTCGGGCATCGCGCCAGTATGACCTCCGCACAGCGCGGCCAAAGCGATGTCCGGCGCGGTGCTAGGCGCTCCCGCGCGCCACGAGTTCGAAGCCCAGATCGAGCGTCCGCGTTGCCGGCGTTTCGTTGCGCAGGCGCCGGATGAGAATGCGCGCGGCCTCCTCGCCCATGCGCACCGTCGGCACCGCGATGGTCGTCAGACCCGGATTCAGTTCGCTCGCCACTTCGTAGTCTCCGAAGCCCATGATCGCCAGTTGTTTCGGCACCGCGATGCCCTCGCGCTCGCAGGCCAGCAGCGCGCCGGCGGCGAGCAGGTCGCTCGAGAACATCAGCAGGTCGCTGTCGGGATGGTGTTGGCGCGCGGCGGCCAGCAGCACCCGCCCGCTGGTCATGGTGTAGGGCAGGTCCTCGGCCACCACGGTGCGCGGCACGAAGCCCGGGTAATGCCGCGCCACGCCTGCGAGATAACCGCTCAGGCGTTCGCGTGCCCGGTCGTCCCCGGGGCGCACAGACCCGACGAAGGTCGGCCGCGCATAGCCGCGCCGCCGGGCATAGGCCACGGCCTCCTGCAAGGCGGCCTCGTTCGAGAAGCCCACCAGCTGGTCGATGGGCGAATCGGTCCAGGCCCAGCTCTCGACCACCGGGATGGCTGCCCGCATGAGCATGCCGCGCACGGCCTCGGTGTGCTGCGTGCCCACCAGAAAGAAGGCGTCGGGGCGGCGCCCGAGCAGGTTGCGCACCACCGCCTCCTCGCGCTCGTGGCTGTAGTCGCTGTGGCCGATGATCACCTGGTAGCCCGCCTCCAGCAGCACATTAGAGAGACCCTGCAACGTCTCCGCGAAGATCGAAGCCGCGATCTGCGGAATCACCGCCACCACCGTCATGCTGCGGTTGGAGGCGAGATGGCTGGCCGCATGGTTCTGCACGTACTGCGTCGAGCGGATTGCCTCGCGCACACGCTCGACCGACTGCGGCGAGCAACTGTCGGGCTCGCGCAGCACACGCGAAACCGTCTGCGCCGAGACTCCGGCGACCCGTGCCACGTCGGCCATGGTGACCGAATTGGTGCCGAAACGGCGGCGGGTCTGGCGTCTGTCGAAGTCGGTCATGGGCGGGCCCCGCATTCTGCCGTCAACCGGCGCGCATCCGGCTGTCGGCAACTTCGTCACGCACCGTCGTGCAATGCCGCGTCCAGACTCGCCAGCAAACCCCGGCCGGCGAGGCTGCGCATCAGCGCGCCGATGCCGAAGGTCCACGGCGGGATCGCATCGCTGCGCCCCACGCGGTTGACCAGCGTGCCCAGCCGCTCCGAGTGGATCACCACCCGGTCGCCCACGTGGTGGGTGAAGCCCGCACCCGCCGCATCGCGGTCCGCGATCGGCGCGAACATCGTTCCGCAGAAGAGAAGGATGCCGTCGGGGTACTGGTGATGCGGCCCCATGGCGTGGCCCACCAGCTCCAGCGGGTCACGGCTGATCTGCGCCATCGAGCTGGCCCCCTCGAGCACGAAGCCGTCGTCTTCGCCGTCGACACGGAGCGAGACCACGGCCGAGCGCACGTCGTCGATCCCGAACTGCGCATCGAACAATCGGATGAAGGGGCCGATGGCGCAGGCGCCGTTGTTGTCCTTGGCCTTTCCCAGCAGCAACGCACTGCGGCCTTCGAAGTCACGCAGGTTGACGTCGTTGCCGAGCGTGGCGCCCACCACCTGGCCGCGCGGGTCGACCACCAGCACCACCTCGGGCTCGGGGTTGTTCCAAGTCGACCCCGGGTGCAGGCCCACCTGCACGCCGGTGCCCACCGAAGACAGCGGGGCCGCCTTGGTGAAGACCTCGGCGTCGGGCCCTATGCCGACCTCGAGGTACTGCGACCAGAGGCCCTGCGCCAGCAGCACCGACTTGAGCCGGGTCGCTTCCGGCGAGCCGGGGCGGATGGCCGAAAGGTCGTCGCCCACGGCCGCCACGACCTGGCGGCGCACCGCGTCCGCGTGGCCCGCGTCGCCGCGCGCCTGCTCCTCGATCACGCGCTCGACCATGCTGGCCGCGAAGGTCACGCCGGCGGCCTTCACCACCTGCAGGTCGTTCGGTGCCAGCAGGTGGCGCCGCGTCGCGTCGGGCCCAAACGCCGCGGTGTCTGCCAACCAGTCGGCAAGCGAACCCAACGCCCCGCCGGGAGCGGCACGCACCGCCGCTGCCGCATCCGGTCGGTCGAGCAGCATCGACATCGTGGGTGCCAGGTCACCGATGTCGAACAGCTGGCCTTCTCGCACCGTCACCAACGTGGGACCGCCGCCGGGCCCGGGGACCCACACCCGCCCGATCAGCAGGGCGCTGTCGGCGTCCCCCGGCAGGGTCGCCTGCGCGCTCGATGTTTCGTTCCACGGCTTCATCAGCGCCCCTTGAACTGGGCCGGCCGGCGCGCCTTGAAGGCGGCACGGCCCTCGTTCGCGTCCTCGGTCGCGAAGCAGACGGTCTGCAGGTCGCGCTCGTACTGGATCGCCATCTCCAGCGGCATCGCGTAGGCGGCGCGCACGTTGGCCTTGGCGGTCTCCACCGCGATCGGCGGACGGCTCGCGAGCGTGGCGGCAATGGCCTGGGCACGCGCGAGCAGCTCCGCAGCCGGCACCAGCTCGCTCACCAGGCCCCACTGCAGCGCCTGCTGCGCGCTGATCGGATCGCCGCCCATCAGCATGAGCGAGGCGTTCGACGGGCCGATGCTGTGGGCCAGCATGTACGACATGCCGCCGCCGCCGATCCAGCCGAGCTTGACCTCGGGCGCCCCGAGCTTCGCGTGGTCGGCCGCGATCCGGATGTCGCAGGACATCGCGGTCTCCAGCCCACCGCCCAATGCATAGCCGTTGATGGCGCAGACCACCGGCTTGCGCAGCGCGCGGATGGCGTCGCAGTAGTCGGGCCGGTTGCGGAAGGTCCAGGGTGAGTCGTAGCCGTCCAGGTCGGCGATGTCGCTGCCCGCGCAGAAGGCTCTCTCCCCCGCGCCTGTGAGGACCACTGCACGCACGTCGGCGCGTGCGTTGCAGTCCTTCACATGCGCCACCATTGCATCGGCCATCTCGGGCGTGACGGCATTGAGCTTCTCGGGACGGTTGAGGATGAGGGTGGCGATCTGGTCGCGCACCTCGAACAGGACGTGGTTCATCGGCGATGCTTTCGAAACGGTGGGTTCGTGGCTGGGAGACGGAGGTTCAGACTTCGCTGGCCGTGGGCCGACAGCGTGCGTAGAGGGCCTGCAGCGCGGCCAGTGCCGGCGCGGGCGCCAGTCGGTCGTCCAGCGCGTCGCGCACCAGCGCCGCAGCCTCGGTCTGGAACGGGATGTAGCCGGGATGGCGCGGCCGAACGATCGCCTGCTCGAGCGTCGCCTGCGTCTGCGCGTAGAAGCCGTTCCAAGCGGCGTTGACCCGCCCGTCAGCCCATGCCGCGCGCGCGCTCGGCTGGCCGTCGGCGAAGGGGATGAAGTCGCATTGCAGCGCCGGGCTCATCAGCGCGGCCAGATGCCGGCACAGATCCTCGTCCACCGTCGCACGGCGGCTCACTGCCAGGCCGGTGCCTCCGAGCGTCGATCCCGGGGCGCCACCGTGCGCGGCCGGACCGGCCGGCACATCGCCGAAGCGCAGCGCCTCCCTGCCCTCCGTGGCGACCGCGTAGTTGACATAGCCGTAGACCAGCGGGCAGTACACCGCCTGGGGTTCGCGTGCCATCGCGTCGAGCATGCGGATCGGGTTGAGCCCGCGCCAGCCCTTGAAGGCCAACGCGTGCAGCTCGCTGAGCAACGTCCACGCTGCGACGGCGCCCTCGCCTGCGAAGAGCCGGTCCGGGTCGACGGCGGCCGGCGCATCACCGTGCGCGGCAGCCATGCTGAAGAGCGTGAGCGCGGCATGCGGGCCGGCCAGCGACAGGCACACGGGCTGGCGATGCGCGAGCGCGAGCACTTCGGCCCAGTCGCGGGGCAGCCCCGCGTCGAGCCGGTCTTCGCGGGCCACGGCCACCTGGGTGGCCGCGTCCAGCGGCAGCGCCCATTGGGCGCCCGCATAGAAATAGCTGTCGAACGAGCGGCCGATGCTCTGCGCGCGCCAGGCCGCGAGCGTGGCCGGGTCGAACAGCGACTCCATCGGCTGCAGGCAGTCTGCCGCCACCGCGTCGCCGATGTGCGGATGGTCCAGCACGATCAGGTCGTAGCGCTCGGCCAATTCCTCGATCGGATGGGACTCGAAGCCCTCGAGCGGCTGGCGTTCCCAGCGCAGGTCCAGCCCCTGAGCCCGCGCGTCCTGCGCGGCGCGCTCCAGCGCGACATAGCCGCGCGGGTGATCCCAGGTCAGGCCGCGGTAGGCACGCGGGGCTCGGTGCACGGCATTCGCGGCGGCTCCCGTCTTGTCACCGGTTCCCGCGTCGACCGGCGAACCGGCCGCAGGCGTAGAGGACGTCGCTGCGTTCACAGCGTCTGTTCTCCGATCACCTTGGCATCGATCAGCTGGTCGATGCGCTCCGCGCCCCAGCCCAGCTCGCCGAGGATCTCGCGTGTGTGCTGGCCGGCGAGCGGCGCCCCGCGCCGCACGCTCGAGGGCGTGCGCGTGAACTGGATCGGAAAACCCGGCGTCTTCACCTTGCCTTCGGTCGGATGCTCGTACTCGACGAAGGTGCCGTTGTGCACGATCTGCGGGTCGTTGATCACGTCCTCGTAGCCATACACCGGACCGGCCCAGATGTCGGCGGCGCGGAAGGCCTCCAGCCACGCGGCGGTGGTGCGGTGGCGCAGCCGATCGCGGGTGACGGCGAAGATCTCGTCGCGCCGCGCAAAGGTGTCGCGCTCGTCGTCGAAGCCGGCCAGCTCGGGGGCCTCGATGACCTGCGCGAGCGCCGCCATCTTCGGGAAAGCCAGGGCCAGGAAGCCGTCCTGCGTGGCGAACACGCCGTAGGGCGCGCGGATGTAGACGTGGGCGTGCGGCTCGGCGGTCCGCGCCTGGGGCTTGCCGGCGACGCTGAAGATCGAGAGCTCCTGCATCTGCAGCGCCACGATGGCGTCGAGCATGTTGACCTTTACCAGCTGCCCCTCGCCCGTGCGTTCACGGTGCAACAGCGCCGCAATCACCGCTTCGAAGGCGGTCGAGGCCGTGATGGCGTCGACCAGGTACTGCCCTGCCGGCGTGGGCGGCTCGCCCGTCCGCCCAGTCGACAGCATGGCGCCGCTCATGGCCTGCAGCAGCAGGTCCTGCCCTGGCCAGAGCTTGTAGGGGCCGTCCTCGCCGTAGCCCGACATCGACACGTACACCAGCCGCGGATTGATCTTCGCGAGCGTCTCGTAGTCCACGCCCAGCCGCTGCGCGACACCGGGTCGGTAGTTCTGCAGGAACACGTCGGCGGTGCGCACCAGCTCGTAGAGGGCGTCTCGCCCCTCGGCGTTCTTCAGGTCGACCGCCAGGCTGCGCTTGTTGCGGTTGAGCGAAAGGAACGAAACGTTGATGCGGTTGCCCGTCGCGCCGCCGGCGGCGACGTGGCGCTGCCACTCGCCGGTCACGGGCTCGACCTTGATGACGTCGGCGCCGAGGTCGCCCAGCCGCTGCGCGGCGAAGGGGCCGGCCATGGCGATGGAACAGTCGAGGACGCGAAAGCCCCCGAGGATGCTGGATGGTGTGGTCATGGGGTGGTTGACGGGTTGGGGAATCTCGGGGCTCACTGCACCTGGCGCGGTGCGAGCGCGAGGTTGGCGCCGCTCGCGGCATCGAAGAGCACGGCCTGGGCAAGGTCGAGGCCGACCACCACAGCGTCGCCGGCGCGCAGGTCGGTGTAGCCCGACACGGTCACCATCACGTCGGCGCCGGCGTTGCCTTCTTCCTCGTGCAGCGTCTGGGCCTGCGTGAGGCTCACCGCCACCAGGGACTCGGCGCCCACGTGCTCGACGATCGACACGGTGCCTGCCAGGCCCTGCCCGCTGCGTGCGACCGTGAGCGCACTGGGTCGAACACCCAGCACCGCATCGCCGCCCTGGGGCGATGCCAGCCCCAGCAGCTGCGCGGGCATGGCCATCCGGGTGTCGCCGGCCGTCAGCGTCTGCGCATCGGCATGCACCCGCAGCAGGTTCATCGGCGGCGTGCCGATGAAGCGCGCCACGTACAGGTTGGCCGGCTGCTCGTAGATGTCGCGCGGCGTGCCGAACTGCTGCACGATGCCGTCCTTGAGCAGTGCGATGCGGGTGCCCATGGTCATGGCCTCGACCTGGTCGTGCGTCACGTAAACGAAGGTGCCGCCGACGCGCTGGTGCAGCTTAGTGATCTCCGAGCGCATCGTGGTGCGCAGCTTGGCGTCGAGGTTGGAGAGCGGCTCGTCCATCAGGAAGACCTGCGGCTGGCGCACCATCGCGCGGCCGAGCGCCACGCGCTGGCGCTGCCCGCCGGAGAGCGTGCGCGGGAATTTGTCGAGCCACTCGGTCAGCGCCAGCGTGCGCGCGGTGCGCTCCACCAGTTGCGAGACTTCGGGCGAGCGCTCGATGCGCCGCTTTGCCATGCCGCCGAGCAGCGGAATGTGGAACCACCAGCGGTGCTGCCGCATGATGAGCGGGAAGGCGATGTTGCGTCGCACGGTCATGTGCGGATAGAGCGCGTACGACTGGAAAACGAAGGCGATATCGCGCTCGGTGGGCGGCAGCTCGTCCACCCGGCGCTCGTTGATGTGGATCTCGCCGCTGCTGATGCTCTCGAGACCGGCGAGCATGCGTAGCAGCGTCGACTTGCCGCAGCCCGAGGGGCCGAGCAGCACCAGGAACTCGCCGTCAGGCACGTCCAGCGAGACGCCCTTGACGACCTGCTTGTCGGCGAAGTCCTTGGTGATGCCCTGAAGCTTGATGGAGGCCATGAGGCTCCTTTTCTGTGTGTTGTGTGTTGTGTGCTGTGGAAGGTGGGCCGCTCAGCCCTTGACGCTGCCGGCGGTCATGCCCGACACCACGTGGCGTTGGACGACCAGGTAGAAGGCCACGGCGGGCAGCGTGTACATCACGCCCACGGCCATCACGGCGTCGAGCGGCGTGCTGAGCTCGCCGATGAAGCCGGCCAGCCCGACCGAGGCGGTGTGCAGCCGCTCCTCGGTGATCAGCGTTTGCGCGAAGACGTACTCGTTCCAGCCGTGGAAGAAGGAAATCACCGCAGCGGCTGCCAGCGTGGGCGCGATCAGCGGCACGACCACCTGCAGCACGATGCCGATGCGCGAGCACCCGTCGATGCGCGCAGCCTCCTCGACCTCGATCGGCACGCCGTCGATGGCGCCCTTGAGGATCCAGGTGATCACCGGCACGGTGAAGGCGGTGTTCGCGAGGATCAGGCCCGAGAGCGTGTTGAGCAGCGAGAGCTGCGAGAAGATGGCGTAGAGCGGCACCACCAGCATCGCCTCGGGCAGCATCTGCGTGGCGAACAGACCGAAGCCGATCGCACCCTTGCCGCCGAAGCGGAAGCGCGACAGGGCATAGGCCGGGAACACAGCGAGGCCGATGCTCAGCACAGTGGTGCCGATGGCCACCCAGGCGCTGTTGAGCAGCCAGGTCGCGACCGGCTTGATCGCGAACACCTCGCCGTACACCGGCAGCCGCGAGAACGAGGGCAGCATCTGCGGCCGATCGCCGAACAGCGCCTCCGACGGCGTGAGCGAGGTCACGAGCATCCAGTAGATCGGGAAAGCGGCGGCCCCGAGCAGGGCCAGTACCGCGAGCATGCGCAGCGCATGGCGCATGGACATCGCGGGCATCGGGGCGGAAGCGGCGGCGCTCATCAGCGGGCCCCCTGCTTCTCGGCGCGTGCCGTGTAGCGGAAGTACACCAGCGTCACGGCCAGCGCGATCACCACGCCCATCATGCCCACCGCCGCGGCCTGGCCGAGGTGGTGGTTGACGAAGGCACGGCGGTACAGGTCGATCACCAGCGTGTTGGTCGAGCCGACCGGTCCGCCCTGCGTGAGCAGCCAGATCAGGTCGAAGCGACGCAACGACCAGATGGTCGAGAACAGCGCGAGCAGCGCCACCGACGGCCGAATGGTGGGCCACACCACCGCCTTGAACACGCTGAGTCGGTCGGCACCGTCCATCACCGCGGCTTCGCGCAGTTCAGAGGGCACACCCTGCAGTGCGGCCAGCAACACCACCGAGGCGAAAGGGAAGATCTGCCAGATGGTGGTGATCAGCACCGCGGGCATCGCGTGCTGCATGCTGTCGAGCCAGTTCTCCTGGCCTGCCTCGATGCCGAAGAAACGCAGCGTGTGGCCGAATACGCCGTACTGCGCGTTGTAGATCCAGATGAAGATCAGTGCCACCGCCACCGGCGGCGCGGCCCAGGGAATGGTGACCAGCGCCCGCGCGATGCCGCGGCCGCGGAAGGGCGCGTCGAGCAGCAGCGCCGAGCCCAGCCCCAGCCCGATGGCCGATGCCACGCAGGCTGCGGTGTAGAGCAGCGTGGTGAAAATCACGCGATGGAAGTCCGGATCGCGCCAGAGGTCGGCATAGTTCTGCAGACCGACCCACTGCCCATCTGCCGGCGAAAGCAGCGAGGTCGAGGTGAAGCTCAGCATCAGCTCGCACAGCAGCGGGTAGCCCTGGAACACCAGCAGGTAGAGCGTGGCCGGCAGCACCAGCGCATAGGGCATCAGGCGATGCCCGTCGAGGCGGTTCGCGCGGCTGTCGCGCGCAGCGCGTCCTGCGCTGGCACGGTCCGTCGAGGAGGGAAGCACGGCCGCCATGTCAGCGCTTGAGCACGCGTGTCAGCACGGTCTGCTGCGCATCGTTCATGGCCTTGGCCGGATCGACGCCGCCTTGCAGTACGCGGATGACCTGCTCGATCACGATCTGCTGGATCTCCGGTGCCTTGACTTCCAGGCCCTGCGGCAGCGCGGGCACGCTGTGGGCGGTTTGCTGGTCGTAGACCGTGATCCACGGCCACTTGGCGACTTCTTCCTCGGAGCGCGGCACGGCGATGGCCACGCTGGAGGCTCCGTGGATCAGCTGCAGGTCGCGTTGCGCCTCGGGCGTGAGCATCCACTTGAGGAAGGCGCCCGCAGCCGCCTTGTTCTTGCTGTTGGCGTTGATGCTGATCGGCGCGAGGATCATGCCCTGCGCGCGCGTCGGAAAGGGCGACGGGCCGGCGCCCACCTCGAAGCCCTTGGCGGCGGTCGCCAAGTTGGCAGCGACGCCGCCGTTGTCGATCTGGATCGCCACCTTGCCTTCGGCGAACATGCGGCGATAGGTGGCCGCGTCGGCGCCCTTGGGCGTGGCGGCGGCGTCGTACATCTTCTTGTACGCGGCCACGCCTTCGATCACCTTGGCGCTGTTGATCGTCGGGTTGCCCTGTGCATCCGACCAGCGGCCGCCGAAGCCGTAGACGTAGTTGCAGAGGTCGTACCAGAAGCCGCCGCGCTCGGCCATCGTGGCGCGGTAGGCGTAGCCGTAGTTGCCGGCAGCCGTGGCCGCCTTGGCCGCTGCCACGAACTCGTCGAAATTGGTGGGCGCCTTGTCTTTCAACAGGTTTTTGTTGAAGACCATCGCGTAGTTGCTCACCTCGAATACCACGCCGTAGCGCGCGCCGCCCACCTTCATATATTTGTCCGGGCCGGTCAGCGGGAAGGCGCCGTCGGCGATCACGTCGTCGATGGGCGCGAGGCGCTTGGCATCGACCGCAGCGTAGAACTCGGGCAAGTCGAAGCGCACCAGGTCGGGGCCCGCGTTGCCGCCCATCTGGGTGAAGATCGTGCTCGAGAACGACGAGAACGGGATGGTCACAGGCTGGATCTCGACCTTGTCCTGGCTCTGGTTGAACTTGCCGATCCAGGCACGCATCTTTTCGCCGCGTGCCGGCTCGGCAAAGCTCGCCGCGGCAAAGGTCACGACCTGCTTGTCGGCTGCGTGCGAGGCGCCCGCCGCGCACAGCGCGAGCGTGGCGAGGCCCACGAGCCGCATGAGGGCCACGCTGTGGCCATGGAATGCGCAGTGCTTCATGCTTTTGTCTCCTGTACGGCAAGGTCTACCGGTACCGTCCGTGCGTTGTGGAAGGAATAATTAGCGCTAACTATTAGCGCTAACAAAGCGAACTTTAGTGCTTTGGGATTGCAGCCGCGCGCGGGATTTCCCTAGTTGGGGAGCGATCGACGATCAGCCCGGGTGGCGCGGGCGGTGTGCCATCGGCTGCTTGGTGTGGATAGCGTCGTGAAGAGATCGACGTTATGGACCCAATTCGTCTTAGTGCTCCCGCAGCCGTCCACGGCAGCATCGTCGTCATGGGAACACGGGCGAAGTCTCGCTGCTGGCACATGCGAGGTTGGCGGAGAGTGTGTCCCTCGAATCGGCGTCCGAAATGATCCGAATGGTTTGATAAACCGTTGTTTTTATTGCAGATATTTGGTTCGCAGTCTGATTAAATCCGACGGCTTTCGATAGCCTCCGACGCTTTATGTGGGCACAATGTGGGACAGAAAACCAAGCGGACAGTTCCTTGCCCAAGATCGCCCCCGAACTATCGGCCCGTGCCGTATCCGCCCTTAAAGTCGAGGGGCGCCATGCCGTCGGCGGGGCTCATGGCCTTCACCTGCGCATCGCCAATGGCCATCGCGGCTGGGTGCTACGCATCACGGTCGGCGACCAACGCCGCGACTTGGGGCTTGGCCCTTTTCCTGAGATCGGACTTGCCGAGGCCCGAGAAAAAGCGCGAGACGTGCATAAACTGGTACGGCAAGGCATCGACCCAATGATCACCAAGCGCGCTCAGCGCAGCGCACTGATTACGCGGCAGGCTAGTGAAAAGAAGTTCGACTGGTGCACCACTGAGTTCATTCGAACCAAGTCTGACGAATGGAAAAACGTCAAGCACCGTCAGCAATGGGAAAACACCCTTAAAAGCTACGCCTCGCCACATATCGGACATCTTTTGGTTCAAGACATCGATCTGCAGCATGTCCTACTTTGCTTAGAGCCGATCTGGAGAACCAAGAATGAAACGGCATCGCGCCTGCGAGGCCGCATCCAGTCCGTGTTGGACTGGGCAACCGTCTGCAAGTACCGCTCCGGAGACAACCCGGCGCGTTGGAAGGGCCACTTGGACAAGGTGCTCCCAGCTCCAACAAAAATCCAGAAGGTGCAGCACCACCCAGCGGTGGCCATCGACGACATGCCTTCGTTCATCTTGGCCCTGCGTCAACGAGACGGGATGGCAGCTCTGGCTCTGCAGTTCGCCATTCTGACGGCCGCGCGCTCGGGAGAAGTGCGAGGCGCCGTATGGACTGAGATCGACATGGAGGCGCGCGCCTGGACTGTTCCTGGCCCCCGCATGAAGGCGAAGCGCGAGCATCGGGTGCCTTTGAGCGATGCCGCGATCGAACTTCTGAAGAAGCTGCCAAGGATCAAGGACGTCAACTTGGTTTTTCCTGGCGCCAACAACCAAGCGCTTTCTGACATGAGTTTGACGGCGGTGATGCGCCGCATGGAAATCATGGCCGTGCCGCACGGCTTCCGGTCTACCTTTCGCGACTGGGCAGGCGATCGGACGGAGTACCCACGAGACCTGGCCGAGCTGGCGTTAGCCCACATCCTTGAAAGTAAGACCGAAGAAGCTTATCGCCGAGGCGACGCGTTGGAGAGGCGCCGTGACATGATGTCGGCGTGGGCTAAGTTCATCGGTTGCACCGGCTCGATCACGCGTGAAAACAGGGAGGCGCTAGACGAGTGAAATGGGCGGACTACCTAGTCCCGCCGGAAATTCCGCTCATCAGAAGGACCAATGATGCAAGGTGAGTTTGGCTCTAGGTGGCGAAAAACATTCCACAAAATTCTCGGGGAAGCAGCAATCGAGATATGGATAAGACTGGACGAACTGGAGCCTGAAAAGGCGCCAGAGGACCGGCGAAAGGTCCTTACTCAGCTTGCAAGCTTCTGCGCACTAAACACGAAAGATGTTTTGAACGGCGCAATTGTGTCCAAAAAGGCAATGCAGGCCGCAGGCTATGATGAAGATTCAAAGGGAGACACTCGAATTGTCTGGCTTCTCACTGCAGCTGCCTACGTGGCGCTTGCCAGCGTATTAGCTCAGGCGGGCAGAGATGCGGCGGCCATGCATTTTCTGATGGATGCGAAGTATTGGATCGGCTTTCAAAACTCCGGCGATCTCAGAAAATTCGTCGAAGAAGGCACTATTAGCAGCATTCACCAGCGCGAGCGAAACTCCAAGTACGCCAAACTGAAGCACGCAAAAGAAGCCGAGCGATACGCCACGATGATGGCGCAAATTCGAGAATTTGTACAACAGCGGCGGGATTGGCCTACTCGAAGCGTGTTTATACAAGAGGCAAGCGCATCCTTAATCGCTGCTAATCCTGCGTACTTCAGCGAAATATCCAGGGGCATCGAAGATGAAGCGGACAAGGCTGACAAGGTAATGAAGGAGAGTGAGAGGCTCGCCAAAAGGGGGTACAACTCGATCGATGATCCTGATCAGTATTTTAAGAGAAGAAGAACGAAGCGTACCTCTCAGTGAGATGCGTGGCACGTCGGCGATCTGAGGAGCATCAGGAGGCGGGCTGCTCTGCAGCCCTATTCCGCGCCCGACTCATTCAGCCGAAGCTGGAGGCCGTATTTCCCTCAGCTCGGACAGTGCGGCATTGCGATTGAGACGTCAAGGGACTCCAGCTTGCCTCTTAATCCTCTCCCGCACGCCGCGCGCTTTGCCCTCGCTAAAGGCCCATACGCTGGGATCTATGCATCGGTGGGAACTTCGGCATAGGAGGGCAACCCGGGTCGGCTGTCGGATAGGTGCCCTGCGCCTCCCATCCATCGCTGAACCCTTTCTTCCACCGATCTTCAACTTCGCTCATCGCTGTGTTCCAAACCTGTGTGTAACGAGCGCTCTCTGGACCTGACACGGACAGCCAACCCGGGAGGCGCCTGCCATGCATCGTAAGCTGACGAGGCGGCTGCTTCCCGGTGCGAATCAGCACGCTGCGACGCGTCTTCACAGCCCGCAGAGCAGGCGGCACCACATCTATGACGGTGCCGTATGTCACGACGTATGGGGCTCGGCCGTCGGGACTGGCAAAGCTTGAGGGCTGGCCCGTCCTGAGAAGCGCTCCAACAACGCACCAGCACCCGCATGTGAGGTGGACATTGTTAAGCGCAGTGCAAAGCTAAAAAATGATTCTCGGCTGCCGGCAGAAAAAAAGACAGCAACTGGTCGGACTTCTAAGTTCGGTCTTGCACTTTTGCAAACTACCTTAGGAGCCCCGCAGTGAATGCACACTTTCTCAACCAAGCCGATGCTTATCAGCCGGCCTTCCTCCTTGCCCCTCCGCGGCCGCATCCAGACATCCAACATAAACCCGCCTGGTTGTCGCCCGCCTCTGCGGCCCCTCCGCCGCCTTCTACGCCCCCCGGCCCTCACGCTCCTAGCTGGGGAGACGGACCTCAGATCACTTGGGTCGTGGGCCAAGATAAGGCTCTGATGCGCGTGCAGGAATGTCTCAAGTTCTTCGACTGCGGGAAGTCGAAGTTTTACTCTTGGTTGAATCCCAAGAGCAAGTATCACGCGGCAGGGTTTCCGCGCCCGATCTATCTGAATGGCGGTCGCGTTCCCTACTGGCGCCGTTCCGAGATCATCGGGTGGGTGGACATGCAGCGCCATCCGAACAACGCTTCCATGACTGGACTGCCGACCGGCCGGATTTGAGGACGCGCCGCCCGTAAACCTGGGCGGTCCGGACCGCACCTAGCACTCTCCGCAGAGGTAATCCCGCCGGTACAACGCGCTCTGAGTAGATGTTCGTTGACGCCCGTCGTAGCGGAGGCCATCCACAGCAAGGCATCTCCGTCAAGGCCGACAACGCGTAGCTCTGGGGATTTTTCGCTCGGCGCAGAGGCAAAACGGCCGCCCATTTCTGAGCGGACTTTCGATGAGTCGCTGCCCCTTAGGTTCTCCCAATAGCCCGTTTCGCGGCGTTGTTTGGTCAAGCGGGTAGCTCTCCTTCTATATCTATTGCAAAACCCGTCCACACCTTGTGTCTCCATGGACAGGTGTGTGGACTTCACTTTTCCGACTATGAAACTTCATCGCATCAATCAGCGTCCGAGCACGGCCAACACCATGTTGGCCTCCGAGCTCATGTTAGCGGAGCAGGCCCTGTTCCATCAGCGCATCGAACGCAACGAGAAGACGATCGTCAAGAACAACGTTGACGACCGGATCCTCTCACAGTTGCGCGAACTGATGCCCGTCCTCAAGAAGCGCGTATCACCAGCGTTCGACATCGAACAAGTGCGCGACGGTTTTGCACGAGTGCGCTGCGCAGGCGACGATGTGAGCAAGTTGTTGTCGGTCCTTTCCAAGGACCACGCGCAACTAGCCGCAGGCTATCCCTGCTATATTTTCTTTCCGGTGTACCGGGAATTGCTCAAACTTCTGCGCCTGGCGCAGTCAGGCCGCTATGCCTTCGACTGGTACTTGAAGAGCACGTTCTCGATCGAAGAAGCGATCGAGATTGCGAAACATGCCAATCGCTTTGTTGAAGTCTTCATCAAGGTGATGAAGCGCCCCTTGGTGAAGAAAGAGCAAGAGAATTTTGAGCGCAGCCCCAACGACAACTTTCAGAGCCTGCTCAGTAACATCGCAGCTATTTCAGAACGCTATCTCGATGCCGTCGTGTTGCGCTTCGACATGTTCTACCAGCCGGCAGACGGCGTACCGGTCAAGGACGGCGACCAGCCACAGCTAGGTCACCTCCACGAGCTCCTGGCTCATCGCACGCGCTTTCACGCTTGGCTGCGCAAGCGCTTTAAAAGCGATCTCCTTCTGTACGCTTGGGCTCTTGAGCACGGGCGTGAGCGCGGCCTGCACCACCACTACTTGATGACTCTCAAGCCTCGCGGCAACGAAGACCACGTCAATATCGTCCATGAAATCGACGACAAGTGGTCGACGATCACCTTGGGCTTGGGCTCGATCTACAACGGCAACGAAGCTCGCCATAAGCAGCGTTACAAGGCGCTGGGGCTCGTTTCTTTGAACGATCCCAACGTCATCACAGGATTGCAACTGATCGCCTCCTACATCACCCTCGCCGGGGTCTACGTGAAGCTGAACGTAGGGGCGAATGTCGACGCCTTCGGCAAGGGCGGGAACATGGGTGGAGACGACCCCCAGGTCTATCTGAAGGCGGGCCGCCCTCCCAAGCGCCAGCCGCCCGTTCCGATTGCTATCAGCGCTGCTGAGGGCCGCGCGCGCTACGTCAACTTCATCTAGGAGCAACCGACCATGACGGATTTCACCTCCCCGTGGCCGGCTGTACTGCCAAGTCTTCCCCGGTACGAGCCGATGCCGCTGACCCCGCGCGTGACTCCCGCCAAGCAACCTTTGCGCATCGCCTTGAGCGAACGCTTGGCTCACAACCCTTTGCAAGCTTTCACGCTTCTTCGTGCGGGCTGGCAGCACGCGCACGCCCTCATGACGCAGGAACAAATGCTTGCTCCCCAGATCGAGCCGGACGACCTGCGCCAGGCTGAGGTGCAAACCGATCAGCTTTTCGCCCTGCTCGACTTCGTGCGCCAATGTACGAAGTCGATCGACCGAACCTTTTTTTTTCGGCGCTCCTCAAGCGGCGCCTTCTCGTTGAAGCCGCTGGGTCGTTCACTCCAACATGTGCTTCCAGCAGTTTCCGCTCTTAGTCGACCTGATCGCCGCGACTTGGCTTTCGCGCCGAGCATCGAGACCGCTTGCCGCGCTTTCACTCACGTCGGCCTCCATCAACTGTGGATCGACTGGTCGCAAGATCTGCAATCTAGTGCGGCGCCCTTGGTAACCTTGCTCGAAAACTTCGGCGACCACATTCGAGACCACCAGCGCAGTACCAGCGCCGGTCGCGCTCAGGCGCTGCACGATGAAATCCACCGTACGCGCTTCCAGAATACGAAGCGCTACTTCGCCAAGCTCGCTAGGGCTTACCCGACAGGCTACCTCGCGCGCGTCGAACTCGAACTTGCGTCCGGCGGAGCGGCGGATCACCAAACCCGTTTCCTCCACTTGCACCGCAGCAGCCGCGATCTCATCCGACGCTTGAAGTTGGTTTATGGCGAGGCGATGGTGGGAGATGCGCGTCTCATCGACCGTGCGAGTGGCAACGGTTACCAAGCCCATGTGGCGCTCGTGTTCGACGGTCCGAGCCACAAGGAACTGCGGGATATCGAGCAAGCCTTACCGGGCCTCTGGCGGGAGGTGGTGCCGAACGGGAGGTTAAGAGACGCAAACACAATGCCGAACTTCCAGTACCGCGGCACTGGCGCCGAATACCGTGACTACGAATCCCTCTCTAGCCAGTTGGGCAAAGCGGCGGTCTACATGGCGCGCACGGGTGAGATGTTCCGGGTGCACTTAGATGGAGCGCACACCGACCTCGTGCTGGCAGAGGTGTCAGACATCGATCCGAAGTGCAAGAACTAGTTTGAGCGGTTTAAGCGCGCGGCTGATGCCCTAGGGCTTCGTCCGCATTTTCATCTGTTCAAACCATCAAGTCGCAGCGCATGTTTGCAACTCTGCGAGCGGGAGCTAGTGAACCGGCCTTTCGGAAACGGTGAAAGCTCATAAAGGTAACGTGAGGCGCAACCTAAATGCATCCCACGCTACACCGACGCTCAGTTCCGTTCTCCCGCATGCTCGTGATTCGCGTCGCCCGCACGTGGAGGAAGGGTTGCTCCAGCGCATGACTGGATTCAGGCCCGCAGCTACCGCGCGCACTGATCAAATTCTTGAACCGGAATCCTCCCAAAGTGATCCAGTCGACATAGGATAGGAAAGCAAAAAGGCAGCCCAATTTCAGTTCCGGCTACGTTATCGGAATCGAGTACGGGGTACAGATCGGCTGGCGTTTCCACGTAACGCCGGTCTTGAACGGCGACGATCACGTAAATGATGTGAGCATTGCGAGGAGGCGACAAGCGTCTGGGCGTTGGATCGGTCTCCGGGCTTTCGCTTGCCCGCGCGCCGGTGTAGACATGGTCGCCGCGCTGGCCACCTGAAAACGCAGCTAGGCGGCATTCACCGCCTGCATGCGGGACGTCGCCCACCGAACCGTCACGGCATCAGCTTGGGCGTACTTGTCCGGTGGTACTGCGCACGTCGGCTGCGGTAAGCCAATTCCAATTCTTGCTCACTCGCATCCGGGCGGATGCCCAGCACTTCGTAGGGGTCCATGGTTTCAACATCAACGCCCCAAGACCAATCTCAGCCTCGAAGCCATAAGAGAAAAAAAAGAAAGAAAACTCACGAACCAGCCACAGCTGGTTCGTGTCTTCCCATCGGGCTATTCGTAAAACTTCTGGCAAGTGCATGATTCGAAGGTGTCCTGCAACTTCTTCACTTGGCCGACCGGGTTCAAGGGCATGCGGCAAAAACGAACTGCGCTTCGGTCTGCGACCGTATGCCTGGAACGGCAGGCGTGCAGGTACCGACCGGCGTCTGTTCAACTGGTCGCGGCAAGGCCGATTTCCTTCGCCTTCGCGCCGCGCGCTTGAGCAGCGAGCCGCTGCAGCTTTGAGCCGAGCGGCCGCGGTTTCGCCGGCTCCTGCGGTTGCACGGGTTCTGGGCGCCCTTGTTCGGGGTCATCGGGGAAGAACTCCTCGATGCTGGATTTCCCCTCTTCGCTCGACTCTTCGAACGCGCCAGCAGCAATACCGGCCCGGGCCGCCTTGTCCAGCGCTACTTGGTCAAAGCCTGCCGTTTTCCGAGCGCCTACCTCCTCCCTTGCCGCCTCCAGCGCCTGAGCCAACGTCGATCCGCTGCGCACCGTGAGGTCGACGTAGAAGATCGGCGTCCGGAACGACTGCGCAGTGGACTTGCCCCGCAGGCGAAGCTCCAGTGGCAGGGCCGACACCTGATCGCCCGAGAGCGCCTGGAAGTAACGAAGACGCGCAGCCAGCGTCCGGATGCTGTTGAAGCCCGTGGTGCGAAACACGAAGCTGCCTAGTTCATCCTCCTCGCCAATGCGCACGTTCAGCCGCCCATACGGTTTGCAGTTGGTCTTCAGGGCCAGCTCGCAGCCTTCCGGCGAAGGACACGCGAGCGTCTGCACACCGCTGGCGGTGGAGCGCCGGCAAGTCTCGCCATTGCCCACGCACAATGGCCGACCGGTCGCCCGGTCGAAGGCGCTGTAGCTTGCGCGCAGATTCAAGTCCGGGTCGTTGAAGAGCAGCCGCACGGGGATCGCCCGGAGCTTGGCGTCCGGGGAAGAACGCAGTGCAGCGTCGAGTGGATGGAGTTTCCATCCGTCTGGTTGCTGAATCTGCGTGGTAATGGTGAATTCGTCGTCCTTGTCCGGACGACGCGCGCCGTCCTTGGTGACGACCTTGCCGATGGCAATACGCCCGACCACCGGAGGTGTCAGGGCCAGTCCCTTGAGCATGGGTATTCCTTGTTTAGTAGTGCAGCCCGCCCCCTTTGTTCCGCATGGGGCGGGCCGATGGTTGAACCTCGGCGGACACGAGGTGGGGCCGCCGACGGGCGGCAAGTTCGTCGGCGTTGGCACAGGCGCCCGACTAGATATCGATGTCGCCCCCGGCACTTGGACGTGAGAACCAAACCAGAGCAGCGCCGGCGGTAAGCCCGAAGAACAGGACCAGTGCGAAGGCCGTGAGATGTTCCAGAGGTCCCGGAAAGAAAACGCTGTCGGCGGCGGTCATGGCGCCTCCCCGGATGGATCCCCTGCCGAACTCACTTTGACGGTGAAGCGGCGAGAGCCTGGCTTTGTGATTGAGTACTGGCGGGCGTCGATGGCTTCCAGTTCCGGGTGCTCGGTCAGGAGCCGTTCGACATCCAGAGACGTCGAGTCCTTGCTCCGTTTCCAGCGCACCTCACCAGCATCGAACTTCGCCACAGATGCCTCGCCCATCTGCTGCTGGATCATTTGCTCCACCTGCGCCTTGCGCGCCGTGGTATCCGCCAGCGTCTGGCGCAAGGCAACCAGGTCGGAGAACGCCGCCGACAAGTGCAAGTCGCCTGTGAAATCCAGCGTCTTCCCACTGTCACGAGGCCAAAGCGCCCTCAGCGCCCTATCAGCCGAATCGGAGCCGTCGGCCTGCGGAGCGACATCCTGCTCAACGTGCTGCCAGAAGGCCTTCTCGAGGGCGATCAGGTCAGCAATCTGCGCATCGTCCCGCTCGATGCGATGGACGCGAAGTTCCTGGCCGCAGACCAGTACCGCGACGTCCGCCGCCTGCTTGCCGGTCACAGCTAGCTGATGAAGAACCTGCAATTGGACATACTCCGGCACGCCCTCCTCCCACAAGCGCACCCCGTGGTAGCCGGCCGTCTTGCATTCGAGGATCTGCACGTCAGCTGAACCTACGACCTCGCGGTCGATGTTGGCCAGCATCCACGGATGCGTGGGGTGCTGCAGCACGGCGTTGATGCGTCGGATCCGGTTGCCGGTGCGCCGGGTGTAGTGCGCGGCCACGATGGGCTCGAGCAGCGTGCCCCAGAACATCGGACTCGTGTCGTCATTCGGGTCCACCTGAGGCAGAGCGGCCTCGCGGCCGGTCTTCTCCATCCAGAGCTGCAGGGCAGACTTGTACGGGTTCAGCCCCACGGCGGCCGCAGCGTCGGAACTGCCGACGCCACCGCGGCGAAGGTCTAGCCATTCGGCGCGACTGAGGGACTGGGTCTTGACCAGCTTGAGCGCTGGCGCTCGCCGCGCTAATGCAGCGGGTGCAGCCGCTGGCGCGGCTGGATGTGGTGTCATGAGAGCCTCCTTAGAGCAGAGAAGAAGTTGTGGGGGTTGTCGAAGTGACAGCTGCCGTGGTCAACCGGCATGGAAGCAGAAACGCCGCAGTACCCGGCTGAGGATCCGGCCATTGGCAATGATTGAACTGACGGGCGGTCATTCGCATCGGACAGTGGTCTCGCTCGCGGAGGACTTCCCAGCCACGCCGCCCAAGCGGGCGCTGCAGCAGGTACGTCTCCGCGCCGTACGCGACGCGGGAACCAACCTCGAGAAGACGGCGGTGTTGGCGCCCAAGAGCGTTCTGCGCGTGGAACGCCCTCACCTTCTCGCGCCAGGTACCCGCATACGGCCCTTCGGGTTCACTGACCAGTTCTAGAAAGGCCAACGGGCAGTCGTAGTAGCAGGGACCGCAGGTCTCGTCCAATCGCTTGACGGCAACTTCTGGACCATGGACGTTGATGAGGCTGAGAGAGATCCATCGAGTACCTGGGAGGACACACTTGCTGCTTCCCTCCTTCACCTGGGCCAGCACCCAAAGGCGCGAGCCCTTGAGGCAATGTCCCAGGATCGCGGAACGGATGCCGATGTCGCGCAACTCGTCCGCGACCGCCTGCGCCTTGGTGGCGCGGTAGAGGGTAGTACCCATGTCCACCTCAGCTGACCAACTGCAACGCGGCGTCCATAGCGCGATGCTTGATGGAGGCACCTTGGCCGAACCACGCACTGTCCAGACGGAACTCCTGACTGCGCGCTCGTCGTTCATGGTCGACAAACTCGGTGACCG
This sequence comes from Variovorax ginsengisoli, assembly GCF_006438845.1. Lineage (GTDB taxonomy): Bacteria > Pseudomonadota > Gammaproteobacteria > Burkholderiales > Burkholderiaceae_C > Variovorax > Variovorax ginsengisoli_A. The sequence goes on from NZ_RCZJ01000004.1 coordinate 307,948, forward strand.
AACAGAGGAGACCCCATGCCGTGCCCTTGGCTGCGCCAAGTTCAGCACCGCGGCCGTGACCTTCGAAAAGCGCTTGAACCTTCTTCAGCGCGCGCTCGTTGGCAAACGCACCCTGTCCTGGCTTGGATGTTTGACGGACGTCAGCGGTTACAGGGCTCAGGACCTTGAGCAAGAAGTTCTCGACCTCCTTCGCCTTGACCTTCCGATCGCTGAGCGTCTTCATGCGGTACATGAAGCTGTCCCAACCGGCAACGGCAATGGCAAGCTGCTTCTTGACGGCCTGAGCGTCGAAGTTCGTGCTGTGAGGTACCTTGATGGCACCCACCGCGTCCTTCAGAGCCATGGTCAGCGTGTTGTTGCACACGACCCGTATGGTCGTGGGCGTCGCCGTAGTCGCCAGGGTCCCATCGCAGGAAGTCGCCAACAGGATATAGCCCTTGACGACGTCGTTGCCCTTGAGGACGGTCTCCTTGCCGGTCTTGGCTAAGGCCCAGAACTTGCGACCGGCCTTGAGGACGCCCGCCGTCTCGAGCTCGAAGCCGGATACTTCGGTCAGGTCTCGGTAGAACTCCAGCACCTCGCGGGGCTGAACGACCTTGTAACGGCCGCCGACCACCGACAAGGCCTCTTTGTTGTCGCTGCGGTAGAGAACCTTTTGATCCTCGAACGTCATGCTGGCATCGGGCGCTCCAGCTTGTTCGGCCGTGTAGCGAACCGGCGTTTCGCAGATGCTCCAGTTCATGCCAGCCTGTTCGGCCCAGACTTCGAGCGGTTGCTTCGGAGGAAGCTGATTGCCGAGCTCGTGCCAGGGGGTCTGGCCAACGTACGCCATTTGTTGAAGAAGATGTGCCATGTGAAGAGCTAGGTTGAGGGGTTTTGAGGAATGCGCAGGCTCAAGCCCGCGACACGGAGAAGCGATGGCCACAGTCGAGGCAGCAACGATTGCGGAGGATCGAAGCGTCGACGGCCTCACCAAGAGATGCACCGACAGTGCAGCCAGCGATGCCCCCCGACAACGCGCCGACCACCGCGCCTGCGACGACGCCTAAAGGCATCGAAGGGGCGTTGTTGCCGAGGTACCTACCGACGTCTTCGCCGGTGACGGCACCCGACAGGGCACCGGCGAGTCCGCTGGCTGCGCCCGCAATCGCGCCAATCGTTGCGCCGGCTTGCTTGCCGAACTCGCGACTCTTGATGCGACGTGACTGGCATGCGGGACATGCGCCAAGCGAAAGGCTGTGGGAGGTTCGAGGATCGAACTGAGAGAAAGAAGTGTCTTCGTCATGCATAGGCGAGCGAGGCGCCGACGGCGCCTGAGGTTGAGGAAGAAACCGTGTGCAGACTGCAGACGGCAAAAAGCCCAACCGGACCTCGAGAGGTCTGGCTGGGCCAAGGGGGTCGGATCAACCTTTATCGGCTAATCCAGGTGAGCTATATATGGCGGAAAAAGTCTGGAATCGGATCTTTGGAAGTCTGCGAGACTCTGCGTTAGAGTTCGGCATCCACTTTCTCAAGGAGGCCCGCTCAATGGCTCAGACGTACGCACAGATTCAGCGCCAGATTGATGCACTTCAGCGCCAAGCCGAAACACTTCGCGCCCGTGAGGTCGATGGCGTTGTCGAGCGCATCAAGGAGGCTATAGCTCACTATGGGCTGACGGCAGATCAACTGGGCTTTGGAACTGCTCGGCCCGGCACAATTAAGTCGAGAAAGACCACTAAAGCCTCGCAAGATGGAAGTGGCGCTGCCGCAGCTTACTCAGATGGCAGTGGCAACACTTGGGGTGGACGCGGACCGAGGCCGCGCTGGCTTCGTGACGCACTCGACGCTGGCAAGGCGCTTGAGGATTTTGCGAGCAGTCGTTCACCGAAAAAGAGCGCCCCTTCAAAAAGCAAGCCGGCGGACGGGAAACGCAAGGCTGCCAAACAGTACAGTGACCAAAGCGGCAATCATTGGAGTGGTTTCGGCCCTAAGCCTGGATGGCTCAAGGACGCTTTGGCAGCAGGCGAGACGCTTGATAAATTTGCTATCGAGACGTCCAACAGCTAGCTATCAAACGTGACTTCAAGCAGCGCGCGATTCGATATTTCGAGTCTGCAGGACTAGCCAGCTATCTCATAGGCCCGCAGTAATGCTTGGACTCTGCTTCGACCCGTCTGCGTAAGAATCAGCTGTGCTGGACATTCACCGCCGAGCAACGCGCAGGGTTCTTCTAGCCAGTCGGACCAACCCTGCCCAAAGATTTGCTGCGCCATCACTTGAATACGCGTGTGCCCCTGCGGATTGTTTGGCTGCCCGATAGCCGCGTTGCCACGTGGCCTGCGCCGATCTATTGCAGCGACGCCGTCAACGATCGAGAAGCCACCAGCGCGGAGCTTCTCAGCATACTCACGCGCGAGTTCGTCAAGCCTTGAACGTCTGATCTGTGGTTGAGTCGTGGTCTGCCAAGGCGCTTGGAGGGGAATGCTTTTCAGCTGGATGGACGAGTTGTCATCGGAGTGTGGAGGAAAGTAGGGCATAAGCGGATCGGTCCAAAGCAAACTAGGCACACACAGCGAGCGAAAATGCCACTGCACGTCAAGCGAAGAAGTAGTGCTCAGCGGACCGAAAGTAAATTGCTGCTCCTGCTCAGAGAATGACAGCGGCAGCGCAGCACGCGCGCAAGGCCGGGGCGATCATTGCGACCTTGCCCTCTTCAAGGCGCGCCACGAAACGGTAGTCATGGAGATTAATCTCGTAGGTACGTCCGCGACTGACAGGAGTTTCCGCCGCAAGGGTGATCGAGATTCGATACGCGGGTTGGCAGAGAAACGCAACGGCGTCAAAGGCGCAGCTCAGCGCAACTCGCCAGCCGAATTCGTCGTCTTCTATGCTCCGTCAATCAAACGAGTGGTGCGTTTTAGTGCGGAGATCAAGTCCTTTGGCGCCAGCACCAAACCTCGGCGACGGCGTCGTCGCCCTCGCCGAAGGCTCGGTCGACCCGGATCAGGGCACCCTCTTCTGGACGCTGAGCGCTAGCGACAATCACGGCGATGTCCATAGGGTCGCGCTGTATCCATGAACTCCCTGAGCACGACAACGCTGCGCTCGGATGCTGTATGTCTGGTGGCAGCAGAAGCGTATCGAAATGGGAAGCGGCGACCCCGTCAGCGCTTCGCGGCGTTCCGGCTCATCCCTTGAAAAGGCGCTGCCAGTGCGGAAGCGCTCCGCCTGATGTGGCAAGGCGTCAAGTCCTGTCGCAGCGCCGTTTTCGGGGGAAGAATCATGTCTTGATCGCCGGTCGGCTTGATCAACATGTATCGGCCAAGGGTCATCAACGAACGCGCCCTCAGACAATGCGACGATGTTCACTGTGGGCGGGTGTTCCGAAAGCACCCCCCGGCAGCGTCTGGAGCAATCTGAGGGTTCAGACACACGGCTGGCCAGCCAGCCTCACCTCCGATCGGCGTCTGCAACCAATACATGGCGCCGGATGTAGGCCCCTCCCACCTTCGAATGGAGAATGTTCACCCATGCCGCTGCACCGCGCGCTACGTCCTGCGCTGGCCATCTTGGCGGGCGCCCTAGCGCTCCCCGTCCTGGCCACGCCCGTCACCTACACGCTCGATTCCGACCACACCTATCCGAGCTTTGAAGCCGACCATGGTGGTCTGTCGACCTGGCGCGGCAAGTTCAACAAGACCGCCGGCACCGTGGTGCTCGACCGCGCCGCGCAGCAAGGGACCGTCGACTTGGTGATCCAGATCGACTCCATTGACTTCGGGCACGAGGAAATGAACAAGCATGCCAAAGCGGCCGACATGTTCGACGCAGCGAAATACCCGGTCGCGAGCTACAAGGGCCGCATTTCTCGATTCCGTAACGGAGCACCGGCCGAAGTCCAGGGCGACCTGACTTTGCGTGGTGTGTCGCGTCCAGTGGAATTAAAGATCGAGCGCTTCAAGTGCGTTGATCCGCATCCCATGAACAAGGTTGAGACCTGCGGCGCTGACGTCCACGGCCGCTTCAGTCGACGTGACTTCGGGCTGAATTTCGCGCTCGACATGGGCTTCAGTCCGGAAGTCCTGCTGCGCATCCAGGTCGAGGCGCTGAAGGCGCCTTGAGAGGCTTGCATCGCAGCCTTCAGGTTGGTCGACCTCGCGCTTGCAGTATTCTGCAGCGCTCAGCCGCTAAGGTCGATGCACCAAAGCGGCGCTCGGGCCATCTTCGATGCAGGGCTTTTCGGGGTGCGGCCATCCCTGCTCTATGACTTAGCTCTGCTTCCGTTGGCCTTCCATCGCCTGCCCTCGGGAACCGCTCATCGATCTTGAAGGGTGCAAGCGGAACTTTGACTGTTCGTCACGGCGACTGCAAAACTCCTTCTGGTGGTACACGTCGCCCCGGCGAGCCGTCGGACTCCGACGTAGAGTTTGATCTTCACCACCCGGGCCGCTCCCGCAAGGAGCGCGAAACAATCACCGCGCTTCATAACGCGTGCGAGACGACGGGCCCGGCAGCCGCAGCGGCGGTGACATAGACGACGCCTGCATGCCGACGTCCGCGCACGTGCCAGCGGGCGGCCCCAGGGGGCGGCACTGCCGTCCTCTTAAGGACGCGACGACCCGACCGCGGGCGACCCGCCGATCCTCGCCGTCAACGACCTCACAGCCTCCTTTCTGACGCAGGGCAATTGGCGGCCGCTGGTTTGCGGCGTGTCCTTCGACGTGCATGCCCGCGAGATGGTCGCCATCGTCGGCGGATCGGGCTCGGGCAAGAGCATGACGGCGCTGTCGATCATGCAGCTGCTGGCCGCCGAAACGAGCCGCGTCACGGGCAGCATCCGCCTTGGCGGGCGCGAACTGGGTTCGGCGACGAGGCGATGGGCCGGGTTCGCGGAAACGAGATCGCGATGATCTTCCCGGAGCCGCGTGTGTTGGTGTACTGCTGGACAGGTAGGCAAATCGGCACTGCGACCACCGCCTGTTCATTTGATCGAATGCCTCGACGCTCACCCACGGGGCGCGGATGCTGGAGGAAGCGTTACGCCCAACCTGGCTCATGCGCGCGCATGTGATGTGCCGACGCGCCGCACGTCAGTTTTGGGCCGGTCACGCCGACGACGCAAAACGCACCCCTCCCAAAAGCGCCCGGAGACTTGTGTTTCCGCATACTGGCGTTTGTTGGGTCACGTCTGCTTGTCGGCGTACCACGCGTCAACCGCTGCATCAGCCCGCTTCCGCGCGGGCGTCATGACGAGGCTGCGCGCCGTGAACGGCGACTTGTTTCCCCGCACACCTGGCGCACTGGAGCGGATACGCTGCGCGAGGTCGTCAAGATAGGTCCGCCCGGTCTTGCTGAAGAGCGAGGCCTCCTCCTCTGTGATCTCGAGGAAAAACCAGCTGCCGTGCTCGCCGTCCAGAGCGATCATTTCAATCTCCTCCTGATGCACGAGACGCATCCGTCACTTGCATCAAGTGGAGCCGCGACGCTAACGAGACAGCATGGCCAAGAGTGACCCAGCTACCCAGTGCCAAGGATGACGGAGTCACGCGCAGCGTCGAGAGCCTCGTGCCCACTTCAAGCCACCTGAAGGCTCGGGTCATTGCCAGCGAGGCAATCAGTCGTGGTCGTCTGGATGCGGGGAGTTCTGCGCCTTCTCAGAGGCAACGGTTCCCTCTTCAGCGTGCACTTCAGCAACGCGGGCCTGCGCTTCGATACGAGCTTGCTCGAGCAAAGCCTCTTCCTCTTCCGGTGTGGCTGCGGGCGCTGTGGGCTGGTTCATCGTTCAGGGTTCCTTGGTTGAGCGGGAGCGTAGCGCCGCACGCAGGCGCGCGCCTGTAGGCTTTTGGCGCGCGATGCCCAAGGTCCGCGGCACAGATTCCGTTGCGTTCGCAGACTCAGCGGGTTTAATTTCGTTGGTCGAAGGGGTCGGGCTGTCATGGATCGCAGACGACTGGATTGATCGCGGCGAGTACGCGTCCGTGGGTCAACGGCGTGTCGTGCGAGGGCGCCCCGATGGCGTCGGCCAGCGCGTTGACGACTGCCGCACCGGCCAGTCCTCGCAGCTTCGGCCGCACCGAGGAAAGCCTGCCTGGGGCGGTCGAGATCTCCACGTAGATCGAGCGCGGATCATCTGAGAAACGATGAACCGATCGCGCCCGCAAGTTATCCCGCAGCACCGAATGAAGCGGGGGCGATGTTTCTGCGATGCCGAGCGGTCCGCCACGGCGAATTCCGTGGCGCGGCCACCGCCCATCGGCAGCGCCGATCTGGCGCGCCAAAATCGACGATCGCCACCACGGGAGTGGTTTTCCTACGCCTGAAACGCAGGGTCCGCGCGTTTTCACACAGCGTCGGCCCCAGGCAGTCCTAGCGTCCGCTGCAAAGCGGCCATCGACGGTGACGTCGTTCGCAGCAACATCTTTCGCCCGTCACCTTCTCGTTGGTAAGGGGGACAGCGTTCATGTATCCGCTTTCGGCAAGCCATTTTCGTTCAGGCCGCACACACTGCGATCTCATCCGGAGTTCGGCATGGGTGTGTTAGCAGGGAAGATCGTCATCATTACAGGTGCAAGCTCTGGCATAGGGGAAGCAGCAGCCCTGATGTTCGCCAGAGAGGGCGCAGCGCTCGTCTTGGGCGCAAGGCGAAAAAGTGAACTGCAAGCCCTCGGTTCATGCATTGGCGCAGGTCTGGTTGCTCTTGCGCTTGAGCGCTTTGGCCGGCTCGCATGCGTGCAGCACGCTCTTCAGGTCAGGTGCTTCCCGACGAGACCCGACATTTCGAACATTGTGACCTCGGGCTTGCCCATCACCGCTTGAAGCTTCGCATCACAAAGGATGTTGCGCTTGTTCGCTGGGTTCTGGAGATTGTTCAGCTTGATGTAGTCCCAGAGCAGTTTGGTGACCTCGGTTCGAGGCTGGGGTGCGGAACCTATGACAGCCGCGAGCTCGGCGCTGGGTGTCAGGGGGCGCGTGAACGCAGTTTGCTTCTTGGCAGGGGTCATGTTTCTCTCGCAAAGCGGCGGATTCTACGAGCGCTCTCCAAAAGGTCTTGCTGGGCGCAGATCCAAACGGCGGGTGTAGGGCGAGCCCGTCGGTCAGTTCTTGGCCACTTGCAAGGCTGGCATGACGGTCCGCTGTTCACCGGATGCAGTCCCCGCCCTCGTGGCGGACCTGGATACGGTGCGTTGCCGATCGCTAGGCCTAAGGCCCTTGCAGAACCCTGCCGTCGGTCCGCAGCCCTTCAATGCGCTCAGCCTGCACGCCGAGCGTCGAGAGCACCTGCTCAGTGTGCTCGCCCTTAAGCGGTGCCCGCGCGTTGACGTTGGCTGGTGTTTTTCCGAACCGGATCGGGAAGTTCAATGTGCGGAGCGTCCCAACCACCTCGTCTTGATAGTCGACGAATACCTCGTTGTGTATGGCCTGTGGGTCGGCCATGAGCTCATCGACCGTGTTCACACGCGACATCGGAACGCTGTTCGCAACGGCAACCTCCATGATCTCCGCAGTGGTGAGGTTCTGCGCGCCCTTCTCCATCTCTGACCACATTGCAGCCACATTTGTCAGCCGTTCCGACGGACTTGAGAAGCGCGAGTCTGAAATGAGATCTTCGCGCCGAAATGCGCGCGCGCACCCCTCCCAATGCGCGTTGGTATGGATGTAGCCCATCACGTACCCATCCTTGGCGCTCACCGCGCGGAAGATGGGGCGCGCCGGGTAGTGGGGCAGTCCCGCGCCAACGAAAGTGCGGTTGTGAGTATCGAGGCCAGGAATCATGAAGGCCGAGTAGGCATCGAGAAGTGACACAGAAACCTTCTGACCCTCTCCCGTCCGGGCTCGATGAAGCAGGGCGGCCAAGATGCCGTTGCAAACCGTCACCGCTGCAATCTTGTCGACGACTGCGTTTCGCACTGGCTCGGGAACCCTTTCTTCACCCTGCGTCCACATATTGCCCGTCATCGCCTGAAGCACTTGGTCATAGGCAGGCCTGCCCACATACGGCCCGCTTTCACCGAAGCCAGTGACACTCGCATAGATGACTTCCGGGGCGAGAGAGCGAACGCTTTCATAGTCAAGTCCCAGCCGCTTCATGACACCAGGCCGGAAGTTCTCCAGCACGACGTCTGCAGACCGGACCAGATCCTGGCAGATCGCCAATCCCTCCGGAGATTTCATGTCCAGCGAGATGCTCTTCTTGCCGCGGTTGTTCTGTGCGAACAGCGCGCCAAGACCGGCGTGGTGCGGCCGAACAGCGCGCAAGCCATCGCCTTCGATGCCTTCGACCTTTATGACTTCAGCCCCCATGTCGGCAAGCATCTGCCCGCAGTAGGGGCCTGCCACCATGGCGGCGAATTCGATGACGCGAATGCCGTGGCAGGGGCCGACGACTTGGGATTCGTTGCTGATGCTCATGTTCACTCCAATTCAGCGAAGGCCATCGGCCCGGCCAATGATTTCCTTCATGATTTCCGTGGTGCCGCCGACGATGCGGCTGACCCGCGCATCGGCATACGCGCGCGCGATCGGGAACTCGCGCATCCATCCGTAACCGCCATGTAGTTGGAGGCAGCGATCCGTGACTCGCCCTTGCAGTTCGGTCGCCCACCACTTGGCCATGGCCGCCTGCTCGCCGGTAAGGTCGCCACGCATCAAGCCTTCGATGCAGCGGTCGATGAAGGTCTGCCCGATCTCGATTTCGGTGCGCAGCTCGGCCAGCACCATGCGAGTGTTTTGGTAGGCCGCCACGGGCTTGCCGAACACCATCCGTTCTTTCACATAGGAAATGGTCCACTCGAGCGCCGCGCGAGATGCCGCGATGGCGTTGTTGCCGATCGCCAGCCGCTCCTGCGGCAAGTTGGACATCATGTATTGAAAGCCTTCGCCCTCGACGCCGAGAAGATTGGCCACCGGCACCTGCGCATCGTTGAAGAACAGCTCTGCCGTGTCCTGTGCATGCAATCCGAGCTTGTCGAGCTTTCGGCCGCGTTCGAAGCCCGGCGTTCCTCGCTCGACCACGAGCAAGCTGATGCCTGCCTTCCGTGCCGCCGGATCGGTCTTGACAGCCGTGATGACGAGGTCGCTATTGATCCCGTTCGAGATAAAGGTTTTGGCACCGTTGACAAGGTACGTCTCTCCGTGTCGCGCCGCCGTGGTCCGCAGCGCCGCCAAGTCAGAGCCGCCACCAGGCTCGGTCATTCCGAGCGCAAGCAGAAGTTCGCCCTTGGCGACGCCGGGCAGCCAACGCTGCTTCTGCTCGGGGGTCGCATACCGCAAGAGGTACGGGAGGCAGACGTTGCTGATGTTCCCGATCCCCGACAAAAAGCCAGTGACGCCCGCCGCGAGACATTCCTCCGCCAGGACCACGCTGAAGCGGAAGTCCTCGACACCGGCTCCGCCGTATTCCGCAGGTACGCTCATCGCAAGGAATCCACCGGTTGCCGCCGCCTTGAAGACCTCGCGAGGAACCATGCGCTCCTCCTCCCATTGCAAATAATGGGGGATCACGTCACGCGCCAAGAAGCGCCGGAGGCTGTCGCGGTAAGTATCGTGCTCCTCGTTGAAGAGGGTGCGACGCAGTTGCAGAGCGGATTCAGTCATTCGGGCGCTTTTCGTGGGAAGCAGGCGCGCCAATGCCCAGCCAGCGGAGGGCATTCGTGCGCGCGACGAGATCGAGCGTTTCCTCGTCGAGCTCACACTCGTCAAGACGACCACAAGGGTCGGTCTCCATGATCGCGAAGGGGTAATCGGTTCCGACCATGACCTGGGTACGCCCGAACACTCGCAACAGTTGCGCCGTCGAATGCCGGTCATAGACCAGGTTGTCGACATAGAAGGCCTGCGCCGCCTCGGCAGGCGATACCGCCATGGTCTTGCGGAGCGCTGGAAACGCGCGCCACGCCTGTTGGAGCCGCGGCAGCAGCGCGTGCAGCGATCCGCCGCCATGGCTCAAGGCGATGCGCAGCCGTGGGTAGCGCATCAGCGTGCCGGCGGTCAGCAGCGATGCAGCCGCCAGGCCTGTTTCGCCCGGAAAAGCCAGTGCCTGCTCCAGCAGGGGCGGGCCCACGAGCCGGTTCTTGCCCGCCGGGCGGAGCGGATGCACGAACACGGCCGCCCCGAGCGCTTGCGCTGCTTCGAAAAAGGGGTCATACCGAGCGTCACCGATGACGACGTCGTTGATGTTGGTGCCAATTTCCACGCCCGCCAGGTGCAGCGTATTAACCGCGTATTCGAGTTCGCGGATGGCGGCGTCCACATCCTGGAGCGGCACGGCGGCCAGCCCGCTGAAGCGCGCCGGATTGGCGGCCACCATGCCGGCTACCGACTCATTGAGGAAGCGGCACATCTCCCGCGCGTCGGCAGCGTCCAGCCAGTACGCCAGCAGTTCCGGCATGGGCGACAACACCTGCCGCTCGACACCCGTACCGTCCATGTCGGCCAGGCGGACGGCGGGCTCCCAGCATTGATGCGAAACGGTGCGGTAGATCTTGTCGTCCAGCATCACGTGCTGGTGGCACTCCTGCGCGGGCGCCATCGAAGGCCAGCGGGCCGAGATGGCCGAGCCGGCATAGCGTGGAAAGGTCTTGGGAACAAAGTGCGTGTGAACATCGACCGCCCCACAGGCACAAGAAACCAGCGTCATGGTTGCGCAGCTTCCACGGCCCCGCCCTTGCCGGTCGCCGGCAACGGTGCGCTGCCCCACGAATCCAGGATCTCCATGGAGAAGGGCAGCTGGCGTGCCTCACGGGCGCCATCTTCGGCAAACTCCTCCATGCCGAAGCTGTATTCCACCGTCATACCGTCCGGGTCCAGGAAGTAAAGAAAGATGGAATTGGAGATGTCGTGACGGCCGGGACCGAACACGATTTCGACGCCCGCCTTGCGCATGCGGTAAATGGCGCGGCCCACGTCGTCCACGTCCGTCACCATGAAATTGACATGGTGCAAGCGATCGAACTCCGCCCGCGCCACTGCGAAGGAATGGTGGTAGGGGTTGGGGAAGCAGCGCAGGAACCACGTGTGCGTGCCGAACTGGTCGGACATGCGGAAGTTCAGCTTCTCCAGGAGCGTCGCGAGCACGGCTTCGGGGTTGCGCATGCCAACAACCACATGACCGAGGCGTTCTATCTTGGCGACGGTCGGCTGCCACTCACCGCCAGACTCCATCTGCGCATAGAACTCGAACAGCAATTCGCAATCTGGGATGCGGAATCGCAAGGTCGGGCCTTGGCGCAGTGTCCCGCACTCCTGAGGGGCGGCCCAAACGGGCTGGTAGCCGAGCTCGGTGAGCCATCCGTGCGCATGCGCCAAGTCCTGCGCAGACTCCAGCTGGAATGCCATGCGCTTCAAGCCGGGCTGGGCGGCCTTGTACAACACGACGTCGTGGTGATCCGTGCCGCAACGCAGGAACGCTATCTCATCGCCGTCCCGTTCTTGCAGGGTGAGGCCGACCAGGTCGCGGTAGAACGCGATCGAACGATCGAGATCTGTGACGGCGAGTGCCACGTAGCCGGGTTTGCGGTAACGGAATGGAACAGGGGAGGCGTTGTTGTGGGACATACCGGAAGTTGCTGGGTTGGACAGAGAGGGTCAGGCCGGCTGCAAGCTGGACCCGCCGCACACCGAGATGCACTGCCCGGTGACGTAGCTCGAAAGGTCGGTGGCGAGAAATTCCAGAGCGTTGGCGCAGTCCTCCGGCTCGCCCAGACGGCGCATTGGCAGCCTTTCCACGTCCTCGGCCGTGCCCAGACCGCGCTGCTCGTTGGTCTTGCGGATGCGCGCCGACAAAATGAGCCCGGGCGAAATGGCGTTGACGCGAATCCCGGAGGGCCCCAACTCCATGGCCAGATTGCGCGTGAAGTGGGTCACCGCGGCCTTGACCGAGCCGTAAATGGCCATCCGGCCGCCCTTCACGATATTGCGTGCGGTGCCCGATGACACATTGACGATCACGCCGGAACGTTGCTTCACCATGGTCGGAATCACGGCCTGGCAGCAGAAGATCGTCGTCATCAGGTTGACGTCCATCATCGTGCGGACGTCTTCCTCGGGAATGATCGAACCCTGGCTGCGTTCCACCGGCGTCACCAGGCCACCGGCGTTGTTCACGAGAATGTCGATGCGGCCGAACGCCTGCAGCGTTTGCTCCGCCAGGTCCAGCGCGGCTTGCCGCTGCGTCAGATCGCATTGCACGGCGATGGCCCGCCGGCCGAGTGCCTCGACCTCTTCGCGCACGGATCCCGACGTCAGTTGTTCGCCATACTGCGCTGCGCCGTTCAGGTCGACGTCGGCGATGACCACGTCGGCCCCCAGGTGCGCGAGGCGCAATACGTAGGCGCGGCCGATGCCGCGCGCGCCGCCGGTGACGATGGCGACTTTGCCTTGTAGTTTCATGCTGTTGCTCCTGTCAGTGACGCGACTGCAGCGTTGGCGCCCGCGATGCGGCCAGTCACCACCGACTTGGTGAGTGCTGATCCGCTCATGTAGTTGCTGCCGTGGAAGCCGGCCACCAGTTCGCCGGCCGCGTACAGGTGCGCGATCGGTTCACCGTGCACGTCGAGCACCCGCGTCGCCGTGTCGATGGTGAGGCCGCAGAACGTGGTGGTGACGGCAACGCCGCACGGATAGGCGTAGAACGGCCCCTGGTCGATCTTCGCGCCGATCTTGCGACCAAACTGGCCGTCCACGCCGGCGTCTGCGTCGCCGTTGTATTGGTCGATGGTGCGCATCAGCTCAGCGCCGTCCACGCCCAACTGCGTGGCCAGTTCGGCCAGTGTGTCGGCATGGCGCAATTCGCCACGCTCGAGCGCTGCCCGGAAGTTGTGGGCTGGTGCCTCGCGTGACAGCGCCATGGTCTTGCTGTCGAATAGTTGGAACGCGACGCCGCGCGGCTGCTCCAGGCAGCGCTTGCCGATCGCCTTGTAGCTCGCGGACTCGTCTGCGAAGCGCTTGCCATGCAGGTTCACGGCAACGGCACCCGAGTAGATGGGAAACAGCAGCCCCAGGGGCTCCTCGTCGCGCGGGGTGCGGTCAGGGTATCCGGGCAGTGCAGCTCCGAAGGTGCCGCTGACCCAACCCATGTCGGCCAGTCCGGCGCCCAGCGCGGTGGCCATGCGCAATCCATCGCCGGTGTTTCCGATCCCACCGGAAGGGATGGCAGCAAGGAGCTGCGGTGCGAAGGCTTCCATGTACTGGCGGCCCCGCGAGAAACCGCCGGTCGCCAGAACGACCCCTCCCCCGGTGTGGAGAATGCTTGCCTTGTCGGCCGACGCGGTCAACTTTACGCCGACAACGGAAGTCCGCTCCTCGTCGCCTCGCACCAGCCGCTGCGCCGCATGTCCGGGAACATAGCAGACGCGCGGATGGCTCAGAACACGCTCGTGCAGTGCGCGGATCGCCTGGCCACCCCAGTTCGAATGCGTGTGCACGGATGAGCCTCCCGCAACCGGACGGGAATAGCCAAACTCCACGCCGTGCTGCCGGAGCCAGTCATAAGCATCCAATTGCCGATCGAGGAACAGTTGCAGCAGCGCAGCATCATTACGCCCTTCTCCGGACTTGAGCAAGTCGCGCCGGAGCTCCTCGTTGCTGTCGAAAGCGCCGGCCTCGCGCTGCAGATCCGTTCCGGCGAAGGCGAAGCCGCCCACGGCCTGTCGGGAACTGCCGCCGAAGTCGGCGGTCTTTTCGAGGAGCACCACGCTGGCGGCGCCCCTCTCGGCCGCGGACAACGCGGCGCTGTGGCCGGCAATGCCGCCACCAATGACGAGCACGTCCGTCCGCGGCGGAACATGTTCGGCGATCATCCGCCGCCCCCGGTGACCTGGCGCACAAGGGCGGCCGCATCAGCGGGCGCAACATCGCCGCGCCAGGCAACGTGCAGGTCGGGTCGCACCAGCACGAGCGCCCGCCCATACACCTCGCGTGCGCGCTCGCTGCCGATGTCCAGCACGTCCAGCGGCACACCAGCGGCGCTGAAGGCTGCAACCAGTGGCTCGGCGGACGGTGCCTCTTCCCCCAGGCGCAGAAGCGAATATCCGAGCCCGAGCAGATCGTGCAGCGCCTCTCCTTCGTCCAGCCAGACGTGAGGCAACCGGAAACCTGGCGCAGCAGAGGGCACGTAGACAAGCTTGTTGTCGGTATCGGCGGGGGTGCTGGGCTCCGATGCCACCACGCTGGACGTGTAGCGGTAACCGAGTTCTGCGGACGCCATCTCGTGCGTGCGCCGCTGCAGCCGCCGGGCCTTGTCAGCCACCGTCGCCCGGATGCGCCGGCCCTCTTCGTCATCGTTGCGGATCCCCGGCTTCACATGGCTGCGCCATTCGCGCAGACCGGCGGTAGCGTAAGTGGAGGCCGCCACGTTGCGTGCACCGACCGGTCGTCGATCGGCTTCATAGGAGTCCAGTAGCGCAGGACCACCCCAACCCTTCAGCGTAGCCGCCAGCTTCCACGCCAGATCGGTTGCATCACCGACGCCGGTGTTCATGCCGAGACCGCCAAGCGGGATCACGAGGTGGCAGGCATCTCCCGCCAGGAAGACATTGCCATCGCGGTATCGCTTCGCCAGCAGCAAATGCTGCCGCCAGGTACTCACCGCGATTATCTGCACATCGATGTCCACACCGACCGCGGCGAGCAACGCTGCCTTCAAGTCCGCATCCGGCGGCAGTCGCGTGCTGAAGAAGAAGTGCTTCAGGTCGTCCTGCCCGACGATGCCCGACGAATGCTCGTCTGCGAAGTAGTAGTGGCGGGCGGGGCCGGCCGGTACGCGCTCCAGCAGATTCTCGGAGCGGAAGAACACCTGCGTGGCCTCGGCCAGGTTGCCCTTGCCTTCCAGCGGAATATCCAGCGCCTTGCGCACCGTGCTTCGGCCACCATCGCATCCGACGAGGTAGCGGGAACGTACTTCGTGCTGGGCACCCTGAAGGTCCTGCAAGACGGCACTCACGCCTTGGTCGTCCTGCACGAAAGACATAAGCTGCCAGCCGTAGCGCGCCGTGATCGACTTCGTGGCGGCCACCTCCGCACGCAGCAGCGGCTCCAATGTGTACTGCGATATCACCTGGAAGGCTTCCAGCGGCTGGCTGCCGTCGCGCGAGAAGGCGATCTGCTGGCGCTGCTGGTCGCCTGTGGGATAGCGCAGGTGCAACAGCGGAGGGTCGCTCAAGTTCGTTACCACCTTGATGTCCATGGTGGCCGTTCCTGGGTAGCCGGCTGCCTTGATCTTTTCTGCGAGGCCCAAGCGGCGGAAGATCTCCATCGAGCGCGCGTTGCAACGCTCCATCTTCGGAAGAAAGCGCGGCCCCTCACTCTGGTCCACCAACAGGCACGGCACGTTGCGGCGGGCCAGGTCGAGTGCGAGCGTCAGCCCGACCGGCCCCGCCCCCACGATGAGGACAGGTGTCTCGTGCGGCGGGGCATCAATCGGTGAAGTCATTCTGTAAGTAGTGCGAAGTTAGTGTCGGGACAGTTTCAGATCGGTAGCGGACAGCGGCAACGCAAATTTGGTCCTGCTGCCGTGCAGAAACATCACGAGCCGTGTATCAGCTTCAGACCGGGCGCTGGCGAGAGGCCCGCACGCGCTCCCGCTCGAGGGCGATCGCATCGCGCAAGGGCAGCCCGAAGCCATCGTCGATCAGGGCGCGATAGTCCGCCAGGATCCGGGGAACACCGGCCAGCATTGCGTGCGCAATGCTCCGCGCTTCATCCAGCAGTTGTTCCTGGGGATGGACAGAGTTCACCAGGCCGATGGCAACGGCCTCGGCGCTGCCCACCTTTCGGGCCGTAAGCGAGATCGCCTTCGCGCGGCTGATGCCCACACGGCGGCTCAGCAGCTGCGAAATGCCCCATCCCGGCATCAGGCCGATGCGGGTGTGCGTGTCCATGAAGCTCGCGTTCTCCGAGCAGATGAGGATGTCGCAAAGCAACGAGATCTCGAACCCGCCGGTGACCGCGGCCCCGTTGATCGCGCCAATCAGCGGCTTGCGCCCGGCCTGCACGGCGACGCCGGGGCTGTTCGCACGAACATGTGGGAAGAACGCATCCGGATCGGCCCGCATCTCCTTCACGTCGAGGCCGGCGCAGAAGGCCGGCCCGCTGCCGGTGAGGATCAGGACGCGGATCTGGTCGTCCTCCTGCAGCGCCGCGAACACCTCGCAAAATCGCGTACACAGCTCCATCGACCAGGCATTGAGCGACTTTGGCCGATTTAGCGTCAGCACCGCGTAACCATCCGGATGCTTCTCCACTAGCAGAACATCTTCCGACATATCAACCTTATTGCGCCAGAACGGCAGGCCTTGCACTATCGAGTGAGCGGCTCGCTTGTCCAACGCAGGATTTGTGGGGCGAGCCCCAAATTTTCTGGGGCGGCGTCGACGCCTCAGAGACCCATACTGAGTCGATGCAGGTCGATAGCAACACCATCTCCGCCAACGCGCCGGGAAAGTTTCGCGGTCGTGTCGCCGTCGTCACCGCCGGCAGCGGCGGCATCGGGAGCGCGATTGCGCTTCGCCTGGCGCGCGATGGCGCGCAAGCGGTCGTCTGTCTCGATCGCAACCCCGCCGTCCACGGCATGCCCGACCAACTGCGCGCGCTGGGGGCGGAGTCCGCGGCCTACCAGTTGTCCTGCCAGGACGAACAGGCAATCCCGCAAGTCTTCCAGGAAATCGTGGAGCGCTTCGGACCTGTCGACATCTTGGTGAACGGTGTGGGGGGCGGTGTCCGCCCCCCTGCCGAGTTCTGGTGCGCCGATCCGGCCACGCTGGCGCTCGCTATCGACAGTTCGCTGTTCAGCGCCATGCTGTGCAGCCTGCAGGTGGTCCCCGGGATGCGCCAGCGCTGCTTCGGGAAGATCGTGAACATTGGTTCCGGCGTCGCCCTAGCACCCGTGCCCAAGCTGGTGCCCTACGGCGCGGCCAAGACCGGCCTTATCGGATTCACCCGCGGGCTGGCCCTGGAGCTGGCGCCGTTCAAGGTCAACGTGAACATCGTGTCACCGGGACCGATCGCGACGCGCGGTGTCCAGAGCCTGCCTGCGGAAACGCGGGAGTTCAGCCGCCAGCAGATCCCGATGGGCTTCATCGGAGAGCCGGACGACATCGCAAATGCGGTGGCCTTCTTCGTGAGCGAGGAGAGCCGCTTCGTTACCGGCCAGAACCTCCTCGTCAACGGCGGGCGCGCCTTCAACTAGCCTTTCACTCAGGCCGGCGGATGCAAACATGGCCATCCCGCAGGATGGCCGGATAGACCCGCACAGGGGTTTCCGCCGGAAAGGACTCGGCAGCGCCGGTGCGCAGGCAGAACTTGCCGCTGTGCCAAGGGCACTCCACTTTTCCGCCTTCGACCATGCCTTCGGACAGCGACGCCTCTCCGTGGCTGCAGGTGTCGTCCGTCACGAAATATTCGCCGTCGTCGAAGAACACGGCCAACGGCGGCAGGCCCTCGGGCTCCACGCGCAGAGCGCCGAAGTCCGCGGCTTCGGCGGCCGAGCAAAGGGTGAGGAGTTCGTTTTCTGTTTGCATGGCTGTCAATTCAGAGCATCGTCGAGCCGCCATTGACGCTGATCACCTGCCCGGTGATGAACGAAGCTTCTGGCGAGGCGACATAAGCGACCATGGAGGCGACCTCTTCCTCTTCTGCCTCGCGTCCCATCGGGATCACGTCCAGGAAATTCCGGAAGCGCTCCGGGTTGGCACGTTTGTTGGCGCGGAACTTCTCGGTGCCCACGGCGCACGGGGCGACCGTGTTCACGGTGATGCCCTCTCGGGCAAATTCCCGTGCCAGCCCGGTGGTGAGACCGTGCATGCCGCCCTTGGCCGCGTTGTAGCCGGCATGGTTGAACAGGCCATTGCGCACCGAGTCCGCACCCAACATCACCACGCGGCCGTACTTGCGCTCCAGCATCGCGGGCAAGAGCGCACGCGTGGACCAGATCGCTGTCCAAAGATTGCGATCGATCGTCTGCCGCAATGTGTCGGCGGTGTGGCTCAGGAACGGCAGCAGCACGCCTCCTCCGGCGTTGTTCACGAGAATGTCGATGCGATTGAACCGGGCCAGCGTGACGTCTCGAAGGACTTCGGCCCCGGCCTCAGTGCACAGGTCACCGATGGCGACCTCCACGCGGCCACCGAACTCTTCGATGAGTGCTGCAGCAGCACGGTTCGCCTCGTCTTGCAACACATCGGACAGCACGATGCTGGCGCCGTCGCTTGCCAAGCGCCGGGCAATGGCCAGGCCGATGCCACCGGCTGCGCCAGTGACCACGGCGACTTGCCCTTCAAGTCGACGGGCGCTCATAGCAGGATGCTGATGCGGCCTTGCGGACGCAGCACCTCGGAATCAAGCGCGCAGAGCTTGGAACGGATCTGGAACGAATCGCCGTGATGCACTAGCCGGTACGTTGCACCACCGATGTAGGTGCTGCAGTTGCCATCCTTGAAGCGGTGGACGACGAAAGCAGCACGCACCTCAATACCAGCGTCATCCTCACCAACGATACGGACGTTGTTGACCAAGTGGCGTGTGGAGGAGCGCGGCCATTCAGCGTAGGCCGTCTTTTTGGCCAGCCGGGCCACCCGCTCGTTCAGCCTCATGCGGTCGTCCGCGATGTAGAACAGGTGCTCGTCAGGCGATGCATTCGCTCCCATGCCCGAAGACGGCACGTAGTAAGTGGCGTCTGCCGTGAAGAGCGCCAGCCAGGCATCGAGTTGCCAGGTGTCCAGCAGTTCAGCCTCGGCGTACAGGAAATCCTCGATCTGCGCGCGGTTCATGCTTCCACCCGCACGGACAGCGCACTGCGCGCAGACAGAAGTTCGTGCCAGCGCCGCCAGAAGGTGCGCATCTGGAGTTCGTCCTGCTGGCCGCCGGGCTTGCCGGCGAGCTCTCGGCGCATCCCGCGGGAAATGTCGTTCCAGCCTGCCTCCTTGGCGTTGGCATAACCTTTCTGGCACTGCTCCAGCATCTCCACGTCGTCAGGCGTCGCGAACCCACCCGGACCAAGGAATTCCAGGAAGTTGTTGAGGCGGTTGCGGCGCATCCCGCTACTCTCCCCAATGGGCGCCATCGCCCAGCCGGTGACATCCATGCGGTCAGGGGCTCGTGGGTAGAAGGTGCGCACGGTGATGGCCAGAATGTCCAGCACACACAGGTTGGGGAAGATCAGCAGGTTGCGGTCCATGCCGGCGATGCGCTCTGCGCGCTCCTTGCCGTACATCTCCTCCAGCCGAGCGTATTGCGCCTCCATCTGAACCTTGGCTTCCTCTCCCATCGAAGGGACCCAGCGCGAGACCGGGCGCCCCCACGGGGCGCGAAACTCAATCACCGCATGCCCGTTGCCCAGGTCCTTGGCGGCTCCGACGCCGATGCCGACCTTGTGGCCTTCGTTTGCATTCCGCAGATAGTCCAGGTAGGTCGAGTGCGTGACTGGCGCGTGGTAGCCATCGATGCTGTTCTCCACCAGCAGCTTCCAGTTCGCGCCGATGCTGTAGTCGTGCGCACCGCCCACGATCTCCATGCCCGCCTCGGATTGGTCAGCAACGAGGTCAAGGTACTCCTTGGCGCCGGCCAGATAGTCGAAAAGCGAATGCGCGTTGTGGTCGAAGCAGACAAACCAGAAATCGCGGTAGGACTCCAGCCGAGGGACGGACACCAGGTCGGTGCAACCATCGGAGCCGAAGTCCGGTGCATAGGCTTCGATCCCCGGAATGTTCCGGTTCTTGCCATCCGCGCCAAAGACCCAGCCGTGGTAGCCGCAGGTGAAATTCTTTGCATTGCCCGAACGCTCGCGGCAGACGGTCGCCCCGCGATGCGGGCAACTGTTCAGGAACGACCCCACCTGGCCTTTCGCATCCTTGTTGAAGATCAGGTTGCGCCCGCCCACCGACCGCGTGACAAAGCTGCCAGGTTTGCGGATTTCTGAGCCGTGGCCCACGTACAGCCAGCACGTGTCGAAGAGCGCGCGTGTCTCGGCGTCGAGCACCCCGGCGTCGGTAAAGGCCCGTCGATTGACGAGAAACTTGCCCGCCTCCTCGTCAGACCTCAGCAATGGGGATTCAATGTTTTTCATGCCCGGCCCTTCAGTTGAGTTCCTTGGAGGAGTAGTCCAAGAGCCAGCGCGCGACGATCAGGCGGTTAACCTCACCGGCACCTTCGAAGATGTCGAAGATACGCGCGTCGCGGTACCACTTCTCGGCCAGGAACTCTTCGGACAGGCCCAGCGGGCCGAGCATTTCCATGCACTCCTGCGTGATACGCCTGGCCGCGCCGCCGCCCAAGGCCTTGGCGATGGCGGCGTCGACCTTCGTGGCGCCCGAATTGGTGCCTTCACGCTGCTCGCGCCACTTGCAGTTCAGGATGCTCAGCTTGGTCGCTTCGTGCAACGCTTCCAGACGCAGCAGGCGGTCTTCCAGCTGTGACCGCTTCGCGCGGCCTGCGCCGTAGTCAATTCCGAGACCGGCCTCCTCGAGCTTGTCGCGCGTGAAGTCCAGCAACGTGCGTGCAATGGAAAGGCCCATGGCCGCCACTTTGGGTCGCGTGCCGTTGAAGACCACCATGGTCTTTCCGAAGTCAGCATCCACCTTATTGATCGCCGGAACCCGGCAGTCCTGAAGGACGAAGTCCTCGGTGTCCCAATTTCGAATTCCCATCTTCCTGACCTGCCCCAGCTGAACCAGTCCAGGGGTGCCCTTCTCGACGATAAATGCCAGGAAGGGACGATGGCCGCCTTCTGCCTCTCCTTTCAGGAGTACGACGGCACCGTCTGCCTGCCCGAACTTCGAGCAATAAATCTTCTCACCATTAAGGACCCATTCGCCCGTAGCTTCGTCATACCGCGCAGAACCGGTGATTGCCCTGGGGTCAGACCCTGCACCAGGTTCCGTCAGTGCAATAGCTAGCACCAAGTGGCCGAAACGCTCGAGTTGCTCCGGCGTGCCCGCATAGCCAACGATCATGTCACCCAGTCCGTGCTCGGTGCGTCGGAGGCGCGGATCCGCGTATTCCAGGTCCATCAACGACTCCGCGATGACGAGTCCGCTGGTCTGGTCTTCGATCTCCCTCATCAAATCCATCTTGTCCGGGAGTTCGCTCGACTCGGGGAAGGAAGCCGGCTCTATTTCCTCTTCGTGCTGGTCGTAGTAGCGCGCGTGCTTGCGCATCGCCTCGTTTTCGAAACGGGTGACCTCGATCAGGCGGCGGTCGCCGGCGGTTAGGCTGAAATCAATCATCTGTGTTCCTAGTTCTAAGTCAAGTCAAACGCCAGCCACGCCTTCGAGCACGCCAAGCGCGCGCGCATTGCGATACCACATCTCGATCGGGTGAGCTCGCACGAAGCCGTGCCCCCCGAATGCCTGCAACGCTTCGTCGGCGATGGTCATCGTCTGCTCGCTGGCGTAGGTAAACGCGAGCTGGGCGTGTCGGGTTGGCTCCTCGTTGGACTCAATGGCCCAGGCCGCGCGCCACGCCATCCATCGCATGGCCTGGATGGCCATGTGCGCGTCCACGAGCCGGAATGCGATGACCTGCTTGCGCGCCAGGGGGCTGCCGTGTGCCACACGGTCCTTCAGGTACGGGATGGCGTACTCGAGGACGCCCCGGCTCATTCCAGTCATGACCGAAGCGAGTGCCGCCCGACCGGAATCCACGAGGCACTGGACATCGCAGCCGTCCTCGCCACCCAACTGCTGGTCGGCGCTCAGGGTGACCGCGTCCAGCACGACTTCGCTCATTTCCAGGGCGCGCAGCGCCAAGGTCCCCTTCGGGGGCAGCACCTTGACGCCGGGCTGATCGGCAGCCACGACGAACGCGCGCAGACGTTCGCCATCGCGCGCCGTAACGATGAAGTGCGAGCACGAACCGGCCAGCGGCACCATGCACTTTCGCCCATCAAGCTTCCACGTATCGCCAACGCGCGTCGCTAAGGTGCTCGTGGCCGACACATCGAAGCCGAATGTCGGCTCCATGACGGCGACCGCCGCAGCCTTAAAGTCGAGTCCCTGGAAGGCCGGCAACAGGGTGGCTCGCTGGCTGGCATTGCCGTGGTCCAGAACAGCCTGTACGAAGGACATGGGCGCAGCCAGCGCCAGCGCCAGCGATGCGTCGGCTGCGGCCAGTTCTTCGAACACAATCGCGTTGATGATGCGAGACCTTGGCTGATCGCTGTCGGCTTCATCGAGCATGGACTGGACCAGTCCGGTGGACCAGAGCTTGTTCTTCAGTTCGGGGGCGATGGTGGCGCCGTCGTCGCTGGCACGCGCGGCCGGGCGGAGTTCGGAAGCAGCGAAATCGCGCATTGCATCGCGCGCCATCGCCTGTTCCTCGGTCATCTCAAAATCGATCACTTGCTGTCCTTGTGGTTTGAAAGCTCTGCCGCCGTTGACGGCTTGTCCGCGGCCGGTGAGGCTCCTGCTGATAGGCGATGTTCGGTCGGGCAGGCCAGAGCGGGCAAGTCATGAAAAGTCACAGCCGGTCCAGAAAATGGCCGGTGGGCCATCTCAAGTACACCCCGACACTCGGCTTCGAGCGGCGCCGCCGCGTTGGAGAGCACATGAGGTTCACAAATCAGGTGGCGGTGGTGGTCGGAGCGTCGGAGGGCATAGGCAAGGCGACCGTGCAGAGGTTGTTGTCCGAAGGCGCGAAGGTCGTGGCCTTGGCGAGGGATCCGGTGAAGCTCGCGGCTCTTCGTGAAGCCGGCTCGAGCCCCAACGCGATCGTGACACTGGCGGGGGACGCGACCGCACCCGAGACGGGACCGCTCGCCATCGCCACCGCCCTGCAGGCCTTTGGCCGCCTCGACATTCTGGTCAACTGCGTGGGCGGCAGCACGGTGATCGCGGACCCGAACCTGCCCATCGAACGCACCAGCGACGAAGACTGGGACCGCATGATGGCCTTCAACCTGCAGCCCATGGTCCGCTTCACGCGGGCCGCGGTGCCGGTCATGAAGCAGCAGCGTTCGGGCAGCATCGTGAATCTCTCGTCATTGGCAGGTCATGGGAGAACGGGGATGACGACGGTGGCCTACTCGGCAGCGAAGGGCGCCGTCATGGCTTTCACCGCGAGGCTGGCGCGTGAACTCGCACCTTGGGGCATCACCGTCAACGCGACGGCCCCCGGGCTCACCATGAGCGAGCGCATCGCCGCTGCGGCGGCGCGCTGGCCGCAGGCGCAACTTGCAGCCGCCGTCGGCCGCATTCCGCTGGGGCGGGCGTCAACGGTGGACGAGCAGGCCGGGGCCATCTGCTTCCTTGCATCGCGGGACGCAGCCTACGTGACAGGCGTGACACTCGACGTGACCGGCGGCGCCTGAAGCGCGGTGTGCGGCGTCCGCTAGCGCGGCGCGGCCTGCTCTGCCAGAGACCCGCCGGCGTCTGCCAGCTTGCACAGCAGCTCAGCTGGCGTCCAGAAGGCGACATCGGCAGCAGGAGCCCTGCGTGCCTGCAGCTGCAGGCTGCGAACCACGACTGGCAACTGCTTCTGGTCGGCCTGGAACATCGCGCCCCCTTCGAGTCGCGCGAAGCCGAGGTCGTGCACGCAGACCAGGTCGACCTGTGCCGCATGGTCGAGCAGGCTTTCCTCGAGCAACCGCGTCCCTTCGTTCGCCAAGGCCGCCCTTTGCAACATGGCATCACCACCGCTTGACGCCCGCTCTGCAGCCGACCGGAGGCGGATGCGGGCCGCTTCGAGCCGTGCATCGTTGTTCAGTCCGCCTCCTGCGCTCAGCATGGCCGCGAAGCGCCGCTCGGCAGCAAACAAGTGGCGGCGGGCCTGTGACTCCGGACTCGCTATCAGCGCCATCAGGATCTGGAACTCGCCCCGCTGCCCCTCCCGGAACGGAAGCACAGGCGCCAGGGCAATGGCGTCCAGGCAGCCCCGCGCGGCGGGATCGCCGGGCGACTGGTCCAGCCACCGCTGCCGATCAGACTCCCAGGCCTGGCGGTTGAACTCGGGCACCTGAAGATCGAGCGATCGGCGCAGCGGGGCAGAACTGGCCGCCAAGGCGCTGGTCAGCATAATGGCCTCCGGGACCGCATCGCCTTCGACCACCCGGTCCAGAAGCAGCGTTCCCGCCAGCTGCTGCGCGGGTTGCCTACGTCCTGAAAGGATCATCTCGGTGGCGGCCTCCATGCCCAGCAGACGGGGCAGCAGTTGGCAGCCGCCACCGCCCGGTATGAGCCCCAGGAAAATCTCCGGCAGGCCGAACACCGCGTCCGCTGACGCAACCCGCGCATGGCACGCCATGGCCAGTTCAAGCCCGCCACCCAGGCACGCACCCGAGATTGCCGCGACAACGGGTTTCGGACAGGCAGCAATCGCCTCCATGATCGCGATCTGGCGCGGCGAGCGTTTCTGGGCGGGCGTGCCGAATTCCCGGATGTCTCCACCCGCACAGAAAGCACGTGCCGACCCCGTCACGACGATGCCATGAACGTCAGCATCGTCCTCGGCGCGATAGATCGACGACAGCAGCCCGGCGCGCACCGCATGGGACAGAGCATTCGTCGGTGGCCCGTCGAGGGTCAGCAGCGCCACTCCCTGCCTCACCTCGTAGTGCACGACGGCTGCTCGCTCGGAAGGACGTGGCGTCAGCATGGCTCTATGGCCTCCCGTTCCCAGTCCGCGAATACCTCGTCCGTGTGCTCGCCCAGCATTGGCGCGCGCGCGTTCACGTTGACCGGCGATCCGGAGAACCGGGCCGGGAAGTTGAGCTGTCGGATGCGGCCCAGCTTTGGATCGTGGTAGTCCATGAAGACCTCGTTGTGGGCAACCTGCGGGTCGTGCAGGAATTCCTCCATCGTCTGGACTGCGGCCAGCGGCACGCCTTCCGCGACGGCCGCCTGCAGTACCTCCTCGGTGGTTCTATGGCGAGCCGCATCGGCGAGCTCCGACCACATCTCTGCCAGATGGCCTTGACGGCTGCGTGGGTCCTTGAAGCGGGGATCCTCCAGCAACTCGGGGCGCCCGAACGCGCGGGCGCTGCCGGCGAACTGGGCGTTCGAATGGATGTTGCCGATGACGTGGCCATCCCGCGTGGCAATCACGCGGTAGACGGCCCGCGGCGGCAGGGGCGAAATGCCGGCATCCACGAACGTCTCGTTGACGGTGACGCCCGGCATCATGAAAGCGGCATAGGCGTCCAGCAGCGACACGCCGATGTGCTGGCCGCAGCCGGTGCGTTCCCGGTGCAACAGGGCGCTGACGACCGCGTTGCAACCCGTCAGGGAGGTCACCTTGTCGACCACGGGGTTGCGGATAGGCTGCGGCTCGATTTGTTCACCCTGCGTCCACATGAAGCCGGTGATCGCCTGGATTACTTGGTCGAAGGCGGGGCGCTGAGCGTAGGGCCCGTCTTTGCCGAAGCCCGTGATGCTCAGATAAACCAACTTCGGGTTCGACTCCTTCAAGGTCTCGTAGTCCAGGCCCAGACGCTTCATGACACCGGGACGAAAGTTCTCGATGACGACGTCTGCCTTGCGGACCAGATCACGCGCGGCGGCCAGGTCCTTTTCCGACTTGAGGTCCAGCGTGACGCTGCGTTTGCCTCGGTTGAAATGCAGGAAATGGGCACCCAGACCGCCATGTTCCGGGCGCAGCGCCCGGAAGCCGTCGCCCTCCGGGGCCTCCACTTTCACGACGTCGGCGCCGAGGTCGGCCAGCATCTGCCCGCAGAACGGGCCCGAAATCATGTTGGCGAACTCGAGCACCCGATAGCCCACCAGAGGGCCCGTCGACTTTTCATCCTTTACCATTTTTCTGCTGCCTCTCCGAGAGCCTTGTCGGAACCAAGTATGGAGCCGCTCAGTGGGAAGTCGCATGAGATTCTCTGACGGGCCCATGACAAATACTTTCTCGCTCGCAGCATTCCAGCTCCCGATACTGCGGCAAAGGCTCAACGCCAAGCTGGAGACAAATTTGACCTGCGACCGCTCCCTTGTTCGCCGCCGTGAGGCCGTGGCGGCACTCAGCCTTTCTCTTCTGGGTGTGAACGCGCGCGCTCAAAGCGGTGTCCCGAACAAGCCAATCCGCCTCGTGGTGCCGTATACCGCCGGTGGCATGGCCACCGGCCAACTGACGGTTCTGCAGCAGAAGCTGCTGCAGAACACCGGCGCCAACCTGGTCCTGGACTACCGGCCGGGCGCGAGCGGCACTATCGGCGTCGACATTGTCCTGAAGTCGCCTCCCGACGGCTACACCCTCGGCTGGGCGGGAATGGGTTTGTTCGCAATCATTCCACATCTGGTCAAGAAGCTGCCATACGACCTGAGCAAGGACATCCAGTACATCACCCCGATCGGGACCATCGCCAACGTCCTGGTTGTGCACCCGAGCATTCCGGCGAACAACCTTCGGGAACTAGTGGAGCTGTCCAAGAAGCAGGATCTTACCTACGCCCTTACTGCAGTGGGCTCCAGCATGCACCTTTCAATGGAGTCCATCATTGCCGAGTCGGGCCTGAAGATCCGCAGTGTGCCGTACAAGGGCGACACACCAGCATTCCTCGACGTGGTTCCCGGCCGGGTTCCCGTGATGCTGAATACGGCGCCCGGCGTGCTGCAGTATGTGCGGTCGGGCAAGCTGAAGGCGCTCGGCGTCACGACAGCCAAGCGCAGCGAACAACTGCCGGATGTGCCCACGCTCATGGAGCAGGGCTTCAAGGACATCGACATCCGCGGAACCTTCATATTCTTCGGACCGGCCGGCATGCCGCCGGCCACCCTCAACTGGATCCATCGGGAGCTCGCGCGCGCGATCGACAGCCCGGAGGTCAGGGCGGCGCTGACTGAGTTCGGGACCGATGCCAAGTCGATGTCGGTGGCCGATACAGCCGCACTGGTTCGGGCCGAAGACCGTCAGTGGGGCGCCCTGGTCAAAAAACTCGGCATCACTTGGGAGTGACATTGGGACCGCTGCAGGGCCTGAAGGTCATTGAGTTCGCCGGGCTCTCACCCGGTCCGTTTGCGGCCATGATGTTGGCCGACATGGGGGCAGAGGTCTTGCGCATCGACCGCCCGCAGAGCCGCTTCCGGCCGCTGGAGCCGCGCTTCAACCTGCTGGATCGCAACCGGCGCGCTATTGCCGTCGACATCAAGACCCCGCAAGGTGTCGAACTGGTCCGGCGGCTGGCAGGAACCGCCGATGCCCTGATCGAGGGCTTCCGGCCCGGCGCGATGGAGCGCTGCGGGCTAGGACCGGACGACCTGCTCGCGTTGAATCCACGGCTTGTCTACGGCCGCATGACGGGTTGGGGCCAGGACGGGCCGCTCGCCCGGGTGGCTGGCCACGATATCAACTACATCGCCCTTACAGGCGCCCTCGACGCCATCGGACAGGCCGGAGAACCGCCTGTGCTGCCACTCAATCTGGTAGGGGACCTCGGCGGCGGCGGGATGTACCTCGCGTTCGGAATGATGTGCGCGCTTTGGGAAGCCATACGTTCTGGGCGCGGCCAGGTTGTAGACGCCGCGATGGTGGACGGGTCCGCGTCGCTCATGACGATGTTCCACGGCTTCATGGCTGCGGGCAAATGGAACGGGCGCGGCACCAGCCCCACCGCAGGCGCCGCTCCATATTACGGGGTCTACGAGACGTCGGACGGGCAGTACATCACCATCGGCGCCGCGGAACAGCCCTTCTATGTCGAACTTCTGCGGGTGACCGGCCTGGCGGACGAGGACTTGCCGGATCGCGCCGACCGCCGCAACTGGCCGGCCCTCCGGGAACAGCTCGAGGCCGTCTTCCGCACGAAGACTCGCGACGAGTGGGATGCCCTGCTGGGCCAGACGGACATTTGCTTCGCACCGGTGCTGAATCTTCAGGAGGCGCCGCAGCATCCGCACCATCGCGCGCGCAACACCTACGTCGAGGTCGACGGCATCATGCAGCCCGCCCCTGCGCCTCGTTTCGGTCGTACCAAGCCACAGACGCCCAGTGCGGGCGTGGAACCTGGCATCGACCTCGCTGCCGCGCTGGAGCCGTGGGGCTTTACGACCAGCGAGATCAATGCGCTTCGCTCCAGCGAAACCGCGTCGTGATGGCAGGGCGCCTACCTTGCCTTGCCCCGTGCAGGGGCGACCCCTATACTGAATTTTCGTGAGACAACTTCCCCCCCTCAACGCTGTGCGCGCCTTTGAAGCTGCGGCGCGCCATGTCAGCTTTACCAAAGCTGCAGCCGAATTGCACGTCACGCACGGCGCGATCTCGCGCCACGTCGCACTGGTGGAGGGGTGGGCCGGCAGGCCTCTGTTTCGTCGTACGCCGTCGCAACTGCAACTCACCGAGAGCGGCCGAAGCTATTGCAATGAGCTGACTGCCTTGTTCGACCGCATGTCGGTCGCTTCGCTGGCCCTGAAGGAGAACGCAGCCAGCACGCTGCGCGTGAATGCTGGTCCGACCTTGACCATGCGTTGGCTGATTCCGCGAATGTCTGGGTTTCAGCGCCGGCGCCCAGACGTCGAAATACGGATGACGACCTCTGTGGCGCCCGTGAGCTTCCAGGACAACGCTTACGACTTGGCGATACGCTACTACCCAGCCGGGCAAAACTGGAGCGCGTCGCTGCCATTCATGACAGATCTCTTCCTGCCCGTCTGCCACATCGATCTGATCGGCACCACGCAGAGGCCAGATCCGGAGATCCTGCGCAAACACACCCTGATCTCCTATTCCACCAAGAGAGATGCTTGGCGTGAGTGGGCCACTGCCGGAGGTATGACAGAGCTGCCCCACAAAGGCACCTTGGAATTCGAGCACCTGTACTTCGCCATTCAGGCCGCGACCGAAGGGCTCGGCGTCGTGATCGCACCGCTGTCGCACGTCTTCGACGACATTCTTGCCGGAAACCTCATAGCACCTTTCGGTCTATACGCCGCGCGCCGTGTTCCCCATTTAGCCTCGTTTGTGAATACGCCATCCATCGACCCGGTAGTCCAGGCGTTCGTCGAATGGCTCCAGGAACAGGGCCGGGACACGGAACGGTCCGTGGCCGCATGGAGCGAGAGCATGGGATGGGGCAGCGACCCATACGGCGACGCCGCGCAGTCGATCAGCTAAAGGCCTTGCCGCCGTTGACCTGCAGGTTCTGACCGGTGACGAAGGAGCCGTCGTCACCCGCCAAGAACGCTACCGCAGCCGCGATCTCCTCCGGACTGCCTAGCCGTCCCATGGGAACGCCTTCAAGGCTGCGCTGGCGCACTAAGGGGAGTTGCTGCAGGCCGAAGGTGTCTATGGGACCCGGGGAAACCGCGTTCACATTCACCCCGAATGGGGCCAGTTCCAGCGCTAGGCCTCGCGTGAAGCCAAGCACCCCTGCCTTCGCGGCACCGTAATCCACCATCGAGGCGATGGGCAGGGTTGCGGCGCTGGAGGCGATGTTGACGATGCTGCCTCGCCCGCGCTCGCGCATGCCAGGGACCACTTCGCGTGCACACCACATGGCGCTCATCAGGGACAGGTCGATAACCCGCTGCCAGGTGGACGGCTCGGAGCACCAGAACTCGCCAATCTTCCCGCGTACACTTCCGCCTACGGTGTTGATCAGCACATCAACCCTGGCGAAACGGTCGTGGATCTGACGAAACCCGGCCGCGATGGCATCCGGCTTGGTGCAGTCGATGGACAGGCACACAACGTCGGGGCCAGTGGCACGCACCGCTTCTGCCAGACGGTCGAAATTGCTCTGCGCATCGAGGGCCACGATGGCTTCAGGGCCTTCGAGAGCAAGACGAAGCGTCGTCGCGCGCCCGATGCTGCCGCATGCGCCGGTGATGACCACCACCCTCCCCTTCAGACGTCCTGCCGTCGTCATGCAAGGAACTCCTCACACAGTCGATTGAACTCTTCCGCCCGCTCCCACTGCGCCCAATGGCCGGTGTTGGGCATCACGTGCAACGTGGCATTACGAAGTGTCCGCAGCAGGATGAATGCTGCATCGAGGGGCACAGTGCGGTCCTC
>NZ_RCZJ01000005.1 GCF_006438845.1 Variovorax ginsengisoli
TGGGCAGCCAGTTCATCGGCACGGTCGAGAACTGCGCCGTGCTGCTCAAGCAGATCATCGACGCGCCTGAAGGCATCGAGGCCGCCGCGCGTGCGGTGGCGCAGCGCCACCGCGCCGAGCGCAAGTCGATCCCCGGCTTCGGGCAGCACCTGCACAAGCCCGACGACCCGCGCGCCGCCAAGCTGATGGCCATCGGCCGCGCGCACCCTGAATTCGAAGGCAAGTACCTGCAGGCCATCGCCGCGCTGTCGGCCGAGGTCGACGCGGCCTACGGCAAGCACATCACCATCAACGCGACCGGCGCCGTCGGCACGTTGCTGGGCGAACTCGCCATTCCACCGACGCTGATGCGCGGCTTTGCCGTGATCTCGCGCGCCGCGGGGCTGGTGGCGCACATCGCCGAGGAGCAGCGCGTGCCCACCGGCCGCTTCATCTGGGACCTGATCGACCACGCCGTGCCCTATCGCGGCGAGGGCGACGGCCATAACAAGGCGCAGCCGCAAGGCTGAGCAGCGCCATGTTCCTGCCCGACATCCTCGTTCTCGATTCGGTCACGAAGTTCGGCCCCGAGGCGCGCGGCGCGGTCGCCATCGCGGCCTCGCACGGTGGCGTGATCGCAGCGCACATGGCGCTGGCCGGCGGCATCGTCGGCGTGCTGCTCAACGACGCCGGTATCGGCCTCGACAACGCGGGCATCGGCGGGCTCGCCTACTGCGACCGCTTCGGCGCGCCCTGCGCCGTGATCGACCACCGCTCGGCGCGCATCGGCGACGGGGCCGACAGCGCCGTGCGCGGCGTGGTGTCGCATGCCAACGCGGTGGCTGCGGTGCTCGGCGTGCGGCCGGGCATGCCGGCGCGCGAGGCAGCGGAAATCCTCCGCGCCGCGGCGCTGTCGCCCGTCGAGCCGGGTCCGCTGCCCGCGGAGTCGCGCGACGTGCTGACGCAGGCGGGTGACGAGCGTGCGCTGGTGCTGGTCGATTCCGTCTCGCTCGTCACGTCGGAGGACATCGGCGCCGTGGTCTTCACCGGCTCGCACGGCGGGCTGCTCGGTGGCCGGCCCGAGACCGCGATCAAGGTCGATGTCTTCGCGGCGCTCTACAACGATGCGGGCGTCGGTATCGACGAGGCCGGCCTGTCGCGCCTGCCTGCCCTGGACGCGCGTGGCATCGCCGGCGTCACCGTCGCGGCGATGAGCGCGCGCATCGGCGACGCCCATTCGGCCTACGCCACCGGCGTTCTCAGCCATGTGAACCGTCGTGCCGCGGCACTGGGCGCCCGCGAGGGCATGACCGCCAGGGATTTCGCTGCACGCATGTGCGGCTTCAAGCCATGACAGACCCGGACATCAACAGCATCCACGCGTCCGACCACCCGCCCGCCGGTCGCCAGCGCGTGGCCGGAAAGGTTGCGCTGGTCTTCGGTGCCGGGTCGTCCGGCCCGGGTTGGGGCAACGGCAAGGCGGCCGCCGTCGTGTACGCGCGCGAGGGGGCGCGCGTGGCGGCGGTGGACATCGATCGTGCCGCGGCCAAGGCCACGCGCGACGTGATCCGCGCCGAGGGCTTCGATTGCGAGGCCTACGTCGCCGACGTCACGGTGTCGGAGCAGGTGGCGGCGGTGGTCGCGCAGGTGCAGGCGCGCTTCGGCACGGTCGATATCCTGCACAACAACGTCGGCATCACGCGCATGGGCAGCGTGGTCGAGATGAGCGAGGACGACTGGCGCCGCGTGATCGACACCAACCTGACCGGCGTGTTCCTCACCTGCAAGCACGTGATCCCGCTGATGCTCGCGCAGCAGCGCGGCGCCATCGTGAACATCTCGTCGCTCGCGTCGATGCAGGTCAACAGCTATCCGTACATGCCGTACTACGCGGCCAAGGCCGGGCTCAACCACCTCACGCGTGCGCTGGCCGTGCAGTACGCCGCCCAGGGCATCCGTGCCAACGCGGTGCTGCCGGGCGTGATGAACACGCCCCTCATCCACACGCAGATTGCCGGCCGCTTCGCAAGCACCGAAGAAATGATCAAGACACGCAACGCCGCGAGCCCGATGGGCCGCATGGGCGACGCGTGGGACGTGGCCTATGCCTCGTTGTTTCTCGCATCGGACGAGGCCAACTACATCACCGGCGTGTGCATGCCGATCGACGGCGGCAAAAGCTGCGCCGGCCGCTGAAAGCCACGCCCTTTCATTCAGACAAGAAGGAGACATCACCATGAACCGACGCCCATCCCCGGCCTTTGCCGCCGTCTTTGCAACCACGGTTGCCGCGGCCCTCTTCGGCTTCGCCGACAGCGCGCTCGCGCAAGGCGCCTACCCCGACAAACCGGTCAAGCTGATCGTGCCGTTCCCGCCGGGCGGCACGTCGGACATCACCGGCCGCATCCTGGCCGAGGCGCTGGGCAAGGAACTGGGCCAGCCGGTGGTGGTCGAGAACAAAGGCGGGGCGGGCGGCACCATCGGCGCACGCGTCGTGGCCGAAGCCAAGCCCGACGGCTACACGATCCTGCTCGGCACATCGAGCACCAACGGCACCAATTCGGCGGTCTACAAGAACCTCACCTTCGACGCGGTGAAGAGCTTCACGCCCATCACGCGCATCGTCACCGTGCCCGGCGTGCTGAGCGTCACGTCGAGCTTTCCGGCCAAGAACTACGCCGACTTCTACAAGCTCGCCAAGGCGTCGCCCGGCAAGTATTCGTACGCCTCGTCGGGCAACGGCGGCGCCACCCACATGGCCATGGAGTACTACAAGTCGCTGAGCGGCCTGCGCATCGTGCACGTGCCCTACCGAGGCACCGGCCCGGCGCTGAACGACGTGGTGGGCGGGCAGGTCGACATGATCTTCGACACGCTGGCCTCGTCGTACCCGCACATCAAGGCCGGCACGCTGATCCCGATGGCGGTGGCCGCGCCGCAGCGCGCCGGCGAATTGCCCAACGTGCCGACTTTCGTCGAGACCGGGCTCAAGAGCTTCAACGAGGGCTTCTGGAACGGCGTGCTCGCGCCGGCCGGCCTGCCGCCGGAAGTGCTCAAGACGCTGCACGCCGCCACCCTGCGCGCGCTGCGCACGCAGGCGGTGAAGGACCGCTACGCCGCCACCGGCGCGCTGGTCGTCGAGGACACGCCGGAGGCCTTCGCCGCGCTCATCACGGCGGACGTCGCCAAGTGGAAGAAGGTGGCGGAGTTCGGGAAGATCAGCGCCGACTGACGGCCTGCGCGGCATCGACGCGGCGCAGGCTGCCGTTGTCCGTTGTCCGATGTCGGGTTGACGGGCCGCGCACTTCGCACCACAGTGCGCGGGCGCCACTTCCGGCGCGTCCAGGAGTGCCATGACCCAGATCGGCAAACCCCCGTGCGACGACGCCGCCATCCGCAGCGGCGAGGTGGCGGCACCGTGCTCCGACGCGGCCAAGCGCGGCATCCTGCTCGCGGCCATCCTCGGGTCGAGCATGGCCTTCATCGACGGCACGGTGGTCAACGTCGCGCTGCCGGCCATCCAGCGCGACCTCCATGCCGATGCCTTCCAGGCCCAGTGGGTGGTGGAGTCGTATGCGCTTTTCCTCGCTGCGCTGCTGCTGGTCGGCGGCTCGCTGGGCGACCACTTCGGACGGCGCCGCATCTTCGCGATCGGCGTGGCACTGTTCGCCGTCGCATCGGCTGGCTGTGCGATGTCGGCCACCGTGCAGCAGCTGATCGCGGCGCGCGCCGTGCAAGGCATCGGCGCGGCGCTGCTGGTGCCGGGCAGCCTGGCGCTCATCAGCGCGTCGTTTCCGGAGGGTGAACGCGGCAAGGCGATCGGCACCTGGTCGGGTGCGAGCGGCATCACCGCCGCCATCGGGCCGGTCATCGGCGGCTGGCTGGTCGACCAGTATTCGTGGACCTGGGCCTTTCTCATCAACGTGCCGATGGCGGCGGTGGTGCTGTGGGTCGTGTGGCGACGCGTGCCTGAGAGCCGCAGCCCGTCGGCCGGTGGCCTCGATGGTTGGGGCGCCGTGCTGGCGACTGTCGGGTTGGGCGGCATCGTCTACGCCTTCATCGAGGCGCCGGTGCAGCAGTGGCATTCGCCGGCAGTGCTCGCCGCCATGGCGGTCGGGCTCGTGGCCAGCGGGCTCTTCGTTTGGATCGAGGCGCATGCCCGCGCGCCGATGCTGCCGCTCGACCTGTTCGCGCGCCGCAACTTCGGCGGGGCGAATGCGCTCACGCTGCTGCTCTACGCGGCGCTTGGCGGCGGCCTGTACTTCTTTCCGCTCAACCTGATTCAGGTGCAGGGCTACTCCGCCACGGTCGCCGGTGCGGCGTTGCTGCCCTTCATCGTGATCATGTTCCTGTTCTCTGCGAAGGCAGGGCAACTGGTGGACCGTTTCGGCCCGCGACTGCCACTGGTCGTCGGGCCGGTCATCGCCGGCCTGGGGTTCATGCTGTTTGCGGTGCCGGGTGTCGGCGCCGACTATTGGACGGCCTTCTTCCCCGCGGTGCTGGTGCTGGGCATCGGCATGACCATCACTGTGGCGCCGCTGACCACCACCGTGATGAATGCGGTCGGGCCTGACCAGGCCGGCATTGCTTCGGGCGTGAACAACGCGGTGTCGCGCACGGCCGCCGTGCTGGCGGTGGCGGTGTTCGGCCTGGTGATGGCGTGGGCCTTCGACGCGAGCATGGCCGCCGCGTTGCGCGAGATGCAGGCATCGCCCGAGCTCGCGGTGCACATGGTCGCGCAGCGCAGCAGGCTGGCTGCGGCCGAGGCGCCTCCGGGGCTGGACGCGGCCAGCGCGCACGCCGTGAAGGCGGCCGTGCAGCAGGCCTTCGTCGCGGGCTTCCGGTGGGTGATGGGCATCAGCGCGCTGCTGGCGTTGCTGAGCGCGGCGAGTGCGTGGCTGTGGATCGGCGGCGGTGGCATGTCCGCAAACGGCCAGCGCCGCGACGGGTGAGCCTCGACCATCTGGGGCTTTTGCGTCAACGTCTTGTCATGACCCCGCTCTTCCCCGCTCTCCCCCGTTCCTTCGCCGCCCTCACCGGCGCCAACCTGGCCGCGCAGTCGGCCGAGCAATTGAGCCTGGCCGCCGTGCCGCTCGTCGCGGTGCTTTTGCTCGGTGCCGGGCCCGGCGAGATCGGGCTGCTCGCGGCGCTGCAGACGCTGCCCTTCCTCCTGTTGTCGATGCCGTTCGGCTGGATGGCCGACCGGCTGCCGCGGCGGCGGCTCATGGTGGGCGCGGAGCTGCTGCGTGCCGCGTCGTTGCTGGGGCTGCTCGCGGCGGTCGCGACGGGCCGGCTGTCGATCGGCGGCCTCGCGGTGCTGGGCTTCATCGGCGCGGTGGGCACTGTGGCCTTCAGCGTCGCGGCGCCCGCGCTCGTGCCCGCGCTGGTGCCGCGCGCCGCGCTGGCGCAAGCCAACGGGCGCCTGGAACTCGCCCGCAGCGCGGCCTACGCCGGCGGGCCGGCGTTGGGCGGTGCCTTGGTGGCGTGGGCCGGCGCGTCGGCCGCTTTCGTGTTGGCGACGGTGCTGTCGATCGCAGCCATCGCGCTGCTGTGGCGGCTGGTCGAACCGCCGATGGCGCCGCGCGCGCCGCGCCATCCGTTGCGCGAGGTGCAGGACGGCGCGGCCTTCGTCTGGCACAACCCGATGCTGCGGCCCATGCTGTTGACCGCCGTCGCGTGGAACATCGCGTGGTTCGTGCTGCAGGCCGCCTACGTGCCGTACGCGATCCGCGTGCTCGGCCTGGGCGCCGGCGTGGTCGGCGTCACGCTCGGGGCGTTCGGTGCGGGCATGGTGGTGGGCGCGCTGATGGCGCCGCGCCTCGTGCGCGCCATGCCCTTTGGTCGCGCGATCCAGCTGGGGCCGGTGGTGTCGGTGGCCGCGGCCGCGGCGATGGTCGCCACCTTGGTCGTGCCGAGTGCCTGGGTGGCGGGGTTGTCCTTCTTCCTCTTCGGCGCCGGGCCGATCGTGTGGACCATCACGTCGACCACGCTGCGCCAGAGCCTCACGCCCAGCGCGATGCTCGGGCGCGTGGGCGCGCTGTTCCTCACGGTCAACGCGGGTGCACGGCCCGTGGGGGCTGCGCTGGGCGGGCTGGTCGGTGCGCGCTGGGGCGAAGCCGCCTGCCTCTGGCTGGCGCTCGCGGGCTTCGTGATGCAGGCCGTGCTGATCGTGCGGTCGCAGGTCGGCGGGCTGCGGCGGCTGCCTGACGCCGCCGCTTGATCTTGCGTGCTCAGTTCTGCGCGAAGCAGTAGAGCAGCCCGCCACCGCCCGTTTTCTTGAGCGCATCCAGGCTGCAGCCTTGCGTGGGATGCGACGAGTTCCACGACTTCGAGGGCGCGTCGTCGCGCAGGCCCATGCGGTCGTGGTGGCCGACCAGGGCGGAGCCGTCGCCGCTCTTCGTCCAGTTGCCGCAGGTGTTGTCCTTGCCGTCGTTCACCGCGCGGCCGTCGGGCGACGAGCCGGTCAGCATGTCGTGCAGATTGACCGGATCGCCGCGGCCGCTGATGCCCGTGCCCTTCTCGGTCAGCGCCGTCTGCTTGGTCAGGTTGTTGGTGTCGCTGTGCAGGTTGGCCACGCTGGTGGCGATGACGTCGCCCTTGACGTTGCGCCACGGGCCGGCGCCGATGCGGTCGCGGGCATCGACCGACGGACTGCCGGGCATCGCGCTGGCGCTCAGGTAGGCGCGCCAGGTGCGGCTGCCGGCACCCGCGCTGGCGGCGAGCGATTGACAATACCGGTCGGCACCGGCCAGGCCGCCGAAATCGGCGCCCTTGCCCGGGTTGGCACTGGTCACGAAGAAGCTCATGCCTCCCTGGGGGGTCGATGGGCCCATGGCGCCGCAGGCGGCGAGCAGCGTGGCGGCCAACGCGGACGCAGCGACGAGGGATGAACGACGGGTCATGGAAATTCTCCTGAAAAAGGGGGGATTGGAAACGAACCGGATGCACGCTACGTGAGCCGATGGCCACTTGCAATGGGGCCGACCCGGCCGCTCAGCCTGCCCGAGGCGTGCGGCCAGAGCCCATGCGCCGAGGCGCAAAATGTCCGCATGAAAGCTCCTCCCCGTTTGCAGTCGCTCGTCGACGAAGGCCTGATCGACACCGTGGTGCGCCAGCTCATGAGCGGCAAGGAGGCGATGGTCTATGTGGTGCGTTGCGGCGACGAAACGCGCTGCGCCAAGATCTACAAGGAGGCGACGAACCGCAGCTTCCGCCAGGCCGTCGACTACACCGAGAACCGCAAGGTCAAGAACACGCGTCTGCAGCGCGCCATGGCCAAGGGCACCAAGTTCGGCCGCCAGGCGACCGAGGCCGCGTGGCAGAGCGCCGAGGTGGATGCGCTCTACCGCCTGGCTGCGGCGGGCGTTCGCGTGCCGGTGCCGTACAACTTCTGCGACGGCGTGCTGCTGATGGAACTGGTCACCGATGCCGAAGGCGATGCGGCACCGCGCCTGAATGACGTGGTCTTCACGCCCGAGGATGCTCGTCGCCACCACGCCTCGTTGTTGACCGAAGTGGTCCGCATGCTGTGCGCGGGCGTCGTGCACGGCGACTTGTCCGAATTCAACGTGCTGCTGGCGGCCGACGGCCCGGTGATCATCGACCTGCCGCAGGCCGTGGACGCCGCCGGCAACAACCACGCCAAGCGCATGCTGCTGCGCGACGTCGAGAACCTGAAGGTCTTCTTCGGGCAGTTTGCGCCCGAGCTGCTGCAAAGCCGCTACGGCGAGGAGATGTGGAACCTCTACGAACGCGGCGAACTCGATGTCGGCACCGTGCTGACGGGCCGCTTCGAGCGCGCCGCCGGCCCGGTCGATGTCGGGGGCGTCTTGCGTGAGGTCGACGATGCGCGCGCCGAGGAGGCTGCGCGTCGCCTTCGCATGGCCGCAGGCTGACCGACCGGCGTGCAGACAGGTTGCACAAGTTCATCAACATTCGTCGCAGGCTTACGTCAGCTTCACATTCGACCGGCAGCATCAAGGCTCCTGAACACGACGCCTCGAAGGAGTTGCCATGATGAAGAAGATGTCCCTTGCAATCGGCACCGCCGCGCTTCTGGCACTGGCCGCCCTGAGCGCCCCCGCCCAGGCCCAGCACTACGACCACCGCCCCGACTACCGTCCGCGCGTGGTGGTCGTGCCGGCGCCGCCGCCGCCGCGTTACGTGGTGCGCCCGGGCTACGACCATCGGTACGACCACCGCCACGACCATCGCCGTTACGACCGCCGGGACCACCGTCGCGGCATGCGCGACAACGACCGTGATGGCGTGCCGAACCGCTATGACCGCCGTCCGAACAACCCGTACCGCAACTGATCGGCGGTCAGCGACCTTGCCGGCGAAATTCGCCGGGGGTCGTGCCGGTCCAGTCGCGGAACGCGCGTGAAAAGCTCTTCTCGTTGCGGAAGCCCACGGCCAGCGCGATCTGCTTGATCGGACGGTTCGAACGCCGCAATTGGTCGGCGGCCTCGGCTTGGCGCACCTCGTCCTTCAGCGCCTGCAGGGGCATGCCTTCTTCCTGAAGCTGACGATGCAGCGTACGGCTCGACGTGTGAAGCAGCGCGGCGATGGCGTCGGCCGTTGCAGCTTCGGCCGGGCGAAGGCGCAGTAGTTCTCGCACCCGTTCGCCGAGCAAGCGGTCGCGCCGGTACTGCAGCACCGTCAGCGGCAGCGCCCGCTTGAGCATTGTGCGCAGTGCACGCTCGTCGCGCTGCAGTGGCAAATCGAGATAGCGCTCGTCGAAGCTGTAGCTCGCTTGCCGTGCATCGAACTGCAAATCGCCCGTGAATATCAGCGGATAGGCGTCGCGGTGCGGCGGTGCGGCGAACGGAAAACGCGTGATGCGCAGCGAGATGCGCGAATCGATCGCCCAACACGCATAGCCATGCAGGAAGCGCAGGCTCGACACCAGGCAGAACTCGCGGAGCGCACCGAGGTCGCGGCGCTCGGTGATCGACACCGTGGCCAGGCCGCCCGTCACCTGCAGATCGAGGACGATGTCGTCGGTCAGCAGGCGATGGTGCCGACACCAGCGCTTGACGGCCACGCCGAGATTCGGCGCGCTGAGCGAGGCGCGGCACAGCATGCCGTAACTTCCCCAGGGCAGCCGGCGCGTGAACCAGCCCAGTGCCTCGTCGTCGAGTTCCTGCATGGCGTGCGCGTTGAGCGCTTCGAACTGCAAGGCCGTGACGTGCGCGTTCGATCGGGCAACTTCGCGCGGCGCGATCTGTGCCGCGCGCAGGGCCTTCGAGGGGTCTGCGCCGCGGAGTTCATAAGCTTGCACCACCGCTCGCACGAAGGCCATCGGCGTGGCAGCACGGCTGGGCTTCTGAAAGGCGAGGGCGGTCATCTGGAAGACGTGTTCGGCTGGCGCTATTTGCAACCATTGTGGCGGCAAATGCGCCGGGAGCGGGCGTAAGCTGCGGCTTTTGCGCGCGTCGCCGCCTTGCGCAGCGCGCTTCCCCCAAGAGGAGACAACGCCCATGCCCGCACCGAGCCTTCCCGGCCTGAACTTCGACCTCGGCGACACCGTCGATTCCCTGCGCGAGGCGATCGACGATTTCGCGCACCACGAGATCACGCCGCGCGCCGCCGCCATCGACAGCGACAACCTGTTCCCGCACGACCTGTGGAAGAAGCTCGGCGACCTCGGCCTGCACGGCATGACGGTGAAGGAAGAGTACGGCGGCACCGAACTCGGCTACCTGGCACACATCGTCGCGATGGAAGAGGTGTCGCGTGCGTCGGCTTCGGTCGGCCTGTCGTACGGCGCGCACTCCAATCTGTGCGTGAACCAGATCCACCGCAACGGCAGCGAGGCGCAGAAGAAGAAATACCTGCCCAAGCTGGTGAGCGGCGAGCACGTCGGCGCCTTGGCGATGAGCGAGCCCAACGCCGGCTCCGACGTCGTCAGCATGAAGCTGCGCGCCGAGAAGAAGGGCGACCGCTACGTGCTCAACGGCGGCAAGATGTGGATCACCAACGGCGGCGACGCCGACACGCTGGTCATCTATGCCAAGACCGATCCCGAAATGGGCGCGCGCGGCATGACGGCCTTCATCGTCGAGAAGGGCTTCAAGGGTTTTTCCGCCGGCACCAAGCTCGACAAGCTGGGCATGCGCGGCAGCAACACCTACCCGCTGTTCTTCGACAACTGCGAAGTGCCCGAAGAGAACGTACTGGGCGGCGAGGGCATGGGCACCAAGGTGCTGATGAGCGGGCTCGACTACGAGCGCGCAGTGCTGTCGGGCGGCCCGCTCGGCATCATGGCCGCGTGCATGGACGCGGTGCTGCCCTTCGTGCACGAGCGCAAGCAGTTCGGCCAGAGCATCGGCGAGTTCCAGCTGATGCAGGGCAAGATCGCCGACATGTACTCGACCTGGCAGGCCACGCGCGCTTACGTGTACGCCGTGGGCAAGGCCTGCGACCGCAACGACCACGCACGCACCTTCCGCAAGGACGCGGCCGGCGCCATCCTGTATTCGGCCGAAAAGGCCACGTGGATGGCCGGCGAGGCGATCCAGGCGCTGGGCGGCGTGGGCTACACCAAGGACTTTCCGGTGGAGCGCCTGTGGCGCGATGCCAAGCTGTACGAGATCGGCGCCGGCACCAGCGAAATTCGCCGCATGCTGATTGGCCGCGAGCTGTTCAACGAAACCGCCTGAGGCGGCGCGATGGCAGCGAACCCGAGCTACGCACAAGGCGCCACCGACATCCCGCTGATCGAGCAGACGCTCGGCGCCTTCTTCGACGACATGGTGGCGAAGCAGCCGGACCACGAAGCACTGGTCAGCCGGCATGAAGGCCAGCGCTTCACCTACCGCGAGTTGCAGACCGAATCGAATCGGCTCGCCAGCGCGCTGCTGAAGACCGGCCTGCAGCCTGGCGACCGCGTCGGCATCTGGTCGCACAACAACGCGCCCTGGATCCTGATGCAGATCGCGACGGCGAAGGTCGGGCTGGTGCTGGTCAACATCAACCCGGCCTACCGCACCTCGGAGGTCGAGTACGCGCTCAACAAGGTCGGCTGCAAGCTGCTCGTGACCATGGCGCAGTTCAAGACGAGCGACTACCTCGGCATGCTGCGCGAACTGGGCCCGACGCGGCTGCCGCTGCTGCAGCACACGGTGTGGATCGACAAGGCCGGCGATGCCGATCAGCCCGGCATGCACCGCTTCTCGGAGCTGCTTGCCAGCGGTGACTCGACAGATTCCCGCATTGCTGAGGTCGGTGCCCGGCTCAAGGGACAGGACCCGATCAACATCCAGTTCACCAGCGGCACCACCGGCTTCCCCAAGGGTGCGACGCTCACGCACCGCAACATCCTGAACAACGGCTTCTTCGTGGGCGAGTGCATGCGCCTCACGCCGGCCGACCGGCTCTGCATCCCTGTGCCGATGTACCACTGCTTCGGCATGGTGCTGGGCGTGCTGGCCTGCCTCACGCACGGCAGCACCATCGTGTTCCCCAACGACGGCTTCGATGCGCTGAGCGTGCTCGAGACGGTGCAGGCGGAGAAGTGCACGGCGCTGCACGGCGTGCCGACGATGTTCATCGCAGAGCTCGACCATCCACGTTTCGCCGAGTTCGACCTGTCGACGCTGCGCACCGGCATCATGGCCGGCACCGCCTGCCCGATCGAGGTGATGAAGCGTGTTGTCGACCGCATGCACCTCGGCGAAATCACCATCGCCTACGGCATGACCGAGACCAGCCCCGTCAGTTGCCAGAGCGCAGCCGACACGCCACTCGACAAGCGCGTGGCCACGGTCGGCAAGGTGCAGCCGCACATCGAGGTGAAGATCGTCGACCCCGAGACGGGCGCGACCATGCCGCGCGGCCAGTCCGGCGAGCTGTGCACGCGCGGTTATTCGGTGATGCACGGCTACTGGGACGACGAGCCCCGGACGCGCGAAGCCATCGATGCCGAGCACTGGATGCACACCGGCGACCTCGCCACCATGGACGACGAGGGCTACGTCAACATCGTCGGCCGCATCAAGGACCTGGTGATCCGCGGGGGCGAGAACATCTACCCGCGCGAGATCGAGGAGTTCCTGTATCGCCATCCCAAGGTGCAGGACGTGCAGGTGGTCGGCCTGCCCGACAGGAAGTACGGCGAGGAGCTGTGCGCGTGGGTCATCGTGAAGCCAGGGCAGATGGCGACGGAAGACGAGATCCGCGACTTCTGCAAGGGCCAGATCGCGCACTACAAGGTACCGAAGTACATCCAGTTCGTCACCGAGTTCCCGATGACGGTGACCGGCAAGATCCAGAAATTCAAGATTCGCGACGCGATGAAATCCCAGCTCGGGCTGGAAGAGGTCAAGACAGCATGAGCAAACTAGAGACAAAGCTGAACGCGCGCAGCGCGGACTTCCAGGCCAACGCCGCGGCGATGCGCGCCCTGGTCGACGACCTGCACGCGCAGTTCGCGAAGATCGAGGCCGGCGGCGGTGAGGCGGCGCGCGCCAAGCACGTCGCGCGCGGCAAGCTGCTGCCGCGCGACCGCGTGGCCGAGCTGCTCGACCCGGGCACGCCGTTCCTGGAGATCGCGCCGCTCGCGGCCTACGGCATGTACCTCGATGCCAAGGGCGCCGAGTCGGCGCCCGGCGCCGGCCTGATCGCCGGC
The DNA here is from genome assembly GCF_006438845.1 of Variovorax ginsengisoli. Lineage (GTDB taxonomy): Bacteria > Pseudomonadota > Gammaproteobacteria > Burkholderiales > Burkholderiaceae_C > Variovorax > Variovorax ginsengisoli_A. Next base: position 12,611 of record NZ_RCZJ01000005.1, read on the forward strand.
ATCGGCCGCGTGAGCGGTGTCGACTGCATGATCGTCTGCAACGACGCGACGGTGAAGGGCGGCACCTACTACCCGCTCACCGTCAAGAAGCACCTGCGCGCGCAGGAGATCGCCGAGCAGAACCGCCTGCCGTGCATCTACCTCGTCGACTCGGGTGGCGCGAACCTGCCGAATCAGGACGAGGTCTTCCCCGACCGCGACCACTTCGGCCGCATCTTCTACAACCAGGCCAACATGAGCGCGCAGGGCATCGCGCAGGTCGCGGTAGTCATGGGTTCGTGCACCGCAGGTGGCGCCTACGTGCCGGCGATGAGCGACGAGTCGATCATCGTGAAGAACCAGGGGACCATCTTCCTGGGCGGTCCGCCGCTGGTAAAGGCCGCGACCGGCGAGGTTGTCACGGCTGAAGACCTGGGCGGCGGCGACGTGCACACGCGCCTGTCTGGCGTGGCCGACCACCTGGCGCAGAACGACCTGCATGCGCTGTCGCTCGCGCGCTCGGCCATCGGGAACCTAGGCGATAACCGGGCGCAAGCGCCCGGTCCTTCTGTGGTCCGCGCCCCCGCCTATCCTTCGGATGAGATCTACGGCGTGATTCCCACCGACACGCGCAAGCCCTTCGACGTGCGCGAGATCATCGCCCGCATCGTCGACGGCAGCGAATTCCACGAGTTCAAGGCGCGCTTCGGTGCGACGCTGGTCTGCGGCTTCGCCGAGATTGAGGGCATGCCCGTCGGCATCGTCGCCAACAACGGCATCCTGTTCAGCGAATCGGCGCAGAAGGGCGCGCACTTCATCGAGCTGTGCTGCCATCGCAAGATCCCGCTGGTGTTCCTGCAGAACATCACCGGCTTCATGGTGGGCCGCAAGTACGAGAACGAAGGCATTGCGCGCCACGGCGCGAAGATGGTGACCGCGGTGGCCACGGCCAACGTGCCGAAGTTCACCGTCATCATCGGCGGCAGTTTCGGCGCCGGCAACTACGGCATGTGCGGCCGCGCGTTCAGCCCGCGCTTCCTGTGGATGTGGCCCAACGCGCGCATCAGCGTGATGGGCGGCGAGCAGGCCGCGAGCGTGCTGGCGACCGTCAAGCGCGATGGCATTGAGTTGAAAGGCGGCAGCTGGAGCAAGGAAGAAGAAGAAGCTTTCAAGGCACCGCTGCGCCAGCAGTACGAGGACCAGGGGCATCCGTACTACGCGACGGCGCGGCTGTGGGACGACGGGATCATCGACCCGGCGGACACGCGGCGTGTGCTGGCGCTGGGGTTGGCGGCCGCGCGTAATGCGCCGATCCCCGAACCGAAGTTTGGGGTGTTCCGTATGTGATGTGTATGATTTGTATGTTTCATACACATCGAGGGTTTTGTGAGAACGAACATCGTGATCGACGACAAGCTCATGGCGGCGGCCATGGCGGCGGGCGGGTTCAGCACCAAGAAGGAAGCGGTGGAGGAGGGCTTGCGCCTGTTGGCGCGGCGCAAGGCCTATCAGCAGCTGCTCGCGTTGGGCGGCCAGCTCCAGTGGGCGGGGGACGACAGCGTCGACTGGACCGCAGCGTCCGCGGATGCGCTCGCCGTTCAGGAGCCGCCCGCGGGCTATGCCGCGAGCGCAGCGAAGAAGCCCCGGCCCGCGCGCCGCACGCGATGATCACGGCCGATTCGAGCGTCTGGATCCAGCATTTCCGCGGTCATCAAACGCCCGCCGTTGCGCAGTTGCGCGCGCTGCTTCAGGAGGGCGTCGAGGATATCGTGCTGCTCGACCTGGTGCTGATGGCGGTGCTGCGCGGCTTTGTGCACGACCGCGACTGGCGCCTGGCCCGAGCGGCCCTCGCGGCGCTGCCACTGGTCACCGCCGGCGGCGAGGCCGTGGCGGTTCGCGCGGCCGACCTGTACCGCCGTCAGCGTCTCAAGGGCATCACCATCCGCAGCGCGATCGATCTGATGGTGGCCGCGTGGTGTCTTGAGCACGGCTGCTCGCTTTTGCATGCGGACCGTGACTTCGATGGCATCGAAGGCCTGACAGGTGCGCTGTGACGCCATGACGCATTCGCTTGTCCGAGATTTGGGATGGGCTCACGCCGACGGCGTACTCCCCTCCGCGAATGTCCCCCACCGTCAGCCTTCGGCTGCCGGCTCCTCCTTTATTTCGCTGCGGGGAGCACGCCATCGACGTGAGCCTGGCGCGAGCTGGCGGTTGATCAACGGTGCACCACCGGCGCGCCCACGTGCGCAGGGTATCGGGTGCTCCCCGCAGCGAAGTAAAGGAGGAGGCGAAGCCGGGGGACATGAGCGGAGGGGAGTACCTGGTGGCCTGCGCACGCACCCTGAACAGCAGCCTAGACAGAAGCGCCCCGAAAAAGAAACGACATGACCGACTTCACCAAACTCAAGCTCACCATCGACGGCGCCGTCGCGCGCATCTGGCTCGACCAGCCCGACACCCGCAACGCCTTTGACGACATCGTTATCGCCGAACTGACGCAGGCTTTTGTCGAGGCAGGCGACGCAGCGCAAGTCAAAGCCATCGTCCTCGGCGCCAACGGCCCCGCCTTCTGCGCCGGCGCCAACCTGAACTGGATGCGCCGCATGGCTGACTACACGCGCGACGAGAACCTCGCCGACGCGGGCAAGCTGGCCGACATGCTGCGCACCATCGCCGAGTGCCCCAAGCCGACCATCGCGCGTGTGCAGGGCGACGTGTACGCCGGCGGCATGGGCTTGGTAGCGGCCTGCGACATGGCGGTGAGCGTCGACACCGCCTGGTACTGCCTGAGCGAAGTGAAGATCGGCCTCATCCCCGCGACCATCAGCCCGTACGTGATCCGTGCGATGGGCGCACGCGCATCGCAGCGCTACTTTCTGACGGCGGAGCGCTTCACTGCCGCTGAGGCGCACCGTATCGGCTTCGTGCACGAGGTGGTGGCGGCCGACGGCATTGACGCCAAGGTCGATGAACTGCTTAAGGCGCTGACCGACGCCAGCCCCGCCGCCGTGCGCGCCTGCAAGACCCTGCTGGCCGACGTCACCGGACGCGAGATCGACGCCGCGCTGATCGCGAAGACCGTCGACGGCATCGCAGACATCCGCGCCAGCGACGAAGGCCGCGAAGGTGTGCAGGCCTTCCTGCAGAAGCGCAAGCCGTCATGGCTGAGCTGAGGTGACCATGCCCCAACTCGACATGCCCCAACTGCTCGCGCTGGCCGCCGCCCTCGGCTGGGCCAGCGGCGTGCGCCTCTACCTCGTCGTGCTGCTGACGGGCTTGGCCGGCTACTTCGGCTGGGTGCCTTTGCCCAGCGGCCTGCATCTTTTGGCGAACCCGGTGGTGCTGGGCGTGAGCGGCTTCATGGTCTTCGTTGAATTTTTCGCCGACAAGATTCCGGGCCTGGATTCGCTCTGGGACATGGTGCACACGGTCGTCCGCATCCCCGCCGGTGCGGCGCTGGCGGCCGGCGTGTTCGGTGGCGACCATGCGGTGATGGCGTTGGTCGCTGCGCTGCTCGGCGGCGGCTTCGCGGCCACGGCGCATGCGGCCAAGGCGACCACGCGCGCGGCCATCAACACCTCGCCCGAACCCTTCAGCAACGTCGGCGCGTCGCTGGTCGAGGACAGCATGGTGCCGGCGGGCTTGTGGCTTGCCGTCGCGCACCCGCTGGTGTTCGTCGTGCTCTTCGTGCTCGTGCTGATCCTCAGCGTGTGGCTGATCCGAAAGAGCTGGCGCTTCCTCAGCGGCCTAGTGCGCCGCGTCACCCGTATCTTCAGCGGCAAGCCCGACCCGGGCGTGACGTCTGCCTTCTCATTCAAGACCAAGAACGCTCCCGGAGACCCTCCCCATGTTTAAGAAGATCCTCATCGCCAACCGTGGCGACCAGCCGCTAAGCGGCGCAGCGGCGCAGCCGAATTGCGTGGCACGCGAAGCGTGCGCAGGCGATTTCACCGCGGAGACGCACCATGTTTAAGAAGATCCTTATTGCCAATCGCGGTGAAATCGCCTGCCGCGTGGCAGCCACCGCGCGTCGCATGGCCATCCGCACCGTCGCCGTGTATTCGGATGCCGACGCCAACGCCAACCACGTGCGCGCCTGCGACGAGTCGGTGCACATCGGCGGCAGCGCGCCGAAGGACAGCTACCTGCGCTGGGAAAAGATCCTCGAAGCCGCCAAGGCCACGGGCGCCGAGGCGATCCACCCCGGCTACGGCTTCCTGAGCGAGAACGAGGAGTTTGCGCAGGCCTGCGCCGACGCGGGACTGGTCTTCATCGGCCCGCCGCCGTCGGCCATCAAGGACATGGGCCTGAAGGCCGAGTCGAAGCAGCTGATGGAAAAAGCCGGTGTGCCGCTGGTGCCCGGCTACCACGGCCATGACCAGGACCCGGCGCTGCTGCAGCGCGAGGCCGACCGCATCGGGTACCCGGTGCTCATCAAGGCCAGCGCGGGCGGCGGTGGCAAGGGCATGCGCGCGGTCGAGAAGTCGGAAGATTTCGCTGCGGCGCTCGCGTCCTGCCAGCGCGAGGCGATCAACAGCTTCGGCGACGACGCGGTGCTGATCGAGAAGTACGTGCAGCGCCCGCGGCACATCGAGATCCAGGTGTTCGGCGATACGCACGGCGACTGCGTCTACCTGTTCGAGCGCGACTGCTCGGTGCAGCGTCGCCACCAGAAGGTGCTGGAAGAAGCGCCCGCGCCGGGCATGACCGAAGCAATGCGCGCGGAGATGGGCGCGGCTGCGGTGGCTGCGGCCAAGGCGGTGAAGTACGTCGGCGCGGGCACCGTTGAATTCATCGTCGAGCAACGCGACGGCGGCGCCATGAACTTTTTCTTCATGGAGATGAACACGCGCCTGCAGGTCGAGCATCCCGTCACAGAAGCCATCACCGGCCTCGACCTGGTCGAATGGCAGCTGCGCGTGGCGTCGGGCGAGCCGCTGCCGCTCAAGCAGAGCGAGCTGAAGATCCACGGCCACGCCATCGAGGCGCGCATCTGCGCCGAGAACCCCGACAACAACTTCCTGCCCGCCACCGGCACGCTGCAGGTCTACCGCAAGCCGCAGGCGACCGCGTTCGAGCGCAGCGCGGTGCGCATCGACGACGGCGTGCGCGAGGGCGGTGAGATCTCGCCCTTCTACGACTCGATGATCGCCAAGCTGATCGTCCACGGCGCCACGCGCGACGAGGCGCTGGCACGGCTCGACACCGCGCTGGCGCAGACGCACATCGTCGGCGTGCAGACCAACGTGCAGTTCCTGCGCGGCATCCTCGCCACCGAATCGTTCGCCAAGGCCAACCTCGACACCGCACTGATCGAGCGCGAGCGCGCCGTGCTGTTCGACCGCGAGCCGCTCGGCCTGCCGCTGGCCGCGGCCGCATCCATCGCGCGCACGCTGATCGAAGAGCGCGCGACGAGCACGCAAGACCCCTTCGCCCAGCGCGATGGCTGGCGATCGCTCGGCACCACCGCGCGCATCTTTGCCTTCGAGTTCCGTGGCGAGACGCAGACCGCCACGCTGCGTTACCTGCACGACGGCGCGCTGACGCTGGCCGTGGGCGGCGCAAGCGGTCCGCTCGTGATCGGGCGCCTGCCGAGCGGGCAGATCGAACTGTCCTTCAACGGCGCGCGCCACACGCTCGACGTGTACGAGCGCCAAGGCGCCGCGCACGTGTTCGCCGACAAAGGCGCCACACGCATCGCCGCCATCGACCGCCTCGCGCATGCCGGCGACACGCAGGCCGAAGGCGGGCGCCTCACGGCGCCGATGCCGGGCAAGGTCGTGTCCTTCGCCGTCAAGGCCGGCGACAAGGTCGCCAAGGGCCAGCCGCTGGCCGTGATGGAGGCGATGAAGATGGAGCACACCATCGCCGCGCCGGCCGACGGAACCGTGGCGGAACTGATGTTCGCGCCGGGCGAGCAGGTGGCCGAGGGCGACGAACTGTTGAGAATGTCTGCGGTGGCTTAACCCCGTTGCGGCCCCTCGGCCGTATCAGCGATGAGGTTCATCACCACCACAAGGGATTTCATGACGCATCGCATCCACCGGGTTTCTTTCTTTTCTGCCGTGCTGCTCGCAGTGGTGCTGGCGTTGGGCGGCTGCGACCGCAACGAGAGCCATGCGACGTTGGCCGAGGCACCACCGCCGCCCTCGGCGCCTGCGCCCCAGGCGGAAATGAGCGGGGGCGCCGCGCTTGATGCGCGAAAAGTGGCGGTGCAGGCACCGTCCGCAGGCGGCCAGGCCGAGACGCCGCTGCAGCGCTTTCTCGCCGTGCGACAGGACCTGGCGGTTGAAGTCCCGCCCGAACAATTGGCCGACGCCTGGAGCAAGGTGCGCGACCTCTGCGGTGCACTGAGCTGCGATCTGCTGTCTTCTTCGCTGCTGCGTGAAACGCCGCGCCAGCCGGGCAGCGCCACCCTCGACATGCGCGTGCTGCCCGGCGACGTCGACAAGCTGCTCGGCGGGCTGCGCGGCGTGTCGGACGTCGTCTCGCACACGACCACGAGCGAAGACAAGACGTCCGAAGTCATCGACGTCGAGGCCCGCATCAAGAACCGCACCGAGTTCCGCGACAGCCTGCGCCTGATGCTGCGCGACACCGCAACCAAGCGCACCATGGCCGACCTGCTGGAAATCCAGCGCACGCTGTCGGACACCCAGGCCGAGCTCGACGCCACCGCCACGCAGCGCAAGGTGCTGGCGCAGCAGACCGACAAGCAGCGCATCCAGATCCAGTTCACGCCCAAGCGCAACCTGACCAGCAGTGGCGAGAGTTACAGCCCGATGCGGCGGGCCTTGCGCAACGCGGGCGCGGTGCTGGCCGAGAGCGTGGGCGCATTGATCACTTTCATCGCGGCGGTGCTTCCGTGGCTGGTGCTGGCGGTGCTGCCGTGCCTGTGGCTGGTGCGTGTACTGTGGCGTCGGCGCCGGCCCCGCGTCTGACGGCGGCTGGCCCGAGGCCGCTACAGCGCGGCGGTGTCTTTAGCCGTCGTTGCCCATCCTGACTTCGATGCGCACGGGCCTGGCTGGCCCGGGCATCTGTTCCTTCATCCACTTCTCGGCGAATTCCTGGACCGTCTTCTTGGCGGCGGGCATCTGCTGGTTCAGGTATTCGATGCGCTGCGCGCGTTGGGCCAGTTCGGGGCCCAGATTCTTCAGCAGCATCGCTTGGTTGCCCGCGGCCGGTGGCGCCACGAGGCCACCGCGCTCGCTGGTGATCTCGGCCTTCTGCGTCTCGATGCCGGGCGGCAGCAGCGGCTGGGGTGCCGGCACGCTGAGCACGTAGGCGTCGCCGTCGAGCGTCAGCGTCCAGGTCTCGGCCAGCGGAATCCGATAGGTGTAGTGCACCGGCACGCGGATCTGGCCGATGCGTTCACCGAGCAGGCCGCCGCAGTCCTGTCCCATGCAGGTGTACGACGAGCGCCACCGGAACTCTTCGTTCTTCATGAGCGTCGACACTTCGAGAAAACCGCCCGGGGTGCGCAGGACGACGACCTGCGCCGGGTCGAGCATGCGCACCTGCTCCCCGGTGGATCGCCACGGCATGCCGCGCACGTAGAGCAGCGCGCCTGCGACCCCGACCGCGATGGCAGCGATCGTCCAGAGGACAGGGAAGCGGGCAGGGCGGTGCACGAACTCTCGCAGGGCGGGGATGGACGACAGGCGTTTTCATCCTAGCAGCCGCTGCCGCGCACGCGGTCCGCGCAACCCACTCAGTCCACGCGGATGTTCTTCGCCTTGACGATGCGGCTGTAGATGTCGGCGTCGCGGCGCACCATCGCCGTCATCTCGGCCTGTGTCAGGCCCAGTGGTTCGCTGTTCAGGTCGCGGATGCGTTTGGCCAGGTCCGGGTCTTTGCTGGCCTGGATCATCAGGGCGTTGAGCCGGTTGACGATCGGCGCCGGTGTGGCGGCCGGTGCCCAGATGCCGTGCCACGACATCATCGTGAGACCCGGCACCACTTCCGACAGCGTGGGCACGTCGGGCATGGCGGGGTGACGCGTCTCGCCCGAATAGGCCAGCGCCTGTACGCGGCCGCCGCTGATCTGCGGGTAGCCGGTCGCGATGGGTTCCATCAGCGTGTCGACCTGGCCGCCGATGAGGTCGGCCACCGGGCTGGCGCGGTAGGGCACGTGCAGCATCTCGGTCTTGGTCTCGTCCTTGAGCCACTCGACGATCAGGTGCGACGGGCTGCCGGCGCCGTACGACGCATGCGAAATGGTGCCCGGCTTGGCCTTCGCGGCGGCGATCAGCTCCTTGACGGATTTGTTGGGCGAGTTCGCCGGGGCGATCAGCACCAGGCCCTGGCGCATGGTGGTCGCCACGGGCACGAAGTCCTTTTGCGGATCGTAGGGCAGCTTGCCGTAGATGTACGGGTTGATGGTGAACCCGGTCGAGAGGTTGTAGAGGAAGGTGTAGCCATCGGCCGGCGCCTTGGCCACGGTGTCGGCGGCGAGATTGCCTGCCGTGCCGGGCTTGTTGTCGATCAGCACGGGCACGCCGAGCTGCTTCGACGCGTAGTCGCCGTACAGCCGAGCGAAGATGTCCGGCGGCGTGCCCGGCGCGAAGCCGACCACGATGCGGATCGGCTTGCTGGGCCAGGCCGCGGGCTGTGCCGCAACCAGGCTGCATGCTGCGCCCAGGCAGAGGGCCGTCAACCATTGAATTCTCGAACGCATGTCTGTCTCCTTATGGCGGGCGCTCGCCCGCTCGTTTGTTGAAAAATCGCGCTGCTGTGGTGCGTGGGGTGGCGGCCGGCCTCCTCAGTCGATCTGTGCGCCGGAGCGCTGGACGGCTTCGCCCCACTTGGCGACCTCGGCCTTGCCGAAGGCATCGAGCTCGGCGGCGTTCATGGCGTTGCCTTCGATGCCTTGCAGCGACAGCTTCTCGCGCACCTCGGGCTGCGCCAGCACCAGGCGCGTGGCCTCGCGCAGGCGGTCGCGCTGGTCGGCCGGCATCGTCGCCGGCGCGTACAGCATGAACCACGCGACGAGGTCGAAGTCGGGCACGCCTTGCTCCATCAACGTGGGCACGTCGGGTGCCGCGGCACTGCGCTTGGCGCTGGACGCCCCGAGCGCACGCAGCCGGCCCGCGCGCACCTGCGGCAGCACGGCAGCCGGGTGATAGAACATGAACTGCACGTTGCCGGCGACCAATTCGGTCATGGCCTGCGCCCCGTCGCGATAGGGAACGTGGACGAACTTCTTGCCGAGCCGAACGTTGAGCAGCTCGCCGGCCAGGTGCCCCGAGGTGCCGTTGCCGGCCGACGCAAAGTTGACCGCGCCGTCGGCGGCCTGCCGCAAGTCGGCCACGCTTTTCCAGGGCGATGCGCTGGGCACCACCAGCAAGGTCGGCGTGGCGCCGATGAAGCCCAGCGGCGCGAAGTCGCGCAGCGGCTGGTAGCTCAGGCGCTTGTAGAGCGTGGGGTTGATCGCGTGGGTGCCGACGGTGCCCAGCAGCAGCGTCTGGCCGTCGGTGCCCGACTTGGCGACCTGCTCGCTGCCGATCGCGCCCCCTGCGCCCGGCTTGTTCTCGACGATCACGGCCTGGCCGAGCTGACGACCGAGCGCGTCGGCCATGATGCGCCCGACGATGTCGGTCGACGTGCCCGCGCCGAACGGCACGACCAGCTTCAGCGGCCGCGACGACGGCGCCTGCGCGAGGGCCGCACCGGCGGCCAGCAGCGTGCTCGCGAGCAGCACGCGGCGCGTGAGGCGCCGCGTCATGACGAGGCTCCGAAACCGGCGGGCACTTGGCCTTCGTACTGCACGTCGCGCGTGGCCTGGTACGACAGCGCGAAGCCGCTGGGCATCTCGGCCTCCTCGGCCAAATGCGCGATCAGCCCCGCGGTGCGCGCCAAGATCGGCACGCCGCGCAGCGATGCCACCGGAAAGCCCACGCCCAGCAGCACGGCCGGGATGGCGGCCGACACGTTCAGCCGCAGTTCCTTGCCGACGATGCCGGGGATCACGCGCTCGATGGCTTGCGCGATGCGCACGAAGCGCAGGTCGGCGCCGGCCTCGGTGGCGACGGCGATGAGCCGGTCGACGCGCGGGTCGTTGCTCTTGTGCAGCGGATGGCCGTAGCCGGGGATGGAGCGGCGCTCGGCTTTCAGCGTGCGGATGACGTCCGCGGCCACGTCGTCGAGCGCCTCGCCCGCGTCGATGCGGTCCGCGACATCGGTGAAGAGCCGGCCCGCGGTTTCCGAAGCGCCCAGGATCACCGAGCCGCAGCCCAGGATGCCCGCCGCCACCGCGCCCTGCAGCGCATCGGGCGCGGCGGCGTAGGTCATGCGGCTGGCCTGCACGCTCGGCACCAGGCCGTGCTCGGCGATGGCGACCAGCGTGGCGTTGAGCACCGCGCTGCAGGCGGCGTTGGGACGCTTGCCGGTGAGCAGCAGAAAGAAGTAGTCGCCGAAGCTGACGTGGCCGATCAGGTCGTTGCAGAGGTCTTCGCCGCGCACGACGATGGTGTGCTCGTTCGACGTGCAGATGGCGGTGCGCGGGACGGTGGATTTGCCGATTTTCATGATGTCGTGCGCGCTCAGGCGGCCGTGGGTTGCAGGTGGAAGTCGTAGTGCGCGGACCAGTAGGGCGTGTCCAGCGTGCGGCCGTCGGGCGCCTGGCCTGCAGGGTGCGACTCGAAGTCGACGATCAGGCTGGGCCGCACGCCGAACACCGCGTCGGAGTCGATGTACGGGCTGCCCGCGACGAAGAGGTGCGTGGTCACCGGCACGTGCGCCGGGGCCGACACCATCATGTGGATATGACCGGGCCGGTTCGGGTGGCGGCCCATGCCGTCGAGCATGCGGCCGACCGGGCCGTCGACCGGCACCGGGTAGTACGAGGGCCGGATCGACCAGAACCAGTAGCGGCCTTCGGCGTCGGTGCGGATGCGTGCGCGTGCGGCCATGCCGGCGCCGTCGACCTGCATGTCGTACACGCCTTCGCCGTCGCCCGACCAGATGTCGAGCAGGGCGCCGGCGACCGGCTGGCCGCGCGTGTCGGTGACGCGGCCGCTGTAGAAGGTGGGCTCGCCGGGCGTGCCCTGGGCGATGTCGGCGCCGCAGGGCATCTCCGGCGCGCCGGCCCAGTAGTAGGGGCCTTGCACGGTGGCCTCGGTGGTCGGCGTCACGGGCAGGTCGCCGGTGGCGCCTGCTTGCTTCGCGTCGCGTGCCGCGCGCAGCTGGTCGAGCATCACGACCATCATCGAGGCGCCGAGCGTGTCCGACAGCAGGATGAACTCCTGGCGCTTGTCGTCGCAGGCCTTGCCGGTGGCGGTGAGGAACTCGATGCCGCGCATCCACTCGTCGGGCTTCAGGTCGACCTCGCGGACGAAGGCGTGCAGGTGCGTGATGAGCGACGTCATGATCTGCGCGAAGCGCGGGTCGGTGGCGCCTTCGAGCCGCTGCAGCGCAGCCTGGGTGAGCTCGTTTTCGTTCGAGGGGGTCATGGGGCTTGTCTCCGTATTTTTTTGGGGGATGCGTCTCAGGCCTGGCGCAAACGCCGCCGCAGCGGCTCGACGATGGCGTCGTTGTCGGCGCCGAGCGTGGGCGGTGCCGTGACTTCGAGCGGGCGTTCGCCGTCGAAGCTCACGGGCGAGCGGATGGTGCGCCATTCGCCGCCTTCGGGGTGCGGGGCGCTCACCTCTAGCTGGAGGTGCCGCGCCTGCGGGTCTTCCATCGCTTCGCGCGTGTCGTACATCGGCGCGTGCGGCACGTCTTCGGATTCGAGCCGCGCGCACCAGTCGGCGCGGGTGCGCGCGCGGAACAGCCCGTCGAGCAGCGCGATCATCTCGGTCTGGTGCGCGATGCGGCCTTCGCGGTTGGAAAAGCGCGGGTCCTGGAACAGGTCGGGTCGCTCGATGGCGTTGGCGAGGCCCTGCCAGAACTTCTCGGGCGACGACATGTGCAATGCGATCCACAGGCCGTCGGCGCACTCGAGCACGTACGACTGCGAGACGCTGGGCCGGCTGAAGGGGCCCATGATCTCGTTCTCGGAGAAGTAGTGCGTGAAGGCGTCGAGGTTGAAGTGGCACATGGCCTCGAGCATCGACACCTCGACCGTGCGGCCGACGCCGGTGCGGCCACGCTCCACCAGCGCGCCCATCACGCCGTAGGCCGCATAGAAGCCTGTCATCGCGTCGGCCACCGCCGGGCCGACCACGCGCGGATTCGCCGGGTTGACCAGCAGCTTGAGGAAAGCGCTCGCGGCCTGGGCCACCGTGTCGTAGGCGGGGCGACCAGCGGCCGGGCCGGTCTGGCCGAAGCCGCTGATGGCGCAGTAGACGAGCCGTGGGTTGAGCTCGCGCAGGCGCGCCGCGCCGGCACCCAGCCGCTCGGCCGCACCGGGTCGGAAGTTCTGGATGTAGACGTCCGAGTCCTTCACCAGCTCGTCGAACACCGCCGCGTCGTCCGGCAGCTTCGGGTTGAGCGTGATGCTGCGCTTGTTGCGGTTGTAGGTCTGGAAGTGCGGGCTGTAGAGGCCGCCTCGAAAGGCCCGAAACGGGTCACCGCTGCCGGGCTGCTCGACCTTGATCACCTCGGCACCGAGGTCGGCGAGGAACATGCCGGCGGCCGGGCCGGTGATGAACGTGCCTTGTTCCAGCACCTTGATGCCGCTGAGGACTTTTTGCAATGCGTTGTCTCCTGTGTCCGTTCGCTTTTCGTGGGGCTGGCTGCGGACTCTAGGGAAGCCGGGCGGTTTTTCACAATGATGGTTTTTCATGGATACCATCGATGGCATCGATCGTGGCCTCCAGCGCCATGGCTTCCGGAAACACCCATGGAACTGCGCCACCTGCGCTACTTCAGCACCCTGGCGGGCTCGCTCAACTTCACGCGCGCGGCAGAGCGGCTGCACGTCACGCAGTCGACCCTTTCGCACCAGATCAAGCAACTTGAGGACGAGCTCGGCACGCAGCTTTTCGACCGAAGCGGCAAGCGCGTAGCGCTGACCGAAGCGGGCGAGGCCTTTCTGCACCACGCCACGCGGGCACTGCAGGAGATCGACCGCGGCCTGGGCGCGCTGCGCGACAACCCGCAGGAGACGGCCGGCGAACTGCGCATCGGCTCCACGCCGACCTTCAACCTCGGCTTCATCCCCGACTGCATCGCCGCCTTCCAGCCGCGCTACCCCGGCGTGCGCGTGGTGGTGGAAGAGCTGGCCGCCGACCTGATCGCGCAGCGGCTGCAGGAAGGCACGCTCGACCTGGGCATCGCCTACCGGCCGGCCACGCCCGGCCCGCTGCAGTTCGAGCCGCTCTACAACGAGGAGATGGTGCTGGTGGTGGCGCAAGGCCATCCGCTGGCGCGCCGCAAGCGGGTGCGCATGGTCGAGCTGCACCGCCTGCCGATGGTGCTGCTGCCCGCGAGCTTCGCCACGCGCCAGATGCTCGACGAGTGCTTCCGCTCCTGTGGCGCGGAGCCGCAGGTGGTGGCCGAGATCAACGCGCTCGCGCCCATCATGGGCCTGGTCGCCAAGACGCGGCTGGCCGCCATCGTCGCTGCCAACGCCGTGCTGCCGCATTCGGGATTGGCGATCGTGCGCCTGGAGAGCCCGACGCCGGTGCGCACGCCGGGCATGCTGTGGTCGCCGCCGGCGCGCGAGTCCGCGGCCACGCGTGCCTTCTCGGCCATCGTGCGCAAGGTGGCGTTCCGCACCAGCCTGCTGGAGCGCAAGGACGCGAAGGTCTGACGGGCGAAGGGTGGCCGCATTTGCAACGCCGATGGCGCAAATGGCGACCTGCCGGCCGACCGCGCGGCGCACATGCCATCGCGAGCTGGCCGACAATCCCGGGACGGTTCCCCCCTTCCCTCCAAGACACCCGAGACAAACGCCATGAACCTCCCCTCCCGCGTTCAGATCATCGACGTCGGCCCGCGTGACGGCCTGCAGAACGAGAAGCAACCCGTGCCGGCCGACGTGAAGATCGAGCTGGTGCATCGCCTGCAGGACGCCGGCCTGACCGAGATCGAAGTCACCAGCTTCGTGAGCCCGAAGTGGGTGCCTCAGATGGCCGACAACGCCGAGGTGATGCACGGCATCCGGCGTAACCCGCGCGTGACCTATTCGGTGCTCACGCCCAACATGAAGGGCTTAGAGGCCGCCGTCGCTGCGCCGCGCGAGGAGTGGCCCGACGAGATCGTGGTGTTCGGCGCGGCGAGTGAGGCCTTCAGCCAGAAGAACATCAATTGCTCGATCGCGGAAAGCATCGAGCGCTTCGCGCCGGTGGTGGCCGCAGCGCGCGAGAAGGGCATCCGCGTCCGCGGCGCGATGTCGTGCACCGTCGGCTGCCCGTACGAGGGCGATATCGCGCCGGCCAAGGTGGGCCACCTCGCGCAGCTCATGAAGGGCATCGGCGTGCAGCGCGTCGACGTGGCCGACACCATCGGCGTGGGCACGCCGCGCAAGGTGCAGGCGGCGCTGGAGGCCACGCGCGCGCACTTCGAGGTCGACGACATCTCGGGCCATTTCCACGACACCTATGGACAGGCCCTGTCCAACACGCTGGCCGCGCTGGAACTGGGTGTGTGGAATTTCCAGTCGTCCTCCGCCGGCCTCGGCGGCTGCCCTTACGCCAAGGGCGCGACCGGCAACGTGGCGACCGAGGACGTGGTCTACATGCTGCACGGCATGGGCATCGAGACCGGCATCGATCTCGACGCACTGATCGACGCCGGTGTGTACATCAGCCAGGCGCTCGGCCGTGAGCCGAGCTCGCGCGTGTCGAAGGCGATCCGCACCAAGCGGGCCGGCTGACCAAGCGCTGTCTCGCGCGGCCCGCGCCTCAGTGCCCGAAGGCGCGCAGGCCCAGCAGCACCACCACCGCGACCGCCAACACCGCGGTGGCGCACTGCCAGAAGCGCACCGGATGCCGTTCGATCAACGGCGGAGAACGCGTCTGCAAAAACTCCGGCCCCGGCGCCTTGAGGTCGTGCGCCAGTTCGGACGCCGCCTGCTGGCGCCTCGCCGGGTCCGGGTGCAGCGCCTTCTGCAGCACCGCATCGACCCACGCCGGCAGGTCGGGCCGCAGGTGGCGCGCCGGCGTGCAGCGCAGGCGACGGGCGTCGGCGGCCGAGCGCACGCGCGCGGCGTGCAGGCCGTAGGGCAGTTGCCGCGTGAGCATCTGGTAGGCGATCACCGCCAGCGAGAACACGTCGGAGCGCGCGCTGCCGCCCTGGCCGGTGAAATATTCGGGAGCGGTGTACTGCAAGGTGCCGGCGATGGCGAAGGCCCCGCGTTCGCGTGCGGTGTCGCTCAGGCCCGCGACGTGCGCCGAGGCGAGGTCGATGATCTTCACCGTGCCGGTGCGGTCGATCATCACGTTCTCGGGACGCAGGTCCTGGTGCAGCATCTCGCGGCCGTGCAGCGCCTGCAGGCCCTTCGCCAGTTGATCGACGATGCCGCGCACGCTGTCGAGCGTCGGGTCGGGGTGGTCGACCATCCATTGCGCCAGCGTCTGGCCCTTGACGTATTCCATCGCGACGTAGAGGTGCGTGCGCACCCGATCGACCGGGCTGGCCTTGAGCACGTGCGCGCTGTCGACGCGGCGCGCCACCCATTCCTCGCGCACGAAGCCGTCGAGATAGTCCGGGTCGTCGCGCAGGTCGACCGAGGGCAGCTTCAGCACCACCTGCTGACCGGTCGCATCGTCCACCGCCAGGTGCACGTGGCTGCGCGCGCTGGCGTGCAGTTCGCGCACGACGGTGAAGCCCTCGAAGCGGTCGCGCGAGCCCAACGCAGGCGGGATCGCCAGGCCTTGGCGTTGCGGCTGGAGCGCCGACCCGTCACGTGCCGGCAGGGCGTCGACGCGCAGCAATTGCACCGTGGCGTCGTCGTCGCTGCCGCGGGCACGCGCGGCCATCGCCAGCTGCTGCGCGGCCGCGTCGAAGTCGTCGCCACACTGCGCGATCGCGTCGCGCACGGCCGCCGCGTCGAGGTGCGACCAGGCGCCGTCGGTGGCGAGCATGTAGACGTCGCCGACCTCCGCCTCCCAGGTGCGGTAGTCGATCTCCACATTCGGGCCCGCGCCCAATGCCCGGCCGAGGTACGACTCGATCGACGACAGGTGCACGCGATGGTCTTCCGTGAGCCGCTCGAGCGCGTGCGCATGCAGCCGGTAGATGCGCGAGTCGCCCACGTGCAGCAGGTGCAGGTCGCGGCCCTTGAGGATCAGCGCGCTGAAGGTGCAGACGTAGCCGGCGTCCTTGTCGAAACGCGCGTCGCTGCGCATCGTCTGCGCATGCAGCCACGAGTTGGTGGCGGCCAGCACGCGCTGCGCCGAGCGCCGCACCGACCAGGCGTCGGAGGTCGCACAGTAGTCGCCCAGAAAGCCGCGCACCGCGGCGGCGCTGGCGATCTGGCTGACACGGCTCGAGCCGATGCCGTCGGCCAGCGCCACGGCGATGCCCTTGGACGTGCGCAATGCGCCCTCGGGCAGCATCGCGCCGTGAAAGTCCTGGTTGACCGCGTTCGGCTTGGCCAGCGAGTGCTGGCCGAGCGTCACGCGCGTTGCGGAGGCCACGGCGTGTCCGCGCGTTTGCTCAATGCGCGACGCGCTGGGCCGCCGTCTTGTAGTGCGTCGCGTACAGCGTGAGGCCGACGAAGGTGAGGCCGCCGACCAGGTTGCCGATCACGGTGGGAATCTCGTTCCAGATCAGGTAATCCATGATCGTGAAATTGCCGCCCAGCAGCAGGCCCGACGGGAACAGGAACATGTTGACGATCGAGTGCTCGAAGCCCATGTAGAAGAAGATCATTACGGGCATCCACATGCCGATGGCCTTGCCCGACACGGTGGTCGACATCATCGCTGCGACCACGCCGGTCGACACCATCCAGTTGCACATCACACCGCGGATGAACAGCGTCAGCATGCCGGCGGCGCCGTGCGCCGAATAGCCCACGGTGCGGCCCTCGCCGATGTGACCGATGCGCTGGCCCACTGCGTTGGGTGCCTCGGAAAAGCCGAAGGTGAAGATGACGGCCATGAAGACCGCGACCGTCAGCGCGCCGGCGAAGTTGCCGCAGAACACCAGGCTCCAGTTGCGCAGCACACCCTTCCAGGTCGCGCCGGGGCGCTTGTCCAGCACGGCGAGCGGCGCCAGCGTGAAGACGCCGGTGAGCAGGTCGAAGCCCATCAGGTACAGCATGATGAAGCCGACCGGGAACAGCATGGCGCCGACCAGCGCATTGCCGGTGTTGACCGTGACCGTGACGGCGAAGGCCGCCGCCAGCGCGAGGATGGCGCCGGCCATGTAGGAGCGGATGAGCGTGTCGCGGGTGGACATCAAGAGCTTGGATTCGCCGGCATCGACCATCTTGGTCACGAATTCGGCGGGGGCTAGGTAGGCCATGGGGATTCCTCGGGAAAACGAAAAAAGAAAAGAAGGGGGTCAGGGCGCGTGCGTCAGGCGAGAGCGACTTGCACGCGGCCTTCCTCGACGCGCACCGCATGCGCGCGCACCGAGTGCTCGGGCGCTTCGATGCATTCGCCGGTCCGAAGGTCGAAGTGGTTCTTGTAGAGCGGTGAGGCGACGACGATGCGTTCGCGCAGGCTGCCCACGAGGCCGCGCGACAGCACGCTGGCGCCGGACTTCGGGTCGACGTTGTCGATCGCGAAGAACTGCGCTGCAGCGCCGATGCGGAAGATCGCGACATGCACGCCGTCGACCAGCGCGCACACGCCGGTGTCGGGGAGGATGTCGGTGGCCGCGCACACCGCGGTCCAATGAAGGGTTTCAGTGGTCATGTGAATGCCTCGGGTGTTCAGACGGTCGCTTCGGCGTCGCGCTCTGCCGCGCGGGCCGGGCGGATCTGGCCGCGCTCTTCGACGAAGACGATGTGCTCGTCCTTCTTGTCGCTGTTGACGAAGGAGCGGAAGCGCTGGCGCGTGGCGGGGTCGTTCACGGCGGTCTTCCACTCGCACTGGTAGGTGTCGACCACGTGCTGCATCTGCGACTCGAGTTCGGCGGCGAGGCCCAGCTTGTCCTGGATGAGCACGCCCTTCAGGTAGTCGAGCCCGCCCTCGAGGTTGTCGCGCCAGGTGCTGGTGCGCTGCAGCCGGTCGGCCGTGTGCACGTAGAACATCAGGAAGCGGTCGACCAGCTTGACCAGCGCGATCTTGGTGAGGTCGGACGCGATCAGTTCGGCGTGGCGCGGCTTCATGCCGCCGTTGCCGCACACGTAGAGGTTCCAGCCCTTTTCGGTGGCGATGATGCCGACGTCCTTGCTCTGCGCCTCGGCGCATTCGCGGGTGCAACCCGACACGCCGAACTTGATCTTGTGCGGCGTGCGCAGGCCCTTGTAGCGGTTCTCCAGTTCGATCGCCATGCCCATGCTGTCGTCCACGCCGTAGCGGCACCAGGTCGAGCCGACGCAGCTCTTCACCGTGCGCAGCGACTTGCCGTAGGCGTGGCCGGACTCGAAGCCGGCGGCGATGAGCTCTTCCCAGATCGGCGGCAGTTGCTCCACGCGTGCGCCGAACAGGTCGACGCGCTGGCCGCCGGTGATCTTGGTGTACAGGCCGTATTTCTTGGCGACCTGGCCCACGGCGATCAGGCCGTCGGCCGTGACCTCGCCGCCCGGCATGCGCGGCACGACCGAGTAGCTGCCGTCCTTCTGGATGTTGCCGAGGAAGTAATCGTTGCTGTCCTGCAGGCTCGCCAGGTCCTTCTTGAGCACGAAGTCGTTCCAGCACGAGGCGAGGACGCTCGCCGCGGTCGGCTTGCAGATGTCGCAGCCCAGGCCCTTGCCATGCTTGGCGAGCAGGTCGGCGAAGGTCTTGATCTCACCGACGCGCACCAGGTGGTAGAGCTCCTGGCGCGAGTAGGCAAAGTGCTCGCACAGGTGGTTGTTCACGGCCATGCCGCGCTTGGCCATCTCCATCTTCATGACCTGCGTGACCAGCGGCACGCAGCCGCCGCACGAGGCGCCGGCCTTGGTGCAGGCCTTCATGTCGGCGATGGTGCACGCGCCTTCGCCGACGGCCGCGCAGATCCGGCCCTTGCTCACGTTGTTGCACGAGCAGATCTGCGCGGTGTCGGGCAACGCTTCGACGCCGAGGCCGGGCTTGGCCTTGCCGTCGCTCGACGGCAGGATCAGGAATTCAGGCTCGGCCGGCAACGCGATGCCGTTGAGCGCCAGCTGCAGCAAGGTGCCGTACTCTGTCGCGTCGCCCACCAATACCGCGCCGAGCAGTTGCTTGCCGTCTTCGCTCACCACGATCTTCTTGTAGATCTGCTTGGCCTCGTTGAGGTACTGGTACGAACGCGACTTCGGCGTCTTGCCGTGCGCATCGCCGATGCTCGCCACGTCCACGCCCATCAGCTTGAGCTTGGTGCTCATGTCGGCGCCGGTGAAGGCGGCGTCTTCCTGGCCGGCGATGTGTTTGGCGGCCACGCGCGCCATGTCGTAGCCCGGCGCGACGAGGCCGAAGGTCTGGTCGTTCCAGGCCGCACATTCGCCGATTGCGTAGACGTCGCGGTCGCTGGTGCGGCAGTGCGTGTCGACCGCGATGCCGCCGCGTGCGCCGAGCGCCAGCAGGCTCTGGCGCGCGAGTTCGTCGCGCGGACGAATGCCGGCGGAGAACACGATCATGTCGGTCTCGATCCAGGTGCCGTCGGCGAAGACCATGCGGTGGCGGGCCGTGGCGCCGTCGACGATTTCCACCGTGTTGCGCCCGGTGTGTACGTGCAGGCCCAGCGCCTCGATGCTGTTGCGCAGCGCCCGCCCGCCGCCTTCGTCGACCTGCACCGCCATCAGGCGCGGCGCGAACTCGACGACGTGCGTTTCCAGGCCCATGTCGCGCAGTGCCTTGGCGCACTCGAGGCCCAGCAGCCCGCCGCCGACGACCACGCCGGTCTTCGAGCGGGCGCCGCATTCCTTCATGGCTTCGAGGTCCTCGATGGTGCGGTAGACGAAGCAGTTGGGGCGGTCTCGGCCAGGCACGGGCGGCACGAAGGGCGACGAGCCGGAAGCGATCACCAGCTTGTCGTAAGGCAGCACCTCGCCGTCGGCCGTGGTGACGGTGTTGTCGCGCCGCTCGATGGCCACGGCCTTGGCGGCCAGGCGCAGCGTGAAGCCGCTGCGATCAAAGAAGCCCGGCTCGACCAGCGAGAGGTCTTCAGCGGTCTTGCCGGCGAAGAATTCGGAAAGGTGGACCCGGTCGTACGCGGCGCGAGGTTCCTCGCACAGCACGGTGACTTCGGCCTGTGCGATCCCGAGCTCGTGGAGCTGCTCGAGAAACTTGTGGCCCACCATGCCGTGGCCAATGACTGCGATTTTCATGTCGTGTCCTGCACACAACCGGTCCTTGGTGCAGGCCACCGCGCTGTCTGAGAAGACAGTGGCCGTGGACCCCCGCGTGGAACGGATGCGAATCGGGTTGGAACAGACGAACACGCAGCATGTCGCTGTCGGTTCGCTCGGATCCCGCCGTCATTAGCGGAGGCACTGTGACATCCGTGGCAACGGTGCCAGCGGATCAGTGCATGGGGTCAAGCAATATGCGTGCCGGTTGAAGTCAGGGTGTCGCCGGCGATTTTCGAGGGGATGCGGTGTCGAAACCGCCTCCATACGGGTTGCCGTGCACACGCTCCGTGCGCCGCGGCGGTGCGGCTCGCCGCATTGGTGCACCCGCCGTGGTCGAGAATGCACAGGCGGCGCTGCCGCGCGTTTTTCGTATGCTCTGCAGCGCCTTGCCAAGCAAGCGCGTCAACCCAACCCAGACCTCTGCCATGTGCGGCTCCGAACTTCATTCCCTTCCCGACGGCGTCCAGCGCGTCGCGCGCCTCTTGCAGGAGGCCGGCCATGCCCACGCGCCGCAGATGCTCGACGATGCCGCGCGCACGGCCCAACAGGCGGCCGATGCGCTGGGCATCGCGGTCGGCCAGATCGCCAAGAGCATCGTGTTCCGGCGCAAGAGCGACGACGTCGCCGTGCTCGTCGTGACCTCGGGCGACAAGCGCGTCGACGAGAAGAAGGTCGATGCGATCGTCGGCAAGACCGGGCGGGCCGACGCCGATTTCGTCAAGGCCAAAACCGGCTTCTCGATCGGGGGTGTCTCGCCTTTCGCGCACGCGACGCCGCCGGTCACGCTGATCGACCGCGAGCTGTTCCGCTTCGAGGAGATCTGGGCCGCGGCCGGCCATCCGCATGCGGTGGTCAAGCTGACGCCGCAAGACCTGGAACGGCTGACCGGCGCCCCCGTGGCGGACGTGGTGTGACGATGGACGCCAAGGACGTCAGCACACTCGCCCAACGCGCCGCCGGCGTGATCGCCGCGTTCGACACGGCCGTGCCCTCGCCGTGCGTGTCGGTCTGCAAGATGGACGCCGACCGCCGCTATTGCATCGGCTGCCTGCGCACGATCCCCGAGATCGCGGGCTGGAGCAAGATGGACGACGCAGGCCGGCGGCGCATCTGGCAGGCGATTCAAATGCGCGCGCATTCGCCGCAAGGCGCGGAGGCCAACCCATGAAGCACATCACCTTCTATCTCGACTTCATCTCGCCTTACGCGTACCTGGCGTTCGAGCAGCTGCCGCAGGCGCTCGAAGGCTTGAGCTACAGCGTGACCTACAAGCCGGTGCTCCTGGGCGCGATGCTCAAGCACCACGGCCAGCTCGGGCCGGCCGAGGTGCCTGTCAAGCGCGCGTGGACCTATCGCCACGTGCTGTGGCTCGGACACGCACACGGCATTCCGATCGAGATGCCCGCGACCCATCCGTACAACCCGCTGGCGCATCTGCGGCTGGCGCTGGCCACCACGCACGATGGGGCCGTCAACCGCCATGTGGCCGAGACCCTCTTTCGCGATGTGTGGCGCGGCGGTGGCGAAGCGGGCGATGCCGGCCGGCTTGCGGCACTTGGTGCGCAATTGCCGCCGGTTCGCGACGCACGCGGCGACGCCGTGAAAGCCCAGTTGCGCGCGAACACCGACGAGGCCTTGGCGGGCGGCGCGTTCGGCGTGCCCGCGTTCGAGGTCGACGGACGCATGTTCTGGGGTTTCGACGGCCTGCCCATGCTTCGCGCTGCGCTGCACGACGACCCCTGGTTCAGCGGTGCGGAGTGGTCTGGCGCCGACCAACGGCCGGGCCTGTCGCGTAACATTCCCTGACTTTCTTACATCCTGAAACCTGACGCGCGGGTTTCACCTTAAACCGTCAGCAACGGTTCAGTTTGGCGAAAGGCTCTGGTCAGTCGCTGCTCCAAGAATGCGCCACGGCCCAATCAGAAGGGCCGCACTATTCACAGGAGACGACAGCAATGGCAACCGCATTAGATTCGAGGGGAGTGCCACATCCGGCCCCCCGGCCCATGTCCGCCGAGGAAAAGAAGGTCATCTTCGCTTCCTCGTTGGGCACCGTGTTCGAGTGGTACGACTTCTACCTCTACGGCTCGCTGGCAGCGATCATCGCGCGCCAGTTCTTCAGCGGGCTCGATGCGGGCGCGGCCTTCATCTTCGCGCTGTTGGCCTTTGCGGCAGGCTTTCTGGTGCGGCCGTTCGGCGCCATCGTGTTCGGCCGTCTGGGCGACATGATCGGACGCAAGTACACCTTCCTGGTCACCATCCTGATCATGGGCCTGTCGACCTTCATCGTCGGTCTGCTGCCCAGCTACGCCACCATCGGCGTCGCCGCGCCCGTCATCCTGATCGCGCTGCGCATGCTGCAAGGCCTGGCGCTCGGCGGCGAGTACGGCGGTGCCGCCACCTACGTCGCGGAACACGCGCCGCACGGCAAGCGCGGTGCCTACACCTCGTGGATCCAGACGACCGCGACGCTCGGCCTGTTCCTGAGCCTGCTGGTGATCCTGGGCGTGCGCCTGACCGTCGGTGAGGCGGCATTCGCCGATTGGGGCTGGCGCATCCCGTTCCTGGTGTCGATCCTGTTGCTCGGTATTTCGGTGTGGATCCGCCTGTCGCTGTCCGAGTCGCCGGCCTTCCAGAAAATGAAGGCCGAGGGCAAGACGTCGAAGGCGCCGCTGTCCGAATCCTTCGGCGAGTGGAAGAACCTGAAGATCGTGATCCTGGCGCTGGTCGGTCTGACCGCCGGCCAGGCCGTGGTCTGGTACACGGGCCAGTTCTATGCGCTGTTCTTCCTGACGGCCCAGCTGAAGGTCGATGCGACCGCCGCCAACCTGATGATCGCTGCCGCGCTGTTGCTCGGCACGCCCTTCTTCGTGATCTTCGGTACGCTGTCCGACAAGATCGGCCGCAAGCCGATCATCATGGCCGGCTGCCTGCTCGCCGTGCTCACGTACTTCCCGGTCTTCAAGATGATCACCGAGGCGGCCAACCCCGACCTGGCCAAGGCGCAAGCCACCGCCGGCGTGGTGGTGACGGCCGACCCGGCGACCTGCTCGTTCCAGGGCAACCCGGTGGCACGCGAGATCGACTTCAAGAGCTCCTGCGACATCGCCAAGCGCTACCTGGTGCAGAACTCGGTGAGCTACGAGAACGTGGCTGGCCCGGCCGGCTCGCCCGCGGTGGTGAAGATCGGCGACAAGACCGTGTCGGCACCCGTCGGCAACGTGGTCAACCTGAAGTTCGACGAAGGCTCGGCCAAGGCGATCGCCGCGTTCAAGAAGGAAGTCGGCGACGACCTGAAGATCGCGGGCTACCCCAGCAAGGCGGACCCCGCCAAGGTGAACAAGCTGCTCACCGTGGCGCTGTTGTTCTGGCTGGTTCTGTTGGTGACCATGGTCTACGGCCCGATCGCCGCGATGCTGGTCGAAATGTTCCCGACCCGCATCCGCTACACCTCGATGAGCCTGCCGTACCACATCGGCAATGGCTGGTTCGGCGGCCTGCTGCCCACCACCGCGTTCGCCATCGTGGCGAGCACCGGCAACATGTACAACGGCCTCTGGTACCCGATCATCATCGCGGGCGTCACCCTGGTGATCGGCACGCTGTTCATCAAGGAAACCAAGGACGTCGACATCTACGCAAACGATTAGCCGACCCCCAGTCTTCGCGCACTTCGTGTCGCTTCGCCAACCCCCTCTTCGGGGGGCGATACCTGCGGCCCGGCAAAGCCGGTTCCGCGGTATCCCTGGTGCAGAGAGCAAGGTGATCGAAGGTGCTCAGCACAGAGGCTTCATGCCAGCCGTCGGGCCGCATGAGGCTTTTTTTCTGAACATCACACCCCCCAAGGAGACTCACCCCATGTGGAAAATCATCGTCGGCTTCGTCATCTTCGCCGCGGTCGCGCTCTTCATCATCAGCAAGGCAGGCGACAAGATCGACATGTCGGGCGAGAAGCATGGCGCCGATGCCCTGCACACACCGGCGGACGGTGCGAGTGCGCCGGCGAAGTAATCGGCGAATGAAACCGCCACGGCCGCAGCCAGGCCGCTGCGTGCGCCCCCGAGGGGGAGGCGCCGCAGGCGCATCGGGTGGGTTCTGTTTGCTAGCGCCTGAATTTGCCGTCGCTGATGATCGACAGGTCGGCGAAGTCGATGCCCGAATGGTCGGTGGCCGAATAGTTGATGTCGAGGCCGCCGCCCAGGTCGTAGCCGCGGATGCTCTCGAGCGCCGTGATCACCTTGGCGCGTGACGCCTTGGGGCCGGCGCGGCGCAGCGCCTCGACCAGCACCTTCGCCGACGCGAAGCCTTCGAGCATTTGCGGTGACAACTCGGCCTGGCCCTTGGCCTTCGCCAGCCCCATCGCTTCCTTGACCATCGGCTGCCCGGTGGCGCGCTCCGAAGGAAAGACCTGCGTCACGATCACACCGCTGCTCACCGAACCGAGCTGCTTGATGAAGCCGGTGGATGCGTTGTTCGACAACGTGACCACCTGCGCCGCCGACCCCGCGGCGCGCAGGCCCTTGACGCCTTCGACCACCGCGTCGCCCGACGCGATCCAGATGACGGCCTGCGGGTTGGCCTTGGCCAGCGCCGGCAGGATGGTGGCGTAGTCCGGCTTTTCGCGGTCTGCCGGGATCACGACCACCGGCTGGATCTTCGCCTTGGCGAAGCCGTTGCCGGCGCCCTCCAGGCCGTCCTTGCCGAACGAATCGGACGCATGCACCACGGCGATCCGGTCGATGCCCACGGTGTGCAGGTGCTGCACCGCCTTTTCGGCTTCGCGCTGGTAAGTCGATCGCACGTTGAACACGTGCTTCTGCACCGGCTTGTGCAGCACCATGGCGCCGGTCGACGGGCCGATCAGTGCGACGCCGTGCTTGTCGAGCCACGGCAGGATCGCCTGGGTGTGCGGCGTGCCGCGGTTGAGGAACAGCGCGACCACCTTCTTCTCCTCGATCAGCACGCGCGCGTTGTCGCCGGCCCGCTTGGGATCGAAACCGTCGTCCATGCGCGTGACCTCGATGCGCTCGCCGTTCACCCCGCCTTGCGCGTTCACGCTGTCGATCACGAGCTGGGCGCCGGCGATGGCCTCGTTCATGCTCGATGCCACGGGGCCGGTGATGCCGGCGGTCTGCCCGATCAGGATCTGGGCCGCGGCGGGAACGGCACACAAGGCGAACAGGCCGACAGTGCAGATCAGGCGAAGGTGCGTCATGGTGCTTGCAGAAGAGGAGGGATCGGAAGCAGGCGAACGGCCCGCAGGAGACCGCATTTGTTACTAAATGTCTCACGTGCTCCAGCGTGGAAACCCTTGGGTCTGTGCGCCATGTCGCAGCCGCCCGCACGCTTGCGAAGCCCTTCCTAGAATGTCTGCCCCACCCCCCAAGGCACGCATGACACAGGGCTCCATTCGGATTCGCGGCGCACGCCAGCACAACCTTCAGAACCTCGATCTCGACATCCGCACCGGCGAGATGACCGTGGTCACCGGACCCAGCGGCTCGGGCAAGTCGAGCCTCGTGTTCGACACGCTGTATGCCGAGGGGCAGCGGCGGTACGTCGAGACCTTCTCCGCCTACGCCCGCCAGTTCCTCGACCGGATGGACAAGCCGGCGGTCGACAAGGTGGAAGGCGTGCCGCCCGCCATCGCCATCGACCAGACCAACCCGGTGCGCTCGTCGCGCTCCACGGTCGGCACGATGACCGAGCTGAACGACCACCTGAAGCTGCTCTATGCACGCGCGGCGCAGCTCTTCGATCGCGACACCGCGCTCCCGGTGCGCCACGACACGCCCGACACCATCTACGCGACGATGGCCGAGCGTGCCGCTGCCGCGGGTGACCCGCGCATCGTGGTGACCTTTCCGGTCGAACTGCCCGCGACGACCACGCCCGATGAAGTGACGCAATGGCTGTCGGCCAGCGGCTTCACCCGCGTGCAGGCCGAGCGCGAGGTCGCCACGCCCACCGGGCCGCGCAAGGTGCTCGACGTGGTGGCCGACCGCTTCCGCCTTGCGGGCGCCGAGCGCGCCCGCGTGCTGGAGGCCATCGAGACCGGGTTGAAGCGCGGCGTGGGCCGGCTCACCGTCTACGCCGTGCCGGCGGAAGAGGGCGTGGAACCGACGGTCTGGAAGTTCTCCACGGGGCTGCACTGCCCCGAGAGCGACATCCGCTACGGCGACCCGATCCCGTCGATGTTCTCCTTCAACTCGGCGGTCGGCGCCTGCGAGATGTGCCGCGGCTTCGGCCGCGTGATCGGCGTCGACTTCGGCCTGGTCATCCCCAACGACAAGCTCACGCTGCGCGCTGGCGCCATCAAGACCATCCAGACGCCCGCGTGGAAAGAAGCGCAGGACGACCTCATGCGCCATGCCGAAGACGCGGGCATTCCGCGCGACACGCCCTGGGCCAAGCTCACGCAGGCGCAGAAGGACTGGGTGCTCGACGGCTCTCCGAGCTACACCGGCAAGTGGAACCAGCAGTGGTACGGCATCAAGCGCTTTTTTGGTTACCTGGAAAGCAAGGCGTACAAGATGCACATCCGCGTGCTCTTGTCGAAGTACCGCAGCTACACGACGTGCCCCACCTGCAGCGGCGCGCGCCTGAAGCTCGACAGCCTGCTGTGGCGCATCGGCAGCAAGGAAGACGCCGACGGCGTTCTGGCACCGGCCAAGCGCTTCATGCCGGTCGGCACGAAGTGGTCGCGTGCGCAACTCGAAGCCTTGCCCGGCCTGTGCCTGCACGACTTGATGATGCTGCCCATCGAGCGGCTGCGCCGTTTCTTCGACGGCATCGAGAGCCACGGCAACGGTGCGACCGCCAACGAAGGCGACGTGCAGGCACTGAAGCTGCTTTTCGAGGAGATCACCACGCGCCTGCGCTACCTGCACGACGTCGGCATCGGCTACCTCACGCTCGACCGGCAGAGCCGCACGCTTTCCGGCGGCGAGGTGCAGCGCATCAACCTCACGACCGCGCTCGGCACGTCGCTGGTCAACACATTGTTCGTGCTCGACGAGCCCAGCATCGGCCTGCACCCGCGCGACATGAACCGCATCACCGAGGCCATGCTGCGCCTGCGCGACGCGGGCAACACGCTGGTGGTGGTCGAGCACGACCCGGCCGTGATGCTGGCCGCCGACCGCGTGATCGACATGGGCCCCGGCCCCGGCATTCGCGGCGGGCAGATTGTGTTCGACGGCACCACCGACGAACTGCGCAATGCCGCCACGCTTACCGGCGACTACCTGGGCGGCCGCAAGCAGATCGGCATGGGCTTCAAGCGCCCGGTGACCGACAGCACGCCGCGCCTGATCCTCGAGGGCGCGCGCGAGCACAACCTGCAAAACATCACCGTGGACTTCCCGCTGCAACGCCTGGTGGTCGTCACCGGCGTCAGCGGCTCGGGCAAGTCGACGCTGGTGCAGGACGTGCTGGCGCCGGCCTTGATGCGCCACTTCGGCAAGGCGACCGAAACGCCAGGCGAGCACGACCGGCTGCTGGGCGCCGACCATTTGAGCGAGGTCGTTTTCGTCGACCAGTCGCCGATCGGCAAGACCGCGCGCTCCAACCCCGCGAGCTATGTGGGCGCATGGGACGCGGTGCGCGAGATCTTCGCGACCGCCGCGCTGTCGCGCCAGCGCGGCTACACCGCCAGCAAGTTCAGCTTCAACAGCGGCGACGGGCGCTGCCCGACCTGCTGCGGCTCGGGCTTCGAGCACGTCGAGATGCAGTTCCTGTCGGACGTGTACCTGCGCTGCCCCGACTGCGATGGCAAGCGCTACCGGCCGGAGTTGTTGGAGGTGACGATCGAGCGCGGCGGCCGCATGCTGAACGTGGCCGACGTGCTCGACCTCACGGTGGCGGAGGCGACCGCACTGTTCGCGTCCGATCGCGAGGTGCTGCGCACGCTGCAGCCTATTTCCGATGTCGGGCTCGACTACGTGAAACTGGGGCAGCCAGTGCCGACGCTCTCAGGCGGCGAGGCGCAGCGGCTCAAGCTGGCCGGCTTCCTGGCCGAGGCGGCGAAGAACGGCAGTGCGAGCAAGCAGGCCATCGCACGCAAGGGCACGCTCTTCCTGTTCGACGAGCCGACCACCGGCTTGCACTTCGACGACATCGCGCGGCTGATGCGCGCCCTGCGCAAGCTGCTCGACGCCGGCCATTCGCTGATCGTCATCGAACACAACCTCGACGTGATCCGCGCCAGCGACTGGCTGATCGACCTCGGCCCCGAAGGCGGCGACGGCGGCGGACAGATCGTCGCGGTCGGCACGCCGGAGCACGTGCGCGAGATGACCGGCACCTCGACCGGCGATGCGCTGCGCGACTACGAGCTGTCGCTCGGCCCGTCGCGCCATGCGGTGCGCGAACGCAGTGGCGCGGCCCTGGCGCCGCGCGCCTTGCCGGCATTTGGCCGCGACGCGATTCAGATCGTCAACGCGCGCGAGCACAACCTGAAGAACCTGAGCGTCGACATCCCACGCGGAAAGTTCAGCGTCGTCACCGGCGTGAGCGGATCCGGCAAGTCGACGCTGGCCTTCGACATCCTGTTCAACGAAGGGCAGCGCCGCTATCTCGAATCGCTCAACGCGTACGCGCGCAGCATCGTGCAGCCGGCGGGCCGCCCCGAGGTCGATGCCGTCTACGGCATTCCGCCGACGGTGGCGATCGAGCAGCGCCTGTCGCGCGGCGGCCGCAAGAGCACGGTGGGCACGACGACGGAGGTGTGGCACTTCCTGCGGCTGCTGTACGTCAAGCTGGGCACGCAGCACTGCGTCAAGGACGGCGCCGCCGTGCAGCCGCAAACGCCCGACAGCATCGCCGCCCAGTTGCTGAAGAACTTCAAGGGCCAGCACATCGGTCTGCTGGCGCCGCTGGTGAGCAATCGCAAGGGCGTCTACACCGAGCTGGCCGACTGGGCGCGGCCGCGCGGCTTCACGCACCTGCGCGTGGACGGCGGTTTCCTGCCGACCAACCCGTTCCCGCGGCTCGATCGCTTCAAGGAGCACAGCATCGAACTGCCGGTCGGCAGCATCGACGTGACGCCCGATAACGAGGCCGCGCTGCGCGCGTTGCTGACCAAGGCGCTGGAGCACGGCAAGGGCGTGGTCCATGTCATGAGCGAGCTGACCGGGCTCAAGGCCGCGATGATGGCCGGCACGCCGACGGTAGGCATCGGTCGCACCCACGTGTTCTCCACGCTGCGCGCCTGCCCGGTCTGCAGCACCAGCTACGCCGAGCTCGACCCGCGCCTGTTCAGCTACAACAGCAAGCACGGCTGGTGCCCCGACTGCGTCGGCACCGGCGTGAAGCTGACCAAGGACCAGCGCAAGGTCTACGACGACTCGGTGCTGGCCGACGACCAGAAGGGCCGCGAGCAAACCTTCGCCGAACCCGAGGCCGAGGACGTGGGCGAGGCCGCCTGCCCGACCTGCGAAGGCACGCGGCTCAACGCCACGGCGCGCGCCGTGAGCTTCGGCGTCTCGGCACATCCCAATGTGCAGGCCGGGCCTTTCGGCAGCGGCGGCATCGGCATCACCGAGATCGCGCGCATGAGCGTCACCGACATCCGCACCTGGTTCGAAGACCTGGTGCTGGTCGGCCGCGAGGCAGAGATCGCGCGCGACCTGGTGCCCGAGATCAAGAGCCGGCTCGAGTTCCTCGAGGAGGTCGGGCTGGGTTACCTCACGCTGGACCGCGGTGCGCCGACGCTGAGCGGCGGCGAGGCGCAGCGCATCCGCCTGGCGGCGCAACTCGGCAGCAACCTGCAGGGCGTGTGCTACGTGCTCGACGAGCCGACCATCGGCCTGCACGCGCGCGACAACCAGATCCTGCTCAACGCGCTGCACAAGCTGGGCGACAAGGGCAACACGCTGGTGGTGGTCGAGCACGACGAGGACACCATCCGACGCGCCGACCACATCATCGACATCGGCCCCAGCGCGGGCAAGCGCGGCGGCCGGCTGGTGGCGCAAGGCGCCGTGGCCGACATCGAAGCCGCAGGCGATTCGCAGACCGGCCGCTACCTGCGCGATGCGATCAAGCATCCGCTGCAGACGCGGCGCCAGGTGCCGCCGCCCGAGCCCGGCGCATCCGGCTGGCTGACGGTGCACGGCGCCGACCTGCACAACCTGCAGGACGTGACCTCGACGCTGCCGCTGCACCGCCTGGTGGCCATCACCGGCGTGAGCGGCTCCGGCAAGTCGACGCTGGCGCGCGACGTGCTGCTGGCCAACGTGCAGGCCGTGGTGATCCAGCGCATGACCAAGGCGGGACGCGACAACGACGCAGTCGGCAAGCGCCCGGCGTGGTCGGGCTGCCGGTCGGTCGACGGCTACGAGACCATCGACCGCGTGCTCGAGGTCGACCAGACCCCCATCGGCAAGACGCCGCGCAGCTGCCCCGCGACCTACATCGGCTTCTGGGACACCATCCGCAAGCTGTTCGCTGACACGCTCGAAGCGAAGGCGCGCGGCTACGGCCCGGCACGCTTCAGCTTCAACACCGGCGAGGGACGCTGCCCGGCTTGCGACGGCGCGGGCGTGCGGACCATCGGCATGAGCTTCCTGCCCGACGTGAAAGTGCCGTGCGAGGTCTGCCACGGTGCGCGCTTCAATCCCGAGACGCAGGCAGTGAGCTGGCGCGGCAAGAGCATCGGCGACGTGCTGCAGATGGAGGTCGACGAAGCGGTCGACTTCTTCGCCGCCATGCCGAACATCAGCCACCCGCTGCAGCTGCTGAAGGACGTGGGGCTCGGGTACCTCACGCTGGGCCAGCCCTCACCGACGCTCAGCGGCGGAGAGGCGCAGCGCATCAAGCTCGTGACCGAGCTGAGCAAGGTGCGCGACGACATCACGCGCCGTGGGCAGAAGGCGCCGCACACGCTGTACGTGCTCGACGAACCGACGGTCGGCCTGCACATGGCCGACGTCGAGAAGCTGATCCATGTGCTGCACCGGCTGGTGAATGGCGGCCACAGCGTGGTGGTGATCGAGCACGACCTCGACGTGATCGCCGAGGCCGATTGGTTGATCGACCTCGGGCCCGAAGGCGGGAACGGGGGCGGTCGCATCGTTGCCGCCGCGCCGCCGGAGGATGTGGTCGCACTGGGTACGCACACGGGCGTGGCGTTGAAGGGCGTGTTGGAGCGAGGCACCACCTCCTCTAAAAGTCGGCAGTTTCCTACCGTGGGCAGCTAGAAACACTCACGCGGAATTATGGGGAACTTTTGAGAATGGCAGCGTGGCGACGGAGTCCGCGCCCTTCCTTCAACACCCTGGAACTTGTCATGAACACTCTGCTGAAAACCTTTGCCGTTACCTTCGCCGCCGCAGCGGCGCTTACCGCGTGCGGCGGCGGCGGCAATGACGATGATCCCAGCCCAAGCGACCGCATCGGCGTGCTGACCATCACCGACGCCAGCGTCAGTGGCCTGGACGGCGTGTACGGGAATGGATCGTTGAACCTCACCGATGTCGAAAAGAACAATCCTGTGGGCTCCAATCCTGAGGTGTGCGCCTTCAAGTTCGACGGTGCCAACCGTGTCCTCGGCGAAGGCACCGCGTTCGGTGACGTGCGTTACCTGCCGAACGCAGACACGGTCTACCTGATGTTCCTCAACGTCAACGGGCGAGAGTTCAGCAACAAGCAGGACGGCACCGATACGCAGGTCCAGCGCGATCGCGATCGCATCCAGTTCAACCGCAAGACCTTCACGGCCACCGACAACAGCGGTGTGACCCTGCGCGTCAGCGGCTTGGTGCCCATGCGCGGCAGCCGGCCTTCGGGCTGCTGACAGAGGCGCGCGACAGCGCGCTGACCGTCATCGTTTCTGAACAACGCGCGCTCCGAGAGCGCGCGTTTTTCGTTGGCGCGTTCGACGCATGTGCGACAGGCCTGGGGGTGAGCACCGATTGCCGCAGCCTTGGGACGGCGGCCCAATGCGGGGTTGTCCACGACCTCGATCCAGGAGATCCCATGTCCCGCCGCTCAATCATTCGTCGCACCGTCGCGCTCGCTGCCGCAAGCCTGCTCGCGCCGCTGGCCGCGTACGCGCAAGGCTTTCCGCAGAAGCCCATCAAGCTGATCATCGCCTTCCCTGCGGGCGGTCCCACCGACATCACGATGCGCCAGCTCGCCGACAACGCCGGCAAGATCCTCGGCCAGTCGGTCATCGTCGAGAACAAGCCCGGTGCCGGCGGAACGCTGCCCGCGCAGGCGTTGCAGAGCACGCCTGCCGACGGTTACACCGTCGGGCAGATTCCGCTCGGCGTGTTCCGCCTGGGCTATACGACCAAGATCAACTGGGACCCGATCAAGGACATCAGCTACGTCATCAACGTGACCGGCTATGCCTTCGGCATCGTGGTGCCTGCCGACAGCCCGTTCAAGACCTGGAAAGACTTCGTCGACTTTGCCAAGGCCAATCCCGGCAAACTGACCTACGGCTCTACCGGCACGTTGACGAGCCCGCACCTCACCACGGAAATCATCGCGCAGCAGGCCGGCATTCAACTGCAGCACGTGCCGTACAAAGGCAGTGCCGACCTGATGCTTGCGCTGCAAGGCGGGCAGCTGATGTCGGGTGCCGACAGCACCGGCTTCGCGCCGCAGGTCGAGGCTGGCAAGCTGCGCGTTCTGAACACCTGGGGCGACAAGCGGCTGGCGAAGTTCCCCGATGCTCCGACGCTGAAGGAACTGGGCTACGACATCGTGCAGAACTCGCCCTTCGGCATCGGCGCGCCCAAGGGCACGCCGCCCGAGGTGGTCAAGAAGCTGCACGACGCCTTCAAGCAGGCGATGGAAGAGCCGAGCTACGTGGCTGCGCTTGGCAAGTACGACATGCTGCCCAACTACCTGAGCTCGGCGCAGTACACCAAGTTCGCGCAGGACACGGTGGCGCGTGAGAAGGTGATCATCGAGAAGCTGGGGTTGGCGAAGGGGCAATGAAAAAAGCCGCTACCCAGCGGTAGCGGCTTCAATGCCTGGCAGCCAGATGGCGATCAGGCCGCCATGATCGACACCGCCTTGGTGTTCAGGTAAGCCTCCACAGCCTCCGGCCCGCCTTCCGAGCCATAGCCCGAATCCTTCACGCCGCCGAACGGCATTTCCGGTGAGGGCGTGGCGGGCTGGTTGATCCACAGCATGCCGACTTCGACGCGGCGCGCGAGCTGGTGCGCGTTCTTGATCGACGCCGTGAAGGCGTAGCCGGCCAGGCCGAAGGGCAGGCGGTTGGATTCGGCGATGGCTTCGTCCAGCGTGTCGAAGCCGCGGATGGCGGCGACCGGGCCGAAGGGCTCGTTGTTGAAGATGTCGGACTCGAGCGACACGTCGGTCAGCACCGTCGGCGCGAAGAAGTTGCCGCTGCTGCCCACACGCTCTCCGCCGGTCGCGACCTTGGCGCCGGTGGCCTGCGCGTTCTCGATCACCTTGGCCATGGCGGTCAGACGGCGGTCGTTGGCGAGCGGGCCGAGGGTCGTGCCTTCGGCGAGGCCGTCACCGAGCTTCAGGCTCTGTGCATGCTTGACCAGGAGTTGCGCGAACTCGGCTTTCAGGCTGTTGTGCACCAGGAAGCGGGTCGGCGAGATGCAGACCTGGCCGGCGTTGCGGAACTTGGCGGCACCGGCGGCCTTCACGGCCAACGCCACGTCGGCGTCTTCCGCCACGATCACCGGCGCGTGGCCGCCCAGTTCCATCGTCGCGCGCTTCATGTGAGCGCCGGCCATCGCGGCGAGCTGCTTGCCCACCGGCGTCGAGCCGGTGAACGTGATCTTGCGGATCACCGGATGCGGAATCAGATAGTTCGAGATCTCGGCCGGGTCTCCGAAGACCAGACCCACGGTGCCGGCCGGCACGCCGGCGTCGACGAAGGCCTTGATCAGCGCGGCGGGCGAGGCAGGCGTTTCTTCCGGTGCCTTCACCAGGAACGAGCAGCCGGCGGCCAGCGCGGCACCGAGCTTGCGCACCACCTGGTTGATCGGGAAGTTCCAAGGCGTGAAGGCGGCGACAGGGCCGACCGGCTCCTTCATCACCAGTTGCTGCGCGGCCAGGTTGCGCGAGGGCACGATGCGGCCGTACACGCGGCGGCCTTCGTCGGCGAACCATTCGATGATGTCGGCGGAAGCGAGCGTCTCGACGCGCGCTTCTGCCAGTGGCTTGCCTTGCTCCTGCGTGAGCAGCGGGGCGATCTGGTCGGCGCGTTCGCGGATCAGGCCGGCGGCGCGACGCATGATCGCGGCGCGCTCGTTGGCGGGGGTGTCGCGCCAGGCCTCGAAGCCCTTCTGCGCCGCAGCCAGAGCGCGGTCCAGGTCCGCGATGCCCGCGTGGGCGACCTGGCCGATCACCTGGCCGGTGGCGGGGTTGCGCACGTCGAGCGTCTTGCCGCTCTTGGCATCGACCCATTCATTGGCGATGAGCAGCTGGGTCGAGGGGTAGGAAGTGGTCATGAGGCGTCTTTCGTCGAGCAACGGAGGATGGAAAGAAAGGGGGCGGGGTGACGGCGGAGTTGCCGCCACAGCATCGGCGCGAGGCCGAGTCCGACATGCTACGCCAACGACCGAAACCGCGTCAGCGTGCGGCCAGCACGGCGGCGGCCACTTCCGCGAAGCCCGCACCGCGCTCGCCTTGCGTCACATAGTGCGGCAGATGCGCCAGCTTGGGCACGAAGCGCGCCACGTTGGCCACGCCGATGCTGTGGGCGAAGGTCTTGAACATCAGCTGGTCGTTGGTCGAATCGCCGACATAGGCCCAGCGGTCCATCTCGTCGTCGAGCGATCGGCCCAGCAGTTCGCGCACGATCCAGCGCGCGCCTTCGAGCTTGTTGTGGTCGCCGTACCAGCCGTTGATGTGGATGCTGCTCACCGTCGCATGCATGCCTTCGGCGTGCATCAGCGCCACGACGGCGGCGATCTGCGCTTCGTCGAGATGCACGAACTCGCTGTGGTCGATCGCGATGTCGGTTTCGCGGCCGGGTGAATCCGTGGCGCGCACGGCGCCCGGGATTTCGCGCTCGATGCGTGCGAGCACTTGCTGCATGCGTGCGTAGTTCGCCGCCCGTGTCGGCGCGTCCTGCAAGTAGCGCTTCGACAACGCATCGCCCGGTGCCGACGGCGGCACCAGCGCCACGGCGCCGTTCTCCGCCACGATGGCGTCGATCGGCCACGCCGCAGCGAAGGGCATGCTCCAGCCGACGGGCCGGCCGGTGATGGCGATGACGTGCAGTCCGGCGGCCTTCAGCGCGCCGAGCGCCGCGAGCGCGTCGTGCGTGATCGCGCCGTCGGTGGTCAGCGTGTCGTCGATGTCGGTGAAGACGCCGAGCAGCAGGGAGGCCGCGACGGCGGGCCAGTCCGTCAACGGCCGCATCAACCTGCGCTCTGCAGCGCCAGCCCCGCATGCTCGCGCAGCGGATGGAAATGAATCTTCGGAAAGCGCTCCTGCGCCAGCCGCACGTCATAGGGCGAGGTGCAGAGGTAGGCCAGCGTGTTGGCGGCGTCGAGCGCCATGCGTGCCGGGTAGGCGTTGACGAAGTCGCGCAGCTCGGCCGGCGTGTCGGCGGTGATCCAGCGGGCGCCGGTGTACTGGCAGCCCTCGAGGCGCACGTCGACGTCGTACTCGCCCTTGAGGCGGTGCTGCACCACCTCGAATTGCAGCTGGCCGACCGCGCCGAGCAGCATCGGGCCGCCGATCTCCGGACGGAACACCTGGATCGCGCCCTCTTCGCCCAGCTGTGCCAGGCCCTGCTGCAGCTGCTTGGTGCGCAGCGGATTCTTCAGGATCACCGTCATGAACAGCTCGGGCGCGAAGAAGGGCAGGCCGGTGAACATCAGGTTGGCGCCGTCGGTGATGGTGTCGCCCAGCTGCACACCGCCATGCGTGGTGAAGCCGACGATGTCGCCCGCATACGCTTCTTCCACCGCTTCGCGACGTTGGCTCATGAAGGTCACGACGCTGGTCGGGCGCAGTTCCTTCGAGGTGCGCTGCACCTTGAGCTTCATGCCGGGCGTGTACTTGCCGGACGCCATCCGCACGAAGGCAATGCGGTCGCGGTGCGAGGGGTCCATGTTGGCCTGCACCTTGAAGACGACGCCGGCGAAGTCCTTGTCCGCGGGCTGGATCTCGCGCGTCACCGGCTGGCGGTTGACCAGCGTGGTGCTGGTGCGCGACTGCGGCGCGGGCGCCAGGTCGACCAGCGCATCGAGCACTTCCATCACGCCGAAGTTGTTGACGCCGGAGCCGAAGAACACGGGCGTCTGCTTGCCGGCCAGGAAGGCCTCGCGGTCCCAGGCGGGAGAGGCGCCGGCAGCGAGCTCCATGCTCTGCTCGGCGTTCTCGAACTCGGCGCCGAAGCGCTTGATGAGTTCGTCGCGGTTGTCGAGTGCGATGGTTTCGAACTCCTGCGGCAGCCGCTCCTTGCCGGAGTCGAACACCGTCATGGTCTGCGTGCGCAGGTTCATGATGCCGCCGAAGCTCTTGCCTTGGCCGACGGGCCACGTCATGGGCACGCAGGGCATGCCGAGCTCGCGCTCGATCTCGTCCATGATGTCCAGCGGTTCACGCACCTCGCGGTCCATCTTGTTGACGAAGGTGATGATGGGCGTGTCGCGCTGGCGGCAGACCTCGATCAGGCGGCGCGTCTGTGCTTCAACGCCGTTGGCCGCGTCGATCACCATCAGCGCCGAGTCGACGGCTGTCAGCACGCGGTAGGTGTCTTCGGAGAAGTCCTTGTGGCCGGGTGTGTCGAGCAGATTGATGACGTGGTCGCGGTACAGCATCTGCATGACCGACGACGCCACCGAGATGCCGCGCTGCTTTTCGATTTCCATCCAATCCGACGTCGCATGGCGCGTCGCCTTGCGCGCCTTGACCGACCCGGCGATCTGGATCGCGCCCGAGAACAGCAGCAGCTTCTCGGTCAGCGTGGTCTTGCCGGCGTCGGGGTGGGAAATGATCGCAAAGGTGCGACGGCGGCGGGTTTCGGATTCGAAGGTCATGGCGTGAACGCGGGTCGCGCGAGGTACGGTGAGCGCGGGGCGCGCACGGCGCGGCGGCTACGCAAAGCCGACGATTTTAGCGAGCGCCGGTCTGGCGCAGAGACGGCAGGCCTTGCACATCGGCAGCGCAAGGCCCGCCGTCTGTTCAGTCCATCAGATTGAGCTGCAGATAGCCGCCCGTCTGCAGGTTTCTCGCGCCGATGATGGCGAAGATGCCGGCACCCTGCATCGCGAAGTACGTCTCTCCGGGCGCGCCGTTGACGATCGTGCGGATGCCTTGAGGTCCCATGAGACCCAGCGATCCGAAGATGTTGTGTGCGCTGGAGGCGGTTCCATCGACGGCGATGGCGGTTCTGAATGATTCCGTCGCGCCCACGTCGACCTGGCCCCAGGAGCCTTTCGTGGTGCTGCCATAGCCGCGCCCGGCAGGCCAGTTGCCGCTTTCAGCCACGGCTATGCGGAAAACCGAGGCGATCGGGTCCGTCCGGAGCTTGCCGGCGGCGAGGAAGATTTTTTGATCGCCGACCTGTGCCATTGCGAAGTCGGCGTAGCCGGCCGGGTCCGAAGCTTGGACCATGCGCCAGGTTCCTGCGCTGGACCCGGGTGACACGCTCCAGGTTTGCAAAGAAGCAACGGGGCAGTCATCGATGCGGTAGATCGTCATGTCGGCGCAGCGTCTCAGGGTTGTGCCGCCTGCCGAGATCCGGAACTGGGAAATGTCCGAAACGGCCGCGGTGGCAGAAACGTCGATGCCGAAGCGGTTGTAGACGCCGTCGAGGTCCGCTTGACTGGTCGCCAGCGCGCGCGAAGCCACGAAAGGCTGTACGGCATAGGCCACTGTCGGAGATTGCGTGACGCCAAAAGGAAAGGCGCCCACGATGGTGTCTTGCGCCACCCTGAAACGCGCCGTCGTGACGTCACTGTTACCGGGGGCGTAGAAAACGTAGGTTTCGGCCGCGCTTGGGTCTTTGTCGAGGGAGCCGGCAACCGTCTTGCTCATGCCCTCGCTCATCTCGTAGGTCTTGATGTCGAAGTTGAGCACCAGCGTCTGGCGGGTGCCGTTGGTTGCAAAGACCGCATAAGCGCCATTGCGCGCGTCGCCACCGGCCACTTTGAAAATGCTTCGAAGTGTGGCCCCTGACCCACTGTTCGCTGTCACTGTATAGAGCGCTTCGTTCGTCGACGTGTTGACCACTTGTGCCGTCCACTGGCTGCCGGAGACAGCGGGATTGCGCAGCGTGATCGCACCCGTCGCTCCGTTGGCCGACGTCCAGCTCGCCGTCTGGCTCGGTGTGACCCCCACGGTGTCGCCTGGCTTCACCGCGTAAGCGCCCGACGCATCCGGCGTGACCGGCTTGCCGTTGACGCTCACCTGGACGGTCAGCTCGGCCTGGGCTGGCGCGGAAACACCGCCGCCCGACAGGTTCGTGCTTCCGTTGTCGCTGCCACCACCACCACCACCACCACCGCCGCCGCCGCACGCGGTCAACAGGGCACCCAACACCACCGCTGCGCACAGCGTTCTGGACGTTCCTTGCATTGCACTCCCTTCGCGCTTGTGCGCTCTTGTTCTATCAACTCGCCAGCACCTCCCGACGCCGGTCGCGATGAAATGTTACTGGATGAAAGTGGTTAGTCAACTATTGGGCGTCGGCATGTTCTGAAACCGCGCTTGCGGTCGCTTACGAGTTGCAACACAATCGGTAACATGTCAAACTTTTGTTTTCATAGATGCGGCCCCAGGGCATGCCCGGAGAGATCCCGTGAGCTCGGCAACTGACAAACGACTTTTCCATGCGCTCGACGCGGCCCGCGGCGTGGCTGCCCTTGTGGTGGCGGTCCACCACGGCGTACGTTTCCACGGGCAACTCTTCGACAGCGGGTTTCTGGCTGTCGACTTTTTCTTTGGATTGAGTGGCTTCGTGCTCGCGCACGCCTATGCCGACAAGCTGGCTTCGGGTTCCATTTCGCCGCGGGCCTTCATGCGCGCGCGGCTGTTGCGCCTTTATCCCCTCTATCTCCTTGGCCTGATTGGAGTATTGATCGCCCTGGCGCCCCACCTGCCATGGTCCCCGGTGGCGATGCTGGGCAAACTGCCTTTCGCCCTGGCCATGCTGCCATCGCCATCCCTCGATGCGCACGGCTTCATCTATTCCTTCAACTTCCCGGCGTGGTCGATATTTTTCGAGCTCTTGGTCAATCTGTTCTTTGCGATCTTTTGCAGGCAGCTGCGCGATCCGCATGTTCGATGGACGGTGATCATCGGGTCGGGCGCAATCCTGGCGATTCAGCTCGCAGCCTTCCGCATCGACCAGGGCGGCCCGACGTGGGATGTGTTCGCGGCGGGCTTCGCCCGGGTCAGCTTCTCGTTCTTCCTTGGCATGCAGGTCTATGACTGGCACGTGCGCCGCGCGACCCGCGGCGCCAAGCAACTGCACAAGGGCTGGAGCTTGGTCGGCCTGGTCGTGCTCGTGGGGTGCCTGGTCGCACCCGTGAACGCGGATGTAGAGATCGTCTCCATCTTCGTTGTGTTTCCGGTTCTGATCCTCGCGCTGGCAGAAGCCGAGTTGCCAATGGGCATGTTCAGCGGCGCGTTGCAACAGCTCGGCGTGATTTCCTATGCGCTGTACATGTTGCATCTGGCATTTCAGGTTGCACTGAGCGAACTGTTGGCGCATTTCGGCATCCCTGATAATCGATATCCGCTTCTCGGCATCCCGCTTGTTGGCGCCATGATCGCGGCGAGCTGGGCCGCCGATCGCTGGTTCGATCGCCCGCTGCGCCGCAAGATCCAGGCCCTCTGAGGGCTGCGCTTCGCCGACCTGCCGAGGGGGCACCAGATGTCGGCGCTAAAATGGCGGCTTCCGAGGAGCGTTGCAGCGCCGTCAGGCGTGAGGCTCGGACCACATCGCAACCACGCTCACCCGCTGTGCCCGGGGTGAGTCCTTTTCCGGTCAGACCTCCAGGTGCAGCGGCAGTTTTTCAAACTTGCTTTGGAGTTCTCATGAGCGCTGTTCTCAAACCCACCCCCGTTTCTTCCGCCGACCAGGCCATCGCCGACCTGTCCCTTGCCGCCTGGGGCCGCAAGGAAATCAAGATCGCCGAGACCGAGATGCCCGGCCTGATGGCCATCCGCGAGGAGTTCGCCAAGGCGCAGCCGCTGAAGGGCGCACGCATCACCGGCTCGCTGCACATGACCATCCAGACGGCCGTGCTGATCGAAACCTTGCAAGCCCTCGGCGCCGACGTGCGCTGGGCATCGTGCAACATCTTCTCGACGCAGGACCACGCCGCCGCGGCCATCGCCGACGCTGGCACGCCGGTGTTCGCGATCAAGGGCGAGTCGCTCACCGACTACTGGGACTACACCCACTCGATCTTCGACTTCGGCCCCAAGGGTTCGAAGGGCGAAGGCCCGAACATGATCCTGGACGACGGCGGGGACGCCACGCTGCTGATGCACCTGGGCAAGAACGCCGAGAAGGACCAGAGCGTGCTGGCCAACCCGACCAGCGAAGAAGAGCGCATCCTCTACGCCGCGATCAAGGCCAAGCTGGCTGTCGATTCGACCTGGTACACCCGCAAGTCCGCCGAGATCATCGGCGTGACCGAAGAGACGACCACCGGCGTGCACCGACTGAACGAGATGTCGGCCAAGGGAACGCTGTTGTTCCGCGCCATCAACGTGAACGACTCGGTCACCAAGAGCAAGTTCGACAACCTGTACGGCTGCCGCGAATCGCTGGTCGACGGCATCAAGCGCGCGACCGACGTGATGATCGCCGGCAAGGTGGCGGTGGTCGCCGGCTACGGCGACGTGGGCAAGGGTTCGGCCCAGGCACTGCGCGCATTGAGCGCCCAGGTGTGGGTCACCGAGATCGACCCCATCAACGCCCTGCAGGCCGCGATGGAAGGCTACAAGGTCGTGACGATGGAGTACGCCGCCGACAAGGCCGACATCTTTGTGACGACCACCGGCAACCGCGACGTGATCCGCCACGAGCACATGCTCGCCATGAAGGACCAGGCGATCGTCTGCAACATCGGCCACTTCGACAACGAGATCGATATCGCGTCGATCGAGAAGTACGAGTGGGAAGAGATCAAGCCGCAGGTCGACCACATCAAGTTCCCCGATGGCAAGAAGATCATCCTGCTGGCCAAGGGCCGCCTGGTGAATCTGGGCTGCGGCACCGGCCACCCCAGCTTCGTGATGTCGTCGTCGTTCGCCAATCAGACCATCGCGCAGATCGAGCTTTTCACCAAGCAGGACGCTTACGAAGCCGGCAAGGTCTACGTGCTGCCGAAGCACCTCGACGAGAAGGTCGCGCGCCTGCATCTGAAGAAGGTCGGCGTGATGCTGACCGAACTCACGGATGCGCAGGCCGCCTACATCGGTGTCGACAAGGCGGGTCCGTACAAGGCGGACACGTACCGCTACTGATCCGCCCGTGCGCGCTGATCAACTATTGGTGGAGCGAGGCCTTGCGGCTTCGCGCTCTCAGGCTGTCCGGCTCATCGCGGGCGGCCTGCGCTGGCGCGATGCCGGGAGCGGTGCCGACTGGCGCAGCGTCGGGAAAAACCGCGACGAGATTCCGGCATCGGCCGAGCTCGAGCTGGTCGACGCGGCCGAGTCTCGCTATGTGTCTCGCGGCGGGCTGAAGCTCGAGGGCGCGCTGAAGGCGACCGGCATCGATCCCACGGGCAGGCACTGCCTGGACATCGGCCAGTCGACCGGCGGGTTCACCGACTGCCTGTTGCAGCAGGGTGCCGCGCACGTCGTCGGCGTCGATGTCGGTCACGGCCAACTGCACGACCGGATTCGAGGCGACGAGCGTGTGACGGCGATAGAGCAGGTCAACGCCCGCGCGCTGACGGTGGACGACCTGTCCGACGTCGAGCGCACGGATTTCGATCTCATCGTCGGCGACCTCTCGTTCATCTCGCAGACGCTGGTGCTGCCGGCGGTCGTGCCTTTCCTGGCCGCCGAGGGCGATCTGCTGATGCTGGTCAAGCCGCAGTTCGAGCTGCAGCCGGGCCAGGTCGGCAAGGGCGGCATCGTGCGCGATGCGGCGATGTACGCCGTGGTCGAGGCGCGGCTGCGGGCGGCCTGCGCCGACCTCGGCCTTCGGGTGCTGCGCTGGATCGACAGTCCCATCGAGGGGGGCGACGGCAACCGCGAGTTCTTCATTCATGCCGTTCGCGGGGACGGCACTTCAGGAGTCGCCGGTGCGCCTGCCACTGAGCTTTGAGTTCTTTCCGACCAAGACGCCCGAAGGCGCGGTCAAGCTGCGCGCCGTGCGCCAGCAGCTCTACGCCCAGCAGCCCGAGTTCTGCTCGGTCACCTACGGCGCGGGCGGCTCGACCCACGAGGGGACCTTCGGTGCGGTGCGCGAAATTCTGGCGGAGGGCGTCGATGCGGCCAGTCATTTCTCCTGCATCGGCGCTACCAAGGCGACGGTGCGCACGCAGCTGGGCGAGCTGAAG
The DNA here is from genome assembly GCF_006438845.1 of Variovorax ginsengisoli. Lineage (GTDB taxonomy): Bacteria > Pseudomonadota > Gammaproteobacteria > Burkholderiales > Burkholderiaceae_C > Variovorax > Variovorax ginsengisoli_A. The sequence continues at coordinate 55,382 of NZ_RCZJ01000005.1, forward strand.
GCCATGGGCGTCAGGCGTCTGGTGGCGCTGCGCGGCGACCTGCCGAGCGGCTACGGCGTTGGCGGCGAGTTCGGCCACGCGAGCGATCTGGTGGCTTTCATCCGTCAGGAGACCGGGCGTGATTTCCACGTCGAGGTTGCTTGCTATCCCGAAGTGCACCCGCAGGCGCGTTCGCCCGAGGCCGACCTGCAAGCCTTCGCATCGAAGGTCAAGGCGGGTGCCGATTCGGCCATCACGCAGTACTTCTTCAATGCCGACGCGTACTTTCGCTTCGTCGACGACGTGCGGCGCCTGGGCATCGACACTCCGATCGTGCCGGGCGTGATGCCCATCACCAGCTCCACGCAGCTGATGCGGTTTTCCGATGCCTGCGGTGCCGAGATCCCGCGCTGGATCCGGCTGCGTCTGCAGGGCTATGGCGACGACACGGCGTCGATCAAGGCTTTCGGCCTCGACGCAGTGGCAACTTTGTGTGAGCGCCTGCGCGCGGGCGGCGCACCGGCGTTGCACTTCTACACGATGAACCAGGCCACAGCCACGCTCGCCCTGCTGGACCGGCTGGAAGGGAGCGCATGACGTTGCGTGGTCATCGGACGCTGCGGCAAACGGTGCTCACGTGCGCCGCCGCCCTGCTTCTCGTGGCGTGTGCCGTACCGACGCAGCCTTCCGATGTGTCCGCCACCGCGCCCGACGCCCCGCTGGTTCCGGGACTTCGCCCATTAACGCGCGAACTGGCCGTTCCGGCCGGTGCATTGCCGAGGTCGGCTGTGCCGTCGGTCCGGTACGACCTCGCATCGTCGGGCATGGACGAACTCGCACCGGACGACGGCGTGCCGGGCGACGACGGTCCGCGTGCCATCTTTCAACGCGGAGGCGCCTCCTGGTACGGGATGCCGTTCCACATGCGAAAGACGGCCAACGGCGAACGCTTCGACATGAGCGCGCTGACCGCGGCACACCGCACGCTGCCTTTCGGCACGGTGGTGTGTGTGCGCAGCCTGGTCAATGGGCGAGAGGTGCTGGTGCGCATCAACGACCGAGGGCCGTTTGGCCCCGGTCGCATCATCGATCTGAGCCGTGCCGCAGCGGATTCGCTCGGCATGGTGAGCATGGGCATCAAGCAGGTGGCGCTCCACGTGATCGATGCGCCCGACATGCGCTGCAACGGGGAGTTGGCCGACGTCACGGCTCTACAGCAATCGCCTGAGGCCGCGCCCGCAGCAGCGGTCAAGCGCGTCGCGCGCTCCGTGCCTGCACGGAAGCGCCGCTAGGCGACGGGTTCGACGCCCTCAGCCGCCGGCATCGAGCGAGAAGGTGGCGTTGCGGTCCTGCGCAAGACGGTCCACCAATTGCGGCAGCGCCGCAGCCAGCTGGGCCTTGAGCGTGTAGGGCGGGTTGATCAGGAACATGCCACTCGCCGGCAGGCCCGGGCGGCGCGTTTCGCCAGAGGGCGTGGTCACGATCTTGCTCGACTTCACCGTCAACGTCGCGTGCAGCCAGGGCTTGCCGGCCTTGGTGGCCATCGTCTTGAGCCGGCGCGGCAGGTCATGCGCCTCCGGGCGCGGAATGATGGGATACCACACTGCATAGGTGCCGGTGGCGAAGCGCTTGAGGGCGCCGTCGACGAAATCGAGCACGCGGGCGTAGTCGCTCTTGATCTCGTAGCTGGGGTCGCACAGGACCAGAGCGCGGCGTGACGGCGGTGGCAGGAACTTGGTGGCGCTGCCGAAACCGTCTTCGCTCATCACCGCGATCTGGCGCCCGGCTTCGAGCTGCGCGATGTTGGCCGCAAGCGTGCGTGCATCGGTCGGATGCAGTTCGAAGAGCTTGAGCCGGTCGTGGTCGCGCAATAAGTGCTGCACGATGAACGGCGAGCCAGGATAGATCTTGGCGCCGCCTTTGGGGTTGAAGTCGGCGATGACCGAGAGGTAGCGGGCGAGGGCGTCGGCAAGTGGCGCCTCGGCCTCTTTCGTCGCCCCCTTTTTCGGCACGACCGCTGGCGGCGGTGCCAGCAGACGCAGCAGGCCCTGGGCGGCCTCGCCGCTGGTGTCGGCATAGTCGCCGTCGAGGCGATAAAGGCCGGCACCGGCGTGGGTGTCCACCACGGTCAAGGCGGCGTCTTTTTCCAGAAGGTGGTCGAGCGTCGCGATCAGCACCGTGTGCTTGAGCACGTCGGCGTGATTGCCGGCGTGGAAGGCGTGGCGGTAACTGAACATGGGGTGATCGTACCCGCATGCGCCTGCCGGATTGGGGCGCAGTCCTGATTCTTCGTATAATCGCAGGCTTCGCAGCGTTTTCGTAACCCCGCGGCGAAGCGCGCAATTCCGCTCCGGCAGTCTTGCAGACCCCACCTAAGAGATTCCCACCAGAGGAACGCCGACCGTGGAAAAGGGTTCAACGTTCGCGGGCTCACGTGGAGCTCGCCAAACCCTCGAAAGAGAAAACTCATGAAAACGTTCAGCGCCAAACCCGCTGACGTGACGCACGAGTGGTTTGTGATTGACGCGACCGACAAGGTCCTCGGACGAGTAGCCAGCGAAGTTGCTCTCCGTTTGCGCGGCAAACACAAGGCCATTTACACGCCTCACGTCGATACCGGTGACTTCATCGTCATCATCAACGCATCGCAGCTCCGCGTGACCGGCGCCAAGTCGATCGACAAGGTGTACTACCGTCACTCGGGTTACCCGGGCGGCATCAGTGCCACCAACTTCCGCGACATGCAGAACAAGTTCCCGGGCCGTGCCCTGGAAAAGGCCGTCAAGGGCATGCTGCCCAAGGGTCCTCTTGGCTACGCGATGATCAAGAAGCTCAAGGTCTACGGCGGCGCGGAACATCCGCACACCGCACAACAGCCGAAGGTCCTGGAGATCGCAGGCTTGTCCACCAACGCCCAACGTGAGGCCGCCAAATGATCGGTGAATGGAACAATGGCACCGGCCGTCGCAAGTCGAGCGTCGCCCGTGTGTTCATGAAAAAGGGCACTGGCAAGATCATGATCAATGGCAAGGACATCCAAGCCTATTTCGGTCGCGAGACGTCCATCATGATCGCCAAGCAGCCGCTGTTCTTGACGAACAACGTCGAAGCTTTCGACATCATGATCAACGTGGCCGGTGGTGGCGAATCGGGTCAAGCCGGCGCAGCGCGCCATGGCATCACCCGCGCCCTGATCGACTACGACGCAACGCTCAAGCCCGTGCTGAGCCAAGCCGGCTTCGTGACGCGCGATGCGCGCGAAGTCGAGCGGAAGAAGGTCGGTCTGCACTCCGCCCGTCGCCGCAAGCAATTCTCCAAGCGCTGACGAAGCACGGATCTTCGCTACTGCGCCACTGCATGGCGGCGTTGCAAATCCTCGCCGGACGCGAGTCCGGCTCCGGTTTGCGCCTTGCCCTGCAGCGGCTCGCTACGCGAATATCCGCACTTCGTACGTTGCCGAAGCCGCCCCTCGGGGCGGCTTTTGCGTTGTTGAAGTAGCATCCCAGTCATTGGCCGTTTGCATCGGCCCACCCCACAGGAGTAAGCCATGAGCGCAGTTGCCGAAACCATCCAGACCCCGACCCAGATGCCCGAACCGATCCTGTTCACCGACAGCGCGGCTGCCAAGGTGGCCGACCTGATCGCCGAGGAGGGCAACCCGGAGCTCAAGCTGCGTGTGTTCGTGCAGGGCGGCGGTTGCTCGGGGTTCTCGTACGGCTTCACCTTCGATGAGATCACCAACGAAGACGACACGACGATGACCAAGAACGGCGTGTCGCTGCTGATCGACGCCATGAGCTACCAGTACCTGGTCGGCGCGGAGATCGACTACAAGGAAGACCTCCAAGGCGCGCAGTTCGTGATCAAGAACCCGAACGCCACCAGCACCTGCGGCTGCGGCTCGAGCTTCTCCGCCTGATGTCTGGATGCTGTTGACCCAGCGTCCCCGCCAAGCCGCCTCAGGGCGGCTTTTTGCTGCCCGTCGTTCTTCCCGGTCCCCGGTTCGTACATGACTCCACCCGTTTCCGTCGTCGTCGATCCCGTGCGCAAGAGCCTGCTCTGGCTCGTGGCTGTCGGCTTCTTCATGCAGACGCTCGACGCGACCATCATCAATACCGCACTCCCGGCGATGGCGGCCGGCCTGGGCGAAAGCCCGCTTCGCATGCAGTCGGTGGTGGTGGCCTATTCGCTGACCATGGCGATGCTGATTCCGGCATCGGGCTGGATCGCGGATCGTTTCGGCACCCGCCGCATCTTCTTTTCGGCGATCGTGTTGTTCGTCCTGGGATCGGTCGCTTGTGCGCTCTCGCACGGCCTCGGCCAACTCGTGGCGGCACGCGTGGTGCAGGGGCTCGGCGGCGCACTGTTGCTGCCCGTGGGCCGGTTGGCGCTCCTGCGCACGGTTCCCCGCACCGAGTTCTTGCAGGCGATGAGCTTCGTCGCCATTCCCGGCCTGATCGGGCCACTGCTGGGGCCGACGTTGGGCGGCTGGCTGGTCCAGTATGCGTCGTGGCATTGGATCTTCTTGATCAACGTGCCGGTCGGTGTTCTGGGCTGTATCGCGACGCTGCGCTTCATGCCCGACCTCCGGGGCGCGGCACTGCAGCGCTTCGACGCGACTGGCTATGCTTTCTTGGCGCTGGGCATGGTGTCGGTGTCACTGGCGCTCGACGGCGTGGCCGAACTCGGCCTTCGCCAAGGCGGCGTCTTCGTGCTCATGGTGTTCGGCTTTGCCAGCCTGACGGCCTACTGGCTGCACGCCGGACGCAAACCCGCACCGCTGTTCTCGCCCGTGCTGTTCAAGGTGCCCACGTTGAGCATCGGCTTGCTCGGCAATCTGTTCTCGCGCCTGGGCAGCGGCTGCATGCCCTTTCTGCTGCCGCTGCTGCTGCAGGTTTCGATGGGCTATTCGCCGCTGCATGCGGGCCTGATGATGTTGCCAATCGCGCTGGCGGGAATGACCATGAAACGCTTCACCACGCCGCTGATCACACATTTCGGCTACCGGCGCGTGTTGGTCGTCAACACCGCGCTGGTTGGCTTGGCGATGGGCTTGTTCGGCTTCGCCGGACCGACCCAGCCACTCGCGCTGCACATCGTGTTGCTGTTGTTCTTCGGTGCAGTCAACTCGTTGCAGTTCACCGCGATGAACACGGTGACGCTCCGTGACCTCGACGGCGGCATGGCCAGCAGCGGCAACAGCCTTTTGTCGATGGTGCAGATGCTGGCGATGAGCCTGGGCGTCGCCGCTGCGAGTTCGGTTCTGGGCGGCTACACGGGACTTTTCGGCAGCGATGGGCCGTTGGACACCTTGCACGCCTTTCAGGCCACGTTCGCGACGATGGGCTTGATCACGCTGGCCTCGGCGCTGATCTTCTGGCATCTGCCGCCGGAGGCCCGTGCCGTGCAGCCGGCACAGCCCGAAGTGTCCGGCCAGGGGTGAACACTCAGGCGGGGTAGATGGCGCCCAACACGCGCTCGCCGCGCGCGCCGGTCGCGCTGGCGAGATTGCCCGGCTCGCGGCGCAACGTGGCGCGTGCGAGCCACGCAAAGGCCGCCGCCTCGACCTGCTGCGGCGGCAGGCCGCGATCCGCAGAAGACACCACCTCCACGCCGGGCAGCAGTGCCGCAAGCCGGTCCATCAGATGGTTGTTGAGGGCTCCGCCACCGCACACGACAAGCTCGCGCGAATCGATGCCGTAGCGCCGTAGATGGTCGGCGCAGACGCTGGCGGTGAATTCGGTCAAGGTGGCCTGCACATCGGCCGGCGCATACAGCGTGTCCGCCAGCATCGTCTGGAGCCATTTCGGGTGAAACAGGTCACGGCCGGTGCTTTTGGGTGGCGGTTTGGCGAGAAAGGGCTCTGCGCGCAGGCGTGCCAGCAGGTCGGGCAGTACGTGCCCGCTCGCGGCCCACCGGCCGCCTTCGTCGAAAGGCCGGCCGGTGCAGGCATGACACCAGTGGTCCATCAGCGCGTTCCCCGGTCCGCAGTCGAAGCCCAGCACCGGGGCATCGGTGTCGGCAGCCGGAAGCACGCTCAGATTGGCGATGCCGCCGAGGTTGAGCACGGCCACCGTGAGGTCCGCCCGGCCGAACACCGCGCGGTGGAAGGCCGGCACCAGCGGCGCCCCTTGGCCGCCGGCTGCGACATCGCGGCGGCGAAAGTCGGCAACCACGTCGATCCCGCTCCACTCGGCCAGCAGCGCCGGGTTGTCGAGCTGCAGCGTGTACCCGATACCGTCGAACTCGCCGGGCCGGTGCCTCACCGTCTGGCCGTGAGCACCGATGGCAGAGATCGAATCGACGGAAAGCCCGGTATCGGCCAACAAGGAACGCACGACAGCCGCATAGACCGTGACCAAGCCGTTGGCCGCCAGCGCGGCACGGTGAAGCTCATCGTGGCCGGTGGTGTTGAGTGCGAGCAGTTCGGTGCGCAATGCCGCCGGAAAGGCCGCGCTGGCGTGTGCCAGCACCGTCATGCGTTCATTCGCGAAGTCAGCAAGCACGCCGTCGACCCCGTCGAGCGAAGTGCCCGACATGAGGCCGATGAAGAGTTCAGCCATGCGCGATGCCCCCGCGGTGCCGGGGCGGTCAGTCGGCGCTGGCCTGCACCACCGAAAAGGCCGCCGACAGTTCCATGCGGGTCGCGATCGCCAGGCGCTCGAAGGCGGGGCGTGCGGAAGCGGTGATCGGTGTGCCGCCATCCTGCTGCGTGATCGTGGCGGGGTTGGCGTACTCGCCGTTCACGCGAAACTCGAAGTGCAGGTGTGGGCCGGTGGCCCAGCCGGTAGCGCCCACGGCACCGATGAACTGGCTCTGATTCACGCTTTGGCCGACCTTCACGTCGATGCGGCTCAGATGCGCGTAAACGGTCTGCTGGTTGTTGCGGTGCTTGACGATGACGATGTTCCCGTAGCCGTTCTGGCGGCCGGCGAACTCCACGACCCCATCGCCCACTGCGCGCACGGCCGTGCCGGTGGGGGCGGCGAAGTCGATGCCGTTGTGCTGGCGCCAGCTGTTCATGATGGGATGAATGCGCATCGCGAAGCCGCTGGAGATGCGCGAAAACTCGACCGGCGAGGCGAGGTAGGCGCGGACCAGGCTTTCACCGTTGGGGCGATAGTAGCCGCCCTTCTTGCCAGGTTCCTGGAACCACATCGCCTGGTAGGTCTTGCCGTTGCTCTCGAACTCCGCCGACAAGACGCGACCGCTGCGCAGCGATTGCCCATCGGCCTCGAAGGTTTCATAGACGACGGCGAAGCGGTCGCCCCGGCGCAGCGCGCGGAAGTCGACGTCGCTGCCGAAGATGTCGGCCAACTGGCTGGCGACGGCGTCGGGGATGCGGGCGTCGTCCGTGGCGGCGAACAGCGAGCTGCGCACCACGCCGCTGGCCAGTCGGCTGGCGGCGGTGAGCTGGTCGACTTCGGTGCGCACGCTGAAGCCCTTGGCGCCGCGTGAGACGACCAGGCGCTTGAAGCCGCCGTCGCCGTCAGGAATCCAGCGCGCGCTCAGACGCTGCAGCGTGTTGTCGCGGGCCGCTTCCGCGGTGACACTGCGGCCGGCGCGGCTGAGCAGCGCACCGCGTGCTTCGGCATTTCCTCGCACGAAGGCTGCGGCGGCCGGGTCGGCAATGCCCAAGCGCTTGAGGAGGGCCTCGATGGTGTCGATCGGGCGTGTGAGTTCGGTGCGGAACAGTGTGAAGTCGTGGCTGTCCAACGCCTCGGCCTGCTCGGCGGCAGCCAGCGGTTTGACAGCTTCGAGCACTTGCTGCACCGGCAGGTCGGACACATCCGGTCCGAGGGAAGCCACGGCGAAGGCGCCACCACCGGCGCACAGCAACAAGGCGCCGATCGCGGTAGTGATCTGCTTGGGATAAGTGCGGAAGGTATGAGCCAGCCGCGAAGCCAGGAGCTCCTCGGCAGCGAGAATCGCGTTGATCAACGTCGTAAAACCCTGTATCGGTCGGCAGGTCTACAGCGTAAGGCGCGCTTGGCGGGCTGTAGGACGGTGCGGAAGAAAAGCGCCGCTTAGAATCCGACGCTTGTCAAAAGTCGGGCTCAGTATAGCTTCGGCAACCTCGAAAACTGCCAAAAAGTCCCAATGAAGCCTGAGTTTGTTACATCCCAAAATCTTTCGGAAGGTGTAGGACGCGCGCTCGACATCTCGCTGCGCGGGGCCGACGAGCTGCTGCCGCAAGACGAGTGGGTCCGTAAGCTGCAGCGCGCCGAGACGACAGGCGTACCGCTGCGCATCAAGCTGGGACTGGATCCGACGGCGCCTGACATCCACATCGGCCACACCGTCGTCCTCAACAAGATGAGGCAGTTGCAGGACCTGGGACACACCGTGATCTTTCTGATCGGTGATTTCACCAGCACCATCGGCGACCCCTCCGGCCGCAACAGCACCCGTCCCCCGTTGACGCGTGAGCAGATCGAAGCCAACGCGCAGACCTACTACCGCCAGGCCAGTCTGGTGCTGGACCCGTCAAAGACAGAGATTCGCTACAACTCCGAATGGAGCGACCCGCTCGGCGCCCGCGGAATGATCCAGCTCGCCGCGAAATACACCGTCGCCCGAATGATGGAGCGCGACGACTTCACGAAGCGCTTCAAGGGCGGACAGTCCATCTCGGTGCATGAGTTTCTCTACCCGTTGATGCAGGGCTACGATTCCGTCGCGCTGAAGTCCGACCTCGAATTGGGCGGGACCGACCAGAAGTTCAATCTGCTCGTGGGCCGTCATCTTCAGCAGGAATACGGTCAAGAGCCGCAGTGCATACTTACTATGCCCTTGCTGGAAGGTCTGGACGGCATTGAAAAGATGTCCAAGAGCAAGGGCAATTACATCGGCGTTGCCGAGGCGCCGAACTCGATGTTCGCCAAGGTCCTGTCGATCTCCGACACCCTGATGTGGCGTTGGTACACGTTGCTGAGCTTCCGGACCATGGCGGAGATCGAGGCGCTCCGCGCGGAGGTGGCGGGTGGGCGCAATCCGAAGGATGCGAAGGTGGCGCTCGCCAAGGAAATCACCATGCGTTTCCACAGCGCTGCCGCGGCCGAGGCGGCCGAGCAGGATTTCGTCAACCGCAGCAAGGGAGGCGTACCGGACGAGATTCCCGAGGTGGCGTTGACCGGTGCACCGTTGGGCATCGCGCAACTGCTCAAGCAGGCGGGTCTGGCGCCTTCCACCTCCGAGGGCAATCGGCTGATCGACGGCGGCGGGGTGCGCGTGGACTCGGCGGTGATCAGCGACAAGGGACTGAAGCTGTCTGCGGGGAGCTACGTGGTTCAGGTAGGCAAGCGCAAGTTCGCGCGCGTTCTTCTGGGCTGAAGCCAACCAGCAGGTAGCGTCAGCCGGCGATTGGCCAGCACGGCAGCATTCGCGCCGCTCAGCGCACTTCGATCGTGACGCGTCGGTTGCGCGATTCCAGCGTTTCGTTCGGCGTCGATACGGCCAGATCGCGCTCGCCGCGGCCGATCGCCTGGATGCGCGATGGCGGAAAGCCACGGTCAGCGAACATCTGGCTCACCTGCTGGGCGCGCCGGCGCGACAGCTCGTCGTTTTGTTCAGCGCTGCCGATGGTGTCGGTGTGACCCGTCACGAAGATCTCGCCGCCGCTTCGCGCCGTGGCCGCCGCCAGCGCCTCGGTGAGAGTCGTCTGCGATTCGCCGGCGAGCGCGGTGCCGCCGGTATCGAAATACACCGTATAGCGCTGCGGCTTCGGGGGCACCAAATCGAACAGGCTGCGATTCTCTGCCTGAAGCCGCGCGGGGTCGGCCTCGTCGACCACTGGCGCTCCCGTCGCGCCGCGTGCAGCGGTGGCGCGCTGATAGGGTCTTGCGAGCGTTTCCTGACCACCGTTCGCGCTGACCACCACGGCCGACGGCCGACCGTCGGCTTGCGGCAGCAGCACCACCCGTGTGGCGGGCGTGGAACAGGCGACGAGCAGCACGCTCGCCGACACAACGGCGAGAAGGCGACGCAGGGTCACGGCTGGGCGTCGGCCTGCACGATGAAGTCGGTGCCGCGGATGCCGATGGTCGCGGTCTGGGTCTCGACCCGGACGGCGTCAGGGTGCGATTTGCCGATCAGGCCCGTGATCATGCGCATCGAGCCGCGCAGCAGCGACACCAGCAATCCGCCGTCCTGCGTGGTGGCATCGAAGTGGAACTCCTTCACGTCGAGCCTCGACGAAGGCCCCACCACCATCGTGGTGCCGTCGCGCAGCACCACGCTGGCAGCGGAGTCGGGGCCCGTCAGGATTCGGTCGATGGGCGAGAGCACGTCCCCGGGCGCCGCCACGCGCGGCGTGCCGCTGGCGCCGAGCAATTTCACATCGCCGCGAACCGACTTGACGGTGCCGGCCTGCTGCTCGGCGGGCACGGCGTTCTGGGCGGAAGCGATGCCGCTCAAAAGGGTCAACGTGCAAAGCGCGGTCAGAGTTCGGTTTTTCATGGTCGCTCCGGAAGGTGTGTGACAGGGAGGCCCGACATGGTAAGCCACGCGCCGCTTCGACGCGGTGCACCGCGATAATTCAAGTCCCGACTGCGTCCTAGTACCGCGTTCATTCTTCCCATGCCTCCCGACCGACCCGTTCGCCGTACCCCCTGGGGGCCTTCGGCGCTGCTGCGACTTTCGATTGCCGTCGCGCTGCTGACCATCGTGCTGAAAGGCGCCGCGGGCTACATCACCAACTCCATGGGCCTCATTTCCGACGCCATGGAGTCTTTCGTCAACCTCGCCAGCGCCATGTTCGCGCTGGCGATGGTGACCATCGCCGCACGGCCGGCCGACGACGACCATCCCTACGGCCATCACAAGGCCGAATATTTCTCCTCGGGGTTCGAAGGCATCCTGATCGTCGGCGCGGCGCTGGCGATCGGCTGGGTCGCAGTCACGCGGCTGCTCGCGCCTCAGCCGCTGGAGCAGCTGGGCTGGGGACTGGCGTTGTCGGTCGTGAGCTCCGCTTTCAATGCGGGCCTGGCGTTCATGCTGTTCCGCGCCGCGCGCGAGCACCGGTCGATCGCGCTCGAGGCCGACGGCCGGCACCTGGTCACGGACGTCTGGACCTCCGCCGCGGTGGTCGTGGGCATCGTCGCGGTGCACTTCACTGGATGGCTCTGGCTCGATCCGCTGCTGGCCATTGGCGTCGCGCTGAACATCGTGCGCGAGGGCGCCAAGCTGGTGTGGCGTTCGTCGCAGGGTCTCATGGACCAGGCGCTCGAGCCTGAATCCCTGGCAGCGCTGCAGGCCACACTGACGCGCTTCGGCGCGCAGCCTGATGGCGGGCGCCTGCGTTTCGACGACATCGCGACCCGCCGCGCCGGCCAGCGCCGTTTCGCGGATCTCCACATGCACGTGCCAGGCGACTGGTCGCTTCAGCGTGCAGCAGGGCTGCGCGATGCGGTGGAGCAGGCGCTCATGGATGCGGTGCCTGGCCTGCGCGTGACGATCCAGCTGCTGCCGCTGGACATGGAAGCACGTGCCGTTCAGATGGCCGAGCACGAATGACCCGCGCATCGGCCGCCTCCTTGGAGAACGCTGCATGATGGTCGTGTTGCAGCGCGTGCGACAGGCGCACGTCGACGTCGCAGGCCAGACTGTCGGCGCTATCGGCCCCGGCCTGCTGGTGCTGCTGTGCGCCGAGCGCGGCGACACCGACGCCGTGGCCGACCGAATGCTGTCCAAGCTTCTCAAGCTGCGCATCTTCTCGGACGATGCCGGCAAGATGAATCGCAGCGTGCAGGACACTGGCGGCGGGCTGTTGCTGGTGAGCCAATTCACGCTGGCCGCAGACGTGAGCGGCGGCAACCGGCCGAGCTTCACGCAGGCCGCGCCGCCCGATGAAGGGCGGCGGCTCTACGACCTGTTCGTGACTCGCGCCCGGGCTGCGCATCCCGTCGTCGCAACCGGCGTGTTCGCTGCCGACATGCAGGTGCATCTGGTCAACGACGGCCCGGTGACCATTCCGCTGCAGATGACGGCGTAACGCCGCCTGCGACTATTTGCCGTAAGGGCTGCGAATGCCCATCTCGGCAAGGATCTCGATCTCGTACGCTTCCATCTCGTCCGCGTCGGCATCACCGGTCTCGTGGTCCCAACCCTGCGCGTGCAGCGTGCCGTGCACCAGCAGGTGCGCGTAGTGGTCGGCCAGCGTCTTGCGGTTTTCTTTGGCTTCGCGCGCCACCACCGGTGCGCACAGCACCAGGTCGGCCATCACGATGGGTGCCTGCGCATAGTCGAAGGTCAGCACGTTGGTCGCGTAGTCCTTGCCGCGGAACTCGCGGTTGAGCTGCTGGCCTTCGTCCGCGTCGACGATGCGCACGGTGATCTCGCCATCGATGTCCAGCGCATGCCGGATCCAGCGCGTGACGCGGTGGCGTGGCAGCGCGGCGCGGTGCCGCGCCACGCCGTCGAAGCGCCCGAACTGCAACGACAGGGACAGCGCCGGCAATGCCATCACTCGGCGACGCCGCGCTTGCGTTGCCCGTCGTACGCATCGACGATGCGCGCCACCAGCGGATGCCGAACCACGTCGGCGCTGCTGAAGCGCGTGATCGCGATGCCCTTGACGCGCTTGAGCACGCGCTCGGCGTCGATGAGGCCCGACAGCTGCGACTTCGGCAGGTCGATCTGGCTCACGTCGCCGGTGACGACGGCCTTGGCGCCGAAGCCGATGCGCGTGAGGAACATCTTCATCTGCTCGGGCGTGGTGTTCTGCGCCTCGTCGAGGATGACGAAGGCGTTGTTCAGGGTGCGCCCGCGCATGAAGGCCAGTGGCGCGATTTCCAGCGCGTTGCGCTCGAAGGCCTTCTGCACCTTGTCGTAGCCCATCAGGTCGTGCAGCGCGTCGTACAGCGGCCGCAGGTAGGGGTCGACCTTCTGCGACAGGTCGCCCGGCAGGAAGCCGAGCCGCTCGCCGGCCTCCACCGCTGGCCGCGTGAGCACGATGCGCTGCACCGCGCTGCGTTCCAAAGCGTCGACCGCGCAGGCCACGGCGAGGTAGGTTTTGCCCGTGCCTGCCGGTCCGATGCCGAAGGTGATGTCGTGCTTCGCGATGTGATCGAGGTAGGCCGCCTGCGTCGGCGTGCGCGCGCGCAGGTCGGCGCGCCGGGTGACGAGCATCGGACCGGTTTCGCCGTCTGCGGTCATGCCCGAATCGCTGGCCAGCGTGAGCTGCACCACGGCCGGGTCGATCGGCCGCTCTGCGATTTCATACAGCGCCTGCAAGACTTCCATCGCCTGGTCGGCGATGGCCTTGGGGCCGTCGACCTTGAACTGCTCGTGGCGGTGCGCGATCGTCACGCCCAGCGTGTCCTCGATGCGGCGCAGGTGCTCGTCGAGCGGGCCGCACAGGTGGCCGAGGCGCACGTTGTTGAGGGGCTTGAAGGTGTGGCGAACGATCAAAGGATAATTCCGGGCTCTTGAAGGACACCCATGATAGGCAAATTGACCGGCACGCTGGCCGAACGCAATCCACCGCAGGTGGTCGTCGACTGCAACGGCGTCGGTTACGAGGTCGATGTGCCGATGAGCACGTTCTACAACCTGCCGCACACCGGTGAGCGCGTGTCGCTGCTGACGCACTTCGTGGTGCGCGAAGACGCGCAGATTCTCTACGGCTTCGGCACGCACGAAGAGCGTGCCGCCTTCCGCCAGCTCATCAAGATATCCGGCATCGGTCCGCGGATGGCGCTGGGCGTGCTCTCGGGCCTGAGCGTGGGCGAACTGGCGCAGATCGTCACGCTGCAGGACGCCGGTCGGCTGGTGAAGATCCCCGGCATCGGCAAGAAGACCGCCGAGCGATTGCTGCTCGAACTCAAGGGCAAGCTGGGCGCCGACCTCGCGCTGCCCGCGCATGCGGCCACCGACGCGCAGGCCGACATCCTTCAGGCGCTGATCGCTCTGGGCTACAGCGACAAGGAAGCGTCGGCCGCGCTCAAGGCCCTGCCGAAGGACGCGAGCGTGAGCGACGGTATCAAGCTGGCGCTGCGGGCACTGGCGAAGTGACGAGCCGGGGCCGGTGGCACGCCCGCATGCAGCGCATGTCGGCGACAGCGCGCACCGTCTATCCACGCGGCGAAGCCCCGCGCTGGGTGTCGCTCTGGCAACGGCTCGATCCGCGCCAGGATTCGCCCGAAGGCGATGCGCTGCTGGTCCGAACGGCACTGCTGTGCAGCGTGCCGATCATGCTGGCGCATGGCGTGGCCGCGCTGATGTATGGCCACTCGGCAATGCTCACCCCGGGGGGCTTCATCGACATGCCGGGCGCCTGCGCATGGCTCACGGCGACGGGCAGTTTTGCGCTGGCCCTGGCCGCCGTCGATTGGCTGATGGCCGAAGACCGCGCGGCGCGTCAGTCGCAGCCGCGCAGCATCACGACCACGCACACCATCTGGCGCGCACCGGGCCAGCCGTTGCGCCAGGTCGAACTCAAGACGACGCTGCCGCCGGTGCCGCCCTCTACAACCGGCAGCTATCGGCTGCGTGCCGGTTGCCTGATCGTCGCCGGCATCGCTTGCGCCTCGGCACTGGTCGGGCGCGCGCTGCTGGCGCTGGGGCTCGACGCCTTTGCGCGGCCGGTGATCGCCTTCGCGTCACGTGCCGAATGGCCCTTGTGGCCGCTTCAGATGACTTGGCCCTGGCTGCTTCAGTTCGCACGCGACGACTTCGTGCTTGGGTTGATCGTCATCGGCGTGGCGCTTTTCTTCCTTTCGCAAGTTCTGTCATGGCGCAAGGTGCGCGGCGCCTGGCTGCCGCTGGCTCTGATCGCGCCGGTGCTGGTGGCGTTGAGCCATCTCGGGTCGGCGGCCTACGACTTCGCCGCCGCACGCGGACTCGGCGGGCTTCGCGATGCGGACCTGCTCATCGCGCTGGCGAGCGACCCGGGGCGCCACAATTTCTATACCTTCCTGAGCCTGTGGGTGGCCATCGGCTGCGTCGCGGTCGTTCTTCCGCTGTGCTACCTGGCCTGTCGTGGGACAACGCTGAGCGACGACTGAGCCGCGCTCAGGGCACCCACCAATAGCGCAGCGCGTGAAAGAAGACGGGCGCGGCGAACACCACCGAATCGAGCCGGTCGAGCATGCCGCCGTGGCCTTCGATCATGTGGCCCCAGTCCTTCACGCCGCGGTCGCGCTTGATGGCCGACATCACCAGGCCGCCGAAGAAGCCCATGAGGCAGATGGTCAGCGCCATCAGCGCCGCTTGCCAGGGCGTGAAAGGCGTGGCCCATGACAGCGCGGCGCCGAGCGCAGTGGCACTCGCCACACCGCCGATCAGCCCTTCCCACGTCTTCGATGGCGACAACTCGGGCGCGACCTTGCGCCTTCCCAACAGCTTGCCCCACACGTACTGCAGCACGTCACTGCCCTGCACCACGATCACCAGGAAGGCGATGAGCAGCAGATTGCGCCCTTCGAAGCCGGGGATCTGCAGCGTGAGCAGGGCCGGCACGTGGCTGATGCAGAACACGCAGACCATCAGGCCCCACTGGATCTTCGACGTGCGTTCGAGAAAGCGCTGGGTGTCGCCGCCCACCGCCGCGAGGATCGGTAGCACGAGGAACGCGTAGACCGGGATGAAGATCGCGTACAGCCCGTACCAGTCGATCCAGATCAGGAAGTACTGCACCGGCAGCGCGATGAAGAAGGCGACGGCGATGGCGGCGTGATCGCCGCGCCGGGTGTACGCCAGGCTCATGAACTCGCGCAACGCGTAGAACGAGATCAGATAGAACAGCACGATCACGCCGCTCTTGCCGAAGGCGAAGGACAGGCCGATGACCGCCACCATCACCCACCATGCATTGACGCGCGAGTTCAGGTTGTCGATGACCGAGTGCGGCTGGCCGCGGGCCACCCGCCATTTCAGCAGCGCGCCGATGGCCGAGGCGAGCACCAGCACGCCGAAGACGCCGCCGAAGAGCATCAGCGTGGTGTGGGTCGAAGCAGAGATGTTCATGGCGCTCAGTCCTCCGCCTTGTCGTACGCGGGGCGCAGGTCGAGCATCGCGGCGCGTGCGCGTGCGATGAAGGCGTTCTTGTCCTCGCCCTCGGCCAGCACCAGCGGCGTGCCATAGCGAACGGTGCAGGCCAGCGGGATCGGCACCAGTGCCCCCTTGGGCAGCACGCGCTTCAGGTTCTCGATCCACACCGGCACCAGCCGCACCTGCGGGCAGGCACGCGCCAGGTGGAAGAGTCCGCTCTTGAGCGGCAGCAGGATGTCGTCGCCGGTGTTGCGCGTGCCTTCGGGGAACATGATGAGCGAGTCGCCCGACAGCAAGGCCGCGGTCATCTGCTCGACCGGGTTGGCCGTGCCAGCGCCGGTGCCACCGTCGCGGCGGATCATCAATGCGTTGAACACGTCAGCGCCGATGAAGCGGCGCACCGACGAGGCTTCCCAATAATCCTGCCCGGCCACCGGCCGCGTCAGTGCGCGCAAGTCGGCCGGCAGCGTGGCCCACAGCAGCACGAAGTCGCCGTGGCTGGTGTGGTTGGCGAAGTAGAGCGTCTGCTCGGCCGTGGGCGTGGTGCCCGACCAGATGGCGCGCACGCCGGTCAGCAGCCGTGCAGCCAGCACGATCGACCAGGCCGAAACGACGGCGGCCACGCGGCGCAGGCCGCTGCGAGGAATGGAACTCATGGTGACGGTGCTTCTTCTTGGAATGGGAGAGGAGGGCTCAGCGCAGGTCCTGTGTCAAAAGCGCCAGCAGGAACATCGCGCTCTGGCACGCCACGGCGATGCCGTGGCGCTGCATCAGCTGGCGTGCGCCTTGCACCCGGTCGGCCAACGCGCGCGGCGCATCGGATGCGTCCGACGCCTGACGCAGGCCCAGCTTCTGCAGGGCCACGTCGAGCGTGCTGAGCGAAGGGATGGCGCCGCTCGCCAATCCATCGAACAGCCCGACATCGAGACGCAGCCGCAACGCCATGTAGCGCTCGAAGACACCGATGATCGCGACGGCGCCGAACCCCATGGAGGACAGCATCGACAGCGACCGCCCCGTCAACGCCAGCACGCCGACAGCGACCAGGCTCAGCCCGAGGCCCCACGCTGCGATGACGCCAGCCGCGTGCAGCAGGCGGGCCGTGGCGGTGCAGAGGGCGCGTTCGTGGTCGGTCATGGGGTGCGAGTGTGCCGGGTGGCGCGGTCGAGTGCCTGTTGCCAGGCGGCACGAAGCACGATCTGTGGTCGGGCTTGACGCACCTGCGTTTCGGCGTCGCCCACGCTGGCCGCGGTGCCGTGCAGGCGCAGCCAGGCGATGGTGGCCGCCGCGCTGCGCGAGAAGCCGAGCGCGCAGCACACCCACACGGCATGGCCGGCGCCGCGTTGCGCGTCGATGACGCCGGCGGCGCGTTGCAGGCGGTGCGGCGGTGGCACGACGAGGTCGAGCATCGGCACGCAACGTGCGCCGTCGACGGGTGGCAATTGCAGCTCGGCGCAAAGGCCCACCAGCCGTGGCCGGCCGGCCGCGGTCCATTCGTCAAGCGTCGGAATGCGGCCGAGCCGCAGCCCCGGCGCGATCTCGACCGAGGGCGGCAGGCGACGGGTCCAAGCCCAGGCGTTGAGTGCCGCACCGAACCGGTAGGGCGCGAACAACCATCGCGCCGCCCAGCGCATGCGGCCATGGCCATCCATCTGGAAACCCCTTGCGCCCAGCGCCGCGTAATTCAATGCGACCAGCGCAAGCGATGTGGCCGGCCAGCAAAGCCACAGGCCGAGCCCGCCGATGGCCAGTGCGGCGGCGAGGAAGATCAGCGCGCCGGTGCCGTACAGCCCCGCCAGCTTCCAGCGCTGCGGATCACGCGTGACCCGCCATCCCTGCCGGATCGACGCAACCCGCTCCAGCGGCCACAGCCACACGCAGACCAGTCCCAGCAGTGCACCCGTCGGTATGTCGATGACGTGGTGCTGCCATGTCGTGAGCACCGACGCGCAGATGGCGAAGGCCCACACGTGCAGTACGAGGCGCGCCCACAGCGGGCGGATGAACTGCCGGTACCAATCCCACAGGATCACCGCCAGCGCGATGTGCAGCGAGGGTGCCTGGTTGAAAGGCTGGTCGAAGCCGCGCAGCGCATCGAACAGGAAGGCCGGCGGGCCGCTGACTGCCGGTTGCCCGAAGCTAAAGCGCAACGGCCACAGCACGAAGCAGCTCACCGCAATGACGGTCGCAGTGACCAGCCGCAACGCATGCCGGTCCATCGTGTGCTTGTCGCGTGCGAGGAACAGCGACAGCGCGTAGAAGACGTTGATCGTCCAGTACGGGAAGATGGTCCACGGCCAGAAGGGAATGCCGCGTTCCCACGCAAAGGCGAGCGTCGGCACCATGGCGCGCGTCGTGGCCCACCAGTTCGCGAAGCCGTAGGTGGCATAGAACAGCGGCCCCAACAGCACGAGCCACGCGATGGCGCGCTTCCAGGGCCGCTGCGCGAACCAGCGCGTCATTTCAGTGGCCCGTGCGGATCGCCAGCGATACCGTGAAGATGCCCCATTCGTCCACGCGCTGCGCGATCTTGCGGAAGCCGGCTTCTTCCACCAGCTGGTCCATCTCGGCCTGCGTGCGGCGGCGCATCACCCAGGCTTCGCCCTGGCGGTGGCTGGTGAGCGCACGGGCGATCATCTCCAACTGCGGGTGCCAGGGCTGACCGGTGTAGACCAGGTAGCCGCGGTCTTCCACCGCGTCGCCGACGCCGGCCAGCGAGCGGCGCACCATCTCGTTGTCGGGGAACAGCTCGTAGAGGCCCGACACCACGGCCAGCGTCGGCCGCGGCGTCACGGTCGCGAGGCTGATGCGGTCGAAGGCGTCGGCCTGCACGAACTTCGCGACGTCCTGCAGTTCCTTCTCGGCGATGAGCTTGGTGCCGTCGCGCACGTTGATCTCGCTGTAGTCGCGCAGCAGGATCGAGCTGGCCTTCACCGGGCTGGCGGCCACAGCGTCGAGCACGTAGCGGCCGTGGCCCGCGGCAATGTCCATCACCCGCACTTCGCGGTGCTGCTCGGCCAGGCGCTCCATCGCTTCGCGGATCAGTTCCTCGACGTGGATCTTGCGTTGGCGGATGCCGCGCCAGCCGATGGAGTTCAGGTAGGTGTTGTCGATCGACCGGCCCAGCGCGCCCTTGCCGTCCGGCGCGTTGCGGTAGACGTAGTCGAGCGTGCTGCCCGAATCGAAGCCGGTGTCGTGCCCCAGCTTGACACCGGTGGAGAACATGCCGCCGAAGCGCAGGCCGGCGCGCGTCATGGCCCAGTAAGCGCCGCGGGGCGACCAGGGCGACAGCGGTTCGGCGAGCGCGCGCGATTCTTCGGCGGTCGCGCCTTGCAGGTGCGCCTCGCGCAGGTCGACCGGCGGCGTCGGCGCGTCGAAGCGCTGCAGGATGAATTCGCGGATCGACGCCACCACCGGCGCGCGGTCGCGCTCGCCCAGCGTGTCGTGGAAGAAGCCGGGCAGCACCGTCTTGGTCTTGATCGCGCTGCCGAGCTTGTCGAAGAAGCTGTGCTGCGGCTTGTGATGCACCACCCAGTCGGCGCCCGAGATCAGCAGCTGCACCGGCAGCGTGATCGCATTGGCGTCGGCCACCACGCGGTCGGCCGCCGTGTACAGGTCGAGCAGAATATTCACCGCAATCGGCCGCGAGATCAGCGGATCGCTTTCGTAGCTGGCGATGCGCGCCGGGTCGTGCGTGAGGAACTTCGCCTTGACGTAGCTGTTGACGAAGAACAGCCCACGCAGCTTGTGCATCAGCCCCAGGCCAGTGCGCGCGAAGGGTACGTAGAGCTTCACTTTGAAGGCTGGCGACGCGAGCGTGAGGCCGCGCACCTTGGGGGCGTAGTCGTGCGCCCAGGTAGATATCAGCACCGCGCCCACACTCTGCGCGACGACGTACTGGTCGCGCTCTGGCACGCCGTGCGCCGTGCCGATGTGGTCGACGAAGGTCTGCACGTCGCGCACCGAGGTCGCGAAGCTCGGGCTGTGCCCGCGCGGGCCCGGCGACTCGCCATGGCCGCGCGCGTCCCAGGCGAAGACGTCGAAGTCGGGCAGGTCGAGTTCGTCGACCAGGTGCGCCATGCGCGCGCCGTGCTCGTGGCCGCGATGGAACAGCAGGATGGCGCCGCGCCGCGTGGTGCCGGTGGCCGGCCAGTGGCGGTAGAACAGCGAGACGCCGTCGTGCGTGGTGAAGTGGTGCTCGTGCGGCACGCGAGGCTGGGTCATGAGATTCGATTCAGAGAGTGGGGCGCGCGCCGGCTTCGGCCAGTGCGCGACGGATGCGGTTGACGATGGTCCAGGCGACGAGTGCGGCGAGCAGCGGCATCAGCCACGCCGCGGCGGCCGGCAGCGGCCAGCCCAGCGCCACGTACAGGCCCAGCGCGCCGAAGACGAAAGCGCGGTCGCTCTTGCCGAGCGGCCCGTCGTAGCGGCGCGAGGCGCCGACGGTGGGGCCGAGCGCGCCGGTGAATTCACTGAGACCGGCCAGCACGATCACCGTGCCGACCCAGAAGGGGCTGAAGGGCGCGATCAGCGCGAAGGGCAGGTAGAGCGCCGCGTCGGACAGCACGTCGGTCAGCTCGTTGAGGAAGGCGCCGAGCGCGCTCTGCTGGCCGTGCTCGCGCGCCAGCATGCCGTCGATGGCGTTGAAGGCCATGCGCAGGAACATCCAGAGCGGGATCAGCGCGAAGAAGCCGGCCCGCGGCGCGGCGAAGAAGAGCCACAGCCCGAGCGCGACCGAGATCGCGCAGGCGGCCAGCGTCACCTGGTTGGCCGTCACGCCCGCGGCGTGCAGTCGCACCACGAGCGGACGGAGCAGCGCCTGGAAGCGGGGCTTCAATTCATAGATGGACAAGCTCGCTCCTCTTCTTGTTAGAGGGCGCATTCTGCCTGCGCATGGCCGACTAAACTGTCCGCCAACCGCCCGCATCATGACCATCCAGACCGACGATTTCGCTCCTGCCCCGCCCCGCGTGGTGTCCGCGGCGCCCGCATCGCCCAAAGAAGAGGCGATCGAGCGCGCGCTGCGCCCCAAGCTGCTGCAGGACTATGTTGGCCAGGCCAAGGTGCGCGAGCAGCTGGAGATCTTCATCGGCGCGGCCCGCAAGCGCGGCGAGGCGCTCGACCACGTGCTGCTCTTCGGGCCACCCGGCCTGGGCAAGACCACGCTCAGCCACATCATCGCGGCCGAACTGGGCGTGAACCTGCGCCAGACCTCCGGCCCGGTGCTGGAGAAGCCCAAGGACCTGGCCGCACTGCTGACCAACCTCGAGCCGAACGACGTGCTCTTCATCGACGAGATCCACCGGCTGAGCCCGGTCGTCGAAGAAATCCTCTACCCCGCACTGGAGGACTACCAGATCGACATCATGATCGGCGAAGGCCCGGCGGCCCGCAGCATCAAGCTCGACCTGCAGCCCTTCACGCTGGTCGGCGCCACCACCCGCGCCGGCATGCTGACCAACCCGCTGCGCGACCGCTTCGGCATCGTCTCGCGGCTGGAGTTCTATACGGCCGAAGAGCTGGGCCGCATCGTCACTCGGAGCGCCGGCCTGCTCAACGCACCGATGGACCCGGCCGGCGGCTTCGAGATCGCCCGCCGCTCGCGTGGCACGCCGCGCATCGCCAACCGCCTGCTGCGCCGCGTGCGCGACTATGCCGACGTCAAGGGAGACGGCCGCATCACCGAAGACATCGCGCACAAGGCGCTCGCCATGCTCGACGTCGACCCGCAGGGCTTCGACCTGATGGACCGCAAGCTGCTCGAGGCCGTCATCCACCGCTTCGACGGCGGCCCGGTCGGCCTGGACAACATTGCCGCCAGCATCGGCGAGGAGTCGGGCACGATCGAGGACGTGATCGAGCCTTACCTCATTCAGCAGGGCTACCTGCAGCGCACGCCGCGCGGGCGCATCGCGACCCTCGCAGCCTATCGGCACCTCGGCGTCGCACCGCCCAGCCGCGACGGCGACATGTTCGGCGTCTGAAAGGCACACCATGCACGCCCACGACCTGAGCCCCTGGCAGCACGAACACCGTTTCGACACCGACAGCCACGGCGCCGAGCGCAGCACGCGACGGGTGATGTGGATCACCGCCGCCACGATGGTGCTGGAGATCGGCGCCGGCTGGTGGTTCAACTCGATGGCGCTGCTGGCCGACGGCTGGCACATGAGCTCGCATGCTTTCGCCATCGGCCTGAGCGCCTTCGCCTATGCGGCCGTGCGGCGCTACGCCACCGACCCGCGCTTCGCCTTCGGCACGTGGAAGATCGAGGTGCTGGCCGGCTTCGCCAGCGCGCTCTTCCTGCTGGGCATCGCGGCGCTGATGGTGGTCGGCTCGCTCGAGCGGCTCTGGTCCCCCGAGCCGATCCACTACCGCGAGGCGATCGTGGTCGCGGTCATCGGGCTGCTGGTGAACCTCGTCTGTGCGCGGCTGCTGGGCGGTGCGCACCATGGGCACGAGCACGGCCATGAACACGCGCATGGACACAGCCACAGTCACGCACAGGGCGAAGACCTCAATCTGAAATCCGCCTACCTCCACGTCATCGCCGACGCCGCCACCTCGGTGCTCGCCATCGCGGCACTGGTCGGCGGCTGGCTGATGGGCTGGCGCTGGCTCGACCCGCTGATGGGGATCGTCGGTGCCGTGCTGGTGGCGGTGTGGGCCAAAGGTTTGCTGCTGCAGACCAGCCGTGTGCTGCTCGACCGCGAGATGGACCACCCGGTGGTCGACGAAATCCGCGAAGGCGTCGAACACGGCCTGGCCGATTCGGAAACGCGCGTGGCCGACCTGCATGTGTGGCGCGTTGGGCGCAACGCCTATTCTTGCGCGCTGACGGTGGTGACGCATTCGCCGACGCTCGACGCCGCGGCGGTGCGAGCCACCTTCTCGATGCATGAGGAGATCGTGCATTCGACGGTCGAGGTCCAGCGATGCGCTGGCGACGAGTCGCTCCTTGATTCCGCTGCGGTCGGCGCCAGCTCCCGGGCATGACCCGACAAGCCCCGGCATGACCTCCGCACACGCCTGGGCATCGAAACCATGGCAGTGGTGAGCGAGCGCCGGTTCTGGCACTATCCGGCCCATTGCCGCCCTCATCGAACGGAACCGTCATGAAAGCGCTTCAAAGCCCCCTCGCGAAGAAAGTCCTGGCCGACAACCACGCGCGCACGCAGCTGCGGCAGGTCGTGTCGCTGGCCAGCCGCCGGGGCGAACCGGAGGCGAGTGAGCAGACCATCCTTTTGCGCGAGGGCGCCACGGTGCGCCGCCTGACCGCCGTGGTCGTCCCCAAGGCGGCCTGACGCCGCCCGCGGACCGCGATGAACGTCGCGCTGCCCGCGCTGGTCATCTTCCTGCTCGTCCTCCCCGGCTTCGTCTTTCGCAGCCGCTTCAAGCGCGCCGAACGCACCGCGCTCGACTACGCACCGTTCGGCCGTGTCGTCGCCGAAGCCGTGCTCTGGGCCTGCCTGCTGCACGGCCTCTGGCTCTTCGGGGCCTGGCTCTTTCTCGGTGAAATCCTTCGCTTCGATCTGCTGCTGGGCCTGCTCTCGTCCAGCCCGCTGACGCAGACCGCAGCCGTGGCCAGCGTCGGCGCGCTGGCGGGGCCGGTGGCGCGCTACTTCGGCACGCTGCTGGCCGCGAGCGTCGTGGCGCCGACGCTGCTGCGCGCGCTGATCACCTGGCGCCGGCTCGATCGGCTCGGCCACTGGCTGGCGCCTGTGGCGCGCTTTCACGATGCGCCCTGGTACTACCTGCTGACCGGCGCCGACTTCGAGCAGGAAGAACTTCCCGACCTCATCAAGGTGGCCGCGGTCGTCGACGTCGCCGGGCAGCCCGTGCTGTACCAGGGCTTTCTCGAAGACTTCTACTTCACGCCCGATGGCGCGCTCGACCGACTGGTGCTGCAGGGCGTCGGTCGCCGACCGTTGAGCGGCGACAAGTCGCTCGACGCGGCACCCGGCGATCCGGCCGCCGAGGAGCGCTTCTACCCGGTCGAGGGCGACTACTTCGTGCTGCGCTACGCCGAGGCGATCACGCTGAACATCCAGTACCTCCGGCTCGAAGAAGAAGCCGAGCCCAGCGCGCCGCCATCGCCGGCCGCGTAGCTTGCGCGCTACGTCACCGTCGCGTCACGCCGTCGCCACGGCGGCGACACGCGCGTCGACGACGCTGCGTTCCCATGCAACGCGACGATGCCTTCATCCGCGCATGGCGCGACACCACGGCCCTGTCACCCGACACGGGAGACGACGACACGACGCGTCCGCCGCTGCGCTATCGCACGCTGTGGATCTCCGACTTGCACCTGGGCACCCCCGGCTGCCAGGCGCATGCGCTGCTCGACTTCTTGAAGCACACCGAGTGCGAGACGCTCTACCTGGTTGGCGACATCATCGACGGCTGGCAGTTGCGGCGGCAGTGGTACTGGCCGCAGGCGCACAACGACGTGATCCAGAAACTGCTGCGCAAGGCGCGCAAAGGCACGCGTGTGATCTTCGTGCCGGGCAACCACGACGAGTTCGCGCGCAAGTATGTCAACCACGACTTCGGCGGCATCGAGGTGGTAGAAGACTGGGTGCACGAGACCGCCGACGGCCGCAAGCTGTGGGTGATGCACGGCGACCTGTTCGACGGCGTCATCCAGTGCGCCAAATGGCTGGCCCACGTGGGCGACTCGCTCTACGAATTCACGCTGCGGCTCAACCGCCACCTCAACTCGTTGCGTGCCCGCATGGGCTTGCCGTACTGGTCGCTGTCGCAGTACCTCAAGCTCAAGGTGAAGCGCGCCGTCAGCTACGTCGGCGACTTCGAGAACGCCGTGGCGCGAGAGGCGCGCAAGCGTGGCGTGCAGGGCGTGGTGTGCGGCCACATCCACCATGCGGAGATGCGCGACATCGACGGCATCCTCTACTGCAACGACGGCGACTGGGTCGAAAGCCTGACGGCGTTGGCCGAACACACCGACGGCACGCTGGAGATCGTGCACTGGGCGCAGCACATGCCAGTGGCCGCGCGTGCGCGCCGGCCGGCAGCCAAGCGGCAACCGGCCACGGCATGAGCACCGTGCCGAACCTGGCGAACCTGTCGAACGCCGGCCGCCAGCGCACGGTCCATCTCGTGTATTTCGACGCGGGTGGCGGGCACCGCGCGTCGGCCCTTGCACTGGAGGCATCGATCGCGCGCGCAGGCCTTCCGTGGGCCGTCCGCCTGGTCAACCTGCGCGAGGTGCTCGATCCGAAGAACACCTTTCGCCGAATGACCGGCATGGACCCGGAGGACTACTACAACAAGCGCATCGCGCGCGGCTGGACCGCCGGGCTGGCGCAGGAACTCAAGGTGCTGCAGGCCCTGATCCGCTGGTGGCACGGGCCGACTGTGCGCGTGCTGCAGCAGCACTGGCTGCGCACCGAGCCCGACCTGATCGTCTCGCTGATTCCCAACTTCAACCGCGGCCTCCACGAATCGCTCGCCGCCGTGTTGCCGGGCGTGCCCTTCGTCACGGTTCTCACCGACCTGGCCGACCATCCGCCGCGCTTCTGGATCGACAAGGGGCTTGGCCAGCACCTGGTGTGCGGTTCGGCCCACGCCGTGCAGCAGGCGCGCGACGCTGGGCACGCCCCCGAGCGCATCCATGCGACGTCCGGCATGCTGCTGCGCGACGATTTCTACGCACCGCCACCGGCCGACCGCGCCGCCGAGCGTCGCCGGCTCGGGCTCGACCCCGATCGCCCGACGGGCATCGTGCTGTTCGGCGGGCAAGGTTCGAAGGCCATGCGCGACATCGCCAAGCGCCTGCCCGACACGCAACTCATCCTGGCATGCGGCCACAACGTCGCGCTGGCCGACGCGCTGCGCGCCTTGCCCGCGCGCGCGCCCCGGCTGGTGCTGGGCTTCACGCCCGATGTCGCGCGCACCATGCATTTGGCCGACTTCTTCATCGGCAAGCCCGGTCCCGGCAGCCTGAGTGAAGCCGTGCAGATGCACTTGCCGGTGATCGTGGTGCGCAACCGTTGGACGTTGCCGCAGGAGCGCTACAACACGCAGTGGGTGCGCGAAAACGGCGTCGGATTGGTGCTCGCGAGCTTCGCGCAGGTCGACCGGGCCGTGGCCGAACTCGTTGCCGACCTGCCGCGCTACCGTGCCGCCACGCAGCGCATGCGAAATCGGGCCGTCTTCGAGTTGCCGGGTCTGCTGCAAGGCATTCTTGCGCGTGCGGACCGGCCTTGCGATCGCGCTACGGAGCCGGTGCGTCCGGTGGCGCAGGCGGTGCGACCTTCTCTCGCAGCACACCGTTGATCTCCGCTCCGAAGATCAACGTCGTGGCGCTGATGTAGAGAAAGACCAGCGTCGCGACCACGCCGGCGAAACTGCCGTACAGCAACGCCAGCTTGCCGGCGGTGCGCAGGGTGTAAGACAAGGTCGCTGCAGCCCCGACCCACAGCGCTGCGCCGACGATGGCACCGGGAATGACGGTGTAGAGGCGCTGGCGGATGTCGGGCAGCCAGCCGTACATGAGCGCATACAGCACCACCAGCGCCAGGAACGCGGTGCCATAGCGCACGCTGTTCCTGAGCCATAGCGCCTCTTTGCCGACGCCGACGTTGGCCTCCAGCAGGCGCCAGAGGTAAGGCATCACGATCACCGAACTGAAGGCCGCCAGCACGCCGAGGCCGACGATCACCGTGAAGATCGTGACCTTGATGCGCGCCTTCCAGAAGGGCAGACCGCGCTCGATGCCGTAGGCGCGGTTGAGCGCCGAGCGCACCGCCTGCATGCCGGAAGACGCCGTCCAGAGCGTGGCCAGCAAGCCGATGGTCAGGAGCGCCTGGTTGCGCTGCGCCAGCACCTGGTCGATCACCGGCTGCATCGCGTCGCGCACCACTTGGGGCGCATAGCCCATCACGCGATCGGCGAGCGCCGCCGCGTCGCCGGGCTGCCCGACGTAGCCGGCTGCGGCAGACACCAGGATCAGCAGCGGGAACATGGCCAGTACCGACGAGAAGGCCAGGCTGCCGGCCTGGTTGGCGCTTTGATGGAGGATGTAGTTGCGGATGGCCAGCACGATCACGCGCAAGCCGGGCGTGGCCATCACGGCGCCACTGACGCGGCGCCAGGCATCTTGCAGACGGCTCATCGGTGCAAACGGCAGTTCGTTCGGCAGAAAGGCAGCGCAGCGGCGTGCGGCTGCGCGCTCGGCGAACTGCGCAGCGGAGAAGTCGGGGTGGGTGGCGTCATTGCGCGTGCCATGGTGCTTGGTGGATTTGGAAGGCTGGTCCAACGGCCCCCGATCGGGTCGCACTGGGACGTTGCGAGCGGTTGCTGCGGTCAGCACGTGCATCTTAAGGAGTGCGAGCCTGGAGAATGGGCGCATGCCTCCGATCGATCGTTTCAGAAAGCAGCTGGCAAGCTGGGTACCTCGGCTCGGGGCCGCGCTGCTCGTGCCCCTGTTTCTTCTCACCGCCTGCCATGACGAGCCGCAGGAAGTCCCTGAAGCGATGCGACTGAGCCGGGCGCGCGGATGCATGGGTTGCCACGGCATGCTTCGCAAGCAGGTGGGACCGGGATTTGCCCAGGTCGCCGAGCGCTACAAGGACGACGCTTCGGCCTCCGTTCGGCTCGCGATCAAGATTCGGGCCGGCAGCGTGGGTGCCTGGGGCCGCGTCATCATGCCGCAGCAGACCCAGGTGACCGAAGCCGAAGCACGGCTGCTCGCAGAATGGGTCTTGGCGCAACACGCCGAGCCGAAGCGCTGAAGGCTAAAAAATTCGCAATTCCAATGACGTGATCCAAATCGATCACTCTCGATCGCAATTGGCACGTGAAAAGCGTGTTGAAGAGCAGCGCATGCCGTGAAAAAGTCGGAAAAGAAGCACTCGAGAACCCAACGGCGCTGAGGTCCAAAGGACAGGGTGTAGCACTGAGCCGACAGCCTCTTTGGACAATGAATACCTATGGATTGCTTTTAACAATTGTTAATTAGTATTTAGTTCACATTTTTGTTTGGAATTATATTTTTGTTAAAACTTTAAGTTTCATTCTGCCTGATTGACGCAAGACACGTTTCGTATGATTCGTAGCTCGATTGCAATGTTCAGTGCGTCCGCGCAATGCGTTCGGACTCCCGTCGCGTTATTCAGAATTAGGAATGAAGTTATGAAAGTTGTTCGCAAATCCGGTGGCGAAATCGCCGATGCAACGGTAGAGACTCTTTCGCTGGAGCAGCCCTCCATCGTTCACCTGCGAATTGCCCCCGAAAGCGTGGCTCGCTTCGAACGCCGTGGCGCCGATCTCGCGCTGGTGCTTCAGGACGGCAGCGTTACCGTGCTGCGCGGCTTTTTCTCCGCGTATCCGGACAACGGCCGAAACGATCTGGTGCTCGAGGACGACGCAGGCGTCATGTGGTGGGGCCAGTACACATCGCCCTGGACGCAGTTCAGCTTCACCGAGATCGAATGGCTCGACGTGGTGGCGGCCGTGCCTGTGACCGATGGGTTGCCGGGCTGGTTGATTGCCGGACTGGGCGCGCTGGGGCTTGGCGCCGCGGCAGGCGGTGGGGGCGGCGGCGGTGGCAGTGCGCCGCCCCTTTCTCCGGTCAACCACAGCCCCTCGGGCGAGGCGAATTCGCTGGAGGTGCGCGTCGGCCGCGCCGGGCAAGGCCGCGTCGACGCCCGTGATCCCGACGGTGATGCCGTCACCTTCAGCGTCAGCAAGGTGCCGACCCACGGTGAGGTGACTATCGATCCCCGTACCGGCGAGTTCGTGTACACGCCGCGCCCCGGGTATGTCGGCACCGACAGCTTCGAGGTTATCGTCAACGACGGGAAGGGCGGCACCGCGACGATTTCCGTGCCCGTCACCGTGACCAACGACGCCCCGATGCCGACCGACCCCAATGCAGGTCTGGAGCCAGGCGATCCGGCCTACGTGGATGGACAGACGTTCGACCCGCAAACAGGCAACTACGGAATCACGACGCTTGAAGACAAGCCAGTGGTCGGCAAGGTCGTCGGAAACGACGCGGACGGCGACGACCTGACCTACACCAAGGGCAGCGACCCGACCCATGGCACCTTGGTGGTGAACGAAGACGGAACGTACACCTACACGCCAGGCAAGGACTTCAACGGCACCGACGAGTTCACTGTTGTCGTCGATGACGGCCATGGCGGCAAGACCACCAGCACCGTGACGGTCGATGTGACGCCGGTCAACGACGCGCCGGACGCCGTGAACGATGGCCCCATCGCGGTGACGGAGGACACGCCGGCCACTGGCAACGTCCTGACCAACGACACCGATCCGGATGCGGGCACCACGTTGGTGGTGACGAAGTTCACGGTGAGCGGCGTCGAGTACATCGCCGGCACGACCGCCACGATCACCGGTGTGGGCACCTTGCTGATCAACGGCAATGGCACGTACACCTTCACGCCTGCGCCCAACTACACCGGTGCAGTGCCAAGCGCGACCTACACGGTCAGCGACGGTGCCCTGACCGACACGGCGGTCCTTGGCTTCGCCATCACCCCGGTCAACGATGCGCCCATCGCCGTGAACGATGGCCCTATCGCGGTGACGGAGGACACGCCGTCCATCGGCAACGTTCTGACCAACGACACCGATCCGGATGCGGGCACCACGTTGGTGGTGACGAAGTTCACCGTGGGAGGCGTCGATTACAACGCCGGCACGACCGCCACGATCACCGGTGTGGGCACCTTGCTGATCAACGGCAATGGCACGTACACCTTCGCACCTGCGCCCAACTACACCGGTGCGGTGCCAAGCGCGACCTACACGGTCAGCGATGGTGCCCTGACCGACACGGCGGTCCTCAGCTTCACCATCACGCCGGTCAACGACGCGCCGATCGCGACCGACCCCAATGCGGGTCTGTCGCCGGGCGATCCGCTTTACCAGGATGGACAGACGTTCGACCCGCAGACGGGCAACTACGGAATCACGACGCCTGAAGACGCTCCATTCGCTGGCAAGGTCGTTGGCAGCGACGCGGACGGCGACGTGCTGACGTATGCCAAGGGTAGCGATCCGACCCATGGCACCGTGGTGGTGAACGGGAACGGTACTTACACGTACACGCCCACAACGAATTACAACGGCACGGATCAGTTCACTGTGACGGTCAGTGACGGCAAGGGTGGCACGACCACCAGCACCGTGACGGTCGATGTGACGCCGGTCAACGACGCGCCGGACGCCGTGAACGATGGTCCCATCGCGGTGACGGAGGACACGCCGTCCATCGGCAACGTTCTGACCAACGACACCGATCCGGATGCGGGCACCACGTTGGTGGTGACGAAGTTCACCGTGGGAGGCGTCGATTACAACGCCGGCACGACCGCCACGATCACCGGTGTGGGCACCTTGCTGATCAACGGCAATGGCACGTACACCTTTACGCCTGCGCCCGACTACACCGGTGCGGTGCCAAGCGCGACCTACACGGTCAGCGATGGTGCCCTGACCGACACGGCGGTCCTCAGCTTCTACATCACCCCAGTCAACGACGCCCCGATTGCGACCGACCCCAATGCGGGTCTGGCACCAGGCGATCCGCGTTACGTGGATGGACAGACGTTCGACCCGGTGACAGGCAAATACAGCCACACGAGTGCGGAAGACGGGTCTGCATCGGGGCGGGTCACGGGCAGCGACGCGGAGGGCGACGCCCTGACCTATGCCAAGGGTACAGATGCGGCCCATGGCACCGTGGTGGTGAACGGGGACGGCACCTATACGTATACCCCAGCAGCGAACTACAGCGGCACGGATCAGTTCACCGTGACCATCAGCGACGGCAAGGGTGGCACGACCACCAGCTCCGTGACGGTCAATGTGACGCCCGTGACCGACGCTCCGGCCGTCGTGGCTCAGCTCGACTTCAATCTCTCGGGCGCACAACTGACGACGCATACCTGGAGCGGCATCACCACGGTCAATGCCAACGGGACGACGTACAACCTCGGCGAAAACGGTGGGGACGGCGCGAGCGCTGCCACATTGAAAGGCGCCATCGATTACCTGATCTCGCAAGGCGGTGGCGTCGAAGGCACAACGACGACGCTGACAAGTACGACATTGCCAACGAATGAGGCCAAGCTCATCACGGGCTTCATGTACCTGGAAGCAGGGCAGACGTACAAGTTTTCTGGAAAGGTCGACGACAGCGGCATGCTCGTGATCGGTGACGCCGCGGAGGCCCACGTGAATTGGAAAGGCGCTTCAACAGGGGTGGACAGTCAGTTCACCGTCGGAAAGTCGGGCTTCTACACCTTCGATCTCTATCTGCACAATGCGTCTGGGGCAGGCAACTACAACTTCAATGTTGTGAACGTCAACGGCAGCGAAGTGCCACTGTTCGGCTCCGTGGCCCAGATCCAAAGTGCGCTCGTCGACGGCTACATGGCCTTGAACAGCTTCGACGACGGCGTCGACAACGATGGCAAGGGCTTTTACGAGCTCGTCGAAGCCTATACCCACAAGTCTGGCCAGGTCGCAGGCCAGCCCATCGCTTTGACGGGCGTCGAAGCGTCTTCGACGGACCTGGATGGCTCCGAGACGCTTTCCATGACGTTGACAGGACTTCCGGACGGCACGGTTCTCACCTACACGAGCCACTTTGCAGACGGATCGACAAGTGCCGGCTCTGCGACGGTGCAGGGCGGGTCGGCCGTGGTGACCGGAGCCCATGTGGTTTCTTTCGACAATCTTCAGGTCGACGTCCCTGATGGTGTCGGTGGTGTGCATCCGGTGACGATGACAGTCACGGTGCAGGACGGTGACGCAGCACCCAGGTCGTCGGTGGTGGAGTTCGACGTCAATTCGGAGCGCAATGCGGACCCGATGCCGGTGGCGCGCATGAGTGTGCAGGAAGCAGAACCTTCCCATGCCGAGGACGCTGCGCAGCATCCTCAAGGCGATGCTGCCGAATCGCCCGATTCCGCGGCGGTGCATGCTCAGCCTCAGGGATTCTTTGTCGAGTCGCTCGGTTTGGCGAACCTCGATGCCGATGCCTTCCGCGCCGACGAACCGCAAGCCCACAAGCCGGTGCTCTCCGAGCTGCTGGTGACGCCCCAGGGCGAGGCTTCGTTGGACATGCTTCTTTCGTTCTTGCCGCCCGGCAGCACCGCCACCGGCGCGAGCGGCGATGCCGTGCACCCGGCCGGCGAAAGCGCTGCGTACAGCCCTCCGGTGGTCAACCCGCTGGACGACGACCTGCATCACGCGAACCTGATGGTGGCTTGACCCGTGCGCGGGACTGGGTTGCACACGCAACCTGGTCCCGCACACCGATGGCGGCGCAACCCGCGCCACAGACCCAACCAAAGGGCGAGATGTTTCTTTTTTTCCGCGAACAGCGGGGCCGTCGAGCGCCGCGCTGTTTGCACAAGCTTTCATTCGCGATGGCTGCAGGCTTCGTGCTTTCTGCCATGCCGCCGACGATGACCATTGCCAGTGCAGAGCCGGCGGTGGTCGATGCGTCGGGGGCGGGCCTACCCGCAGTCGTGCGTGCCGCGGTGCAGTGGCATCCGCGCATCCGTACGACGGCCGGTCAGCTGTTGCAGGCCGGCGAAGGCATCGCCGCGGCACGCGCGGGCTACTACCCTCAAATCCGTGGCGGGGTGGGCATGCAGCTGAGCAATCGCGACATCACGCCTTACGAGAGTCGCCGGTTGAACCAGTCTTCGCTCACCGTCTCGCAAATGATCTACGACTTCGGCAAGGTCGCCGGCGCGGTGAACCGGGCCGAGGCGGGCGTGGCCACGGCGCGCGCCGAAGAGCTGCTGTCCGTCGACGACGTGGCGCGCGAAACCGCGCTCGCTTGGATGGAGCTGTACCGTCAACAGGTTCTGGGCCGCGTGGCGGACGATCAGGTCAAGGGCGTCCAGGCGCTGGCCGATCTGGTGAACGAACGCGAACGCAAGGGCGCCAGTTCGCGCTCGGACACGGCGCAGGCCAGCTCCCGCGTGGACGCGGCGCGCGCTCAGCAACTGACCGCGCAAGCACAGGCCGCGCGATGGCGCAGCCAGCTCACGCAATTGACGGGTGCGGTGAAGCCGGTCGTCATCGCAGGTGAGCCGCCTGCCGTGCTGGGCGACGCGTGTCGCGCCGGCATCGACGCGAGCATGGTGAACCCGCCGGCGGTGAAGGTGGCCGAGGCACAGCGCGCCTTGGCGCAGGCCGACCTGCGTGTGGCCGACGCCAACCTGCTGCCTACGCTGTCGCTCGACGGCGCCGTCGGCCGCGGCATCGACGCGCGCTCTCGGCTGCCGGGCGAAAACGGTGTCTCCACATCGATCTCGGTGAACTTCTCGGCGCCGCTGTACGAAGGCGGCGGCAATCAGGCGCGCAAGCGCGCGGCGGCGTATGCCGTGACGGCGGCCGACGCTGCCGTGGCGCAGGCTCAGCTGGTGGCACGCCAGAGCTTTCAAGACGCGCAGGCGCAGTCCGCCGGCCATGCCGCGCGCCAGCCCGTGTTGGCCTCGCGCATCGAGAGCATCCGCGCGACGCGAGATCTCTATCGCCAACAGTACCTGCAACTGGGCACCCGCTCGTTGCTCGATCTGCTGAATTCCGAACAGGAGTACCACACGGCCCGCTTCGAGCAAGCCGACAGCCTCATCGAAGTGGGCAGGCTGGGCGTGGAATGCCTCTACCAGACCGATCGGTTGCGCAGCGCCTTCGCCCTTGAGGTGCCATCCACACCCGCGGTCGGGAGCGCTCCATGACGCAGCAGCGAGACATGAACGCGCCCGGCGCGCTGCCGCGGGCGACAGCGATGTCCCCGGGCACCGACGCCTCGGCACAGCCGCAACGGCACGCCCTGCTGCAGTCCGGCTGGCTGGACGCCGTGCTGACCGTGGCATCGCACTTTCACCTCGATGCCTCGCGCGAGCGCATTCGCGTCGCAGCGGCTTGGAACCGCGATCTGAGCCCGGAAGAAGGCGCGCGCCAGATGGCCCGTCAGGCCGGGTTGAGCTTGCGCCGCGTGGCCCTGCGGCTCGACGGCTTGACACCGTGGCGCCTGCCCTTGGTGGTGCAACTCCATGGCGGCCAGGTCGCCGTGATCACGGCCATCACGAACGATGGCCTGCGCCTCGTCTTCAGCGGCGACGAGGGTGCCGAGAGCACGCGCAGCGCCGCGGAACTGCAGCCGCATGTGCAGTTGCTGGCCGTGCTTCGACCCGCGCAGTCGGCGCCCGACTCGCGCGTGGACGGTTACATCCGGCCGGTCGAGCCGCACTGGCTGCGCGGCATCGTGCTGGCCGATTGGCGCCCCTATGCGCACATCTTGCTGGCCTCCTTCGTCGCCAACCTGATGGCACTGGGCGGCATCCTGTTCTCGATGCAGGTCTACGACCGCGTCGTGCCGGCGCAGTCGCTGCCCACGCTGTACGTGCTGTTCGGCGGCGTGCTGCTGTCCATCGCCTTCTCGTGGTCGATGCGCAGCGCGCGCATGCACATCACCGATGTGCTCGGCAAGCGTGCCGATCTGCGCATCTCCGATCGCGTCTTCGGTCATGCCCTGCGCGTGCGCAACAGCGCCAGGCCACGTTCCACCGGCACCTTCATCTCGCAGGTGCGCGAGTTGGAGCCGGTGCGAGAGATGCTGACGTCCACCACGGTGACCGCCGTGGCCGACATGCCCTTCTTCCTGCTGTTCTGCGTGATCTTCTGGTTCATCGCCGGCTGGCTGGTGCTGGTGCCGCTGGCGGCCTTCGTGCTGCTGATCGTCCCCAGCCTGCTGGTCCAGCGCCGGCTGCGAGCCCTCGCGCGGGCGAGCATGCGCGAGTCTTCGCTGCGCAATGCGATGCTCATCGAGTCGGTGCAGGGCATCGAGGACATCAAGGTGCTGCAGGCCGAACCGCGTTTCCAGAACCAGTGGAACCACTACAACGCAGTCAACGCCGACTCCGGCCTGAAGCTGCGCGCGTTGCTCAACACGCTGAGCAACTGGTTGCAAACGGTGCAGGGCAGCGCCTTCGCCGTGGTGATCTTCGTCGGGGCGCCTCTCGTCATGGCCGGAGAAATGAGTACCGGCGTGCTGGTGGCGGCCTCGATTCTTTCTTCTCGCATGCTCGCCCCGCTGGCCGGCGTCACGCAGGTGCTCAACCGCTGGCAGCAGGCCAAGGTCGCCAGCGAAGCGCTGAACCAACTCATGCGTCTGCCGGTGGACCACGCGCCGGAAGGCACGCGCATCCATCGTTCGGCCTTGCAGGGAGATTACGAGTTTCGCGAGGCGGTCTTCAGCCACGATGGCGAGGTGCCTGCGTTGAGCGTGAAGGCCTTGAAGATCCGTGCCGGCGAGCGCATTGCCGTGCTGGGGCGCAACGGCGCCGGCAAATCGACGCTGTTGCAGGCGTTGTCGGGGTTGCTGGAGCCCCGGTCGGGTTTGCTGTTGGTCGACGACGTGGCACTGGCGCACATCGACCCGGCCGACGTGCGCCGGGACGTCGCGTTGCTGACACAGAACGCGCGCCTGTTCCACGGCTCGTTGCGCGAGAACCTCTGTCTGGGAGCGCCGCACGCTGGCGATACCGACCTGATGGTGGCACTGCAGGCCGTGGGTGCCTGGGCCTTCGTGCGGCAGCTTTCAAAGGGCCTGGATCATCCGGTCCTCGAGGGCGGGCTGGGACTTTCGGGCGGTCAGCGACAGAGCCTGTTGCTGGCCCGCTTGCTGGTACGCCAGCCGCAGGTGCTGCTGCTCGACGAGCCGACCGCTACGTTGGACGAAGTGGCCGAGCGCGAGGTGATCACGCATCTGCGGTCACTGCCCCAAGGCCGCACCTTGATCGTCGCCACGCATCGGCCGGCCGTGTTGGAGGCGGTCGACCGCGTGGTGGTGGTGGACCGCGGCGCCATCGTGCTCGACGGGCCCCGGGAGACCGTGCTTGCCAAGCTGCGCGGCGGCGCGTCGGCACCGGTGTCGCACGGCAACGGAGTCGTCGCATGAGCGCCCCATCGATGACGGCGCGCAGCGCACGGGTTCCCGGCGCGGCACTTGTCAGCGCGTCTTCACAAGGCGGAGCCATGCCTGCACTGGACGATTTCGACGAGGTGCGTGCGAGCCGGTCCGGGCGCGTGGTGTGGCTGGTGACGCTGTTCCTCGCCGCTTTCTTCGCGTGGGCCTGGTTCTTCCAGATCGACGAGGTGTCCAGCGGGCTGGGCAAGGTGATCCCGACCTCGCGCGAGCAACGCATCCAGTCTTTGGAAGGCGGCATCCTGACCGAGCTGCGCGTGCGTGAAGGCGAAGTGGTGGAGAAGGGCGCGGTGCTCGCCCAGCTCGACCCGACACGTGGCGAATCGAACGTCGAGGAAACGGCGGCGCGCTATCGCGCTGCGCTGGCCAGCAGCGCGCGGTTGCGCGCCGAGGTCGAAGGGCACAGCAACCTGCAGTTCCCGGATGAGCTGCGCAAGTGGCCGCAATTGCAGGCGGCCGAAACCGCGCTGTTTCGGTCGCGCCGCTCCAGCCTCAACGAAACCTTGGGCGGCCTGAATCAGGCATTGGCGCTGGTGCGCCGCGAGCTGGACATCACCAGCTCGCTGGTGACCAGCGGCGCTGCCAGCACGGTGGAGCTGATTCGGCTGCAGCGCCAGGGCGCCGATCTCGAGCTCAAGATCGCCGAGGCGCGTGCCGGCTACATGGTGCGCAGCCGCGAAGAACTGGCCAAGGCCGACGCCGAGGTGAAGTCGCTGTCGTCGGTGGTGCGTGGTCGAGCGGACACGCTGGAGCGGCTGACGCTGCTGTCGCCGGTGCGCGGCGTGGTCAAGCACCTGGAAGTGACGACCATCGGCGGTGTCGTGCCACCCAACGGTTCGCTGATGACCCTCGTGCCACTGGACGACCAGCTGCTGATCGAGGCGCGCATCTCGCCGAGAGACATCGCGTTCATGCATCCTGGTCAGGATGCCCTCGTCAAGATCACCGCCTACGACTACGCCGTCTACGGTGCGTTGCCGGGCAAGGTGGTGAACATCGCACCCGACACCCAGCGCGACGAGGTGAAACCCGAGATCGTCTATTACCCGGTGATGATCCGCACCGAGGCCGATGCGCTGGTCAGCGCAGCAGGCCAGCGGTTTCCCATCGTCCCGGGCATGGTGACCACCGCGGACATTCGCACGGGCCGGAAAACCGTGTGGGACTACCTCACCAAACCGCTGAACCGCGCGCGCGAGGCGTTTCGCGAACGCTAGGCCTTGTCGGCCATCTTTTATCTCAACAAGGAGCTCCCATGAACATTCATCAACACCATCGTCTGGCGCAACTCGTCGCAGGCACGGCGCTGCTTGCAAGCTGCGTGGGCGCAGTCGCTCGCGAGAATCCCGTGGACTCGGTGACCAATCCGAATAAGCTGGAATACCGGGACGTCGAGGCACGCCGCCCCGACTTCAAGGAGCCCTTCCTGCGCGATGGCGTGGTGTCGCAGCCGGCCAGGTTCAAGC
This sequence comes from Variovorax ginsengisoli, assembly GCF_006438845.1. GTDB lineage: Bacteria > Pseudomonadota > Gammaproteobacteria > Burkholderiales > Burkholderiaceae_C > Variovorax > Variovorax ginsengisoli_A. The sequence continues at coordinate 92,825 of NZ_RCZJ01000005.1, forward strand.
AGGTGGCGGCAGGCGCCGCTTCGACGCAGGTGCGCGACGTGCTGGGGCAGCCTCAGCGTGAAGCCGATGGTTCGCGCGGCCGCGAGTGGGATTACAACTTCAAATTCCAGTTGCCGCGTTCGAACAACTACCTGGTGTGCCAGTACAAGGTGGTGTTCGACAACAGCGGACAGGCGGTGCGCGAAACCATCTGGCGCCGCAAACAGTGTGCGGACCTGGTGGCCAAGGCGGGCGCAACGGCCTCTTAGCGGGGGCGTCCGAGGCCACAGGCGCCTCGACTGCGCTGCCCGAGTGTTCGATGCTTCGCGCCCTCAAGGGAACGCTGTCGCCAATCCGGTGCGCACGGAAGAACTTTCCGCAGGCCCGATCTCGACGAAGGCGTCGCCGGGAAGCGTGTAGGCCGGCCATTCAAGCACCGATGTGCTCGGGCGTCCGTGCTTCGCGAAATTGCTCCAGAAGGTCATCGTCTGGTCCGCGATCGCATCGTCTGCCGGTCCCCATTGCATCGCAGTCAACACGTCGGCCTCGTCGCCGGCTGTGCCGCTCACGCCATTGCCGTTGAGGTCGCCGATCAGCGGTCTCTTGCCATCCGGCGTCAAGGTGAGTCCCATGCCGTAGTTTGTGGCGATGCCTTGCTTGTAGCCGAACAGATAGGGCAGCTCGCCGCTGTGTCCACTGAGCAAGCCCAACCGCGTCCATCCTGCCGGCACACGGCTGAACCTGTAGACGTATTGCGGCGATCGGTAAGTGGGCGTCCGCTGGCTCATGAAGACCGGCAGCGCTGCGCGCAAAGAGGGGTAGTCGCCGGAGGTCGCACCTACCATCAGAGGCACGTCGCTTGGCATGCCCTCGACCATGTTCTGCCCGTAGGTCTTGACCAGATAGCGATAGTCCACATTGGGTCGATAGGTTTCACGCGGGATGCCTGCGTCGAGGTCGGCTTTGGTGAAGGCCGTCCACGGCAGCGCGCGGGCCTGCGCCAGATTGGTGGCGCCGACGCGCGCGAACATCGACTTCCCGATGGCCTCGCCGCCTGCCAAGGACGATGCGGCCGTCCCTGTCGAGGCGATCTCGCTGGCACCGCTCTGCACGATGGCTTTTTGGAACAGGCCCGCTGCGTCCGGCGCGTTCATCAGTGAATAGACTTTTCCGCCGCCGCCCGACTGGCCGAAGATCGTGACGTTGGCGGGATCGCCACCGAACGCGGCAATGTTGGCCTTCACCCATTGAAGCGCCATGACGAGGTCCATCTGCCCATAGTTGCCCGAGCCACCATGGCCGCTCTCGGCCGTGAGAAGTGGATGTGCCAGATAGCCGAAGGGGCCGAGCCGATGGTTGACCGTGACCAGCACCACGTCCTTGGCGGGGAGGCCGGCGGGGTTGTTGTATTGCTTCGAATTGCTGGTGAGGATGGCAAACGAGCCACCATGGAACCACACCATCACAGGGAGCTTCGCCGCGTTCTTGGGCGCGGTGACGTTGAGGTAGAGCGAATCCTCGCTCATGCCGCCTTCGCCGAGCGCTTCCATTGTTGGATTCTGCGCGGCCTGGTCCGACCAGGCGGTCGCTTCTCGCACACCGCGCCATGATTTTGCAGGTTGAGGCGCGCGCCAGCGCAGGTCTCCGACCGGCGGCTGTGCGTACGGAATGCCAAGGTATTGCCATGTGCTGGCCGACGACTCGAAGCCGCGCAACGCACCGCCTGTCGTGTCGACCACATGGCGTGCGGCAGTGACACGCGCGAACTGTTCCTGTGCTGCTTGCGCGGTGCGCGGCATGCGAGGGCGTGGGTCCAGATCGGAGAAGGCTTGGGCATTCTCCAATTCAGCGAGCATGGCCGACAGGCTTGTCCGAAAAGATGCGGCAGGTTGCTTGAAATCGATGGAGGCGGCGTACTTCGAGACACCGGCGCGGATCGTCTCGGTGATCTGAATGCCATTGTTCAAATCGGCATCGGCGTCCAATGTCTGCAGCAGCACCAGTTTGTTGCTCACTTGCGAATCGCCAGGCGAGCTCTGCCCTGCGCTGAGATCGATGGGCGACAGTGCTTCCGCACCGACCGCCGAGCCCAGCGGCAATGCACCGATGGAGAAGCTGACGGTCTCTCCGGCGACGTACTGGTATTGGCCGTCGTCGCCTGTCATGCGAGCACCAGACAACGAACCGCTGTAGTTGAGCCCCGAAACCGGCCCGCCGGCGAATGTGCCTGCGCGTTGAGGTTGTGTCTCGGCCAGGGGCGGCGTCGAGCTGCCACTGCCATCGCTGCCGGCTCCACCGTTGCTGTCACCGCCACCGCCACCGCCACCGCCACCGCCGCAGCCGAGGACGACGATCGTGCCTGCCAGAGCGGCAGCGGCGCTGCGCAGGCTCTGCCATTTCGATTTCAACATTCTTGCATTCGTGTGCATGAGGTCTCCAGATAGATGGCCGTCGACCCCATGCCGACGGCAAGAGAAAGGTTTCAGGGAAAGACGTTGGAGAAGCCGCTCTTGACGAGGGGCGTTGCACCCAGTTCCACATAGGCGTCTGTGGCAGGGGTGTACGTGGGCCAGTCCACCAGGCCGGGCACGGTCGGACTTCCGGATCGGGCGAACTGCGTCCAGATGGCCATGCTGTTCTGAACGGCCTGAAGGTCGACACCATCGATGCCAGCAGACGTCAGGATGTCCTGTGTGTCTCCTGCGGAACCGGTCACGCCATTGCCGTTGAGGTCGCCGATGACCAGTTTCTTGTTGGTGGCGGGATCGATCACCAAGTCCAGCAGGTAATGAGTCACCACGCTTTCGGGTGCATTGAAGACGTAGGCCAGTTCGCCGGAGTGGTAGGTCTGCACGCCACGGGTGCGCCACCCGCCAGGCACCTGGCTGAACAGCGCGGTGTAGTGCGGACTGACGCTGTATTGGGCCATCCATGGGAAGACGCTCTTGGCCGTCTGGATGGGGTCGACCGTATCGTTCGTGTTGACCACGCCCAGAAACGGCACGTCGTTGTGCGTGCGCGATTCGAAGCTCACGCGTTCACTGTTCGGCAGGTAGTGCTGGTCGATGTTCGTATACGGCACCAATGTTGCCGCAGCGGCAACCACCTCGGGCCATGGACGGGCCCGCATTTCCTCGATGGACGTCGCGTTCAGCCGCTTCTGCAGTGCCAGTCCGATGGCCTCGGCGGATGCGAGCGTGCGCGTATCTGGAATCAGCGTGCCGCTCTGGCTGATGGCCTTGTGGAAGAGGCCGCTCGCGCGGGGCGAGGCCATGAGCGACAACACCTTTCGACCCCCGCCGGATTCCCCGAAGATCGTCACGTTGTCCGGGTCGCCTCCAAAGGCGGCGATGTTGGCCTTGACCCATTGAAGCGCCATGATCAGGTCCATCTGTCCGTAGTTCCCCGAGCCACCGTAGCCGCTTTCGGCAGACAGCGTGGGGTGCGCGATGTAGCCGAAGGGCCCCAGGCGCTGATTCACCGCGACCTGGACGACGCCCTGCGTGACCAAAGCTTTTGCGTTGTTGAATGGCTTCGTGTTGCTGGTCAGCGAGGTGAATCCGCCACCATGGAACCACACCATCACGGGCAGCTTCGACGCGCTCTTGGGCGCCGTCACGTTGAGGTAGAGCGAATCTTCGCTCATGCCGCCTTCGCCAAATCGCTCCAGCGCGGTTGTTTGCGCCGCTTGGTCCGACCAGGCCGTGGCTTCACGCACCCCGTTCCATGGCTTGGCAGGCAGTGGCGCACGCCAGCGCAGATCGCCAATGGGCGGCTGTGCGTACGGGATGCCTAGAAACTGCCAAGTGCTGGGTGACGACTCGAAGCCTCGGAGCGATCCGCCCGTGGTGGTGACCACCTGGCGGGCGCTGGTCGCCCTGATGAACTGCTCCTGGGCAGCTGCGGCTGTGCGCGCGGTGCGGGCGCGCGGATCCAGATCGGTGAATGCCTTGGCCTGTTCCAAGTCCGCCAGCAACTTCGTCAGGCTGGTGCGAAACGCGGTGGAGGATTGTTTGAAGTCGAGGGCCGTGGCGTACTTGGACACCGTGTCGCGAACCACGTCCGTGATCTGGATGCCGTTGTTGAGGTCGCCATCGGCGTCCAGCGTCTGCAGAAGCACCAGTTTGTTGATCACCTGTGGGTCGGCCGTCGACGCGGCCCCCTCACTGATGCTGAGCGGAGAAAGCGATCCGAACCCTGCGGCTGAGCCCAGTGGCAGTGCGCCGATGGAGAAGCTCAAAGTCTCGCCGGCCACGTACTCGTACTGACCATCGGCATCCGTGGTGCGCGCGCCCGTCGCCGAACCGCTGTAGTTCAGTCCAGACACCGGCCCGCCAGCAAAGGTGCCCTTCAGCCAAGGCTGCACCTCGGCCACGGGCGGCACGGAGCCGTTTTCACCAGCGCCGCCACCACCATTGCCGCCACCGCCACCGCCACCGCCACCGCCACCGCCACCGCAGCCCAGCACGATCAGGCTGCCTGCAACGGCGGGCAGCCACCAGCGGGGCACTTGCTGGACGAGGTCCTTTCGATCTGTTCGCATCATTTGTCTCCGGGTGTTTTTCATGAGTTCGAGGGCAGCGCTTTCCCACGGTCAAACGGCTTGCCAGACGCCACCTGCGTCCCGGCGAGCGGGTCGGCCTGCCAAGCTCCGCGCTGAGCGCTCATAATTCCACTGAATTAATTCAAGTGAATTAGGGATGACCCGCCGTGCTCGTCACAATCGCGACGTCATGTCCAAGTCGTCGACGTCCACTCCAGCCAGCCGCAGCGATGCCGCGTTGACCAGCACCAAGGAACGGTTGCTGCTCGAGGCCATGCGCTTGTTCGCTCGCAACGGCATGAACGCCGTGTCGCTGCGGCGCATCGTGGCTGCCGCAGGCGCGGGAAATCTGTCGGCCCTTCACTACCACTTCGGCAACCGTGAGAGCGTCGTGCGCGAGGTCGCGCAGATGCTCAAGCGCATCCTCGAGCCACGCTGTCTCGAGCGGCTGGCAGCATTGGATTCACGTGCCCATGGCGTGCGCGACGCACTCGACGCGGCCTTCGGACCCATGATCGACATGCTGGGCGAGCCAGGGTTGGGCCGTGATGCCGTCTGTTTCATCGGTCGGCTGGGCTGGGACTTCGGCGAGGAGGGGCAGCATATTTCGGCCGACCTGCACCGCGAGTTGATGGAACAGATCCACGCGCGACTGGTCGTGCTCTTGCCGGGGTTGGAGCCGGAAATTCTGAAGTTCCGGCTGTTGTTGACCATGAACTCGCTGTACTACGGGATCTCTTACCGCAGCTATGCGATGCGGTCGCCTTTCGGTGCGCTGAGCATCGGCCGGCGTGGCAACGAAGTCCAAGAACGCGCGCTGTTCATGGATTATCTGGAGTCAGGCATCACGCATCCGCTGTGAGCTGCGGCGTGCAGGGCGCCGGCGCCTGGGTCAGTGCGCGGATGTTGGCGCTTCGCAGAGGCCTGGCGTTTGCGGGCGATTCAGGCGCTCGCCCGCAATGCGTTCTTTGCCGGACGCATTTCGAAGACAAGCGCCACGAAAAACAAAAAGCCTTGCAAGTCGTTGACTTGCAAGGCTTTTTCTTGACTGGTGGCTCTTCACGGATTCGAACCGCGGACCTGTGGATTATGATTCCATCGCTCTAACCGACTGAGCTAAAGAGCCGAGCCCGAGATTATAGCCCGGCTCGCCAAGGGCGCGTCAACTCGCCTTGGGCAGTTTTCCGAGCTCCTCGGTCACCAGCCGAACGATGAGCCGGTCCAGCGTCTGGACCGAATAGTTGTTCACGTCGTGCACGGTTTCACGGCCGGGCCCGCTGGCCGGCCGATCTGCCTCCCTGTAGGTCAGGAACACGAAACGTCCGCCTGTGTACTGCGCAATCTGCCGCTGTACATACTCGCCCTGCTTGTCGAGCCCGCTGGCGCCCACGCTGAAAACCTTGATGCCTTTGCCCAGCGCGGCGAGCATGTCGTCGTCGTACTGCGGTCCACCGTAGTCGAGATGCGGCGGCGCGTCGGCCAGCAGCACGACCATGCGCGTGGCGCCGCTGCCGCGCCAGCTCAATCGATGCACCGTCTCGTGGAGGGCCTCGTTCATCGATTCGGGGTAGTCGCCGCCGCCGTTGGCCTGCAGCGCGTTGAGCACGCCCTGGAAGGCACCGAGGTCGTTGGTGAAGTCGTGGCTGCGCAAGAGAAAAGCGTCGCCCTTGTCGCGGTATGCCACCAGGCCGAAACAGGTGTCGGGGCGGCTGGGCAGCCGTGCCACCTCGGCGGCGATGGTGCGCAGCGTGCTCTTCAGGCGGCCGATCTCGTCGGCCATGGAGCCTGTGGCGTCAATCAGGAAAACCAGGTCGAGCCGCGCGCGGGAGGGCGCCGCCGCATCCGACAGCACCACGTCGACCGCGCTTTTCTGGCCACGTCGCAGGAAGGCCGATGCCTGCCGGCCGTTCTGGCGGACTGCCACTTCGTAGACCTGACTGCGGTTCGGGTCGAACGCGTCGGGATGCAGCCAGGCCTGGCCGCCAGCGTCGGTGCGAGCCCACATCGCAGCACCGCCCGGCGCCTGCACCGCGACTTCAGCGTCGGGCACCACCGCACCGGTGGCATTGCGCACCTGCAGCAGGTAGCGCTCGCGCACGTCGCGTGGGCGGTGTGCGACCTGGGTGCGATCCCGGAATCGCAGGTACTCGGCAAAGTCGGCGTTGTCGTCGACCATGCCGGCCGTCACGGACTGCTGCTGCTGCTGTGGGGGCGCGGGGCGTTGGCGCGGTGAGGGCGACGGCGCGAACTTCGCCGTGGGTTCCGAAGAAGCGATGACGGCCGACGGGCTCGGTGCAGAGGGCGGCGGCGGTTCCGTTGTTCTTGCCGACGACTCGGCCAGAGCGTGGTCTGCCCGCTTGCCGCGTGATCGCGGAAACACGCGTTCTTCCTCGGCGGTGTCGTAGGTGCGGGCGTCGTCACGCTCGATGCGCGACGCGACGGGGTTTGGGTCGCGGCCGGGTACCTCCCGCGTCTGTACCGGTCGCGCGCAATGCGTCGCCGACGGCGCCTGGAAGTCGGGCACGGTACGCACCGTCGCAGTGGCGGGCCATTGGGGCGACGTTGCATGCTTGGCCTCCGGCGGCTGCGGCATGGGCTCCGGCCAGGTCGCGCCCAACGGCGCGACCGAGGTGGCGTGGCAGGCACTGAGCAGCAACTGTGCGCACAGCAGTGCAACGACGCTGCGCTGCAATCGGGTGGCGCGCAGGCCGAGGATGCGGGAAGGCTGGGTCATCGACGACTCCGTTGGTGTAGGTGCGGGTTGATACGGCCGGCCACCGCGAACGGGGTTCGCGATCGAAAAAGAAAACGATCGGCGCTAACCCCGAACGCCGTCGTCGGCCGTACAAGCTCAGGTGAGAATCTGTCCATGCTGTCCCCTACGCCCCTCGCCGAGTTCGCGAGCCATGCCGTCATGCCGGACGACCAGTTGATGCTGGCCTACGCCGGCGGCGACACGACCGCCTTCGACGTGCTCTATGCGCGGCACGAGGGCGGGCTGTACCGCTTCGTGCGGCGCCTGCTCGGCGTGCGCCTGAGCGCGGAGGTCGACGAGGTATTCCAGGAAACCTGGGTGCGCATCATCACGTCGCGAACCCGCTTCTCGCCCCAGGGCGCTGCCTGGCGCACCTGGGCCTTCACCATCGCCCACAACCTGGCCATGGACCGGCTGCGCGCGAGCGGACGCGAGGTGGTCGTTCATGCGCACGACGATGACGACGGCGCTGAAGGCGACGACGCCGGACAGCGCCTTCAACGCAATCTGGTCGGCGACCACGGGCAGCGCATCGATCCCGCGCAGCCGGCGGCCGATGACATCGCCTTCTGGCGTTCGGCCGGTCGGCGACTGCTGGATTGCCTTGGCGAACTGCCTGCCGACCAGCGTGCAGCCTTCCTGCTGCACCACGAGGACGGCTTCACCGTCGAAGCGCTGGCAGCCGCGCTCGACGTCGGCTTCGAAACCGTCCGCAGCCGGCTGCGCTACGGCATGAAGAAACTGCGTGTCTGCATGGATCGCTACCTGTCGGCAGAGGGAGAGGGCGCATGAGCGATTCGACATCGACGATCGACGCAGACGACGGCGGTCTGCATGATCCGGTTTTGCAACGTGCCCTGCACAACGCCCCCGACCTGGACGTCGCGCCCGACGTTCGTCTGGGCGAGTCGATACGCGCGCTGGCGCACGAGGCCGTGGCGCCGTCGCTGCCCGAAGGGTTGGTCGGCGCGCAGCGGCCCTGGTGGCAGCGCTTTCTCGGCATCGGTGCCGGCGGCGGACGCATGCCGCGCAACGCGGCGTTCGCCACCGTGCTGCTGGGCGTGCTGATCACTGCGACGTGGCACCAGCAGGAAATTCCCGATGCGCGACTCGACAGCGTTGCGCCTGCACCGAAGTCGCCAAGCAGCGAGCCGGCGCCCGCGGCACCCAGCACAGAGACCGCGAAGCAGGCGCCTGCATCCACGCCGATGGCGGAGCCACCCGCTCCTGCCCCCGCGACTGCGCCCGCGCCCAGCACGCTGGAGGCCGCACTGGCCGAGTCCCGTGCCATCGCTGATGCAGCCGCGCGTGTCGTGGAGAAGGAAGAGCAGGCGCGACAAAGGCAGGCCGCGCGCGTCAGGCAAGGCGAGAGCGACGCGGCGGCCGCGTTGGCGCGCCTGCAGGGCCGACCTCCGCCGTCGGCCTTGGCGCCGCCGCCAGCACCGCGCGCACCGGTGGCGGCCATGCCGCCGCCCACTGCCACCGCGCCGCCGCGGCAAGCCGACGCGGCCGTGTCGATGGCACAGCGCACACCACCGGCCCTCGGCGCCGTCGCCGAAGGTGCCGGCACGGCGGCACCGGCCGCTTCAGCCAAGGCGCGCGTCGACGTGGGTGCGCCGCCGACTTTCAATGCGCTGTCGCAATGGACGCGCTTGCGCATCAGCCGTGCGGGTGGCGACAGTCGCAGCCTGGCGCGCGCGGAGGCGCGTGACCTGAGCGCGCTGGTCGGGTCGGCCGCGCTGGCCGGGGTCGGGGCGCAGCCGCTGTCGGGCAGTCCCGACTGGCGCATTGCGCTCGAACGCAACGGCGAGGTTCTGGCCGTGCTGGAGCTTGCGGGCGGACAGGTGCGCTGGCGCGAGAACGGCATGCCGCCGGGCACTGGGGCGCCGGGGGCCGGCGCACTCGCTGCGTTGCGCGAGGCGCTGGAAGAGGCTTCGGCTGCGCCGACACCTGCAGCGCCGGCACGCTGAAGGCACCGCGCGCGCCGCGCGTTATCCGTGCGTGAACGCCGGCTTGCGCTTGTTGACGAAGGCGTCCATGCCTTCCTTCTGGTCGGCGGTGGCGAACAGCGCGTGGAACAGGCGTCGCTCGAACATCACGCCGTCCGAAAGACCGCTCTCGAAGGCGCGGTTGACCGATTCCTTCGCCGCCATGACGGCGATCTGCGAGAAGTCGGCGATCTGCAGCGCCGCGCCCAGGGCTTCGTCGGCCAGCTTGTCGAAGGGCACGACGCGGCTCACGAGCCCGGCGCGCTCGGCCTCGGCGGCGTCCATCATGCGGCCGGTGAGCGCCATGTCCATCGCCTTGCTCTTGCCCACCGCGCGCGGCAGGCGCTGCGTGCCGCCGGCGCCGGGGATCACGCCCAGCTTGATCTCGGGCTGTCCGAACTTGGCGTTGTCGGCCGCGATGATGAAGTCGCACATCATCGCCAGTTCACAGCCGCCGCCCAGCGCGAAGCCACTCACGGCCGCGATCACGGGCTTGCGGACGCTGCGAATGGTTTCCCAGTTGCGGGTGATGTAGTCGCCCTTGTAGACGTCGACGAAGCTGTACTGCGCCATGGCGCCGATGTCGGCGCCGGCGGCGAATGCGCGCTCGCTGCCGGTGACGATCATGCAGCCGATGGCGGGGTCGGCATCGAAGGCCTTGAGGGCATCGCCCAACTCGGTCATCAGCGCGTCGTTGAGCGCGTTCAAAGCCTTGGGACGATTCAGCGTAACGATGCCGACCTTGCCGGCCTCGGTGCGCACTTCGATGTTTTCGTAGCTCATGGTGTCTCCGTGAGGGATGGATGGAAGCGGGGATCCGGGCCACTATACCGAGCCGGGTCGCTGGCCGGTGGTGCCGCGGCCGGGGCCGATTTCAACGGCTTCGACGGCGCAGCGAGGTGCAGTGCGCTGCGCGCGAAGGCGTCACGCCAACCAGGCCGACAGCTTGGCGGCGTCCTGCGCGAACAGGCGCCATGTCGTTGCACCGGTCGGCAGCGCCATCGGCAAGCGCAGCAGCCGCTTGTCGCGCGCGACGATCGCCGTGACCTTCTTCTGGTCGCCCAGGTAGAGCGCCAAATCGTCGAGCTTCGACAAGCGCCACGCCTGCGCAGCGAGGCCCTTGACGGCCGGCAGCTCGATGCCGATCCATTCGTCGTTCGCCGAGAAGCCGGCCTTCTCGGCAGCGCTGCCACGCAGCACCATCTTCACCTGCACGCTCCCTTGGGTCTCGGCCACGCGCAAGCCCAGCGCCTGGGCACGCTGCGCCGGGTCGTCGAGCGCGGCGACGCCGTGCGCGCGCAGAAGCTCAGACAGCGGCAGTTCCTCGGCCGAATGCACCCACTGCGCGAGTTCCGCGGCGTAGGCGCGGCGGCCGACCGTTGCGAGCGCGGCGGCGATGGCGTCTTCGTCGATCGGGCCGCCGTCGCTTCGCGTCCATAACAGGCGCATCACGTCGTCGAGCGTGCCCTTGCCCTCGCGCCGCAGCGTGAGGTCAAGGCACAGCGCCACCAGCGCGCCCTTGGTGTAGTAGCTGATGGTCTGGTTGGCCGTCTGCTCGTCTTGCCGGTAGTACTTCACCCAGGCGTCGAAGCTGGCCTCGGCCACGGACTGAACATGCCGGCCGGGCGCCTGCTGAACCTGATTGAGGGTCTTGTTGACGAGGCGCAGGTAGGTGGCGTCGTCGATGCGCCCGGCGCGGCGCAGCAGCAGGTCGTCGTAGTAGCTGGTGAAGCCTTCGAAGAACCACAGCAGTTGCGTGTAGTTTTCCTGGCTGTAGTCGTAGCGCGCAAATTCGGCGGGGCGCAGGCGCTTCACGTTCCAGGTGTGGAAGTACTCGTGGCTGATCAGGCCCAACAGCGTCGTGTAGCCCTCGGGCTGCTTCTTCGCCGCGCGCTGCGGCAGGTCGTGGCGGGTGCAGATCAGCGCGGTCGAATGGCGGTGCTCGAGGCCACCGTAGCCGTCGTCGACCGCGTTGAGCATGAAGACATATCGGTCGTGCGGCGGCTTGCCGCCACCGCGCTTGCCGACCCTTCCAACATTGCTGCCGTGCCAGAAGCGCATCTGCGTCTCGCAGATGGCCTGGGTGTCGGCGATCAGTCGCTCGCCGTCGAACGATGGCGGCGCGCCCGCCACCACGAAGCGATGCGGCACCCCACCGGCGACGAAGTCGGCGCTCCAGAAGGCGCCCATCTCGACCGGGCTGTCGGCCAGCTCGTCGTAGCCGGAAGCGAGGTACTGGCCGAAGCCGTGCGCATCGACCTTCAGAGGCGGCAGCGCGGTCGCGCAGCGCCAGCGTGCTTCGCCGGCCACCGGTGTGGGCGCGACGATTTCCATCGCGTGCGGCGCATCGGCATGGCCATCGACCTGCAGGCACAGGCTGGTGCCGTTGAAGAAGCCGCGGCCGGCGTCGAGCCAGGCGGTGCGCACCGAATGGTCGTACGCACACACCTCGTAGCGCAGCACCAGCGGCTTGTCGGGCGCGCAGCCGGTCTGCCAGCTGTGCTTGTCGAGCTGCGTCAACGGCAGCTTGCGCCGGCCCTGCGTGGCCCGAAGGTTCTGCAGGTTCTTCGCGAACTCACGCACCAGGTAGCTGCCGGGAATCCACACCGGCAGCGACACACGCTGCAGGGCCGAAGGCGATTCGATGGTCAGCGTGACGGCGAAGAGGTGGGCATGCCGGTCTGCGCACTCGACGCGGTAATGGATCGCTGCGGTGCCCGTCATCAGTTGGCGGCGGCGAGTTGCTTCTCGACCTGTGCGGCGGGAATGGCGCCCGGTGCGCGCGTGCCATCCGCGAAGATCAACGTCGGGGTGCCGGTGATGTTGTATTTCCGGCCGAACTCGATGTTGCGCTGCAGGGCCGCGGTGTCGCAACTCCCGGCCTCAGGCTTGACGCCGGTGAGCATCCAGTCGTTCCAGGACTTCGCCTTGTCCTTGCTGCACCAGATGTCGCGTGACTTCACGTTCGAGTCCGGACCGAGCACCGGATACAGAAAGAGGTAGATCGTCACGTTGTCGACGGTCTTCAGGTCGCGCTCGAACTGCTTGCAATAGCCGCAGTTCGGGTCTTCGAAAACCGCCAGCTTGCGCTTGCCGTTGCCCCGCACGATCTTGAAGGCGTCTTTGACGGGCAACTTGTCGAAATCGACGGCCGTCAGCTTCTCCACCCGTTCCTCAGTGAGGTTCTTGCGCGCCTGCACGTCGATCAGGTTGCCCTGCATCAGGTAGTTGCCCTGCTCGTCGGTGTAGTAGATCTCGAAGCCATTGATGCGCACTTCAAACAGGCCGTTGACTGGTGTCTTGCGCACTTCGTCGATGTTGGCGAACTGCGGAATGCGCGATGCGAGGTTCTTGCGAATCTCGGCTTCGCCGGCAGTGGCCGACAGCGTAGCGCCGAGCACAAGCGCGGCGAAAAGGAGGCGAAGTGTTTTCATATTGGAATGGCGGATTGCGAGGGGAGAGTTTGACCGCGGGATACCACGGAACCGGTTTTGCCGGGCCGCTGGTATTGCCCTCGGGCGGGGGAGGCGCAGCGGGCGCTTCGGGGGCGAGTCATACGAACCCCATGGCTCGGCGGGCGACGAATTGCTTCACGATGCCGGTGCGGTCGAAGCCACGCATGCCCAAGTTCCGCAATGCAGGCAACGGGTCGGTGGCGTGCGCGAAGAGTTGCTGGAGACCGTCGGTGGCGAAGCTCATCGCCAGCACATCGGCACGCCGCGCGCGTTCGTAGCGACGCAGCAGGCGGGCGTCGCCCACGCTGCGCCAATAGTCGCGGTCTTTGAGAACGCCAGCGAGGGCGGCCGCATCGGCCAGGCCGAGATTGAGTCCCTGGCCGGCCAAGGGATGCAGCGTGTGGGCGGCGTCGCCTGCCAGCGCCCAGGCCTTACCGCCGGCCTCGTCGGCAAACCGCCCGGTCCATCGGTCGGCGATGGCGCGCTGCAACGGCCAGGCCGCGCGCTCGCTGCGCAGCGTGAGCGCCCCCAGCGCGTCATGGCTGGCTTCACGCACCGCCGCATTGAATTCGTCCGCGCCGAGCGCGAGCAGCGTCGGTGCCCGCAGCTGGTCGACCGACCACACCAGCGCGACCTCGTGCCCGCTTGCGCCGCCCAGTGGCAGCAGTGCCAGCACCTCGCCCCTGGCGTTGAACCACTGCCGCGCGGTTCCCAGGTGTGGCTTCTCGGCATGGAGCCGTGCGGCGATCGCGTGCTGCGGGTAGCGCGTGACTTGGTAGCTGACGCCCAGTGCATCGCGCGTGGCGCTGGCCTTGCCCTCGCACACCACCGTAAGGGCGGCGTTCACCGGCGCGGGTACCACGTCGATCAGCGGTTGGAATCGCACGGCGTCGGCCAACTGACGCTCGAGCGCCGGCACGTCGACGATCCACGCCAGGGCATCGACCTTCTGTACAGAGGCGCTGAAGGACACGTGGCCGCCTTCGTCGCCGTGCACGCGCATCTCCTGTACCGGCGTCGCATGGGCGCTGTCGGGCCAGCCACGCAACGATTCGAGCAGGCCCTTCGATGCGGCGTTGAGCGCGTAGGCGCGCACGTCGGGGGCGACGGGTTCGGGGGAGGGCGAGACCTCGGGCACGACGAGTGCCACGCGCACCCGTTCGCGCGCAAGGAGCAGCGCCAGCGTGCGCCCGACAATGCCGGCGCCACGAATGCAAACCTCGGGGGAAAGGGCCATCGGGGCATTGTAGGAGCGGGCTCCCGGGCGGCAGCGGAGCGAGGACAATCGCCGCTTCGCCCTCCGGCCACCTGGCCGCCCACTGCCCATGACCGACTTCGACCTCAACGCCACCATCGCCCGTTTGTTCGTCTACCCGATCAAGTCCTGCGCGGGCGTTGAACTGCCCGAAGTGCTGCTCACCGAAACCGGCCTGGAGTTCGACCGCGCATGGATGGTGGTCGGCGCCGACGGCGAGTTTGTCAGCCAGCGCGAGCTGCCGCGCATGGCGCTGATCCGCCCGCAGATGAAGCAGATGGAGATGGTGCTGCGCGCGCCCGGCATGCTGGCGCTGCATATCGCCTTCGACCGCGTCGAGAAGCCAGTGCGGGTGAAGGTCTGGCGCGACGAGGTGGCGGCCTATGACATGGGCGACATTGCCGCGCAGTGGTTCAGCGATTTTCTGTCGGAGCCGAGCAAGCCGCAGGCCTTGCGCCTGGTGCGCTTCGACCCCGAGCACAAGCGGCTGTCGAACATGACATGGACCCAGGGCGTGGAGGCGCAGAACCAGTTCGCCGATGGCTTCCCACTGTTGGTGGCCAGCCAGAAGTCGCTCGACGAGCTCAACGAAAAACTGGTCGCTGCCGGCCACATGGCGGTTGGCATGGAACGCTTCCGCCCGAACATCGTGCTCGCCGGCATCGAGGCGCAGGACGAGGACCGCGTCGAGACGATGCACATCGCCACGGCCGAGGGTGGCGCGCGCATCGCGCCGGCCAAGCCCTGCACGCGCTGTCCCATTCCCGACATCGACCCGGCGACAGCCATCTCGACGCCCGAGGTCAGCGACATGCTGCGCGCCTACCGCGCCAACGCGTGGGTCGACGGCGCCATCACCTTCGGCATGAACTGCATCGTGCTCGACGGCATCGAGCATCTGCTCAAGGTGGGCCAGCCGGTCGGTGCCAACTACCGTTTCGAATAAGCGACAAACACCCCGGCCCTAAAATCGCCGGTTGATTCCAGAGGACCTCCATGAGTTTGCAATGCGGCATCGTCGGCCTGCCCAACGTCGGTAAATCCACCCTTTTCAATGCGCTGACCAAGGCCGGCATCGCGGCGGAGAACTATCCGTTCTGCACCATCGAGCCGAACACCGGCGTGGTCGAGGTGCCCGATCCGCGGCTCGACCAGCTCAGCGAGATCGTCAAGCCCGAGCGCGTGGTCCCGGCCATCGTCGAGTTCGTCGACATCGCGGGCCTGGTGGCCGGCGCAAGCACGGGCGAAGGCCTGGGCAACAAGTTCTTGGCCCACATCCGCGAGACCGACGCCACGGTCAACGTGGTGCGCTGCTTCGACGACGACAACGTGATCCACGTGGCCGGCAAGGTCGACCCGATCTCGGACATCGAGGTGATCCAGACCGAGCTCTGCCTGGCCGACCTCGCCACGGTCGAGAAGGCGCTGCACCGCCACACCAAGGTCGCCCGCTCGGGCGACAAAGACGCGCAGAAGCTGGTTGGCCTGCTCGAGCGCTGCCAGAAGGCGCTCAACGAGAACATCCCCGTGCGCGCGCTGGAGTTCACGAAGGAAGAGCAGCCGCTGGTGAAGACCTTCACCCTGATCACCGCGAAGCCGGCAATGTTCGTCGCCAACGTGGCCGAGGACGGTTTCGAGAACAACCCTTACCTCGATCGCCTGCGCGACTATGCCGACAAGCAGAAGGCTCCCGTGGTGGCGATCTGCGCCAAGATCGAAGCCGAGCTTTCGGAAATGGACGACGAGGACAAGAAGATGTTCCTCGCCGAGATCGGCCAGGACGAACCCGGCCTGAACCGCCTGATCCGCGCCGCCTACAAGCTGCTGGGCCTGCAGACCTACTTCACCGCCGGCGTGAAGGAAGTGCGTGCCTGGACCATCCACATCGGCGACACCGGCCCGCAGGCGGCCGGCGTGATCCACGGCGACTTCGAAAAGGGCTACATCCGCGCCCAGACCATCTCCTTCGACGACTACATCGCCTTCAAGGGCGAGCAGGGCGCCAAGGACGCGGGCAAGATGCGCGCCGAGGGCAAGGAGTACGTCGTCAAGGATGGCGACGTGATGAATTTCCTGTTCAGCTCCTGAGCGTTCGCTGTCCAGACCATGATCACTGTCCACCATCTCAACAACTCGCGCTCACAGCGCGTGCTCTGGTTGCTCGAGGAGCTCGAACTGCCGTACGAGATCGTTCACTACCAGCGCGATCCGAAGACGATGCTGGCGCCCCCCGAGCTCCGCAAGGTGCATCCGCTGGGCAAGTCGCCGGTGGTGACGACCGACGAAGGGTTGGTGCTGGCCGAGTCGGGTGCGATCATCGAGACGGTGATCGAGCGCTACGGCCAGGGGCGTCTTGCGCCTGCCACCGGCAGCGAGCAAGCGCTGCGCTACCGCTACTGGCTGCACTACGCCGAAGGTTCGGCGATGCCGCCGCTGCTGCTCAAGCTGATCTTCGACAAGATCGAGAACGCGAAGATGCCGTTCTTCATCAAGCCGATCGCCAAGGGCATAGCCGGCAAGGCCAAGGCTGGCTTCGTCTCGCCCAACATCCGCACGCACCTCGACTTCATGGAAGGCGAACTGGGCAGGAGCGACTGGTTTGCGGGCACCGAGTTCACGGGCGCGGACATCCAGATGAGTTTTCCCGTGGAGGCTGCGCGCGCACGTGGCGGCTTGGACGAGAGCCGCCCGCGGTTGATGGCTTGGCTCGCGCGCATTCATGCACGGCCGGCTTACCAGCGCGCGTTGGAGCGCGGCGGACCGTACGGCCTGCTGAGCTGACATGCAGCGCGCGCCGCCTGGGCGCGCGAAATGATCAGGATGGCCAGAGGTACAACAACGCCACCGTCATCGTGAGATAGCGCGCGAACTTGCCGATCGCCATGTAGACGACGCATGGCCAGAAAGGCAGTTTGAGCCAGCCGGCCACCGCGCAGAGCGGATCGCCCACCAGCGGTAGCCAGCTCAGCAGGCAGGCCTTGGGGCCGAGCCGCTCGAGCCAGCCCAGCACCCTGACATGGTGCTTCGAGTTCGAATATTTGTCGGCCACCTTGTGGGCGCCGTAACCCATCCACCAGTCGACCATGCCGCCCAGCGTGTTGCCCACCGTCGCGACCGCGATGGCCGGCCAGAACATCTCGGGGTTGAGTTTGAGCAGCCCGAACAGGATGGGCTCGGAGCCCACCGGCAGCAGCGTGGCCGAGACGAAAGCCGCGAAGAAAAGGGTCGATAGTCCGTACTGCGGCAGCGCCAGCAGCGCCAAGATGGAGTCGAGCCAGGCTTGCATTTGCGTGGGAGTATAGGAAGGCCGCCGCAGGACGCGCGTGGGAGAGCGCGCCGCGCCGCGCCGCGCAATAGGGGAAGCCTGTACGCAAATCGTTTCAGCCCCTGAAATCGTCCGTGGCTACAATCGTGCCTCATTTTTCAGCAGCTCCGCGCTCGCTCCTCCTTCCCCTCGACCATGCACATCGGCCCCATCGCGCTGGAAAACCGCCTGTTCGTCGCGCCCATGGCCGGCGTGACCGACAGGCCTTTCCGTATGCTGTGCCGGCAGCTGGGCGCCGGGTACGCGGTCAGCGAGATGGTCACTTCGCGCAAGGATCTGTGGGGCTCGCTGAAGACCTCGCGCCGCGCCGACCATGCGGGCGAGCCCGGCCCCATCGCGGTGCAGATCGCTGGCACCGATGCGGCCATGATGGCCGAGGCCACGCACTACAACATCGACCGCGGTGCGCAGATCATCGACATCAACATGGGTTGCCCGGCCAAGAAGGTGTGCAACAAGTGGGCCGGCTCGGCGTTGATGCGCGATGAGCCGCTGGCGCTGGAGATCGTGTGCGCGGTGGTCGACGCGGCCGCGCCGCACGGCGTGCCGGTCACGCTCAAGATGCGTACCGGCTGGAGCGCCGACCAGCGCAACGCCGTCAAGCTGGCGCGCGATTTCGAATCGGCCGGCGTGCAGATGCTCACGGTGCACGGCCGCACGCGCGAGCAGGGCTACAAGGGCGCCGCCGAGTACGACACGATCGCCGCCGTCAAGGCCGCGGTGCGCGTGCCGGTGGTGGCCAACGGCGACGTCACCAGCCCCGAGAAGGCGCGCGACGTGCTCGCTGCCACCGGCGCCGATGCAGTGATGGTCGGCCGCGCGGCGCAGGGGCGACCCTGGATCTTTCGCGAGATCGCGCACTTCCTGGCGACGGGCACGCACCTTGCACCACCGCTGGTGGCCGAAGTGCGCAAGCTGCTGCTCGACCATCTGCAGGAGCATTACGGCCTTTATGGGGAATACAGCGGCGTGCGCACCGCGCGCAAGCACATTGGCTGGTACGTGCGCACGCTGCCCGGCGGCGAAGCCTTCAGAGCGCGCATGAACGCCATCGAAGACTGCGAGCAGCAACTGCGCGCGGTCTCCGACTATTTCGAGGGGTTGGCAGAGGGAATGGACCGCATTCCCGCGCACCGTGACGCCGACCTGGCCGATCACGCAGGCGATGCCGACGAGGAAGAGAAGGCGGCCACCGCCGCGCATTGAGAAGACGAGAAAGAGCCATGAGCAAGAAGAACATCGACGAGTGCGTCAGGAACAGTCTCGACAGCTATTTCCGCGACCTGCGCGGCACCGAACCCGACGGCATGTACGAGATGCTCGTGCGCGTGGTCGAGAAGCCCTTGCTCGACGTCGTGATGGCGCGGGCGGAAGGCAACCAGTCGAAAGCCGCACAGTGGCTCGGCCTCAATCGAAACACGCTGCGCAAGAAGCTGGTCGAACACAAATTACTGAAATGACGAAGAACCCCATGGCACTGACCGCACTCCTTTCCGTCTCCGACAAGACCGGCATCCTCGAATTCGCGCAGGCGCTGCATGCGCTGAACATCAAGCTGCTGTCCACCGGCGGCACCGCCAAGCTGCTGGCCGATGCCGGCCTGCCCGTCACCGAGGTGGCCGATCACACCGGCTTCCCCGAGATGCTCGACGGCCGCGTGAAGACGCTGCATCCGAAGATCCACGGCGGCCTGCTGGCGCGCCGCGATCTGCCCGCGCACGTCGCCGCGATCCAGGAACATCGCATCGACACCATCGACCTGCTGGTGGTCAACCTCTACCCGTTCGAGGCCACCGTCGCCAAGCCCGGCTGCACGCTCGAGGACGCGATCGAGAACATCGACATCGGCGGCCCCGCCATGGTGCGCAGCGCGGCCAAGAACTGGAAGGACGTCGGCGTGCTGACTGACGCGTCGCAATACGCCGTGGCACTGGCCGAACTCAAGGCCGACGGCAAGCTCAGCGACAAGACCAAGTTCGCGTTCAGCGTGGCCGCGTTCAACCGCATCGCCGATTACGACGGCGCGATCAGCGATTACCTGTCGGCCATCGATTTCGACGCCAGCATCGGCCAGCCCGCACCCAAGCGCACGCTGTTCCCGGCGCAGAGCAACGGCCGCTTCGTGAAGATCCAGGACTTGCGTTACGGAGAGAACCCGCACCAGCAAGCCGCGTTCTATCGCGACCTGTACCCGGCGCCGGGTTCGCTCGTGTCGGCCAAGCAGTTGCAGGGCAAGGAACTCAGCTACAACAACATCGCCGATGCCGACGCGGCGTGGGAATGCGTGAAGAGCTTCGACGTGCCCGCCTGCGTGATCGTGAAGCACGCGAACCCGTGCGGCGTCGCCATCGGCAAGGACGCGGCCGAGGCCTATTCAAAGGCCTTCAAGACCGACCCGACCTCGGCCTTCGGCGGCATCATCGCCTTCAACCGCCCGGTCGACGCCGACACCGCGCAGGCCATCGCCAAGCAGTTCGTCGAGGTCCTGATGGCGCCGGGCTACACGCCCGAGGCGCTCGAAGTGTTCCAGGCCACCAAGGCCAAGCTCAACGTGCGCGTGCTGGAGATCGCATTGCCCAAGGGCGGCGCGAGCGATTGGGACAACGGCCGCAATGCGATGGACGTCAAGCGCGTCGGCTCCGGCCTCTTGATCCAGACCGCCGACAACCACGAACTGGCCGCCGGCGATCTCAAGGTGGTCAGCAAGAAGCAGCCGACGCCGCAGCAGCTCGACGACCTGATGTTCGCCTGGAAGGTGGCGAAATACGTGAAGAGCAACGCCATCGTGTTCTGCGCCGACGGCATGACGATGGGCGTGGGCGCAGGGCAGATGAGCCGACTCGACTCGGCGCGCATTGCCAGCATCAAGGCCGAGCATGCCGGCCTGTCGCTCCAGGGCACGGCGGTGGCGAGCGATGCCTTCTTCCCATTCCGCGACGGTCTCGACGTGGTGGTGGACGCGGGCGCGAGCTGCGTGATCCAGCCGGGCGGCTCGATGCGCGATCAGGAGGTCATCGACGCGGCCGACGAGCGCGGCGTGGTGATGGTGATGAGCGGCGTGCGCCACTTCCGGCACTGAACGACTGCCGCGCCTGCAAAAAAGCCACTGCCTTCCGGCAGTGGCTTTTTCATGTCCGACACGATCAGTGTGCGGCGAGTGTCTTGAAGATCTGACGGGCCGCTTCGATGGTCGCTGCGATGTCTGCATCGCTGTGCGCGGCGCTCACGAAACCGGCTTCGTAAAGCGCCGGTGCGATGTAGACGCCACGGTCGAGCAGGCCATGGAACAGCGTGTTGAACCTCGCGTTGTCCGTGGTCATGACGGTCGCGTAGTTCTGTGGCAGTTCGTCGAACAGGAAGAAGCCGAACATGCCGCCCTCGCTGGCGACGCTGAAAGGCACACCTTCGGCGTCCGCTGCGCTTTTCAGGCCCTCGACCAGTGTGCGCGTCTTGGCAGACAGCGCTTCATAGAAGCCGGGCTTGGCGATTTCAGTGAGCGTCGCCAAGCCGCAGGCCGTGGCCACCGGGTTGCCCGACAGCGTGCCGGCCTGGTAGACCGCGCCGATCGGCGCGAGCTGCTCCATGATGGCGCGCGGCCCGCCGAAGGCCGCCAGCGGCATGCCGCCGCCGATGACCTTGCCGAGCACCGTGAGGTCGGGCGTGATGCCCAGCACGCCCTGCGCGCCGTGCAGGCCGACGCGGAAGCCTGTCATCACCTCGTCGAACACCAGCAACGCGCCGTGCTGCGTGCACAGCTCGCGGCAGCGCCGCGCGAATTCGGGCGTCGCGCGCACGAAGTTCATGTTGCCGGCAATCGCCTCGATCATCAGGCAGGCCATGTCGTTGCCGTGCAGCGCAAATGCTTCCTCGAGTTGCGCGACGTTGTTGTACTCGAGCACGATCGTATGCTGCACGGCTTCGGGCGGCACGCCACCCGACGTCGGGTGGCCGAAGGTTGCAAGGCCCGAGCCAGCCTTCACCAGCAACGCGTCGGCATGGCCGTGATAGCAGCCCTCGAACTTGATGATGTGCTTGCGGCCGGTGGCGCCGCGCGCCAGGCGCAGTGCACTCATCGCGGCTTCGGTGCCCGAGCTGACGAGACGCACCATTTCCATGGACGGTACGAGCGCCAGGATGGCTTCGGCCAGCTCGATCTCGCGCTCGGTCGGCGCGCCGTACGAGAAGCCCTCGGTCACCGCCTTCTGCACCGCCTCGACCACCGCGGGATGCCCGTGGCCCAGGATCATCGGGCCCCAGGAGCCGATGTAGTCGATGTAGCGCTGGTCGTTGGCGTCCCAGAAGTACGCGCCTTGTGCGCGGGTGATGAAGCGCGGCGTGCCGCCCACGGCCTTGAAGGCGCGCACCGGCGAGTTGACGCCGCCGGGGATGACGGTGCGGGCGCGTTCGAACAGGCGTTGGTTGTTGTCGATGGTCATTTGATCAGTGGCGGGTGTCGTGGGGTGGCAGGGCGAAGTCGGGCGGTTCGTCCGCTTCGTCATCGTCGTCTTCGTCTTCAGGCTGAGCCCAGAAGAGCCGATCGGGCAGCACGTGGCCCATGCCGGGACGGAAGCCGGCGTCGAGGCATCGGTCCATGTAGCTCAGTGCCTCCGAGGCGGCGGCGGGCAGATCGGTGCCGCTCGCCAGCAATGCGGCGAGCGCGGCCGACAGCGTGTCACCGGCGCCTGCGAAGACCGCTTCGAGCCGCTCGTACTTCTCGCTCGCAAGCACCGACTGCGGCGAGGCCAGCACGTTGTCGATGAACTGGTCGGGCAGCATGATGCCTGTGACCAGTGTGTAGGGCGTGCCCTGCTCGCCCGCTGCACGCGCGATGTCGCGGGCGGTGGGCGGTTTCTCGCCGGCCCAGTCGGGCAGCAGCCACCGCCATAGCGTGCTGTGGTTGCCGACCAGCACCGTGGTCTGCGGCAGCACCAGTTCTCGGAACGCGTCGAGGTAGCTCTCGATCTGGTTCTCGTCCCACCATGACAGGTTGGGCATGTACGCCACCACCGGCACGTCCGGGTAGTCGGTGGCGGTCTCCGCGATAGTGCTCAGCGTCTCGGGCGAGCCTACGAAGCCGACCTTGATCAGCTGCACCTCGACGTCTTCCAGGATGGCGCGGGTCTGCTCGGCCACGGCTTCCTCGTCGAACGCGAAGTGGTCGAACACCTCGGCGGTATCGCGCGCATAGGCCCCGGTCACCACGCCGAGCATGTGAGCACCGACTGACGCGATGGCCAGCGCATCGCCGCCCAGTCCGCCGGCGCCGCTCGGGTCGCTGGCGTTGAAGACCAGCACGCAAGGTGGATTGAGATCGACTTCGAGTTCGGCCATTTCGCCCTCGGGGGGGTCGTTAAGATCAACCATGCCGCAGGTGCTCGCAGGGGGTAGTAGGGAAGTTTTCAACCATCCCTTGAAGGCAGCACCGGGGTGGCAGATGTGAGACGGTCGTCATGTATTTTCGTGATACGTCTAGATACAATCGTTGCATTATGTGAACAAGGACTTTAAGCTGCGATGAATACGAAAACCTGGATGTGCCTGATTTGCGGGTGGATCTACGACGAAGCGGCTGGGGTACCAGAGGATGGTATTGCGCCCAACACGGCGTGGGCAGACGTTCCGATGAACTGGACGTGCCCCGAGTGTGGCGCACGCAAGGAAGACTTCGAGATGGTCGAGATCTGAAAGCATGGCATAGGTGACACCCGGCGCGGCGCAAGCCCGTCGGTCGAAGGAAGTCTCATACGAGGAGCGTGTGCCAATGAGCACGAATGGGTCCGGTTACAAGGTGCTGGTCATCGACGACAGCAACACCATTCGGCGCAGCGCCGAGATTTTCCTCAAGCAGGGCGGTCATGAGGTTTTGCTGGCGGAAGACGGCTTCGACGCGCTTTCGAAAGTCAACGATCACAAGCCGCACCTGATCTTCTGCGACATCCTGATGCCGCGCCTCGACGGTTATCAGACCTGCGCCATCATCAAGCGCAACGCCGATTTCTCCAACGTGCCGGTCGTCATGCTGTCCTCCAAGGACGGCGTCTTCGACAAGGCGCGCGGCCGCATGGTGGGGTCTCAGGACTATCTCACCAAGCCCTTCACCAAGGACCAGCTGCTGCAGGCCGTGCAGCAGTTCGGCATCGTTCAGCAGAAAGAGGCGCAGTGATGCCCATTCACAAAGTGCTCGTGGTCGACGACTCGAAGACCGAACTCCTTTTTCTCACAGATTTGCTGCAGAAGAACGGCTTTTCGGTCAAGACCGCCGAGAACGCGGACGACGCGATGCGCCGCCTCGAGGAAGAGCAACCGGACCTGATCCTGATGGACGTCGTGATGCCCGGGCAGAACGGCTTCCAGCTCACGCGTGCCATTGCCCGGAACCCGCAGTACGCGGACGTGCCGATCATCCTGTGCACCAGCAAGAACCAGGAAACCGATCGTGTGTGGGGCATGCGCCAAGGCGCTCGCGACTACATCGTGAAGCCGGTCAACGCCGCCGAGCTGATGGCGAAGATCAGCGCGCTCGCCTGAGCGCCGGCCGCCGTCCATGGCCAACCGCGACGCCCTGCGCGCCTTTCAGTCCCGGCTCGCCTCTCGTCTGCAGGCCGCGCGCACGTCCGACGTGTCCGCCGCCTGGCTTGCGGTCGAGGCGGGCGAGGGCAAGTACCTCTTCCCGCTTGGCCATGCCGGCGAAATTTTCCCGTGGACGCCGCCGGAGCCCGTGCCCTACACCGCACCTTGGTTTCTGGGTGTGGCCAACCTTCGCGGCGGGCTTTACGGCGTCGTGCAACTCGCGACCTTCGCCACCGGTGAGGCGCCCGTCGCGGCGACACCGAGCGTCGAAGGCATGCGCGCGCAATCGCGCCTGGTGGCGCTCAACGAATTGCTCGAGGTCAACTGTGCGTTGCTGATCGACCGATTGGTCGGCCTGCGCGGCGTGGAGGCCTTCGTCGATTCGCAAGCCCCTGCCACCGACGCACCGCCGTGGCTCGGCCACGCCTACATCGACGCCGCCGGCGAGCAATGGCAGGAGATCAACCTGCAGGCGCTCTCGCAGCAAACCCGTTTTCTGAGCATCGGCGCCTGATGGCTGACCGGGCTGTTGACATCTACGTGAAGGACCGACCGTGAGTTCGATCGCCGACAAAGTGAAGAAGTACCTGCCCGCCGCCGACGACGGAGTCCACGTGCGCGGCGATTCGACCTTGTCGCTCGACAACGTCGAGACGATGCAGCCGCCCGAGGAGCGCACCGTCGCCCTGCCGCATTCACCGGAACCCGAACCCTTCAGCGCCGGTGCCGTGCTGGACCAGGCGGACAACGGCGAGCCGATTCCCGCGCCGGCTGCAGCGCCAGCGGCCAGCACCGCGACAGGTGCCACCGGAGCGGGCGGAGCGGCCGGCGCGGTGGCCGCGCTGGGCTCGAACCCTGCGCGTCAGCAGCGGATCTTCGCGATCGCGCTGGCCGCCGTGGTGTTGCTGTTGCTCGTGGTGGCTGGTTCCGCCATCCTGCGCGCCGACCGCCTGGCGCAGCAGGTGGCTTCCACCGGCCAGGCGCTGATGCAGTCGCAGCGTCTTGCCAAGTCGGTGTCGCAGGCGCTGGTGGGCAACGCCGCGGCTTTCACCGAAGTGCGCGAAAGCTCGGACGACCTCACGCGCCGCGTGCAGGGCCTGGCCAACGGCGACGACGCACTGAAGCTCGAGCGCGTGGGGGGGCAGTACGACGCCGAGCTGGCCAAGATCACGCCGCTGGTCGAGCGTGCCGACAAGAGCGCCAAGGCCGTGCTCGCGCAGCAGCAGATCCTGACGCAAGTGGGCGCCGCACTGCGCGACATCAATCGCCAATCGTCCGACCTGCTCGAGATGGCCGAGACGGTCGCCTCCATCAAGATGCAGCAGAACGCCACCATTCCAGAGATCGCCGCCGCCGGCCAGCTCGTGATGCTGACGCAGCGCATCGGCAAGTCGGCCAACGAATTCCTGACGGTCGAAGGCGTGAGTCCCGACGCGGTGTTCCTGCTCGGCAAGGACTTGAACACCTTCCAGGAAGTGACACGTGGCCTGCTCGAAGGCAACGCGCAGCAACGCCTGCCCGGCACGCGCGACCCGCAAGCGCGCCAGCAGCTTGAGGCCATCCTGAAAACCTACGAACAGACTCGCACGCAGGCCGGCGCCATCCTGGGCAACCTGCAAGGTCTGGTGACTGCCCGCGAAGGTCAGGCGACCATCCTGGCCGACAGCGAACCGCTGCGCTTGTCGCTGGGCGAACTGCAGACCCAGCTGTCGGACCGCACCGGCCTGGGCGCCGGCACCATCGCCGTGCTGTTCGTGCTCTCGCTGGCCGCACTGGCGCTGGCCGGCGGCATGGGCTTCGTGCAGGTGCGCGAAGGCCGCGAGCGCGCGGTGATCGCCGAACGCGACCGCATCGAGGCCGAGCGCCTGAGCGAAGAAGCCAGCCGCGTGAACAGCGCCAACCAGGCCGCCATTCTTCGCCTGATGAACGAACTGCAGACGGTGGCCGAAGGCGATCTGACGCAGGAAGCCACAGTGACCGAAGACATCACCGGCGCTATCGCCGACTCGGTGAACTACACGGTGGAAGAACTCCGCCTGCTGGTGGGCAACGTGCAGAACACGGCCACTCGCGTGGCGCACACCACCTCGCAGGTGGAAAGCACCTCGACCGAACTGCTGGCCGCCTCGACCGAACAGCTGCGCGAGATTCGCGAGACCGGCCAGTCGGTGCTGACCATGGCCGAACGAATCAACGGCGTGTCCTCGCAGGCACAGGAATCGGCCACGGTGGCGCGCCAGTCCCTGAAGGCCGCTTCGTCGGGCCTCCAGGCCGTGCAGAACGCCATCGGCGGCATGAACTCGATCCGCGACCAGATTCAGGAAACCTCCAAGCGCATCAAGCGCCTGGGTGAATCGTCGCAGGAGATCGGCGAAATCACCGAGCTGATTTCCGACATCACCGAACAGACCAACGTGCTGGCCCTCAACGCCGCCATCCAGGCCGCGTCGGCGGGTGAAGCCGGTCGCGGCTTCTCGGTGGTGGCCGAGGAAGTTCAGCGCCTGGCTGAACGTTCCGCCGACGCCACGCGCCAGATCTCGGCGCTGGTGAAGGCGATTCAGACCGACACGCAGGACGCGGTGGGCGCCATGGAGCGCTCCACGCAGGGCGTGGTCGAAGGGGCCAAGCTGTCCGACAACGCGGGCACCGCGCTGTCGGAGATCGACCGCGTGTCGCGCCGCCTTGCCGACCTGATCGAGCAGATTTCGCAGTCCGCGTCGCGCGAAGCCGATTCGGCCAATGTGGTGGCCGCCAACATCCAGCACATCTTCGCCGTGACCGAGCAGACCGGCGAAGGCACGCGCACCACGGCGCAGCAGGTGCGGGAGCTCTCGCACATGGCCGAAGAGCTGCGCCAGTCGGTGGCGCGCTTCAAGATCGTCTGAACCGCGAGCGCCGAACGTGTCGACTCCCTTGCCCGTCAACGCCCCGCCCTCCGGCCTTGCGCCGGCCAGCCTGGACCTGGGGCCGCTGGCCTGGGTGATCGGCGAAATCCAGAAGACGCTTGACGGCGCGAGCAAGTCGCTGCGGCGCTTTGCGCGCGAGGCGTCGGCCGAGCCCGACACCGGTCCGCTGCGCCTGGCGCGCCAGCATCTGCACCAGGCTGTCGGCGCACTCACCATGGTGGGCCACAAGGCGCCCGCGCTGGTGCTGGGCGCCATGGAATTCGCGGTGCAGCGCTTCATCGACGACCCCGTCCAATGCACAGACGCCGCGGTGCAGAAGATCGATCGCGCCGGCTTTGCCGTGGCCGACTACCTCAACGCCTTGCTTGGCGGCAAAGGTGTGTCGTCGGTGGCGCTGTTTCCCCAATACCGTGACGTGCTCGAGATGGCGAGCAGCGACCGGGTGCATCCGGCCGACCTGTGGCCGCACCCCTGGCGCTGGGTCGAGATCCGGCCGTCGCCCACGCAGGTCGCGCTGGTGTACGACCCGGCCGTGCGGTCCAAGCTCGACCGCGAAGTGCTCAAGATCGTCAAGGGTGGCGACGACCGTGCCGCGCGGCGCCTGACGCAGCTCTGCCTGGGCCTGGCCCGCGGCTCGTCGGTGCCGCGCGTGGTCAGCTTCTGGACCTTGGCTGCGGGCTTTTTCGAGGCTCTGGGCTTGGCGCTGTTGCCGGTCGACGTCTATGTGAAGCGCGCGTCGTCGCGCGTGCTGTTGCAGTACGCGACGCTGGCACGCAGCGGCGACGGTGCGGTGTCCGAGCGGCTCGGACAAGACCTGCTTTTCTTCTGCGCGCAGGCCGTGCCGGCGGCGCACGACGAAGCCCCGACGCTGCGCCAGGTGCGTCGCGCCTGGGGCATTCGCGACGAGGTGGCGATCGATTACACGGTCGAGCAGTTCGGTCGTTTCGACCCGGTGCTGCTGGCGCAGGCGCGCAAGCGCATCGACGCGGCCAAGGAGATGTGGTCGGCGCTGTCGGGCGGCGACGTGTCGCGCACCCGCCAGGTCGCCGACACCTTCGTGCAGCTCGGTGAATCGCTGCAGAAGCTGCACCCGCCGAGCCTGCCGATGGCGCAGGCGCTCAACAATGCGGTCGATGCTTCGCTGCGCTCCGGCCAGCCGCCCACCACCGAGCTCAGCATGGAGGTCGCGACCTCGGTGCTCTACCTCGAGGCCGCGTTCGAAGATCTCGATCCGCACGATCGCCAGCTCACCGCGCGCACCGTGCAACTTGCCGGGCGCATCGAACGCGTCCGCGACGGCGGCCAGGCCGAGCCGCTCGAGCCGTGGATGGAAGAGCTCTACCGCCGCGTGAGCGATCGCCAATCGATGGGCACGGTGGTCGACGAACTGCGTGCGCACCTGGGTGAACTCGAGAAGTCCCTCGACCAGTTCTTTCGCCGCCCGGCCGAGAAGGGCCTGCTGCGCACCGTACCGACGCAGCTGCTGCAGATGCGCGGCGTGTTCTCCGTGCTGGGGCTCGAGCAGGCGGCCCAGACCGTTCAGCGAATGCGCGACAACGTCGACCACTTGGTTGCCGCTGCCTCGCCCGCCGACGAAGCCCGCGATTTCGACTCGCTGGGCAACAACCTGGGCGCGCTGGGCTTTCTGATCGACATGCTGGCGTACCAGCCGGCGTTGGCCAAGCGCCTCTTCGTGTTCGACGAAGACCGTGGCGAGCTCAAGCCGCTGATGGGTCGCGCCGAAGCGGAAACATCGAGCGCGCTGGCCGTGGCCGATCCGGCCCTCGCTGCGCCGGCGCCGATCGCCGATACCGTGCTCAGCGTGGAAGAGGTCGACGCCCAGATCGCCGCCAAGCTCGCCGCGCTGGCCGGGCCGAGCCGCAAGCCGGTGTCGCCCATCGAGGAGTTCAGCCGCGCCGCCGACAGCTGGACGGCCAAGATCGTCGGCCCGACCGCCTTGCCGGACACCGAAGTCAACGAGCTCGACGAAGACGACCTGCAGAACATCTTTCTCGACGAAGCGCGCGAGGTGCTCGTCAAAGGCCAGGACGCCGTCGAACTGCTGGTCGAAGATCCGTCCGACCTGGGCGAACTCACGGTGCTGCGACGCGCCTTCCACACGCTCAAGGGCAGCGCGCGCATGGTCGGTCTTACCGACTTCGGCGATGCGGCCTGGTCCTTCGAACAGGTGATCAACATTTGGCTGGCCGACCAGCGCCCGGCGACGCCGGAGCTGCTTTCGGCCACGGGTTCCGCGCTCAAGGATTTTGCGTCCTGGGTCGAGTCGATCGCGGCCGGCGAGAGCCATTCGTGGGAAGCACGCGGCTTCAGCCGCGTCGCCGAAGCGCTGCGCAGCGGCGACCCGCTGCCACCCCGTGTGAGCGACCCCGAGGCGCTGGCCGTCGCGGCGCGCCACATCGCGGCCGAGCTGCCCATTGCGGCGCCGCCCGCGCCGTTCGTCTCGGCGGCGGCGCCCGTCGAGCCTGCGGTGGCCGAAGCGCCCGACGGCTGGGCTGCGTTGCAGGCGTCGTCGCGGCTGGCCGAGATCGAACGCACGCGCAGCCGCAGCGAACACGAGCTGGACGACGATTTCGCGTCCACCGACTTTCAGGACTTCGATTCCCACCGGCCCGTGGCGGCGCCTGCGGCCGATGCGCACCCACCGCTGGGCGAGGACATCGACTTTTTCGAGACGGTGCATGCCGCCATCGGGCAGCGTCTCGAGGCGCCCGGCGCGTTCCCCGAACTGGACTTCGACGTCAGCCGGCCGGCCCCCATGGCGCCCAACCTGGTCGAGCCCCAGCGCATCGAGGCACCGGCGACGGCGGACGTCGATGAAGCGCGGAGCGACGACGACGCTGCGATCTCGCTCGAGCGTGACGCGGAAGACGACCTTGCCGTGCTCGCCGCCTTGCTCACACGATCGGACGACGCGCCGGCCACGTTGCCGGCCGCAGCCGAAGCGGCCGACCCGGTCGAATGGCCCACGCTGACGCTGATGCCGGCCGCCGCCGTGCCGCTGGAAGCCGAGGCGCCGGTCGAAGCGCCGACGGCGTCGGCGCCGGCAGTCGCGCAGGCCGAGGAATCGCAACCCGAGCCCGCGGCTTCGCCGACGGCTTCGCCGAGCGCGGACGACCCGATCAAGGCGATCGGCCCGTTGCGCATCGGCATCGCGCTCTACAACGTCTACCTCAACGAGGCCGACGAGTGGTCGCGCCAGCTGGCCATCGATGTCGGCGAGTGGGCGCTCGAATCGCACCTGCGCGTGGGCGACGCCACCATCGCGTTGGCCCATTCGCTGGCCGGCAGTTCGGCCACGGTCGGGTTCCAGGGCCTGTCGGGCATGGCCCGCCTGTTCGAGAGCGCGTTGCAGCATCTGCAGCGCCAGGGTCGGGGCACGCCGGAACAGGGCGCCGTGCTGGTCGCGGCGGCCGAGGAGGTTCGGCGCCTGCTGCACCAGTTCGCGGCGGGCTTCCTGCGAGAACCGACCGACGCAACACTCGAGGCGTTGCGCGAGGTCGCGGCTTCGCAAATGCCGCCCGAGGCGCCGGACAGCGGCAATGCGCCGCTCGGTTTCGGCAACGCCGGCGCCGATGTGGCGCTCGACGATTCGGAAGACGCTTTCGACATGGCGGACACGGTCGACCTCGACCTGTTCCCGATCTTCGAGGAAGAAGCGGACGACCTGCTGCCCAGGCTCGGTGGCGCATTGCGCGATTGGCTGCGCGCGCCCGATGCCGAAGCGCCGCGCGCCTCGGTGCTGCGTACGCTGCATACGCTCAAGGGCAGCGCGCGCCTCGCGGGTGCCATGCGGCTGGGCGAGCGCGCGCACCGCATGGAGTCGGAGATCGAGGCCCTGGACTCGCAGGGCGCCGACCGCGTCTCGGTCGAAGCGCTGCTCGTGCGCTTCGACACGCTGCAAAGCACTTTCGATCAGCTTCGCCGCAGCGTCGCTGGCGAATCGGCGCCTGCCGCGGAGCTGACGCAGGTCGAGGCGACGGTCGCCGAAGTCACCACGCCGAGCGCTGCTGCGTCGCCTGAGGCCACAGCCGAGCCACTGCCGGCTGCAGCCGAAACACCGACCGACACCGAACCGGTTTCGAAGCCTGCGGCCACGCCAGTCGTCGCCACGGGTCGCGTCAAGGTGCCGCTGCCTTCGCGCCTGACGCCGCTGCGCAGCAGCGCATCGCAGCAGGCGGTGCGCATCCGCACGCAGCTGCTCGACCGCCTGGTGGCCCAGGCAGGCGAGGTGATCATTACGCGCTCGCGGCTCGAAGCCGAGCTCCATCAGCTGCGCGGATCGCTTGGTGACCTCACCGGCAACCTCGACCGCCTGCGCCAGCAGCTGCGCGACATCGAGGTGCAGGCCGAGAGCCAGATGCAGTCGCGTCTGGCGCAGGCTAAAGATTCGCAGCAGGGCTTCGATCCGCTCGAGTTCGACCGCTTCACCCGAGTGCAGGAACTGACCCGCATGATGGCCGAGTCGGTCAACGACGTGGCCACCGTGCAGCGCACGCTGCAGAAGACGGTGCAGGCCACGGAAGACGATCTGGCCGCCCAGGCGCGGCAGACGCGCGAACTGCAACGCGGCCTGCTCCGCACGCGCATGGTGGAGTTCGAAGGCATCTCCGACCGGCTCTATCGCGTGGTGCGTCAGGCGTCGAAGGACACCGGCAAGCAGGTGCGTCTTGACATCGTCGGCGGCTCGATCGAGATGGACCGTGGCGTGCTCGAACGCATGACGCCCGCGTTCGAACACCTGTTGCGAAACAGCGTGGCGCATGGCATCGAAGGCGCCGACCGGCGCGAAAAAGCCGGCAAGGAAACGAGCGGGCTGATCGCCATCGAGCTGCAGCACGAAGGCAACGACGTTTCGGTGAGCTTCCGCGACGACGGCGCCGGACTGGACCTGGAACGCATCGCCGCGCGCGGCCGTTCGCTGGGCCTGGTGGGCGCCGACGAAGCAGTCACGCCGGAGGCCGCGGCCGAACTGATCTTCAGACCCGGCTTCTCCACGGCCGAGCAGGTGTCCGAGCTGGCGGGCCGCGGCATCGGGATGGACGTGGTGCGGGCCGACGTGGCCGCGCTCGGCGGCCGCATCGAGACCCACAGCACGCCCGGCCAGGGCACGAACTTCAAGCTGGTGCTGCCGCTGACCACCGCGGTGACGCACGTGGTGATGCTGCGTGCCGGCAGCGCGACCATCGGCGTGCCGTCGAATCTGGTCGAGCTGGTGCAGCGCGTGGGCTTGAACGAGCTGGACGCGGCCTACGCCAAGCAGTTCTACGCGTTTTCCGGCGAGCCGGTGCCTTTCTATTGGGCCGGCGCGCTGCTGCAGTCGTCGGCGCGCAGCGAGCCTTCGAGCAGCAAGACGCACGCGCTGGTCGTGGTGCGCAGTGCGGCGCAGCGCGTGGCGCTGCACGTCGACGAAGTGCTGGGCAACCAGGAAGTGGTGGTGAAGAACCTCGGCCCGCAGCTCTCGCGGTTGCCCGGCATGGCCGGCATCTCGGTGCTGGCGTCGGGCGCGGTGGCGCTGATCTACAACCCGGTGGCACTGGCAGGGGTGCACGGCGACCAGGCGCGCACGTTGCAGGCCGCAGGCACGGCCGCAGCGCTGGCCGCGGGCGGTGGCGAATCGGCCGTGGCAGTGCCCGAAGTGCAGGAAGCGCCGCTGATCCTGGTGGTCGACGATTCGATCACCGTACGCCGCGTGACGCAGCGCATGCTCCAGCGCGAGGGCTACCGCGTTTCGCTGGCCGCCGACGGCCTGCAGGCACTCGAACGGCTCCAGACCGAGCGGCCCGCGGTGGTGCTGTCGGACATCGAGATGCCGCGCATGGACGGCTTCGACCTGGCGCGCAACATCCGTGCGGACGAAGCGCTGGCCGACCTGCCGATCATCATGATCACTTCGCGCATCGCCGAGAAGCACCGCGAGCATGCGGCGCAACTGGGCGTGAACCACTACCTGGGCAAGCCCTATTCGGAAGAAGAGCTGATCCGGCTCGTGCGCACCTACGCCAAGGTCGAGGCACCGGCGGCGGTCTGACAGCGCCGAAGCACGAGGCAGCCGTGCCTACGGGCGTGCCGGCGCCTTGCGCACCACACCGTAACGCTGCAGCGTGCGGTCGCGCGCTTCGGCGTGGTCGACCACCGGCTTCGGGTAGTGCTTGCCCAGCGTCAGGCCGGCGGCTTCGAGTTCGACGGGCGAGGCGGTCCACGGCGCGTGGATCACCTTGTCCGACAGCTTGGCCAACTGCGGCAGGTAGCGCCGGATGAACTTGCCTTCGGGGTCGAAGCGTTCGCTCTGCGTCACCGGGTTGAAGATGCGGAAGTAGGGCTGCGCATCGCAGCCGCTCGAACTCGCCCATTGCCACCCGCCGTTGTTCGACGAGAGTTCGAAGTCGTTCAGGTGCAGGGCGAAATAGGCTTCGCCGCGGCGCCAGTCGATGCCGAGGTCCTTGCAGAGGAAGCTCGCCACCACCATGCGCAGGCGGTTGTGCATGTAGCCCGACTGGTTGATCTGCGCCATCGCAGCGTCGATCAGGGGATAGCCGGTGCGGCCCTCGCACCAGGCGGCGAACAGGCCGTCGGCATGTTTGCCGTGGTGCCAGATGATCTTGTCGTACTCCGGCTTGAAGCTCTTGCCCGCCGCGACTTCGGGGTTGTGCACCAGCACCTGGAAATAGAAGTCGCGCCAGATCAGTTCGCTGAGCCAGGTCGCCGCGCCGGCGTTGCCCTGCAGCGACAGCTGGTGCGCGACACCGGCCAACGCGCGGACCGACACCGTCCCGAAGCGCAGGTGCACGCTCAAGTAACTCGGGCCCCGCACGGCGGGGAAATTGCGCGCGTCGTCGTAGCGGTCGATGCGCTCGAAGAAGTCTTCGAACAAGGCCGCACCACCCTGGGCGCCGGTCGGAATCTCCAGCGCAGACAGGTTGGTGGCTTCGAAGCCGATGTCGGCCAGCGTCGGCACCGGCGCGTCGTGCCGGGTCGGCGGGGCGATCAGCGCATCGGCATGCCCACGCGAGGGGTAGGCCTTGAGAAAGAAAGCATCGACCTTGGCCAGCCAGGCGCGCTTGTAGGGCGTGAACACCGTGTAGGGCTGGCCCGTCTTGGTCAGCACCTCGTCGCGCTCGAACACCGTCTGGTCCTTGGCGGTCACGAAGAGGATGCCGGCGTTGGCCAAGGCACCGAACACCTGCACATCGCGCTCCATGGCTGCCGGCTCGTGGTCACGGTTGGCGAACACCGCCTGCACGTCGAGGTCGCGCGCGAGTTCGACGATCTCCGTCTCGGCCACCGCATGGCGCACGATGAGTCCGCCGCCGAGGGCGCGCAAGTCGCCGTCGAGCTCGACCAGCGATTCGCGGATGAACTCCACCCGGCGGTCCGCCTTGGGCAGCGGATCGAGGATCGCCTTGTCGAAGACGAACACACAGACCACTTCGCGACAGCTACGCAAGGCCTGCCACAGGGCCGCGTTGTCGTCGACGCGGAGATCCCGGCGGAACCACATCAGTCCCTTGGGGTAGGTTTTATCGACGGCCAGTAAAATCGGGGGCATGTCCTCCGATTCTGCCCCGATGAACCTCACGCATCATTTCCTGATCGCGATGCCAGGGCTGGAGGACGAAGCTTTCAACCGCAGCGTCGTCTACCTCTGCGAGCACAGCGAGCGCGGCGCGCTCGGGCTCGTGATCAACAAGCCCAGCGACATCAACCTCGGGGTGTTGTTCGAGAAGATCGAACTGCACCTGTCGCGCCCCGAGCTCGGCGATGCGCCCGTTTTCCAGGGCGGTCCGGTGCAGACCGAGCGCGGCTTCGTGCTGCACGAGCCGGTGTTTGCCGATGCGGACAAGCCCGAGGAGTCGGTCTACGCGTCGACCATGACCATTCCTGGCGGCCTCGAGATGACCACCTCGAAGGACGTGCTCGAAGCCATGGCCACGGGCGCCGGCCCGCGCAAGGTGCTGGTGTCGCTGGGGTATTCGGCTTGGGGCGAGGGCCAGCTCGAAAGCGAACTGGCCGAGAACAGCTGGCTGACGGTCGATGCCGATCCGGCGGTCATCTTCGACACGCCGGTCGCCGAGCGCTACGACCGCGCCTTGCTGCTGCTGGGGCTCGAAGCCTGGAAACTCTCGCCCGATGCGGGGCATGCATGAGCGGTGAAGGCCTGCCGGGCGCAACGCCCAGCGCTTCGACCGTTTCAGTGCCTCCCCATTTTCAGAGCTTCCTGGCCTTCGATTACGGCCAGAAGCGCACCGGCGTCGCCACTGGAAATCGCATTCTCGGCACCGCGTCGCCGCAGCCGACCATCAAGGCCGAGGGCGATGCGCGCTTCGTGCAGGTGTCTGCG
Organism: Variovorax ginsengisoli; assembly: GCF_006438845.1. Taxonomy (GTDB): domain Bacteria; phylum Pseudomonadota; class Gammaproteobacteria; order Burkholderiales; family Burkholderiaceae_C; genus Variovorax; species Variovorax ginsengisoli_A. The sequence continues at coordinate 127,960 of NZ_RCZJ01000005.1, forward strand.
CGTATCAAGGAATGGCAGCCCGACGCGCTGGTGATCGGCGTGCCTTTCCATCCCGACGGTGCGGCCCACGACAACACCCGCGCCGCACAGAAGTTCGCGCGCCAGTTGCGCGGCCGCTTCAACCTGCAGGTGTACGAGGTCGACGAGCGCTACAGCACGACCGAGGCCTTGTCCTCCGGCGCACGCGACGCCGACGCCGCATCGGCTTGCATCATCCTCGAGCAATTTCTAAGGAGCCTTTCTTGACTTCCATTCCTGAAGCCGAGTCGCTGTACGGCGACCTGCTGCGCGGCGTGCAAGCGCTGATGCGGCCCGACACGCGCCTGGTCGGCATCACCTCTGGCGGCGCCTGGCTGGTCGAGCGGCTGCAGAAAGACCTGGGCCTGGCCGGTGCGCCGGGCGTGATCTCGTCGGCCATGCACCGCGACGACTTCGCGCGGCGCGGCCTGTCGTCGAGCGCGCAGACCGCGCTGCCCTTCGACGTGAACGGCGCCGACGTGCTGCTGCTCGACGACGTGCTCTACACCGGCCGCACCATCCGCGCGGTGCTCAACGAGCTGTTCGACTTCGGCCGGCCCGCGTGCGTGCGGCTGGCGGTGCTGGTCGACCGCGGCGGCCGCGAGCTGCCGGTGGCCGCCGATTTCGCTGCCGCGACACTCACGCTGCCCGACACGCAATCGCTCGCGCTCGCGCGCAGCGACGCGGGCGCCTTCAGCTTCGACGTGAAGGAGGCCTGAGGTGCTCTACAAGCGCAATCCGCAACTCAACAAGCATGGCGAGCTGGTTCACCTGCTGTCGATCGAGGGCCTGCCCAAGAGCATCCTCACGCACATCCTCGATACCGCCGCCAACTTCACCAGCGTGAACGACCGCGAAGTGAAGAAGGTGCCGCTGTTGCGCGGCAAGAGCGTCTTCAACCTGTTCTTCGAGAACTCGACGCGCACTCGCACCACCTTCGAGATCGCGGCCAAGCGGCTGTCGGCCGACGTGCTCAACCTCGACATCGCGCGTTCGTCGGCGAGCAAGGGCGAGTCGCTGCTCGACACCATCGCCAACCTCTCCGCGATGGCGGCCGACATCTTCGTCGTGCGCCACAGCGAGTCGGGCGCGCCGTACCTGATCGCGCAGCATGTCGCGCCGCACGTGCACGTGGTGAACGCCGGCGACGGCCGCCATGCGCACCCGACGCAGGGGCTGCTCGACATGTTCACGATCCGACACTACAAGAAGGATTTTTCGAACCTCACGGTCGCGATCGTCGGCGACGTGCTGCATTCGCGGGTGGCGCGTTCGGACATCCATGCACTCACCACGCTCGGCTGCGCCGAGGTGCGCGTAGTCGGCCCCAAGACGCTGGTGCCCGGCGACATGGCCGGCATGGGCGTGCGCGTGTGCCATACGCTCGAAGAAGGCATCAAGGACTGCGACGTCGTCATCATGCTGCGCCTGCAGAACGAGCGCATGAGCGGCGCGTTGCTGCCGTCGAGCCAGGAATTCTTCAAGACCTACGGCCTCACGCCCGAAAAGCTGCAGCTGGCCAAGCCCGACTGCATCGTGATGCATCCGGGTCCGATCAACCGCGGCGTCGAGATCGACTCGGCGGTGGTCGACGGCAAGCAGAGCGTGATCCTGCCGCAGGTCACTTTCGGAATCGCCGTGCGCATGGCGGTCATGAGCATCGTGGCGGGCAACGAAGCATGAACATCCTCATCACGAACGGCCGTGTGATCGACCCGGCCTCCGGCCTCGACCAGCAGGGCGACGTCACCATTGCGGACGGCAAGATCCTCTCCATCGGCGCCACGCCCAGCGACTTCAAGGCCGAGCGCACGCTCGACGCATCGGGCTGCATCGTCGCCCCCGGCCTGGTCGACCTGGCCGCGCGCCTGCGCGAGCCGGGCTACGAACACGAGGGCATGCTCGACAGCGAGATGACAGCCGCGGTGGCCGGCGGCGTGACCAGCCTGGTCTGCCCGCCCGACACCGACCCGGTGCTCGACGAACCCGGCCTGGTCGAGATGCTCAAGTTCCGCGCCGAGAAGCTGCAGCGTGCGCGCCTGTTCCCGCTGGGCGCCGTCACGCGCAACCTGGCCGGCGAGGTGCTGACCGAGATGGTCGCGCTGACCGAAGCCGGCTGCGTCGGCTTCAGCCAGGCCGACGTGCCACTGACCAACACGCAGGTGCTGCAGCGTGCACTGTCGTACGCCGCGACCTTCGGCTACACGATCTGGCTGCGCCCGCAGGACCGCGACCTGGGCAAGGGCGTGGCCGCCAGCGGCGCGCTGGCCACGCGCCTGGGCCTCGCAGGCGTGCCGGTCGCGGCCGAGACCATCGCGCTCTTCACCATCTTCGAACTGATGAAGAGCACCGGCGCCCGCGTGCACCTGTGCCGCCTGTCGAGCGCGGCCGGCGTGGCGCTGGTGCGCGCCGCCAAGGCCGAGGGCCTGCCGGTAACCTGCGACGTCAGCATCAACTCGCTGCACCTCACGGACACCGACATCGGCTACTTCGACAGCCGCGCGCGCCTCAGCCCGCCGCTGCGCCAGCAGCGCGACCGCGACGCGCTGTCGGCGGCATTGGCCGACGGCACCATCGACGTGCTGGTGTCCGACCACACACCGGTCGACGCCGATGCCAAGACATTGCCCTTCGCCGAGAGCGAGCCGGGCGCCACCGGGCTCGAACTTTTGTTGCCGCTCGCGCTGCAGTGGGGCGAGCGCAGCGGCGCCGGTCTGTCGCGTGCGCTGCAGGTGGTCACCTCGGCCCCGGCGAAGCTGATCGGCGCGCCCGATGTCGGTTCGCTGGTTGCCGGCGCTGCGGCCGACGTCTGCGTGATCGATCCTTCGATCGAATGGCAGGTCGAGGCCGATGCACTGCGCAGCCAGGGCAAGCACACGCCCTTCATCGGCTACGCCTTGCAAGGCCGCGCGCGCTGCACGCTGGTGGACGGTCGGGTGGTGCACGAAGCCTGAGCCCACGGACCGCCTCACCACCATGCGTTCGATCGTCGCCTGCTGGAAGCTGCTGCGCGCCATCGCACATGTGGCGCGCGGCTGGTGGACCATCCGCTTCCGCTTCCCGGCATTGACGCCGGCGCAGCGCAACGCCTGCGTGCAGCAATGGGCGGAGCGCATGCTCCACGTGATGGGCATTCAGCTGGTGGTGCGTGGCGAGCCTCCCGGCGACGGCCCGGCGCTGTTGGTCTGCAACCACATCTCATGGCTCGACATCCTGGCCATCCACGCGGCACGTCATGTGCGCTTCGTCTCCAAGGCCGGCGTGCACCGCTGGCCGGTGATCGGCGCGCTGGCCACCGGCGCCGGCACCCTCTACATCGAGCGTGAGAACAGGCGCGACGCGCTGCGGGTGGTTCATCGCATGACGCAGGCGTTGCGCGACGGCGACCTGGTCGCGGTGTTTCCGGAAGGCACGACCAGCGACGGTCGCGGCGTGCTGCCATTTCATGCCAACCTGCTGCAGGCGGCGATCGTCTCCGGCGCGCCTGTGATTCCGGCAGCGCTGCGTTTCGTCGATGCCGCCAGCGGCGCCACCAGCCAGGCAGCTCGCTACATCGACGACGACAACCTCGTCGGCTCGCTGTGGCGCACGCTGAGCGCGCCGCCGCTGCGGGCCGTGGTGCGCTTCGGCACGCCCCAGACGCCCGAAGGCCGCGACCGCCGCGGCTGGGCGCACACGTTGCATGCCGACGTGATGGCCTTGCGCGACGCCACGCACTGAGCCGCTGGTTCGACCCTGTGCCGGCGCCGGGAAGGCGCGGCTACGATGCTTCGGCGGCGCGCGCCGCAGCACACAACAACAGGAGACGACAGATGCGCACCCTTTCCCTTCGCCTCGGCTCGGCAGCTCTCGCTGCGACCGCCTTCCTCGCCGGCTGCGGCGGCATGCCGACACCCGGCGTGCAGCGCCAGTTGATGCTGGTCGCCAACGACGAGAAGCAATCGTGGACCGACGCCGGCGCCGTGGTGCTCGCACCGCACGGCCGCGACAGCCTGCAGGTCCTCGACATCGGCACCGACCCGCTGGCGCCCAAGGTCGTCGGCACGCTGGCGCTGGACAACACCATCGCCGGCCCGCCGACCAACTTGGCCATCACCGCTGACGAGCGGCTGGCGCTGGTCGCCAATTCGCTCAACGTGGTCGAAGAAAACGGCGTGCGCAAGCAGGTGCCCGACAACCGCCTCTTCGTGATCGACCTCGCCGCCACGCCGCCGAAGCTGATCGACACGCTGACCATCGGCCGGCAGCCTTCGGGCCTGTCGATCAACAAGGCCGGCACGCTGGCGCTGGTGGCCAACCGCGCGGACAACGCGGTGAGCGTGCTGCGCATCGCCGGGCAGAAAGTGACGCTGATCGACACCGTCGCGATGGGCGAATCGGTGGCGCACGTGCGCTTTACACCGGACGGGCGCCGCGCTCTGGCGGCCAAGTTCCCGAGCCACAAGATCGCGCTGCTCGACGTCGATGGCGAGAAGGTGACGTACAACAAGGTCGACCTCGCCGCCGGACTGTGGCCGTACAACGTCGACGTCACGCCCGACGGCAAACTGGCGCTCACCGCCGACAACGGCAACTCGGGTGCTTCCGACGGCCAGGTCGACACCGTGAGCGTGATCGACCTCGAAGCCACGCCGCCGCGCGTGATCGACAAGGTGGTGGTCGGCGACGGCCCCGAAGGCCTCGCCGTGAGCCCGACCGGCAAGCTGGCGGTGGCGGTCATCCTGCGCGGCAGCAACTCATCGAAGAGCGCGTACTTCTACAACCGCAACGGCTCGGTGGTGGCGCTCAAGATCGACGGCAAGAAGGTCACGCGCAGCAACGAGGTCGTCGTGCGCGGCCTGCCTGAAGGCGCGGTGTTCAGCGCCGACGGCAAGTATCTCTACGTCGGCAATTTCATCGACCAGGACATCACGATCCTGCGGGTCGACGGCGACACGATCGTCCACACCGGAAAGTCCTTCGGGCTGGCCGGACATCCGGCGGCCATGCGCGGCCGCGTGACGCACTGACGCACTGACGCACTGACGCGACGATGCGTTTCATCGACACGCAGGCCACGCGCGACGCGCTGCCGTTCGAGCGCCTGATCCCGGCGCTGCGCGACCTGTTCGCCACGGGCTGCGAGGTGCCCTTGCGGCACACGCACACGCTGGCGGATTCGCAAGGCCGGTCAGCGGGCACGCTGTTGATCATGCCGGCGTGGCAGCCCGGCGCCTACCTGGGCATCAAGACGGTCGGCATCTTCCCCGGCAACGCGCAGCGCGGGCTGCCCGGCCTGCATTCGACCTACCTGCTGTTCGATGCGCAGACCGGCGTGCCGTTGGCGCAGCTCGACGGCAACGAGATCACCTCGCGCCGCACCGCAGCCGCGTCGGCGCTCGCCGCGTCGTACCTCGCCCGGGCCGACGCGCGGCATCTGCTGGTGGTGGGCGCGGGCCGCGTCGCGGCGCTGCTGCCAGCCGCCTATCGCGCCGTGCGGCCGGTCGAGTGTGTGAGCGTCTGGGCGCGCGACGCCGCGCAGGCCGAACTGCTGGCGCACCAGTGGCGCGCCGAGGGCATCGACGCGCGCGCCCGTCTCGACTTGTCGGCGGCAGCATCCGAGGCCGACATCGTCAGTTGCGCCACGCTTGCAACGGCGCCGGTGGTGCAGGGCGCGTGGCTGCGGCCGGACAGCCATCTCGACCTGATCGGTAGCTTCACGCCGCAGATGCGCGAAGCGGACGACGCCTGCTTCGGTGGCGGAGCGCGCCTGTATGTCGACACCGCCGAAGCCTTGCAGAAGAGCGGTGAGTTGCTCGGTCCCATGTCGCGCGGCGTGTTCACGGCCGAGGACGTGTGCGCCACGCTGACCGATCTCTGCAGCGAACGCGCGACGGGCGGGCACAGCGGCGTTCGCCGCACGGTGTTCAAGTCGGTGGGCACTGCACTCGAAGACCTGGCGGCTGCGGCACTCGTCTTCGAGGCGGTTCCAACCGCACATCGGCTCGACGCGGCCCACGCATAAAAAAAGCGCCCCGAAGGGCGCTGTAGAACGACGCCTTTCGAGCGTCGCGAGGAGGGATTCCAAATGAGTCGAATCAGATGATTCCGAAGATCTTCAGGGCAATAATGCCGACGACAGGTACGCCGCAAAGCCAAAGAATGATGCTTTTCATGACGGTCTCCGGTACTGAGTGAATAAGGCTTCACCCTAGTCCGGTGGCCAAGTCCCGCACTGACGGAAAACGCAATCCGATCTCGTGGTCCACAACCTACAGTCGACTTGCCATTGCAGCGACGATGGTTCTCAAGCATCGAGGGTCGATGCCAAGCGACATCGGTGGCTGTGCGACGCGGGCCTCAGCGCCGCAGGGTGCCCGGCAACGTGTCGAGCAGTTCGACCGATTTGCGGAGGCGCTCATCGACCTCACGCGACAGCAGAGAGGACTCGCGCGCCTGGAAGGTCAGCGCCACCCAGGTCATCCAGACCGCAAAAATCGAACCTGTGCAAAGGTAAAACTGATATCCCATTCTTCAACCCAAAAAAACTGGTAGTCACCCTTACACAGTCGACGTCCGCTTGCAATAGGCGAACATGCCGTGTTCGGTTTTATTCGGCTGGATTACCGGGCGGCATGCCGCATGCTGCGCCACCGCCTGCCCGACATTGAGCCTCCTCAAGGCGCCGTCGTGGTGAATGGCAATGCCCAGTCCGCAGAGGCGGCGTCGGCGGGAATCGACAGCGTGAACACGGCCGCGGCGGCGAGCGAGGCGACGATGGTGGCGAAGAAATGGGTCATGGCGCGCAGCATTCAGGTGGCATCACGATCTGCGTGTCATCCTGAAGCGATGCAGCTTGAGCGACGGCGCCGCCTGCGCGTGCATCGGGCGGTGGTGGCGATTCGATGATTCGCGGTCAGCGCGCGGAAGTGCTGTTTCGAAGGGTCTGACGAATCACGCGTGACAGTGCGTCGATCGAATACGGCTTATTTACCAGCTCCAGGTCACGCGGCAGTTCGTCGGTGAGCACGTCGCTGTAGCCGCTGGTCAGTACCACCGGAAGACCGGGGTACTTGTCGCGCACGGTTCTGGCGAGCTCGACGCCGTTCATACCCGGCATGATGATGTCGGTGAACACGAGGTCGAAACGCATCTCGTCTTCCGCCAGCAGCGCCAGGGCTTGCATCGCGTCGGTGGCCCAGGTCGTCTCGTAGCCGAGATCGTGCAACACCGCAGTGGAAAACTGTCCCACCGTGGCGTTGTCTTCGACCACCAGGATGCTGGCGCCTTGAATGTGTGCTTTTTCCAGATCTGCTGCGTCCGGTTCGGCGGGCGACAGATGCGCAGGAGCCTGGGGCAGGAAGAGGCTGAAAGTCGCACCCTCGTTCGGCGCGCTGGACACCTGCACGTCGCCGCCCGATTGCTTGGCGAAGCCGAATACCTGGCTCAGGCCCAATCCCGTGCCCTTGCCCACGCCCTTGGTCGTGAAGAACGGCTCGAAGATCAGTTCGAGCTTGTCGGGCGCGATGCCGGACCCGCTGTCGGTCATCGTCACGACGATGAAGTTACCGTCGCGCGTGGGCTGGCCCCGCACGCCAGGCAGGCGCGTGACGGCGTCGACCCGGATCGTCAGCAAACCCTCGCCATTCATCGCATCGCGCGCATTCACGGCAAGATTGACGAGCGCGGTGTCGAACTGGCTGACGTCGGCCTCTGCCAAGCAGGTCGGGGCAGAGGGCAGGAAATCGATGCGCACCCGGGCGCCGACCAAAGGCTGGACGAGTTCGGCCACGGCCTCGACCCGCCGTGCTACATCGAACACCTCTGGCCTCAGCGGTTGCCGGCGAGCGAACGCCAGCAACTGCCCCGTGAGCTTGGCTGCCCGGCGAACGGTGTCGCCGATGGCCTCCAGATACTTCTGGCGCCGTTCCTCGGGAACGTTCTTGCGCCGCATGAGTTCGACGGACGAGCCGATCACGGTGAGCAGGTTGTTGAAATCGTGCGCGACCCCGCCGGTGAGCTGGCCGACCGCCTCGAGCTTCTGGGCCTGCCGCAGCGTTTCCTGCGCGCGGACGAGCTCGGCCGTGCGCTCTTCCACGCGGTTCTCCAGCGTCTCGTTGAACTGCCGTAGCTGGACCTCGGCCTGCACGCGCGACGTGACTTCATAGCCACCGACGAAAACACCTCCGACCGCGCCGTCGTCTTCGCGCATCGGCTGGTAGAGCAGGTCGATGAAGCGCGGTTGCGGCTCGTCACCCAGCCGGATCGGCATGGCTTGCGCAACGAAAGGCTTGCCCGTCGCATAGACGCGGTCGAGCAGTTCGTAGAAGCCCTGGTCGGCCAGCTCCGGGAACACCTCTCGCACCGATCGACCGATGAACTCGCGGTCGCCGGAGATGGCCCGGTAGGCGTCGTTGACATAGTCGAACACGTGGTCGGGCCCGGACAGCAGGCCCACGAAGCCGGGCATCTGCTGCAGCATGTGGCGCTGGCGCTCCCGCTCCAGCGCGGCCTTGCGCGCGCCGAGCACTTGGTTGGTCGTCTCCGAGGTCGTGCACAGCATCCCCAGGATCCGGTGGTTCTCGTCGCGCAGCGGCATGTAGGTGAAGGTCCACCAGGTCGGTTCGGCGTAGCCGTTGCGCGTCATGGTCAGCGGCATGTCTTCGAACCGTGAGCCTTCGCCGCGCAGCGCCTTGGCCACGATGGGTTCGATGTCCGCCCAGATGTCCGCCCACAGCTCTGCGAACGGCCGGCCGATGCCGGTGTCTGCGCGCTCGCCGAGGAAGGGGCGATAGGCGTCGTTGAAGATGCAGCGGAGATCGGTGCCCCAGCTGACGAACATCGCCTGAGGGGAATCCATCCATGTGGCGACCACGCTTTGGATCGCCAAGGGCCACTGCGCTGGCGGGCCGACCGAGGTGCCGTTCCAGTCCCGCGCCAGGATGTCGAGGCTGGATCGGGTCGAACTGGAAAGAAATGGCGGTGGGTGCGCGGTAGTCATCGGAGCGGAGGAAAAAAGCGGCACTGCATGCCGTGGCGACGGCCGACGGTGTCGATTCTGCCGCAGCGTCCGCACCCGCATTCCAAGGGCCAGCGCACCCGGCGTTGTCGTTTCCCTACACGCGTTGCTTCTTCCCTCTCACAGCGATGCGCGGGGTGTTGTCGCCCAATAGGAAATGTTGGCGACACGGTGTCGCCATCAGCCACCAAGGAAAACACATGGCCGAAGACGCAAAGACCCCCTCGCAACTTGCCGAAGAGGCAAAGCAGACTGGGCGCGATGCGGCGCGGGCCGCCGAAGGTATGGCCCAGGAAGCCAAGGCCATCGGCGCGAGCACTGCGCAGTCGTTGCGCACCCACGCCGACGACGCGCGTGCCACCGGTCGCGAAGCGATGGACACGGCCAAAGGCCTGGCCAGCGACGCGCGTGACATTGCTGGCGACGCCGCTGCAACTGGGCGGCGCTATGCCAAGGATGCCGTCGGCGCCGCGAGCGCCAAGTTGCGCGGTCTGAGCGACCAGGCTTCAGAACTCCAAGTGGCATGCACGCGCTACGTCGCAGCCGAACCGGTGAAATCGATCCTCTACGCTGCTGCAGGTGGTGCGGTCGTGACCGCGCTGCTGATTTCCTTCATGCGCGGCGGCAGCCGTCGGTAAGGACGAAGCACATGGTCCATCCGATCTTCATGGCGGTGCTCCGAAGGCCAGACCTGCTGGCCCAGCATGCGGCCAACTACGTGGCGCTGCTGCGCGAAAACGTCGCGGACGTCGGCAAGGGGTTGGCAGTGCGTGCCGCTTGCTGGGGTGTCGCCGCCATCGGTCTGTTGCTGGGGTTGGGACTCGGCGGCGTGGCGGTGATGCTGGGTGTGCTGCATGGCCGCTTCGAATGGGTGCTGCTTGCAGTGCCGGGCGTTGCGTTTGCGATCGCGATCGTTGGCGCCATCGTGGCGCTGCGTCCGGTTGTCAAACCCGAAGTTGATGAACTGCGCGAGCAGATGGAAGCAGACCGCGTCGCGTTGCGCATGATGAAGGAGGCCGGCCATGACTGATTCGTTGACGCCACGTCAAAAGCTCGCCCTGTCCCGTGCGGAATTGATGGTCACGATGGGGTACCGCCCGCCACCCGCTGAGGTCGACACTGCCGTGGATGCAGCGGCACAGTGGAGCGAGCGAGGCGCACCGGCTGCGCCGACGCTGGTCGACCGCATGGGCGCCAGGTTGGGGGTGGACATTCTCGGCCGCTGGTGGCGCCGTCATCCGATGAGCAGCGTGGTGCAGCTTTCGACGCCGCTGCTCGAAAGCTATGCGGTCAAGCATCCCGGCCGTCTGCTCGCCTACAGCGCGGGCACGGGCGCCATGCTGGTCATTCTCAAGCCATGGCGGTTGCTCTCAGCCGCCACTGTGCTGGCACTGGTCTTCCGCACTTCGGATGTGGCAGGGTTGATCGGAGACCTGGTGGTGCGCTCCCGCGACGGCCGGAACGACGGTTAGTTTTCTTCGTCGGAAAACCGATTGAAATTTGTGGAAGGGCGTGTCGACTCCCAGTCGATACGTGTTGTGCGCCTTTCGCGTGGATGAAACTTTGATGTCAAGCGCGACGCACGGTCACGTATCTTTTGTTGGAGCGATCAATTGCAGTTTTTCGTCTTAGAAGAGGCGCCCGGAAAGTTCATCTGGGGTCTCAGGGAAGCAGACGGCAGCGTCATTGCAAAAAGCATACAGGCCTTTACCCTCAAGGAAGAGGCCCTCAAGGCCGCCGCTGCGGTGGCTTTCGCACTGCCCCACGCCGAGATCGAGGGCGAATGAGCTCTGTTCCGCTGGTGAAGGCGAGGCCGTCGAGATTGAGAGCGCGGTCGCCTCTGACGAACTGTTGAGGGGCGACATGCCAATATGGTCCTCTTACTTTTTTGGAGTTCCTGATGAAGAACACCCTCATTGCATTCGCCGCGGCATGCACGCTGCTCGTGGCCGGCACGGCCACCGCGCAAGTTGGCAAGGCTGCCTCTGAGGCGACCGATGCCGCCAAGCACAAGGTCGATGAGAAACGCGCCGACAGCAAGGCCGAAAAGAGCGGCCCGGTGGGCAAGGCCGTGAACAACGTCAAGTCGGGCTATCACAAGAACCGTTCGAAGAACTCGGCTCAGAAGGCGAAGCAGTCCTTGAAAAACGCAGGCTGAAGCACGAGCTCTGCCGAAGTCTTGTGCAACGTGACGACGCGCTCGAGGGCGTCGCCATTGCTCGGATGGCACGGGCACCGCTGAGAATCTTTGTCCGTCGCGAACCTTCAGTGGTCTAACGCCGCGGCAGTTCGCGATCGCAAAAGGGCGCAGCAGTTTTGGCGACTTCATCCGCACAGAACGCTTGCACAACGACATGGTCCCTTGCCGGCCCATAGGTCAGTCCGTCGGACAAGTTGAGCAGCTGCTGAAATTGGAAGTCGGGTGGCAAGCTCAAGCGCATCAGTTTGTCCGCTTCGAAGTCGAGAGCAACGATGCGATCAAGCATGACGAACTTTTCAACGCCCTTTCCTTCACGCCAAATGACGAAGCGGATCGTCTTCGCTTCGATGCGCGGAAAGTGTTGCTGAAGGCCGCGGGTAATCACCACGGCGCTTCGCCCCAAGTCAGCGAGGATGTTCGCCATGTAGGTCGGCGAGTGGCGCAGCACGATCTCGAGCGTTTCGCCGCCATCGGCACCTTGGTCAACCCAGGTTATGTTTGGACTCAGCTTGGCGATGGAGCCCGGTTCGAGCTGCTCGTCGTGCGTGCTACCCGAAACCCGAAAAAGAACCAACGACGCCGCCAGTACACCCACCATGCCGACTCCTGAAAGGGCGTCTGCATGCTGAAGCATCCAAGAGCGCCATGGGTGTCTGGGTTTTGCGAGTGGCTCAGCCATGAGTTTCCGTCCGAAAATCTGACCCAACGTTCGCGCCACTGCTTGGTTGTCCAGAGGGTGTGAGTTCATCTTACAAGCCACGCGTCGATGTGCAGCCGCTACCCAGCGGAGAAGCGCAGCCAGCGGATCGAGCAGCGCTTCAGGATCAAGTTGCCGATCGCCTTGCGCCGGGGCCGGTGCGAGGCGAATTGCTTTGAGAGGCCCCAAGCCCAGTGCTGCCTTGGCGAGCGCGAAACCGGTGAGCAAAACGGGCCTCCCAGTCGGGGGCCATAAGGGACAACGACCTACACGTCCCAGTTGTACCAACGAGAAAATTCGACCGAGCTACAACTTTTTCCACTGCCGCCCTTCGGGCGCGACAACTGCAAGGCACACATGACACGCAGAGACAAGATGCTTGACGATTTCGACGCTCTGGCCGCTGCGGAACTGGCCGACATCGCAGCCTACAGAAGGCACCGCGAACCGATTGCGGCCTCGCAGCCGGCGTTGGTACCAGACGCCCGAGGTCCAGCACACAGGGCTTTGGATTGGGTGATTGGCCTCGGCGTCCTTGGCCTGGTCATCCTTGCGGCGCGGAAATGAGCGCTCTCAGCGAGAGGACACCGATGCGACGACGAAGCGGATCAACGCTGTCTTGGAAGCGGTCTGACCTCGAGCAAGCGCGACGCACAGATCAGTTCTGATGCGCGTGATACGCGGTGCCATGTTGCGACACCCGCCTGTGGATACGCATCGGTAGATCGGATTTTCACCGCGCTCAGTCAACAGGGCCGCCATGCCCTTGGCGACGATGCGAGCAAGCGGTCTGCTGCACCCGATGTCGGTCATTTGATTGCACGGATGCTGCGCCAGCCCGCCTCGATCAGGGCAACGTTTGGAAAGCCGGTGACAACCACCGCGCCATCTCGAAGCTAATGGATCGCTGCCCAGTGCTGTCATGTTCCAGTCCCGGCATGCAAGGAACTTAGATCAACAACGGCTTGGTGGTGCCCTCGACAGGAATCGAACCTGTATCTGAGTCTTAGGAGGACCCCGTTCTATCCATTGAACTACGAGGACGCTGGGCAGGCGGCACTTTAGCAGTTCGTCAGTCGTACTTCAGCGTATAGATCAGGTCCACGCCGCTTTGCACGCCGGCCTGGCCGCGCAGCGTGAGCCGTTGCGTCAGGTCGTAGAAGATGAAGAGCGTTCCGAGCACCCCGGTCAGGCCGCTTTCGTACGTCACGTAAAAGTCTTTCGACAACCGCTTGCCCAGCGTCACCGCCGACTCGCGCAGTTCGCCACCACTGCCAGGGCCCTTGAAGCCGATCTCGTCGAGGCCCAACCGACTGGCCAGGCTGCCACCCGATCCGCCTTTGCCTAGGCCGCCCAGCAGTGCGAGTGCAGCCTGTTGCATCAGAACCGATTCGCCGCCACTGCTGGCCGACGCGCGGCCCAGCACCACCCACGACAGGGTTTCGACGTCCGAAAGCGCGGGCTCGGAATAGAGCCTGACCCGCGGCGCCTGCGCGCTGCCCGTGACTTGCACACCCGCGCGCTGTGCGATGTTCGGGCGGATGGCGAGGATGTCGAGGGCCGGGTTGTCGAACGGTCCGTTGAATCGCGCCAACCCCGTTTCGACGTCGAGCTGCTGGCCATAGGCGCGGTATTGGCCCTTCACCGTGCGCACCTCGCCGGTGATGCGCGGCGGCGCGCTCAGCGACGTGCTGCGGATCTCCAACTGGCCCTCGAGCCGCGTCGTGATGCCACGGCCCTGTACCGCGAAGTCCTTGCCGAGATCGAAGGTCACGGCCACGTCCGGCGGCTTCGCGGTTTGCGGCTTGGCCGCCTGCGCGGTGCTCCGGGCGGCCTCGCGCTGCGCCGCCTCGGCGGCTTCTCGTTCTTTGGCCGCCGATCGAACGACCACGTCGGTTCCCAGGCTCGGCGCGCTTTCGTCGGGCAGGATGATCACGGCGCGCTCGGTTTCCAGCTTGCCTCTCAGCGTGAACTGGCCCTCTTCGAGCCGCGCCTGCAGGTCGCCCGAGAGCGTGACCTGCCGGTCGGAGCGCACCAGCACGCGCAGGCTGCGCACCTGGCCCTGCATCGCCATCCGGATGCCCGAGCTGCCGGCCGACGCCGCGCCCCAGCGCATCTGCCCGGTGGCCGACAGCGTGCCGCCGTCGCGTGCCGCTTCGCTGGCGGTGGTACTGATGTTGCCGCTCTGCCCGGCGATGCGCGCGCTGCTGCCGCGGCCGCCCTTGAGCGTGAACTCGGTGACGTCGACGCGGTCGCCGGCGAGCGTGGCGCGCAGCCTGCCGTCGCGCAGGTCGAGGCCCTCGACCAGTGCGCGAAGGGCGAGCTGGTCGGCCGCCAGCGTGCCGTTCCAGCGCGGCGCGGCGCGGTTGCCCGACAGCGTGGCGTCGGCATCGAGCGTGCCGGCGACGCGCCAGCCCGGCGGTGCCAGCATCGACCACACGCCGAGGCTCGGCATGCGCGCCTTCACCGTGCCGGCCAACGGCGCGTCTTCGGCCCATTGCCAGCCACCGTCACGTTGCAACACGCGTGTGCTCGCCGCCGCCTGGATGTTGCCGGCGCGTTCGCTGTCCCACACCAGCTTGGCGTTCACGGTTTCGCCCTGGGCGTCGATACGGAGTTCGGCCTGGCGCAGACCGGCGGGCGTGCTCGGGCCGTCGAGGTTGCCGGTGCCGGAGACCATCTTGATCTCGCTCTTGGCGCCGGTGCCCCTGCTCTCGATGCGCGTCACCAGCGCGGCTTCGCCGGCCTGCACGCGGATGTCGCCGCTCTGCCGCGCCAGACGCACGTTGGCGCGCAAGGTGTCGCCGGCGTCGATGTCCCAATCGCCGTCGAAGACCAGGTTGCCGCTCACGCCGAGGCTGGCGAGCGAACCGTTGCTGTCCAGCGCCTCTGCCCAGGCCATCGGGAGCCCTTGCATGCGCCCCTTGGTCTGCACGCGGATGGCGCGTTGCGTGGGCGAGCCGGTTTGTCGGAAGCGCACCGGCTGCCAGTCGAATCGCACGGTGCCGGCCACCGGGCCCTGCAGCGTCGCACCGCCGGCGGACGTGTCGACTTCGAGGCCGGTGGCGGTGCTGCGCACGTTGGCGTTCAGCGGTGCGCTCAGCGCCACGGTCCAGGGGCCGGGGCGGGTGCTGTCCTGGACCTGCAGGCGCAGGCTGGCCAGTGCCGCACGCCAACGGCCCGCGCCCTCGAGCGCACCGCTGGCGCGGGTGTCGAGCGTCATTTTCTGCGTGCCACGCATGGCGTCGCCCTGCACGGACAGCGTGGCCTGCGCCAGGCTGCCGGACAACTCGGCGCGCAGTCCGCGGAGTTGCACGGGCGGCAAGGGAGGCGGCGGCACGCTGCCTGCTGGCGTTGGCGCGGCAGGCAGTTGCAGGTCGAGGCGCTGCACGGTCAGCGTGGCTTGCAGCGTCGGCTCGGCGGCGCCGCGCGGTGCGGGCGTCGCTGCGTTCTGCAGGCGTCGCTGCACGGCCTCCCAGCCGCCGTCCCAGCGGGCATCGAGGCGCGCCGTGCCGTCGGCGCTGGCGCCGGCGAAAACCTTGGACAGCCCTGGCAGCTTCTCGAGCCAGCGCTGCAGCGTAGCGGCGTTGTCGATCTGCGCGTTGATCTGGCCGCGGCCCTGCGCCGGCGCGATGCGGCCGTTGACCTGCGCGTTGCCGCCAGGCAGCACCATCTTGAGATCGCCGCTGCCGGCACGCTCGGCGACGCGTGCCTGCAGCGTGCCGGCCACGCTGGCCTGCGCCGCCTCGACGCGCAAGGTGCGCAGGTCGAGCACCTGGTCTTTCCACTGCCCTTGCGCGATGACGCGGTCGAGCCGAATGCCCTGCAGCGCCGCGCTGCCGGCACTGCCTTGCGCCTGCAGCGCCACGTCGAACCTCAGCGCGTCGTCGCGCTGCTCGACGTTCGCCTTGCCGCCGACCGGTGCACCCGCAAGTTGCGTGTGCAGGGCGCCGGGCTGGACGTTGCGCACGGTCGCGCGCACGGCCCAGGGCAGCGGTGCGGGGCTCCAGTCGCCCTCCGCGTCGATGCGGCCACCGCCGGTGCGCACGGTGGCGCCGGGCACGCGCCAGGTGGTGCCGTCGAAGGTTGTGCGGGCCTCGACCCGTTCGACCGGCAGCTTGCCCTGGTCCCACGGGCCGGGCAGGGCGTTGCGGATGTCGGCGCTGGCCTGCCATTGCACGTCGGTACCGGACGCGCCGGGGCCGGCCTGCACCTGGCCGGTCAACAGCGTGACCGGGGCAATGGGCCACAGGCGCGCGAGGTCGACGTTGCGCAGATCGGCGTTGGCGTCGACCACGGGTTGCGTCTGCCACGGCGCGATATTGGCGCGCAGCTGCGCCTGCATCGGGTTGGTGGCATCTTGTTCGGCGGGCTTCAGGTCGGCGGTGACGGCCAATCGCGCAGCGGTGCCTGCCAGCGTGCCCTTGGCCGTGGCGTTGGCCAGCACGTCGATGCTGCGGCCTTCGGCCAGTGGCGCACGCACACGGCCTTCGAGGGCCAGGTCGAGCGCCATGGGCGTGTCGCCCTGCAGGCCGACACGCGCGCTGTAGTGGCCGTCGGCCAAGTCGACGCCGTCGACGTTCAACGCGTGCTTGCGCTGCGTGTACGTGTAGTGCCCGGCGAGGTTCTTGGCCTCGACCACCGGCGGTCCGGCCCAGCGGACCGTGCCGATGCGAAAGGGCAGATCGACGTCGACCGGCAGCACCAGTTGCTCGAGCGGCTGCAGCGGCTCGCTGGTTTCCGGTGCCGGGCCGCGGCGCTCAATAAGCACTTCCTTCGCCTGCACCTCACCCAACTGCACCTTGCGCTGGAACAGCGGCTTGAGCGTCCAGCCGATCGCGGCGTCGTGCACCTCCACCGACAGCGTGGGGCTCTGCCATTGCAGATAGCCGATGCGTCCCCCGGTGCGCAGCGAGCCGCTGACGTCGCGACTCTGCAATGTCTGGCCGGCCGGCATGTAGCGGGCTGCCTTGGCGAGCGCGTAGGCGAGCGACTGGTCGGAGCCGACCCACCACCAGGCACCTGCGCCGAGTGCCGCGATCAACACCACCAGGCCGCACAGGGTCCAGGCCAGTGCGCGCAGCACGCGGCGGCCGAGTGAACGGCGGGGCTTCGCGGGGGTCGGGTGGTCGTCTTGTGGCTGCATCCGCTCGCTGCGTCTAGAAAGTAAAGCCCAGGCGCAGATGAAGCCTGTACTTTTTCACGTCCACGCCGTAGGCGACGTCGGCCTGCACCGGCCCGACCGGGCTGCGCCATCGCACGCCCGCACCGACGCCCACCTTGGCCTTGAGATCGCCCACCGTGTCGGCCACCGAGCCGGCATCGATGAAAGTCGCGCTTTCGAAATCCGTGAGCTTGCCGTTCCACACGATGGGGCGCTGCCATTCGACGCTGGCGACGCCCATGTAGCGGCCGGCCACGATGCTGCCGTCGGCGCGGTCCGTGCCGATCTGCTGGTAGCTGTAGCCGCGCACCGTGGTGTCGCCGCCCGTCAGGAACAAAAGCGTGGAAGGGATCTGGGCGTTGTCGCGGGCGATCACCGCGCCGCCTTCAGCGCGGAACTGAAGCCGGCTGTCACGCGCGACGCTGCCGTCGGCGCCCTGCACCGAGCCGATCGGCAGGATGCCCAGCCATCGCGCGCGGGTGCGCAGGAAAGGCGCGCGCTCACCGATCAGCGTCTGGCCCAGCCCGAGTTCGAGCGCCAGGCCCTGGCCGCGCGTGGGGGCTCCGTTGTCGTCGAAGTACCGGCCGGTCCAGCCCCAATTGGCACTGACGGCCGAGGCCGAGGGCGGAGCGCCGACACCACGGTTTCGCGCATAGTCGTACTGCAGGAAATAGCTGCGCTCGATGCGGTCGCCGGCGCGGGCGCGGCCGGCCCGCAGGCGACCGCTGTCGACGTCGTAGCTGCCGGCCGAGTCTTCGTGCTTGAGCAAGCCGGAGCTGAACCAACGCCAGCCCTTGTCGTCGGGGATGCCGTTCCAGTCGGTGCCGAGCGATTGGGTTTCGCGGTCGATCGACAGCTTGGACACGGCGCGCCAGCCCAGCAGTGGCATGTCGTTATGCACGTGGTCGATCGACAGCCGAGGCCCGCTGTCGGTGGTAAAGCCGGCGCCCAGCACGATTTTCTGCAAGGGCGCCTCACGCACCTGCGCGATCACCGGTGCGGCCTGCGGATCGGTGCCATCGGTGTCGAGCGTGAGGAACACCGAGTCGTAGTAGCCGCTGCTTGCGAGCCGCTGCTGCGCATCGAGCAGCTTCTGCTGGTCGTAGTCGCTGCCGGTCGGCACACGTGCGATGCGGCGTGCGGCGTCGGCCGGGTAGCGCTCGGTGCCGCGCACGTCGATCGGGCCGAAGCGGTAGGCCGGGCCCGACGCGTAGGTCACGCCCAGCCGCGCCTCGCCGCGGTCGGCATCCACCGCCGCACGGCTGTTCGCGATGCTGGCCGTGGCGTAGCGCTTGGCGGTGAGATTGCGCAGGCCGACGGTCTTGGCGTTGTCCCAGCCTTGCTGGGTGAAGAGCTGGCCGGTACGCAGGGTCCACGCGGACTGGATGGCCTCGCGCTGGGCCGCTGCACTCGCGTCGCCTGCGATGGCGCCGCTGAAGCCGATCTCCACCGCACCGACGCGCGTCGGCTCTCCCGGATCGACCGTGACAGTCACTTCGCGCGGCGCCTTGGCGTCGGGCGTTTCCTTGAGTTCGAGGGTAAGAGTGGGCGTGAAGTAGCCCAGCGTGGCCAGCAGTTCGCGGGCGTTGGCCTCTGCCGCCACCATCAGGCGCGACAGTTCAGTCGCGCCGAGGTCGGGAATGCGCTTGTAGCGCTGAATCTCGAGGTGCAGCGTCAGGTAGTCGCGCACTGCGTCGGGTCCCCGCACGGTCAGGGCAAAGGCATCGCGCTGCGCCGCTGCAGCTTCTGAAGACGTTGCTGCAGCCACGGGCTGCGTGCCGTCATCGGTCTCGCTGTTTTTCTTCGACAGCAAGCTGCATCCCTGCAAAAGAAGAAGGACGCTTGCAAAAAGCAACGCCGGCATCCAAGCCGGCGTTTTGAAGGGAACCACCCTGAGCATCGCCCGATTCTGACAGCAAGGCAGGGGCGACATCGACGCCTGCGGCAGCGCAGGGCAAAGACGAGAAAACGTCCTACTTCGAATGCGCAAGCTATTTCGAAAGCATCCGCATCGCCTCTTCCAGGCCCTTGAGCGTCAGCGGGTACATGCGGTTGGACAGCATCTGCTGGATGACGGCGATGCTCTGGCGGTACTGCCAAACACCCTGCGGCTCGGGGTTGATCCAGGCGAACTTCGGAAAGGTGTGCGTCAGGCGCTGCAACCACTCGGCGCCGGCTTCCTCGTTGTTGTACTCGACGCTGCCGCCCGGCTGCAGGATCTCGTACGGGCTCATGGTCGCGTCGCCCACGAAGATCAGCTTGTAGTCCTTGTTGTACTTGCGCAGGATGTCCCAGGTCGCGAACTTCTCGGAGAAGCGGCGCTTGTTGTTCTTCCACATGAAGTCATAGACGCAGTTGTGGAAGTAATAGAACTCGAGGTGCTTGAACTCCGTCTTGACCGCGGAGAAAAGCTCTTCGACACGCTGGATGTGCTCGTCCATCGTGCCGCCCACGTCCATCAGCAGCAGCACCTTGACGTTGTTGTGGCGCTCCGGCCGCATCTTGATGTCGAGGTAACCGGCGTTGGCGGCGGTCTTGGCGATCGTCTCGTCGAGGTCGAGTTCTTCCTCATGGCCTTCGCGCGCAAATTTGCGCAGCCGGCGCAGCGCCACCTTGATGTTGCGCGTGCCGAGTTCCTGGTTGTCGTCGTAGTCCTTGTAGGCCCGCTGGTCCCACACCTTGACCGCGCTCTTGTTCTTGCCGGCGCCGCCGATGCGCACGCCTTGCGGGTTGTAGCCGCCATGGCCGAACGGCGAAGTGCCGCCGGTGCCGATCCATTTGTTGCCGCCCTCGTGGCGCTCCTTCTGCTCCTCGAAGCGCTTCTTGAGCGTCTCCATGAGCTCGTCCCAGCCCATCTTCTCGATCTTGGCCTTCTCTTCAGCGGAGAACTCGCGCTCCAGCGTCTTGCGCAGCCAGTCGAGCGGGACGTCCTTGGTGAAGTCCGTGAGCATGTCGACGCCCTTGAAGTAGCCGGCGAAGGCGCGGTCGAACTTGTCGAAGTGCTTCTCGTCCTTCACCAGCGCGGTGCGGCTCAGGTAGTAGAAGTCGTCGAGGCTGTAGGCGTCATCCGAGTTGGGGCCGACCACGTCGGCCTGCAACGCTTCGAGCAGCGTGAGGAATTCCTTGACCGACACCGGCAGCTTGGCCGAGCGCAGCGTGTAGAAGAAGTCGATCAGCATCGCGGGTCACTCCGTCGGGTTGCGCGGTTTGTCCAGCAGGTAGCGCAGGTGTGCCTTCACCTCGGGCCACTCGCCAGCGCTGAGGCTGTACATGACGGTGTCGCGCACCGTGCCGTCACGGCGCAGCGCATGACCGCGGATCACGCCGTCTTTCTTCGCGCCGAGTCGCTCGATGGCGCGCTGGGATGCAAAGTTGTAGTTGTCGGTGCGCCACCCGACGGTGCGGCAGCCCAACGCCTCGAAAGCGTGTGTCAGCATCAGCAGCTTGCAGGTGGTGTTCACGTGGCTGCGCTGGCATCGCTTGGCATACCAGGTGTAGCCGATTTCCACGCGCTTCACGGCGGGCAGGATGTCGTGGAAGCTCGTACTGCCCAGCACGGTGCCGCTGGCTTCGTCGGTGACAGCGAAGGCGAAGCGATTGCCGTCTTTGCGCATCTGCAGTGCGGACTCGATGTACGCCCGAGTCTGATCGGGCTCGGGTACGGAGGTGACGCGCAGGTTCCAGAGCTCTCCGTCGGCCGCCGCTGCGCGCAGGCCGGCTTCATGGTCGAGCGCCAGCGGAACCAGCGCGATGCCGCGCTTATTGAGCGTGGTGGGTTCGACGAATGCCATGTTCAAACGCGTGGATCTCCGTATTTGCGCCGGTACCAGGCACGGCCCAGCTGAACACCGCCGCCGCCGCCCAGGCCGATGAGCGCAATGCCCAACATCGCCGGGCCGTCGTATCCCCCCGGGCCGAAAGCATCGAAGCCGAGCCTGGTGCCCAACCAGCGGCCCAGCAGGGCACCGATCACGAAGCCGAGCGCCTGGGCAATGCCGAGCAGAAGCAGTTGGCGAGGTGGGTGCGGCGTGCTTTCGTTCATGCGCTCAGCGGTTGTTGCGTTGCATGAAGACAAGTTTTTCGAACAGCGTCACGTCCTGTTCGTTCTTGAGCAGCGCGCCGACCAGCGGCGGTACGGCCACCTTGTCGTCCTTGCTCTGCAGCGCTTCGAGCGGAATGTCTTCGGCCACCAGCAGCTTGAGCCAGTCGAGCAATTCGGACGTCGACGGCTTCTTCTTGAGGCCGGGCAGGTTGCGCACGTCGTAGAAGGTCTTCATCGCCGCGGCGAGCAACTCTTGTTTCAGGCCAGGAAAGTGCACGTCGACGATGCTTTTCATCGTGACCGCATCCGGAAACTTGATGTAGTGGAAGAAGCAGCGGCGCAGGAACGCATCGGGGAGTTCCTTCTCGTTGTTCGAGGTGATGAAGACCACCGGCCGATGCTTGGCGCGGATGAGTTCGCGCGTTTCGTAGCAGTAGAACTCCATGCGGTCGATCTCGCGCAGCAGGTCGTTCGGGAATTCGATGTCGGCCTTGTCGATCTCGTCGATCAGCAGCGCCACCGGCTGCTCGGCCGTGAAGGCCTGCCACAGCACGCCCTTGACGATGTAGTTCTGGATGTCCTTGACGCGCTCGCCGCCGTCGATGTCGGACAGTTGCGAGTCGCGCAGCCGGCTCACCGCGTCGTATTCATACAGGCCCTGCTGTGCCTTGGTGGTCGACTTGATGTGCCACTGCAGCAGTGGCAGGTTCAGCGCCGTGGCCACCTCTTCGGCCAGCATCGTCTTGCCGGTGCCGGGTTCGCCTTTGACAAGCAGTGGGCGCTTGAGCGTGATCGCGGCGTTGACCGCCAGCATCAGGTCCTGGGTGGCAACGTAGTTGTCGGAGCCCTTGAATTTCATGGATGGCATCGCGCTGGGGTGGGGTGAATCGGTGCATTCGACCAAGCGTTGCCGTGCGGCGTTGTCGCCTTGGCACGGGGCTGCGAAGAGCCCCCGCATATAATCAAATGTTGATCTGAAACAAGTTTCTCCACGAGATTGTGCGCGCAAAATGAACAAGTTGTTGACCACGATGTTTGCCCTTGCTGTCGCTTGCGTGACGCTCTCGGCACAAGCCCAGAAAGTCGCCGGCAGCGTCGAAAACGGGGCCAAGAAAACCGCCATGTGCGTGGGTTGCCACGGCATCGTCGGCTACCAGGCCAGCTTCCCGGAGATCCACAAGGTGCCGATGATTGCGGGCCAGAGCGCCACGTACATCACCGCCGCCCTCACGGCCTACAAGGCCGGCGACCGCAAGCACCCTACGATGCGCGCCATTGCCGATTCGCTCACCGAACAGGACATGGCAGACCTCGCCGCGTACTACGCGCAGTTGGGCGTGAAGCCCGAAAGCGCGCCGCCAGACACGCCGGCCAAGCAGCCGAGCGAACGCGTCCAGGCCCTCATCACCCGCGACAAGGACAACGCGTGCACCAAGTGCCACGGTGTCAATTTCAACAAGCCCAACGACGGCACGGTGGCCAAGCTGGCCGGTCAGCACGCCGACTACCTGTTCGTCGCGCTGAAGGCATACAAGGTCGAGAACCATGCCCAGCTCGGTCGTGCCAATGGCGTCATGAGTGGCCAGGCAAAGAAGTTCAGCAATGCCGAACTGAAGGAGCTCGCCGGCTACATCAGCTCGCTGCCCGGCGAGCTGAAGACGGTGCCGGAATCGCGCTTCCACACGGCGACCCCGTAAGTCGCTCGCTTTCCTGATGCAGGGCCCGCCAAGTGCGGGCCTTGTCGTTTCCGGTTGGACGAGAGCCTCCGCAGTGGGAGACGCCCGCCTCGGGGAAACCCTTGAATTGTTCGATCAGCGACCGAATGCGGGCGATGATCGACCGCGTCGAGCGCGCGTCGACTCGACGCCAGGCCGCACGTCGGCCTACAGTTCCGCCTGCAATTGCGCAGCGCCCGACGACCCCTTCGACACGACGACCATGACCCTTTCCATCAGTGGCAGCACCCAGGTCTATCTCATCCCGGGCGATCCGGTGCGCAACGTGCGCCTGCCGAGAATGTTCAATGCGGTGTTCGAACGCTTCGAGATCGACGCCGTGCTGCTGCCGATGCAGGTGCCGCGGCGCGACTTCGCCGTCTTCTTCTCTTCGGCGTTCCTGGCGCGCAACGTGCGCGGCATGCTGCTGGCGCCGCCGCACAAAGCGCTGGTCATCGATCTGCTCGACGGCTGCGGCCTGATCGGTCGCGTGGCCGGTTCGGTCAACGTGGTGCGGCGCACCGACGACAACCGCCTCGAGGGCGACCTGTTCGATGGCGAGGGGCTCATCGGCGCGCTCGACCACTATCGCATCCCCTTTCGCGGCAAGCGCGTGCTGGTGCTGGGCGCCGGGGTGAGCGCGGCCGCCGTCGGCGTGGCCCTGGTCGAGGGCGGGGAGGTCAACGGGGCGGCGCACGTGGCCTTCTTCGACACCTCGGCCGGCAAGGCGGCCGGCGTGGCGGCCAAGCTCGATGCCTTCTTCGACGCCGACGTGTCGGCCGTCGACAGCAACGCGCCCGAAGGCTACGACCTGGTCGTCAACGCGACGCCGCTCGGCTTGAACGAGGGCGATGCGCTGCCGGTCGACGTCGCGCGCATGGAGCGCCATGCCGCCGTCTTCGATATCCTGCTGCGCGGCCAGCCCACGCCGCTGGTGCAGGCCGCGCGTGCGCGCGGGCTGAACGCGCAGGCGGGGTTCGAGATGCTGATCCAGCAGATGCCGCACTACCTGCGCTACTTCGGCCACGAGCAGGTTGCGCGCGCCCTGAGCAAGGACGCCGACTTCCTGCGCGAGCACATCTACCCGCCCGCCATGCAGGCCGAGATCCGGCAGCCATTGCGCTATCACGCCCCCTGAGGCGCGACGTCCCTTCTGTACCTGATCGTCCCCGACCCTCTTCATGATTTCCGGCAAGACCACCTTGATCGCCCACCTGGGCTACCCGACCGAAGCCTTCAAGGCGCCGATGATTTACAACCCCTGGTTCGACAAGCAGGGCATCGACGCGGTGGTGGTGCCGATGGGCGTGAAGCCAGACACCTATGCCACGGTGCTGCGCTCGCTGTTTCAGCTGACGAACATTCGCGGCGCGCTGGTCACCATGCCGCACAAGATCGCAACGATGGCGCTCATGGACGAAGTGACGCCGACCGCGCGCATCGCCGGTGCCTGCAACGCCATCCTGCTGCGGCCCGACGGCACGCTGTTGGGCGACCAGTTCGACGGCGCGGGTTTCGTCCGTGGCGTCGAACGCAAGGGCCGGCTGTTCAAGGGCACCCGCGTGCTGGTGTCCGGCACCGGTGGTGTGGGCTCGGCCATCGCAGCGTCCATCGCCACCGCAGGCGCGGCCGAGATCATGCTGTTCGATACCAGCGATGCCTCGGCGCAGGCCCTGGCCGGACGCCTGCGCGAACACCACCCGTCACTGACCGTGCGTACCGGCTCGAAGGATCCGGCCGGCTTCGACGTCGTCGTGAACGCCACGCCGCTGGGCATGAAGGACGGCGACCCGTTGCCCTTCGACGTGGACCGCATCGCCCCCGACACCTTCGTCGGCGAGGTCGTGATGAAGTCGGAGTACACACCGCTGCTGCACGCGGCCAAGGCCAAGGGCTGCGCAGTGCAGGTCGGCACCGACATGCTGTTCGAGATGATCCCGGCCTATCTGGAGTTCTTCGGCTTCGGTCCCGCGTCGCCGGACGAGCTGCGGGCCACTGCGCAGCTGCGCTATTGAGCGCTGTTAGATGATCGGCCGCATGGCTTCCGCCACCTCGCGCAGCACCGGCAGCAGCTTCTTCGTCAAATCATCGCCCGGATAGACCTGCCGCTGCACCGTCACGCTCAGCGCGTACTGGCAGCGGCCCTTGCGGTCCTTCAGCGCGACGGCCAGGCCGCTGAGGCCGACGTTGAGGTGCTGCTCGGCCTGCCAAAAATCGAGCTGCCGTGCCGCCAGAACGCTCTCGCGGAAGCGGGCCGCATCGACCGGCGCGGCGCCGGTGAAACTGGCGAAGTCGTGCGCGGCAATCCATTCGTCGAGCGCCGCGTCGTCGAAAGCCGACAGCAGCACGAAGCCCTGCGACACCACATGCGCTGGCACCCGCGCGCCGGGGTGGAAGCCGATCGACACCATGCGCGGCGCATTGCTCCGCGCCAGGTAAACCACCTCGTGGCCGTCCAGCGCACCGACGTTGAGCGTTTCGCCGCACTGCATCGAGGCCCGCTGGATGTACGGCTGCACCAGCCGCGGCACCCGCGCGCCTTCGAGGTAGGCCTGCCCCAACCGCAGCACGCGCGGCAGCAGCCAGTAGTACTTGCCGTCGGTTGCGGCGTAGCCGTAGTGCACCAGGCTCAGCAGGTAGCGGCGGGCGGCGGTGCGCGTCAGGCCCGCATGCTCGCCGGCTTCGGTGGCGGTCATGCGGGTGCGCTCGTCGGTGAAGACCTCGATCACGCGCAGCCCCTTGCCCAGGCCTTCGATGAGGAGCTTGCGGTCGATCGGCGCGGGGTTGTCGGTGGTGGTCATGGCCTAGGTGTAACCCGAGTTTCGTGCGTATTCTGAACGCATGCGGTCGATCATCGATCGCGTGCGAGCGGTCCATCGTTGTTCTCGGCAGCGCGCGTTCCTACAGTCGGGACATGACCACCTGCCGCCACGCCTGACCATGCACCGCTCGATCGCCACGGTGTCGCTCAGCGGCACGCTGCCCCAGAAGCTCGAAGCCATCGCTGCCGCCGGCTTCGATGGCTTCGAGCTGTTCGAGCACGACTTCATCCAGTTCAACGGCTCGGCCGCCACGCTGGGCACCATCGCGCGCGACCTCGGCCTGTCGGTCGATCTGTACCAGCCGTTCCGGGATTTCGAGGCGATGCCTGAACTGCAGTTCCGCCGCAGCCTGGAGCGCGCCGAGCGCAAATTCGACCTGATGCAGGCCATGGGCGCGCCGCTGGTGCTGTGCTGCTCCAACACCTCGCCGCTGGCCATGGACGACCCGGCGCGCGCCGCCGCCCAACTGCATGCGCTGGCCGAGCGCGCCGCGCAACGTGGCCTGCGTGTCGGCTTCGAGGCGCTGGCCTGGGGCCGCCACACCTCCCGGTACGGCCAGGCCTGGGACATCGTGCGCCGCGCCGATCATCCGAGCCTCGGCCTGATCCTCGACAGCTTCCACACGCTCTCGCTGAAGGACGACCCGGCCGGCATCGCCGACATTCCCGGCGAGAAGATCTTCTTCCTGCAGATGGCCGACGCGCCGCTGATGGCCATGGACGTGCTGCAGTGGGCACGCCATCACCGCTCGTTCCCAGGGCAGGGCGACTTCGATGTCGTCACCTTTCTCGAAAAGACGCTGCGCGCCGGCTACACCGGCCCGCTGTCGCTGGAGATCTTCAACGACGTCTTCCGCGAAACGCCCAACCGGCGCACCGCGGTCGATGCGATGCGCTCGCTGCTCAACCTCGAAAGCCAGGTGCGCGAGCGCCTGGACCACGCACTGCCCGCCGAGGTCGCACTGTTCAGCCCGCCGCCGCTGCCGGATCTTTCGGGCATCTCGTTCATCGAGTTCGCGGTCGACGAGGCCGCCGCCGTGGCGCTGGGTACGCTGCTGCAGCAGCTCGGTTTTCGCCGCGTCGGCCGGCACCGCTCCAAGGCCGTGGTGCTGTACCGCCAGGGCGACGTGCACCTCATCGTCAATGCCCAGCCCGACTCGTTCGCACGCGAGCGCTTCGATGCGCACGGCGCTTCCGTCTGCGCGCTGGGACTGCGCACGGACGCGCCCGAGGCGGCAGCGGAGCGCGCTGTCGCGATGCGTTCGCAGCCGCACCACAGCCCGGTCGGGCCGGGCGAAGCGCGGGTGCCCGCGACGGTGGCGCCGGGCGGCAACTTGGTGCACTTCGTGGCGAGCGCGCTGGGCCGCGACGGGCTGTATGCCGCGGACTTCGTGTTGGACGACGACGGCCCTGGCGCCGCAGATGCCGGCCTGCAGGCAATCGACCATGTCGCGCTCGGCCTGGACATCGACCAGCTCGACACTTGGGTGCTGTTCTCGCGCGCGGTCCTCGGTCTCGAGCCCGGCGAAAGCCTCGAACTGGCCGACCCCTTCGGCCTCATTCGCAGCCGCGGTGTCGCCAACGCCGAGCGCAGCGTGCGCCTGGTGCTCAACGTGTCGCTGAGCCAGCGCACGCGCACCGCGCGAACCCTTCGCAAGAGCGGCGGCGGGGCCGTGCACCACATCGCGTTGCGCTGCGACGATATCTTCGCGAGCGTGGCGCAACTGCGTGCCAACGGTGCGGCCTTCGTGCCGATCTCCGGCAACTATTACGACGATCTCGCCACCCGCATCGACCTCGATGGGGGGCTGATCGAACGCATGCGTGAGTCCGGCGTGCTGTTCGACCGCTCGCCCGCCGGCGACTACCTCCACATCTACACCGAGAGCTTCGAGAACGGCTTGTTCTTCGAGGTGGTGCAACGCGTCGACGGCTACGACGCGTACGGCGCGATCAACGCCCCCGCACGCATGGCATCACAGGCCCAGTCATGACAACCCGAACCATTGACCAGGAGAGACATTCCATGAGCAGCAACCGTTTATCCGGCGAGCCGCAAGGCAAGCACCAGTCCAGAAAGGCCACCGCCAGCGGGTGGATCGGCTCGGCGCTGGAGTACTACGACTTCTTCATCTACGCCACGGCCGCGGCGCTGATCTTCCCGCAGATCTTCTTTCCGAAGGGTGATCCGCAGATCGCGATCATCGCGTCGCTCGCCACCTACGGCGTGGGCTACGTGGCACGGCCGATCGGCGCGCTGGTGCTCGGCCACTGGGGCGACACGCACGGCCGCAAGCACGTGCTGCTCGTCTGCATGTTCCTGATGGGCTTCTCGACCGTGGCCGTCGGCCTGCTGCCGACCTACGACCAGGTCGGCTTGTGGGCGCCCGCGCTGCTGGTGCTGATGCGCCTGATCCAGGGCTTCGCGGTGGCCGGTGAAATTTCCGGCGCCAGTTCGATGATCCTCGAGCACGCGCCCTTCGGGCGACGCGGCTTCTTTGCCAGCTTCACGCTGCAGGGCGTGCAGGCCGGCCAGATCCTGGCAGCGGCCGTGTTCCTGCCGCTCGCGCACTACATGGACAAGGACGCCTTCAACAGCTGGGGCTGGCGCATCCCGTTCCTGCTGAGCTTCCTGGTGATCGTCGCGGGTTACATCATTCGACGCGAGGTCCATGAGACGCCGGCCTTCGCCGAAGTCGACAAGAGCGGCAAGGTGCCCAAGGCACCCGTGATCCAGGCCGTGACCGAGAGCTGGCGCGACATGCTGCGCGTGCTGCTGTGCTCGCTGATGAACGTGATTCCCGTGGTGGCCACCATCTTCGGCGCGGCCTACGCGGTGCAGCCCGGCTACGGCATCAACTTCGAGAAGGACGTGTACCTCTGGATCCCGGTGGTCGGCAACATCGTGGCCGTGATCGTGATTCCTTTCGTCGGCAACCTGTCGGACAAGGTCGGCCGCCGCCTACCCATCGCCATCGGCGCGCTCGGCTCGGGCCTGCTGGCCTTCGGCTACCTGTACGCCATCAGCATCCACAACATGCCGCTGGCCTTCGTGATGTCGATCCTGATGTGGGGCGTGGTCTACCAGGGCTACAACGCCGTGTTTCCGAGCTTCTACCCGGAGATGTTCCCGACGCGCACGCGCGTCTCGGGCATGGCCATTTCACAGAACATCGGCACCGCCATCACCGCGCTGCTGCCGGCCCTGTTCGTCGCCGTGGCGCCGCCCGGCGCCGCCAACATCCCGCTGACCATCGGTGCCATCACGCTGGCCATCTGCGCCATCGCAGCTGTCTCCGCCCTCACCGCGCGTGAAACCTTCCGCGTTCAGATGAAGGATCTGGGCAATGTCGATGCGGTGCCGGTGCCCGCGGCCGAGTACGAGCGCCTGCGCGCTCAGGCCATGGACGACGGCCGCATGACGCGCGCCACCGCCTGACGCGAACGCCATGAAAAAAAGGGGCGCACCGCAAGGTGCGCCCCTTTTGCTTTGGGGGAGGCGACTCAGACGTCGAAGAACACCGTCTCGTCCGCGCCCTGCATGTGGATGTCGAAGCGGTAGAGCACCGCGCCGTCTTGCTCCACGCGCTGGGCGATCAGCGTCTTGCGGCGCGCGTCGGGCACGCTCTTGAGCACCGCGTCTTCGGCGTTGGCCGCAGCCTCGTCGCTGAAGTAGATGCGCGTGAAGGCATGCACCAGCAGGCCGCGCATCATCACGATGACGTTGATGTGCGGCGCCTCGCCCGGCGCTTCGGCGCCCGGCTTGACGGTGTGGAACACGAAGCGCTTCTGCGCATCGGTGCCGGTGCCGCAACGGCCGAAGGCGCGGAAACCGCGCGCCTGCGCATCGTCGACCGACTGCGGATAGCGGCCTTCGCCGTCGGGCTGGCTGATCTCGACCATCGCGTCGAAGATCGCATTGCCGTCGCCGTCGAACACGCGGCCTTCGAGCCGGATGCGCTCGCCGACCGCATCGTCCCGTGCGACGGTCGCGTCGAACGGCTGGTCGAAGTCGTAGCCATACTGCGTGGCCGTGAGTCCGTAGGCGAAGTAGGGGCCGACCGTCTGCGACGGGGTCTGGCCGAAGTTGGTTTCCAGTGCGCTCATCATGGTGGGAGTCTCCTGCTTCAGCGGTTTTCGAAAGGCGTCTCGTCGGCACCGCGCAGCACGATGTCGAACTGATAGCCCAGCGCGTAGTCGGGCTCGGTGATGTCGAGGCTGAAGTCGGCGATCAGGCGGTTGCGGTACTTCTCGGGCGTGCCGGTGACCATCGGGTCGTACTGCAGCAGCGGGTCGCCGGGAAAGTACATCTGCGTCACCAGCCGGCTCGCGAAATGCTGGCCGAAGAGCGACAGGTGAATGTGCTGCGGTCGCCACGCGTTGGGGTGGTTGCCCCATGGGTAGGCGCCGGGCTTGATGGTGAGGAAGCGGTAGCGGCCCTCGTCGTCGGTCAGGCAGCGGCCGGCACCGAGGAAGTTCGGGTCGAGCGGCGCGTCGTGCTGGTCGACCTTGTGCACGTAGCGGCCCGACGCGTTGGCCTGCCACAGCTCGACCAGCGTGTTGCGCACCGGCCGCTTGCGCTCGTCGAGCACCTGGCCGGTGAGGATCATGCGTTCGCCGATCGGCTCGCCGTTGCGGCGCGCATTGCGCGTGAGGTCGTTGTCGAACTCGCCGATGCTGCCGTGGCCGTAGACCGGTTGCTGCAACTCCCCGAGGGAGGCCTTCAACGGTACGAGCGGCTGCAGTGGGCCGCGCTTCATCGTCGACTTGTAGCCGGGGTAGATGTACGCGGGGTGGCTTTCCCAGTCGCGCGGGTCGAGCGTGGTCAGGGCGGCGCCAGGGGCGGCAGGTCGGTTCATGGGGGTCTCCATCGTCGGGAAGCTCGCACTCTATTCATGCCAAGCGATGATGTAAATTGACCATTTGATGAATTTGCATAACCAGGGGTAATTAATGGCCGCGCCATCGGAGGCTTTCGTTCGCGGTGTTCAGCTGCGGCATTTGCGTTGCCTCGTCGCAGTGGCGCAGGAGCGGCACCTGGCGCGCGCCGCCGAACGCCTGTCGCTGAGCCAGCCAGCCATGTCGAAGACGCTGGCCGAACTGGAAGCACTGGCCGGCACCCGGCTGGTCGAACGCGGCGAAGCCGGGCGGCGCGGCATCCAGCGCTTCACCGTTGCCGGCGAACAGCTGCTGGCCCACGCGCTGCGTGTGCTCGACGCGGTCGATGCCAGCGCTCAGTCGCTGCGGCCCGACGGCGGCGAACGTGTCGAGCGACTGCGGGTCGGCGCATTGCCCAGCGTCGCGCCGACCTTGCTTGTCGATGCGCTGCTGGTCCTGCGCGCGCGCATGCCGGCGCTGCAGGTCGAGGTGCGCACGGGCGTCAACGCCTTGCTGTTCGATGCGCTGCGCGCCGGCGAGCTCGACCTGGTGTGCGGCCGCATGAGCGACCCGCAGCGCATGGCGGGGCTGAGCTTCGAACTGCTCTGTTCGGAACCGCTGGCGATGGTCGTGCGGCCAGGGCATCCCCTGGCCCGCGCCGCGTCGCCGTCGGTGCAGGACGTGATGACGCACCCGCTGGTCATCTACAGCGAAGGCACGATCCCGCGGCACCACACCGAGAGCCTTCTGTCGGGCCTGGGCCTGCGCCTGCCGGCGACGCACACGCAGACGCTGGATCTCGCGGTCGCGAGCGCGCTGGTGCTGCGCTCGGATGCCGTGTGGTTCACGCCGGCCGGTGCGGTCCGCGACGAGCTGCTGTCAGGGGCGTTGGTGCGGCTTCGCGTGGCCACCACCGGAACCGAGGAGCCGGTCGGCCTGCTGCTGCGCAGCGGCGTGGAACTGTCGGCAGCGCAGCGGACGCTGGCGGCGTTACTGCGCGACGCGGCGCCGGCACACGCGGCTGCGCTGGTCGGTCGCGGTTGATAGCTCAGTCCCGTGTAGCTTTTCGCTGCACGCAATCCACATACGCCTCGCCATCGGGCGGGCGCCCGGCGCGCTGGGCCTCCCACATCATCCGGCCGAGGCATTCCATCGCCGCATGGTGGGCGTCCAGCAATGAGCTGCGGGCTGCAAGCAATTCGACCGCCTGGCGGATGCCGCGCGGCTGGTCGATGGAGCACTGCTCGCTGATCGACAGGTGCATCGACAGGTGCAGAAACGGGTTTTCCTGGCCATTCTTGCCGTCGTACACGCGGGTGACGGCGGCATCGGCATCGACCAGGTCAGGGTGGTATTCGGGGTGCGCGTCGATCCAGCCGGCGGCGATGGTCTCCAGCGCTTCCATCGGCAGGCCGTCGCGGCTCTTGGCGTAGACGTTGCAGAAGAAGCGTCGCACTTCTTCCTGGGTGGGATTGAACATGATGCGATCGAGGGTAGCACCGCCCGCATGGGCCTTCAGAGCAGCCGCGAAATCTCCGCGGCCGCCGCGCGCAGGCCCGGCAGCATCGTTTCCTGCATCACCTTCGCGGGGGTGCGGTTGGCCTGCCCGCTGATGTTGAGCGCAGCCACCATGCGGCCGCTGCGGTCGGTCACCGGGGCGGCGATGGAGATCAGGCCTTCTTCCAGCTCCTGGTTGATCAGGCACCAGCCTTGGCGACGCGCCTGAGCGACCTTGGCGACCAGCGCGTCGATGTCGGTAAGGGTGTGGCGCGTGAAGGCGGTGCGCTCCGACGCCGCGAGCCGCTCGCGCACGGTGATGTCATCGAGGTCGGCCAGCAGCATTCGGCCGAGCGAGGTGCAATAGGCCGGCAGCCGCGTGCCTACCGCGAGGTTGATGCGCATGATCTTGTGCGTCTGCACGCGCAACACGTAGACGATGTCGGTGCCGTCGAGCACCGCCGCCGAGCACGATTCCTTGACCTGCTCGACCAGCGCTTCCATCACTGGTTCGGCGCGGTTCCAGATCGGCATCGACGACAGGTAGGCGAAGCCGAGTTCGAGGATGCGCGCCGTGAGGCCAAAGCGCTTGCCATCGGTTTCGACATAGCCGAGCGACTGCAGCGTGAGCAGGATGCGCCGTGCGCCTGCGCGCGTGAGACCGGTCGCAGCAGCGACCTCGCTGAGCGTCTGGCGCGGTGCGGCGGTGTTGAAGGAGCGGATGACCTGCAGGCCCCGCGCGAAGGACTGCACGTAGCTGTCGCCTGGTGCGGGGGCGGGGTCTTCCTGTCTGGTGTTTGCCATCGCCCGTCTTTGTTGTTTAGAATTCATTATAAGAACAAATGTTCGTAATGCGAACAACGCAGAACGGGCAGATCAGAGTGTTCCCCGGGCATCGCTGCCCGGTTCCTCCTTCCTTCACCGGAGACAGATTCCATGATCGACAAGATCGCGCGCTCGGTCGCCGATGCCATGTCAGGCATCCAGGACGGTTCGACCGTTCTCATCGGCGGCTTCGGCACGGCCGGCATTCCGCTCGAACTTATCGAAGGCCTGATCGAGCAGGGCGCCAAGGACCTGACGGTCGTCAACAACAACGCGGGCAACGGCGAGACAGGCCTCGCGGCGCTGCTCAAGGCGGGCCGTGTGCGCAAGATCATCTGCAGCTTCCCGCGGCAGGTCGACAGCCAGATCTTCGACGGCCTGTACCGCAGCGGCAAGCTCGAGCTCGAACTGGTTCCGCAAGGCAATCTGGCCGAGCGCATCCGCGCCGCCGGTGCCGGCATTGGCGCCTTCTTCTGCCCGACCGGTTACGGCACCGAGCTGGCCAAGGGCCGCGAGACGCGCGAGATCGACGGCAAGCACTATGTGCTGGAGTACCCGATCTACGGCGACGTGGCGTTGGTCAAGGCCGAGACGGGCGACCGCTGGGGCAACCTGAACTACCGCATGGCGGCGCGCAACTTCGGCCCGGTGATGGCGATGGCATCGAAGAAGACCATCGCGACCGTGCACGAGATCGTCGAACTCGGGGCCCTCGACCCTGAGAGCATCGTCACCCCTGGCGTGTTCGTGAAGCACGTGGTGAAAGTCGATCGCATCGCCACCGAAGCTGGCGGCTTCAAGAAAGCAGCATGACCATGGCTTACCAACGACGCACCAAGGACCAACTCGCAGCGCGGGTCGCACAGGACATCCACGACGGCGCCGTCGTCAACCTCGGCATCGGCCAGCCCACGCTGGTGGCCAACCATCTGCCGGCCGGTCGCGAGATCGTGCTTCAGAGCGAGAACGGCATCCTGGGCATGGGCCCGGCACCGGCCGCGGGCAGCGAGGACTACGACCTCATCAACGCCGGCAAGCAGCCGGTCACGCTGCTGGCCGGAGGCTCCTTCTTCCACCATGCCGACAGCTTCGCGATGATGCGCGGCGGCCATCTCGACATCTGCGTGCTCGGCGCCTTCCAGGTGTCGGCCACCGGCGACCTGGCCAACTGGAGCACCGGCGAAGAAGGCGCCATCCCCGCCGTCGGTGGCGCGATGGACCTGGCCATCGGCGCGAAGCAGACCTGGGTCATGATGGACCTGCTGACCAAGAAGGGCGAGAGCAAGATCGTCGAAGCCTGCAGCTACCCGCTGACCGGCATCGGCTGCGTGAAGCGCGTCTACTCCGACCTCGCCACGATCGAATGCACGCCCGGCGGTCTGAAGCTGATCGACCTGGTCAATGGCCTCACGCATGCCGAACTCGAAAAGCTGATCGGCCTTCCGATTGCCGCCTGAACGCACCGCCCCGAACCAACCAGGAAGAGACATGAGCAACAAAGAAGCCTTCATCTGCGACGCCATCCGTACCCCCTTCGGCCGCTACGGCGGTGCGCTGTCGAGCGTGCGCACCGACGACCTCGGCGCGGTCCCGCTCAAGGCGCTGATGGAGCGCAACAAGAGCGTCGACTGGCAGGCCGTGGGCGACGTGCTCTACGGCTGCGCCAACCAGGCCGGTGAAGACAACCGCAATGTCGCGCGCATGTCCGCGCTGCTGGCCGGCTTGCCGCTCGAACTGGGCGGCGCGACCATCAATCGCCTGTGCGGCTCGGGCCTCGACGCGGTCGGTTCGGCCGCGCGCGCCATCAAGGCCGGCGAAGCGGGCCTGATGATCGCCGGCGGCGTGGAAAGCATGAGCCGCGCGCCCTTCGTGATGCCCAAGGCCGAGACGGCTTTCAGTCGCAACAACGCTGTGTACGACACCACCATCGGCTGGCGCTTCGTCAACAAGCTGATGAAGGCGCAGTACGGCGTCGACTCGATGCCCGAGACGGCCGAGAACGTGGCCACCGACTACAAGATCGAGCGCGAGGCGCAGGACCTGATGGCGCTGAACTCGCAACTGCGCGCCGTCGCCTCGCAGAAGTCCGGCTTCTTCGACGCCGAGATCGTGCCCGTGACCGTGCCGCAGAAGAAGGGCGACGCGATCATCGTCAGCAAGGACGAACATCCGCGCGAGACCAGCATGGAATCGCTCGCCAAGCTCAAGGGCGTGGTGCGCCCCGACGGCACCGTCACGGCTGGCAACGCCAGCGGCGTGAACGACGGCGCCTGCGCGCTGCTGCTGGCCGACGAGGCCAGCGCCGCCAAGCATGGCCTGACGCCGCGCGCCCGCGTGGTCGGCATGGCGACCGCCGGCGTCGCGCCGCGCGTGATGGGCATCGGCCCGGCCCCTGCCACGCAGAAGGTGTTGGCGCTCACCGGCCTGACGATCGACCAGATGGACGTGATCGAGCTCAACGAAGCCTTCGCGGCCCAGGGTCTCGCAGTGCTGCGCCTGCTCGGCCTGAAGGACGACGACGCCCGCGTGAACATCAACGGCGGCGCCATCGCGCTGGGCCACCCGCTGGGCGCCAGCGGTGCGCGCCTCGCAACCACCGCCATCAACCAACTGCACAAGCAAGGTGGCCGCTACGCGCTGTGCACGATGTGCATCGGCGTCGGTCAAGGCATCGCACTGATCCTCGAACGCGTCTGACTAAAAACCCACCCCCGATGCGGCGCACTGCGTGTCGCCGCCTTCCCCTCAAGGGGGCGCACCCTGCGGCCTGGCGAAGCCAGTTCCGCGGGTGCCCTGGCCTTGGGGCGTGCCAGTTTCATCCGGTGCGAATGGCGCGCAACGCCATTGAAAACTGACAGGAAAGATCTATGAGTCAACAAGAAGTCGCCCTCGTCACCGGTGGCAGCTCGGGCATTGGCCGGGCCACTTGCGAGGCGCTGCTGGCGCAGGGCCGCACGGTCGTCAACCTCGACTACAACAAGCCGGATTGGAGTCACGAGAAGCTGGTGTTCTTCCAGGCCGATCTGACGAAGGAGGCCGAGACGCAGGCCGTCGCCAAGGAGATCACGTCGACCTACGCCGTGTCGGCGCTGGTCAACAATGCCGGCGCCACGCGACCCGGCACCATCGACACCTCGACGATGGCCGATCTCGACTATGTCGTTGGCTTGCACTTCAAGGCCAGCATCATCCTGATCCAGGCGGCGTTGCCGGCGCTGCGCGCGTCGGGCCACGGTCGCATCGTGAACGTGTCGTCGCGCGCTGCATTGGGCAAGCCCGATCGCATCGTCTATTCGGCCACCAAGGCCGGCCTGATCGGCCTGACGCGCACGCTGGCGATGGAGCTCGGCGGCGACCAGATCACCGTGAATGCCGTGGCGCCGGGCCCGATCGCCACGGAACTTTTCCGCAAGAGCAACCCCGAAGGAGCACCGCAGACGAAACGCATCATCGACAGCATCGTCGTGAAGCGTCTCGGCACGGCAGACGACGTGGCCCGCGCCACGATGTTCTTCCTCTCGCCCGACAACGGTTTCGTCACCGGGCAGGTGCTGTACGTGTGCGGTGGCACGACGCTGGGCGTCGCGCCTGTCTGATTCGATCTCGCTGCAGGCCCGGCGCTCGCCCGGAGACCTGCGCAATTCGCGGGCGAGCTTTTCGCCAACTCTTTCAGGCGCGGCCCTCAAGTCCCCGGGGTCAGTGCCGATACAGGAAGGGTTCGTCCGCTTTGTCCTAGGCGCATGGCCGCCTGTGTTCCACCTTTCCCAAGGATTTCCCATGTCTGCATTGAATCGCCGTACCTTCGCTCTGGCCACCGTGGCCGCTGCCGGTGCGCTGTCGTTGGCACCTTTGGCCGCCCACGCCCAGGCGGCCTACCCGAGCAAGCCCATCACCATCATCGTGCCGTTCTCGGCGGGCGGCACCACCGACATCCTGGCGCGCGTCGTCGGTTTGTACATGGGTACCGATCTCGGCCAGCCGGTGGTGGTCGACAACCGCGCGGGCGCGGGCGGCAACATCGGCGGCCAGGCCGCGGCGCGTGCGACGGCCGACGGCTACACCCTCTTCATGGGCACGGTCGGTACGCACGCGATCAACCAGAGCCTCTACAAGAAGATGCCCTTCGATCCAATCAAGGATTTCGCGCCGCTGTCGCGCGTGGCGATGGTGCCCAACCTGTTGGTGGCCAACCCGTCTCAGCCCTACAAGAACGTGAAGGAAATGATCGCGTACGCCAAGGCTCATCCGAACAAGATCAACTTCGGCTCGTCGGGCAACGGCAGCTCGATCCACCTGTCGGGCGAACTTTTCAAGCAGATGGCCGGCGTCGACATGCAGCACGTGCCGTACCGCGGCAGCGCGCCGGCGGTGTCCGACCTGCTGGGCGGCCAGATCTCGGTGATGTTCGACAACATGCCTTCGGCCATCCCGCACGTGAAGGGCGGCAAGCTGCGCGCACTGGCGGTGACAACCGCCAAGCGCTCGCCGGCACTGCCCGACGTGCCGACCATCGCTGAAGCGGGCGTGCCCGGCTACGAGGCGACATCGTGGTTCGGCCTGCTGGCACCGGCCGGCACGCCCGCCCCCATCGTGGCCAAGCTCAATGCGTCGATCCTGAAAGCGCTGGCCGACCCCGAGGTGAAGAAGAAGCTCGCCGAGCAAGGCGCGGAGCCTTTCGGCGAGAAGCCCGAGCAGTTCGCCGCCTTCATTCAGGCCGAGACCGCCAAGTGGGGCAAGGTCGTGAAGGAATCGGGCGCCAGCTTGGACTGACCCCCAGGCTTGCCCACTTCGTGTGGCAGCGCCAACCCCCTTCCGGGGGGCGACACCGGCGGCCCGGCGGAGCCGGTTCCGCGGTGTCCCTGAGGAGAGCGGCCGCACCCCGCAGGGACAATGGAGCACGTTGATCCGCCGGACCTGTCTTGAACCTCCCCCTCATCACCGACCCGTTCTTCTACGCGGTCGCCATCCCCGCAGTCTTGATCCTCGGCGTGAGCAAGAGCGGCTTCGGTGCGGGCTTCGGCTCGCTGGCCGTGCCATTGATGGCGCTGGCCGTGACGGTCCCGCAGGCGGCGGCCATCCTGATGCCAGCGCTGCTGCTGATGGACCTGCTCGGCCTGGCAGCCTTCCGCAAGGACTTCGACCCGAGGTTGCTGCGGATGCTGATTCCGAGCAGCCTGGTGGGCGTGGCGATCGGCGCGCTGCTCTTCCGGGCCCTCGACGCGCGCACGGTGGCCGGCATCGTCGGCGTCTTCACGCTGCTCTTCCTGGCGCAGCGGCTGGTGTTTCCTCCGCGCCGCGACGATGCGCCGCCACCGCGTCCGGTGGGCATGGTGCTGGCCGCCATCGGTGGATTCACCAGCTTCATCTCGCACGCGGGCGGCCCACCGATCAACGCCTATCTGATACCGCTCAAGCTCAAGCCGCTGGTCTTCACCGCGACCATGGCCTACCTGTTTTTCGTGGTGAACCTGGCCAAGTGGGTGCCCTATGCGTGGCTTGGCCTGCTCGACGTGCGCAACATGGCGACGTCGCTGGCGCTGTTGCCCGTGGCGCCGCTGGGCGTATGGATCGGCATCCGCATCGCGCGCCGCATCGACCCGCTCTGGTTCTACCGCTTCGTCTACGCCGGCATGTTCCTGACCGGGATCAAGCTGGTGTGGGACGGCTTCCTCGCCTGACGCCTGACGCCTGACGCCTGACGCCTGACGCCTGACGCCTGACGCTCAGTCTTCGCGCCGGTCCCAGTCGACGCCCGATCGCTCCTGCCGCTCCGCGCGCTCGCGTGCGATCTGCTCTTCGAACTGCTGACGGCCTTCCTTGGCCACCGCGATGAGCTTGGCCCGGTCCTTGTAGTGCGGATAGGCGTCCTGCGTGAGCCGCAGGTTGCGCCGCCGAAAGGCCATCGCCGATTCGCGTGCCTCATGGGCCGGCCAACCCAGCACCTCGAGCACCGAACGCGCGCTGCGCAGCGACGACTCGAACAGTTCGCGCTCGATGAACTCGACCTGACGGTCCTGCAGCTGATAGAGATGGCCGACGTTGCGCGCCCGCGCGATCAGGCGTGCCTGCGGAAAATGCTCGCGCACCAGGTCGACGATCTCCAGCGACTGGTCGACATCGTCCACCGCCACCACGATCGCCAGCGCGCTGGCGGCACCGGCCGTGCGCAGCAGGTCGAGCCGCGTCGCATCGCCGTAGAACACGCGAAAGCCGAACTCGCGCAGGCCCTGCACGGTGTCGGGGTCGTGGTCGAGCACCGTCACGTCGATGCGCTGCGCGCCGAGCATCCGGCCGACGATCTGGCCGTAGCGGCCGAAGCCGCAGATCAGCACCTTCGGCGTCTGCTGTTCGGAGATTTCCTCGAGCGCCGGACCGTCGGGCCGGCTGTAGCGGGGCAGCAGGAACTTGTCGATGGCCACCAGCAGCAGTGGCGAGATCAGCATCGACAGCGCCACCGCGGCGATGAGAAACGACGAGACGGCCGGCGGCAGCACGTCGGGCCCGGCCGACTGAAACACCACGAAGGCGAATTCGCCGCCCTGGGCGAGCAGCAGCGTGAACACCGGCCGCTGTTGGTAGGGCACGCCCATCGCCTTGGCCAGCGCGTAGATCACCACCAGCTTCAGCGTCAGGAAGCCGACGACCACCAGCGCCATGAGCCCGGGCCGGTCCATCAGCACGCCGAAGTCGATGGACATGCCGACGGCGATGAAGAAGAGGCCGAGCAGAAGTCCCTTGAACGGTTCGATGTCCGTCTCGAGCTCGCGCCGGTATTCGCTCTCGGCCAGCAGCACGCCGGCGAGGAAGGCGCCGAGCGCCATCGACAGGCCGACGAACTGCATCAGCGCGGCGATCGCCACCACCAGCAGCAGCGCCGTGGCGGTAAAGATCTCCGGCGTGTTGCTGCGCGCGATCCAACGCAGCAGCGGGCGCAGCAGCAACCGGCCTCCCAGCACGATGCCGGCGATCACCCCGACGATCTTGGCAGCCTCGAGCGCGCGCGCCGCACCGCCGAGCGACTCGTGCGCGTCGGCGCCGGCGCCTGCGAGCAGCGGCAGCAACGCGAGGATGGGGATGGCGGCGACGTCCTGGAACAGCAGGATCGAGAAACCGGCCTGGCCGCTGACGGTCGGCAGCAGGTTGCGCTCGCCGAAGACCTGCAGTGCGATGGCGGTGGACGACAACGCCAGTCCGAGCGCCCCGACCAGCGCGACACGCCAGCTCGCGCCGCCCAGGTAACCCACGGCGAACAGCACGCCGGCGCAGGCCAGCACCTGCGCGCTGCCCCAGCCGAAGATCGGGCGGCGCAGGTTCCACAGGCGCGCCGGCTCCAGCTCGAGACCGACCAGGAACAGCATCAGCACGACACCGAACTCGGCGAAGTGCAGCACCTCCTCGACGCTCGAGACCAGTCCGAGCCCCCAGGGGCCGATGGCGATCCCAGCGGCGAGATAGCCGATGATGGAACCGAGGCCGAGGGCCTTGGACAAAGGCACCACCAGCACGGCGGCGCTCAGGTAGATCAGGCTGCTGGTGAG
Organism: Variovorax ginsengisoli; assembly: GCF_006438845.1. Taxonomy (GTDB): domain Bacteria; phylum Pseudomonadota; class Gammaproteobacteria; order Burkholderiales; family Burkholderiaceae_C; genus Variovorax; species Variovorax ginsengisoli_A. Next base: position 168,353 of record NZ_RCZJ01000005.1, read on the forward strand.
CCAGGCGGGGGCGTGTTCCATGCTCAGGCCACCTCGCCGTTCTGAACGTCGACCGGACGGTCTTGGGCCGGCACCTCGCACGCGGGGCAGTCGCCCAGGTCCGACAGCTCCGGCCACGCGGGATAGCTTGCGAGGCGCTGTGCAAAGACGTCGACGTGTGCGTTGACCTCGGCAGCGGAAGCGCCGCGCGCGCCGTGAAGGATCAACGGCGGCAGAAAACGCATGCCGCACAGCGTGGCGGTCTGCTCGTACGGCGGCAGGAAGGCATCGAAGAAGTAGCGGTTGTAGTTCTGCGGGTGGTAGCTCTCCGCGGGGCCGCCGGTGGTCGCGGCCAGCCAGAGGTCCTTGCCGCGCAGGGCGGTGCCGCCCTTGCCGTAGGCCCAGCCGTAGCGCAGCACGTCGTCGAGCCAGAGCTTTTGCAGCGGCGGCATCGAGTACCACTGAATGGGGTGCAGCATCACCAGCAGGTCGGCGCGTGCCAGGCGATCACGCTCGAGCTCAGCGTCGATGACGTAGTCGGGATAGCTGCCGTAAAGGTCGTTCACGTCGACGCCGTCGATCTCCCGCGCTGCTTCGAGCAAGCGCCGGTTCACCCGCGATTCGCGCCAGTGCGGATGCGCCGCGAGCAGGTAGATGCGCGCCTCGTCGGTTCCCGTGTCTGTTGTTTTAGTCATCCCGCGAACATAGCGCAGCGGCGGCGTCCTGTCCGGCGGCGAGTGCGCCACCGCGCGCCACTTCACTCCTGCTCATGTCGCCGCACGGACAGCCGGGCCACGGGGGCCGGGCGTACAGTGCGGCGCATGAAAAAGACATTCCAGACCCTCGAGGATCTCGCGGCCTGCGTGGGCCAGGAAGTCGCAGTGAGCGACTGGCTCGTCGTCACCCAGGCGCAGGTCAACCAGTTCGCCGAGGCGACGGGCGACCACCAGTGGATCCACGTCGACGTGGAGCGGGCCAAGGCCGGCCCGTTCGGCGCACCCATCGCGCACGGCTTTCTCACGCTGTCGCTGCTGCCCAAGTTCTACGAGAACGCGTTCGACGTGACCGAGTCGCGCATGGGCGTCAACTACGGACTGAACCGCGTGCGCTTCATGTCACCCGTGCCGGTGAACAGCCGGCTGCGCGGCCGCATGAAGTTGCTGACGGCCGAGCCGATCGCCGGCGACGGCTTGCAGATGACTTGGGAAACCACCATCGAGCTCGAAGGCGCCGCCAAGCCGGCCTGCGTGGCCGAGTCGGTGGTGAGGCGCTACAAGTGACAGGGGTCAGGCGAAGTCGTTTTGCCGCCAGGCCTCAAACACCGTCACGGCGACGGCGTTAGACAGATTGAGACTGCGCTGGCCGGGGCGCATCGGGAGCCGCAGCCATTGCGCGGCGTCGAAACGATCGCGCAGTTCCGGCGCCAGGCCTCGCGTTTCCGAGCCGAACACCAGCCAGTCACCGGGGGCGAAGCGCACGTCGTGCACGGCGCGCGTGCCACGCGTGGTCAGGGCGAACATCCGGTCGGGCGCGGGCGATTCGGTTGCCAACAGGGCGGCCCAGTCGGCGTGGCGCTTCACTTTGGCGTATTCGTGGTAGTCGAGGCCGGCGCGGCGCAACAGCTTGTCGTCCATCGAGAATCCCAGCGGATCAACTAGATGCAGGGTGCAGCCGGTGTTGGCAGCCAGCCGGATCACGTTGCCGGTGTTCGGCGGAATTTCGGGTTCGACGAGGACGATGTGAAACATGGCGCCGATTGTCGCGGCGAGCCGCGCGCGTCAGCCCGGCGGGTCGGTGCGGGCAAGGACCAGCCCGGTGAGGTGCACCGCGCCGGCGTTACGAAGCACCTGCGCGGCGGCGAACAGGGATGCGCCACTGGTCATCACATCGTCCACCAGCACGATGCGCCGGCCTTGCACCTCGGCCGCGCGCAAAGGCTCGACCGCGAAGGCACCCCGCAGGTTTCGCAGACGTTCGGCGCGGGTCAGGCCACTCTGCGCTGGCGTGTCGAGCGTGCGCAGCAGCAGTCCCGGGTCGGTCTTGCCCGGTGAAAGGCGCCGCGCGAGTTCGAGCGCCTGGTTGAAGCCTCGGTCGCGCAGTCGTGCCGGCGAAAGAGGCATCGGCATGAGCAGGTCGCATTGCTCGATGGCCGGCTCGACCCAAGGTGCGCTGCGCATGAGGGTCGCGAAGGGCGCGGCCCAGCCGGCCTGTCCCTGGAACTTGAACGCACCGATGTGACTCGGCCACGGCCACACATACGCACAGGCGGCTACGCAGGCGTCGAGCGGCGGGGGATGCCGCACGCATTCGCCGCATCGCGGCACACCGGCTGGCACCGGCACTGCGCAGGTGACGCAGCGCGGCATCTGCGGCGCGAAACGCGCTACGCAGGCGTCGCAGACCGGGCGCGACGGCCAGGCATGGCACACCGCGCACTGGCTGGGCAGGCGATCGAGGAGGGTTGAGAAAGGCCGCGCGGCCGAACCGAAGCGCATCGCTCAATATACTGAAGCTTCCCATGTCCACCGATTCCGTCCAGCGTCCGCCGACCATCGACCCCGCGGCCGCCGCACGCTGGGCGCGCCTGCCTGCGCTGCCCGCCTCGCCCTGGCTGCACGAGGAAGTCGGGCGGCGCATGGAGGACAGGCTTCAATGGATCACGGCGAAGCCCCAGCGCTGGGCCGACTGGTCGCCGCTGCGGGGCGGGCTCGAGGCGCATGCGGCCGTGGCGCGACGCTACCGTGACGCGACACCCTTCGTGATCGAACCGGATCCGGCGCTGGCGGCACGCACAGCGCAGACGCTGAGCGCACCCTGGTGGAGCGCGCGCCGCTGGCAGGGCGTCCAGGCCCGCTTCGACGCGCCACCCAAGGAGGGTGTCGATCTGCTGTGGGCCAACATGGCGTTGCACATGGCGGCCGATCCGCAGGCGCTGATCGGGCAGTGGCACCGGCACCTGGCCACCGACGGTTTTTTGATGTTCTCGTGTCTCGGACCGGACACGCTTCGCGAGCTGCGCGCGCTGTACCAGCGCCTCGACTGGCCGCCGGCCTGCCATCAGTTCACCGATATGCACGACTGGGGCGACATGCTGGTCGGGGCGGGCTTCGCCGAGCCGATCATGGACATGGAGCGCATCGTCCTGACCTGGCCGACGCCAGAGGCGGCGCTGGCCGAGCTGCGCGGGCTGGGCCGCAACCTGCATCCAGCGCGCTTCGGCCGTCTGCGGGGCCGAGGCTGGCGGGCTGCGCTCGGGGCCGAATGGACTGCATCTGCCGTCGCGGATGCGGACCCTGGGGGCGACGCGCGCATGTCGTTGACCTTCGAAATCATCTACGGCCACGCGTTCAAGCCACCGCCGCGCATGGCGCTGTCCGGCGAAAGCGCGGTTTCGCTGCGCCAGATGCGCGAGATGCTTCAGCGCGGACGGCCTTGATCGAGGTCAATCCATGCGAGTCACCCGCTACAATCCGCGGCTGCGTGAACTCCGGGGCTTTTCCCCTGATCGACGCTTGCCGAACCCGGCGAATGCGGGCTCGGCGGCTGTCGATGAACCGATCTGCCGAACTCGTCCGTGTCGAATTCCGTGTTTCGTTTTGCCACTGTCTCAGGCCAGAGCATTCACTGGTTCCTGAAGCGCAACTGCTCGGTCACGCCGGGTCAGCTGGGATGGCTGTATGCGTCGCTTTGCGTGATCTCGCTGGGCGTCGGCACGGTGTTCTGGGTACACGGCGCACCATTGGTGCTGCCGTTTGCGTGGATCGAACTGGTGGCGGTCGGCGTCGCCTTCGTGATGTACGCGAGGCATGCGACGGACGGAGAACGGATTGCGCTGCACGGCGGCCGGCTGGTGGTGGAGTTGGAGAACGGTGGGCGCTGCGAGCGCACGGAATTTTTGCCGCACCAGGTGCGGGTCGAGCCACAGGCCAGCGATCGCTCGCTGATCGAGGTTTCGGGGCAGGGTCGGTCGGTCAAGGTGGGGCGCTATGTGCGCCCTGAGTTGCGCGCGGCGCTGGCGCGCGAGATTCGCATGGCATTGCGAAGCGCCTGAGCGGCAAGGGCTCGCGAGCGGCAGGCCGGTGGGTTAAACGGAAAATGAAGAAGTGAACACGATGAAGAGCATTTGGCGCAACAAGTTCAGGCCGACGAATCTGCTGCTGGCAGCCGGCGCTGCCATCGGTGGCGCGGCGCACGCGGTTCAAGACCTGCCCGGCGGCCCGTTGGTGCGTCAGCTGAACATGCCGGTCGGCGTGACCAAGATCGCGCAGGAGCAGCACTTCCTGCACACGGTCATGATGATCCTTTGCACGGTCATCTTCCTGGCCGTGTTCGCGGTCATGTTCTATTCGATCTGGAAGCACCGCAAGTCGGTCGGCCACAAGGCTGCCAACTTTCATGAATCGGTGGTGGTCGAAGTCATCTGGACCATCGTCCCCTTTGTCATCGTGATCCTGATGGCCCTGCCTGCCACCAAGGTGCTGGTGGCTCAGAAGGACACCACCAACGCCGACCTCACGGTGAAGGCGACCGGCTACCAGTGGAAGTGGGGTTACGACTACATCACCGGCGAGGGTGAGGGCCTGGGCTTCATCTCCACGCTCGACAGCTCGCACCGCGCTATGTCCGACGCCGGCGCCAAGGGCGAGATGCCCGTCGATTACCTGCTGAAGGTCGACAACCCGCTGGTGGTGCCGGTCGACAAGAAAATCCGCGTGATCACCACCGCCAACGACGTGATCCATGCCTTCGCCGTGCCGCAGTTCGGCATCAAGCAGGACGCCATTCCCGGCTTCGTGCGGGATACGTGGTTCCGTGCCGAGAAGGTGGGCGACTACTACGGCCAGTGCCAGGAACTGTGCGGCAAGGAACACGCTTACATGCCGATCCACGTGAAGGTGGTTTCGGCCGCCGATTACACGGCCTGGGTCGATGTGAAGCGCAAGGAAGCCGCCGCCAAGCTCGACGATCCGAACAAGGTCTGGGCGTTGCCTGAGATGCTGGTGCGTGGCGAGAAGGTGTACGCAGCCAACTGCGCGGCCTGCCACCAGGCCAACGGCAAGGGCGCAGGACCGATCAAGCCGCTCGATGGCTCGGCGAAGGTTCTGGACCCCGACCACACCGACCAGATCAATGTGCTGCTCAAGGGGCAGAACAATGGCGCCATGCCATCTTGGAAGCAACTGAGCGACACAGACATCGCCGCCGTTGCGACGTACACCAAGAACAGCTGGTCGAACAAGACGGGCCAGCTCGTGCAGCCGGCGGAAGTCAAGACCGAACGGGCCAAGCTCTAAATAAGACGCCACGCGCCCCGCGACGAAGAAATTGCAAGGAATATCGACATGAGTGCAGTCCTCGACCCCCACGGTCACGCCCACCCGGACCACGACGGCCACGCGCACGGTCACGACGAGCATCACGCGGCCCCGACCGGCTGGCGCCGCTGGTTGTTCGCGACCAACCACAAGGACATCGGCACGCTGTACCTGCTGTTCTCCTTCACCATGCTGATGGTGGGTGGGGTGCTGGCCCTGCTGATCCGCGCCGAGCTGTTCCAGCCCGGCCTGCAACTGGTGAACCCCGAGCTGTTCAACCAGTTCACCACCATGCACGGGCTGATCATGGTGTTCGGCGCGATCATGCCGGCCTTCGTGGGCTTCGCGAACTGGATGATCCCGCTGCAGATCGGCGCGTCCGACATGGCCTTCGCGCGGATGAACAACTTCAGCTTCTGGCTGATGATTCCCGCGGCCATGATGTTGGTCGCCTCGTTCTTCATGCCCGGCGGCGCTCCCGCTGCTGGCTGGACACTGTACGCGCCCCTGACGCTGCAGATGGGCCCGTCGATGGACGCCGGCATCTTTGCGATGCACATCCTGGGCGCCTCGTCGATCATGGGGTCGATCAACATCATCGTCACGGTGCTCAACATGCGCGCGCCGGGCATGACGCTGATGAAGATGCCCATGTTCTGCTGGACGTGGCTCATCACCGCCTACCTGCTCATCGCGGTGATGCCGGTGCTCGCTGGCGCCATCACGATGACGCTGACCGACCGCCATTTCGGCACCAGCTTCTTCAACCCCGCCGGCGGCGGCGACCCGGTGATGTACCAGCACATCTTCTGGTTCTTCGGCCACCCCGAGGTCTACATCATGATCTTGCCGGCCTTCGGCATCGTGAGCCAGATCGTTCCGGCGTTCTCGCGCAAGAAACTTTTCGGTTATGCCTCGATGGTGTATGCCACCTCGTCGATTGCCATCCTGTCGTTCATCGTGTGGGCGCACCACATGTTCACCACCGGCATGCCGGTCACCGGCCAGCTCTTCTTCATGTACGCCACGATGCTGATCGCGGTGCCCACGGCCGTGAAGATCTTCAACTGGATCGCCACCATGTGGCAGGGCTCGATGACCTTCGAGACGCCAATGCTGTTCGCGGTCGGCTTCATCTTCGTGTTCACGATGGGCGGCTTCACCGGCCTGATCCTGGCCGTGGCGCCGATCGACATCCAACTGCAGGACACCTACTACGTGGTGGCCCACTTCCACTACGTGCTGGTGGCCGGCTCGCTCTACGCAATGTTCGCCGGCTTCTACTACTGGTGCCCGAAGTGGACCGGCGTGATGTACAACGAAACGCGCGGCAAGATCCATTTCTGGTGGTCGTTGATCTCGTTCAACATCACCTTCTTCCCGATGCACTTCTTGGGTCTGGCGGGCATGCCGCGCCGGTATGCGGACTACCCCATGCAGTTCGCCGACTTCAACGCCGTGGCTTCGGTGGGCGCGTTCGGTTTCGGTCTGGCCCAGGTCTACTTCTTCTTCTTCGTCGTGCTGCCGGCCATGCGCGGCAAGGGCGAGCCCGCCGCCGCCAAGCCGTGGGAAGCTGCCGAGGGCCTCGAATGGGAAGTGCCTTCGCCTGCGCCTTTCCATACCTTCGAAACGCCGCCACGGCTCGACCCGACCGCCACCAAGGTGATCGGCTGATCTGCCGCACGACATCGTCATGACGCCTGAACAAAAGAAGAACAACCGTCGAATGGGGCTCACGCTGGCTTCCATCGCGGTGCTGTTCTTCGTCGGTTTCATGGTCCGCATGGTCTGGCTCGGGCATTGAGGCGCAGTATGGGCATCGGCCAACGCCTCCGCCGCGAGAACGTCCGCATGGTCGGCAAGCTGACGATCGTCGCGGCCGGCATGTTCGCCTTTGGCTACGGACTGGTGCCGCTGTATCGCGCGATCTGCGAGATGACCGGGATCAATATCCTTTCGCTGTCCGAACTGCAGGTGCCCGGCGGGGCCGCGGGCGGCAAGAGCGTGCGCGTCCCCGACAACACGCAGGTCGACACGACGCGAACCATCACGGTCGAGTTCGATGCCAACGTGCGCGGTCTGTGGGATTTCAAGCCCGCGCAGCGTTCGATGCAGGTCCACCCCGGCCAGCTCAACACGGTGATGTACGAGTTTCAGAACGTGCAGAACCGTCGCATGGCTGCGCAGGCCATCCCGAGCTATGCGCCGCAGCAGGCTGCGCCGTATTTCAACAAGCTCGAGTGCTTCTGCTTCAACCAGTACACGCTCGACGCGGGCGAGAAGAAGCAGTGGCCGGTCGCCTTCGTGATCGATCCCAAAATTTCCAAGGACGTGAAGACGATCACGCTGTCGTACACCTTCTTCGAGGTGGGTGGCCGGACGCCCGCGGCGCCGACGGCCTCGGCCGCGCCGCTGGCCCAGGAGCCGCGCTCGTGAGCCCGGTCGACATGCATGGCAAGGAAGCCGGTACCTCGAAAGGGTCGCTCTGGCGCACCGTCAAGGCGGTGGCATGGGGCTTCTTCGGCGTTCGCAAGAACAGCGCCTACCAAGAAGACATCGCCCGCCTGACGCCGCTGCACATCGTCGCCGTCGGGCTGGTCGCGGTCATGCTGTTCGTCGGCGGACTGATCCTGTTGGTCAAGTACGTGGTCGCGGCTTGAAGCCAGGGTCCACGCAGCACAGATACGAAAACGAGAGAGAAAGCCAGGAACGGATATGAGTTCAACCACCCACGGCACCACGCCTTACTATTTCGTGCCCGGGCCTTCGCGCCACCCGATCATGGCGGCCATCGGCCTGTTCTTCGTGATCCTGGGCGCAGGTCAGTGGATCAACGCGCACCAGTGGGGCGCCTATTCGCTGGCCTTCGGTCTGCTGTGGTGGTGGGTCGTGCTGTTCCAGTGGTTCCGCGAGGCCATCGGCGAAAGCGAGAGCGGCCTTTATGGTCACAAGATCGACCTGTCTTTCCGCTGGAGCATGAGCTGGTTCATCTTCTCGGAAGTGATGTTCTTCGGCGCTTTCTTCACTGCCCTGTGGTGGGCGCGCACGCACTCGCTGCCGACGCTCGGCAGCCTCGACAACGCGCTGCTCTGGCCCGACTTCAAGGCCGTGTGGCCCAGCATGGCTGCGGGCGTGACCGGGTCGCCGGCCGACCTCGTCGAGCCGTTCCAGACGGTCGGTCCGTTCTGGCTGCCCACCATCAACACCGCGCTGCTTCTCAGCTCCGGCGTGACGCTGACGATCGCTCACCACGCGCTGCGTGCCGACCATCGCGCCCAGTGCATCCGCTTCATGTGGCTGACCGTGCTGCTGGGCATCGTGTTCCTGGTCGTTCAAGGCTACGAGTACTACCACCTTTACACCGAGCTCAACCTCAAGCTCAACTCCGGTGCGTACGGGTCGACGTTCTACATGCTGACTGGGTTCCACGGGCTGCATGTGTTCATCGGCATGCTGATGCTGCTGTTCATCACGCTGCGGCTGCAGAAGGGCCATTTCACGGCCGAACGCCACTTCGGCTTCGAAGGCGCGGCTTGGTACTGGCATTTCGTGGACGTGGTCTGGCTCGGTTTGTACTTCCTGGTCTACTGGCTTTGAACGTACCGACCGGCCCGCAAAAAAAGCGCCGTAAGGCGCTTTTTTCATGGTCCTCCTGGACCTGGAACGAGCATCACCTACTTGCCGATGGGCAGCCCGCCCGGCTGGATGTAGCCGAGCTTCCAACCGAGCAGGACGCACAGGAACAAGAGCACCGACAGGCCGATCCGAACGGTGAGCGCACGCACCATGCCTCCGCTCTTGGCGCGGCCGTCCCGCCCGTCTTTGAGCATGAAGAACAGCGCCCACCCGAGGCTGGCCAGGATGCCCGCGAATGCGAAGCCGAGGACGTATTTCATGGACCCGATTATCGGGCGCCCGAGGCCGAACGGGTGATCCAGCACTCGGCGCTCGAACCACGCCCGCGCCGGCGCGGGCGTTTCTGGCTGGTCACCGTGGCCGCCGTGCTGACACTGGCCGCCACGGTGTCGCTGGGCCGCTGGCAGTTGTCTCGCGCGGCCCAGAAAGAAGCACTGCAAGCCGAGATCGACGCGCAAAAGCAGTTGCCTGCGCTCGATCAGGACAGTTTCCTGGCGATGGAAAAGCCCGCGCTCGCACTGCATCGACCGGTGCAGCTGCGCGGTCTGTGGCTGGCGCCGCAGACCGTCTACCTCGACAACCGCCAGATGCATGGCGTGCCTGGGTTCTATGTGCTGACGCCCTTCGCCATCGAAGGCACCGAGCAGGCGGTGATGATCCAGCGCGGCTGGGTGCAGCGCAACTTCAACGATCGCTCGCAGCTGGTGCCGGTCGACACGCCCGGGGGTCTGGTCGAGGTGACGGCCCGCGTGGCCACCCCGCCGGCACAGCTTCTCGAGTTGGGCAAACCCGCCGCCCAAGCCGGCGGCACGCAGCCTTCCGTGGGGTCTTCGCCCATCCGGCAGAATCTCGATCTTGCATCGTTCCGCGCGGAAACCAAATTGCCGCTTCGGACCGACCTCACGCTCCAGCAGACGGGTGCAGCCTCCGAAGGGTTGCAGCGCGACTGGCCGGCGCCCGCGCTGGGCGTCGAAAAGCACTATGGCTATGCATTTCAGTGGTTCGGCCTCGCGGCCCTCGTCGTTCTTCTCTATGCCTGGTTCCAAATCATCGCGCCCTGGCGCAAACGCATGCCATGAGTGCTGCCCGGCCGCCCGACGGCTCACCGGACGTGCCGCCGCACGGAACACATCCCATGCAAGCGCCTGACGAGCCGCTCGGCCTGACCGTGCATACGATGCCGTCGCCTTCGCAGGCGCTCGATGGGCAGAGTGGCCGCCGTACGGTGGCCGGGCGCTGGAAGATGATCGCCGTGCTGCTGTGTTGCGCGGCGCCGGTCATCGCCTCCTACTTCACCTACTACGTGGTCCGGCCCGAGGGCCGCAGCGTTTACGGCGAACTCATCGATCCGCAGCGCCCACTTCCTGCCTTGACCGCCACCCTGCGTGACGGCACGCCTGCCCCGCTTCGCGCACTCAAGGGCCAGTGGCTGCTGGTGACAGTGGCCGATGCCGCCTGCGACGCGTTGTGCGAGCAGCAGCTCTACCTGCAGCGACAGTTGCGCGAGAGCCTCGGTCGCGAAAAAGATCGGCTCGATCGCGTGTGGCTGGTGAGCGACGCGGCACCCGTGCCCGCACGGCTGGACAACGGCCTGCACGGTGCAACGGTGCTGCGCGTGCCCGCTGCCGAATTGGCGCAGTGGCTGCTGCCTGCAACGGGCCACACCTTGGCGGAGCACTTCTTCGTGGTCGACCCGCTCGGCAATCTGATGATGCGTTTCCCGGCCCGCATGGACGCCGAGGGCGCCGGTCAAGCCAAGCGCGACCTCGGTCGCCTGCTGCGTGCGTCGTCCTCCTGGGACGAGGCCGGCCGCTGAGCAGCGATGGACACCCAGCCCCTCTACGACCTCGCGCCCGTGGCCTGGCTCATGACCGTCGGCGTGCTGCTGGCGCTCGGCCCGCTGATCTGGGTCTGGCGACGCAACGCGGGTGCCGGCCCCGCACGGCGGTTGCACGCGCTCACCGTCCTCACGTTGTTTCTCACCTTCGACCTCACGCTCTTCGGCGCCTTCACGCGGCTCACCGACTCCGGTCTGGGCTGCCCGGACTGGCCCGGCTGCTATGGCAACGCCAGCCCCCTGGGTGCGCGGCATGAAATCGCGATGGCGCAGTCGGCACAGCCCACCGGCCCGGTCACGCACAGCAAGGCCTGGGTGGAGATGGTCCACCGCTATCTGGCCACCGGCGTCGGCGTGCTGATCCTCGTGCTGGCGATCGCCACCTGGGTCGAACGCCGCCGTCAGCGGCGCTTGCCGGCCGAGAGTGCGGCCGACGGCCCGGCGGCCCTGAGCGCATGGTGGCCGGCGGCCACGTTGGTGTGGGTGTGCCTGCAGGGCGCTTTCGGCGCACTGACCGTCACGCTCAAGCTCTTTCCCGCCATCGTCACGATGCACCTGCTGGGCGCGATCGTCCTGCTGGCCCTGCTGTGCATTCAGGCCGTGCGCTACCGCCAGGCTGCCGCAGGGCGCGGGTCGGTGGACATCGCATCGCCGTTGCGCACGATGCTGATCGTCACCACGGCGCTCCTCGTCGTCCAGATCGCGTTGGGCGGTTGGGTCAGCACCAACTATGCGGTGCTCGCCTGCACCCAGTTCCCGGCCTGCCAGGGCAGCTGGTGGCCGCCGATGAATTTCGCGCAGGGCTTCCAGCTCTGGCGCGAGCTCGGCGTCGACACCTCCGGCACGCCGATCGACTTTGCAGCGCTGACTGCCATCCACTACGTGCACCGGTTGATGGCCTATGTCGTGTTCGTCGCCCTCGGCGGGCTGGCCTGGCGCCTGCATCGCATCGAGGCGTTGCGTGCTTCCGCGCGTTGGCTGGCGGGTCTGGCGCTGCTTCAGTTGGCCACGGGTCTGGGCAACGTCCTGCTCGGCTGGCCGCTGGCGGCTGCGGTGCTGCACACGGGTGGCGCCGCGGCCTTGGCCGTCGCGCTGGTCTGGACACTGTGCGAGACCCGGCGCCAACCGCGCGCTATCGCAGGGCGCCGCCGGGCTGCGCCTTCGGGCACCATGGGGGCCGCATGAGCAGACCCGTTCCATCCACACCCGCGCGACCCAGCGTGTCGACCGCCAGCGTGGTCCGCCAGTTCTACGCGCTGACCAAGCCCCGCGTGGTGCAGCTCATCGTGTTCTGCGCATTGATCGGCATGGTGCTCGCCGTGCCTGGCGTGCCGAGCCTGGCCGACGTGCAGCGTGGCCTGCTGGCCTGCGCCGGCATCTGGCTGGTGGCCGGCGCAGCGGCCGCCTTCAACTGCCTGGTCGAGAAGGGCATCGACGCCAAGATGAAACGCACCGCGTGGCGCCCGACCGCGCGCGGCGAGCTGAGCGATCGCCAAGCGCTGGTCTTCTCGGCGCTGCTGTGCGCTGCAGGCTCCGTGCTGCTGTGGTTCACGGTCAATCCGCTGACCATGTGGCTCACCTTCGCCACCTTCGTCGGCTATGCGGTGGTCTACACCGTCATCCTGAAACCGCTCACGCCGCAGAACATCGTGATCGGCGGCGCGTCGGGCGCCATGCCGCCGGTGCTCGGCTGGGCCGCGATGACCGGCGACGTCGGGCCCGAGGCGCTGATCCTGTTCCTCATCATCTTCCTGTGGACGCCGCCGCACTTCTGGGCCCTGGCGCTGTACCGCGTGGAGGACTACCGCAAGGCCGGACTGCCGATGCTGCCGGTGACGCATGGCAATGAATTCACGCGATTGCAGGTGTTGCTCTACACCTTCATCCTGTTCGCGGCGTGCCTGATGCCCTTCATCTACGGCATGAGTGGCTGGCTGTATCTGGCGGTCGCCGTGGCCGTGAGCATCGGCTTCAGCGGCTACGCATTCGCGCTGTGGCGCCACTATTCCGATGCGCTGGCGCGCAAGACCTTTCGTTTTTCACTGATCCACCTCAGCGTACTTTTCGCTGCGCTGCTGGTCGATCACTACCTGCTCTGATGCCATGGACAAGCGACATTTCCTGATCTGGGCCGGCGCTGCCGCCGTTGTCGGCGGCCCTCTCGCGGGTTGCACCGAGGCGAAGCCCAGCTTCAATGCCGTCGACATGACCGGCGCCGACTACGCCAAGGACTTCGCGCTGAAGGACGCCGACGGCAAGCCGCGCACGCTCGCCGACTTCAAAGGCAAGGTCGTGGTGCTGTTCTTCGGCTTCGCCCAGTGCCCCGACGTTTGCCCTACCACCATGAGCGAGATGGCGCAGGTCAAACAGCAACTCGGCAAGGACGCCGACAAGCTGCAGGTGCTGTTCGTCACGGTCGACCCCGAGCGTGACACCCCCGAGGTCATGAAGGCCTACATGGGCGCTTTCGATCCGACCTTCGTGGCCTTGATCCCCACGCCCGAGCAGCTGGCTGCGATGGCAAAAGACTACAAGGCGTATTACAAGAAGGTGGAGGGCAAAACGCCCACCAGCTACTCGATGGACCATTCGGCCGCCAGCTATATCTACGACACCCAGGGACGCTTGAGGCTGTACGCGCGCTACGGCGCCGGCGTCGCGCCGATGGTGGCCGACGTGCAGGCGCTGATCAAGCAGGGCTGAATCCGACCGCCCTGCAATGAAAAAGCCCGGTGCGTGACCGGGCTTTTTCGCTGTGAAGTACGCAAGCTCAAGCGTATTCGACCAACGCCTTCTTCATCTTCTTCATTGCCGCCACCTCGATCTGGCGGATGCGCTCGGCCGACACGCCGTAGACGGCGGCCAGGTCGTGCAACGTCATGCCGCCCGAACCATCGTCGTTGACCTTCAGCCAGCGCTCCTCGACGATGCGGCGGCTGCGGTCGTCCAGCGCTTCCAGCGCCGTCGCGATGCCGTCGCTCGAAAGGCGGTCACGCGCCCGGGACTCGAGCTGGGCGGTCGGCTCCTGCGTCGCGTCCGCCAGGTAAGCGATGGGGCCGAAGGCGTCGTCGCCTTCGTCCGAGGGGCTCGGATCGAGCAGCACGTCGCCGCCCGACAGCCGGGTTTCCATCTCGAGCACTTCCTCGCGCTTGACGTTCAGCTTGGTAGCCATCGCGCTCACCTCGTCAGGGCTGAGCGTCTCACGATGCGTCGCCGCCTCGGCAGCGGCCGCGTCCGCCTTGAAGCCCTGCTTCATCGAACGCAGATTGAAGAACAGCTTGCGCTGCGCCTTGGTGGTCGCGACCTTGACCATGCGCCAGTTCTTCAGGATGTACTCGTGGATTTCGGCCTTGATCCAGTGCATGGCGTAGCTCACCAGGCGCACGCCCTGGTCGGGATCGAAACGCTTCACCGCCTTCATCAGGCCGATGTTGCCTTCCTGGATCAGGTCGCCGTGCGGCAGACCGTAGCCCAGGTACTGGCGGGAAATCGACACGACGAGACGCAGGTGAGACAGGATCAGCGCGCCGGCCGATTCGAGGTCGTTGTGGTCGCGGAGACTGCGCGCGAAGCCCTGCTCCTCTTCGAGGGTAAGCAGTGGAAGGCGGTTCGCCGCCGAGATATAGGCATCCAGGTTGCCCAGCGGCGGCACCATCGACCAAGGGTTGGCGACGGCGAGTTGGTGGGTCATAGAGGCTCCAGACAGACTTGTCATTGGGGAAACTCCTTTGTGAGGCAACATATTAGCACTCGGTTAGAGAGAGTGCTAAGGCAAGGGTTCCCGTGCCGGGGACCACCTTTGCGCAGGACGGGCTCGCAACGAATTCGTCGCGGCCGGACGTCGGTGAGACCGCATTTCCCGCCACAAGTTCGGAGATACGCCCCGGGGCCGCCGATGGCAGCTGAGCAGATTCAGCCCAGCAGTGCCTGGGCGAACTCGCGGGCGTCGAAGGTTTCCAGGTCTTCGAGCTTTTCGCCCACGCCGATGAAATACACCGGAATCGGCCGCTCGCGGGCGATCGCGCACAACACACCGCCTTTGGCCGTACCGTCGAGCTTGGTGACGATCAGGCCGGTAAGGCCCAGCGTCTCGTCGAAAGCCCGAACCTGCGCCAACGCGTTCTGGCCGGTGTTGCCGTCGATCACCAGCAGCACCTCGTGCGGCGCCGTGGCGTCGGCCTTGGTGACGACCCGCTTGATCTTCTTGAGCTCGTCCATCAGGTGCAGCTGCGTGGGCAGGCGGCCGGCGGTGTCGACCAGTACGACGTCCTTGCCGCGTGCCTTGCCGGCATTGACGGCATCGAAGCTCACGGCCGACGGGTCGCCGCCCTCGTTGCTCACGATCTCGACCGTGTTGCGGTCGGCCCAGACGAGCAATTGCTCGCGCGCGGCAGCGCGGAACGTGTCGGCAGCCGCCAGCAACACGGAGGCGCCCTCGTTGGCCAGGTGCTTGGTCAGCTTGCCGATGGAGGTCGTCTTGCCGGCGCCGTTGACGCCCGCGACCATGATCACGGTCGGCGCGTACTGGCCAATGACCAACGGCTTCTCCAGGGGCTTCAGCAGGTCGGTGATGGCGTCGGCCAGCAGCAGGCGCACTTGCTGCGCATCGCGCGGCATCTGGTTGCGAACGCGGCGGCGCAGGTCGTCGAGCAGGAACTCGGTTGCTTTCACGCCAGTGTCGGCCATCAGCAGGGCGGTTTCGAGCTCTTCGTACAGCGCCTCGTCGATCTGTGCGTTGACGAACACGGCCTGGATGCCGGTGCCGGTCTTGCGCAAGCCGGTCTTGAGCTTGTCGAGCCAGCCGGTGCGCGAAGGCGGCGCCGCGGGCGGGATAGCTGGCGGTGGAGCAGGAACAGGGGCGAGAGGCTGCACCGCCACGGGCGCAGGCGACTGCATCGGTGCAGGCGCGATGAAAGGCGGCGTCGGCACCGTGGATGGCGGGGGCGGTGCAGGTACCGGCGCCAGCGTCGGCGCCGACTCAGGCGGCACAGTCGGCAGGGGAAGGGGCACACGTGCCTCTGGCACTGGTGGTGGTGCCGGCGAAGGAAGAGCGGGCGCAGGCGGCGGAGGGGGCGGCGCATCGCCCCGGAACCAGCTCGACGGCGAGAACATCGACTTGGCAGGCGGCGGGGCCACGGGGGTTTCGACGGCCGGTGGGGGCGCCGGGGCCGTGGATGCATCCGCTGGCGGTGGTACGGCCTCGGCCGGTTTTTTCTTGAAGAAACTGAACATCAGATGGTTTTTACAATCCGACCCATTCTATGAAACACCCTTCACCACGCCGCACAGCGTCCGGTGCGGTGCTGGCCCTGGCGCTCCTGGCGTCCTGGGCTGCTGCCGCGCAGGCCCCCAGCCCCTCGCCATCGCCCGCCCAGGCCGCGCCTTCGACCCGTGCGTCGAGCAACGCCCAGCAGTTCACGCTGGCCAACGGCATGACGCTGATCGTCCAGCCTGATCGCCGGGCCCCCACGGCGGTGCACATGCTGTGGGTGCGCGTCGGATCGATGGACGAGGTCGACGGCACCTCTGGCGTGGCGCATGCCCTCGAACACATGATGTTCAAGGGCACGAAACAGATCAAGCCGGGCGAGTTTTCGCGCCAGGTCGCGGCGCTCGGCGGGCAGGAGAACGCGTTCACCATGCGCGACGCGACCGGCTATTACCAGCAGATCCCGAACGGGAAGCTCGAAGAGGTGATGAAGCTGGAGGCCGACCGGTTCGCGAACAACCAGTGGGCCGACATCGAGTTCCAGCGCGAGATCGAGGTCATCAAGGAAGAGCGCCGCATGCGCACCGAAGACCAGCCGCGCGCGCTGCTCGGCGAGCAGCAGAACGCGGCGGTCTTCATCGCGTCGCCGTACCGCAGGCCGGTGGTCGGCTGGATGAGCGATCTCGACGCCATGACGCCGCAGGATGTGCGCGCCTTTCATCGGCAGTGGTATGTGCCCACCAACGCCGCGATCGTGGTGGCCGGCGACGTGGACGTCGAGCGCGTGCGCGCGCTGGCCGACAAGTACTACGGCCGCATCCCCGCGCGCGCCGTGCCTGAGCGCAAGCCGCGCACCGAGCCCGAGCAGCGGGGCATTCGCCGCGTGATGTTCAAGGCGCCGGCCGAACAGGCCTACGTGTCGCTCGCCTTCCGCGCACCGCGGCTCGAGAGCCTCGAGGGTGAGAGCGACGTCTGGCCGCTGGTCGTGCTGTCGGCGCTGCTCGACGGCTACCCCGGCGCGCGGCTCGACCGCGCCCTCACCCAGGGCCCCGACCGCGTGGCCGACAGCGCCGGCTCCTATGCCGGCATCACGGGGCGTGGGCCGCAGCTCTTCGAACTTGACGGCGTGCCCGCAGCGGGCAAGACGCCCGGGGCGGTCGAGGCGGCGCTGCGCGCCGAGGTCGCCCGCGTGGCGCGCGACGGCGTGGGCGCGGCGGAGCTGGCTCGCGTCAAGACGCAATGGGTCGCCAGCCAGACCTACAAGCTCGACTCCGTGATGGCGCAGGCGCGCGAGCTCGGCGGCAATTGGGTGCAAGGCTTGCCGATGGATGCCAGCGCGCGCATCGTCGCGCGGCTGCAGGCCGTGACTGCCGAACAGGTGCAGGCCGTGGCCGGCAAGTATTTCGGCGACGACCAGCTCACCGTCGCCACGCTGATCCCGCTGCCGCCCGAGAAGAACCGCCGGCCACGTGGGCTGGCCTCACCTGACGCCGCGCTGCGCTGAAAGAACCGACCGCCATGTTGAACCTGACTCGGAAGATCACCGGCGCTGCCGTGCTCGCGAGCGCCACCCTGCTGGGCGCGTTCGACGCGCAAGCGGCCATCCCCATCCAGCACTGGACGCTCGCCAACGGCGCCAAGGTGTACCTCGCCGCGACCGACGCGCTGCCGATCGTCGACGTGCAGATCGACGTCGATGCCGGCAGCCGCCGCGACCCGGCCGCACAGGCTGGCCTGGCCGGTGCCAGTGCCGGCATGGTCGAAAAGGGCGTTCGCGCGAGCGACGCCGGGCCGGCGCTCGACGAGAACGCGCTCGGCGAAGCCTGGGCCGACCTGGGTGCGAACTTCGACGCAGGTGCCGGCCCCGAGCGCACCAGCTTCTCGCTGCGCACGCTGTCCGACCCGGCACTGCTCGACAAGGCCGTGGCCCTGGCGGCGCGAGAGATTGGCGAGCCCTCGTTTCCGGACGACGTGTGGCGGCGCGAGCGCGAGCAGATCAACGCGGCGCTCAAGGAAGCCGACACCAAGCCTGGCACCGTCAGCGCCCGCACCTTTTCGCAGACCGTCTACGGCACACATCCGTACGGCCAGGAGACAACCGAGGAAACGCTCGCGAAGATCGATGTCGAGGCGATGCGCACGCGCTACGCGCAGCTGATCGTGCCGTGCCGTGCCAAGGTGAGCATCGTCGGTGCAGTGACGCGGGCACAGGCCGACGTCATCGCGACGCGCCTGCTCGCGCGACTGCCCGTGCAAGACGGCCGCTGCGAGCCGCTGCCCGCGGTGCCGGCCATCGCCGCGCTCACGGCGCCGAAGGAAGAGCGCGTGCCCTTCGCGTCGGCGCAGGCGCATGTCATCGTCGGCCAGCCGGGCTACCTGCGCACCGACCCCGACCACTTCGCTCTCACCATCGGCAATTACATCCTCGGCGGCGGCGGCTTCGTGTCGCGGCTGATGAACGAGGTGCGCGAAAAGCGCGGACTGGTCTACGGCATTTCCAGCGGTTTCTCTCCGGGCCTGCACGCCGGTGCGTTTCGCGTGGGCTTCCAGACGCGGCCCGACCAGGCCGACGAAGCGGTCAAAGTGGCGCGCGAGGTGCTGGCGAAGTTCGTCGCCGACGGCCCGACCGAGGCCGAGCTGAAGGCCGCCAAGGACAACCTCATCGGCGGCTTCCCGCTGCTGCTCGACAGCAACCGCAAGCTGCTCGGCAACGTGGCGAACATCGCCTGGAACGACTTGCCGCTGGACTACCTCGACACCTGGACGGCGCGCATGAACGCGGTGACCGTGCCCGACATCAAGGCCGCTTTCGCGCGCAAGCTGCAGCCTGATCGCATGGTGACGGTCGTGGTCGGGGCCAAGCCTTGAAGGCGTCGATGTGTACGCAGGCTAAGCTCGACCCATGAAGAAGGTTCCCTCCAAGCCGGCTGCCAAGACGCCGCAACACGACAAGCGCCCGCACGAAGTCCGCATCATCGGCGGCCAATGGAAGCGCACCCGCCTCGCCGTGGCCGACAAGCCGGGCCTGCGCCCCACGCCCGATCGCGTGCGCGAGACGCTGTTCAACTGGCTCGCCAGCCTGGCCGGCGCGGGCGGTGGCACGTTGCCGGGCTGGCATTGCCTCGACGCCTTCGCCGGTACCGGTGCACTCGGGCTCGAAGCCGCGTCGCGCGGCGCGGCTTCGGTGCTGCTGTGCGAGCAGGACGCCGATTTGATCGCCCAGCTCCAGAAAGCCAAGGCCAAGCTGTCGGCCGACGCGGTGCGCATCGAGCGCGGCAACGGCTTGACCGCGCTGGAACGCGTGCCGGCCGCCAGCCTGCAGCTGGTGCTGCTCGATCCGCCCTTCGAGAACCCGGCGCTCTATGAGCCTGCATTGCGCGCCGCGGCGCGAGCGCTGCATGCCGACGGCGTGGTCTATCTCGAGGCGCCGCGCCAGTGGACCGCGGACGAACTCGCCGCACTCGGACTGGAGAGCTTTCGCCATCTGAAGGCCGGTGCCGTGCACGCGCACCTGCTCCGTGCGGCCGCTGCGCCGCCTGCATAATTCGCCGACCCAGGCCGCAACGGCTGCACAAGGAGCTCCCACGATGTCCAGCGTGATCGCGGTCTATCCCGGCACATTCGACCCCATGACGCTCGGCCACGAAGACGTGGTGCGGCGTGCCACCCAGCTGTTCTCGCACGTCATCGTCGCGGTCGCGGCGGGCCATCACAAGAAGACGCTGTTCTCGCTGCAGGAGCGCATCGAGATGACACGCGAGGCGGTCGCGCCCTACAGCGATCAGGTCACCGTCGAGAGCTTCGCTGGCCTGCTGCGCGACTTCGTCGTGGCGCGCGGCGGCAAAGCGATGGTGCGCGGCCTGCGCGCCGTGACCGACTTCGACTACGAGTTCCAGCTCGCCGGCATGAACCGCTCGCTGATGCCCGACGTCGAGACGGTGTTCCTGACGCCCAGTGACAAGTACCAGTTCATTTCCAGCACCTTCGTGCGCGAGATCGCCATGCTCGGTGGCGAAGTCGACAAGTTCGTCTCGCCCTTCGTGCAGGACAAGCTTGCCGCCAAGGTGCGCAGCCTCGGCCGGGAATGACGTCGGTGTCGAGCCTGCCCCGGCTCCACGCGCTGGGCGACGCGGCCCTGCTGTGCGAACTGCCCGCGCCGGCCACGCTGGTGCAGCAGCAGCGCATCTGGGCGCTGGCCAACGAAGCCCTGCAGTGGCCCGCAGTGCATGAGGCGCTGCCTGGCATGAACAACCTGACGCTGCTGTTCGACCCGACGCAGATCGACGCGTCCGAACTCGAGATGCAGGTGCTCGCCGCATGGCCGCAGTTGACGATGGCGGCGCTCGAAGGCCGCACCATCGAGATCCCGGTCGCGTATGGCGGCGAGCACGGCCCCGACCTGGCCGATGTCGCTGCCCACACCGGCCTCCCGCCGGAAGAAGTCGTGCGGCGCCATGCCGCGGCGGAGTACGTGGTGTACCTGCTCGGCTTCCTGCCCGGTTTCGCATTCATGGGCGGCCTCCCGCCCGAGCTGGCGACGCCGCGCCGTGCCGAGCCGCGTGTCGCGGTGCCGGCGCGCTCGGTGGGCATCGGTGGTGCGCAGACCGGCGTCTATCCACTGGTGTCGCCGGGCGGCTGGCAATTGATCGGCCGCACGCCGCTGGCGATGTTCGACCCCGCCGCCGACGAACCCACGCTGCTGCGCCCTGGCGACCGCGTGCGCTTCGTCGTCGAAAGTGTGCAGACATGATCGTCGTGCTTCGACCCGGCATGCTGGCCTCGGTGCAGGACCTGGGCCGCCATGGCCATCGCGGCCGCGGCATCTGCCCGGGTGGCGCGCTCGATGCGCTGGCGCTGACGCTCGCCAACCGGCTGGTGGGCAATGCCGACGGCGCGGCCGGGCTCGAGCTCACGATGGGCGCCTGCGAGATCCGCTTCGAGGCCGAGACCCGCATCGCGATCGGCGGCGACGACTTCGGTGCTCGGCTCGATGGCATGCCGCTGTGGCCGTACTGGAGCACGCCGGTGGCAGCCGGCCAGCGCCTGGTGCTCGGTGGTGCCAACGCCGGCGACGGCAAGAAGGGCGTGCGCAGCTGGCTGGCGGTGGCCGGCGGCGTCGACGTGCCGCCGGTGCTCGGTTCGCGCAGCACCGACCTCAAGGCCGGCTTTGGCGGGCACCAGGGGCGCGCATTGAAAAAGGGCGACCGGCTGCCGCTCGGCCAATCGAGTCTCGACACGGCGCAACGCGCACGCCGGGCCTTCGGGCTGCGCGGTCCGGACTGGGCGGTGGATGGCCAGGCCGAGGCGGACCACACCATCGTGCTGCGCGTGATGCCTGGGCCCGAGTGCGCGCTGTTCACGGACGCATCGGCGGCGGCGCTCTGGGGCCAGCCTTGGCGTGTGACACCCCAGAGCAACCGGATGGGCAGCCGGCTCGAGGGGCCGGTGCTCGAGCGCCGACGCGTTGGCGACATGCTGTCTTCGGGTGTGATCCCGGGGACGATCCAGGTGCCGCCCTCGGGGCAGCCGATCATCTTGATGGGCGACGCGCAGACCACCGGCGGCTACCCGCGCATCGGCGTGGTGATCCGTGCCGATCTGTGGAAGCTGGCGCAAGCGCCGCTCGGCGGCATGCTCCGACTGGCGAAGACGGACGCGGCCGAGGCCGTGGAGGCGTGGGACTCGCAGCAACGCTATCTGGCGCAGGTGTCTCAAGGGCTGGCGGCGAGCGGATGGCCCGCCGCTGCGGTGCATCGCGCGACGCCCGAATGACGCGCGGGTGCATCGACCGCAGCGCAGAATCCGTTCAAAGGAACACCCCATGCAGATCGATTTGAACGCCGACCTGGGCGAAGGCGCCGGCAGCGACGAAGAATTGCTCCAACTCGTGAGCTCGGCCAACATCGCCTGCGGCTGGCACGCGGGCGACGCCGTCACCATGCGCCAGTGCGTGCGCTGGGCCATCGACAACCAAGTGGCCATCGGCGCGCACCCGAGCTTCCCCGATCGCGCCAACTTCGGCCGCAGCACCATGCACCTGCCACCGGATGAGATCGTGGCCGGCGTGCTGTACCAGATCGGCGCGCTCGCGGCCATCGTGAGGGGCGAGGGCGGCACGCTGGCGCACGTGAAGCCGCACGGGGCGCTCTACAACCAGGCGGTGAAGGACCCCGAACTCGCGGCCGCGATCGTCGACGCGGTGCGTCGCTTCGACCCCGGCCTGCGTTTCTTCGGCTTGGCCGGCAGCGGCATGATCAGCGCGGCCGAACGCGCTGGCCTGAAGCCGGTCGAAGAGGTCTTCGCCGACCGCGGCTACATGCCCGACGGCAGCCTGGTGCCGCGCAGCCAGCCCGGCGCGCTGATCGAGGACGAGGAGCAGTCGCTGGCGCAAACGCTGTCATTGGTGCGCGACCACCAGGTGCGTGCCATCGACGGCAGCCTGATCGCCGTCAATGCCCAGACCGTCTGTCTGCATGGAGACGGGGCGCATGCACTGGCCTTCGCACGACGCATCCGTTCGACGCTGGAGCGCGAAGGCATCGCCGTGGTGGCGAGCGCCTAGCCGCCAAGCACGGCTTTTTCCTCTTCTTCGCGTTCCATCGGCACGGCAGTGCCGCTCCTTCGAAGGCGGCTCGCGCAAGCGTGACGCATGACCTTGTCGATGCCTTGTCGAGCGGCTAAAACCGCGTCACAAGAATCGACAGGGAGTTGTCACATGGAACTGCGGGACCTCGCGTTGAGCGTTCGCGAAATGCCCGATCGCAGCTACGGCTGGGTCATCCTGGAGGGCACCGGCGAGAAGGGCGTATTCGCGACCTATTCGCTGCTCGAAAGTGCAACGCGCACGTATGCCAGCTATGCCGACGCACTGGTCGCCGGCCTCTCGGCACTGCGTGGGCTCGGCGGGCGCGACGGGCCGCGTGGCGTCGGTGCGGTGATGCGCTGAGCGGTCGGCGCCCGGCTCACGCGCCGCTCAGCGACGCCAGCCAGGGGCCGAGTGCCGCATTGACCTGCGCCGGCTGTTCCATGGTCAGCATGTGGCCGGCTTGGGCGATCCACACCAGGTCGGCATTCGGCACCAGTTCCGCGATCTCGCTGCTGCATTCGGGCAGTGTCAGCCGGTCGGCATCGCCGCACAGCACCAGCACCGGGCAACGCAGGCGAGGCAGATGCAGGCGGGCATCCGGCCGATGCATCGCGGCGCGGTTCTGGCGCACCAACTGATCGGTGCCGGCGTCGAGCACCATCTCCACGTAGCGCTTGATCAGGGCCTTGTCGGCCGCCTGCGCAGGGTGGAAGGCGAACCCCGCGTTGAACTCGATCACGTCACGCGCCTCGCCGCGCTCGAACAGCGCGATGGCCGACTCACGCAGCTTGAACATCTCCGCTGTCTCCGGCCGCGCATTGGTGCCCAGCAATGCCAGGCCGACGACGCGTTCCGGCGCCTGATGCGCGGCCTCCATGGCGACCATGCCGCCGAGCGAGGCGCCGCACAAGACGAGCGGACCGTCGTCCTCGGCAAGCACGGCCGCGGCCATGGCCTCGATGCGGTCGTGCCGGGTGTGGACGTCGCTCACGCGGGCGTCGAACGAAGGGGGAAGGATGGGCTGCTGCGCCTGCCAGAGGCGGCGGTCGCAGGCGAGGCCGGGCAGGAGAACGAGACTTGGCATCGCGCGATTCTGCGCGAGTGCGCCGACAATCGAAGCCAGCCATGCCAACATCCGCCGCCACCCCCACCGAATTCATTCTCATCCGCCATGGCGAAACCGACTGGAACCGCGAACTGCGCTTCCAGGGCCATGTCGACATTCCGCTCAACGACACCGGCCATGAGCAGGCGCGCCGTCTCGGGCTTCGCCTGGCGGGCGAGGTGATCGACCAGCTCTTCAGCAGCGACCTGATGCGTGCCCAACAGACCGCCGCACCGGCGGCGCAACAGCTCGCGCTGCCGATCGTCACGCAGGCGGCACTGCGCGAGCAGCACTTCGGTGTGGTCGAAGGGATGAAGGCCGAGGAGATTCGCCAACTGCATCCGCGGGCGTGGGAGCAGTGGCTCGAATTCCGGGAGGACCACGCCATGCCGGACGGCGAGTCGCCGCTGCAGTTCCACGCACGCATCATGGCGGCGCTTGGCGTGCTGGCCACGGCGCATGCCGGGCAGCGGCTGCTGGTGGTGACGCACGGCGGCGTGCTCGACATGGTGTGGCGCACCGCGCGGGGACTCGGCCTGAACGGTCCGCGGCAGAGCGACATTCCCAACGCTGGCATCAATCGCATCCGCATTGCCGATGCCAGCCGGCCGGCCGAGATCGAGATCGTCGACTGGGCCGACGCGCGCCATCTGGCCGACCTGCCGGCGCAGCCGAACTACGACCAGAGTCGGCATCTGAAGGCCTGAACCTTCGATCAACCCGTGATCGTCGCGACCCGCGGCAGTCCGAGTGCAGCGTAGACCGCAGCAGTCTGCCAGCGCAGCCGCAGCGACTCGGGTTGCGTGTTGAGCTGCTGCTGCAACAGCCCTTGCGCCGCCGCCAAAGTATTGGGCTGACCACGCTTCACGAGGGCATCCAGGTGGATCTGCTCGAAGAGATCGCGTTGCGCATGGCTGCCACCGATCTCTGCGAGCCGGGGAAGGGCCATGCCCAAACCTTCGATCGCGCCCGCGAAATCGCCGCGCGCATGCGCGAGCAAGCCATGCGCTGCAGGCACACAGACGCGCTCCCAGGCGGCACGTGAAGACGCCGGCGCAAGCGGCGCATGCGCCACGACGCCTTGCAGCAGCGTATCGGCCTCGGGCCGCCCGGCCCGCGCCAGGCCATAGAGATACTGCAGGTCGAGAAAAGGCAGCGTGTGGTCGTTCAAGCGGGTCAGCAGATGCGTGGCGACGTCGTCCCACCGACGGCCGACCTCGATGCCCGCGAGTTCGAAGCGCGCCAGCAGCGACACGGCGCCGATCTGGTCCTGCGCGTAGTCTTTGGCAACCCCCCAGACATGCCGGTCGTACACCGCCAGCGCCTCGGTGTCGCGCCCGAGGTCGATGAGGAACAGCGCCACGTGCCACCAGTTGTGCGTGACCATGAACGAATTGAGGCCTGTCCAGCTGTCGCTCACGCTGCACATGAAGTCGAGGCCCTCTGACAGGCGGCCCTCCGTCAGCATCACGTGACCCAGCGCGTGGTGTGCCCACGGTTCCTTGCGGCATATCGCAAGGGCACGGCGGGCGCTGGCTTCGGCCTCGCGCATCCGATGGCACTGCTCGTAACCGAACGCCACCATCCCATGCAGGTAAGGCACGTCGGCTGCGTGCGGCAGGGCCGACAGCGCGAGCCGCAGCATGCCGGGCCCGTCGCCGCGGTTGAAGCAGTGGTACTGGCCGAGCTTGACCGACGCGAGGTCGCGCGGGTGCTGGTCGGCCTGCGCCTGGTGCAATGCGATGGCACGGTCGATGTCGCCGTCGACCCACGCAGCGACCGCTGCGATGAAGCCTTGCTCGCGCACCGTGGCGCGGCCGATGTCCTGCTGCGCGCGGGCGAGGAAAGGGCGCGCGTTCGGCACACCGTCGCGCGACTCGGAGAACATCTGCAGCGCGGCGCAGTACGCCTGCACCAGTGGGCCGCTGTCGTCGGCCGCTTCGAGCACGTTCGCGGCACGCGCTTCGCAGGCGATGAAGCCGCCCACGAAGTCGTCGATCGCGGACAGACTGGCTGGATCGTCCAGCGTGACTTCGTTGCCAAGGCTGTCGGTCAGGAGGCGGGGCGCTGCGCTCACGGGAAGATCCTCGAGGGTGGTGACTTGCGCCATCGTGCCACGCCATCGCCGCGAGTGCGTTGACCGCTACACGCCTGCCTGCTGATGACGATGTTCCTGCGTCAGTCCGCCGTAGCCATAAGCCGCGGCCCGCGCGTCGATCACGTGCACGTACGACACCTCGTGAAGGTCGGGCATCAGCGCCGCCATGGCCGCGTGCAGCTCCCGCAGGTAGCGTGCTTTCTCGGCCTTGGTGTTGGTTTCGTCGGTGACGCTGATATCCAACTGAAAGGCGCTGCGGCCGAGCGACGCCAAGGTGTCGCCGCCGATGAACCACTGGTCGGCGGCGATGTGCTGCACTTCGATGGCGATGACGGGCTGCTTCTTGCCGAGCACCGATCGGGTGAGCCGCACGACGGCGTCGACGGCCTGGCGGGTGCGGGCGGCGTCGGGTGCGCCGGAGAGATGAAGCGCGATGTGTGGCATGTCGGGTCCTCGTTGTGATGGAAAGCCGATTCTTCACCGTTGCAAAGCAACGTAAAAGCGGGAAGATATGATGATTACCATCGGAATATCGGATGGATCAGTTGGCTACTTTCGACATTGAGCAGCTCCGCACCTTCGTGGCGGTTGCCGAGGCTGGAAGCCTCACGGCGGCGGCATCCCGCGTCTTTCTGTCGCAATCGTCCGTCAGCGAGCAGGTGCGCAAGTTGGAGGAGCGCGCCGGTCGCTCGCTGTTCACCCGGAGCAAGGCGGGCGTGGCCCTGACCGAAGCCGGCGCGCGCCTGTCGACCCACGCACGTGCCATCCTCGCGCTCAGCGAAGTCGCCTACCGCGAGATGCGCGATGAACCGCTGCAAGGCGAACTGCGCCTGGGCGTGACCGACTATTTCCGGCCCGCCGAGCTGGCAGGCCTGCTGGCCCGGCTGGGCGAGCGCTACCCGCAGGTGCGCCTGCATGTGAGCGTCATGAAAAGCGGCGACGTCGAGGCCGGCCACGTGCGCGGCGACTTCGATGTCGGCGTGGCAATGCGCATTGCCGACACCGCCGCGCTGGCGCGCGGCGCGGTGATGCGCCGCGAAGCCCTGGTCTGGATGGGGGCACGCGGGCTGTCGTGGCCGAAGGGTGCACCCTTGCGGCTGCTCGTGCTGCCCGACACCTGCGCGCTGCACCAGTTCACCGTGAAGTTGCTGCAGCAGCGGCGCGTGCCGTACGAGGTGGCGCACGTGGCCTCTGGCGTGGCCGGGCTGCAGTCGGCGCTCGCCGCCGGCCTGGGCGTGGCCTGCCTCAACGAATCGGCGCTGTGCGACGGCGTGGTGCCGCTGCGGCAGGCCGGATTGCCGGCGCTGCCGCGCGTGGCCTTCCATGTGCTGCCGGCACGCCGGGGCGAAAGCGATTTCGTGGCGCGAGCGCGCGAACTGCTGGTGACGCAGTTCGCCTGAACGTCAATCCGCTGGCGGCTGCGGCCACGGCCGCTGTGCACCACGGATCTGCTCGAAAGCCCGCGACACCTGCAGCACGCCAAGGTCGTCGAAGCGCTTTCCGGCGATCTGCAGGCCGATCGGCAGGCCTGCGGTCGAGTAGCCGCAGTTGACCGACGCCGCCGGTTGCTCCGACATGTTGTACGGCACGGTAAAGCCGATGTGCTCCAGCGGCCGCAGCGGGTCGTTGGTGGGCGAGGGGTCTTCGGCGCGGGCCGGCATGTTGGGCGATACCGGCGAGATCACGTAGTCGAAGGGTGCACACGCCTCGACGGCGGCGACGCGGGTCGCGTGGAACTGGCTGAACGCGCGAAACACATGCTCGCCGTCGAAGGTCGCGGCGCTTTCGGCCCACTGGCGGATGTAGGGCAGCACCTTGGCGCGCTGCGTGGCCGGCAGGGCGCTGAGGTCGACATACGAACGCATGCGCCACAGGTGGTCCATGCCGTCGAGCATGGCCTGCGACATGAAGGGCCGCATCGGCTCGACGATGGCGCCGGCGCGTTCGAAAAGCCGTGCGGCTTGGTTCACCGCGGCGAGGATCTCGGGGTCGACCGGCAGGCCGCATCCGGCTTCGAGCAGCAGGCCGATGCGCAGGCCGCGCACGTGTTCAGGGCCGACGTCGAACGCCGGCCACTCGATGTCCTGAGGTGGCAGGTTCATGCTGTCGCGCGCGTCGGGCTTCGACAGCACGGCCATCATCAGAGCCGAATCGCCCACGGTGCGCGTCATGGGGCCGGCGGCGCGGCCCATGTAGGGCGGATCGATCGGAATGCGGCCCAGGCTCGGCTTGAGCGTGAAGATGCCGCACCAGCTGGCCGGCAGGCGCAGCGAGCCGCCGATGTCGGTCCCGATGTGCAGCGGACCGTAGCCGGCGGCCGCCGCAGCGCCAGCCCCGGCGCTGGAACCGCCGGGCGTGAGGCTCAGGTCCCACGGGTTGCGCGCGAGCGTGTGAAAGCTTGAAAGCCCCGACGACAACATGCCGTAGTCGGGCATGGTGGTCTTGCTGATGACGACCAGGCCGGCCTCCTTCAGCCGTGCGGCGGGCGGTGCGTCGCCTGCGGCAGCGCGCAGCGTGACGGCCGCCGTGCCGGCCGGCAGCGGGTCGCCGGCCGTTGCGATGTTTTCCTTGATGGTGGTGGGCACGCCGTCGAGCGGGCTCAACGCCTCACCGCGTCGCCACCGCGCCTCGGAGGCGCCGGCTTGCTCGATCGCTGCTTCAGGACGCAGCAGGTACGTGGCGCCCAGATGCGACTCCCAACGCGCGACGTGATCGAGCACCGAACGCGTCACCTCGACCGGCGACAGGCTTCCTTCGCGGTACGCATTGCCGAGCTCTGCGGCGCTGAGGTCGTGCAGCATGTCGCCCATTACCAAGACAGTGCAGAAAGGTCGTTGGCGAAGATCGGCAGTTCTTTCCACAGACCTTTCACGTTCTTCTTGGCGATGGTCGGGAACTGGGGCTGGTAAAGGAAGCCGTTGGCCGCATCGGCCGCAAGCATCTTCTGAGCGTCGCCCAGCAGCTTGGCGCGCTCGGTGGCGTTGCCGGTCGTCTTGATCTTGTCGAACAGCGCGACGAAAGGCTTCGAGCTGTAGCCCCAGTAGTAGTCCGACTTCGCATAGTTGCCGATGTCGAACGGCTCGACGTGCGAAATGATCGACAGGTCGTAGTTCTTGGTGCCGTAGGTGCCGCTGAGCCATTGCGCCCATTCGACGTTCTGCACCTTCACCACGATGCCGATCTTGGCGAGTTGCGCCACCACCATTTCTCCGCCCTGGCGGGCGTAGGGCGGCGGTGGCAGGGTCATGGTGAGCTCGAGCGGCGTCTTCACGCCTGCTTCGGCCATCAGCTTCTTGGCTTTCTCGATGTCGAAGGGATTGACGCCCGTGGTATCGACATAGCCGGGCGCTCCGGGCACGTAATGGCTGCCGATCGGCGTGCCAAACCCATCCGCCGCGCCTTCAATGATCGCCTTGCGGTCGAGCGCTGCGAGGATGGCACGGCGCACGCGCACGTCGTCGAGCGGCTTCTTGGCATTGTTGATGGCCAGGATGGTCTTGCCTCGCGAGCCAGCCAGGATGGTCTGGAACTGCGGGTTGGCCTTGAACTGGGCCACGATGCGCGTGGCCGCGCGCGGGAACGCGTCCACATCTCCTGCAAGCAGCGACGCCGCTTGCGCCGCCGGGTCGGAGATAAAGCGAAAGGTGATCCTGTTGAGCTTGGCCTGCTGCGGGTTTCGAAATCCGTCCCACTTGCTCAGCGTGAGGGATGCGCCCTTGTTGTAGCTGTCGAGTTTGTACGGGCCGGTGCCCACGGGCTTGGTCGCGTTCGTGTCTGCACTCTTGGGCTCCACGATGATCGACGTCGCCTGTCCCAAGACGAACGGGAAGTCGGGATCGATTTCCTTGTTGAGCAGCACCACGGTGTGTTCGTCGATCACCTGCACGCCGATGTTCGCGAAAGTGCGCTTGTCCTTGTTGACACTCTTCTCGCTGCCCGCGCGTTCGAAGGCGAACTTCACCGTCTGTGCGTTGAAGGGCTCTCCGTTCTGGAACTTCACGCCTTTGCGCAGGCGGAAGGTGTAGGTCTTCAGGTCTGGCGAGATATCCCAGCTCTCGGCCAGCAGCGGCGTCACGCTGCCGTCGGCATTGATCTTGGTCAGCGTTTCGTAGATGTTGTAGAGCGTGACCTCACTGATCGACACGGCCGCGGCCACGGTCGGATCGAGCCCGGTCGGTTCCAGTGTCATGCCGAGCACCATGGCGTCCTTGCGGTTCTGCGCGAACGCGAAGGGCGGCAGGGCCGAGGCCACGGCGGTCGCGGCGGAAGCGGTGAGGACGGTGCGGCGTTTCAGCATGTCGAGACTCCAGGCAAGGGCAGAAAAAAGGAAAGACGAAACGTTATATCAAGCATGCAGCGGCTGTGCGGCCGCGGGCGGTTCGGCGCGCGGCACGGCGGCCAGCAACGCCTGCGTGTACGGGTGCTCGGCGTGCGAGAACAGGCGATGCGGCTCGCCGCGCTCGACCACCACGCCGCGGTGCAACACGCATACCTCGTCGCACAGGTGGTTGACCACCGCGAGGTCGTGGCTGATCAGCAGATAGCTGATGCCGAGCTGCTGCTGCAGGTCCTGCATCAGGTTCAGCACCTGCGCCTGCACCGAGACATCGAGTGCGCTCACCGGCTCGTCGGCCACGATCAGCTTGGGACGCGTGATCAGCGCACGCGCGATGGCGATGCGCTGGCGCTGACCGCCGGAGAACTCGTGCGGGTACTTGTCGAGGTCGCTGCTGCGCAGGCCCACGGCGGCCAGGGATTCGCCCGCGCGTTCTCGCTGTGCCTTGCGGCTGGTTTCGGCGAGGGCCTCGAGCGGCTCGGCCACGATGCGCGCCACGGTCTGGCGGGGGTCGAGCGAGCCGTACGGGTCCTGGAAAACCATCTGCAGGTCGCGCCGCGCCGCGCGCAGTTCGCCGCGCGGCAGTCGGTGCAGGTCGCGGCCCAGAAGTGTCACGCTGCCCGACGTGGGGTGATCGAGCGCCATCACCAGCCGCGCGATGGTCGACTTGCCCGAACCCGACTCGCCCACGATGCCGAGGCTGCGCCCGGCCTCGATGCGAAAGCTCACGCCGTTGAGCGCCTTCACCTGCGGCGCCGGTGCGAACAGCTTCTCGCGAGGCAGCGCGTAGTGCCGCACGAGGTCGGTCACTTCGAGCAATGGCGCTGTCGTGGTCGGTGCGGATGCCGTCATGCCACGCTCCTCGCGCCGGCCATCGCTTCGTCGAGCCGGATGCAACGCACGGCGTGGTCGTGCGGCAGTGCGGTGGCCGGCGGGCGCGTCGAGTGGCAGGCGTCGATGGTGAGGTGGCAGCGCCCGGCAAAGGGGCACCCGGACGGCAGGTCGACCAATTCGGGCACGCTGCCGCGGATGGTCGCTAGGCGCGTGCCGCGCGGCGCACCGAGCGCGGGACGTGCCGCGAAAAGGCCTTGCGTGTACGGGTGCGCGCGCTCGGCGAACACCGAAGCGGTCGGGCCGCTTTCCACCACGCTGCCGCCGTACATCACCAGCATCTTCGACACGCTCCGTGCGATCACACCGAGGTCGTGCGAGATCAGGATGAGCGCCATGCCGCGCTCGGCCACCAGGCCTTGTATCAGGTCGAGGATCTGCTTCTGGATCGTCACGTCGAGCGCGGTGGTCGGCTCGTCGGCGATCAGAAGGTCGGGTCCGCAGGCCAGCGCCATCGCGATGCCGATGCGCTGGCGCTGGCCGCCGGAAAACTGGTGCGGATAGGCGTCGAGCCGCGAAGCCGGGTCTGGGATGCCGACGCGCTCGAGCAGCGCGAGCACCTCCTTGCGCGCCGCGGCACTGGTGAGTCCGCGGTGCAGCCGCAGCGGCTCCCCGACCTGCCGCGCGATGGTGTGCACCGGGTTGAGCGCCGTCATCGGCTCCTGGAAGATCATGCCGATGCGGTTGCCGCGGATGCCGCACATCGCCCGCTCGTCGAGCCCCACGAGCTCGGTGCCGTCGAAGCGGATGCTGCCGCCGACCTTCGCGCTCGTCGGAAGCAGGCCCATCAGCGACAGCACGGTGATCGACTTGCCGCAGCCCGACTCGCCGACGATGCCCAGTGTCTCGCCACGTTCGAGCGAGAAGCCGATGCCGCGTACTGCTTCGGCCGGGCCGCGCTGGGTCTGCAGGCCGATGCGAAGGTCGTTGACTTCGAGCAGTGCCATGTCAGCGGGCCCTTGCCAAACGAGGGTCGAGCAGGTCGCGCAGACCGTCGCCCAGGAGATTGAGACCGAGCACCGCCAGCGCGATCGCCATGCCAGGGAAAACGGCCAGCAGCGGTGCCTGGAACATGAGGGTCTGTGCCTCGCTCAGCATGCGGCCCCATGACGGTTGTGGTGGCTGCGTGCCGAGGCCCAGATAGGAAAGCGCGGCCTCGGCCAGGATAGCGATGGCGAAGCGAATCGTGATCTGCACGATCAGCACTGCCGAGATGTTTGGCAGCACATGCTGCATCGTGATGGCGAAGCCGCCCTTGCCGCAGGCGCGAGCGGCGGCGATGTATTCACGCGACCAGACGGCATTGGCCGATGCGCGCGTGATGCGCGCGAAGGTCGGAATGTTGTAGATGCCGATCGCGACGATGGCGTTGACGATGCCTGCACCGAACACCGCCGTCATCATGATCGCCGACAGGATGGCGGGAAAGGCCAGCGAGAAGTCGCTGAACCGCATGATGGCTTCTTCGACCCATCCGCGGCGCGCCGCCGCGAGGAGCCCGAGCGCCGTGCCCACCGTGAGGCCGATGCCTACCGCGATCACGCCGACCAGGATCGACGCGCGCGCACCGACCAGGAGCAGCGACGCGACATCGCGGCCGAACGGATCGGTGCCGAGCCAGTGCGCGCCGCTGGGCTTCTGCAGCTTGCTCGCCATGTCCATCTCGTAGGGTGACCAGGGCGTCCACACCAGCGACACCGCCGCGGCGAGCAGCAGCAGCAGCGTGAGCACCGCGCCGATGACGAAGCTGCGGTGATGCAGCGCTCGGCGCCAGAAGCCAGGCACCTTCAAGGCGGCAGCGCTGGGCGCGGCGATGGAAGCGCTCATATGTCTGAAGCCTTGATGCGCGGATCGATGACGGCGTACAGCACGTCGACCACAAAATTGACGATGACGACCATCGTGGCCAAGAGCATCACGCAGTTGCGCACCACCACCAGATCGCGGTTGCTGATGGACTGGAAGATCAACCGGCCGAGGCCTGGCAGGTAGAACACGTTCTCGACCACGATGGTGCCGGCCAGCAGTTCCGCGAACTGCATGCCCATGACGGTGATCACTGGGATCAGCGCATTGCGCAGCACGTGCGTCCAGAGCACGGCACGCTGCGTCACCCCCTTGGCACGCGCGGTGCGCACGAAGTCCTCGCGCATCACCTCGAGCACGGCCGAACGCGTGATGCGCGCGAGGATCGCCGCCTGCACCACCGCCAGCGACAGCGCAGGCAACAGCAGCGACTTGATGCCTGCGAACACGCCTTCGCCCCAGCCTTCGAAGCCGCCTGCAGAAAACCACTGCAGCTGCACGGAGAAGACCAGGATCAGCAGGATCGCGAACCAGAAGTTCGGAATGGCGATGCCGACCTGCGTCAACCCCATGAGGCCGACATCGCCCAGTTTGTTGTGCCGCGCCGCCGCTGTCACGCCGACCAGCAGCGCGAGCACCGTGGTCAGCAACATCGCCATCAAGGCGAGCGGGACGGTCAGCGAGAGGCGTTCGAGGATGAGTTCGAGCACCGGCGAGCCGTACGCATAGCTGTCGCCGAGATTGCCGGTGAGCAGACCGCTGATCCAGTGCCAGTAGCGCGTCCAGGCGGGTTGGTCGAGGCCGAGCTTGGCGGCGAGGGCCACGACGGCGTCGGGCGAAGCATCGGGTCCCAGCAGAAGCTCCGCCGCATTGCCCGGCAGGACTTCCAGGACCAGGAAGACGATGACCGAGGCGCCGATCAGCGTGCCGATCAACGTTGCGAAGCGCTTGAATAAAAACAGACTCATGGGGCGGGGCGCAGCATAACCCGACTCCCGCAACAAGCATGCCCGCAGCGGATAATCGCGCCATGGCCCTCATGATCACCGACGAATGCATCAACTGCGATGTCTGCGAGCCGGAGTGCCCCAACGACGCGATCTACATGGGCGCTGAGATCTACGAGATCGATCCGCGCAAGTGCACCGAGTGCGTGGGCCACTTCGATGAGCCGCAGTGCGTGCAGATATGCCCGGTCGCGTGCATCCCTGTGAGTCCCGACCACATCGAGACGCGCGAAACGTTGTGGCAGAAGTTCGAGCGGCTGACCTCGGCCAAGGCAGCCGAAGCGCCTCGCGCTGGCGATGCGCCGGTTGCACCCACCGCGCTTGGTTGAAACGCTGGCCGGTTAACTGCCGGCGTCGGTCTTCGCCGCCTTCACCTTTTTCTTTGCCGTCCCTGTGCCAGGACCGGCAGCCGTGAAGAAGTCCGAGTCCTTGCGGCCTTTCTTCTTTTGGCTTTTCGGGGGTAACTGTTCTGGCGTTGCTGCCGCGGTCGTTGGCCTGGGGATGTGCACCAGGCCCGACTGCCTGCCGTGTGCTCGTTCGCTGCGCATCCGTTCATGCTCCATGCGTTGCGCGTCGGCCTGCACTTGGCGTGTGTGGCTGTCGGCATCGCGCACCTGAGCCGCGCTGGGCGCGTCGTTGGCCGTCACCGCCTTGCCACCCGGGCAGGGCTGGTCGGTGTACGTGTTGCCGCAGCGCCAGGCGGCGGGGGGACTTTGCGCCATGGCGCTCAAGCCGATGCAGGCCGCGAAGCAGCTGATGCCAAGATGGACGCGCGATATTCTGAATCTCATTTTTCTCTCCCTTTTCTCACTGACAGTGGCGCCGTGCTCAGGGCGCGGCGGGCTCGCCGGACCCCTCGCCCCCTTCCCGCCGTGGCGGCTTCGGTCGAGGCGGTTTGCTGGTGTGGATCAGCAGCGTGGCCTTCTCCATCTCGCCGGCCAGCAGCGCAGGCACGGCATGCAGGGTGCGGACGATGGCGTCGTCGATCGCCTCGCGCTGTTCCTTCAGCGGCTTCTTGAGCACCCAGTTCACCACTTCGGCTTTCACGCCGGGATGGCCGATGCCGATGCGCAGCCTCCAGTAGTCGCCGGTGCCGAGTTGCGCATGAATGTCGCGCAGCCCGTTGTGCCCGGCGTGGCTGCCGCCGAACTTGAGCTTGACCTGGCCTGGCACGACGTCGAGTTCGTCATGCACCACCAGGATTTCCCGCGGCTCGATCTTGAAGAAGCGCGCCAGCGCTGCCACCGACTTCCCGGAGAGATTCATGAAGGTCTGTGGCTGCAGCAGCCAGACTGGGCGGCCATCAACCGTGGCGCGTGCCGCCAAGCCGTGATAGCCGCGATCCGGTGCGAGCGTTACCTTGAGGTCGCGCGCCAGCGCATCGGTCCACCAGAACCCCGCGTTGTGCCGCGTGGCTTCGTATTCCGGGCCCGGATTGCCCAGGCCGACGAACAACTTGATCATGGCGGGATTATCGTGGCGCGGAAAAAGAAACGGCCCGCACGAGGCGGGCCGTTGTCTGCAAGCGCAAAGAAAGTGGATTACTTCTTGGCGGCAGGCGTCTTGGCAGCGGGGGTTTTCGCGGCGGGCGTCTTGGCCGCAGCCTTGCCACCCTTGCCGGTCGGTGCGGGCGCGGCAGCTTCAGCGCCTTCGACCGGCACATCGACTTCCTCGGCGGCCGGGGCGGTGGCCGAAGCCAGCACCACGTTCTGCTTGCCGTGGCTGACCCAGCGAACACCGCGCGGCAGCTTGATGTCCTTGAGCGTGACGGTGCCGTTCTTCTTCAAGCCCGACAGGTCGATCTCGATGAACTCCGGCAGTTCGGCCGGCAGGCAATTCACTTCGAGTTCGGTGGTCACATGGTTGACCAGGTTCAGCTCGATCTTGACGGCTTCGGACTCTTCCTCGCCCTTGAAGTGCAACGGCACCTTCATGGTCATGCGGGTCTTTGCGTCGACGCGCTGGAAGTCGATGTGCTGCACCAGCGGGCGGAACGGGTGGTATTGCACGTCGCGCAACAGCACCTTGCTCACCGCACCGTCGAGTTCCATCTCGAGGATGGACGCGTGGAAGGCTTCCTTCTTCAGGGCGTGCCACAGCGCGTTGTGATCGATCTCGATCAGCTGGGGCGTGGCTTCACCACCGTAGACGATGCCGGGGGTCTTGCCCGAAACGCGGAGACGGCGGCTCGCACCCGTGCCCTGCTTGGCGCGCTCAAAAGCGACGAATTTCATAGTTAACTCCTTGGAGCGAAGGCAGATTGCCATTTCGCTTCTTGAGCGCCGACCGCGACCAGTGCGGCGCCGGTTTCAAAATGGCCTCTCATGCGCCGTCAGGCGCGAAGAGGCCGGCTTTTTGCTCAGAACAGGTTGTCCTGGTCCGAGAACAAACTCATCACCGACTCGCCCTTGGCGATGCGCTGGATCGTTTCGGCGATCAGCGGTGCCACGGAAAGCTGGCGAATCTTTCCGCAGCCGAGTGCGCTGTCGGAAAGGGGAATGGTGTTGGTCACGACGACTTCGTCGAGCGCTGCGCCCTGCGAGATGCGTTCGATGGCCGGACCCGAGAAGATCGGGTGTGTGCAGTAGGCGTAGACCTTCTTGGCGCCGCGTTCCTTCAGGACCTCGGCGGCTTTGACCAGCGTGCCGGCGGTGTCGATCATGTCGTCCATGATCACGCAGTTGCGGCCGTCGATCTCGCCGATGACGTTCATCACTTCGCTCACGTTCGCCTTGGGGCGGCGCTTGTCGATGATGGCCAGGTCGGTGCCGAGCTGTTTGGCGAGCGCACGCGCGCGAACCACGCCGCCGACGTCGGGCGACACCACGATCAGGTCTTCATAGTTCTTGGCGCGCAGGTCGCCCAGCAGCACCGGCGACGCGTAGATGTTGTCGACCGGGATGTCGAAGAAGCCCTGGATCTGGTCGGCGTGCAGGTCCATCGTCAGGACGCGCGAAACGCCCACGGTCTGCAGCAGGTTGGCCACCACCTTGGCCGAGATCGGCACGCGGCTCGAGCGCGGGCGGCGGTCCTGACGGGCGTAACCGTAATAGGGGATGACGGCACTGATGCGCTCGGCCGATGCACGCTTGAGCGCGTCGACCATGATGAGCAGTTCCATCAGGTTCTCGTTGGTCGGTGCGCAGGTCGACTGCACGACGAACACGTCGCGGGCACGGACGTTTTGATTGATCTCGACGGTGACTTCGCCGTCAGAAAAGCGGCCAACTCGCGCGGCACCGAGTTCGGTGCCGAGATGCTGTGCGATCTCCGCAGCCAGACCCGGATTGGCATTGCCGGTGAAAACCATGAAGTCAGGGTGTTGAGCCTGCATGAGCGCGTCCAGCAATGCAAATGGCTCTTCAGGGAGCCGCCAGTGTGTTCTCGTGGTCTCTGCAACCGGGCGGCTGCAAATCTCTTTGACCCGCGGCGCGATGCCGCGAATTTTTCGCTCACGGACTACAGTCCGTGAGTCGTGTTTTGGCAGGGGCGGAAGGATTCGAACCTTCGCATGCTGGAATCAAAATCCAGTGCCTTAACCAGCTTGGCGACGCCCCTACACGGGTTGACAACCGAGGTCACCAACCGATATCTGTCTTTTTCAGGTCGCCCAACCCACAAGGGGGTGAACGGCCATGTTGCCGCACTGGCGAAGCTGCCAGCCACTGGGGCTTTGAGGCAGTTCCGCTTCATGCGGCATCGCTGCAAACACCGCGCTACCCGAGCCGGTCATGCGCGCTTGAAGACCCTGGTCGCCGAGCCACTCGATGGCTTCGGTGACCGCGGGACAGAGCCGCTGCGCAACCGGCTGCAGGTCGTTGTGACCGAAGCCGTAGGCCCCGTGTACGCTGTCTGCAGCAAAGCCCGAGATTATAGCAGTGGGTGTAGAGCGTTTCAGATCCGGGGCAGAAAAAATCAGGGACGTGTCCAAGCCCGCGTCGGGTTTGAGCACCGCAAAGCGAGCGGGAGGCAGTTCAATCGGCGTGATCTTTTCGCCGATACCCTCGACCCACGCGTTGCGGCCACGCAGGAAAAAGGGCACGTCGGCGCCCAGGGTCAGGCCAATCTGTTCGAGCGAGCCGAGCGGCAGATTCAGCGCCCACAGGCGATTGAGCGCCAGCAGACAAGTGGCGGCGTCGGAGGAGCCGCCGCCCATCCCGGCCTGCGCCGGCACGTGCTTCGCCACGCCGATGTGAGCCCCTTGGCCCGCGTTCGCGTAGGCCTGCAGCGCCCGAGCTGCACGCAGCACCAGGTCGTCCGTTGGCAAGGGCGTGGTGAGGTCCTCTCGGCTTAGCAGACCGTCGCTGCGCAGTTCGACATGCAGCGTGTCGCACCAGTCGATCAGCATGAAGACCGACTGCAGCAGGTGGTAGCCGTCCGGCCGCCGGCCGTTGATGTGCAGAAAAAGATTGAGCTTCGCCGGCGCCGGAAGGTCGTACAGCGCCTTCATGTGCGTTCGAAGACGATGCGAAGGTCGGCGCGCGGCAGGGGCGATTCGCGCACCGCCTGCAATCGGCCGGCGGCGAACTGCGTCAGATCCGGCCGCCAGCCGGGAACCGTGTCGTCGCGCCCGGCCAACCATCCGAAAAGCGCCTGAACCGGGATGGCGGCGCCGGTCGCAGCCTGGATCAGCGCATCGACCGACGCGTAGCGCCGGGTCTCGCTACCGTTCTTGAGCAAGGCCTCGGTCGGAGACCACTGGAGTTCGGCCAGCGTGCTGCCGATGGGCGTGGTGAGCGTCAGCGAACCCTGCACGGCGGTCCCGCGCAGATCGAACAGGGCAGAGAAGGTCTGGACCGGTTCGCTGTCGACGCGCAGCGACATCCGCCCGCTCCAGCTTGCGGCCGAAACTGCGCCCGAAGCGCTGCTCGTCCGTCCCGAGCTGGCACATCCCGCCAGCGCCAGCGCCAGGGCTGCGAACGCGCTGCCGCCGATCAGCAGGCGACGTCGCCCGATCACAGCTTGATGCGCAGGCGCTTGAGCGTCTCCTGCAGCGTTTCATTCTCGGAATCGATCAGCGAAGACTCGCGCCAGACCGCCAGCGCACGGTCGCGATCGCCGGCGGCCCAGAGCACCTCGCCGAGATGGGCACCGATTTCCGGATCAGGCCTGCGTTTGTACGCAGTTTCCAAGATCTGGCGCGCTTCGGCGCCATTGCCGAGCCGGAACTCGACCCAGCCGAGGCTGTCCGCGATGAACGGATCCTGAGGCGCCAACTGCACGGCCTTGCGGATCAGCGTGCGTGCTTCTTCGAGCCGCACCTTGCGATCGGCAAAGGAGTAGCCGAGCGCGTTGTAGGCATTCTGGTTGTCGGGCTTGAGCTCGATGAGCCGGCGCAGCAGGCGTTCCATCTCGTCGAGCCGGTTCAGCTTCTCGGCCACCATGGCCTGGTCGTAGATCAGGTCGGTGTCCTGCGGCGCAGCCAGGCTGGCCTTGGCGAGCAGGTCGTAGGCGGCCTGGTACTGCTTCGCGTCGCGCAGCAGCTGAATTTCAGCTTGGTCCTTCTGCTTGGCCTCTTCGGCATTGCGCTCCGGCAGCGCACGCAAGAGCTCGCGCGCCTGCTGAACCTTGCCTTGACGAGCGAGCAATCCGGCCCGGCGCAATTGCACGGCGACGGGCTCCTCCGACGTGTCGACGCGTGCGAGCCAAGCTTCGGCGTCCACGAAGTTCTTGCGACGCTCGGCCAGCTGCGACATCAGCAGGTAAGCCTGCGTCAAGCCGCGCCGGCCTTCGTTGTCCTCGGGCAAGGCGGTCGCGAGCGCGATGTAGCGCTGAAGCGAGGTTTCGGCGGCGGCGTCTTGCCGTGATTGAGCCTGCAGGCTGCCCAGCAGAATCCAGGGCCCGGGCAACGCAGGTTGCGCGGTGGTGAGTGCCGAGAGTTCAGCTGTCGCGTCGGCATAGCGGCGCGCTTGCATGAGTTCTCGCGCATAGGCGATGCGGAGCTCAGGCAGCGCCTTGGGGCTGGCAAGGTAGCGCTTGACCAGCGGTTCGGCCAACGGACGGTCGGGATCCATCAACTCGAGCGCCAGCAATGGCGGACCATCGGATGCCGGATCGGCCGCCTGACCCTGCAACGCCGCTTCGAGCGCGCCGGTGCTGTCTCCGGCGCCCAAGCGCAGCCTTCCGACCGTGGTCCAGGCCAGCCCGGCGGTGAGCGGATTCTTCAGATCGTCCACCAGTGCCTGTTCCACCACCGACGCGGCCAGCTTCTTGTCGCTGGCGCGGCCGTAATTGCGCGCGATCACGGCCATCAGGAAAGGGCGTTCCGGCAGCGGCGTGGCGGCGATCTCCGCGCGAAGCGGCTCGGCGGTTTCTGCGATGCGGTTGAGCGCGATGAGGATTTGCAGTTCGAAACGCCGCGCCTCGCGCGAGTTTGGAAGTGTCTCCTGCCAAGCGCGCGCCGCGGCCAACGCTGCGTCGCCGGAGCGTGACTGCAGGGCGATCTCGACCGCCCGCTGAAAGAGCATGCCGTCGCGCGTGCGGCGCGCAGCGTCGAGCACCAGCGCATAGCCGGCGCCCGGGTCGCCGGAGCGCGCGGTGATCTCGCCAACCAGCACCTCGTAGAACAGTTCGGCCGTGAGCGCCGACGCCTTGCCCTCGGCATCGGCCACAGACGGCTTCGCTTCGACTGCCGGGCGCGTGGGCTCGATGATCGGCGCAGGGCTCGTCGGGGCCGCTGCGGGCGGCGTGCCGACAGGGGGCTGCTGGGCCTGCGCCGCAAAAGCGATGAAGACGAGGGAGATGGCCGCCGCAAGGCGGAGTCGAC
Organism: Variovorax ginsengisoli; assembly: GCF_006438845.1. Taxonomy (GTDB): domain Bacteria; phylum Pseudomonadota; class Gammaproteobacteria; order Burkholderiales; family Burkholderiaceae_C; genus Variovorax; species Variovorax ginsengisoli_A. The sequence continues at coordinate 208,924 of NZ_RCZJ01000005.1, forward strand.
GGGGCGATGGGGTCATCGAACTCATAATAAGCCAAGGTTTTTTCTTGTGAGCGACCGGGGGCATCGCGCGCCTCCAGGCTGCTTCATGTCACGCTCGCGCCATGCCTGAACTCCCCGAAGTCGAAGTCACACGCCGCGGTTTTGTCGATCGCATCGCCGGCGCCCGCATCGAAGCGGTGCGTGTCGGCAAGCCGCTGCGCTGGGCGCTGGGCGTCGATCCGCAGACGCTGGTCGGGCGCACGGTGCGCACCGTGCGCCGACGCGGCAAATATCTTCTGGTCGAGCTCGACGAGGGTCTGCTGCTGATGCATCTGGGAATGTCCGGCAGCCTGCGCTTCGATGCGGTGCTGCCCGCGGCCGGCTCGCACGACCATTTCGACCTGCTGACCAGCCAGGGAACGCTGCGCCTCAACGACCCGCGACGTTTCGGTGCCGTGGTGCACGTGACCGACGAAGGCGCTCCGCTGGCGGTCAAGCTGCTCGGCGGCCTCGGCATGGAGCCGCTGGACGACGGCTTCGATTTCGACGCTTTCCATGCCGGCCTTCGGCGACGCAAAACCGCGATCAAGCAGGTGCTGCTCGCCGGCGACGTGGTGGTGGGTGTGGGCAACATCTACGCGTCGGAGGCGCTGTTTCTCGCAGGCATCCGCCCGACGGTCGCGGCGTCGCGCATCGGCCGTCCCCGTGCCTTGCGTCTGCATGCGGCGGTGCGTGAGATCCTGGCTCGAGCGGTGGAGAAGGGGGGCAGCACGCTGCGCGACTTCTCCAACATCGATGGTCAGCGCGGCTATTTCCAGCTGGAGGCCACCGTCTATGGACGTGCAGGCGAGCCGTGTCGTGTTTGCGCCACGCCGATCAGGCAAATGCGCCAAGGCCAGCGCTCTACCTATTTCTGCCCGAACTGCCAAAAGTACTGATGACACTGTGAAGTGGGCCGGTGCTGCGTGGGGCTGAATGCTATATTTTGTAAGCCCACTCTCCTTTCTCTTCCTTGACCCGCTCCTTCAATCAGCAATTCGACCAGCACGGCGTCTGGCGTCGCAGCTTTGCCAAGCGGCTCAAGTGGCTTTCGGGCTGGCTGGCCGAGAACGAGCTGCTCGACCAGGCCGTCGCGGAGCGTCTGCGGGAGCTCGAGGCGCAAATGCGCACCAGCAAGGTCATGGTCGCGTTCGTGGCCGAATTTTCACGCGGCAAGTCGGAGCTGATCAACGCGATTTTCTTCGCCGGCTATGGGCGCCGCATCATGCCGGCGAGCGCCGGGCGCACGACGATGTGCCCGACCGAACTCGGCTACGACGCGGCCCATCCGCCCGGCCTTCGGTTGCTGCCCATCGAGACCCGGCTGGAGCCGCATTCGCTCATCCATTGGCGCGAGGAGCCGTTGCGCTGGACCGACGTGCCGGTCGATGTCGAGAATGCGGAGAAGCTTGCCGAGGCGATGTCGAAGGTGGCAGAGGTGCGTTGGGTACCGTTGGCCGAAGCCCGCGCACTCGGTTTCTGGAGCGACGACGCGCCCGACGAGAACCCAATGCCCGACGATCAGGGGCGGGTCGAAATTCCGCGCTGGCGCCACGCGGTGCTCAACATGCCGCATCCGCTGCTGGAGCAGGGCCTGGTCATTCTCGACACGCCTGGCCTCAACGCAATCGGTGCGGAGCCGGAGCTCACGGTCAGTCTGATTCCACAAGCCCATGCGGTGGTCTTCATCCTGGGCGCCGACACCGGCGTGACGCGCTCCGATCTCGCCATCTGGCGCGAGCACCTGATCACCGAGGGCGACGCCGGCGACACCCGCATCGTCGTGCTCAACAAGATCGACACGATGTGGGACACGCTGAGCACGCCGGCGCAGATCGACGCGCAGATCGAACGCCAGCGCAAGGGCGCGGCCGAGCTTCTCGGCGTCCCCCTGCCGCAGGTGCTGCCGGTATCCGCGCAGAAGGGCCTGCAGGCGAAGATCCGTCGCGATGCACCGCTGTTGCAGGCCAGCCGACTGCCTGGACTGGAAGCAGTCTTGGGCGAAGGCTTGTTGGGCAAGCGCGAAACCATGTTGCGGCTCGCTGTCGATGCTGGTATTGCAGCGCTGCGCGCAGAAGCCTCGCGCATCCTCCATGTGCGCCAGCGCGACTTTTCCGAACAGGCGCTGGAACTGCAAGGTCTTCGCGGGAAGAACGTCTCGGTGATCCGCCACATGCGCACGCGCATCGAGCAGGAGCAGTCCGAGTTCGAATCGAGCAACGTGCGCATCCTGGCCCTGCGCTCGGTGCAGGGAAAGCTGTTGCGCGAGGTCTACGCGGTGCTCGGCAGCACGGCGCTGAAGGCCGACATGGCCCACCTGGCTGCGGCTCTGAAGCGCCCGGGCATCAAGCTCAGCATTCGCAAGATCTATGGCGAGACCTTTGACTCGCTGCGCAACAACCTGCGCGAAGTGCAGGCCACCACGGGCGAGATCCAGTCGATGCTGCATGCGACCTTCCGGCAGCTCAATGCGGAGCATGGCTTCACGCTGCAGGCGCCGGCCGAGCCTGACCTGATGGGCTTCGAACAGCAGCTCTCGCAGATCGAGCAGAGCCATGTGCATTACCTGGGCATGAGCAACCTGTTGAAGCTGGCGCAGGCGGACTTCTGCGACAAGCTGGTGCGGGCGCTGGCCAGCCGGCTGCGCGTGGTCAACGAAGCGGCCATGACCGAGGTCGAGCGCTGGAGCAAGGGTGCCGGTGCCCAGCTCGACGCTCAACTCAAGGAGCGTCGCCGCAATTTCGGGCGGCGATTGGAGTCGGTCGAGCGCATCCAGGGGGCCGCCGGCAACCTCGACGAGCGGCTCGCCGAGATCGCCGCGCACGAGAGCGGGTTGACCGAGCTGCAGCAACGACTGAACGAACTCACGTCGCTGCTGACCAGCAACGAAGCGCCGGCCGCGCCCGCGACCGCCTCCGCCGTCGGCGTTGTCAGTGCGGCCTGAGACGGACGCAGCGACGCTGCCGCATACCGTCGCTTCCGGGTTTTCGACGCGCATCGTCGCGTGGCAGCAGATCCACGGCCGCAGCGAACTGCCGTGGCAGAACACCCGCGATCCGTACCGCGTCTGGCTCTCGGAAGTCATGCTGCAGCAGACCCAGGTGAGCACGGTGTTGGGGTACTTCGCTCGTTTTCTCGCCCGGTTTCCCGATGTTGCCGCGCTCGCCGCGGGCAGCGAGGACGAGGTCTTCGGTCTCTGGAGCGGGCTGGGTTATTACAGCCGCGCGCGCAACATGCACCGTTGCGCGCAGGAGGTGGTGGCGCGCTTCGGCGGTGCTTTTCCGCAGACGGCGGTCGAACTCGCAACCTTGCCGGGAATCGGCCGTTCGACCGCATCGGCGATCGCCGCCTTCTGCTTCGGCGAGCGCGTGGCCATCCTCGACGGCAACGTCAAGCGCGTGCTCACACGCGTGCTGGGTTTCGGTGGCGACATGTCCTCGTCCACGCAGGAACGGGCGTTGTGGGACCTGGCCACGCAGTTGCTGCCGCCGGCAGGCGAGCAGCATGCCATTGCCCGCTACACGCAGGGTGTGATGGATTTGGGTGCCACCGTCTGCTTGCCGAGACGGCCGAACTGTCTGCTCTGTCCGGTCGATTCGATGTGCGTCGCGTTGCGCGAAAGCGCGCCCGAACGCTATCCGGTCAAAACGCGCAAGCTGCGCCGCACTGCGCAGTCGTTGTGGCTGTTGCATGCGAGCGATGGCGCGGGCCGCGTGTGGCTGGAGAAGCGCCCGGCGCGCGGCATCTGGGCCGGGCTCTACAGTTTGCCGGCGTTCGAAAGCCGAGAAGCCTTGCTGGCGAGCCTGTCGCCCACTGAAAGCGCGTCTGCCGTTGACGGGGCGGCGTTCCTTCACGTGCTGACCCACAAGGATCTGCATCTGCATCCGGTCGAGGTGACGTGCGCGGAGCACGCCTTGAATGCGACCGGTGGCTGGTTCGGTGCTGAAGCCTGGACCGCGCTCGGCCTGCCTGCGCCGGTGCGCAAGCTGCTCACGCTCAGTTCCCGTCCAGCTCCCGGTGCCGCTTGAGCGCGGCCCAGCGTGCGCCGAAGCCACGCGCCAGCTGCTCGACCAGAAACACCGAGCGATGCTGGCCGCCGGTGCAACCGATGGCGACGGTCACATAGCTGCGATGGTCTTGGGCGAGCGCGTCCAGCCAACGCTCGAGAAATTGTTCGATGTCGACGTACATGCGGCCCACATCCTCGTGTTCGCGCAGCCAGTCGATCACTGCCGCGTCTCGGCCGGTGAGCGCACGCAGCGCCGGCACGTAGTGCGGATTGGGCAGCATGCGCACGTCGAACACGTAGTCGGCATCGAGCGGCACGCCACGCTTGAAGGCGAACGATTCGAAGACCAGTGTGAGCGCGCTCTCCGGCGCGGAGATCAGCGCCTTGACGTAGCTCTGCAACTGCGCCGGCCGGATGATGCTCGTGTCGATCACGTCGGCACCGTCACGCAGGTCGGCCAGCAGCTCGCGCTCCAGGTCGATGGCCTGGATCAGCACGTGCTGGCGCTCCGGCGCGTCGGTGCGTTGCGCCTCCTGGCGCGACAGCGGATGGCGTCGCCGTGTTTCGGAATAGCGGCGCACCAGGGCGTCGGTGGTCGCGTCGAGGAACAGCGAGCGCAGCGCCACGCCTTCGCGCCGGAGGCCGTCCAGCTGCTGCGGCACCTGCGGCAGGGACACGCCACTCCGCACGTCCATCGCGATCGCAACGTGCGTGGCCTGCTGCTGTCGTTGCAGCGCGATGAAAGGTGCAAGCAGTTCGGGCGGCAGGTTGTCGACGCAGTAGTAGCCGGCGTCCTCCAGGGCGTGCAGCGCCACGGATTTGCCCGAACCCGACATGCCGGTGATTAGCACCAGATTGAAATTGGCGACCGTGGCAGCCGTCGCTTCGATCGGCTCGCGCGTGTCGCGTGGATGAGGCACCGTGTTCATGCGGCGCCCACGCTTTGTTTGCCGAGCATCTCGCGCGCATGCGCCAGCGAGGTCGGCGAGGTGCGTTCGCCACCGAGCATGCGTGCGATTTCACGGGTGCGCGCGTCGGCGTCGAGTGCAGTGACGCCGCTCTCCGTGCGGGGCCCGCCCTTGTCATCGGTCGCGGCCTGTCGCTTTGCCACGAGCAGATGGTGGTCGGCGCACGCGGCGACCTGCGGCAGATGGGTCACGGCCAGCACCTGGCGGTCGCGTCCGAGCTGCTGCATCAGACGCCCGACGGTCTCGGCCACCGCACCGCCGACGCCGGCATCGACCTCGTCGAATATCAGCGTCTGCGCGGTGCCGAGCTCGCTGGTGGTCACGGCAATCGCGAGCGCCACGCGCGACAGCTCGCCGCCGGAAGCCACCTTGCCGATCGGTCTCGGCGTGCTTCCGGGATGGCCGCTCACGAGAAAAGCCACTTCTTCGAGCCCGGCCCGGCCCGGCTGGGCGAGCGGCTGCAGCGAAACCTCGAAGCGTCCGCCTTGCATGCCCATGCCTTGCATCGCTTGCGTGACGGCCTGCGCGAGCTTGGGGGCAGCGTTCTTGCGCAGCTTGCCCACGGCCTTCGCCTCTTTCATGTAGGCCTGCTGTGCCGCTTGCTCGGCACGCTCCAGTGCGTCGAGGTCGCTCTGCGCGTCCAGCGCATGCAGGTCGGCCAGCCAGCTCGCAAGCAGCGACGGGAGTTCGGCCGGCGTGCGCTTGTAGCGGCGGGCCAGCGACATCCAGAGGCCCATGCGCTCGTCGAGGTCGGCGAGTTGCTGGGGATCGATGTCGGCGTGTCGCAAATAGCCATGCAGCGAATGGGCCGCGTCTGCAGCCTGGGCGACGCTCGAAGCCAGCACTTCGGACAGCGCTTTGAACTCGGGTTCGATGTGCTCGCAGCCCTGCAACAACGTCAATGCGCGGTTGAGTGCGACCAGCGCGCCCTGCTCGTCGTCCTCGAGCGCCGTGCGCGCGCCTTCGGCGGCGTCGATGAGCGCCTGGGCGTTGGCGCTGCGTGTGTGGCTGGCCGACAACTCGTCCCATTCGTCGGCGCCCGGTGCCAGCTTCTGCACCTCGGCGACCTGCCATTGCAGCCGCTCACGCTCGCGCTGGAGCGAGTCCTGCGCGGCGCGGGCGGTGGCCAGCGTGCCGGCGGCCTGGCGCCAAGCCAGCCATGCGGCGTCGAGCGCGTCGGTGCGCACGCCGGCGTAGGCATCGAGCAGACCGCGCACCGCTTCAGGACGCGTCAGGCTCTGCCATGCGTGCTGGCCATGGATGTCGAGCAGACTGTCGCCCAACTCGCGCAGTTGGGTCGCAGTGGCAGGGCTGCCGTTGATCCAGCCGCGGCTGCGGCCTTGCAGATCGACGGTCCGGCGCAGCAAGAGCACGTCGCCGGCTTCGAAGCCGCCTTCGTCGAGCCAGGCGGCAAGGGTCGGGTCGGCGTCGAATTCGGCGCTGACGTCCAGCCGCTCCGCGCCTTCGCGCACGGCGCCTGCATCGGCACGGTTGCCCAGCGCCAACTGCAGCGCGTCGATCAAGATGGACTTGCCGGCGCCGGTTTCGCCGGTCAGCACGGTGAAGCCGGCGGACAGGTCGATCTCGAGGGCGCGCACGATCACGAAGTCGCGCAGCGCGATGCGTCGCAGGGCCATCAGAAATCCAGGTCCGAGGAATCGAGGGGGCGCATGGTCAGGAACCTCCTTCGTTCCAATGCAGCTTCTTGCGCAGCGTGTCGAAATAACTCCAGCCTCGCGGGTGCAGAAAGCGCACGTGGTAGTCGGAGCGACGCACGACCACGCGGTCGCCGATCTCTACCGAGGCCAGGGACTGCATGTCGAAGTTGGCGCTGGCGCCGCGACCGGACACCAGTTCGATCGAGATCTCGTCGGCGTCGGGCAGCAGGATCGGGCGGTTGGACAAGGTGTGCGGCGCGATCGGCACCAGCACCCAGCCCGGGATCGAGGGGTGCAGCAGCGGCCCGCCGGCCGACAGCGAATAGGCCGTCGAGCCCGTGGGCGACGCGATGATCAGGCCGTCGGCGCGTTGGTTGGCGACGAAATGCTTGCCGACGGACACGCGCAGTTCGACCATGCCGGAGGTGGCACCGCGGTTGACCACCACGTCGTTCATCGCAAGCGCGTCGAACACGCAAACGCCATCGCGCATCACCTGCGCGTGCAACAGGCTGCGGTGGTCTTCTTCGTAGTCGCCGGCCAGCATGGGAATCAGCGTGGCCTGGTAGTTGTCCAACGGGATGTCGGTGATGAAGCCGAGCCGGCCGCGGTTGATGCCGATCAGCGGAACGCCATAGGGCGCCAGCTGCCGACCGATGCCGAGCATGGTGCCATCGCCGCCGACCACGAGGCCGAGGTCGCACCGCTCGCCGATCTCCTCGACGGTCAGCGCGGTGTAGCGGCAGTCTTGCAGTTCGTCCGCGGTGGAGCGTTCGATGGAAACCTCGCAACCCTGCAATTCGAGGAACGCGGCGATGTCTTCCAGCACGTCGTCCGATGCGCCTGTGGCCGTCCGGCGGCCGGGCGCCTGGTACTTTCCAATGAGGGCGACATGCCGAAAGCGGGAGCTCATCAACAAATTACAACACTAAAATCAGCCGATGCTGGACGACCGCGCCAAGTTGCTTCTCAAGACGCTTGTCGAGCGCTACATCGCCGAGGGGCAACCCGTGGGGTCGCGCACGCTCTCGCGCGCCTCGGGGCTCGAACTCTCGCCGGCGACGATCCGAAACGTGATGTCCGACCTCGAGACTTTGGGGTTGATCACCAGCCCCCACACATCGGCCGGCCGCATCCCGACGGCGCGCGGGTATCGACTCTTCGTCGACACCATGTTGACGGCAGACCGCGAACAACTTCCCTTGCAAAGCCTTGCGCCCGACCAGCCTCAGAAGGTGATCGCCAATGCAGCGCATCTGCTGTCGAGCCTGTCGCAGTTCGTCGGCGTGGTGATGGCGCCGCGGCGCACGTCGGTGTTCAAGCAGATCGAGTTCCTGCGGCTGTCTGACCGCCGGCTGTTGGTGATCATCGTGTCGCCCGACGGCGATGTGCAGAACCGCGTGATCTTTCCGGAGTCGGAATACTCGCAGTCCCAATTGGTCGAGGCGGCGAACTACATCAACGCCCACTATGCGGGTCTGACGATCGAGCAAGTGCGAGACCGTCTTCAGTCCGAAGTCGAGAAGTTGCGCGGCGAGATCGCTTCGCTGATGCAGGCCGCCATGCAGGCCAGTTCCGAAGTCATGACCGAGTCGCAGAGCGATGTGGTGGTGTCGGGCGAGCGCAATCTTCTGGCGGTCACGGACTTCTCCAGCGACATGGGCCAGCTGCGTCGGGCCTTCGATCTGTTCGAGCAAAAGGCGCAACTGATGCGCCTGCTCGACGTGTCCAGCAAAGCCGAGGGCGTGCGCATCTTCATCGGCGGCGAAAGCCAGGTGATTCCTTTCGAGGAGTTGTCGGTCGTCAGCGCGAATTACGAGGTCGACGGTCAGGTGGTGGGCACGCTGGGTGTGATCGGGCCGACCCGCATGCACTACGATCGGATGATTCAGATCGTCGACATCACTTCGCGTCTGGTGAGCAACGCACTCAGCCATCGCAAGCCTTGAGCGATCGTGTCGCGGCCGGTGAGCGCGGCATTTAGAATCCTGGCGCGTGGGCCGTTAGCTCAGTTGGTTAGAGCAGCGGACTCATAATCCGTTGGTCGATGGTTCAAGCCCATCACGGCCTACCATGCGAAATTTTTCGCGTTCTCGAGAGAGCAGAAAACGCATGCTATAATTGCAAGCTGTGCGGCTGTAGCTCAGTTGGATAGAGTACTTGGCTACGAACCAAGGGGTCGTGGGTTCAATTCCTGCCAGCCGCACCACCATAAAGAAAAGCCCGCAACGAAAGTTGCGGGCTTTTTCATTTGGAGCGTGACGCGATGAGCAAGGCATTCACCAAAGAGAGCGACGCAGAAGACGACGATGCCGGCGACGGCGCGGGTGTACTTCCACTGCCTGCCGGCGCCAAGAACTACATGACGCCGGGCGGCTACGTGCGTTTGCGCGACGAGCTGCTGGAACTGATGGACGTCGAACGGCCGAAGGTGGTCGAGGCCGTTCATTGGGCGGCAAAGAACGGCGACCGATCCGAAAACGGCGACTATCTGTACGGCAAGAAGCGCCTGCGCGAAATCGATCGGCGGATCCGCTTCCTCACCAAGCGACTCGAGGTGGCAGAGGTGACCGACCCGTCTGTGCACCACGGCAGCGACCAGATCTTCTTCGGCGCAACGGTGCGGTATGCCGACGACGCTGGTGAGGAGCGAAGCGTGACGATTCTGGGCATCGACGAAACCGACAGTGCGCAGTTGCAAGTGAGTTGGATCTCTCCGATCGCCCGTTCGCTGCTGCGCTCCCGAGAAGGCGATGTCGTCAAGCTCTCGACGCCGGGCGGGGCACGTGAACTCGAAATCTTGAGCGTTCGCTATCCTGCGCCTGACCCCGCCGTCTGACCGTCACGCGACCCGGCGCGATCTATCACAGCGCTGGCACGGTGCGTTCGGCAGCCAGTACCGAACTTCCACGCTTTACAAGGCGCAGCACGGATTCCAGGTGTGTCCGGTCGCGCACGGCGATGACGAAACGCAAGTCGGTCGAGTCCTGCGGTGTCTCTTCGGCCATTTCCACGTGCGTGATGTCGGCTTCGGCGTCGGCCAGCGTCGATGCGACGCGAGCCAGCACGCCTTTGTCGTTGCGCACAGTCACCACGATGCCGGTTTCGAAAGTGCGCATCGGCTCGTCTGCCCATTCGACGGCGAAGAAGCGTTCGCTGTCCTTGTAGCGCAGGCGCTGGCCGACACCACAGGCCTCGGTATGCACGACCAGCCCTTCGCCGTGGCCCAGGTAGCCGACGATCGGTTCGCCGGGAATCGGCCGGCAGCACAGCGCGAAACGCACGGATGAGTTCTCACTGCCGTCGAGCGTGACGGCGCCTTGCGACACGCTCTCATGGGCCGTGAAACGTTCGCGGCTGAGCATCAAGGCATCGGGTTTTTCGCCGCGCTCTGCCATCAGGGCCACCAGGCGTTTGGCGACGATGCTGGCGATGCGCTTGCCAAGCCCGATGTCGGTCAGCAATTCGGCACGGCTGCGGTTGCCGGTGAAGCGCAACAGCCGTTCCCACAGCGCTTGATGCTCGGCATCGTCGGCCGGCAGCTTGCCGAGGCCTTCGGCGCGCAGGGCTTGCGCCAACAGCTTCTCGCCCAGGCTCTCGGATTCGGTGTGAGCCAGCGTCTTGAGATAGTGGCGAATCTTCGAGCGGGCTCTGCCCGTGCGCACGAAACCGAGCCAGGCCGGATTCGGCGTCGAGACCGGTGCAGTGATGACCTCCACCACATCGCCATTCTTGAGTTCGGTGCGCAGCGGCACCTGGTCGCCGTTGATGCGCGCGGCTGAGGTGTGGTCGCCGATGTTGCTGTGGATCGCGTAGGCGAAGTCGACCACCGTGGCGCCACGCGGCAGCGCCATGATCTGGCTCTTGGGCGTGAACACATAGACCGCGTCGGGGAAGAGATCGACCTTGACGTGGTCCCAGAACTCCGCGGCGTCGCGTGTTTCGTCCTGGATGTCGAGCAGCGACTGCAGCCACTTCGCTCCCAACCTGTCCCCGTTCGCGGTGCTCGGATCGGCGGCCTTGTAAAGCCAGTGCGCAGCGACGCCCGACTCGGCGACCACGTTCATCGCCTCGGTGCGCAGCTGAAACTCGACATTGACACCCGCCGGACCGACCAGGGTCGTGTGCAGCGACTGGTAACCGTTGAGCTTCGCGATCGCGATGTGGTCCTTGAACTTGCCCGGCAGCGGCTTGTACATCTGATGAAGGATGCCGAGGCCGGTGTAGCAGGCGATCACGTTCGGCAAGATCAGCCGGAAGCCGTAGATGTCGGTCACCTGGGCGAAGCTCAGATGCTTGTCTTCCATCTTGCGGTAGATGGAGTAGAGCGTTTTTTCGCGGCCAGCCAGGCGCAGGCTCATCTTCGCTTCGGAGAACGCGATCTCGACCTCTTTCTGAACCTTCTGAATCAGATCGCGACGTCGACCACGTGCCTTGGCGACGGCTTTGGCAAGGATTGCATAGCGCCACGGGCGGAGGTGACGGAAAGACAGCTCCTGCAGTTCCCTGTACGTCTGGTTCAACCCGAGGCGATACGCGATCGGCGCGTAGATTTCGAGGGTCTCGTTCGAGATGCGGGCCCATTTCTCGCGCGGCGCATCGGCGAGCGTTCGCATGTTGTGCGTGCGGTCGGCCAGCTTGACCAGAATCACGCGCACATCGCGTGCCATGGCGAGCAGCATCTTGCGAAAAGACTCGGCCTGGTTTTCTTCGCGCGTGTTGAACTGCAGCTTGTCGAGCTTGGTGAGTCCGTCGACCAGTTCGGCCACAGGCGCGCCGAAACGTTCGATCAGCTCCGACTTGGTCACGCCACAGTCCTCGATGGCGTCATGCAGCAGGGCCGCCATCAGCGCCTGCGCATCGAGCTTCCATTCGGCGCATTGGGCGGCGACGGCGATGGGGTGTGTGATGTACGGCTCGCCGCTGTTGCGCAGTTGGCCGAGATGCGCTTCGTCGGCGAAACGGTAGGCGCGGCGAACCAGTTCGGTGTCTTCGGCGTTCAGGTAGTCGAGCCGCGCGGTGAGGGCAGCGAAGCTTGCAGCGGCCGCGTTCAAGGCGGCCGGGCTCGGCCGGGGCGTGCCGCGAGGTGCATTGGACTGGGGCTTGACGACCGCGCTCATGCTTGCCACTTTAGCGCGGCGTTGAAGGGGGTGCGTTCAGGCATAAAAAAAGCACCGCGTGGCGGTGCTTCTTTGTTGTGGCGTGGCGTCAATGTCAGCCCGGGACCTTCTTGAGCATCTCGATGCCGATCTTGCCTTCGGCGATTTCGCGCAGCGCGGTCACGGCTGGCTTGTTCTTGCTCTCGATCTTCGGCGCGTGGCCTTGGCTCAGCATGCGCGCGCGATAGGTCGCGGCGAGCACGAGCTGAAAGCGGTTGGGGATCTGCAGCAGGCAGTCTTCGACGGTGATGCGGGCCATGAGGATCTTTCGTTGCGGACGGTGGGCGAAATCAGGGAATATTCAGAGCAGCGAAGGTGTCGGCACGGGCGCGGCGCTGGGCGGAATACCGCAGCCGCTGCGCGTGGACGATGGCTTTCAGGTCGAAAAGCGCGCGCTCAAATAACTCGTTGATTATAACGAAGTCGAATTCGTTCGAACGTGCCATCTCCAGGGCCGCATTCCTCAGCCGCAGTTCGATGATTTCCGCGCTGTCCTCGCCGCGTCGTTCCAGGCGCGAGCGCAGTTCTTCCCAGCTTGGCGGCAGGATGAAGATCAGCACAGCGTTCGCGAATGTCTTGCGAATCTGTATAGCGCCTTGAAAGTCGATTTCCAAGATGACGTCCGCACCCTGGGCGACGCGTTCTTCGATGGCCTTCTTCGATGTCCCGTACCGCTGTTCGTGGACATGCGCCCATTCCACGAACCCGTCGCTTTCGACCATCGCGTCGAACTCCGAGGGCGACGCGAAGAAGTATTCGCGGCCGTGCTTTTCCTGGCCGCGGGGCGGTCGCGTGGTGTGCGAAACCGACGGTTGCACGGCCGAGTCGAGCTCCATCAATGCCTTGACCAGGCTCGACTTGCCAGCACCGCTTGGTGCCGCCACCACGAAAATATTGCCGGGGTAATCCATGGACTTGCTCTATTCGATGTTCTGAACTTGCTCGCGCATCTGCTCGATCAGCACCTTCATGTCGACGCCGATGCGCGTGAGTTCGAGGGCAGCCGACTTCGAGCCCAGGGTGTTCGCCTCGCGGTGCAGCTCCTGGATCAGGAAGTCCAGGCGCTTGCCGACCTCGCCGCCCTTTTTCAGCAGCCGGTCGATTTCGTCGAGGTGTGAGCTGAGTCGCGTCAGTTCTTCCGCCACGTCGATGCGAATCGCGAAGGCCGTCGCTTCGGTCAGTGCGCGATCTTGCGCCGCCTCGGGCAGCGTGCCGCCGGTCAAGCCCATGGCGTCTTGCCAGCGCTCGAGAAAACGAGCGCGCTGCTGTTCGACCAGCTGCGGAATCAGCGGGACAGCCTGCGCGGCGAGCTTACGCAGTTGGCCCAGATGGTCCGTCAACATGGCGGCGAGGCGGGCGCCTTCGCGTTCACGGGCCGCCATCAAGCTGTCAAGCGCATTGCTGGTGACCTCGAGCAGGTCGGGTCCCCAGTCGCCACGGCCGGCCGAATCGCCCGCAGCGAGCCGGATCACGTCGGCCACGCTCAACTCGCGTGCGGTCGGCAGCCAAGCGCGGATGCCGTCCTGCACGCCGTTGAGGCGCTGCAGCAAGCGCGTCGAGGGCTCAGCGATGCCGGCTTGCGCCGTGCTTTCGACGGCCGCACGCACCTCCACCTTGCCGCGCTTGAGCCTGCCCGTGAGCATCTCGCGCAACGCGGTCTCGTGTTGGCGAAGCTCTTCCGGCAGCTTGAAGCTGAGGTCCAGGAAGCGGCTGTTGACCGAGCGGATTTCGACCCCGAGCCGACCCGCGGCAGGGGGGCGCGCGTCGGTTTCGGGCTGGGTTCCAACGGTGCCGTTTTGGCCGTTGGCATAGCCGGTCATGCTGTAAACTGACATTGCGCCTCACTGTGATTTGTTGTTTGCTCCGAGGCGACGGCACGGCGTTCGCTTGCCGCCCCATTGCCTTCGGGCGAAACTCCCGGATTATGTCAAAGGTCAAACCTTCGCCGCTGTTGCCGGACACCGTCATCGGAGGCTACCGCGTCGTGCGCCGGCTTTCGGCGGGTGGCTTCGGCGTGGTTTATTTGTCTGTCGACCCCAACGGTCAGCAGGTCGCCATCAAGGAATATCTGCCGTCCTCGCTGGCCACGCGCGGCACCGGCGAACTGGCGCCGCAGGTGTCACCCGAGAAGTTGTCTCTGTACCGGCTCGGGCTCAAGAGTTTCTTCGAGGAAGGGCGTTCGCTGGCGCAGATTTCTCATGCGTCCGTCGTCAGTGTGCTCAATTTCTTTCGGGAGAACGAGACCGTCTACATGGTCATGAACTACCTCGAGGGCGCGACCCTGCAGGACTTCATCGTCACCGCGCGCGACCTGAAAAAACAGAAGGTTTTTCGCGAATCGACCATTCGATCGCTGTTCGACGAGATCCTGCGCGGCCTGCGCATCGTCCACCAGCACAAGATGCTGCACCTGGACATCAAGCCGGCCAACATCTTCGTGACCGACGACGACCGCGCCGTGATGATCGACTTCGGCGCCGCGCGAGAGGTGCTGTCGAAGGAAGGCAACTTCATCCGCCCGATGTACACCCCCGGCTTCGCCGCGCCCGAGATGTACCGGCGCGATTCGTCGATGGGCCCGTGGACCGACATCTACGCCATCGGTGCCTGCATCTACGCTTGCATGCAAGGCTACCCGCCGAACGACGCGCCGCAACGCATCGAGAAAGACCGGCTGGGTCTGTCGTTGTCGCGATTGCGTGGCGTCTATTCGGACAACTTGATCGAAGTGGTCGAGTGGTGCATGTCGCTCGACCCGCTGTCGCGCCCGCAGTCGGTCTTCGCGCTGCAGAAAGAGCTCAGCCGCGAGGGCGAACGCCGCTACACCAAGCTCACGGTGGGTGAAAAGGTTCGCCTGTCGATCGACAACATCCGTTCTTTCGACAAGAAGGCGCTGCCCAAGGCCGCCGCACCGACCACGCGGCCCGCGTGACGGCAACAGAGCTTCCGCGCGCATGAAATTCTCCGTCTTCCAGGTCAGCCGCAAGGGTGGCCGTCTCAAGAACGAAGACCGCATGGGCTACTGCTACACGCGCGAATCGGGGCTGTTCGTGTTGGCCGACGGCATGGGTGGCCACCCCGAGGGGGAGGTCGCTGCGCAGATGGCGCTGCAGACCATCGCCGCGCTGTACCAGCGCGAGGCTCGCCCCGTTCTCAAGGACGTCAAGGCCTTCCTCAATTCTTCCGTGATGGCGGCGCACCAGCAAATCATGCGGTATGCCGGCACCAAGGGCATGCTAGATACGCCGCGCACGACCGTGGTGGCTGCGGTGCTCCAAGGTTCTACCGCCCACTGGGTGCACTGTGGCGACTCGCGTCTTTACGTGGTTCGCGATGGCATGCTGCTGACCCGCACGCGCGATCACTCGCACGCCGAGCGTCCGCGTCCCGGCGGCGGTCCCGAACCTGTCAATCGCAACTTGCTGCTGACCTGCCTCGGCTCGCCGACAGCGCCGATGATCGATGCCGCGCCACCGCTCCAGTTGCAGCGTGGCGACCGCCTCATGCTGTGTTCCGATGGCGTGTGGGGTGTGCTGGACGATGCGCTGATCGTGCACACCCTGTCATCAGGCAAGCCGGTGTCCGACGCTGCGCCCGACCTGGCCGAGATGGCACTGCGCAAGGGCGGTACGCACAGCGACAACGTCACGCTCATCGCCCTCGAGTGGGAAACGCCCGACGCACCCGGCATCGAGCGCGGCGTTTCGACGGACAGCATCAGCGACGGCGTCTTCGCCTCCACCATCCAGGCAGGCATGCCGTCCGACTCCGAACTCGACGACCTCGACGAAGACGCCATCGAGCGTTCGATCGCCGAGATCAACGAGGCCATTCGCCGCTCCGCCGCGCGCAAGGCTTGACGTTTTTTCCTCCTCCTTGGTTTTTTCATGACAGCTTTCATTCGTAGCGGCGACCGTGTCGCCGACCAGTTGCGCCCGGTGCGCATCACCCGCGGCTTCACCGTTCATGCGGAGGGCTCGGTGCTCATCGAGTTCGGCCAGACGCGTGTGCTTTGCACTGCTTCGGTCGAGGAAAAGGTGCCGCCGCACAAGAAGGGCAGCGGCGAAGGCTGGGTGACGGCCGAATACGGCATGCTGCCGCGCGCCACGCACACCCGCAGCAGCCGCGAGGCGGCCAAAGGCAAGCAGACCGGGCGCACGCAGGAGATTCAGCGCCTCATCGGCCGCTCGATGCGCGCCGTGTTCGACCTCAAGGCACTGGGCGAACGCACGATCCACCTCGATTGCGACGTGCTGCAGGCCGACGGTGGCACGCGCACCGCGGCCATCACCGGTGCATTCGTCGCTGCGCAGGACGCCGTCGCGACGTTGCTCGCGGCCGGCAAGATCACCGCGTCGCCGATTCGCGGCCCTGTCGCCGCCATCTCCGTGGGCATCGTGCAAGGGACGCCACTGCTCGATCTCGAGTACATCGAGGATTCGGCCTGCGACACCGACATGAACGTGGTGATGACCGGCGCCGGCCACTTCGTCGAGGTGCAGGGCACAGCGGAGGGCGCGGCTTTCTCGCGCGCCGAGATGAACGCGCTGCTCGGCCTGGCCGAGAAGGGCATCGCGGAACTCGTCGTGCTCCAACAGAAGGCGCTGTCGGCGCCGCTGCCGACAAACCCATGAAGCTGGTCCTGGCGTCGAACAACGCGGGCAAGCTCCAGGAGCTGCAGGTCTTGTTTGCGCCGCTCGGCGTCGAACTGGTGCGTCAGTCGACGCTCGGCGTGAGCGAAGCGGAAGAACCCTTTCGCACCTTCGTCGAAAACGCACTCGCCAAAGCGCGCCATGCGTCCGCGGCCACTGGCCTGCCGGCGATCGCCGACGATGCCGGGCTGTGCGTCGAGGCGTTCGGCGGCCTGCCGGGTGTGGACACCGCGCACTACGCAACCCGCTTCGGCTACGAAAAGGGCGATGCCAACAACGTGCGTGCGCTCCTCGAACAGATGGCGGGCATCGATGACCGCCGCGCCGCGCTCGTCAGCACGCTGGTCGCGCTGCGCAGCGCCGACGACCCCGAGCCGCTGATCGCCATCGGGCGGGCGGCCGGCGAGATCACGCGCGCGCCGATCGGGGACAACGGTTTCGGTTTCGACCCGGTGATGTTCCTCCCGAGCTTCGGCCAGACCTTTGCGCAGCTGCCGCCGGAAACCAAGAACGCGCACAGCCACCGCGGCCAGGCGGCGCGCGCGATGCTGGCGTTGATGCGCGAGCGCTGGTCGTGAGCACGCACCTCCCGATCGGTCTTGCCGTCGAGCCCGGCGCGGCGCACGCCAAAGACGTGCTTCACCTGATGCGGCCTGGCCCGTTGCAACTCGCCTCGTTGCCGCCGCTGTCGCTCTACGTGCATCTGCCGTGGTGTCTGCGCAAGTGCCCCTACTGCGACTTCAATTCGCACGAGTGGCGCGCCGGCGGCGACGCTTTGCCGGAGCAACGCTACCTCGACGCGCTGGTGGCCGATCTCGACGCCGCATTGCCCCTGATCTGGGGGCGCACCGTCCACACCATCTTCATCGGCGGCGGAACACCGAGCCTTTTTTCGCCCGAATCGATCGACCGCCTGATCGGCGACCTGCGGGCGCGGCTCAAGCTCGCGCCCGACTGCGAAATCACGCTCGAAGCGAACCCCGGCACCTTCGAGCGCGACCGCTTCCGTGCCTACCGGGCCGCGGGCGTGACGCGCTTGTCAGTCGGTGTGCAGAGCTTCAACGATCAGCATCTGCAGGCACTCGGCCGCGTGCACGACGGCAAGCAGGCGATCGCGGCCGTCGAAGAGGCGGCCAGCGCCTTCGACACCTTCAATCTCGACCTGATGTACGCACTGCCGGGCCAGACGCCGGCCCAGCTCGAGGCCGACCTCGCGCAGGCGATGGCGCTCGCACCGCCGCACCTGTCGATCTATCACCTCACGATCGAGCCCAACACCTACTTCGCCAAGTTCCCGCCCGTGGTGCCCGAAGACGATGCGGCCTATGCCATGCTGGACCGCATCACCGAGCGGACCGGCGAGCTCGGCATGGAGCGCTACGAAATTTCTGCCTATGCCCGCGAGGGGCACCGTTGCGCGCACAACCTCAACTACTGGCAGTTCGGCGACTACCTCGGCATCGGCGCCGGCGCGCACAGCAAGCTGAGTTTCGCGCACCGGCTCCTGCGGCAGGTGCGCTTTCGCGAGCCCCAGCGCTACATGAATCAGGCGCTGTCGGGTGCCGCCGTCGCGCAGAGCGACGAAGTGGCGATCGCCGACCTCCCGTTCGAGTTCATGCTCAACGCCCTGCGGTTGAAGGACGGCTTCACGATGGCGCAGTTCGGCGAACGCACGGGGCTGGCCACCACCGCGATTCAACGCGGCCTGGAAGAGGCCGAGAAGAAGGGCTTGCTTCAACGTGACTTGTGGCACGCGTGGCCCACCGAGCGCGGGCTGGACTTCCTCAGCGACCTGCAGTCGATCTTTCTGCCTGAGACCTAGATTTCCACGGTGGGAGCGGCGAGAGGCGCCAAGCCGCATAAAATCGCCGTCTGCCTTCGCCACCCGGAGGCAGTTCCGGAGAGTTGGGTGAGTGGTTTAAACCAGCAGTCTTGAAAACTGCCGACGTGAAAGCGTCCGTGAGTTCGAATCTCACACTCTCCGCCGGGATACTAATGAAATCAACGACTTACGCTTGAATCTTGTTTCTGTCCCACTAAAAGTCCCACAAAGAACATAGCAGCTTCTGCCGTTTTGCGAGCATCTGTCGCGAATGTGCTGAGACGCAAGCACGCCCACGTTCCGGTGGCCGTGCAGTCAGCGGCTCCATCGTGTGCGTGGCAATCTGGCCGAGGGCACCCGCGTCGCTGCGGTACCGCCTTATTGAAGCCCCTCGCTACGGGACTGCCTACTCGAAGCAAGTCTTGGGCCAGGCGTCATGTGCCCGATGCCGTCGACTCGGTATCGAGCCCAGCGTCGCTCGCACATGCTCCCCTGACGCTCAGGTGCAGGTCCCGTACGTTCCAGGACGCTCCCGCCTGCAATCGGTGTGATGATAGTAAGGTTTATCATCATCCCGGATCGCTGCAAATCGCTAACGCTGGGCCAGAATTGCCGTGGGGCAGGGCCTTTAGGCAGACAGCGCGTCCCTCGGGCAACCCCGGTATCGAACACCAGATCTCGTTCTCACTTATGACATCGACGACAGCCAGTTCAACGCTCTCTCACCTTGAAGACGGCGAACTCGCACAGCTGGCTGGGGAATGGCGCGCCCGGGCGCTGCGCGGCGATCGCAAAGCATACGGACCGGCACACGCATTGGAAGTCGAACAGCGGCGGCGCCGCGGCCCCAGCTCCACCATAGGGCCAGAGGGAACTCCGGCACCGACGCCTAAACCTTGGTGGAAGTTCTGGGAGGCTGGCGCGTCAAGTCACAGCGGTGCCCGGTCGCCCGCGTGAAGACACCCCGTACGCCGAAAACGCCGCCGCGCAAGCTGCACAGCGGGCATTTCGCGTTCATGCGCGCGCTGGCTCAGGGCCTGGACGAGCGCGACAGCTGGGATCGGTACCTCCGACTGGAAGGCGAACACACGGATCTGCGGACCGTGCGGCGCACGGTCTCCTGGATTCGGGACGAGTTTGCAGCCGCAGCCAAGCGAGAACACAAGCCGGGCACTGCGCGACTCATCCTGCTGGATGCGGATCGGTTCAGCTCGGCGCCGGCGCAGCCCAGCTTGGAAGAATTCGCGGCGGCGCAGGGGATGGAAGACTTCTCTGTTGACGAACAGCTCGAGGCCTACGAGGACGCGTATCCGAGCAAGGGCGGGGCAGGGCAGGGCGGCAGTGCGAAGGCCTCGCGTCGTGGCCGCGTCATCGAGCGTCAACTCGAGGCGCTGCGTTGGCTGCAGGCGCTGGTGGCCCAGGATCCTCGCCCGGGCGACAGCGTGGCGGCCTGGCTCAATCCATCATTGGCAGGTCGACTGGAGCGCGCCGGCGTGCCCACGCTGTTCACGCTGGTCGAGCGCATCAACGGTATCGGAGCGCGCTGGTGGGTCCATGTGCCCGGGGTCGGCGAGCTCAAGGCGCAGCGCATCCTGGCGTGGCTGCAGGCGAACGAAGAGGTGCTCGGCATGCGGGTGGGATCACACGTGCAGTTGCCACGCACCCAGCTGCCTGCAACCACGTTGGCCGCGGTCGTGGCGCCAGCCACGGCGATCCGACCGTATGAAAAGTTCCTACTGCCGGCGGCGCTCGACGGCAGTGCAGGGCGCTTCCGCGCCCCGCCTGAAAAATGCCTGCTCATGGCGGGCAACGATCACGAGGCGATCGGCTCCTGGTTGGCTGCTAAGAGGCCGGGCGACAAGCCTGGAGAGCTCTCATCGACTCAACGTGCGTACCGCAAGGAGGCGGAGCGGCTGCTGCTCTGGTCAGTCCTGGAGCAGAAGAAGGCGTTGTCGTCGTTGTCGGTGGAAGACGCGACCGAGTACCGGTCCTTTCTGGCCAACCCGCCGGCGAGCTGGTGTGGCCCGCGGCACCATCAACGCTGGTCGCCGATGTGGCGGCCGCTGGAAGGGCCGCTGCAGCCGGTCGCGTTGCGCCAAGCGCTGATCATTCTGCGGAGCTTGTTTGCTTTCTTGATGAGTCAGAGCTACCTGCTGGGCAACCCATTCGCTGCAGTGGCCTTGCCGTCAAACCCGCATCGGCCGCTGGGCTCCAATCGGACGCTGACCTTCGCACAATGGGACCATATCGAGACCTTGCTGCAGGACCGTGGCGACACCGAAGTAGAGCGACGTTTGCGGCGTGCCTTGCGCTGGCTCTACGCGACGGGCCTGCGATTGACCGAGATCACGCAAGCGAAGTGCGAGGACCTCGAGCGCGTTGAGTACCGCACGGAGGAGGGCGCTGCCGCTGCTGACTGGATGCTCTCGGTGATCGGCAAAGGCGGGCGCAGCCGGCAGGTGCCGGTACCCAGCGACTTGGTCGATGAACTGGGTGATGAGCTGGCGCGTCACGGGCTTGAGCGGCAGGTAGGCGCCGTGAGCAACCAAGGCATCCATGTACTCGCTCGCTTCGACTCGGAACTGGAGCGTCCTTCCGCCTGGTCGAGCTCCGGGCTTTACCAAGCCATCAAGGCCTTCTTGGCAGACGCGGCAGAAAACCTCGAGCCGGCGGATGCGCAGCAACTGAGAAAAGCCAGCACGCACTGGTTGCGGCATTCGCATGGGTCGCACGCGTTGCAGGGGCGGGCAGGGCAGCATCCCGTGCCGATCCAGGTCGTCCAAAATAACCTGGGTCATGCGTCTGTCGGGACGACATCGATGTACCTCACCACGGAACGCGATGAGCGCATGAAGGCGATGCGCGGGTTCTGGAAAAAGTAGCACTCCGAGGAATCTGCGACCTCAGCGTTGTTGCGATCTGTCTAACAAGAACCTCATACCTCCATGCCCCGCTTCCTCCATACCGCCGACTGGCAAATCGGCCGCCAGTACAACCAGTTCGCTGTTGACGATGGCGTGGCCATCGCCGAGGCGCGCCTTGGCGCAGTTGTCACGCTCGCTCGCCTGGCCACTGAAAACCACGTCGATGCGGTGTTCGTGGCCGGTGATGTCTTCGATACCCAGACGGTTGCCGACAAGACCATCCTGCGATTGTTCAACGCGATGCGTGGGTACACAGGCCCTTGGATCTTGATCCCAGGCAACCATGACGCCGCGTTGGCGGAGAGCGTGTGGACACGTGCCGAGCGACTGAATGCCGTGCCCGCGAACGTCCGACTGTCACTTGTACCGGAAGTGATCGCGTACGAGAGCGCCGGCTTCGCTGTACTGACCGCACCGCTCACGCAGCGGCATACCTACAACGATCTCACCGAATGGTTCGATACCGCCGACACCGCGCCCGGTCTCGTGCGCGTAGGCTTGGGCCACGGCGCGGTCCAAGGCATTCTTGCTGCAGAGATCGACTCGGCAAACCCGATCGCGCCGGACCGCGCTTCGACCGCACGCCTTGACTACTTGGGGCTGGGCGACTGGCATGGGCTCAAACGCGTTGACGCGCGGACCTGGTACAGCGGTACGCCGGAGGCCGAAAGGTTCCGCGGAAACGAGCCCGGCTATGTGCTGCTGGTCGAGGTTGACGGGCTTGGCATTGAGCCCAGGGTGACGCCCTTGCAGACCGGCCGCTTCGAGTGGGCGCAGTGGGAACACGCCGTCGGCGTTCCCAGCGATGCAGACGAGCTGATCGACCGCTTGGCCGGCGTCCAAGACAACCATGTCCTTGAGCTTGTGGTTAGGGGTCAAGCCGATCTCAACACACTCGGACGACTCAACGGCGCGCTGACCTCCGCAGAGGCGCGTGCGCGTAGCCTCAGCGTTGATCTGAGTGCCCTGCGCCTGATCCCAAGCGATGCGGACATCTCGGCGCTGCGGGCAGACGGCTACCTTGGCGACGTCATTTCCACGCTCCGCGATCTGCAGTCTGGCACTGACGCAGCGGTAGCGACACACGCTCTGGGAATCCTGACTTCTATCCTGGCCGACCGTCAGGCCAGTGAGGTCAACGTATGAAGCTGTCGCGTATCAAGATTGAGCAGGTGCGCCAGTTCCGTCGGCCTTTTGAGCTGGCCGATCTCGATCCCGGGCTGAACCTTTTCACGGGCCCCAACGAAGCCGGAAAAAGCACCGTGGTCCGTGCGATTCGTGCGGCCTTCTTCGAGCGGCACAGGTCGTCTGGCGTCGACGACTTGATTCCGTACGGTGATGCGTCCGCGTCGCCCACCATCGAGATCGACTTTGAGACCGGGGCGGAGCAGTACCGCCTGCGTAAGACCTTCTTTCAGCGCAAGCGCTTCAACCTTTCGATTGGGAAGCGTGAACTCGATGGCGAGGAGGCAGAACAGCATCTGGCCCAGATGCTTGGCTTTGAGTTCTCGAGCCGCGGGTCCAGCAAGCCGGAGCACTGGGGCATCCCTGGGCTTCTGTGGATTGAGCAGGGCGCTGGCCAAGACATCAAGCCGTCTGTGGGCCATGCCACCTCGCACCTGCGGAAGGCGCTGAACCAGTCAGTGGGGGAGGTCGCGAGCACACAGGGCGATGATGTAGCGCGAAAAATCGAGGCCGAGCGAGACCAGCTACTGACACAGGCAGGCAAGCCACGCGGCGTCTACCACGAAGCCATCACAAGGCAGGACGCGCTGGCCGTAGAACTGCGCGTGCTGGACGAGCAAATCGCAGCCTATCGGTCGCACGTTGACCAGCTGGAGCAGCTACAAGCTGCCGACCATCTCGACCAGGCCACCAAGCCTTCGGAGGCTTTCCAGAAGAGCCTGGATGAAGCCAAACTCAAGTTGACAGAGGCCCAAGGGTTGGCCGCACGCCTCGAATCTGCGCGAGAAGCATTGAAGCGCCATGAAGAGCACGTGAAACTGGTTCAGCAGCAGCTCAAGGGCTATGACGACCAGGACCAAGCGCGCAATGCGCGAGAGGCGTCGCTGGCAGTGGCCGTTGAGCGGAGCCGAGTTGCGCAGGCGGCACTGCAACGCTGGACCATCGAGAAACAGACAGCCGTCACGGCGTATGGGGCGGCGACGCAAGCAGTGGCTGCAGCCCAGCAAGCAGACTGGAGAAACGAACTGGTGCGGCGCAGCGCGGAAGCGCGCTCAGGCATCGAGTCGGTGACGGCGACGCTGGCCACCGCGCAGGCCGAAGAAATCCAAGTCGCCGTCCAACGCATGCGCGTGACGGAAAACGAGATCGCCGAAGGGGCGGTGGCTCAACTGCGTGACCTGCACATGAGGTTGCGGGACCTGCGGATCCGACAGGAGGTCGGGTCGACCCGAGTTCAGTTCGCCATCACATCTGGCGGGGTCACGTTCGACGGTGAACTGCTGGCCGGCGAGGACGAGCGCTTGGTCTCATCGGCAGCGCAGATCGATATACCGAATGTGGGTCGTATCACTGTTATCCCGGGCGAAAACGACCTTGCCCAGCTCGGCCGTCAGGAGGCAGAGCTCCGCGCGGCGTTTGATTTGCTTGCGCTTCGCAACGGCGTCTCCAGCCTGGAGGCGGCCGAGGCCAAAGAGCTCCGGCGTAAGCAGGCGTCGGCAGATCTTAAGCAGGCTGAGCGCGCAATCAAGATGTTGGCTCCGCACGGAATTGGCGCGCTTAAGGGCCGCCTAGCGGAGCACCAGACGCAGCTCGCTGAATCAGAAAAAACCATCCGCGAACTTCCAACGGCTGACGGCGCAGCCGTCAAGCTGCTGGCTGCCGCGCAGCAAGACCACGGCGCCGCCCGTGCTCATCTCGACGGTGTCGAAGCAAATTTCAGCCGCACCAGCGCCGAGGTCGCAACAGCGCTAGCGCAGGCGGAAGCGGCCGAGCGTGAACGCGACGCGATCACCGCCTTGCTCACCTCTGCTGAGCACCTTGAAGCCAGGCGGATGTCGGCGCAGCAACTGGTGGACGCACGCGCTCTACAGGCGAGGCAAAGCGAGCTGGTCAAGGGCCTCGAAGCAGAGGTCAATGCCGCCCGACCGGACATCCTTGCGCAGGATGTACAACGGTACGAGCGGACCGTGGCGCAGTCACTTCGCGCCAGCTCGGACCGGAAGTCACAGATCGCTTTGCTGCGCGGCAACCTCGAAGCGCTGGGTGCGCAAGGGCTGGAGGAAGCGCGAGCGGAGCTCGCCGCTCGTACGGAGGCGGCTCAGCGCCGCTGCCAGGAGTTTGCACTGCGAGCCGAAGCCTTGAAACTTGTCCACGGCCTCATTGATGCTAAGCGGCGTGAGGCGACCCAAAGTTTGCAGGCCCCCTTGCAAGGTCGGGTGATGCACTACCTGCAGCTGCTTTTTCCAGGCGCATCGCTAGAGATCTCGGAAGATCTTTCACCGGGTGGACTGAGGCGTCCTGGCGTTGGCGCGCTGGCTGCGTTCGACACCCTGAGCTTCGGGGCGCGCGAGCAGATGGGACTGATCAGTCGGCTCGCCTATGCCGATCTGCTTAAAGCTGCAGGACGTCCAACTTTGCTAATTCTGGACGACGCGTTGGTCCACAGTGATGAGGCGCGGCTTGGGCAGATGAAACGTGTCTTGTTCGATGCGTCCCAACGGCATCAAGTTCTACTGTTCACCTGTCATCCAGCGCTATGGCATGACCTTGGCGCCTCCTCGAGACAAATCTCCGCAAGGTTATAGAACGTCATTGTCTGATGGTGTGCTGGGCAGCCGTAGGGCCGAAGCCAACGTTCGACCCTCCGTTCCGGACGTCCGCTTCGGAGTGTCGACGGTCACCCAAACTGGAAAGCTGAACTAGCTCAGCTTTCAAAACCATTCATCCCAAACGGTGCTTCGCCGTACGGTACGAACTAACCGGTCGCGCTCGCGCTGGTCGGGAATTGAAGCCCTACAAATGGCGAGCGGCTCTGAATACAAGACGATATGGTGAGCTTCAACCCACTGGCGTCTTTTCCGTAGCAAACCTGCTACACAAAGCTGCGCAATGTTTTTACCCTCAGAGCACTTAACATCCGGTAGCAGTTCGCGCTGACAATCGCATGGAGGCGACCTACATCGAATTGATGCAACCAACTTCTGGATGCGCGCGCAGTGCTCGCCATTGAGAGCAACATGAGCCAGTCACCACAGATTCGCAAGCTAACCGTTAAGCGCTTTCGGGGCATCCTCTCTCTCACATGGTTACCTGCGGGGGGCATGAATGTCATCTTGGGTGGCGGTGACGTTGGAAAAACGACCCTTCTCGAAGCGATTGCAATGTTGCTTTCGCCGTCGAACACTGTGGTCATCTCCGAGGCCGATTACTGGGCGCGAGACAGCGCGCAGGAATTCGTCATCGAAGCCGTCATGACGCTGCCCGATCCTACTGGGATCGGCTCGCAGAATACCTTCGCTTGGCCATGGGCGTGGAACGGGCAAGATGCTGTCGCCCCTTCGGCCGACGGGGATGGAGACCTTCCGACGCCGAGTGAGCCGGTTTATCGCGTGCGTGTGCGGGGGACCACGGAGTTGGAACTTGCATGGGAGGTCATGCAACCCAACGACGAATTCCACCATTTCTCGACCGCCGTTCGCCGACGTATCGGCCTGGTCCGAATGAGCGCCGATGAGCGCAATGATCGCGACCTGCGCCTTGTCTACGGATCCGCCCTGGATCGGTTGCTGGCCGATAACGCGTTGCGTGCACGTATCGGCAAGCAGGTAGCGGGGCTCAACTTGCACGAGTCGCTCAATGACAAAGGCAGGGAGGCGATCGAATCGCTGGATGTGCGCATGTCCGATGCGGCGCTTCCCAGCGAATTGAAACTCGGCCTCACAACCAGCCAGGGGCTGTCCATCGGTGCCCTGATCGGGTTGATGGCGACCAAGAACGGGGTCGCTTTGCCTCTGAGCAGTTGGGGTGCGGGTACCAGGCGGATGGCTGCGCTCGAAATCGCTTCTTCGACGGACAAGGAAGCAAGCGTTACGCTCATCGATGAAATAGAGCGTGGCCTGGAGCCCTACCGTCTGCGTAAGCTCATCAACATCCTCGCCAACCAACACGGACAGATCTTCCTCACGACACATAGCCCCGTCGCAATTTCTTGTGCGGAGGACGCACACCTTTGGTATCTCGACAGCCTGGGCTCCATCGGCGCGCTACCTCGGGACAAGATCGGTCCACAGCAGAAACGTGATCCTGAAACGTTCTTGGCGCGCGTGGCTGTCATTGCAGAAGGCCCTACCGAAGTCGGCTTCTTGCAGTACTTACTGGAAAAGGCTTTCGAGGGCGACCCGCTCGATCACGGGGTGCGAGTCTGCGATGGTCAGGGCAACGGAGCGACTTTAGATCTGCTTGAGACGCTCTCCTCTTCCGGATTGCTGTTTGCCGGCCTGGCGGACGATGAAGGTACCGCTCCAGAGCGGTGGAAGAAATTGAAGGAAAGGCTCAAAGGGCGGCTGCACCAGTGGCCGAAGGGCTGTACCGAAGATCATGTGATCGGGGCCGTTCCCGAAGCGAATCTTCTCGAACTGCTGAAGGACACCGAAGGTGAACTCGACGGCTATCGACTCCGGACTTTGGCAGATCGCCTCGGGCTTAAAGACAAGACCACCGAGGCGATAGACGCGGCGCTGAAAGCCTCTGGCAAAACTTGGCGCGCTCTGATCATTGCAGCTGCCACCGGCAGCAAGGACGGGGCACCCGCAAACCAAGAAAAGGCGTGGAAAAAACATTCGCAGCAATGGTTCAAATCCACAGACGGCGGGAAGGAACTAGCCCAAAAAATGGTCGCGCTGGGCGCGTGGACGGACATTCAACCGCAGCTGCTGCCGTTGATTAATGCGGTACGGGTGGCCGTGGGGCGTCAGGACTTGCAAAGGCTCGACCTATGAGCGACCAGGCCGTCGCCAAGCTTCTTCGATCAGCTGAACCGCTGGTGATCATTGAAGCTGCAGCGGGCTGCGGCAAGACATACCAAGGGGCTGCGTACGCGCAGGAGGTGGTGGGGGGGCTCGGTGATGGCCGCTTGCTCATCCTGACGCACACACACGCCGCTTGCTCCATCTTTGCAGAACGTACGAAAAAGGCAGGGGCACGCGTCGAAATTAAGACCATCGATGCCTTGATTGCGCAGATCGCGCTGGCGTACCACAAGCCACTAGCTCTGCCGCGCGATCTGACCTCCTGGGCTTGGCAGGATGGCGGACAAGGCTTTGAGATCATGGCAACCAAGGTCGCAAGATTCTTGCGCCATCAGCCCATAGTGGCTCGTGCACTGGCCATACGCTACCCAGTCATCGTGTGCGATGAGCACCAGGACTCCAGTGTTGATCAGCACAGTGTTGTCATGTCCTTGCTGTCTGCTGGAGCAACTGTCCGGATCTTTGGGGATCCCATGCAGCGGATCTACGGGGCCAAGAGCGATAAAGCCGCTCGCGAGGATCGTACCCGCTGGGACGCTTTAAAGGCGCAGGGAGCAGGCGAGAAACTGATCACGCCTCATCGCTGGCAAACCGGTTGTCCCCTACTGGGGGCTTGGGTCATCGAGGCGCGAGAGCGTTTGGAGCGCGGAACTCCGATCGATCTGACTGGAGGGCTGCCTCCATCCGTTAGGGTGCTTGTCGGAAACAACATGGCTCAGATGCGGACGGGCTACCAACTGTCAAAGGAGCACAGGGCACCGATCGACAAGGTGCTGAAAAGCAGCCCACAATTGATGGTCCTCGCATCGCAGAACGCCTTGGTGTCGTCACTTCGAGCCTTCTGGTTTCGCGCGGTGCCGATCTGGGAGGGGCATACGCGTGATGCGCTAGGGGCACTCATTCAGACACTGCACACCGGTCACGGCGATCCGGAAGCGCTGGCACAAGGTGTCATCACCTTCATGGGCAGCGTCGCAGCAGGATTTAGTCCATCCAGCCACGGTGACCGACTTCTGCAGGAGGTCCGCACGGGGGCGGCTCGCCCCACCACTGGAAAGCCGGCCAACATCCAAGCGGTCGCAAGATGCCTGCTAAACAATCCCTCGCACACGGGTGTGTCGGATGCGCTTGCAAAAATTAACGCGCTGGCGAAGGACGCAGCTGCGGGCTTCGACACCGTGAAGATCGATCACGGCTCCGAGCTGCGGGATGCCGTACGCATCGGCCAGTTCGCAGGGCCTGACGAGGGATTTGCGGAGGTGTCGCGCATGCGTTCCTACTCCCACCCTTCTCTACCCAAGAAAGTGCTCAGCAGCATTCACAAAGCGAAGGGGCTGGAATGCGACCACGCGATGCTGATGGCCTGCGACAGTGCGCAGTTTTCGTCGACCCTGTACGCGAAATCCAAGATGTACGTGGCCCTCAGCAGGGCGAAGAAATCGCTCACCTTGGTGGTTCCGACAGTTAATCCCAGTCCACTGTTCAAGCTCCGTTGAAGGACCGAGCCCATGAGCAACTACTCCCGTGAGGGTTTGCAACTTGCAGACGGTAGGTCCGACGGCACGGGCCTCTTGATTCTGGTTGAGTGCTTGGCGAAGGTTTACAAAGTTGCTCAGTGTTTTCCCATCTGCCACAAGGCGGTAGCCGTCAGTCACCGCCGCATCCGTTTTAACTTCCCCGGGATTTCGGCTTCCCCTTGGCGGGTTCTGGCTTACGAGCCTTCGAGGTCTATATGCTCACGAGAACTGGGAATAGAACTCCCTCACTGGAACGAATGTGAACACTCGCGAGTTCTTCGAGCTGGATTTCATGGCAGCGCTTTTCCCGCTGAAAACCAATAAGCTGATGATGGAAAACGCCGGGCCCGAGCTAGAAGCATATGCCCGGAGGGCACTTTCCGACTTACCAGTGGATGCGCCCTATAGTTTCTTAGGACAGGAGCGCGCGCACGCGGCAAAGCCAAACCACCATCTCAGGAGGACGATCGTCCTCGATCCGGTTTGCACCTTTTTCATATATGACTTGGTGTATCGCAACCGTCGTGCTTTCGACACTCGAAAGAAGCCTGATCGAGTATCTTTCGGATATCGGTTTGCAGGAGGCTCACCCGTCGCGGTGCATAAGGCGTTTGGCGACTACACCAAAGCAGTTCGCACTGAGCGTGCTGACTTCGAACATTCGCTCAGCTTCGACGTCGCTTCGTACTTCAATGCGATTTATCATCATGATCTAGCAAGTTGGTTTTCCAATTTGAAGGACGTCAAGCCGGAGGACGCAAAGGCGTTTGGAATCTTCATGCGGGAAATCAATTCGGGACGGTCGATTGACTTTCTTCCGCATGGCTTGTATCCGACAAAAATGATTGGAGCTGGTTTTCTGAGTTTCCTGGAAAGTTCTGAAGAGATTAAATCCGCGTGTTCGTTGCGCTTTATGGATGATATTCATCTGTTTGACGATTCCGAGGAGACGCTCGTTAGCGATTTCTTGAAGATTCAAGATTTGTTGGGCGGCTTGGCGCTAAACGTTAATGCGGCGAAAACAAGCTTTGATTTTGGTCTTGGCACAGTCAACGAATCGGCATCAGAAATTCGCATCCGCCTGATGGAAATACTGGTTGATGACCAGCCGCGTACCTATTTCGGATCAGGCAGTGACTGGTCAGATAAGGACGAAGAGGACTACGGAGATGGCGACCGCGATGCGATCTCAGTCGAAAGGATTTCTGAGCTCGAAGGTCTGCTGCTTGATGGCCGAGCAGATGAGGCTGACGTCGAGCTTATTCTTGGCATTCTTCAGGAAAATGATGCCGTGCCCGCCATCGCGATCCCGACCCTTTATGCACGTTTTCCAAATATAGCAAAGCAACTGTACAAGTTGGTCGCCGCATCCGATGAAAGGAGCAAGATCGCTGAAGGCTTTGCAGACGTACTTAATTCGAACGCCGAACTATTGGAGTACCAACTTTTTTGGCTCGCCGTCATCGCGGAGGATCACCTCCACGACACGGACGAGTTTGGAAAAATAGTGATGGGAGTTTATGAGCGGTCTGAGCCATACGAGATCGTTGCGGCGAAGGTGCTGGAGATACCGAACCAAACATTCGGTCTGAAGGCTATCAGAGCACGGATTTTGAAGTCCGGAGCTTCCAATTGGAAAAGCTGGGCGTCTGCAATTGGGGCACGGACGTTGCCTGTCGCTGAGCGCAACCATGTTCTTGGATACTTCGCAAATGGTTCACCTATGAACTACCTAATTGCGAACTGCGTGAAGAAGCTATAGTGCTTGAGAGGCCCCATCTTTAAGTGCCTCGGATATGATTGATAAAGGACGTTATCATTCATGAATGGGCGTTCTTGTTGATCCTGGCCAGGGCAGGGCGGTTTCCGCCGAGCTGACCGCCATTTCCGGCCTGCCGGCGCTTTTCCGGCCCACCCCAGCAGCTGCCGAGCGCACGCTGGAGTTCTTCACCGCCAACATCCGCAATCCCAACACCCGCAGGGCCTACGCGCGTGCTGTGGCCGCGTTTGCGGTCTGGTGTGGAGAGCAAGGCCTGCCGGAGCTTGCTGCGCTGCGTCCGGTCCACATAGCCGCCTACGTTGAGCAGCTGCAGGGACGGGTCTCCGCCCCTTCTGTGAAGCAACACCTGGCTGCGCTGCGCGTCCTCTTCGACTGGCTCGTGGTCGGCCAAGTCATTCCCTTCAACCCGGCCAGTTCAGTGCGCGGCCCGCGGCATTCCGTCCGAAAGGGAAAAACGCCGGTGCTGACTGCCGAAGAGGCGAGAGCGATGCTCGATGCGATCGACATCACCACGCCGGTCGGTCTGCGAGACCGCGCCTTGATCGGGTTGATGGTCTTCACCTTCGCCCGCGTCGGTGCGGCAATCGGCATGCGCGTGGAGGACGTCTACGTCCAAGGTCGGCGCACCTGGGTCCGGCTGCATGAGAAGGGCGGCAAGGTCCACGAGATGCCGTGCCACCACAACCTCGATGAATACGTGCATGCGTATCTCAACATCGACGGCTTGGGCGACGACAAGAAGGCGTTTTTGTTCCGCTCGGCCAAGGGGCGGGGAGGGCAGTTGTCGGCGCTGCCGATGAGCCAGGCTGACGTGTACCGAATGATCGGTCGCCGTGCCGCCTCGGCACTGGTAGCTACCAAGGTCGGGTGCCACTCCTTCCGGGCCACTGGGATCACCGAGTACCTGCGCAATGGAGGAAAACTCGAGGTAGCTCAGCAGATGGCCAACCATGAAAGCGCGCGTACCACTGGACTTTATGACCGACGGCAGGACGAAGTATCACTTGATGAAGTTGAGCGGATCAGAATCTAAATTTTATTTTTTCGTTGCGTCAAGACGCTTCATGAGGCATCATGGAGCTTTATGACGCATGGAGTTAACATGAATTTTGATTTTTCATCAGATGAGAAGTTGCTGGACATAGAAACTGTCTGCAAAAAGTTGTCAATCTCTCGCACTACGTTTGAACGCCTTCGAAAACCACCGCAACGGCCAACAGGCATGGAGATGGCGCGCAGCATGGTGGGCGATCGTTCTAACGACTATTCAGGAATGCCCCCCTTCCCAGAGCCAACCATCACTCTAGGTCGCAGTCCTCGGTGGTCAGTAACGGTCCTCAATCAGTGGATTGCCTCTTGCCGACCAGTGTCATACAGGCCCAACTGACACTTCAATCCTCGACAGCTTTGTGGTTTGACTTCCAAGTGATGCAAGAAAATTGAGTTGATGCCCACCGAAACGACCACTGCCATCTACCGGTTCACCCGCGACGAGCACTCGCCTATGGGTTTCCTGAGTTCCCAGCGTCCAAGCACCGATGCCATGACCGCGATCTGCAGGTGGGAGGTCGCAGCCCGCGGCCGCCGCTCATACGTAGTGTTAGACGATCAGGACGACTTCTTAGTTGCCAAGCTGACGCTCCTAAAGGTTGACATCGACGAAGCGGCAAGTGACTTCAACGCGCTGTGTGTGCAGTTAGGCTTGAAGTACGAGGTTGTCCCGTCGTGACGCCCGCGGAGATCCGCGACCACTGCACACGCGCTGCGGTCGACATATGGCGACATCACGCCGGGAATCACACTGGCCAGCCAGGTGCGGCGCAAATGCCGCTGCTACTGGAGGATTACTTGGTAAGCGCCGATCTGCTCTTCGTCGGCATGAACCCATCATTTTCGCGGCAGGCGGTGGAAAAAATCTTGCGCGTCGCGGTGCCCGATAGCCCCGACGTGGATGCCTTCTTCACATGGGACGCAGCACTCGACGGCAAGTCCCTAGAGCGCCGGATTGCCGAAGTCGCATGCTTCGAAACAACAGCGCGCGTCGTCTACAACCCCTACTTCAGGCCGCTCGAACGTTTCGCCAAGAGGGTAGGCGCCAAAACGCAAGCGCATATCGATATGTTTCTAATGCGCCATACGTCCCAAAAAGCATTGCAGAAAACACACGGTGCGACTTTCAACAAGCTGAGTCCTTTCGCTCGAGAGCAGTTCGAACTCTTTCGTTACACGCTGGAGGCCATGGACCCAAAGGTAGTCGTAGTGGTCAACGCAGGCGCAAGTGATATTGCGTTGGAAGGTCTGGGGCTCACCTCAGCTGACAACGGACGGAGCTATTACTGGGATAAGCTTCCCGCGGCTCGGTTCTTCTTGTCCGGAATGCTCTCGGGCCAGCGGGCGCTCGACACCTACTCGAGAGTTCGCCTAGAGCTGGACGTGAAAGCCGCGCTGCAGGAAGCGCGTAGCTGAGTCGGCTCGCCGGTCCCGGCTAAGCAGACCGCTGTCGCGCAGCTTTGACTCGAAGGTGCCAAATCGGCGCTGGCTGCTGCTCCCAACGCCGTAGCCCCAGAATCAGGGAAAGGATCGCCCAGACCTTCCAGCACACCATGTAGCTGGGGCAACTGCAGCTCCTGCTTCATCACCAATGCCAGGTTGGCGCCGCCAAAAGCCAGAACGGCCCCGCTCGCTTGGATCGAGCCGCGTCAAGCGGCTGTTCAAACATCAAGCGTGCATCAGCAACCTGCCTGCCACGGCAGGCAGGTTGCTCACCCGACATGTCCTCAAAAGCGCATTGTTCTGTGGCAAGGGGTAAGAAGAGCAGTTGCCTGCGCCTCTGATGAGGTAGCAACATATACCGAATCGTAGGCCGCCGCGACTCGACGCTGCCCAACGATCAATATCAGGCACCGCTATTTTCGCGCCACAATTACCGAGTCGACACAACGCCGGCAAGCTGACTAACTACAGATGGCAAACCATGAGAGCAGCCGCACAGGACTCTAGGATCAGTGGCAAGCCGAGGATCACTCGATGAAATTAACGTACCAGGATCTAATCCATAAGATTGCATCGACAAACAAGAAAGGCGTATTTTGAAAATTGAAGAATATAAAGCTCTCTTTGCAGAAATAAAGGAAACCAAAGACTTAAAAGAGGGAGACACTCGTGCAGGCCGAGCACTCACGCTAGCACTTGATATTCGAAAGTTTGAAATTGAGTTGTACTGGAAAAGAGCCACCTATTTTTGGGCTTTTATTGGTGCCTCTTTCGCAGGCTATGCGCTAACCTCAAAATCAACGGACACACAAAGTCAAAATCTGCTACTCGTATTTTCAGCACTCGGAACAATTTTTTCTTTCACGTGGTACTTAGTCAATCGGGGAAGTAAATTCTGGCAAAACAATTGGGAACGTCATGTTGACATGCTCGAAGACTTGACCTTAGGGCCATTGTATAAAATGGTGGTATTAGATGACCAAAAAGGCAACCCACTGACCGCACCAGGAGAGTTCTCGGTCAGCAAACTCAATCAAATATTGAGTATTTTCGTACTCACCGTTTGGCTCGCTTTATTTTACCACTCCCTCGGACCAATAACCTCTGATCTTAGGATTGACAGTTTTAAAATATCGATCACAGCCATAACCGCCGCCTTCATAATTATTCTATGGCTATTTGGAAAATCTTCGAACAAAGCAACATCTTTCACAATACGCCCAAGAAAATCGACTCCGCACTAACCGCGCAACAAAGATCGAGAAATTATGAGTTTAATTGATATGATGACAGATAATGCTTACGTGGAAGACAGCAAAGGAATTCGCCATGGCCCATACAAAACAAAGTTTGGGGGTAAAGTCTTGATTATTTATGATCAAGAATTTGGAGGCAACGAAGGGGACTTTTTAGTGCAATCGCTACCCAACGATCGCGAGAAGAAACACCGAATCTCCGAAATCCAATACAGCAGCGGCCTAGCCGGAATTAAACCCCATTATCAAATTAAATTAGGAATGGAAAAACCTTTGGAACAGCCCTCAAACTCAACGACCACCGTTAACATAAGTGGAGGAAATGTGCAAGTCGGAAGCCATAACGCGCAGCACATAACTGCTTCTTTTCAGACATTGGTTACCGCCATTGAGCAATCAACATTTTCGGAGGCAGAAAAGTCATCTGCAAAAAGCAAGTTGCGTGAATTTCTAGAAAGTCCAGTGATTGCAGCTGTTGCCGGAAGTGCTGTTCAGGCCATAATTTCAACTTTAAACTAGAACAGGCTTAAACAGTCTTCCAATTTGGTGCTCTCCGAGAATTGCTCAAGCGATTACTGGCCGCTTTAGATTCTACAGACGCCTGTTCTGCGGCCTTCCGCGATTCTGGATCAACCGGCAATTGAAGCGGCACCATGAATCTAATTCTACTAATAGTCTTATCTTCTGCTGAGCCTTGCTGGATTGCAGTGTTGACACCGACAGAAGCAACCTCGAGTCTTTCTGTGTGCTCCGTGGAAAGACCAGCCGTGGCAGATAATGCCACATCAAAATCGATTGCGTAAACGGGATAATTCTCCCCACCTTTAGAGTTTCCCAAAAATCTTTCAGTATCTTTGGGATAGTATACCGGCGATACCGCGCCTCCTAGATTCGCAATAGGCACGCTGCTCTCAACAACTCCCTGAACAATTTGCAAAAGAGATTCGGCAACAAATGTTTTTAAGTCCATAATTTATCGATGATTGGCGCAATAAATAAAGTTTTGACGGCCAGCTATCTATTTAACTCGTTTTTTATATTACCGGCAACTCTACCAACTTGTTCAGAAAAGTTCTTCGCTGCTTCCGGAGAACGAAGCATATGCTGACGGATACGATCGATCTCAATAGGCCGCTGCGCCTGCGGCAATCGATTGAAATCTACGACCATCTTCTTGATCAACTCCGGCAACGCTGCCCATTGCTCACCTTGGTCGCCGTAACCATGAGCCTTGATGGCCCGCTTCGAGGCATGCATGCGGAAGTTACGCAGAATCTCATCGATCTTTCGCCCAGCCTGCGCACGCTCCCCCAGACGTTGCGTGGCAAGCGCCACCATTTCAGGATCCCCGCTTAGAGGCAGCATCCGCTCTGCCAACCCAGGGTGATCCTTCTTGATAGCAGCCACAACATGCGGCCCTGGCTTGAACTGAAATTCCCGGCTTAACGCTAAAGACTTGAGCGCCTTTTGCTCGGCTGCTTCAGCAATGCCAATTTCCTGCTTCAGCGCACCCATTCGCTCTTCGAATTGCTGTCGAGTTCTGCTCGTTGCAAATCGACCTGGCGGCTTGAGCTGGTCGGCCTCCCGCTTCAGACTCGCTGTATGTTTCGCGTTTCGCTCGGGCACTCCTTCGAGCGACTCTTCCAGTCGTTTTCCCCATTCGACCGCGCGCGCACGCTCGGCTGAAATCAACGCGAGGTAATCCGCAAGCTCGTCGATACGATCGGCAAGAGGCACCGCAGGCGCCGGCGCTGCTTTGCGCGTCATCTTCCCGATGAAGGCTTGGGACAGCGCCTTCAGCCTATCCACGCGCCGTTGAGCGGCCTCGATGGCCTTCTGGATCGTTACGGCTAATGTGCGGTCCGCACGGGCCGCCAGAACCCGCTCCATGGCAGGAGACTGTGTCTGCACCTGTGCCTGGCCCAGATGGCACTCCGGCTCACGGTCGATGCCCTGATCCTTCAGGCTCCGATGGTCGACGCGCGCATCGTGCGAGTAACGAGCGAGATGCTCGTTCTGAACCCGTGCCCAGCGCTCACGGGTGACCAGCAAGGCCTCGACGTTTTCATCTTTGGTCTTGCCGCCGCTTGCCTTCTTGCATCCACCCTTCTCCGGGCTCTTGCCGTTGTAGCGTTTGAAAAACTGCTCCCGCGGCCGCTCGATGCCATCAAGGATGCGCTCGGAATACATGATGTGCGCATGCGGCTGCTCGCCACCCTCGAGCGCTGCTCTGGGGTTGTGGATACCCCAGTGAAAGGCGTGCCTGTCGCCGAGCTCTTCGCGGATGAATTCCTCGACGAGCGATTGGCGCTGCGGTGGCGTCAGTTCGCGCGGCAGCGCGACGACGAGCTCGCGATAGGTGCTGCCGTTGACGCGCTCGAACTCGTCAGCGGCCTGCCAAAAGGCGCGCGGGCTCTCACCTGCCCATTTGGGCAGGTTTCCGTGACCGACGGACTCCAGGTCGTCGTCGTCCGGCTTGTTCTTGTGTTTGCCCTCGCGGCCGATGTAATCGGCGTGGGCACCGGACGACTAGCAGTACCTGCGGACCGCCGATTTAGAGAGGCGGCGTGTACCATCGGCCGGCATCGAAGCTAGCCTCCAGCTGATCAGCATTGAGGATGGGGTATTCGGCATTGAAAATCCAAAGGTTCGCCATCTTCTGCTGAGCCGTCCAAGTCGGGTGAAGCAGGCTCTGACGGACCGCCTGCATGAACTGCCCATGGCTGAATGCATAGACGAGCGCATCAGCGGGTAGCGCTTCGAAGCGCTGCAAAGTTCGCCTTACCCGCCCCATCAAGGTTTCGAAACTTTCGGCGCCTGGGCCGTCGCAATGACCCGGATCTGCATTCCCCCAATAGGCTTCAATGTGAGGAAGGCGCGCTTGACGCGAAGTGCCATTCCATCGGCTGGGTTCCAGGTAAGTGAACTCCTCCATCGGGAGGATCTCTACAGGGACGTCGGGAAATCGTCGAATCGTCGGCTGAGCTGTGAGATGCGTTCGCAGATAGGGTGACAGCGCTACAAGCGTTGGGCGCTGCGTCCAACTGGCAGCGACGCTTTCAGCCTGTGCATGACCCAACGAAGTCAGTTCGAGCTTGGACAGATCAAAGCTCGGCACACCCGCATTGCCAGTGCTCTCGCCATGGCGAACAAAAACAACTTTCACAATAATCCTTAGAGTCCGCAAGGTTCACGCGGAATGTTTTGCAGGCTTGCTTGAGCAAGCGCCTGGAGCGCGCCAGCGCCATTCAAAACAACTCTTGAAAAATTATTGTTAGAGTCAGCCTCACCACTTGACGCAAAAGTCAAGTCATTGGATTATAGCGCTTTCATACTGGACATAAAATGGCTACATCTCTCGTCGATATCAACGCAGAAATCAAGAAGCACGAGGAGCAACTTGCGGCGTTGAGGAAGCAAGCCAGTGATTTTCGCAACCAAGAACTGATTGGCATCATTGACGATATTCGCAAGAAAATTGCAGAGTACGGCCTCACTGCTGCAGATCTGAAGCTTTCGAGCCGCGGCCCGAAAACCCGCGCGGTCAAATCCACCGCTCCAGCCAAGTATCGCGGTCCGAATGGAGAAACTTGGTCAGGCGGCCGTGGGCGCAAACCTGGTTGGGTCATGGAAGCCCTGGCCTCGGGTAAATCGATCTCTGACTTCGAGATTAACTAGACCAAGCGAAACCGAGCGGCGCCTGGAGCGCTCTTGGTTGTTGCGCGATGGGGCTGGATCGACAAAGAACTACAGCTCTTGTTGGCTCTAGAACTCTAGTAGTTCCCATTCGCAGGCAATGGAGCGGCTGGCCTGCGGAGAGATTTGTGTTATAATACTCTTTGCTCTAAAGCACTGATCAATAAGTCTGTAGCTTTGAAGGTGTCGGCAGTTACTGCCGATTACTCCACCTTGCAACGCATTCGCCTCGCGGAACCCGCCCGGCTTTTGCAGTGCCCTACGGGTCGCTGCAAATGTGCACTTCGCACGCTTCGACTATGTGCCGATGAACTGCTCCAGCAGATTCATCGTTTGGCACTCCTCCCAAACGGCGCGCCATTGGTTGCGCACCTTCACTGAAAGACTCCGCAAATGAGCGTGAAACTCTATGTGGGCAACCTGCCCTTCTCCGTAACCGACGCCAGCCTCAAAAGCAATTTTTCCGAGTTCGGCCGCGTCTCCTCGGCCAAAGTCATGATGGACCGTGAAACCGGCCGCGCCAAGGGCTTCGGCTTCGTGGAAATGGCCTCTGCTGAAGAGGCCCAGGCTGCGATTACCGGCCTGAACGGCGTGTCTGTCGATGGACGCGCGATCGTCGTGAACCTGGCGCGCCCTCGCGAAGAAGGCGCAGGTTCGGGTGGCTACAGTGCGTCGGGCTACGGCGCCAAGCGCACGGACGTTGGCTATGGCAATGGCGGCTTCGGCGGCGGTCGTTACTGAGCCCAATTGCTGCACCAGGAAAGCCGGCTCTTGTGCCGGCTTTTTTTCGTCGGCTTGACGTGCGTTTTCAGCTGAAGGCCACCTGGTCGCCATCGACACGCCCCACGATCAGCTCAGTCCAAAGCGCTTCGAGTGACTACCTCGCACCACGGGTCGGTTTGCAGTGGTACGTAGGCCAGGGTCACTCGATTGTTTCTCCAGCGCGAACAGCACGATCCTTTTTCACTAGGGTTTTTACCTAGTTCACGGCGCACAATTCATTCAACAGAGCAGCAGACATCAACGAGTGAAGACGCTGTTCTGGTTGAGCTTGGCACCGAGCGGTGGCCGCCTCAAGGCGGTGCCCCCGATACCGGTTCGAATCATCCAACTTATCGAAAGAATGAAATGAAGACCTCGAAGATCATTGCTGCAGCCGCCTTGTCCCTCCTTGCCGCTGTCGGCGCCCAAGCAGAAACCTATGAAGGTGTGCTGACCGTGAACTCGGTCGCCAGCCGCGCCGACGTGGACGCACAGGCGCGCGCCACCGCACGCGCCGGCAACATCTACGCAGACGCTGCGTACGCTGGCGTGGCACCCGCATTGACTGCCAGCACCGATCGCGCCTTGGTGCGCAGCCAAGCCGTGCAGACTGCACGTCTGGGCAACATCTACGGTGAACAGGCCTCCGCCGGCGTGCTGTCGGTGCGTGGGGGCGACGTGGACCGCGCCACGGCACGTGCTGAAGCTCGCGCTGCGAGCCGCGCCCCAATTCTGTAATCGCCGCGCCGACTCGTCGTCCTGAAAAGAGCCCGTCACCCGAAAGGTGCCGGGCTTTTCTTTTGGGCGCTCGGTGCGTGCAGCCATGGATTTACTGTCACGTTCTCCGCTCGCAATCACTGCACGCTCCGCTATCGATCGAACTGGCAGCTGGACTAGATCTTGGCCGCGGCCGACAGCTCTGGATCGAAACATCCAGTGCCCTGCCAATGCCGACCAACGGCGATTTCGATTTCAACGAGGCTCGGCCTCGAGCCTGGCGGTCGCCTGATGTCCTGTGCTTTTTTTCACAGCACTGTAGCCATCGACGCTGGCAAACCCTGACGCAAGAAAGTGAACCTCAGAGAAAAACTGACGGTCGAACCGAAGCGTTTGCGACGTGCAACGCGGTACCCAAGGAGACCGGAATGACCCTCGAAGCGATGACCTTTGCCAGTGAGACCCATGACGAGATCCTCGATCACCAGCTGACCGATGAATACGCGGCAGCGCTCCAGGCGATGGAGCGGGGCGAGCCCGAAGCACGCGCCCGCGTGCTTGATGCCTACGCACAGGTGCTGGCCCGATCCAGCCAGTACGGACGCTGAGCGCCTCTTCGACGCTTTAACGCTCGGCGACGCCGAAGTGCTGGAAGTAGCGCTCGTTCCATCCAGCTACCCACGCATCTATGGCGCGCTGAAATTCCGCGTCTGTGGCGATTTCCTCAGGGATTGGTGAGCCACATCGCAGCACCGTTGGTGGCAGCGTTCCAAGTGGCTTCGCTGGCACGTCAACGTCGGCCGCTGGTAGCGCCTCCAGGTACTGCTTACCCGGGAGAAAGGAAAATGGCATAGGCGAGAGTGTAGGTGCGCGCCTACAAGCCCCGCATGTCTTTTGCTGCATTTCCTCACAATGCGCACAACCATGCTGAGGCATGCCTTGCCGCAAGAAGCTCATCCAGGAACTGTCCAAAGACGAAGGCAAGCGTCAGCCATCGCCTGCCTCGTGGCTTGCCCAGCTGGACATGAAAGCCAAGGGCCTGCCGAGGCCCGATGAAGGTTTGAACTCACTAGCCCCTGCCGCCTCTGAAGAAAACATGACCCAACTTCGACACCTCTCCCTGACCGTTGAAGAGCATGACCACGACGATTTCTTCTGGACGATCTTGGAG
The DNA here is from genome assembly GCF_006438845.1 of Variovorax ginsengisoli. Taxonomy (GTDB): domain Bacteria; phylum Pseudomonadota; class Gammaproteobacteria; order Burkholderiales; family Burkholderiaceae_C; genus Variovorax; species Variovorax ginsengisoli_A. The sequence continues at coordinate 249,519 of NZ_RCZJ01000005.1, forward strand.
ACCATGACCGATCAAACGGGTTGGGCCGAGCATTCGTCGGCGGTGCACGGCCATCGGACGTGGAAGCAGGCATGGAATGAAGGCATCGTTGAGTACCTGAAGCTTGTGAAAGACCCACGCATTGGGCCGCGCTTCAGGGCCGCTGCGCCAACGTAGCCCCTACGTTCGCCCGTCGTGCTGCCGGCGCGTCGGCCGACCGGCTCGCCTCTCGGCGCCGACACATACTGCGAGCATGTGTGCACGCTACGAATCGCCCCTTCGCTTCCTTTTCGTGGATCACGATGGGGTGGGCGTCGAGATTGACTCGCCAGTTCAGGACGAACTTTTCCCACGGAAAGAGGGCTATTTTGTGCGGCGGCCGCTGGCGGCGGACACCGGCGATGACGCGGTGCCGCGCGTAGAGCCCGTCACCGGTCGATGGGGCCTGATCTCTCGGCTCACGCGCCCCGACAACCTGGCCAACGCGGAGAAGCTCGCCACTCACAACGCACGCGATGACCGCGTGGCCAAGTCCTTCACCTTCGGCAACGCCTGGCGCAAGGCCCAGCACTGCATCGTGCCGGCGCAGGCCTTCTGGGAGCCCGACTGGCGCACCGGGGCGCACATCCCGACGCGGTTCACAGCCGTCGACGGCGAGCCCTTCGGCATCGCCGGGCTCTGGGACACGTACAAGGACGAAAGCGGCGCACTGCGCGAGAGCTACACGATGCTCACGACGAACGCGGACACGCACCCGCTGCTGCGCGACTACCACCGGATCAAGGACGAGAAACGCATGCTGGTCTTGCTGCCGCGCGCCCAGTGGGCTGAGTGGCTTGATGCACCAGTCGACAGTTCAGTAGGCTTCGTCAGCCAGTACCCGGCTGAACGCATGACCGCCACGGGGCATCCTGCAGCGCCGAAGACCAAGGCGGTGCCGGCGAAGCGCGCAGCGCCGAAGCCACTGCCGATCCAAGGCGAGCTGCTGTGATCGGCGTTTCCTAACGCCGATCAGGTGCTTGGCATCAGCCAAGCGAACACCACCGTTGCCATTGCGACCGAAACGTACAACGGTAGCTCGATGTGCCACGGCCAGGCGTCGTCGTAGTCACCCATGGTCCACTTGCTCCCTAGATTTCTCATAACGTCCTTGTTGAGCCCGCTGGTACGGTGCAAGCGGGCGCCCGGATTCAAGAGATGGGAAGCAGATCCTTCAGCTATGCGTCTCCAAGCGCTCTGCGCCCAAGCGCCGTGATGGCATGGACCGTCGCCGGCTCTATGGGGAAGCCAAAGCGCCACGTCGGGACGTTGGCCTCAACATGCCCATGCGCCTTGAGCACCCGGATTTTTTCAATGTCGTCCAGGTCCTCGAAGGCCCGTGGCAACGGCGCTTGCGCCAGCTCGGCAAGCAATTTCATCGGCATGTTGGTGTCCCCTGTTTGCCTTCGGAAACGCCGGAAGCTTGAAGCCGTTGACCCGTGCGCAGAATGCGCGCCTTCAGCCTACATTCCCTCGCATTTCCTCAATCCTCGCTAGCAGCATCCGTCGCGTCTTGCGAAGGGTGGCAAGCGTCATGTGTGCAAGTTCGAGTGCCACCTGATCTTCTCTAAGAGGGAGCTGCTTTGCCGGCTCGATCTGAGCCATCAGCAAGCACGTCATCCGGTCCATTTTCTCGATTCGCGTTTCAAGCTCATCCAAGGCCGCGAGCAGAGTCGCCAAGGTTTCCATGTCATGCCTCCCTGCTGCCGGCACCGTGCTCACGGCGGGATCCCGAAAGCGGATTGTGGGCCGGGATGGTTGCGATGTCAGCGGCGGTCGACACAGCGATTCGTCGTGCCGATATGGCATCCTGCGAGCGGCCGCTTTTCGGCCAGGAGCAGACGCTCCATCAACGTTCAGAACTTAATGGCCTAACGAGCCGCGCGGCAGGCCTCTTCGTTCGCGACGCGATTCAGAAGAGGCCTGCACGAGGTGCTGTAAGACGTCAATCGAAGCTCACGCGCGTGGCGATCAAAACATCGTTGACGATGCGATCGCCATTGATACTGACCTTGGTCCCATTTCCTAGGTTCGCCGCCGTGCCGTTGACGAACTGAACCCCTGGTCCTGAAGCGTCGACTTGCTGCCCCTTCACCTTGAAGTCGGCGGCGGATTTGAACGCACCGATCGTGCCCATGGCAGTGAATGAGGCTGCGCTTGCGCCGCCCGGGGTTTTCTTGATCTTGATCTTGGTGGCCACCAACACGCCGTTGGCAACGGTGCCGGCTACATCGAGCTCGACGCCATTGGCGATGGCTGCCAACGGACCACCGGAGACCTGCGCCGACGAGGCGTCTACCGGCGTTCCCAGCACCCGGAAACTGCGGGCCGCAACGAAGTCGGTGACCACGCCTCCCAGCTGGCGGCGCGTGCCATCGCGCAGCGAGACCGGGTACCAGAGCTCGACCGTTGCTGCTTGCAGCACAGGGGAAGTAGGCTGCACATTTCCTCGCACTCGGACGTTCACACCGGCAGCCAGGGCCGCAGGGGCGGCATTCTGTTTGAACTCGACTGTCAGACCGCCGAGCACGAAGCGTCGATTGCCACTGTCGAGGTTCTGCACGGTGCCCGTGATGATGGGTGAGCTGGCGGGCTGCTGTTCGACGCGGGTCGCGCGCAGCATACCTGCGCCTGCAGGCAGGCCCCACACCTGAACGGTCATGCCAGGCGTCACTGCACTCAGGCCCGAGATATTGCCCCAGACGGTGGTCGAGTCAGTGTTGATGGTTGTGCCCAGTACCACGAGGTTCCCGCTGTTCACATCTACCGACACGACTGTCCCGCGGGCATCGGCGGCTGACTCGACCTCGGTGGCGATACCAGCAGTGAAGTCTGCATTGGTCGGGCCGTTCACCTTCGCAGTCATGCCAAGCTGCAGCACCGGCGCGTCGCGTAGCTTCAGCACGGCCGAGTCGGTGTTGTAGCGCACACCGTTGACGATGATGCTGGCTACGCCGCCGACGCCGCCCACGCCCGAATCGCCGCTGTCCCCCGCAGAGGCCGAGGCGCCTGTTCCGCCCGAGCCCACGCCGCCGGTGTCGCCTGCCGATGCTGATGCGCCTGTGCCGCCGGACCCTACGCCGCCTGCCGACGCGGTCGCACCGCCGCCATCGGAGCTGCCGTTCGAACCGCCAGAAGTGCCTGCGCTCGATCCGGAACCGCCAGGCCCGCCGTCGCTGACGGACTGGGCAGCGAAACCCCAGTCGGGCGCGCTGGCGGACGTGAATGCAAGCGCGCCGGAGGAAGCCTGACCGGCAGAATTGACGCCGCTGTCTCCACTGCTACCGCCGCCGCCGCCACCACCGCCGCCACAGGACACTACGAGTGCCGTCGACATGGCCAAAAGGCCGGGAAGGAGAAAACTTTTCATTGCGGCAGATTGTCTTCGGCGATCGCTTCAGAAGACGTTAAGGAAGCCTTGGGCACATCCTCGAAGTACGTATAAATGCCCACTCTGATCCGGGCCGTTGCATTTTCACCACCGGCATCGACCGCCGTTCTCATTTCGTGCGCCACCTCATGGTGAAGCGTGCTCCAGCGGGTGCGGACGAGCTGATGAATGTCTTCGCAGGCGTCCATCGACAGGCCGTCTGCGAACACCGATCGCTCCAGCATCGGGGGACGCTCGGACAGGATGTTGGAGACAGAGGCGGCGAGGTGATCCCGCCCGTTGTCGGCGAAGAACGAGAGCATCCCGGCCAGATCATTCGCCGGAATGAAGCCGTCAGCCTTCAACTCGACACGATCGCCCACCTCGGCCACCATGCCGAGGCGAGTCAGCTCAGCGAGGATCGCTCGATGGTGCACGTTGCCACGACTGCCGATCCACGCCATCGACTCAAAGGACGGTGCTTTGCCGTCGGCAGTGATGGGCAGGGTGCGCAGTGCCGCGTTGTCGGTGGCCATCTCCAGCCACACGGTGAGCGTCTTGGCGGCCGATGACAGCTCCGTCGGAGCAAGCGGGTCGCGCGGCGTGCGCACCCGGGTTGTCACGGCCCTGCGGTTGATGCCCGTGGTAATGGAGAGCTGGCTGAGATTGGGCCGAATGCCCTTCGCTTCCCATGACCTCTGTGCCTCTTCCAGAAGCAAGTCGTTGACGAGCTCGTGAAGGTGCGGCTGCTTCAGACCCAGACTCAACGCGAGCCTGATCACCGGCCGCAGCACGCGGGCGCAGGCGGAAAGGGCGAGAGCGAGTTGGTCCAAGGCTGGGGTCTCTGGTATTCGTATCAGACCGCTCAGTGCAAGACGCTCGCGCTGTTGAAAGAGCCGAATAACGTGGCTGCCGTGGACTTGAGCCAACTGGAAGCGCGCGGTGCCGCGGTCGGCGTCACCGCTGGGAGGCCGATCTTACCCGTGGCGGCGCTCCCCAACAGTTGCTGGTATTCACTCATCAACTTGGCCATCCGCATCATCCTGGCGGAGGCACCAGGCTCGCGCCGGCGCAGGGCCTGCATGCCCGCGATGTATTCGTCGGTCAGCTCGGACCAGTCGGAGAAGGCGCTTCCAAGTGCAGTTGTTTCGGTGTGCATTTGTGTCTCCATATCTTTGATGTAACGGAGTGTATGTGAAACTTTCACATTTGGCCAGTTGACGCGATCGTCAAACCTTGATGTGTGACTTTGTTCACAGAGGCGCGCTGGACCGGATTTCCTGCATGCAGACAGGCCCTGGGCCGGCGTGAGTGCGCGGCGCCGCGCGAACAATCGATCGCATGCAACACACGCCGAACCAGCTCACCCAGTATTTCGGCGACCTCATGGTCGGAATGCATGACAACCTGCCTGATCCGCAGCCGCAAATCGCTATCTAAGAAGCTCAGGAGCACCTCATCAAGATCGGACGCGCTGAAGGTGGTTTCATCGTCTACCGACGCAAGACGGGCGACGAGTGGACAGAGGCGAACCTGTCGGATTTCGACTTGGCAGAACGCAAGGGCGGTTGAGCAGCGAGAAACCCCCTGTGCCATGACTTGACGCGCACAATGCTCCTGCAAGCCTGACTCGCCTGTTCGGTTGCCAGCCCTCAGCGGCTGACGATTGCTCCCTCCGCACGCCATCCAGCCAAACCCCACCCTACGTCGCCGCCTCTCGGCAGGTGACGTACCCTCGACCGTGTGCAAGGCGAGCAGCTTTGAAAGCCAGGTCGTCTCATGTCCCTTGCCCGCGCCGATGGCGCCATCTCCCTTGCCGACTTCATCACCGGCAACCTTGAGCCGATCCTTCAGGACTGGGAGGATTTCGCGCATTCCCTCGTTCCATTAGCCGGCCTCGACCGCGCGACGCTGAGGGACCACGCCGAAGCCATGCTTGTTGCCATCGTCGACAACATGCGCGCCTTCCAGTCGGAGGCTGAGCGGAGCGAAAAAGGCAAGGGGAACGGGGACTCGGATGCGTTGACGGAGGCCGCTGAAAATCACGCCATCGCCCGCCTGACAGACAATTTTTCCCTCAACCAGCTGATGGCGGAATTCCGGGCAATCCGTGCGAGCGTGCTGCGCCAGTGGGCTTGCGTACTGCCTCAGGCCAAGGCCGGCGTGGAAGAGGTGATGCGCTTCAACGAAGCGGTCGACCAGGCCATCACGGCTTCGATCGCGCGGTATTCCAACAAGCTCGATGAATCACGCGCGGTGATCCTGGGCGTGCTGGCCCACGATCTGAGGAATCCTCTTAACGCCATTTCTCTGGGCATGCAGTACATCCTGAGCGCGGATGCTGCGGATGCACCCACGATGAAGGCCGCCGTGCGAGCGCAGCTGAGCGTGCAGCGCATGGACGGCCTGGTGCGTGACCTGCTGGATTTCACCAGCGTGCGCCTGGGTACGGGCTTGCCTGTGCGGCCAGAAGTCGTGGACATGGCCGTGCTCTGCCTTCGAACGATCGATGAAGTCGAAGCTGCGCACCCGGAGCGAAAAATTCTGTTCACCACAGCGGGTGAACTTGTGGGCGAGTGCGACGCCGGGCGTCTGTCGCAGATGCTGGTGAACCTGGTGACGAATGCCTTGCATCACGGCATCGCGGACGGAGAGGTGCGAGTGACCCTCAACGGCGAACAGCAGGACTTCGTGACCCTGGAGGTTCAGAACTTCGGACCGGTGATCCCCGACAGCGTGCGTGCGGGGATGTTCCAGCCCCTCAATCGCGCCATGGCCGACCGGCGGGGCGTGCCAGCTGGATCTTCAGGTCTGGGCCTGGGCCTCTACATCGCGCACGAGATCGCGATTGCCCATCAAGGCTCGCTGGAAGTAGTTTCGACAGAAGAGGCTGGGACGGCGTTCACCGCCCGCCTGCCGCGTCACCCGTCGACGTTGCCGATGACGGCAGAGCGATAGTTTTTATAGGCCGTTTGCAGCAGCCCGTCTGCGCGGCGCGAGCTTCATTCAAAGGTTGCGCAAGAGATACACCGCGCGCACCGTTGGCAGACGCGACATAGCGGCATCGCCGCTGACCGGAATTCAAGATGAAGATTGTTCGAGACGTGGTGGTGATCGGCGCAGCGCTGGGGGGCCTCACGGCCATCGTGAAGATCGCATCGAGCTGGCCCGGAGGGCTACCTGTGGCAGTGCTCATCGCGCTTGCTACCCAAGACCAGCCCGCGCGAGCGGTGCTGCAGATCATCGAGTCCTACGCCCATGTCAAGGTCACTATGGCCGTCGACGGCGAAAGCATCGCACCGGGACATATCTATGTTTCCCCGCCAGGCAAGCACTTGTCCATAGGACGATTTGGGGTTGTCCGAATCGACCCGCCGAGCTTCTTCGACGCTGCGCAGCCTTCCATCAACCGCTTGTTTGCCGCTGCGGCTGTGGTTTATGGGCCTCGGGTCATCGGCATTGTCTTGAGCGGGGCCCACTACGACGGCGCACAAGGAATGCGGGACATCGAAGCGGCGGGCGGCGTCACCATCGTGCAAGACCCTGAGGATGCGACAGCGCCTCAACTGCCGAAGCACGTGATCCGCACTGACAGTCCGAGCTACTGCGCCAAAGCGTCTGAAATGGGGCCATTGATCCAGCGGCTTGTGGCCGGGGAGGCATGAGGTTGCTGAGCGCAGACGTGCGCTAGGAGCCTGCTGCTTGTCAGGGTCATTGTTGCCGTGCGTAGGTTTGAACCTGCTAAAGGCATGCGCTACCTCGGCACGGCGCCTGCGAGCAGACGCTTCACTCACGGGTTCCGCAAGAGATACGCGTGAACTGCATCCGCTGAATTGCCCACGGCTCGCACAGCTAAACGAAGCTGCGCTTCCGAGCAGCCCCAAGCGTTGCACCAGGCGCGCACGTCGCGAAGGTCGTTGATCTGGATGGTTCGTCCTCGGGTTTCTGACGTCACCGGTTGCTCTGGCATGGCTTTTCTCAAAAGGAAAAGAAGCTCCCAGCGCGCCCACTTCGTGCGCGTAGGACAGCCCTCCTGCAGGGCATCAGCCGCTGCTTTCATGGCGCAGCTGGCATCTTGCGACCATCACCCTCTCAGTTCTTCAATACTCGCCAGCAGCATCCTCCGCTGCTTGCGAAGCGAAGCAAGCGTAATGTGCGCCAGTTCGAGTGCCACCTGATCGTCTATGAGGGGTAGCCGCTTTGGCGGCTCGATCTGAACCATCAGCATGCAGGTCATGCGGTCCATTTTCTCGATCCGCGTTTCAAGCTCGTCCAGGTCCTCAAGCAGAGTCTTCAAGGTTTGCATGTCATGCCTCACTGCTGCCGGCGCCGTGCCCACGGTCACGGCGTCCCGGAGAGATTGTGGGCGGACACGGCGGCGATGTCAGCAGCTGCTCAAGCGGCGATTCACGGTGCGGATGTGGCCTCCTGCGAGCGGCCGCTTTCGGCCGTGGACCTGCGCGATGGACAGATTGGCTTGCTCATTGCCCGTCTCGGTGTCTCAGCACTCGCGGCACCCGCCATCCGTACTGGTGTGGGCGTGTCCGAGAAACCGCGCACTTGCGGCATGGCAAGAGCATTAGATCGACGAGAATCGCGCTTTATTTGACCCAGATCCGACCCATGCATTCGATTTCAACGACGGAATTGTTTCTTATCGCCATGCTGATTATTTTTAGCATTCCGTATCTGACATGGCGTATTCTCAATACTGACTACTATGCGCCTTTGGTCGTTGTGCAAATCATCGCCGGTATTCTACTCGGCCCCGGCGTCTTAGGCGCAGCGTTTCCCGCCTATTACGAATTTGTATTTACGCCGAGCGTCATTCAATCTCTTAATGCTATTGCGTGGTGGGCAGTGATGCTCTTCGTCATGATTGCAGGCATCGAGTTGGACTTAAAGAAAGCCTGGGAGCACCGCCGTGAAAGCATGATTACGGCAGGCCTCGCATTGGGCACTCCATTAATTTTTGGATGTATCGCCGCGGCCGGCATGCTGTTGTTCGCCGGATGGATCGCCCCCGGTGCCGCCCCCTGGCAATTCATTTTAGGTGTCGGCATGGCATGCGCTGTTACCGCACTTCCTATTTTAATTTTGTTGATGGAAAAGCTTGAGGTCCTTCGACAACCCATTGGCCAACGCATTCTTCGGTACGCCAGCATAGATGACATCGCAATATGGGGAGTGTTGGCGATCATTTTATTGGATTGGACTCGTGTTGGGCGTCAGGCGGCCTTCCTTGTGCTTTTTGTCGTTGCCACAATTCTCTATCGAAAGCTGATGATTAAGCTGCAGCAGCGCGATAGGTGGTATGTCGCTTTGATTTGGCTGGCTGCATGCGGGCTGGCAGCTGACTGGGCTGGCCTTCACTACATGGTTGGTGCATTTCTAGCCGGCGCTGTCATGGACGCAGAATGGTTTGAGCAAGAGAAAATGGACGCGTTGCGCCATCATGTTCTGCTTGTGATAATGCCGGTATTCTTCCTAAGCACAGGTCTTCGTACAAATTGGGGGGTAGGTGGTATTGCTGTATTCGCCGCTGCTGCAGTGCTTCTGATTGCTTCGATCAGCGGTAAACTTGCAGGCGTTCACTTGGCTGGGCGCATTCTGGGGTGGAAGAAGGGAGAAGCTTCCATCATTGGATGGTTGCTTCAGACCAAAGCGCTGATCATGATCATTTTCGTGAACATCCTACTGGACAAGAAAATCATAACCAATGAAACCTTTACTGCGCTTTTGCTAATGGCGGTCGCAAGTACCATGCTTACCGTACCGGTGGTACACCCAAAACTTCAGAAATTAAAGGAATTGATATTTCGCTCAAGCTAAGGCCTATCAGCTGAGCCTTATTCGACTTCCGATTCGGGCTTAAGGCGGCGTCCAAATCAAGGTTCATGCTAGCCCGGTGCATACCAAGGGCCTTAGAGCGGAAAACTGTAGTGACAGAACTGCTCATCCCGACGCCAGCGGAGGGACTCGTACACAGCCTGCGCGTGTGTGTTCGTCAAGGCGGTCGAAAGCGTCATGTTTGCAGCGCCCATCACCCTGGCGAAATCGGTCGCGGCACTGATCAGCATCTTGCTCACGCCTTTGCCTCGGGCGTCCTCACGCACGAACAAGTCGTTGAGGATGAAGATGCGCACCATAGAGATCGAAGAGAAGCTCGGGTACAGCTGGGTGAAACCGACTGGCTCAGACCCCTCGTGAGCCAGGAAAATCGCGGATTCAGCATGCCTGAAGCGTTTCAACAGGAAGGCGTAGGCTCCAGCCGTGTGGCTCGGCCGCCCGTAGAACTGCCGGTAGCCGTCAAAGAGCGGTACGAGCGCTTGCAAATCAAGGATGGTGGCTTGGCGAACGGTGACGGTAGCCATGGCGTTTGAGATGAAGATGGACGGGCCCACCAACCGTTGGGCATGATCTTCATGCGGCACGGAGTGTGATTCGATCGCCGTCGGTGGATGTCTGGTTTAAGCCCACTGTAGTCGCTGGTGACGCCTCGCGAACAGGCCCGGGCGGTCATCCGCAACCACTGAATTTTTCAAGCCCGCGCCCGCGGCAGATCCCTCCAGCTCGTCGTGAAGTTGGGCTTCGACAGTGGCGGGCTTACGCGGTAGGTTCGCACCCCTCGACCGTGCGCTCTTCAATCCAATGGGTGTTTGCTCCGTGCTTGGCGTTCTCCGTGTTGACGATGAGCGCCAACGCTCTTCGAGGTTCGTCAAAATCCCCGTACCAAAACCCGCCATCACGGAACACGCCCCGGGGCTCGTGCGTGATATCAGGGGTCCAACAGATGCGAATTTCTTTCATACTGATCCTCCGTAGTTTTCTGTAGCGAATACCACCACTTCAATTTCTCTAGTACCTGCTCCGCAATTTGAGCCACGTTGCCAAGGCTCAGTTGTCAAAGGTCAGAGACATTGCGATTGAATGTGCTTCGCTAAACTCCGAGCTCGTCGGTGATGGGATATAGCCGACATATGTCAACAACGCCACGTTGCGGCCTCCTGTGAAACACCAAACCCGGATAATGTCATTGCCATGTTGATAGGTCGCAATCGCAAAGTTTTGTACTGCAGAGCCGCTTTCGATCTCGGACGGTGTACCTAACCCAAACTTCTCTGCGAACGCAAAAACCGCGCTTTTCGCATCAAGGGCTTCAAAAGCACCTGCAAGTTGAGGAAAGTATTGCCAAACGCGAAATTGCAGTGCGCCGTTGCCTAACAACTTGGCCAGGGTCGGGGAAGCTCCCAGCGGAAGATCAGCGGAGATGTCAGCCCAGTCCGAAGGCAACTCGATCCGTACACCAGCGAAGCGGTGCCTCCCCGATCGCGCGTCAATGTGCGAGTGCGAGGAGGCTGACACCTCAAGTAGAGGTTCGATCATCGAATTCCCTAATTCAACGCGAAGTTTCACGCGTCGAGCATAGGTCAAAAGTTGACATTTCAACCAGTGAGTTTGCGCCTTTATGTGTGCGTGGATGTGCTGTGACGAGGTTTGAGATTGAGAGACTTCGCCACTCACCAGAACCTCCACCAAGGTTTGGAGTAGCGGCGCTGGCTTTGCAAGTCATCGTTCTCGCCACCGAAGCGGCGCCGTACCTCCGCTTCATGGATCTGTGCGAGGTGACGCGCATCGGAATCGCCATGCATTGCCGCGTGGCGCCACCGATGAGCGCGCGTCATCAACTCGGTGTCAGGGAGTATTCCAGGGTCGGTCATGCGTATCTTGAATGGCGTTCAAATTAGTCTTTAACTTTGATGGTGAAATCTTGATCGACTGCCGCTGGCACCTTAATTTCACCCAACACAAATCCTGCTATCAAAACTGTTGCATACGCCAAAACCAAGAGGAAGAACACAAAGTCGTAACCTCGGCAGAGCGCCCACATCATTCCCAGTGCTGTCAGTGCGGCCAGAGCTTTCGACATAGCTCGAATGATCGGCTAGAACAGCATGGAGCAGTGTGAACAATTCGACAAAAGATTGGCGCTTTTCTCCTATATCTTTACGTTAGCACTCAGTCCTACATGTTTCTAGGTACTGCAGCTCAGTGGGTAACAATTAGGCGGCTGGCAATTAACAATTGTCTCCCCAGTTAACAATTGACAAATGGAAGGCGCGGGGCGATCTGTCGCAGAATAGGTGTGATGAGGCCACTCCAGCAATTCATCGCCGACCTTCGATTCGAAACCGAAGAGGCCCTCGCTTCGCGACAGCCAAGGGGTCTGATTACCGCCAACATCGCCGTCTGCTGCGTTCCTGTCGCCGCCGCCAACGGCGAGACATTCGTTGTCTACACGGTCAACGGCAAGCGCACGACTTTGGGGGAGGCGGCACGCCAAATGAAAGCAGCAGCGGATGCCGCGACGAACGGCTGATCCTCCAGCGACCAAGACGCGAGGCCCCAGCGGTCCTCAAAAAATCAGGGGGTAACAAGCGCGGGCGCCAAGCAGGGCTCCGATGCAAAAGATCTCGCTTTCTGGAGAAGAGCAACGGCGTCAACCTGCGGTTGTACGTGGCTTGTATAGATGAGACGAAGCAGGTCGAAGTTGGACCAGAAGAGGAGTTGCTGCCCGCGCCGGTTCATGGCCTCTCAATGAGGTGCATTTTCGTGCTGTCAGGTCGAGGTCGATCTGCAATAGCGTGACGTAATGCACGTGGACTCTTGTGAATCTGCAAGGCGGTGAAACGTCCGATTACATGCACGCTGCATCCAATCAAAGCCCTCCGGAGTAGTGATAAAGATGCCTTCGTTCACAGCCAGCTGCGACCACTGCGGTACAACAACCAAGAGAGCAGGTGCAAATTTCTGCGTGGGCTGCGCCGCTCAGCTGCCGGGATTCGCACCCACGGGCCCTTCGGGGCTGGAGCTGGTGCGCGGTAAGCAACACATACCAACGGCCAAGCCGACACGCGTGCAGCATGACGGTGACTACATGCCTCCTGGCATGTGGTTGCGGCGTCTGATCCTTGCCGGCGCACTGTTGATGGGCCTCTTCATTGCCTGGTATTTGCTTGTGGTCGATCGGGCGGCGGTGGCAGCCGCAGGACCAGCACACACGTCTGTCGTCCAGCAACAGCCGGCCTTTGTGCAACTGGCCCCGTTCGAGACCCAGGCAAACGCATTGCCCGGCGTCTCGGACGCGGCTCGCGCCGCGGCAGCACGTACCGCCGATGCTCAAGCACGCCATCGCAGCACATCTCCTGCGCAGTTACCCGGAAGCGCCGTGGACACTGTGGCGCGTTTTTATGAAGCGTTGTCGTTTGGCGACGGGACTGCGGCAACATCGCTTGTGATCCCATCCAAGCGTATAGAGGGACCGCTCAGCGGCCACGCCATGTCGGCGTTTTACGGTTCTCTCCGGGAGCCTCTCATCCTTCATTCGGTAAGGCAGGTAGACGTGAACGTCGTGGAGGCTCGCTACTCCTACCGAGCGACGCGAACAGCTTGCGAAGGCCGAGCACTGATCACCATGACATCGGCGGAGTACCCCCTTTCGATTCGTAGCATCGCTGCGAACTGCTAGTGGATGTCGCGCTTCTGCAGATGCGCACGTCGCGGGCTAGAGGTGCGCGTCTTCCGCTGCTGCTTCATCACCCAGGCCCGATCGGCGCCGCCAACGCCGGCGCTGGTCAGCTCGGCCGGAGCCGCGATTCAGGGCACCGAGCGCGCCCTGTGGCATCCTGCGACCGGCTGCTTTGGGCGGCGGATTCAACCGGTCGATGCAACACATTCGCTGAACATCTCAGCGGGTGTGTGGAAGCCGAGTGTCTTGCGCGGCCTCTCGTTCAATTGTCGCGCGATCGCGTTGAGTTGGAGCTGTGAGTAGCCCGAGATGTCGATGCCCTTCGGCAGGTATTGCCTGAGCAGGCCATTGGTGTTCTCGTTGCTGCCGCGTTGCCAGGGGCTCTGGGGATCACAGAAGTAGACCTGGATGTCGGTGGCCATCGTGAATCGCTTGTGACCGTGCATCTCCGTGCCTCGATCCCAGGTCAATGACTTGTAGAGCTCCTGCGGCAGCTTGCGCGCGTTCTTGATCAGCGCGTTGACGACCGACTGCGAGTCTTTGCCCTCGAGCTTGACCAACATCACGTATCGCGTCTGTCGCTCGACCAAGGTGGCAATCTGGCTGTTGCCGCTGCCAAACACCAAGTCTCCTTCCCAATGACCAGGCACAGCCCGATCCTCGACAGATGCGGGGCGCTCGCTGATCGACACGGCATCCGCGATCTGCCCATGGATCGCCGTCTTCTGCGTGTAGGAACGAGAGCGTCGCATGCCGCGCGTGCGCCTGAGGTGCTCCAGCAGCTCCTTCTTCAACGCTCCACGCGCTTGAATGAACAGGCTGCGGTAAATGGTCTCGTGTGACACATGAAGGTTCGGGTCGTTGGGATAAGTATGCGTGAGCCAGCCGGCAATCTGCTCCGGCGACCACAGCATTCGAAGCAGGTTCGACACGACGCCAGCCAGTGCCTGGTTCTTGACCAGTTTGCATCGCTTCGGTCGCAGGGCACGGCTCCAAGCAGCTTCGTCGGCGACGTTCGCCCGATAGCCGTCTTGCCCTGCGTTGCGACCGATCTCGCGGCTGATGGTCGACGGTGCACTGCCAAGTCGGGCGGCCACCGAGCGCATCGATTCACCGACCATCAGAGCACGGGATATCTCTTCTCGTTCTGCCAGGGTCAGCGCATTGGCGCTGCGTCGCCGGTCCGGCGGCCGAATGCCCCCCGTCTTCGACAGGATGTTGTGGATCGAGGTGTGAGGTCGGTCGAACAGATGGCCGATCTGATGAAGAGTCCAGCCTTCCTTCCAGCGCTCCCACATCAATGCCTTCTGGGCGTCGGTGTAGTAGGTTCGCGTCCAATACTTCATCTGCAACACTCCTTCTGCCTCAGCAGTGGTTAGTGTGTTGCATCGACCGGTTGAATCCGCCGCCAGAAGCGGACCTTCACCATGACCACCCGGCTTCGCCTCGGAATCGTCCTGTTGATTGTGGTGGCCGCCGCTGCGGCCGCCGGCATCTGGCTTGCGCGCGAGGTGTCGATAGACAAGTGCTTGGACCGCGGAGGCGCGTGGGACCACGAGCAAGCGCGTTGCCTCGTGGCGGCGCGGTAGGGCAAAGGCAGAATGCGGCCAGAAGCAGTCCTGGGCACGCCCCACATGAGAATCAGAAGGTACCGATTTCGCACAGCCAAGGCCTACGCTACTCAGTACCGAGGCAAGCTCTTGCGTATGCCCAAGGAGTCGCTCCGAGGCGCGCTTCGTGGCAATGCGGTGCGTGAACGAGGCTTGGTCCCCGGTGCCGTGAAGGCACGGGTTCGACGACGTCGTTGGGTGCTCGTTGCTGCGTACCGTGTGCGCTTCGGTGATGAAGACTTCCTTGCTCCGTTTTTGGACCGCCGGCTTCCGGCACTTCCTCGGCACAAGTGGTTGAGCCGTGGCTATGCTTTCTGGCGAGGGCGCCTCAGCAACTCTCCGCGCTCTTGACGTACCGCGCACATGCGCGTCCACGATGGTTTCAGTGTCCGCTTCGGAGCGATGGGAACGTCTCTTTTGGACCCTAAGCAGCCTCCCGCGAGTTCTGAGCGGGCACGCGGGATCGGGCCGTATGGGCCTCGCTTGCAACGGGTGGCAAAACTGTTCAATCTTTTCGAGACATGTCGGCCCTGGCTTCATGTCTCGTGCGATCGATCCCGCGCGCTCAGCACTGAATTTCCAGCATCGCGTTCCGAGACTGAGCAGCGAATGCCTGGGTGCGCAAAGTCTTTCACGCCGTTGCGTAGCCCAACGAGGCCCCAGATGTCTGTTGTTAGCAGGTTCAAAGCAAGCAGCAAGCCCGACAGCATTGACATCAAGTTTTTTGATGCTTTCGTGAAAAATCGTCACAGGGATAAAGGTGCGGACCGCGCCTACAGTTCGATGGTCTGGCGGGGCTCCTCGCGCGGAGCTAAAGCACCAATCGAACAAAAGATTTCAGTAGGAGACGACACATGAGAGCAGGTTTGTATTGGATGGGGATCGCGGTCGGCCTCGGTATTGCCGCCTGTGGCGGGTCCGGATCGGAGCCACCTCCATTCGCGGTGACACCTTCGTTGACGGCGGAGCAAGCGTGTTCTGCGCTGTCGACTCTTAACGAGACGACCAGCAGTCCGAACGGGACCTACCGGGTCAACGTCACTTCGGCCGTCTTGGTGCCGGCGGCGGCGGCAACCGCCACGCTGGCCCAGCAGCCCGAACACTGTCAGGTCCAAGGTTCCATGAACGATCGAGTGAGCCCTGTGAATGGTCAGCGTTATGCGATCAAGTTCAATCTTCGCTTGCCGAGCTCCAGCGCATGGAATGGCCGTTTCTTCATGATGGGTGGTGGCGGTACGAACGGCACGCTGGGAGACGCACGTGGCGCACTGCCCGGAGCAGGCCAGACCGAGAATGCGCTGTCCCGTGGTTTCGCGGTCGTCTCCACCGACTCCGGTCATGACAACGCCACGAACAATGACCCGAACGATGGTGGCATTGGGTCCTTTTCGCGCGACCCCCAGTCTCGGCGAGACTATTACTATGACTCCTACGATCACGTAACTCAGGCCGGCAAACGATTCGTTCAGCGCTACTACGGAAAAGCGGCGGACCGGTCATATTTCGTTGGGTGCTCGGAGGGCGGTCGCGAAGCGCTGCTCATGGCGGAGCGCTATCCCTCCTACTATGATGGCATCATCTCCGGTGCGCCCAACATCAGTGCAGTACGCTCTGCATCGCCTCAGATCGTTCAAGATCTGGCGAAGCTTGCGCGTGATTCTGGAATTCCGGATAACGGTGGGCTGCCTTCCATCCACAAGACCTACTCCGACTCGGACGTTCAGCTCGTGTCCTCGGCAGTGCTGCAGGCATGCGATGCGCTCGACGGGCTCAAGGATGGCATGGTCGGCGATCCGCAGGCGTGCACCACCGCGCGCGTGCGGCCTGAACTCGAGCGCCTGATCTGCAGTGGCGCCAAGGCGGCAGACTGCTTGACCGCTCTGCAGGTGGCGGTCTTCCCGCAGATCATGGAGGGGGCATTCAACTCGAAGGGACAGCAGATTGCTTCGGGATGGAACTGGGATGCGGGGATCGGCGGATCCGCCAATGGCGTGGTGAACCAAGGTTGGCGTTCGTGGTTCTTCGGGTCGTTTGGTGGCGCTGTATCAAACTCCCCCAAGCTGATCAGCCACAACTTGCCGTATGTGGCCGTGACACCGCCGCCCGTGCTGAAGGTGGCCGAAATCCCAGAGTGGATGCTGAACTACGACTACCGCAGCCTGAGCGAGGACCCCGCGGTGAACTATCCAGCGTCCGGCATCTATACAGACCCGCCTGGGGTGGTGTTCACAGCGTATGGTGCGGGCAACGAGTATCGCAATCGCGGTAGCAAGTTGTTGGTCTATCACGGCCTGGCCGACTCCGCCATCGCCTTCTCCGGCACCGTCAAGTGGTTCGAGCAGACACAGGCGAAGACAAACGCCCAGGACTTCGTCCGTTTCTACCCTGTGCCCGGCATGAACCATTGTGCTGGCGGCCCGGCCACCGACAAGTTCGAAATGCTCACGCCCTTGGTCGATTGGGTTGAGAAGGGTATTGCCCCGAACGCGATCATTGCGGAGGCGAGCAATCCCGCATACTTCGCGGTCCCCAGCCGCTCGCGGCCGCTTTGCCCCTTTCCCACCGTCCCAACTTATAACGGAACCGGGAACGTCGATAGTGCGGCTAGCTTCTCATGTCGGTGATCTTTGGCAGGGCAATAAGCTGGAATATTGGGTGTCCAAGGGCTGGCCGGGTTCTTATGGCGACAGTGTGCGCAAGGTGATATGCCGCCCATTGAGAGGCTAATACAGCACCGTGGGAAAACGCACGACGAAGGCATCAATGCGGCGGCCGGCCGAGTCGAGAATCGGATCGGGAGCCGCATCTCTGAGGCACATGGAGCAGCCGGACGCAAGCCGCTAGCGTCAAACTTTAGGCAGCCACCGCGTTAATGATTGCCGACCTGTGGTTCCCAGCGACAACCGACATGGTTGATCCCGCTGCGTCAATGGAGGCGTCGACGCTTTGAACGGCCAGGATGGCACACCACCAGCGCTTTGGGTGTTGGGTCCCACATTGCGAGCGACTACAAGTCGCGTTTCCGGTTGCGTCTGTGTAGTTCACCACTCGCGACCACAGATCGTTGGCGAGGCGCAGAGGAGGGTGTAGTCATCGCTTTGGGCTGCAGTAGTGGCCGCGCATCACCCATGCTTGTCGCCTTCGCTGTCAGTCGCGGCCTGCTTGTTCAATCTTGAGCGCCAGTAGTTCTGGATTGGTGAAGCACAGCTCGTGGCTGCCATCGCATTCCACGAGCCTGAACAGGCCCAAGCGTTCCGACAGGCGCGGATGCCAGGACAGGCTCTGGGGCAAGGCGGTGTCCTGGCGGGCGTTGATGTAGCTCTTTCCGATCGCAAGCGTTGCCAAAGGCTGCGGCAGCACCGCTGGATCGGTCATGGTGCGGTAGGGGTGGGGCTTGAGCAGCGCGTAGCTGCTGCGCGCCAGCGTCTCGTCAGCATCGTTGATAAAGGTTTCGCGCCATACCGCGTAGGGCAGCATGACGGTCTGTCCGCTTGCCGCAGCGGCGCTGTCGAAGGTCTTCCGGCTCTGCGGTGCCCCGAGGTCCCTGAGACATTCACCATCGAGCGGCACGAAGGCATTCCAATAGACCAAGCGGCGAATGCGGCCGGGCAGGCGAAACGGCATGTGGCTGATCACCATGCCGCCGTAGCTGTGACCCACCAGCCGCACGTCGTGCAGGTCGTGCTCCTCGAAGAAGGCGACGAGCGAATCGACCGCGTCGGACAAGCCAATGGTGGCAGGCTCGTCGTCGGGACGGTTGCCGGCCAGCGTCGGACAGTGCACGACGTGGCCGCGCTTCCGCAGATGCTCGGCCGTAGTCTCCATTTCAGCGCCCGTATGCCAAGCGCCATGAACGATCACATAGGTATCTGTCATTGGCTGTCTCTGCTCTTGTTGTGCATGGCCTGCCGCTGGTCCGGCACCGCCTCAGGGATGTCGGTTGCGTGCGCGTAAGAGATCACAGCGAGGCGGCCTCGACCGCCCCGCCCTTGCCGGTCGCCGGCAACGGTGCGCTGCCCCACGAATCCAGGATCTCCATGGAGAAGGGCAGCTGGCGGGCCTCGCGGGCGCCGTCTTCGGCAAACTCCTCCATGCCGAAGCTGTATTCCACCGTCATACCGTCCGGGTCCAGGAAGTAAAGAAAGATGGAATTGGAGATGTCGTGACGGCCGGGACCGAACACGATTTCGACGCCCGCCTTGCGCATGCGGTAAAGGGCGCGGCCCACGTCGTCCACGTCCGTCACCATGAAATTGACATGGTGCAAGCGATCGAACTCCGCCCGCGCCACTGCGAAGGAATGGTGGTAGGGGTTTGGGAAGCAGCGCAGGAACCACGTGTGCGTGCCGAACTGGTCGGACATGCGGAAGTTCAGCTTCTCCAGGAGCGTCGCGAGCACGGCTTCGGGGTTGCGCATGCCGATGACCACATGACCGAGGCGTTCTATCTTGGCGACGGTCGGCTGCCACTCACCGCCAGACTCCATCTGCGCATAGAACTCGAACAGCAATTCGCAATCTGGGATGCGGAATCGCAAGGTCGGGCCTTGGCGCAGTGTCCCGCACTCCTGAGGGGCGGCCCAGACGGGCTGGTAGCCGAGCTCGGTGAGCCATCCGTGCGCATGCGCCAGATCCTGCGCAGACTCCAGCTGGAATGCCATGCGCTTCAAGCCGGGCTGGGTGGCCTTGTACAACACGACGTCGTGGTGATCCGTGCCGCAACGCAGGAACGCGATCTCATCGCCGTCCCGTTCTTGCAGGGTGAGGCCGACCAGGTCGCGGTAGAACGTGATCGAACGATCGAGATCTGTGACGGCGAGTGCCACGTAGCCGGGTTTGCGGTAACGGAATGGAACAGGGAAGACGGTAGGCGTGCTTAGGTTCATGATGCGGTGTGTGAGCTGGTCAATCTTGCGCAATCGCAGAGCGAACAGCGCGAGCCACGTTCAGACTCAAAAGTCAGAGGTCGCACGCTCGCTGTCGCATCAGAATAAGTTTGGGAACTTTGATCAAAATTCACTGGGTCTCCTTGAATGCAGTGTGTGATCTCACGGAAGCGCGCCTTCTCTGCGCTCGCATCGTCCTGTTCAATCCCACTTGATACCGAGCTTTTTGACTAGCGCTCCCCACCTCTGGTCTTCCGCTCGAACCATGGCCGTGGTGTTTGCAACCGACAGCGACTTAGCATCGGTCCCGAGATCGGCCAGCGCGCCTTTAACTTCCGAACTCTCGATCGCGCGAGCCAGTTCTTGCTGTAGCCATTGGAGCGTGGTCGGCGGTATGCCAGTCGGTCCGTACAGAACGAAGTTTCCGCGGATGTCGAGGTCCTTAAAGCCTTGCTCTATCAAAGTTGGCACCTGCGGAAGCAGCGGGCTGCGCGTTGCCGACGTGATGCCCAGGGCCTTGAGTCTGCCGCTGCGCAAATACTCCAGCGCACCTGGCAAAGTGATCAGCATTACGGGCACGCGTCCAGGAATGACATCGAGAAGGGCAGGCTGTTCGCCCTTGTAAGGCACATTGCGGATCTTCAGCCCGGTCTCAGCGATGATGGCTTCCATGGCCAGATGCATGGTGGATCCAACGGACGCGAGTGCATAAGACAGATCCTCCTTTTGCGACAGCGCCACCAGCTCGCGCAGATTGTTCGCTGGGAGGCTCGGGCTTGCGACCACCACGTTCGCGATCGACCCAACCGTGGTGATGTACTGCACATCCTTGCTGACGTCGTAAGGAAGCTTGCTGAGCAGATGAGGAATGATGGCGAACGATCCGGTCCCCGCCCAACCGATGGTGTAGCCATCAGGACGCGACTTCAGAACGGTGTCCACGCCGATGTTGCCGCTGGCGCCCGGCTTGTAGTCGAGAACGAGATTGGCTCCTGTGTTCTTCAGGAGCTTCTGCTGAATCAGTGTCAATTGAGCCGCCGCGGCGCCGCCCGGAGGGTAGGGAACAACCAGGCGAATGGGCTTGTCGGGAAAGTTGGCCTGGGCGAGTGCATCCCGCCCCAATGTCGAAAAGGCAAGCGCAACGAGGAGTTCTCGTCGGCTCAGTGTGTTTGCGTATGGCATTGTTTGTCTCGAGTTATTAATTTTTGCGCTAATTAGAAGTATCGACACCGCAGAGTCCGATCGGTCAGAAAAATGTCTCGCAGCTATATCAAGGGACTCGCTATGTCATTACGAGGCTGCCGTGGCTCGCGTAAATCCCAACGCTGCACGCTCGTCGACTCGTCAGTTGGGCGCCAGGGGCCGCAGTCAGGCCTGCGTTACGAGCTTCACGGCATCCACCGTGGGGTCCCGCAGCCTTTCCAGGTCCAAGCGTGCGCCCGCCGCGATCAACCGTTTGAGGGCCATGAATTCGCGTGCGTTGTTGATGCAGCACGCGCCCACGATGCGTCCGTCTCGCAGTTGCATGATGCTGGCCTTGCCCGAAGTCGGATCGCCCCGCACCACTTCCTGGTCGCCGCCAGCCAAGCCCGCAACTTGGATCTTCAGGTGGTACTGGTCCGTCCAGTACCACGGAACCTCGGTGTAGGGCGGGGTCGACGGATCGATCAGGGCACGCGCAGCAGTCGCCGATTGCTTGTGGGCATTCGACCAGGTCTCGATGCGTTCGAAGCGACCACTGACCGGATTGCGCTGGCGTGTGACGTCCCCAATGGCCAGGACATCGGGACAGGTGGTGCGGCCATGCCCATCCACGAAGATGCCGTCATCCGTCGCAATGCCTGCCTCTCGCGCCAGAGTGTCGTTGGCGAGCACGCCGATACCCACGACTATGAGGTCCGTGCGCAGCTTGCTGCCATCGCTCAGGTCAAGCTGATCGCCGTCGAGCGACGAGATCGTGCAACCCAGCCGGAGATCGACGCCTTGGGTCCGATGAGTCAACTCGACCAGTTCAGCCAGCGTCGAGGGCGCACAGCGATTGAGCACGCGCGGGGTGGCTTCGATCAACGTGACATTCGTGCCCTTGGCGCGGGCCGTTGCGGCCAGCTCGAGTCCGATCACGCCGCCGCCGATGACGGTCAGCGCGGCGCCGGGCACCAGCCGGGCGCGGATCTGGCGCGCATCGTGCAGCGTGCGCAGCGTCAGCACCGGTGCCGGTCCGTTGGCGAGCGTCGGCAGCGTGCGGGGCGAGGCACCGGTCGCGAAGACGAGCGTTCCCCATGAAAGCTGGCGACCATCGGCCAGCGTCACCTGTCGGCCTCGGAGATCGAGCGACACCGCGCGGGCGTTTCGAATCCACTCGACGTCTTTCACCTGCCGGAGGTCCAGACGAATTTTGTCTTCGTCGCCCTCGTGCTGGAATTCCTTCGACAGAGGCGGGCGGTCGTACGGCGCCTCGTTCTCTTCCGCCACAACGCAGATCGGCCCATTCCAGCCTTGGGAGCGCAGCGTTCCGACAAACGACACGGCAGCGAGCCCGCCGCCCAGTACCAATACGGGTTCCTTGATGGGTACGGTCATTTCGAACGTTCTCCGCTTACACCAGGCGGCACGACACGCTGCCCAGGGCGCCGATATTGGCGCGGATCGTGTCGCCAGCGGAGACCGGCACCATGGGGCCCAGCGCGCCGGAAAGGATCACCTCGCCCGCGCGCAGCGGCTGCTTGCGTTCTCCCATGGTCTGGGCGAGCCAGTACGCGGCGCGCAGCGGATGGCCCAGGCATGCCGCGCCGATGCCGACCGATGCGGTCGCGCCGTTGCGGGTCATCAGCATCCCGAGTTCGCCGAGTGAAAGAGCACCGAGGGCCACCGGCTGGTCGCCAAGCACGTACAGGCTGCTCGAGGCGTTGTCCGCGACCGTGTCGACGAAGCTGATCTTCCAGTCCGAGATGGCGCTGTCGACGATCTCGAGTGCTGGCAGCGCATAGGCGACGCAGCGCAGGAACTCGGCCCAGGTGGGGCGCTCGCCTGTCAGATCAGCACCCATGACGAAGGCCACCTCGGCCTCGATCTTGGGCTGCATCAGCCGAGTCGTCGGAATGTCCTGGCCATCGAGATACTCCATGTCGTCGAACAGCACGCCGAAGTCCGGCTGGTCGACCCCGAGCTGGGTCTGCACGGCCTTGGACGTCAGCCCGACCTTCTTGCCCACGATGCGCAGGCCCGAGGCCACGGCGGCCTGGACGTTGATCTCCGCGATGGCGTAGGCGGCATCGGCGGTCGCGATGCCGTACGTGCCGGAGATCGGTGGGATGGGCCGCTTAGAAAGCCTCGCCTCGCGAAGTGCGAGCGCGGCGTCGCGAGTGGCGGAGTCGGTGGTATAGGTCACTTGGCTATCTCCAGTCAGCTTGCCGAGTGCGAACTGTCCGGACGCGCCAAGTCCAGAGCCACATCGACGATCATGTCTTCCTGCCCACCGACCATCTTGCGACGGCCCAGTTCCACCAGTATGTCGACCGTCTTCAGTCCATACTTCTTCGATGCCACTTCGGCATGCCGCAGGAAGCTGCTGTACACGCCGGCATAGCCGAGAGCGAGGGTCTCGCGATCGACACGCACCGGCCGGTCCTGCAGCGGACGCACGATGTCGTCGGCCGCGTCCATCAGCTTGTACAGTTCAGTCCCGTGGTTCCAGCCCAGACGTGCCGCCGCTGCGATGAAGACTTCCAGCGGCGCGTTGCCGGCGCCTGCGCCCATGCCAGCAAGGCTGGCATCCACACGATCGCAACCTTCTTCGACAGCGACGATGCTGTTGGCCACGCCAAGGCTCAGGTTGTGGTGGGCGTGCATGCCGGTGTGCGTCTCTGGCTTGAGCACATCCTTGAATGCACGGAAGCGGTCGCGGACCTCGTTCATGTTGAGGGCGCCACCCGAATCCACCACGTAGCAGCAGGTGGCACCGTAGCTCTCCATCAGCTTGGCCTGCTGCGCCAGCGCCGCGGGCGTCGTCATGTGGCTCATCATCAGAAAGCCGACGGCTTCCATGCCAAGTTCACGGGCGTACTCGATATGCTGGCGCGACACGTCGGCCTCGGTGCAATGGGTGGCCACGCGCACGATGCGCGCGCCGGCCTGGTAGGCCGCCTTCAAGTCATGGACGGTACCGATGCCCGGAAGCAGCAGCGTCGCGATCTTCGCGTGCTTGACCACGCTGGCGACCGCCTCGATCCATTCGACATCGGTGTGCGCGCCGAAGCCGTAGTTGAAGCTGCCGCCTTGCAGGCCATCGCCGTGAGCTACTTCGATGGAGTCGACCTTGGCCTCGTCCAGCGCACTCGCGATCTGCATCGCCTGCTGCACGCTGTATTGATGGCGAATGGCATGGCTGCCGTCACGCAACGTGACGTCCGAGATGTAGATCTTCTTGTCGGCTTGGTGTGTCATTTCAATGTCTCCCTCAACCCAGTGCGGCCACAGCACCGAACACGCGATCGGCCATGGATTCGGCAGTGCGCAGCGCTGCACTGGTCATGATGTCCAGATTGCCGGCATAGGCCGGAAGGTAATGCGCGGCGCCTTCGACTTCGAGGAAGATCGATGTCTTGAGTCCGTGCAAGCGGGCACCAACGCCCGGGATGCGAATCGGCTGGTCAGCCTCGATCCGGTCGAACTGAACTTTTTGCTTGAGTCGGTAGCCGGGGACGTAGGCTGTGACGTCGGCCACCATGCGCTCAATCGATGCGGAGATGGCGTCCTCGTCGGCAAAGTCGCTCAACGTATAGACCGTGTCGCGCATCATCAATGGCGGTTCCGCGGGGTTGAGCACGATGATGGCTTTGCCTTTGGCCGCGCGACCCACCACTTCGATCGCCCTGGACGTGGTTTCGGTGAACTCGTCGATGTTCGCGCGGGTGCCGGGGCCGGCGCTCTTGCTTGAGATGCTGGCGACGATCTCGCCGTAGTGCACTTTCGTGACACGTGAGACCGCTGCAACCATCGGGATGGTGGCTTGGCCGCCGCAGGTGACCATGTTCACGTTCGAGGCAGTCAAATGATCCTGGCCATTCACCACGGGGATGCAGTACGGACCGATGGCGGCGGGCGTCAGGTCGATCAGGCGGATGTGTGGCTTGAGGCTACGCAGGAAGGCATCGTTCTTGACGTGCGCACCGGCCGAGGTGGCATCGAAAACGATGTCGATGTCTTCGAACACAGGCAGGCGCGAAAGGCCTTCCACGCCTTCGTGGGTGGTCGCGACGCCCATGCGTGCAGCACGGGCCAGACCATCGGATGCGGCGTCGATGCCGACCATGGCGCCCATCTCGATGTTGCGACCGTGGCGCAGGATCTTGATCATCAGATCAGTCCCGATGTTGCCGCTGCCGATGATGGCGGCCTTCAATTTTCTATTCACCTTCATTCTGTCGTCCTCAAAGATTCGTTGGAAATGCAGATTCGGCCGCTGACGACCTGCGAGGGATAGACCTGCACGGGCGTGTCCACCGGGCCGTCGATGGCCGCGCCCGTCTTGATGCAGAACTTGCCGGCATGCAGCGGGCATTCGACGGTGCCGTCCTCCACATAGCCGTCGCACAGCGATGCCAGGCCGTGCGTGCAGGTGTCGTCGATCACGTGGAATGTGTCGTCCAGCCGGAACACGGCCAGCGATGGCCGGCCAGGCAAGTCAACGCGTAAGCCGGCATCGGACGGCACGTCCGCCTCGGCGCAAAGAGAGATCAGGTTGTCCATATTCATTCGGGCTTGATGCCGTTGTCCTTTACCACCTGGGTCCACTTCGCGATCTCGGAGCGGATGTAGCTCCCGAATTGCTCCGAAGAGCCACCCAATATCTGCAGCTCACCGCCTGGAGACAGCTGCTTGGCGACCTTCGGGTCCTTGAGCACGGTGTTCACGGCCTCGTTGAGCTTCGCCACGATGTCCGCCGGGGTCCCTGCGGGCGCGCAGAGCCCGCTCCATGCAGTGGAGTCGAAGCCGGCGACTCCCTGCTCGGCGACCGTCTTCACTTCGCGGATCGCGGCGATGCGCTCCGTACCGCCTACCGCGAGCGCGCGCAGGCGGCCAGCCTCGATCAGAGGCAGGACGTCCAACACGGATGCGAACGCGATGCTCACCTCGCCTGAGGTGACGGCCTGGACAGCGGGCGCGCTGCCCTTGTAGGGAATCGCCGTCAGCTGGATACCAGTCCGGTTCTCGAGCAGTTCCATGGCCAGGTGCACCGAACTGCCCACGCCGTTGTGGGCGTAGTTCAGCGCGGCGCTGGAGCGCTTCGCCAGGGCGACGAACTCGCCGAAGGTCTGTATGGGCGAGCTCGCTGGCACCACGAGAACGTTGGGTGCAGAGACTAGGAGCGAGATCGGCGCGAAGCTTTTGATCGGTTCGTATTGGAGATGGGGCGACAGCGCCGGGGATATCGCGTTCGGTCCGACGCCGGCGAGCAACAGGGTGTAGCCGTCTGGTGGCGACGAAGCCACCTGGGCCGCTGCGATGACGCCGTTGGCGCCAACCTTGTTGTCAACGATCAACTGCTGCTTGAGTGGTACGCGCAGCGCAGCGCCGAGGATGCGCGCTACCCGGTCGTAATAGCCGCCGGCTGGATAGGGAACAACGATCTTCACCGGCCGTTCGGGATAGGCGTCTGCCCGAGCGAAGCCGGGTCGAGAGAGAAGCGCAAACGTCATGCCAAGAGCTGTCCTTCGTGTGTGCTTCATGCGTTGTCTCCATCTATTTGCCGGCGACTGTAGGGTCGAAATAAATGAAAGTCAACAAAATTTCGAAATCGTGATGAATTTCGATTTATGGTTTATAGTCGCCCTGAATCCATCCCCGGAAGGCGAGATCCGACATGTCCACTGCAAAGCTGAGCATCGCCAGCACTCTCACGTCGCAACTGCGCGACGGCATCCTCTCTGGCAGCTTGATGCCTAACACCAGGCTGCGTCTGGAAGAACTGGGCGCGCGGTACGGGGTGAGCCTGAGCCCGGTGCGTGAAGCCTTGTTGCGTCTGACGGGGGAGGGACTCGTCGTCAGCGAGGATCAGCGGGGTTTCCGTGTCGCCGAAGCCTCCATAGCTCACCTCGACGAAGTCACTCGCCTTAGGGCGCACATGGAGCCGTTCGCGCTACGCCGGTCGATTGAATGCGGCGATCCGGCATGGGAAGAAAACCTGGTGTCGATGTTCCACCGGCTCACGCGCATCGAGCAGCGCGACGGCTTCGTGCCATTTCTCGACGAATGGGAGCGCACGCATCACGATTTCCATCTGGGTCTGATCGCCGGCTGCCGCATGCCGATGCTGATCCAGTTTTGCGGGACCCTGCATGACCAGTCGGATCGTTACCGACGGCTGTTTCTGAAGACCCGCCCGCCGCAACGCAATGTCGCCAAAGAGCACGCCGCCATCATGAAGGCGGCACTCGATCGCGACGCCGACACCGCCTGCGAACTGCTGCGCGCGCACAGCGAGCGAACCGCGAAGAACGTCCAAGCCTTCATGCGCGAGAACAACCTTTTGAACGGAGACTAAATGACTGCGCACTCTACGCAAGAGCGGTCCACCTGGCCGCAGAACGAACTCACCCGAGTTCCCTACTGGGTCTACGACGACCAAGACGTGTATCGACAGGAGCAGGAGGACATCTACCAGGGGCCGGTGTGGAACTACCTGGGGCTTGAGGCCGAATTGCCGGAGCAGGGTGACTACAAGACCACATTCGTGGGCGACATGCCAGTAATCGTGGTGCGTGGCGAGGACGGCACGATCAGCGCGTTCGAGAACCGCTGCGCCCATCGCGGCTCCCTGCTGGCGCTGAAGAATCGCGGCAAGGCGAAGAATTTCACCTGCGTCTACCACGCTTGGTCGCACGACCTGCAGGGCAACCTCAAGAGCGTGGCCTTTCGCCGCGGCATCAATGGCGAAGGCGGCATGCCGGCAGACTTCGATCTCAAGCAGCATGGCCCCCGCAAGCTG
Source organism: Variovorax ginsengisoli (assembly GCF_006438845.1). GTDB lineage: Bacteria > Pseudomonadota > Gammaproteobacteria > Burkholderiales > Burkholderiaceae_C > Variovorax > Variovorax ginsengisoli_A. Next base: position 276,918 of record NZ_RCZJ01000005.1, read on the forward strand.
CGCACCCAGACCTTCTGCGGTCTGGTGTTCGGTACCTTGTCGGCCGAAACGCCTGACATCGAGACCTACCTGGGCGAAGCGGTCACCGCGCGACTGCGCCGCGTTCTGCACAAGCCGATCCGCATCTATGGTCAGTACACGCAGGCGCTGCCTAACAACTGGAAGCTGTACTTCGAGAACGTCAAGGACACTTACCACTCCAGTCTGCTGCACACCTTCTTCGCCACTTTCAAGGTGTCTCGCCTGTCGCAGGGCGGTGGCGTCATCGTGTCGGACAGCGGCGGCCACCATGTCAGCTACTCGTTGAGCCACAAGGGCGGCAAGGACGAGGAGTTTGCCAAGGAAGGCCTGCGCAGCAACCAGGAAGACTTTTCGTTGAACGATGCCAGTGTGCTGGACATCGTCGACGAGTTTGGCGACGGCTGTCATGTGCAGATCTTGTCGGTGTTTCCCGGCTTCGTGCTCCAGGCCATCCACAACAGCCTGGCGGTGCGGCAGATCCTGCCGAAGAGCACCCGGCAGACCGATCTGGTCTGGACGTTGATCGGCTTTACTGATGACGACGAGCGCATGCAAACGCTGCGCATGAAGCACGCCAATCTCGTCGGCCCGGCGGGCTACGTGTCCATGGAGGACGGCGCGGTCGGCGGCTTCGTGCAGCGCGGTACCGCGGGGGCGTCCTGTCAATCGTCGGTGGTGATGATGGGTGGCGCGAGCACCTCCACATCGTCGTCCCGCGCATCGGAAAACTCGATCCGCGGTTTCTGGAAGTTCTATCGCAACCTGGTGAAGCTCTGATGGCCGACATTCATAACGACAAAGCTGCGCTGATTGGCTTGCTCGCCGACACAATGGAAGACTACGCACGCGCCATCGATCTCGATCAGCTTGAACGCTGGCCCGGCTTCTTCGATGAGAAGTGCATCTACAAGGTGACGTCGCGCGAGAACGTTGAGGCGGGCTATCCCTTTGGCGTGCTCTTCGCCGATTCCCGCGGCATGCTGACCGACCGGGTGAGGTCATTGCGTGAAGCGAATATTTATGAAGGGCAGGTCTACCGGCACCTGATGGGTCGGCCCTTCATCATGTCCATGGACAACGGGCTCGTGCAAGCCGAGACAAGCTTTCTGATCCTGCGGACCATGCGCACTGGCGAGATGTCCACCTTCGCCGCCGGCGTCTATCAAGACCGCGTACGCATCGCCGACGGGAGGGCTTCTTTCGTCGAGCGCGTCGTGGTGTGCGACAGCTCGCGCGTCGACACACTGCTGGCGCTGCCGCTGTGAACGAAGTGCCCGCTCGGCGCGTGGTCGCCGTGACGCTTGGCGATCCGGCCGGGGTCGGGCCGGAGATCGCGCTCAAGGCAGCGGCGGATCCGCGCGTCAAGGAACGCTGTCGCATTGTGCTGTTCGGCGACCGTCGGGCGCTAGACGTGCATGCCCAGCGCTGTGGCATGTCCATCGACTGCCGCACACTGTCGTCGGTATCGGAGATCGCCGGCTGCTCCGACGAGTTGGCCATCGTTCATGTCGACAGCCTGGGCGAGGGCCTGGAACTCGGCGTCGTGGCCGCCCGGTATGGCGCGGCCACGGTGGCAGCGCTCGACGCGGCCGTGCAGGCCGCGATGGACGGGCATGTCGATGCTGTTGTTGGCGCGCCCATTCACGAGGTGGCGATCAAAGAGGCGGGCATCGCCTTCGACGGCCACCCCTCATACCTGGCTAGGCGCACGAACACGCCCATCGACGAAGTGGTGCTGATGCTGTGCTGGGACACGATGCGTATTGCGCACGTGACGGTGCATCTGAGCACGCGTGACGCCATCGACATGATCACGCGCGAGCGGGTCCAGAAGGTGATCCGCTCGACGGCTCGGGCGTTGCGCCGGCTCGGATATGCACGGCCCCGCATCGGTGTGTCTGGCGTCAACCCGCACGCCGGGGAGTCGGGCCTTTTCGGCACTGAGGAAATCGAGCGCATCGTTCCCGCCATTGAGGCCTGTCGCGGCGAAGACATCGAGTTGATCGGACCGATCGGCGCGGACACATTGCTGCCACGCGGCGATTGTGATGCTTTCATTGTGATGCTTCACGACCAAGGCCATGTGCCTGCCAAGCTGATGGCCAGGCATGGCGCGGCAGCGCTGTCGATCGGAACACCGGTGCTGTTCTCATCGGTCGGCCACGGTACGGCCATGGACATCGCCGGACAAAACAAGGCCAGCCCCGAGGCCATGGTGCAGGCTTTGATGCAGGTGACCCATATGCATTCACGAGGAGCTATCCAATGATCGGACTGGGACTGGCGTCATCGCACGCCCCCGCCATGTTCTGCCCGCCCGAGCTGTGGCCCAAGGTGTACGGCGCGATTCCCGACTACATGAAGGAATCGCAACCGCACACCGCCAAGCTGGAGACAGCTGAGGTCATCCGCGGGTACGTGCAGCGCATCGACACGGCCTTCGACGTCTTGCGCCGGCAGCTGGAGGCCTACCGGCCCGATGCGGTGATTTTCGTCGGCGACGACCAGGAGGACATGTTCGATCAACGCTGCAATCCGGCGATGTGCCTGTACACGGGCGAAGAAGTCTGGGGTTCGGCGGCGCCGTTCTACGTCGATCAGCCGGCGGAGGACTCGCGCATCCACCTCCCGGTGCACCAGGAACTGTCAACGTACTTGCTGGGCGCCATGCTGGAAGAGGGTTTCGACATGGCGTCCACCTCGGTGATGAAGCCGATGGGACGTCATCCCGAACGAGGCACCTCGCACATGATCGTCTATCCGGCCCAGCGCCTGCTGCCCAAGCTGGACGTGCCCATCATTCCCCTGTACCTCAACTGCTACTTCCCACCACTGCCCACCGCGCGGCGTTGCTGGCAAGTCGGGCAGACGCTGGCCAAGCTGCTGGCAAACCGGCCCGAACGGGTTGCGATTTATGCCTCGGGTGGGCTGTCGCACGACCCAGTGGGCCCGCGTGCTGGCTGGATCGATGAGCCATTGGATCGATGGATCCTCGATCGCATCGCGACTAACCGTAGCGCGGAGCTGCAGAACCTCTTCAGCGTCGATTCGGCCACCATGCGCGGTGGTACAGGCGAGACCCGGGCCTGGATCGTCGCCGCGGGCGCGTGCCAGTGGAAAGGGGAGGTCGTGGACTACATCCCGGCGCACCACGCCAAGACCGGATTGGGCTTCGCCTACTGGCCCGAACAAACAAAGGAATGACTATGTTGCCACCTAGAATCAACAAAGACGCAGTTCAGAAATCCATGGGGAGCTACGCGGACAAGAGCGTGTCGATCGAACAGCGCGGAGCGATCTACGAAGAACTGGTCGGCTTCCTGCCGCCGCGCATTGAGGCACGCATGCTCGTCACCGGTGCGCTCGATCCGAAGATGCTCGATCTGCAGGAGCAGATGCGCGAGCATGGCATGTACCCCTCGTGCTTCGACGTCAAGACTGCGCAGCTGATGCTTTTCGGCATGCTTCTGATGGACCTGAGCGATGCGGCCGTTCTGCACGGCATCGCGGCGCGCAAGGCCGGCGCCACCTGGGAGGAGATGCAGGCGGTTATCAACCTGTGCTTTCTGTTCCGAGGCCTTTCCGCGGCCAACCGCGGCGCCGAATTGCTGGCCAATATCTGCGACCGCGAAAGCAAGGCGACGTCATGAGCACCACGTCAAATCCTGAACTCGGCAATCGCATTCTGGCGGCCGGCTTCGACACCAACTACCACGACCAAGGGACCGGCCACCCGGTGGTGATGATCCACGGCTCCGGCCCGGGTGTTACCGCCTGGGCCAACTGGCGACTGAACATCGGACCCTTGTCGACACAGGCCCGCGTGCTGGCGCCGGACATGGTCGGCTTTGGCTACACAGATGCGCCGGCCGGCACGCGCTATGGGCTCGACACCTGGGTTAATCACCTGTTGGGATTCCTGGACGCCTTGGAGCTTGACACCGTCGATCTCGTGGGAAATTCCTTCGGCGGCGGACTCGCCCTCGCCATTGCCGCGAGCCGGCCCGAGCGCGTGCGCAAGTTGGTATTGATGGGCAGCGTGGGTGTCGACTTTCCGCTGACGCCCGGTCTCGATGCCGTCTGGGGCTATACGCCTTCCATCGAGAACATGAAGGGCCTGCTGGACGTCTTTGCGCATGATCGCAAGCTGGTCAACGACGAACTCGCAGAGCTTCGCTACCGAGCCAGCGCGCGCGAAGGCGTGCAGGAGCGCTTCGCGCAAATGTTCTCCCCCGGACCGCGCCAGCAGTACATCGAGGCGCTGACCACGCCCGAGGACAAGATTCGCGCGCTGCCGCACGAGACGCTGGTGGTCCATGGTCGCGAAGACAAGGTCATTCCATTGTCGAACGCGCTGACCTTGGCCAGCCTGATCCCTCGCGCGCAGCTGCATGTGTATCCGCATTGCGGGCACTGGACCCAGATCGAATGGGCCTCGTCGTTCAACGACATGGTCGGCCGTTTCCTCGCCCAAGGCTGAAACCGGAGTGGGCCTTGCATTAGCCAGGGCCTGCTTTTTCTTTTAAATCGCACGTCAATGAAAATTCTTGTCCCAGTCAAACGGGTCGTCGACTACAACGTGAAAGTTCGCGTGAAGTCCGACGGCACCGGCGTCGATATCGCCAACGTCAAGATGAGCATGAATCCGTTCGACGAGATCGCCGTCGAAGAAGCGGTTCGCCTGAAAGAGAAGGGCGTGGTCACCGAAGTGATCGCCGTCTCGTGCGGTGATGCCAAGTGCCAGGAAACCCTGCGCACCGCCATGGCCATTGGCGCCGACCGCGGCATCCTGGTCGAGACCACCGAAGAACTCCAGCCGCTGGCCGTTGCCAAACTGTTGAAGGCGCTGGTCGACAAGGAACAGCCGCAGCTGATCATTCTCGGCAAGCAAGCCATCGACGACGACGCCAACCAGACCGGCCAGATGCTGGCCGCGTTGGCCGACTTGCCGCAAGCGACCTTTGCCTCGAAGGTCGATGTGGCCGACGGCAAGGCCACCGTGTCGCGCGAAGTCGACGGCGGAATGGAAACGCTGACGCTCACGCTGCCGGCCGTCATCACGACCGACCTGCGCCTGAACGAGCCGCGCTACGTCACGCTGCCCAACATCATGAAGGCTAAGAAGAAGACGCTCGACGTCTTCAAGCCCGAAGACCTCGGCGTGGACGTCAAGCCGCGCCTGAAGACGCTCAAGGTGAGCGAGCCGCCCAAGCGCGGTGCCGGCATCAAGGTGGCCGATGTGGCCGCCCTGGTGGACAAGCTGAAGAACGAAGCGAAGGTGATCTGACATGACAGCA
>NZ_RCZJ01000006.1 GCF_006438845.1 Variovorax ginsengisoli
ACCGTCGCAGCCCGCGCCTGCGGCCGCTGGCAAGGGCGACCTGCCCACGCAGAAGGCGATCGACACGCAGGCCCTTGCCAGCGCGATGCCCTCCAACCCCAACAAGCCGCTCGAGCACGGCCTGGCCAACGCAGCCCTCACCCCGGCCGGCGCCACCGTCAGCCCGCCCTCTCGCCTGCCCGGTGCGAGCACGCTGTCCGAAGCCAATGCCTCCAGCAAGACCGGCACCGTGGCGCAGGAAGGCGTCAACGCCACCATCGACACGCTCGACCGTGTGCGCGTCGATTCCAGCGGCCAGGTGCTCACCACCAACCAGGGCGTGCCGATCGCCGACAACCAGAATTCGCTCAAGGCCGGCCCGCGCGGCCCCGCCTTGCTCGAAGACTTCATCCTGCGCGAGAAGATCACCCACTTCGACCACGAGCGCATCCCCGAGCGCATCGTCCACGCCCGCGGCTCGGGCGCCCACGGCTTCTTCGAGGCCTACGAGCCGCTCACGCAATACACCAAGGCCGCCCCCTTCAAGGAAGCCGGCAAGATCACCCCGGTGTTCGTGCGCTTCTCCACCGTCGCCGGCGAGCGCGGCTCCAAGGACACCGCACGCGACGTGCGCGGCTTCGCCGTCAAGTTCTACACCGACGAAGGCAACTGGGACCTGGTGGGCAACAACATGCCCGTGTTCTTCATCCAGGACGCGATCAAGTTCCCCGACCTGGTGCACGCCGTCAAGCCCGAGCCGCACCACCAGATGCCGCAGGCCGCCAGTGCGCACGACACCTTCTGGGACTTCGTCTCGCTGATGCCCGAGTCCACGCACATGCTGATGTGGCAGATGTCCGACCGCGCCATCCCGCGCAGCTACCGGATGATGCAAGGCTTCGGCGTGCACACCTTCCGCCTGGTCAACGACGCGGGCGAATCCTTCCTGGTCAAGTTCCACTGGCAGCCCAAGCTGGGCACGCATTCGATGGTGTGGGAAGAGGCGGTGAAGATCTCCGGCGCCGACCCGGACTTCCATCGCCGCGACCTGTGGGAAGCCATCGAGGCCGGCGAGTACCCCGAGTGGGAACTGGGCCTGCAGATCTTCACCGAGGAGCAGGCCGAGCAGTTCAGCTTCGACATCCTCGACGCGACCAAGCTCATCCCCGAGGAGCTGGTGCCGGTGCAGGTGGTGGGCCGCATGGTGCTCAACCGCAACCCCGACAACTTCTTCGCCGAGACCGAGCAGGTGGCGTTCTGCACCGCGCACATCGTGCCGGGCCTGGACTTCACCAACGACCCGCTGCTCGCCGGGCGCATCCACTCGTACGTCGACACGCAGATCAGCCGCCTCGGTGGGCCGAACTTCCACGAGCTGCCGATCAATGCGCCGATCGCGCAGGTCCACAACAACCAGCGCGACGGCATGCACCGCCAGGCGATTCACCGCGGTCGCGTGTCGTACGAGCCGAACTCGCTCGCCGGCGGCGCGCCGTTCCAGGCCGGTGCCGACCAGGGCTTCGCGAGCATCGCCCGGCGCATCGACGCCAAGGAGAGCGCCGACAAGGTCCGCATCAAGCCGGAGAAATTCGCGGACCACTACACGCAAGCGCGTCTGTTCTTCGAGAGCCAGACCGAGGTCGAGAAGGCGCACATCGGCAACGCGTTCCGCTTCGAGCTGTCGAAGGTCACCGTGCCGGCCATCCGTGAACGCGTGGTGGCGAGCCTGCTGAACGCATCGCCCGAGCTGGCCGCCCGCCTGGCGCAGGACCTGGGCATGGAGTTGCCGGCCGCGCTGCCGAAAGCGCTGGAAAACCCGGCTGCGCCGGAGATCGAAAGCTCGCCGGCGCTGTCGTTGCTGGCGCGCCCTGGCGATGGCGGCATCCGCACCCGCAAGATCGCCATCCTGGTGGCGAACGGCGTGGAAGGCGCGTCGCTCGGCAAGCTGGTGTCGGCGCTGGTCGCTGCCGGTGCGGTGCCGAGGCTGGTCGGGGCGCGGCTGGGGACCTACGTGGGCGCGGGCGGCGAGAAGTTCGCCGCCGATGCGACGATGGAGAACTCGCCAGGCTTCCTGTTCGATGCGTTGGTGCTGCCCGATGGGGCGGCGGCCGTCGAGTCCTTGAGCAAGGATGCGCACACGCTGGAATTCCTGCGGGCGCAGTATTGGCACTGCAAGACGATCCTGGCCTTCGGTGCCTCGGAAGCCTTGCTGGGCGAAGCGCAGATTCCGCTCACGCTGCCCGACGGTTCGGCCGATGCCGGCCTGATCCTGGCCGACGCCGCCAACGCCGATGCAGCCATTGCCGATTTCATCTCGGCGATGGGCGCGCACCGGCATTTCGGCCGCGAAAACGATCCGACCGCTGCCTGATCGGCGCTGCCACGTAAAAAAGCCCGCAGGCATTGCCTGCGGGCTTTTTCATGTTCGGCAATCGCCGTTCAGTCCATTTCGCGCGCTGCGTTGCGCAGGTCGCGGATCAGGTCGTGATTGCGCTGTGCCCCGTCGGCCTGCTTTTGCACCACTGCTCGAACGTCCGCCGGCAGCGCCTGCTTGAGCGCCTTGCGATAGCGCGCGATGCCGGTGTCTTCACCCCGTTCGCACGATTCGAGAATCGACAGCTCGCTGTCGGCGCCCAAGCTGCCCTTGACCTGCACCCAGCCACGGTGCGCCGCGCCTGCCGCGGTGCCGCCCGATGCCGGCTCGCCGCCATATTTGCGGATCCACTGCATCAGCTCCTCACCGGCCTGTCGGCATCCCTCTGCGCGAGTGAAGAACAGCTGCTTGGCGTTGGCGCTTTCCACCTGCTCGGCGCAGGTCCGAAATCCGTATTCGCCATCGCGTGCGTTTTCGAGCAGATCGTTCAGCACGTCGACCACGCCCTCGCTGCCCAACGCTTCGTGGCTGACGATGTCGCTGCCGTTGGCCTGCTGGGCGTAGTAGGTTTCGTCGGCGCGGTCCCAGGCGGCGCGCGTCGCGGGTCGTGCCTGCGCCCATTCCAGGTTGGATGCGCCGCGGCGGGTTTCCCACTCGCCGGCCAAGGTGGGCTCGACGGCTTCGAAGTCGGCGCCGCGTTCGGCACGGCCCGACCAGCCGAGCGCATAAGCCGGTGCGTAGTCGTCGTAGCTGCGCGTGGCGTCGACGTATTCCTCTTTCGCGTAGTTCTCTCGCCAGTAAGCGTCTTCCATCGTCGGGTTCACACCTTCGGCCACGGCCTTGCCGCCGAGTCCGCCGGCCACTGCGCCGGCCACCAGGCCAACCACCGTGCCGACCGGTCCTGCCAGCGAGCCGGCCGCCGCGCCCGCGAGTGCGCCGCCAGTGGCGCCGAGGCCGGTGCCCACGGGATGCGCGCCCGGCGCGCCTGTGATGGGATCGCGGTTGGGCTCGCCGTTGCCGAGTTGTCCGTCGTCTGTGGCCATGTCATATCTCCTGTGAGCCTCTTGCGAGGCGGTTGGCCCTCTTGCTCGAGGGGATGGCGTCAATGTGGCGGGCGTCGATGCACCGTTTTGTCATCGCGGCGGCGACGTGTTCGTAGGTGGCCGGCGCACGCGACCGGATCCGACGGCCTTCGACGGATTCCCGCCTTTCACGAAGCCTCTGGCTGACAGGCATACGGCAGTGCCGACGACGCTCGGCACGCGCTCCCGACGCGACTCTGACGGTCAGGTTCCCGAACGGGACTTTCTCTTTTCTTTCAACCCATGCCCTCGGGCAAAAGGAATCACAAATGGCTGAAAACAATCAAGTGGTGAGCGTCCTCAACGATCTGCTGGAAAACGCACGCGACGGCGAATACGGCTTCAAGACGTGCGCCGAGCAGGTCGAGACATCGAACGTCAAGCAGCTCTTTGCCAGCCGCTCGGCCGGTTGCGCTGAAGCAGCGCGCGAACTCGAGACCCTCATCGTCCAATACGGCGGCGAGCCCGCATCCGGTGGCACTGCTGCTGGTGCGCTGCATCGCGGTTGGGTGCAGGTCAAGGGTGCCGTTGGCGCCGACAGCGAACTGTCGATTCTTGAATCCTGCGAGAAGGGCGAAGACGCTGCGATCGCACGCTATCGCAAGGCGTTGAAGGAAGAATTGCCCGCCGACGTGCGTACGGTGGTGGAGCGCCAGGCGGCCGGTGCCCAGAAGAACCACGACCAGATCCGCGACCTGCGTAACGTGGCCCGCGCGCAGAACTGATCCGGCACGCGCGCTGGACGACGAAAGGCCCTGCGGGGCCTTTTTTTCATGGCCTTTTCAGCGCGCCCGTCTGCAGGCGGGCACGGGATCTCACTCGCTATCATCGCCCGATGAGCTTTTTTGCCATCCTGTGCGCCTTGCTGATCGAGCAGGTGCGGCCGCTCACGTACCACAACCCGATCTACGGTGGCGTGCTGGCTTGGACGCGCTGGACCAGCCGCAACTTCGATGCGGGCAAGTCGCATCACGGCTGGGTGGCCTGGGGTCTGGCGGTGTTCGTGCCGACGCTGCTGACGCTCGGCGTGCATTGGTTGCTGGTGCTCACGCTCGGCCTGCCTTTTGCGGTGCTCTGGAGCGTGGCCGTGCTCTACATGACGCTTGGCTTCAGGCAGTTCAGCCATCATTTCACGGGCATCCGCGACGCGCTGGAAGAGGGTGACGAGCCGCTCGCGCGTTCGCTGCTCGCGCATTGGCAGCACGTCGATGCGGCCGACCTTCCGCGCAGCGAGATCGTGCGCCACGTCATCGAGCATTCGGTCATTGCCGCGCACCGCCATGTGTTCGGCGTGCTGGCCTGGTTCTCGGTGCTCGCGGCCCTGGGCCTCGGCCCGGCCGGCGCGGTGTTCTACCGCATGAGCGAATTCGTCGCGCGTTATTGGGCCCACAAAGATGGCGCTGCCGTGCAGCCTTCGAGCGTGTGGGTGCAGCAGGCCGCGCGCCGAGCCTGGGCCGCGATCGACTGGCTGCCCGCGCGCATCACCGCGCTGGGCTTTGCCGTGGTCGGCAGCTTCGAGGACGCGGTCGATGCCTGGCGAAACTACGCCGCGCGCTTTCCGGAGCCCAACGATGGCGTGATCATGGCGGCCACGTCGGGCGCGGTGAACGTGCGCCTGGGCGGCGGCGCGCTGCGACCGATGCGCATGGACGACCCACTGGCACGCGCACAGGTGGGCGACACCGGCTGGTCCGACCCGGCGCTCGACAGCGGCAGCACCAGCGGCCGCGAGCCCGATCTGGCGCACCTGCGCAGCGTGGTCGGCCTGGTGTGGCGCTCGGTCGTGATGTGGATGGTGCTGCTCGCGCTGCTCACGCTCGCGCGGCTGCTCGGCTGAAACGCCGCGCGCCGGCCTAGCGCCGGGCAATCACGTCGCGCAGCAGCCCGATGTACTGCGCGACAAAGCGTTCCGGCATGAAGGTCTGCGCCCGCTGGCGCGCCAGGGCAGACAGCGAAGCCTGGCGTGCCGGATCGGCCAGCAGCAGCTGCATGCGGTCGGCCAGCGCGATGTGGTCGCCGTTCGGAAAATTCAGGCCCGCATCGCCCACGCATTCGGCGAGCCCGCCCTCGGCCGACACGATGAGGCATTTACCTGCAGCCATCAGTTCGATCGCCACGCCGCCCATGGGCTCGTACCAGACCGACGGAATGATGCCGATGCCGCCGCGCCCCACCTCTTCGACGAGTGCGGTTCCGGTGCGCCGTCCGACGAAGGCGATGGCATCGGCCACGCCGAGCTCGGCCACCAGCGCTTCGATCGCCGGCCTCGCCGTGCCGTCGCCGATCATCAGCAGCCGCGGGCCGCGCCCGCGCCGGCGGAGCACTTCGGCAAACGCACGCACCAGCACTTCGACGCCTTTCTCCTGAACCAGGCGGCCCATGTAGAAGAACTCGAACTCTGGCTGTGCCGTGTCTGCTGCGGCGAATTGCGCGATGGGGAACGGGTTGTAGATCTGCACCTGGCGCGGCAGCGGCAGGGCCTGGGCCATCCACTGCGTGATCGCCACATTGCGATCGACCGCCATGGTGGCGACCGCGCGCCGTACAGCCAGCTTGAGCCCCTGCTTGAGCGCCCACGGCCAGCCGCTGCGCTTGGCATGGAACCGCACCGAGGCCATTGGCGTCAGCGGCGCCGGTGCATTGTCGACCCAGCCCAGCCCGTCGATGCAGGCCACCTGATAGCCCACGTGCACCCAGACGAAGGGCTTGCGCGAGAACAGCACCGAAGGCTGCAGCCGCATGCTGGCGCCGTTGAAGAGCACCACGTCGGCCCAGCGCACGAGCTCGCGCACCTGCGCGCTGCGGGGCTGGCGGATCACCTCGAAGCCGAACGGCGACATCGATGGCGCCGACGACGGTGCCGACATCGACAGCCACTGGGTGGGTGCCGACGTCGGCACATCGTCGTCCCGGCTGTGCGTCACGACCTTGCACTCGATGCCGTTGGCGATGAAGCCTTCGGCCAGCGACATCGACACGCTCTCGACGCCCCCCACTGAAGGGTGGAATGCGTGGGAGTAGAGCAGGACCTTCATCGGCAGTGGTTCAGTAGCGGCTCTGGCTCAGTTCGGCGAACAACTCGCCGTAGATGCGGTAGCGCGTCGCGTTGATCGCGCCCGGTCGCGCGGGCGAGTCGACCTGCGCGATCACGCCGCAGCCCGGCTCGTGCAGGTGCGTGCAGTTGTAGAACTTGCAGTCGGTCGCATGCTCGGCGATGTCGGGCATGAGCTTGGCGAGTTGCATCGGCTCGATGTGGTTGAGGCCGAACTCCTGGAAGCCCGGCGAGTCGATGAGTCCCGTGGTGCGCTCGACATCGACCCAGTACCAGGTGGTGCTGGTGGTGGTGTGCTTGCCGGAGTTGAGCGCGTAGGAAATCTCGTTGGTCAGCGCCGAGGCGCTCGGCACCAGCAGATTGATCAGCGTGCTCTTGCCCGCGCCCGAAGGCCCGAGCACCAGCGTGCGCTTGCCCGCAAGCAGCTTCATGAGCGTGGCGCGGTCGACCTCGCCCGATGCGGTGAGCGACAGCGGCAGCACACCCTGGTGCATGCGGCGGTAGGGCGCGAGCCGGGCCCACGCACGCTCGAAGGGCACCACCAGGTCGCTCTTGTTGAGCGCGATGATCGGCGTGATGCGCTCGGCCTCTGCCGCAATCAGCGCGCGCGCCAGTTGGTGCTCGGAGAATTCGGGCTCGGCTGCGATCAGGATCAACACCTGATCGAGGTTGGCCGCGAAGGACTTGGTGCGGATCTCGTCCTGCCGATAGAACAGGTTCTTGCGCTCGACCACCTGCTCGATCGTGCCTTCGTCCTCGCTGGCCTGCCACTTCACGTGGTCGCCGACCACGGCCTGGCTCTTCTTGCCGCGCGGATGGCAGATGAGGCGCTCGCCCTCGGGCGTCTCGACGAGGCAATGGCGGCCGTGGCTCGCGATGACCAGGCCATCGCGCAGGGCTGCGCTCGCAGCGGCGCTTCGGGGTTTAGCCAAGCGCGATCACCCCGCTCATGCCGTGCCGTTCATGCCGCCGCCAGCAAGGCGTCGGCTTGTGTCGCGCAATCGACGTCGGTGGCCGAGAGGCCGCCCACGTCGTGGGTGGCAAAACGCACCACGCAGCGGTTGTAGTGCACCGACAGGTCGGGGTGGTGGTCGAAGCGGTGCGCCACCATCGCCAGGGCGTTGACGAAGGCGATCGTCTCGAAGTAGTTCGCGAAGGCGTAGGTCTTCTCGATGGCCACGTCGGCGCCGTCGCCCGTGAGCTTCCAGCCGTCGAGGCGGGCGAGGGCGCTGACGATTTCGGTCGCGCTCAGGGCGCGGCGCGGCGGCGAGGTCTTCCAGTCCTTGATGGCGAGCATGCTTGTCATGGATACGTATCTCCGGGGGATTCAGATCATGCCGCCGTCATGCGCGCGAGGCGCTCGGAAGCAGGTGGGTGCGAGTAATAGAACTGGACGAAGACAGGGTCGGGCGTCAGCGTCGACGCGTTGTCCTGGTAGAGCTTGAGCAGCGCTGCCGCGAGATCGGAGCCGCTGGTCTGCGCGATGGCATAGGCATCGGCTTCGAACTCGTGCTTGCGCGACAGCCAGGCCGGCAGCGGCGCGATGAAGAAGGTGAACACGGGCACCGCCAGCATGAACAGCAGCAGCGCGAGCGCGCTGTTGGGCGCTGCCATGTTGGGCTGCACGCCCAGCCCGGCGTAGAACCACGACTGGCCCGATACCCAGCCCAGCAGCGCGAAGCCCACCAGGCTCAGTCCGAACATCGCCACCATGCGCTGCACGATGTGGCGCCGCTTGAAGTGGCCCAGCTCGTGGGCCAGCACCGCCTCGACCTCGCCGGCGTTGAGCTGGCGAAGGAGCGTGTCGTAGAACACCACGCGCTTGCTGGCGCCGAAGCCGGTGAAGTACGCGTTGGCGTGCGCGCTGCGGCGGCTGCCGTCCATCACGTAGAGGCCCTTGGCCGCAAAGCCACAGCGTTGCATCAGTGCGGTGACGCGCGTCTTCAGGCTGGCGTCGTCGAGCGGCTTGAACTTGTTGAACAGCGGCGCAATGAAGCTCGGGTACACCAGCATCAGCAGCAGGTTGAAGCCCACCCACGCGGCCCAGGCCCACAGCCACCACAGCGTGCCCGCCGCACCCATCAGCCAGAGGATCAGCGCCACGATCGGCAGGCCGATGAGCGCACCCAGCACCGTGCCCTTGACCGCATCGCCCAGCCACAGCCGGAAGGTCATCTTGTTGAAGCCGAAGCGCTCTTCGAGCCGGAAGGTTTGCCACAGCGTGAAGGGCAGGTCGAGCAGGCCGCCGATGACGGCGAACGACGCGATCAGCGCCAGTTGCTGCGTCATGCCGCCGCCGAGCCAGACGAGCAGCACCTTGTTGAGCAGGTCGAGCCCGCCCAGCAGCGTCCAGGCCAGCATCAGCGCCGTGCTCCACGCCATCTCGACCAGCCCGAAGCGGCTTTTGGCGATGGTGTAGTCGGCGGCCTTCTGGTGCGCGGTCAGCGTCATGGTCTGGGCAAAGGCGGCGGGCACCTCGCCGCGGTGGCGGGCCACATGTCGAATCTGGCGGGAGGCGAGCCAGAATTTCACGGCCAGGCCGGCGATGAGCGCGGCGGCGAAGGCGCAGGTGAAGATGAGTGCGTGGGACATGGGGTGGCGGAGTTTAGCCCCGAGGCGTCGCCCGGCCGCGTAGGGCGCCAACCCCTTCGACGACAATCCGGCGATGTCCGAATCCACCGCCCCGACCCCCGCCGCACCCGCCGCCACCCTCAAGAAAAGCGACCAGAACCTGGTCTGGCTCGACTGCGAGATGAGCGGGCTGGACCCCGAAATCGAACACCTGCTGGAGATCGCCGTGGTCGTGACCAGCGCCGACCTGTCGGTGCGCATCGAAGGCCCGGTCTTCGTGATCCACCAGAGCGACGCGGTGCTCGACGCCATGGACAGCTGGAACAAGGGCACGCACGGCCGCAGCGGCCTGATCGACAAGGTCAAGGCGTCGACGGTGAGCGAGGCCGAGGCCGAGAAGCTGCTGATCGAGTTCCTCGCCCGCTACATCCCGAAGCAGGGCTCGCCCATGTGCGGCAACACCATCGGCCAGGACCGCCGCTTCCTGGTGAAGTACATGCCCAAGCTCGAGGCGTACTTCCATTACCGCAACCTCGACGTGAGCACGCTGAAGGAGCTCGCCAAGCGCTGGAAGCCCGCCGCCTACAACAGCTTCAAGAAGCAGCAGGCCCACACCGCGCTGGCCGACGTGCACGAATCCATCGAGGAGCTGGCCCACTACCGCGACACCTTCTTGAGCCTGGAAGATTAGGTAAAAACCCGATCCCGTGCCATAATCGCGGGCTTCGCTGCACAGTGCAGCGTTTCTCGCATCTCCCTATCTTGCACACCGCGCCCGATGAACGGGCCGCAGCCAAGGCAGACCCCCGGTCGTAGCTCTTGCTGAAGTCGTTGGATGGTTGATGTTTTTAACCACCCGACGGGGCGCCGCCTACGGCAGCGCTCGCGTATGAGCTATCTACATGACCGACGCTTACATCCAAGCGCAGGGCGATCTCGCGCCTGTGCAATCTGACGACATCGCCGTTGTCGACACCTTCTTCGCCGCCGAGGCCGACCTGGCCCCCGTGCACATCATCGAAGACGGCGTCGAAAGCGCCGAACTGGCCGCCGACGCTGCCGAACCCCAAGAACCCAAGCTGCCCAACGGCTTCGTGCGCCTCGGCCTCGCCGCCGAACTGGTCGCTGCCGTGGCCGACCTCGGCTTCGACCAGCCGACCGCCGTGCAAGACAAGGTCATCCCGCTGGCACTCACCAGCTCGGAAGAGGGCGACGCCCGCTTCATCGACCTGATGGTGTCGAGCCAGACCGGCTCGGGCAAGACCGCCGCCTTCCTGCTGCCCGTGCTGCACACCCTGCTCAAGCAGGAAGCCGAAGCCGAAGCCGCTTCCAAGGCCGAATTCGCGCGCCTCGCCGCCGAAGCCGTCGCCCGCGGCGAAGCGCCCCCGAAGAAGGCCAAGCGCAAGGACCCGACCAACACGCGCAACTTCAAGGCCGCCACCCCCGGCGCCCTGATCCTGTGCCCGACGCGCGAACTCGCCCAGCAGGTGGCGCACGACGCCATCGACCTGGTCAAGCATTGCCGCGGCCTGCGCGTGGCCAGCGTGGTGGGCGGCATGCCTTACCAGCTGCAGATCGCCAAGCTGCAGAACGCCAACCTCGTGGTCGCCACCCCCGGCCGCCTGCTCGACCTGCAACGCTCGATGCAGATCAAGCTCGACCAGGTGCAGTTCCTGGTCGTCGACGAAGCCGACCGCATGCTCGACCTGGGCTTCTCGGACGACCTGGCCGAAGTCAACCAGCTCACCGTGGCGCGCAAGCAGACCATGATGTTCAGCGCCACCTTCGCACCGCGCATTCAGCAGCTCGCCACCCGCGTGATGCGCCAGCCGCAGAAGATCCAGATCGACTCGCCGCAAGAGAAGCACGCGAACATCAAGCAAGTGCTGTTCTGGGCCGACAACACCCAGCACAAGCGCAAGATGCTCGACCACTGGCTGCGCGACACCACCATCAACCAGGCCATCGTGTTCGCCAGCACGCAAGTCGAGTGCGACGGCCTCGCCAACGACCTGCAGCAAGACGGCTTCAGCGCCGTGGCCCTGCACGGTGCCCTGAGCCAGGGCCTGCGCAACCGCCGCCTGATGGCGCTGCGTCAAGGCCAGGTGCAGATCCTGGTGGCCACCGACGTTGCCGCCCGCGGCATCGACGTGCCGACCATCACCCACGTCTTCAACTTCGGCCTGCCGATGAAGGCCGAGGATTACACCCACCGCATCGGCCGCACTGGCCGTGCCGGCCGCGACGGCATCGCCGTCACGTTTGCCGAGTTCCGCGATCGCCGCAAGATCATGGACATCGAGCATTACAGCCACCAGCAGTTCAAGGCCGAGACCATTCCTGGCCTCGAACCCCAGCAACGCATGCCGCAGTCGCGCCCGCAGGGCAACTTCGGCGGCGCTGGCCGCGGTGACAGCCACTCGCGTGGCGGCGAGCGCAAGTTCGGCGGCGGCGGCGGTGCCGGCCCACGCGGTGGCAACGGTGGCGGCTACGGCGGCGCGAGCGGCTTCAACGACCGCGGCCCGCGCGGCGCGGCCGCCCCGGGTGCCCGTCCGCACCATGGCCATAACGCCGGTTTCGGCGGCGGCCGTGACGAAGGCGGCGGCGGTTTCGGCCGCAAGCCGGGCTGGGGCGACAGCGCCCCGCGCGGTGCCGGCCCTTCGCGTGGCGAAGGCTTTGCCCCCCGCAACGAAGGTTTTGCCCCGCGTGGTGAAAACTTCGCCCCCCGCGGCGCAGCCGGCGGCGGCAAAGTGTTTGTTCCGCGCGACGCTGCCAAGCGTGCGTTCAAGCCGAGTCGCTAATTAATTAGTATTCATTCGGCGTGCCGAACAGGCCGCTGCACCGCAATCAATGCGGGGCAGCGGCCTTTTTTATTGCTTTCGGATTACTTTTCAAGTCCCACGCATTCGTGACGCATTGCACATCGCACGAATTGGGGAGGAGCCTGAGCGATGGCGCTGATACACTCCTCCGCAATCGTTAACAACCGTCAATTTGCCCGCCTTCAGGCCCTTTAGACGCTGTTTTTCACGTTTTCGCTGTTCAGGCACGCGACGTGTGCCATTTTCCAAACCCGAGTCCGGTTCGTACCGCGCCGGCGTCTCTCCGTCCAACCCAGGAAATCCAATGACAACCTTCACGAAATCGGCCACTGCCAAATTGCTGGCCTCGGCCTTTGTCATTCTTGGCCTGACCGCCTGCGGCGGTGGCGGCGGCGGTGGTGACAACGGCAACGGCGCGGGCGCTGAAGTCTCGGTGTCGGGCACCGCCGCACGCGGCGCGATCCTGGCGGGCGCGGTCATCGACATGAACTGCGCCAACGGCGCACGCATCCAGGCCACCACCGGCGCCGACGGCAAATACACCACCAACAAGGTCACGCTCGTCTACCCGTGCATCGGCACGGCCACCATCGGCGGCCTGAAGTACCGCGGCATCTTGTTCTCGGGCTTGATCCAGAACTTCACGCCGCTCACCGACATGCTGACGGAAACCACCCTGGCCGCAGCCGCAGCCGGCGGCGCATCACTCACGCTCGACCAGTTTCTCGCCAAGGTTCGTGCCGACAGCACCTTCGCCATGAACGTGACTTCGCCGACGGCCGTTGCGTCTTATCGCGCTGCCGTGCTCAACGTGGTCAAGCAACAGCTCATCGGCGCCGGCATGACTGAAATGGAAGCCGAAGCCATCATCGCTGCGGCTGCGAACTTCGACTCGACCGCCTTCTCGCTCGGTTCGCCGCTCGACAAGGTGCTCGACAACACCGCCGCGGTTCTGCAAAACGCGGACGGCAGCGTGAAGGCCGCCATCCTGGCGCTGGCCAAGGCGGCTGGCGATGCACTGCCCACCCCGCCGTCGGGCGGCACCGGCGGCACCGGTGGTACGGGCGGCACCGGTGGCACCGGTGGCACGGGCGGCTGAGCGCACACCGCGTTCGCAGTCGCCAGCCCTGACCGCCGCCTTCGCGCTGCTCGGTCTGGCGGGCGCGGCGGCGGTGCCCCTCTCTCACGCACAGGCCCCTTCGCTCAACGCGAGCGGCGCGACCGGTTTGTCGGTCACCCCCACGGCGCAGCTGCTGCGCTGGGGCAGCGCGTCTTTGGCGTATGACAACGAGGTCGTCGGCGGCCCGAACACGGCGCGCTACGGCACGGGCGGCCACAACCTGGCCGCCGGTTTCGGGCTGCTGCCCAACCTCGAGATCTCGGGGCGCATCGCGGCCAGCACCTTCAACACCAACTGCTACACCGACAACTGCGGGATCCGCGACCTGTCGTTCAACTTCAAGGCCGGGGCGCCCCTCGACCGCGACGGCCGCTGGCACGTGGCCGCCGGCGCCACCGACCTGGGCGGCCAAACCGGCAACTTTCGCTCGCTGTACGGCGTGCTCACGTACACCCCGGTCGACCCGCTCGACCTCACCGTCGGCCTGGCCCGCCGCGGCAGCGCACGCAATGTGTCGACGCCCCTCGACGGCCCCTTTGCCAGTGCCGCCTACCGCCCGCTGAGCTGGCTGCAGACGCACATCGAATACGCCGACAGCCAGGCCTGGGCCGGCGCGCGCGTGTTCGCCCCAGCCGAATGGCTGCCCGACGGCTGGTCGGCCCACGTCGGCGCCAACGTGCGGCTGCGCGGCGACGAGCGCACCGCGCGCAATTGGGTGAGCGTGGGCCTCAACGTGCCCCTGTTCAAGGTGCCGAGCCGCACGCTGGCGCCCGCGCAAGCGTCCACGCCTGCAACGTCGCCTTTGCCTGCGGAACGCGCTCAGTTCTCGACCAACGGCTTGCCCGTGTCGCCTACGCCGCTGGTTGCAGACATGTCGCCCCCGCGCGTCGTCGTGCGTGCGCCCGAATCGGCGCTGCTGTCGATCGCGCCCACGGCAACCGCCGAGGCTGCCGCAGCAGCCACCGCCATGGCAGCCGCATCCGCCAAGCCCGCGCCGCCGCCGCCCGTGACCGACGACCAATTGCGCGCCCTGGGCGAAGCCTTGCGCGCCAAGGGCTTCGAAGACATCGCCGTGGGCCGCGCGCCCGACGGTGCCGTGGCCGTGCGCGTCAACAACGCGACCTACAACACCAACACCGCCGACGGCCTGGGCGTGGCGTTGGGCGTGATCGCCCGCAGCCTGGCCGACCAGCGCGCTGGCTACCGCCTGGTGCTGATGCAGCGCCAGCTCGACATCGTCGGCGTGACCGGCCAGGCCGACTGCCTGGCGCAATGGATTGCGCTCGGCCCGCCGCGCTGCACCGCCGGCCAGCTCTACACGCCCGGCATGACCGCGCTGGGCTCGCTGCTGGCCGACGCACGCTGGGTGGTCGAAGCCCGCGCCCCAAGCTGGAAGACGCCGCGCGTCATCCTGCAGCCGGTGCTGCGCAGCGCCGTCGCCACCGAATACGGCGTGTTCGACAGCTCGCTGGCGCTGCGCGCCATGCTGCAGCAGCCGCTGTGGCCCGGCGCTTGGGCCGAGGTGGCGGGCAACACGCCCGTTCACGACTCCGACGACTACAAGCGCGGCCAGGTCTTCGGCCAAAGCCGCTTCGTGAGCCAGACCGACCGCTACATGGTCCACCAGATGTTCCGCCTGCCGGCCGAGCGCCTGTTCGGCCAGAGCAACGCCGAGACGGCAGCGATGTGGGGCGCCAATGCGCTGACCGGCCATGTGGCCGCCGGCCGAATCGACGCCAACTACAGAGGCGCCTACGGCGAAGTGCGCTGGGAGCCGGGCGAGGGCCGCCACCGCCTGCATGCCGAGGCCGGCCGCTTCGAGCGCATTCAGGTGTACGACGCCAACCTGCCGGTGCATTCGCGCACCGCGCTCGCGAGCTACCGCTATGCGTACACGCCGACGCGCACCTACGGCGAAGTCACGGCGGGGCAGTTTCTCTACAACGACCGCGGCGTGCGCTTTGGCATCAAGCAATGGTTCGACGATGTCGCCATCACGCTGTATGTGCGGCGGACGAAATTCGAGTGGGCCGCTGAGTCGCGGACATCAGCGGGCATCGAATTGTC
Organism: Variovorax ginsengisoli; assembly: GCF_006438845.1. Classification (GTDB taxonomy): domain Bacteria; phylum Pseudomonadota; class Gammaproteobacteria; order Burkholderiales; family Burkholderiaceae_C; genus Variovorax; species Variovorax ginsengisoli_A. The sequence goes on from NZ_RCZJ01000006.1 coordinate 15,068, forward strand.
GATTCCGCTCACGCCGCGCAAAGACATGTCGCCGACGTATCCGGTGCAGGTAACGGGTAATCCGCGATGGTCGTATGGCATCGAGACCGTCGTGCGTGAAAACGCGAACGTCTTGAGTACGACCCAAGGCGTGGGGGCCAACGTCTCAATGCTGGACCGCACATTCAACTTCGACCGCTCCGGATTGACATATTTCGAAGACAACATGCCTCGGATACGTAGTGCTGCCCGGAAGTAAACGCAGCGAAGCAGATCACATAAATAAATATGAACGAAAAAATCAACTCAGCGCCCATTGCCGTTATCGGTCTGGGCTATGTCGGGCTGCCGCTGGCGGTCGAATTTGGGAAGAAGCGCGCGGTTATCGGTTTCGATATCGATGTAAAGCGCATTCGCGAATTGCAAAGCGGCCACGATCGCACGCTGGAGACGACGTCTGAGGAACTGACCGAAGCCGCCCAACTCTCCTTTTCGGCGAATGCGCAAGACCTGTCGGATTGCACGATCTTCATCGTGACGGTGCCTACGCCTGTTGACACTGCCAACAGGCCCGATCTGACGCCTCTGGTCAAAGCTAGCGAGACGGTCGGCAAAGTACTTCGCGATGGCGCCATCGTGATCTTTGAGTCCACGGTGTACCCCGGCGCGACCGAAGAGGTATGCGTACCTGTGCTGGAAAAATTCAGCGGTAAAAAGTTCAACGTTGACTTCTTCTGCGGCTACAGCCCAGAGCGCATCAACCCAGGTGATAAGGAACACCGCCTTCCCAGCATCAAGAAGGTCACAAGTGGCAGCACGCCAGAAGTCGCAGAAACCGTTGACCAGCTTTACCGCCAGATCATCACTGCAGGGACCTACAAGGCCAGCAGCATCAAGGTGGCCGAAGCCGCCAAGGTGATCGAGAACACGCAGCGCGACGTAAACATCGCCCTGATGAATGAGCTCAGCCTGATCTTCCATCGGCTCGGCATAGACACACTCGAGGTTTTGCAGGCCGCTGGCACGAAGTGGAACTTCTTACCATTTCGACCAGGCTTGGTCGGTGGCCATTGCATTGGCGTGGATCCGTACTACCTCACCCACAAGGCGGTGGAAGTGGGATACCACCCAGAGGTGATCCTGGCTGGGCGTCGTATCAACGACAACATGGCCAGCCATGTCGCCGACGAAGTGATCAAATTGATGCTGCGCAAGAACGTGCCGGTGCTGGGCAGCAAGGTCCTGGTGTTGGGTTTGACCTTCAAGGAAAATTGCCCTGACGTGCGGAATACCAAGGTGGTGGACATCGTGCGCACCTTGAAGGGCTACAACACCCAGGTTGATGTGTTCGATCCTTGGATCGACGTGGGTGAGGCAGAGCACGAATACGGTCTCCGGTGCCTGACCGAAATGCCGGCTCATGGCCAATACGCTGCCATCGTCCTAGCGGTCGGCCACCATCAGTTCGTAACTCTAGGTGAAGCAGGCATTAAGGCTTTGGGTCGACCCAACGCCGTTCTATTCGATGTGAAAAGTTTGCTGCCCCTGGGTGCTGCAGACGGTCGGCTGTAAGCGGGGTTGCATGACATGAGCCAACAGAATCCAAGCTCAACAGCATACGAAAACCTGCGCGCTCGCCTGGTTACAGAGACCCACACTTGGCTTGTCACAGGCGTTGCCGGCTTCATCGGCAGCAACCTGCTAGAAAACCTGCTGAAGCTCAATCAGCGTGTGGTGGGCCTCGACAACTTCGCCACAGGCCACCGGCGCAACCTAGCTGAGGTTCAAACCCTGGTGACTGCTGAGCAATGGGCTAACTTCCATTTCATCGAGGGTGATATACGCAACCTCGACGATTGCAAGCGAGCAATGGTTTTTCCCCCAATGCATGCTGTAGGTGGCAGAAGCGCAGCCGACGTCGAGTATGTTCTTCACGAAGCGGCGCTTGGCAGTGTGCCACGCAGCCTGGCCGACCCAGTCATGACCAATGCGGTCAACGTCAGCGGCTTTCTCAACATGCTGGTGGCTTCACGCGATGCCAGCGTGAAGAGCTTTACCTACGCGGCAAGTAGCAGCACCTATGGCGACCATCCAGCGCTGCCGAAGGTCGAACACACTATCGGCAAGCCGCTCAGCCCTTACGCTGTCACCAAGTACGTCAACGAACTCTTTGCCGACGTGTTTGCCCGCTGTTATGGCTTTAACACTATCGGCCTGCGCTACTTCAACGTCTTCGGTCCGCGCCAAGATCCAGATGGCGCCTACGCCGCCGTAATCCCTAAATGGATTGCCAGCCTGATTAAGGGCGAGCCGGTGTACATCAATGGCGATGGCGAAACTAGCCGCGACTTCTGCTTTATCGCCAACGTTGTGCAAGCTAATCTGCTTGCCGCGACTGCACAAAGCGTGGATGCCTTGAATCAAGTTTATAACGTGGCCGTGGGCGAGCGAACAACGCTCAACGAATTGTACGCCCAGTTGCATTCCAACCTGCTACCGCGTTACGCGCATCTAAAGGGCGTCAACCCGCTGCATAGCGACTTCCGCACCGGGGACGTGCGCCATAGCTTGGCGGACATTGGTAAAGCAGAGCAACTGTTGGGCTACGCCCCCACGCAGCGCATTAGTGAGGGACTCGAATGGGCGATGCCTTGGTACATAGCGAGGCACAGAGACTAGCTAAGAACCCTCCTATGTGATCTCAGGCCGCAATGACCCACAATAAGTCGATCGAAGAAAAAATCTTTTACACGAGTATCGATTTTCTGCGTCCTGTTGCGTCAGCAGCAGTCGCCTATTAATGGCTAGGTCGCGCATGTCAAATAGGTCAGCTGATACCAAGGCAAAGCGCCTCCTCTGGGGCTTCATAGGCCAGATGCTTGAGCGAATCCGTCGTCACTTGACCGACCCTGAGTCACAGCACCGACAAATAGCGCTTGGTTTTTTCTGGGTCAGCCTGTTTGTCTTCGTGGGCAAACTGGCTGGGGCCGCAAAAGAAATGACAATTGCTTGGCGATACGGCGTCAGCGCAACCGTCGATGCCTATGTCTTCGTTTTTAATCTGGTCAGCTGGCCGGTAGCGGTGTGGTTCAGCATCCTGACCGTGGTGCTTTTGCCGCTCGTGGCGCGGCTGCGGAAAGATGCTCCGGAAGCGCTACCTCGCTTTCGCGCTGAACTACTCGGGCTCACACTTATTTTCGGTCTGATGCTGGGCCTACTGTTTTCATTGGGCCTGCCAATCCTTTTGAGCAAGGGCTGGCTTGGTCTTTCAGGACCAGCATTGACCGCGGCATTGAGCATGGTGAATGGCTTGGCGTTACTAGCTCCACTAGGCACTTTGATCAGCTTGTTCTCAGCTTGGATGCTGGCAGCGGGGCACCACCGCAACACGCTATTTGAGGCGATCCCTGCATTCTCGTTGCTGGTCGCGCTGCTCATGCCTCCTGCTTGGTTGCCGGAACCATTGCTGTGGGGCTCCGTAGCAGGGTTTGCCCTGCATGCCGCCGCGCTCGGCGTACCCTTCATTCGCCGTGGTGAATTGCCGTTGCCCCGCGTAACACAGCGCTCTCCAGCTTGGCGCTTCTTCTGGGCCAGTATTGGCATCATGGCGCTGGGACAAACACTTTCCAGCGCCACTAACTTGGTGGATCAAATCTTTGCGGCTGGCTTAGATGAAGGCTCATTGTCGGCACTCAGTTACGCGAATCGCATTTTGTCTTTGATCCTTGGCCTGGGGGCCACTGCAGTGGGCCGGGCCACGCTACCGGTATTTTCTAAAGAGGTAGCGAAGGGGAGCGGCCACGCGGTAACAGCCTTGGCCTTGCATTGGTTCAAATGGATGTTCATGCTTGGTTTGGTGGTGATGACGGTGAGCTGGCTGTTAGCGCCTTTCATGGTGCGAGTTTTGTTCGAGCGCGGGGCGTTCACGCCGCTCGATACCGATACTGTGAGTAGCTTGCTTCGCTATGCCTTATTCCAAGTGGTGTTTTACTTTCCTTCGATTGTGCTCGTAGCTGCACTTGCGTCGCAGGGCCGCCATAAGTGGATCGCATTGAGCGGCGCCCTTAATTTGCTCTTCAAATTACCAGTGTCTTTTATCTTCGTTCGGAAATTCGGGATCGATGGTTTAGTCTTGTCCAATGTATTGGTGTATGCACTGTCTGCCGCGCTATTGTTGGCCTTCGTTCGCCGCCCTCTCTCAGTAAGTGATTAATTGCGCCCGATGAAGTTATTGATCTTGATCCACTCACTTCAGTCTGGCGGCGCTGAAAGGGTTTCCGCCAGCATGGCCAATCACTGGGAAGAAGCGGGCTGGACCGTAACAGTACTTACCTTGACTTCAAATGCACGGGATTTTTACAAAGTCAACGCGGGCGTACAACGCGTGGCGCTCAATGTTGCTGGCGACAGTCGTAACGCACTCTCAGCTGTAAATAACAACTTCCAGCGGGTGCGCGCAATTCGCCGCGAGCTTAAGAAAAGGGAGCCTGACGTCGCTGTCGCGATGATGAGCACAGCCAACATTCTATTGGCGCTGGCTGCTATAGGACTAAAGGGGGTACGGATAATTGGGTCGGAGCGCACGTACCCGCCGCGCATTCCTTTGGGCCGGGCCTGGGAAGCTATGCGTGCTTATCTCTATGGTCAACTCGACACTGTCGTCGCCCTTACACAAGAGTCTGCCAGCTGGTTGCATCAGCACACTCGGGCGCGCGAAGTCGCAGTAATACCCAATGCCGTGACGTGGCCCCTCCCTATTCACGATCCTTACCTGCCGACGCCAGACCGCACTGATGGCAGCCATATCTTGTTAGCTGTGGGGCGAATGAGCGAAGAAAAAGGTTTCGACCTGTTGATACGTGCCTTTCATGCCTTGGCTCCCGATTTTCCGACCTGGCGCTTAGTGATTCTCGGAGACGGGGTCGATCGGCAAGCTTTAGAGGCGCAAACGGTACTCACCGGGCTGGAAAGTCGCATTAGTCTCCCCGGGCGTTCAGGAAATGTTGGGCAATGGTATGCGGCGGCTGATCTCTATGCATTGACTTCGCGTTTTGAAGGCTTCCCGAACACGCTTATTGAAGCGATGTCGTATGGATTGCCTGTCGTGAGTTTTGATTGTGATACAGGCCCTCGCGACATTATCCGTCATGAAATTGATGGTCTTCTAGTTCCAGCAGGTAACGGCGCAGCTTTAGAGCATTCGTTGCGCCGACTGATGGAAAATAAAGCGCTTCGAGACCAATTTGGTGCCAAAGCTAACGAGGTAAAACAGCGTTTCTCTATTGAATCTGTTTCGAAGATGTGGGAAAACTATTTCGGACTCGAAAGTTAAGATAATTGTTATATATGTCGCTCGCCAAATTTCGCTTGCTTTGGGCTGGCGGACTCAGTTTGTTTTTCTTTCTGAATCTAGACCAGTTTGGTTTTTCTTTGGGCGTGTTGCCTGCTCCTAAATATTTTGCGATATGTGCATTTGTTGGGACAGTTGTTTTATTTCTTCCAAAACTCAACTTAGGCAGAATAATAAAAAACCCACTCTTCATCTGGATGCTTTTTTATTTTATTTTGTCCGCGATAAGCGCCACGTTTAATTACAACTCGGGCTTCTCAGAAGCTGATTTCTTTAAGGTTATCTCAACGTGCCTATACATTTCCGCCGCCTGGCTCGTCTATTCGCAGACAGACGAGTTCAACAAATTTTGGGTTGCAATCTTATGGGTTGCTCTGCTACTTAGTGTTGCGAGCATCTGCGTAGACTATTCCCAGGCAGGCGGCTCTATTTTTAGCGCGGCGGGATTGGGCATTGAGGGGCGTGCGGCCGGACTATATTTGAATCCAACAATTGCTGCACAGACGGTCTCGCTTATCTTGCTCTGCATATTCCAGCGCGGCGCTCGTAAGACTAACTTTATTGCCTCCGCTATTGCACTGATCGGCATAACGCTCACGTTCTCGCGCGGAGGGCTTGTTGCTTACGTGCTGGTTTTAGTCATTGTAATGTGGCAACGGCATCATTCGCGCTGGTTATTGTTGTTCTTCTCGGTATTGTTTATTGCAGTTGTTGTTGGATCGGATTGGTTGTTCGAGGCGGTGTCATCGGTGATTTCTCCTGAAAATAGCAATACCGCGCAGCGATTAAGTTGGGCTTTTGGCAAAGCGAGTTCTGACTACATTGCTGAGGATGCGAGAGGACAAGCGTTGTCGTTTGGCTGGGATAGGTTTGCGGAGGCGCCGTTCATCGGCGGAGGGATTGGATTCATGTCATCTTGGACCACCGGGGTCGGGACCCACAATATGATATTACGAAATTTGGTTGACTACGGATTGTTGGGTGTATTCGTTTTTCCGTTATTTCTTTATGTCAGTATGCGCTCGATGCAAATAAAACGGATTGGGAGGTGGCTTTGGTTAAGCGCGGGACTGGTCGTTGTGCTGAGTATGTTTTCGCATGATATGTTGGAGCAAGCGTGCTTTATCTTTCCCTGGTTGGCGATTTGCCAAATACGACCAAAAGAGAAGATTTTTAATGATAGAAGGTGAAGGCATTCCAAGTGTGATAGCTATCTTTCTTCCGTCGCTTAACGGCGGCGGGGCAGAGCGCGTAATGGTCACGATAGCCAATGCCTTCGCGGCGCGCGGTTTTCAGGTCGACTTGGTACTAGCAAGCGCTCAAGGACCGTATTTAAAGGACGTATCGTCCGCCGTCCGAGTCGTGAATCTCAAAGCCAAGCGCGTCAGCAAGGCACTTTGGCCCTTAACTATGTATTTGCGGCGAGAACGACCGCGGACCTTACTGTCTGCCCTAAGCCATGCGAATGTGATCGCTTTGCTAGCAAAAAAGCTAGCCGGCGTGCCTTTGCGGCTGGTCGTCTCCGAACGGGGGTTCACTAGCGGAGAATTTTCCATTGCTAAAGGAGTAGCTTCGCGTATAAATTACAGATTGGTGCGCTGGTTGTATCCGAGGGCTGATGGCATCTGCACTGTTTCTCAGGTGGCAGCTAAAGACTTGGCAGACTTTGTCCGCCTTCCCTCATCACGTGTTCAAAACATCTACAACCCATTTGACATCTCGCGTATTGATCGGCTGTGCAAGGAGCCGCTGACTCACCCTTGGTTTGAGTCAGGCCAACCACCGGTGTTGTTGGCGATAGGGCGTATGAACGAGGCCAAGGATTTTCCTGTACTCCTTCGTGCCTTTGCGCAACTTCACAGGCATCGAGCCGTGCGCCTAGTGATCTTGGGTGAAGGAGAATTGCGGCCTGAGCTTGAAGCGTTGCTCCTTCAGTTGAGCTTAGATGCTGACGTGGTGCAATTACCCGGGTTTGTCTCCAATCCTTTTGTATGGCTGGCCCATTGCAGCCTGTTTGTTCTGTCTTCACGGCGTGAGGGACTGCCGGGCGCACTCATTGAGGCAATGGCTTGCGGAACGCCGGTTGTCAGCACCAACTGCCTGAGCGGCCCGGACGAGATTTTGGAAGGCGGGCGTTGGGGTCGACTAGTGCCCGTAGGTGATGCTGATGCGCTCGCGTCGGCAATGGCCGCCACGCTAGATACGCCCAAGAACCGCCTTCCTGACGTACGCCGTCGTGCGGCTGATTTTGAGCAGGGACGTGCGGTGGATGCGTATTTACGCATTTTGGGCATGCCTTTACAACGTGGGTCCAAAGCTTCGCCGTTTGCTGAAGACGAGCCGGCGAAATGAAAGTTGCCTTCGTCATCACAGGCCTTTCAACTGGCGGTGCAGAAATAATGCTCCACAAGTTGCTGCAAAACATCGACCGCACACGATTTGAGCCTATCGTCGTTTCACTGACGAGCAAGGGCGAAATTGGCGAGCGCATTGAGGCTCTTGGGGTCCCGGTGGATGTACTTGGCATGAGGCCTGGCCTGCCCAATCCCTTCGCGCTGTTCCGCTTGGCTCGTTTGTTGCGGCGAGCAAAACCCGATGTGGTGCATACGTGGATGTACCACGCCGATTTGCTAGGTGGGCTGGCGGCTCGCCTCGCGGGATGCCACAGGGTTATTTGGGGTATACGTCACGGAAATTTGTCAAAATCCGAGAACAAGCGGGGCACCCTTATGGTGATTAAGCTGTGTGCACGACTGTCCGGCCGGCTGCCCGCGAGAATATTGTCGTGCTCACAGCGGGCTAAAGAGGTGCACGCTGCGATTGGCTATATAGAGGAGCGGATCCATGTCATTCCTAACGGGTTTGATTTAAGTCATTTTGCGCCCGATGCGGCTGCACATTGCAGCCTGCTCGCTGAGCTGAGTCTTACGCCTGATACATTGCTCGTGGGAGTAGTAGCGCGTTTTGATCCTCAAAAGAACCATCTTGGATTTGTGCAGGCGGCGGCGCAACTGATGGCACTGGTGCCTCAGGTGCATTTCGTACTGGCTGGCACAGAGGTAAATGGCGATAACGTTTCCCTTCAGGCGGCGATTGCTGAGCACGAGGGCCTGCAAGCTCGTATGCACCTACTGGGTCGGCGCGACGATGTCCCGCGCTTGATGGCTGCCTTCGATGTGCTGGCCTCACCCTCGCATGGAGAGGCTTTTCCTAATGTGTTGGGTGAGGCTATGGCCAGCGGCTTGCCTTGCGTCGTAACGGATGCGGGCGATTCGGCGGAAATTATTGGCGCGACTGGCCATGTTGTGGGAGTAGGTGACATGGCAGCGCTAGCGCAGCGTTTACAAGAGGTGCTACTTCTGCCTAAGGCGCAGCGGGCTGCCCTTGGTCATCAGGCGCGCACCAGGATACGAGCCGAGTATGAAATCCGGCAGGTGGTGGCCCGCTACCAAGCTTTTTACCAGCTTGTAGCGATGGACAATAATTAGGAGGAGCGAAGAATGTGCGGATTTACAGGTTTTTTAGGCGGAGCGCTGTTTGGTGATCGGCCATTTGCAATGGCTCTGCTGCAGCGGATGGCAGACACATTGGCAGCACGCGGGCCGGATGATAGCGGCTTGTGGCATGAAGTGGCTGGAGCTTCAGCCATAGGTCTTGCGCATCGTCGCCTGGCCATCTTGGACTTATCCCCTGCAGGTCACCAGCCAATGGTTTGCCATACTGGGCGTTACGTCATTGCCTTCAACGGTGAAATCTACAACCACTTGGATGTCCGTAAAGAGTTGCAGGCTGGTGGCCATGCACCCAGTTGGCGTGGGCGTTCCGACACCGAGACGCTGTTAGCCGGGTTCGTCGCTTGGGGCGTGACGGCGACGCTGCAGCGCTCCATAGGCATGTTTGCGTTTGCGCTTTGGGACAAAAGGGAGGAGCTGCTGATCCTTGGCCGCGACCGTATGGGCGAGAAACCTTTGTATTACGGCTGGCAGGGCGCCGGAGAAGAATCCAGTTTCCTGTTTGGATCTGAGCTGAAGGCGCTAAAGGAACATCCTGGATTTAAGTCCGAGATTGACCGCGACGCCTTGTCTCTGCTCATGCGGCACAACTACATTAACGCGCCTCATTCGATTTACCGAGGGATTTACAAGCTGCTGCCAGGGCATGTTTTATCAGTTTCTATGCGTAAACGCGAGCCGGTGCTGGAGCAGTTCTGGTCCTTGACTGACGTAGCACAGGCTGGGGTAAGGCGCCCGTTCACTGGTGGCGTTGAAAGCATTACAGACGAGCTAGAAACCTTACTCAGATCTGCCGTGCGGCAGCAGATGCTTTCAGATGTGCCGCTGGGAGCATTCCTCTCTGGGGGCGTTGATTCTTCTACCGTAGTGGCGCTGATGCAAGCGCAATCCGATCGCCCTGTCAAAACCTTTACGATAGGTTTTCATGAAAAAGGCTACAACGAGGCTGTTCATGCCAAAGCTGTAGCTAAACACCTAGGCACGGAACACACCGAGTTGTATGTCACGGCCCAGCAGGCTCTGGATGTAATTCCCAAACTGCCTGGCCTGTATTGCGAGCCATTTGCTGATTCTTCACAGATTCCCACGTTTTTGGTAAGCCTGCTGGCGCGCCAGAAGGTAACGGTAGCGCTCTCTGGCGACGCGGGCGACGAGCTGTTTTGCGGCTACAGCCGCTACGTCGTCGCGCGTGATCTGTGGGCGAAAGCTGGGCGTATACCTCGAAGCTTGCGCGGGGCTGCGGCAGTGGGCATTCGCGCCCTTTCGGCCGACGGTTGGAACGCTTTACTGGCGCCGGTGAGATCCTTTTTGCCGATTAGCCTGCGCGACGCTAATGTGGGCGACAAATTGCACAAAGGGGCCGCGTTGTTGTCGGCACGGCAAGTAGACGAGCTTTATTTGAAACTAGTCAGTCATTGGGAACCCGACGGTCTAGTGTTGTCTTCGCATGAGCCGTTCACCGCCTTGCGTGGTGCACCGCCAACGCTGGCTGGTTTAAACGAGTTGGAGCGAATGATGGCATTGGATGCCATCACTTATTTGCCTGGCGACATTCTTACGAAGGTTGATCGTGCGGCTATGGGTGTCAGCTTGGAAGGGCGGGTACCATTTTTGGATCACCGCGTGGTTGAATTTGCCTGGCGCGTGCCACAAGCTATGAAACTGCGGGCAGGTATGGGCAAGTGGATTTTGCGCCAAGTGCTATACCGCCACGTGCCCAGGTCTTTGATCGAGCGGCCCAAAATGGGCTTTGGTGTGCCGATAGGTAGCTGGCTACGCGGTCCGCTGCGCGATTGGGCCGAAGATTTGCTCGATGAGTGCCGATTGAAGAACGAAGGATATTTCAATCCAATACCGATTCGGAAAAAGTGGACCGAGCATTTGAGCGGTCAGCGCAATTGGGAGCAACAGCTCTGGTGCGTGCTGATGTTTCAAGGATGGTTGGACGAGCATACGAAGCAGGTGCGCCTGTGACCCGTTGTCACTGACTCATGGCGAAAAAGATCCTGCTATTCGTCGTTAATGTCGACTGGTTCTTCACCTCGCACCGCATGCCGATCGCGTTGGCGGCGATGAGGGATGGCTACGAGGTTCACATCGCCACCAGCATCACCACCAAGCTCGACGACCTGCGCCGCAACGGTCTTATCGTCCACGAACTCAAGCTGAGGCGAGAAGGGGCGTCGTTCCTCAACGGGTTCTCGTCGCTGCGCCAGCTGGTCCGTCTGTTTCGCCTGCTTCGGCCGCGCGTGGTGCACCTTGTGACGATCAAGCCTGTGCTGCTTGGCGGCATCGCGGCACGGCTGACGGGCATCCCGGCGGTGGTTGCAGCGGTGTCAGGGCTGGGCTACGTGTTCACGGCGCAAGGCAAGGCGGCCTACCTACGACGCTGGGCCATCGCCAAGGTCTACCGCATCGCACTGTCGAACCCCCGACTTCAGGTGATCTTTCAGAACGAGGACGACCGGCGCATCCTGTGCCACTTCGCTCGGTTGGATCCTGCGCGCTCAATCCTGATTCGCGGCTCGGGCGTGGATCTGCGCGACTATCACCTCTCGCCGCTGCCCCCGGGCGTGCCTACGGTGGTGATGGCGGCGCGTCTGCTGCGCGACAAGGGTGTCGGCGAGTTCATCGAGGCGGCGCGACTGCTCCGCGGGCGCGGTTCGATCGCACGGTTCGTTCTGGTCGGTTCGCTTGATGAGGCCAACCCGACCAGCCTCACGAAGGCGCGGTTGGAAGCCATCGTCAAGGAAGACATCGTCGAACTGTGGGGCCATCGAACCGACATGCCCAATGTGATGGCACAAGCGAGCATCGTAGTGCTGCCGTCATATCGCGAAGGCCTGCCCAAGGTGCTGATCGAAGCCGCGGCCTGCGGTCGGCCCGTAGTCACTACCGATGTCCCCGGCTGCCGTGACGCCATCGAGGCCGACATGACTGGGCTGCTGGTACCGGTGCGCGATGCCGTCGCCCTCGCATACGCAATTGAGCGGCTGGTGTCCAGCCCCGCCCTGTGCCGCGACATGGGCGTCGCCGGGCGCCGGCTGGCCGAAGCGGCGTTTGATCTCAAGATCGTTGTCGACGCCCACCTCAATCTCTACAAAAAAATCGCAATGACGTCATGAAAGTTTTGATCACTGGCGCAAACGGCTTCGTCGGCAACGCCCTCTGGCGCCGGCTCGACGCGGAGCCCGGGATGCAGGCAGTAGGGAGCGTAAGAGCACCTGAGATGGCTGCGCGCCACCCGCAGTGGTCGGCCGTGGGAGAACTTACAGCGACGACGGACTGGTCGGCGCTGCTCACAGGCGTGGACGTGGTAGTCCATACCGCAGCCCGCGTGCATGTGCTCGACGACTCGGCGGCTGATCCAGTGTCTGCGTTCCGGTGCGTGAACGTTCATGGCACGCTGCGCCTCGCGCGACAAGCAGCCGCCGCCGGCGTCACACGGTTCGTCTTCGTCAGTTCGGTCAAAGTGAACGGCGAATCTACGCCGCGTGGGTGCCCTTTCACGGCCGATGACAGCCCTGCGCCGCTGGACGCCTATGGTGTTTCCAAGCATGAGGCAGAGTGCGCGCTGCGCGAACTGGCGTCGCAGACCGGCCTGGAACTCGTGATCATCCGTCCGCCCCTCGTCTATGGTCCAGGCGTCAAGGCCAACTTCGCCGCGATGATGCAATGGCTAGCCCGCGGCAGGCCCTTGCCGTTGGGGGCGGTGGACAACCGTCGAAGCCTCGTTGCACTCGGCAACCTCGTCGATTTGCTAGTCACCTGCTTGCAGCATCCCGCCGCTACCGGCCAGACCTTTCTAGTGTCCGACGGCGAGGACGTCTCCACCACGCAGCTTTTGCGTCGCATGGGAACGGCGCTCGGGCGCCCGGCGCGGCTACTGCAGGTGCCACCTTCCTGGCTTGAATGGGGTGCAGCGCGCATTGGCAAGGGCGATGTGGCGCGCCGCTTATGCGGGTCGTTGCAGGTCGACATCACCAAGACACGCGAGCTGCTCGGATGGCACCCCCCGCTGTCGCTCGACGAGGGATTGAAGAAGGCTGCCGGAGGCGCGGCGTGAAACGGGCCTTTGATCTGCTGCTGGCCTTGGCGGCGGCCGTGCTGCTTGCAGCGCCGGTAATCATGGTGGCAATACTGGTGCGACTGACTTCTCCAGGGCCGGCACTCTACTGGTCGGATCGAGTTGGACGGAACAATGCGATCTTCCGCATGCCCAAGTTCCGCAGCATGCGCATCGGTACGCCCGCGGTGGCCACACACCTTCTAGACAATGCAACTTCGCATCTAACCCCCATCGGCAGCTTCTTGCGCAAGAGCAGCCTGGACGAGCTGCCACAGCTTTGGAGCATCCTGGTGGGAGACATGAGCTTCGTCGGCCCCCGCCCAGCACTGTTTAACCAGCACGACCTCATCTCGCTTCGAACTGCACACGGTGTCCATGCACTCGTGCCGGGGCTGACAGGGTGGGCGCAGGTCAATGGGCGGGACGAATTGCTCATTGCCGACAAGGTTGCACTCGACGCGCATTACCTCCGGCGCCAGTCGCTCACCTTCGATTTCCGCATCCTTTGGATGACTTTCGTCAAGGTGCTGCGTCGCGATGGCGTCTCGCACTGAGCAACTGGCAGACATGCATTGAGAGTTTGATGAACCGACTTCTTATCATCGGCGCGGGTGGTCACGGTCGTGCTGTGGCAGAGGCCGCAAAGCTTGGCCGCAAATACCTGCCCGTAGCTTTTCTCGATGACGCGGTCAGCCCGCCAGCTCAGATCTGGGATATCCCAGTTTGGGGATCAACTGCGGCGCTAGCGACATACCACGATCGTGTCGACGCGGTGGTCGTAGCCATTGGTCGAAACGAGCTGCGAGAGGCGTTGCACTCCCGCGTTCGCGCTGCTCATTTTTCACTCGCCACAGTCGTTCATCCTGCAGCCGTCGTCTCGCCCACCGCAGAAGTCGGCGCAGGCTGCGCATTGATGGCGGGGGCGATCGTCGGCACGCAGGCGCGGTTGGGCGAGGGAGCCATCGTCAACTCTGGCGCTGTTGTGGATCACGATTGCACAGTGGGGCCGTTTGGTCACCTCGGGGTCAATGCCTGCATGGCAGGTGGCACGACGCTCGGCACCGGTGCTTGGATGCAGGCTGGCTCCTCGCTGGGGTATTCGGCGGTCGTGCTCGCATGGCAGGTGTTGCGGCCCGGAGAAAGCCTCGCCATGAGGACAGACATTGGCAGCTCCACGAAAAGCGTTGGTGTGCATGGCTGCTGAGCTGAGACGGCAAGTTCGCACATGGCGCTGGTTGTTGGCCGCCGCCATGCTGACGTTGATGGTGCTCAGCCTGATGCCGCCTTCGCCCAGCCTGCCGTCTACCGGGTGGGACAAGAGCAACCACATGCTCGGCTTTGCTGTGCTGGCTATCTTGGGGCACTTCGCGTGGCCGGGGCGGCGTTGGTCCATGCTGCTCGGCCTGCTCGCCTACGGCGGGTTGATCGAGGTGTTGCAGTCCTTCACCCCTGACCGGTTTGCTGAGCTTGGTGACCTCGTAGCCGATGGCGCGGGGCTGCTGGCCGGGAAGGCGCTTGCGACTCTGTACAAGAGATTGGCGTCGACGCGGTTTTGAAAACAAAAGGTTTGCGCAGCCCATTTTTTTGCGCATCCCATGAATACGGGAGCGATTCATCTTCGATATCGGGACACAATCCATTAACACTCGTCAGAGTGGTGTCCAGGTAGGAGTTTCCCGTTGATCAATCGAATGGCTGAGCCTCTGCTCGGCCTGCCTCGCCCCCTCAAGCGACTGTTGGCACTCGCAGTCGATGCCAGCCTTTGCGTGCTGTGCGTGTGGCTTGCCTTCAGCCTCCGCTTCGAACAGTGGGTCAGTCTCCAAGGGGTGCAGTGGCTCGCTGTTGGCGCAGCCGTGGCGCTCGCGCTCCCGGTTTTTGTCGTTTCTGGTTTTTATCGCGCCATCTTCCGCTACGCGGGTGGCGCAGCCCTCATGGCTTTGGTCCGCGGCTGCGTGCTTTTCGGGCTTGGTTATGCGCTGATGTTCAGCGTGATCAGCGTGCCGAACATTCCGCGCACCGTGGGCTTGATCACGCCGGTGCTTCTGTTCATGGCCGTTGGCAGCTCCCGTCTGATGGCCCGCTATTGGCTCGGCGGGTTGTATGTGAGCAAGCTGCGCCGCAGGGCCATGCCGCAGGTTGTCATCTACGGCGCGGGGGAAGCCGGGCGACAACTGGCCGCGGCGCTGGCGTACAGCCCCGACATGGTCGTGCGCGCCTTTGTCGACGATGCCGCGCACCTGCAGGGCAACACGCTGAACGGTGTGCGCATTCAGCCGCTGCGCTGGCTCAAGCACAACGCGCAAACGCTCGGCATTTCCGATGTATTGCTGGCCATGCCTTCCGCCACACACAAGCGCCGTTCCGAAATCCTCAACGACTTGCTGCCGTTGCGCCTGCATGTGCGCACGTTGCCCGGCATGGGCGACCTGGCTCACGGCCGTGTGCAGATTCAAGATCTGCACGAAGTCGATATCGAAGACCTGCTGGGGCGTGACCCGGTGGCACCGGTCGATGACCTGCTTCAGCGACACGTTCGCGGGCAGGTGGTGCTGGTCACCGGCGCCGGCGGTTCGATCGGCAGCGAGCTGTGCCGGCAGATCGCGCAACAGGCGCCCAGTACGCTGCTGCTGGTCGAAGTAAGCGAGTTCGCGCTTTACGCCATTCATCAAGAGCTGTTGGCTTTGGCGCCTGGCCTGCGCGTGCTGCCCTTGCTGGCTTCCGTGCGCGACGAGCAGCGCATGCAAGAAATCATGAGCACGTGGCGGCCCGATACGGTCTACCACGCTGCTGCCTACAAGCATGTGCCGATGGTCGAGCACAACCCGGCCGAGGGCGTGCGGAACAACGCCTTCGGCACGCTCATTACGGCCCGCGTGGCCATGGCTTGCCAGGTGCGCCGCTTCGTGCTGGTCAGCACCGACAAGGCGGTGCGGCCCACCAACATCATGGGCGCGAGCAAGCGCGTGGCGGAGATGGCCCTGCAAGGTTTGGCGCAGCAGAAGTCGGGCACACGCTTCTCGATGGTTCGCTTCGGCAACGTGCTGGGCTCCAGCGGCTCGGTGGTGCCCTTGTTCCGCAAGCAGATCGAGGCGGGCGGTCCCATCACGCTGACGCACGCCGACATCACGCGCTACTTCATGACCATTCCAGAGGCAGCGCAACTGGTGATTCAGGCAGGCGCCATGGCCCAGGGCGGCGACGTGTTCGTGCTCGACATGGGCGAGTCGGTGCGCATCATCGACCTGGCGCGGCGGCTGGTGGAGCTTTCGGGCCGCACTGTGCGCGACGCCGCCATGCCCAACGGCGACATCGCGTTTGACATTACCGGGCTGCGGCCTGGAGAGAAGCTGTACGAAGAGCTGCTCATCGGTGACAACCCCATGCCCACGCTGCATCCGCGCGTGATGAAGGCGCATGAAGACTGCCCACCGTGGGAAGAGGTCGCGCGCCAGTTCGACATGCTCGACGCGGCACTGGTGCGCAACGACGTGCCGGCCCTCAAGGAAGTCTTGAAGACGATGTTGCCGGGCTACCAGCCGCACATCGACGTGGTCGACTGGGTGCACCTCGAGCATGTGCGCACGCCGGCAATGGCGTCATTGGCCGATCGGCGACGCGGCCGCGAGATCGCGGCCGATACTGACTGGCAAATCGTGGAAAAGGGTCATGTCGTGGCATGAACGACGACTGAAACCGCGCAGGCTGCAACGAGCGATTCGGATCGCATCACGCAATGAAAAATGCCCCGTCTACACGGGGCATTTTTCATTGGCGACTGTCGATCAGCTCTTGTACTTGTACTCGGTGTAGCGGTATCCGCCGTACTTGTAGCCGTAGCTGCCGTAATGGCGGCGCGACATGTCCATGGCGTTGAACAGCACGCCGCTCACGGCCTTGCCCGCATGGGCCAGCCGCTTGGCGCTTTCGTTGAGTTCACCCAATTGCGTCTGGTCGGCGCGCGCCACCAGTAGCACGGCGCCGGCATGCGGGGCGACGGCCGCGGCGTCGGCGGCCACGAGCACCGGCGGCGTGTCGATGATCACCAGTTCGTACTGCGCCGACAGCGTTTCCAGCAGGTCGGCGAAGGTGTCCGACATCATCATGTCCGCCGGGTTCGACGGCAGCTTGCCGGTGGTCAGCACGTCGAGGTTGGGCAGCACCTGGGCGCGAATGGCTTGAGCGGAAGTCAGAACACCAGCCAGAAGTTCAGACAACCCGCCGTCGCGCTTCAATCCCATCTGCTGGTGGATGTGACCCTTGCGCAGGTCGGCGTCGATCAGCAGCACCCGCTTGCCGGCGCCGGCCATGATGGCGGCGAAGTTGGCGGAGATGAAGCTCTTGCCCACCCCCGGCGTCGCACCGGTGATCAGCACGCGGTTGTTGCCCGCTTCGAGCGTGGCGAACTGAAGCGCGATCCGCAGGCTGCGCAACGCCTCGATGGCCGGACTTTCGGGGTGCGACACCGCCAGCAGTTGCACGCCGGATGACTTGGCGGCCGAGCGTTGCTCCAGTTGGATCTGATCCGACGTATAGGGAACCACCGAGTAAACGTTGAGCCCGGTGTGCGCCTCGATCTCCTGGGGGTTGCGCACGCCGCCCATGAACAGGCTCCGCACGATCGCCAGCGCGGCGCCGGCCAGCAAGCCCAACACCAGCGCCAGCGCCACGATCAGCGGCTTCTGCGGCTTGATCGGTCGCTTGGGTTGCACCGCCGAGTCGAGCAAGCGCACGTTGCCGATCTTGCCTTCCTTCACCAGCCGCAATTGCAACGCGCTGTTAAGCAGCGACTTGTACAGTTCGCCGTTCACGCGCACGTCGCGCTCCAGCCGCAATGCATCCTGCTGCGTTGTGGGCATGGCGGCGACGCGGTTGCTCAGGCCTCCCAGCTCACGCTGCACGGCGGCAATCTGGCCGTCGATCATGCGCACTCTGGGGTTGGTGTCGGTGTACTTGGCCGCCAGTTCGCGCCGATGCTGTTGCGCTTCGAGCAGCTTGGTCTGCAACTCAACCGATTGGGTGAGAACCACCTTGGCTTCTTCGTCCAACGCCACGGTTTTGTTGGCATTGCGGAACTTGGTGTAGGCGTCTTCCGAGGCTTCGAGCTGCTTTTTGAATTCGGGCAATTGCACGTCGAGGAAGTCCAGCGTCTTCTGCGCCTCCGCCGCCTTGCGCTCGACGTTCTGCTTCACGTACTGCGCACCGATGGCGTTGAGGATGTTCGACAGTCGCTGCCGGTCGCTGTCTTCCAGCGTCACGCTGATCACGTTCGACTGCTTGCCCTGCTCGGCGAGCTGCAGGCGCCGTTGCAGGTCTTCGACAGTGCCAAGGCGTGAATCGCGCGCCAAGGTGAATTGGGCACCGGGGTTACCGGAGAGCGTATCAATCAGCAAGGTCAGCGGGCCGCCGTTGCTGTTGTTCACCAATGGCTGCCCAACAGTGCCCGTGAGCGCTTCGTCCAGGTTCGGGTGGGAAAGCGTGTAACGGCCTTCACCCAGCGCAGTGACTGTGAATGGCCCACCGTCTTCGAAGGCGGGCGGCACGTCGAACTGCGCCACCTCGATCTTCTCCTTGCCGGTGACGTAGCCCTCCATGCCCAGAAAGCCGGGGGTCGACAGGCTGTCGGCGCGGCGCGCCAGCCAGGTGCCTACCACCGGCAGGTAACGCGGCGAAGCCTCGATGTACAACCGGGTCTGGTCCACCGCAGCGCCGAGCACCGAGCGCGACCGGATGATCTGGATTTCGCCCGTGGCCGGCGTCTTCACGTCGAACAGGGCGGCGGAATCGCCGAGAAAGCCCTTCGCATCGGGCGCCGAGTCTTCCACCTGCACCAGCAGGTTCGACTGGTAGACGGGCGTCGAGAAAAGGGCGTAAGCCACGCCCAGTGCCACAGCCAGCGTGGTCACGCCGGCCACGAGCCATTTACGGTCGACCAGGATGTCGAAGTATTCGGAGATGTTGATCTCGTCGTCCGCCGCAGCGGCCTGGGGCGGGTGCGCGGGCGCGTTCGGTGCAACAACGGCGGGAGGTGTCATTTGAATTTCTTGATGCGCTCGGCCCAGGCCAGGGTCCCGACGTCGATGAGTTGCAGTGCGTAGTCGAACGCGGCCTGCCCCTGGCGGTAGGGGTCGGGCACGTCTTGCTTGGTGGATTCGTTCAGGCGCATCACCTTGCCGCGCGTGAGCGGGTAGCGCTGCTCGATGTGGCGGCGCTGCCCTTCGTCCATGGTGAGGATCAAGTCGGCTTGCTGGCACATGGCGGTGCTCAACTGCCGCGCCCGGTGTTGGCTGATGTCGAGACCGCGTGCGGCCATCAACGCCTTGGCGATGTCGTCGGCCGGGTGGCCGATCAGCGCACCGGTGCCGGCAGAGCTCACGGCGATGCCGGGCAGGGCGGCGGCGAGCAGCGCCTCTGCCATGGGGCTTCGGCAGATGTTGCCGATGCAGACGACAAGAACGGATTTCACCGGTTGTTGATGCTGCTGCCGACGTTGACGACCTGCGCGCTCGGCAAGATCAGGCTCACGATGCGATTCCACTGCACCAGCGGAATCGGGTCGATGTACACCACGTCGCGCGGTTTCAGCGCAAAGTTGTCGGCCAGCGCCAGCGCGGCGGGCGAGCCGGCGTTCAGGTGGAACAGGGCCGGGTCGCCCTGGTCGTTGTTGCGGATCACGTAGATCTGCGCGGTGTTGCCGCTGAGCCGGTCGGCGCCCCAGGCCTCGCCCAGCGCCTGGTTCAGGCTGAGGCGGCCGTTGTTCATGAGCAGCGCCGAAGGCCGCGTGACTTCGCCGATCACGTAGACCTTGTTCTCTTCGCGGCTGCGCACCGAAACGAGGTCGTCGCTCTGCAGCAGGATCTTGTTGGGGTTGACGCCCAGCGCCTCGAGCTCCATCAGGTCGATGCGCGTCGTGATGTCGTTGCGCGTCAGCGTGACCATGGTGCGGTCGCCCACGGTCGTGATGCCGCCCGCGCGGCTGATGGCCTGCGGCAGCGTCATCGGCACATCGGTGAACACCTGCATGCCGGGAGTGCGCACTTCGCCTTCGACGAAGGCGCGGCGGCTGCGGAACGACACGATGCGAATCGACACCTGCGGGTCGCGAATGTGCGGCGCCAGGCGGCGCGCCATTTCGTCGCTGGCCTGGATCTCGGTCAGGCCCGCCACCTTGAGGCGGCCAATGTACGGAAAGGTGATTTCGCCACCCGCGCTCACGATAAAGCCGGGCGCCGCGCTGATGCCGGTGGGGTCGGCCTGCTGGCTGATCACCGCGCCGGCCGAAGGCAGCAGGTCGGGGTGGTCGTACACCACGATGCCGATCACATCGCTCGGGCCGATGGTGTAGGGCACCGGTGTACCGAACAGCGCCTTCACTTCGGGCGCGACATCGCGCGGGCGCGACGCGCGCTGTGCCTGCACCAGCTCCTTGGTAATGGGGATGATCACGCCCTGTGGCGGGTTGTCGGGGTCGCCGGCCACGTACTGGCCCAGCGGCACGCTGGTGCGGGTGCCGGCATCGGCATAGCCGAAGCCCGGGGTCGTGACGACGGCACAACCTTGCAGCAGCAGAAATGCGGCGCTGACGGCGATCCACCCGCTACGGACGGGATTTTTCGATGCGAAGCGCTTCAAGCTAGTGTTCCTTGGCGGTCTCGGTATTCGGTGCGGCCGGTTGGCCGCTGTGCGCACTTCCATGCCGTCTCCTGCATGGAAACGTGCGCCCAAGAGACTCGGCCGGCGCGCATTTCGGGGCAGTGAATGACGCCGGTTTGCAATTGTAGCTAGGGGTCATCAGCGCCAATCGGCCACATTGTTTCAACAATTCCCATGAACATGGGGTGTTCGGTCGTTTGAGAAACTTTGGTATTCACTTCGAGCGCACGTTGCCACGCGCCTGTCTCTCCCCAACAACTGAAGCCCTCCGATTGGGGCCGTCACTGCGGGGCGATACAGTCATGCGGTACGCAGATTCCACGCTTTCCAGTCATGCCGCTCCGAATTTTCCTCGTCGAAGACAACCCCTCCATCCGCGAAGTGCTGGTGGGCCTGCTGGAGGACGTGGCCGACTGCGACGTGATCGGCATCGCGCCCTCGCAGGCCGAGGCCATGCACTGGCTCACGCGCAACCCGGAGGGCTGGGACCTGCTGGTGGTTGACCTGTTCCTGGTCGAGGGTTCGGGCATGGAAGTGGTCAAGGCCTGCGCCCAGCGCCTGCCGCGTCAGCGCGTGGCGGTGCTGACCAACTACGCCGACGCGTCCGAAGACCGCGCCATGTCGCAAGGCGCGGACGCGGTGTTCGACAAGACCACGCAAATCGACGAGTTCCTGGCGTACGCCGCGGCGCATTCGGATTCGCCCTTGCAGCGCGACAACTCTTGAAGCGCCGTCCACGGCGCTCCTTGGGGCACGACATTGCACCCCCTGGTCGCCGGTAACTTCGCTCACTTTCTGCTGTGGATGGGTGACAGCGGCCTGGCGACGCTGGTCACCGCCGCGGTGGTGCTGGCGCTTGCCATCCCGAAGGCGACCCGTGGATTGGCCTGTCGCTGGGCCGCGGCATTCGTGCTCGTCGTGTCGCTGGTGCTGGCGACCAAGCTGCGCCTTTTCGGCTGGCGCGACGGCATCGCCGCGATCGGCTTTCGCGGGCCGAGCGGTCACGCCGCCATGGCTGCCTTCGTGTGGCCCATGGCGGGTTGGCTGGTCACCGCCCGGGCCAGCCGACGCGTGCGATGCGTCGCGATGGCCGTGGGTGCGCTCTTCGCGCTGGGCGTTGCTGTGGTGCTCGTGGCCTACGGCTTCCATTCGCTCGTCGAGACCGTCGCGGGTGGCCTTCTCGGCGGCATCGGGGCGGGCGCCTGCATCTTTGCGGCCCGCTCGGCGCAACCGCCATCAGCGCGGGTGACGTGGCTGGCAGCCCTTGCGGTTGCCGTGGTGTTCGGCCTGCAGCATGGCTCGCCGCTCGAGCCGTTGCGGCAGCTCGAGCGTAAGGCGCACAAGCTCGCTGCGCCGTACCGATAACGGCGCGGCCTGCCGCCTACTTGCGCAAGATCGCGTCGGCGTAGCGGCTGTTGCGCAACACGCGCTGCCCCACGTAGATGGCGCCGTATTTCGTGAGGTGGGCGCGGTCGGTACTGATCATCTGGCCCGCCTCGTCGGTGATCGGTATACGATCGTTTTTCGCGATCACAGCCAGGACCGAGATGTAGTTCTGGGGAGGAACGCGAGCCAGTGAATCCCGCTCCAGTTGCAACGTGCTGTCCGAGATCACGTTGGTCTGGTTGGGTCGATCGCGCGGGTCGAGCCGCACGATCCAGTTCAGGTTGTGCCCGAAACTCTTGGTGCCGATGTAGAAGATCGGCACGTTCCGCGCTGCGGCGAATGCGATGTTCTCCTTGATGCATTGGCTCTCACTTCCGCTTGCATAGACGATCACGTCAGCGGAATTGAAAAGGTTCTGTGCGACCTGCGATTTGAAGGGCTGAGCGCAATCACCCAACTCGTCGCGGTAAACAATCTCCATGGTCGACGTGTCGAATGTCTCCGTCGTCATGTTGACGAAATCGCGACCAAAGCTGTTGCCGAGCACCAGGATCTTTTTCTTGCCCGGTTGCGTGAATGCGTCGTTCTTGAATTTGAACGTGCGTTCGTTGTAGATGCGCTTGTCGATGTCTTCGGCCTTGACGTCCGGGCTGAACACCCGCCAAGGCATGCCGTAGCTCTTGTTCAAATAAAGGCCCACGGCGATAAAGGCGAGCGAGCCGACGGCCGACCAGACAAAGACGCTGCGCCGGCTGAGCGTGCTGCGGCGCGTCGGCACCTCGATGAACCGCCACGTGACATAAGCCAGCACGAAGCTGGCCAGCACCAGGCAGGCGCTGACCACGCCGGAGGGCTCATCGACGGCATAGATGCGGGCGAACGCCAGCAGCGGCTGGTGCCACAGATAGATGCTGTAGCTGATCAGGCCGATGCCCACCATGGCGCGGTGGCCGAGGATGCGGTTAGCGACCGTGCCTTCGTTCGCGAAAAGGATGATCAGCACGGCGCCGAGCGTGGGCACCACGGTGGACAAGCCTGGCGATGGATGACCTCGGCCGAAAAAGAGCACCGCGCACGCAATCAGCACCAGGCCGAGAAGGCTCAAGGCTTGCCGTGCCGATTGGCCGACTTTTGCCAGCGTGTCGCCGGACAGGTAAATCGCGGCGAGCGCACCCATGACGATTTCCCACGCTCGCGTTGGCAGCATGTAGAAAGTGGGGGTCGGGCTGACGCGCTGGCCCCATTCGGCCAGCAAAAGACTTGCGATCAGCACCACCCACAACAGCGGCGTGATGCCTTTTTTGGCGAAGCGCCACATCAGCATCAGCGCAATGGGGAAGAAGATGTAGTACTGCTCTTCGACCCCAAGGCTCCAGGTGTGCAGCAGCGGCTTGAATTCGCTGGTCAAATCCCAATAGCCCGACGTCAGCGCCAATAGAACGTTGTTCGAAAAAAGCGAGGTCGCTACCAGCGATTGCCCGAAATTCTTCAAGTCGTCGGGCAGCATCCAGGCATACGCAAATGGCATGCACGCCAGCATGACGAAGAACAGCGCGGGCAAGATTCGCCGGGCGCGTCTTTCATAGAAACGCAAAAGGGAAAACGCGTTTCCTTCCAGTTCCCTCAAAAGAATGTTCGTGATCAGGTAGCCGCTGATGACGAAGAAGATGTCCACGCCCACGAAGCCGCCGCTGAAGGTGCTGAACCCCGCATGAAGCAGCACCACGGGCACCACGGCAATCGCCCGCAGGCCATCTACTTCTCTTCTGTACTTCATGGGGGCAGGCGTTGGTGAACGTGTGACGAGGCTGCCGATTTAAGCACAAAGTGTTACCTGTCCGTTGACATTGCAACCGTCCGACGCCTCATACACAGCGCGTCAGCCCGCCGATGTCTGCACTTCGCCCGCTGCCGACGTGCCCCGCCCCGGCAGCTCCCCGGCAAACGCATAGGGCAGCCCCGACGGCTGGTGCTTGCAGTGGTACATCGCCAGGTCCGCCGAGCGCAGCAGGCCGGCCAGCGTCTGGCCATCGGCCGGAAACACGGCAATCCCCAGGCTCATGCCGACCGTGACCGTCCGGCCTTCGTGGCGCACCGGCTGCGATCCGGCCGCGGCCATGCGCAGCGCGATGTCGGCCAGCCGTTCGTGCGTCGTCGGGCCGGCCAGCAGCACGGCGAACTCGTCGCCGCCCAGGCGGGCCACCATGTCGCCGGGCTGCACCTGCTGGTACAGGCGCCGCCCCAGTGCCACCAGCACGGCGTCGCCGGCCGCGTGGCCGTGCTGGTCGTTCACGCCCTTAAAGCCGTTCAGGTCGAGCAGGATCAGCGCGAAGGGCTGGCGCTCGTTCAGCCACTGCTCGGCGCGGCCTTCGAGCCCCGTTCGGCTCGACGCGCCGGTGAGCGCGTCGGTGCCGAGCGCTTCGATGAGTTGCTGGGTGCGCGCCGTGAGCGCCTGTTCCGAGCGCAGCACCAGCTTCAGGCGTGACGCCATCGCCACCGCGAACACGACGAGTTCGGCCACCAACGCGCCTTGCGACACGTTCATCTGGCTCGGCGACCAGGCGATCCAGCCCCAGCTGGCGATCACGATGGCCGAGATGCCGACCAGCAGCGTCGCGATGCCGAAAAAGTAGAAGAAGGCCGGCCAGTAGCGTCCCCGCACCGCCACCAATGCGCCGGCGACCAGCACCACGGTCGACACCACCACCGACATCTGCACCAGTTGGAAGGTGACCAGCGGGTGCGCCCCCCACATGGCATACGGAATGGCCACCAGGAGCAGCGCCGTCAAGCCCTGCACCGAGCCGTCGAGCCGGGGCGCGAAGTGCCGCAACCGCAACAGCCGCCGGCCGAACTGCAGTTTGCAGATGGCCCACAGCGCCGGCCCCGCGGTGTAGGCGGCGCCGGCCGCCGCCGGCCAGTTGGCGAAGGGGTAGCGCAGCACATGGCCGTTGAAGCTGCCCAACGCCAGCAGCCCGCAGACGCAGGTCAGCAGGTAGAAGGCGTAGAGCCCCTCGCCGAACACCAGCAGCAGCACCAGGCCGTACACCATCAGGCCCAGCAGCAGGCCGTAGGTGACGCCGTCGTACATGCGCTTGTCCTGCGTCGACTGCAGGTAGTCGCTCAGGTCCCAGACGGAAACGTCGTAGATGCGCGCAAAGGTCGATTCGACGCGGAAGTACACGGTGTACGGCTGCGCGTCGGGCAGCTTGAAGCGCCACGCCATCTGCTCCGACGCCGCCGGCCGCGTCGACCACGGATGGCGCATGCCGGTGACCACGGGCGCGGCGAGCGCGCGGCCCTGTGCGTCGTACGGGCCGTAGAAGCGCAGGTCGTGGCTCGACACCGTGGGCACCAGCATCAGCCACTCGCGGGTCGCCTCGGCCGGGTCGGCCAGCTGCATCTGCACCTTGAACCACAGCACGCGGTCCGATTCCTTGCCGACCAGCGGATCGTTGGGATAGCCGAAGCGCGCCTCCTGTTCGGGCGTGCGCACCTGCTCGATGGTCAGCGCACGGGTCGTGTCCTCGAAAAACTGCAGCCGGCTGACCGCCGACAGGCCCTGCGGCTGGCGCGTCAGCTGCAGCGGCGCGCGCTGCGCCTGGGCCTGGGCCTGCACCTGGGCCTGGGCCTGCACCTGGTCTGGCTGGGCCACGGCCGCGGAAGATGGGAAAGCGAGAAGGCCCGACAACGCCAACGCCAGCACCGCCAGCAGCGCGCGCACCGCACCCCACGGGTGCCGAAGTTCGGCGACGCTCACAGCTGCGAAGACAGCAACGCTGCCAGGTGCTCCATCGCTTTTTCGCGCAAGGGCCGCTCGCGCCAGGCGTCGAGCGTGATGCGCTGGGACAGCTTCAGGTCGGCTTCGAACTGCACGGTCTCGGCGGCGGCGAAGGCCGCGTCGTAGATGTTGAGGTTGGCCTCGTCGTTGAGGCGGAACGAGCGGTTGTCGAAATTGGTCGACCCCACCGACACCAGCAGCCCGTCGACGGTGAACACCTTGACGTGGAACATCGTCGGCTGGTATTCGCTGATCTCGGCACCGGCCTCCAGCAGCGGCCCCCAGCTCGCGCGCGATGCGCCGCGCACCGTCTTCGAATCGATGATCGGCCCCGGCACGATGATGCGCACCCGCACGCCGCGCTTCATCGCGTCCACCAGCGCGTGGATGGTGAGGTCGTCGGGCACGAAGTACGCGCTCGACAGGTCGATGCTCTTCGTCGCCGCCGCGATCGACAGCAGGTACATCAGGTGCATGCTCTCGCTCCCGCCCGACGGCGAGCTGCTGAACACCTGCGCCCGGCCGTCGCCGCGCGGCGCCAGCGCAGGGAAATACGCCTCGCCGTGCAGCACGTCGCCCGAGGCCTTGATCCAGTTGTCCATGAACACGCCCTGCATCTGCGCCACCACCGGGCCTTCGACCTTGTAGTGCGAATCGCGCCAATGCTCGGGGTCCTGGGCGTTGCCCGTCCATTCGGGCGCGATGCCCACGCCGCCGGTGAAGCCGATGCGGCCGTCCACCACCAGCAGCTTGCGGTGGGTGCGGTTGTTCATGCGGGCGATGTCGTACCAGCTCGGCTTGTGGAACTTGACGATCTGCACGCCCGCGCCTTGCATTTCCTTCAGGAAGTCGTCGTCGATCTTCGCGCTGCCGACCCAGTCGAGCAGCACGTGCACCTTCACGCCGGCCTTGGCGCGCTCGGCCAACGCATCGGCAAACGCCTTGCCGATGTCGCCGGACCAGTAGATGTAGGTCTCGAAGGTGATGCTCTGCTTGGCGCCACGGATCGCCTCGAGCATCGGCGCGAAGATGCGGTCGCCGTTGTAGAGCGCCTCGAAACGGTTGCCTTCAAGGATGGGCGGGCCGAGCAGCACGCCCAGCGAGCGCTGGTACTGCGCGTCGTGCAGCGCGTATTCGCGCCTCACTTGCTCTTCGAGCTTCTTCTCACCGCTGGTGAAGTTGAGCACCAGCAGCGTCGCGGCCACGGTGAGAAGAAAGGTCCATGCGATGGTCTTGGTGCGGGAAGCGGGCTTCAATTGCGTCGGCTCTTTATTTCTTATTGTTGGCGGATGGTTTGGCAAGGCCCGTGCCAGGGGCAGCCGGATCCTCGCAGAGGCCGCCCAGCGGGTCGATGATCGGCGCCTTGAGAACGGCACGCCGCATCGCCTGGATCACCTTCAGCGCCTGTTCGCGGTCGCCGTAGCTCATGGTGCTGCGCGAGAGGGTGCGGCCGTCGTCGTCCTTGAGCTCCCAGATCCAGCGGCCGCGCAGTTCGGGAATGACCACGAACTTCATGGCTGCCTCTCGGTCGGAGTGGTCCGCATCCACGTGGCCGAGTACTTCGGGCTGGTGTCGCGCACCAGGGTGCAGCCGCAGGTCTGGCACACGTACGTTTCCACGGCGCCCTTTTCCCGTTTGCGGCGCAGCACGTCGGCCCAGTTTTCAGAGGACGTCAGGGTGAGAAGGGGATGGGGAGGCTGCTGGGTGGACGGCAGCCCCACCAGCGCTGCGCATTCGGCGCAGGGGCGGGGCGATTCGGCGGGGGAGGGCGTCATGGGGTTAGGCGCTGGAAGACGATGATGGGGCGGAGGCAGATTGCGCTGCGCGCGAACTGTGCCGCAAGCCGCGAGGTTGCGCCAGTGCGGCCTGCATCACGCATCATTCGCGCCATGCTTTCCCCGCCGGACCGACAAGAACCCAGGGCGCCTTCCCAAGCCGACGCCGATGCCCTCGCGGCCGACCGCCACTCGCGGCGCGCCGCCATCGCGCTGGCCACGGCGCTGCCCGGCGACACGCTGCTGTACCTGCTGCTGCCGATGTACGGCGCGGCCTTCGGCGTGACGCTGGCCGAAGCGGGCCTGCTGCTGGCGGCCAACCGCCTGGTCCGCATCGTCGGCTACGGTGGGGTGGCGCGCTTCTACGCGCGCCACGGCGACCGGCCGACCTGCACGCTGGCCGTGGTCGCCGCGGCGCTCTGCGCGCTGGGCTACGCCACGCTCTCGGGCTTCTGGGCCCTGCTGCCGCTTCGGCTGCTGTGGGGCCTTTGCTTTGCGGCGCTCAACCTCGCCACCCAGGCGCTGGCGACGGCCGAGCCGCTGGGCGCGGCGCTGCGTTCCGGGCGCTCCCGCGCCTTCATCGCGCTCGGGCCCGTGCTTGCGCTGCCCGCGGGCGCGGCGCTCGCGCAGGCCTTCGGGCCGAGGCCGATCTTCGGGGTGCTGGCCGTCGCGGCGCTGGGCGGGCTGCTCGTCACGCGCGGGCTGCCACGCGCAACGCACCCGGCCCTGGTGCCGTCGCGCCCGCGTCCGCGCCGGCCCAGCGCGCTCGATGCATGGTCCTTCATGGAAGGCTTCACGCTCGACGGCCTGTTCGTCATCGGTCTCTCGTTTCTCGGCAAGGACCTGTTGCCCGGCAGTGCCGTGGTGGCGGCCGGTGTGCTGCTCGCGATGCGCTACGGCGCGGAGATCGTGCTGAGCCCGGTGGGCGGGCGCATGGCCGAACGCTGGGGCGCCGAGCGGTTGCTGGTCGCCATGTCCCTGGTCACCGCGCTGGCGCTGGCCGGCTTCGGCGCGGGATGGCTGTGGAGTTGCGCGGCGGCCATCGTGGTTTTGCGTGCACTGCAACTGCCGCTGCTCGCGCCGATCGTGGCGCATCGCCATCCGGGCCCCGAGCGCGTGCAGGCCCTGGCTGCGCGTTCGGTGTGGCGCGACATCGGCGCAGGCGCCGGTCCGCTGGCCGCCGGGCTGCTGCTGCCCGTGCTGCCGTCGCTCTGGATCTACAGCGTGGCCGCGCTGCTGCTGGCGCTCGCCGCGCTGGCCTGCGGGCGCGGCGCTTGGCCCGCGAAGGCGTCGGGCTGATGCGCCTGGGCGCGGGCACGCAACTGGCATGCGCGCCTAGGCCTGGACCGGAAGCGGCAGCCCTTCCATGCGCGCACCGCGCGAGATGCCACGCTCGGCGAACCAGCGGCTGTTCATCTCCAGCACGAACCGCGTCAGCCCGGCGGCGCGGGTGCCGTCGAGCGAGCCGGCCGACATTTCCTCGACGTTGAGGATCTGGCCGTCGTCGTCGATAAAGGCGATGGACAAATCGAGCGGCGTGTTCTTCATCCAGAAGCAGGCCTCGATCGGCGCGTCATGAATGAAAAGCATGCCTTCGTGCTCGGCGAGCGAGGTGCATTCCATCAGGCCTTGCGCGCGGTCTTCTTCGGAACGGGCGACATGGGCATCGATGCGATGCCCATTGAGGGTAAGAACGAGGCGTGGGAGATTCATGGGGCGCAATGTGCCCGCACGGCTTAGCGCTGACGATCGGCGCATGGTCCGTTCGCGGTGTAAGGCGATGCGCCGCGCCTGCGGCGCCGGGGACTGGGCGGGGGCTGGCCCGAGATGGCATGCTCTGCGCCATGCGACTGCCCATGCTCCGAACCCTGTACGCGCTGTCGGCCTTCACGGCCCTCGCTTCGCTTTCCGGCTGCGACCTCGGCATCTTTTCATCGGAACCGTCCGATCCCTTGCTCAGCAAGGAGGCCATCGCCACCCGCGAGGCGCCGCAGGAACTGGTGTTCCAGGGTGTGCTGGGGGGCGAGCCGACCTTCCTGCTGGTGCACGACTGCGAGGTGTTCCGCGTCGAGCGCAAGGAAGGCGGCGGCGTGCAATGGACCAGCCTCGTCAAGCCCGACTTCTATCCCCTCTGGACCAGCTGCATGCGCCAGTGGATGAAGGTGGAGAACGGCACGATCACGGTCGAGCTCGGACGCCAGGCCTTTTCAGCCGGCGGGTGCTGTGCCACGCACGGAAAGTGGCGCACGGTCGACGGCCGGAACTGGAAGAAGCTTTAGCCAGGCTCGGCGCGCACTGTTGCGCGCTGGCAAAACCGCAGTCGGCCGGGTGGCGCGTCTTGCTGTAGTCCCGAGCCGACGTGCATGACGCGCGGGTTTTGCTTTTGAACACCTTTGTTTGCGCCGTTTCTGCTAGCGCATCGCGCCGACGGGAATTACCGCCTGTTGCGGCAAAAAAGCAATCGGCAGACAGGCCATCGCACGGCCGGAGCAAAAATAAACAAGTGTTGCGAATTGTCAATGCGCGCCATCATCGCCGGGCCGGCATGCCCTGGGGCAACAAACGTGTTGCATCGGATGCGCATGCAGGCTTGCAAATGCCCTGACCACTCCGGAAAAGTGCGAACCGGCTCGAAAGGCTGACGATGACCCCCCTGCGCCACTTCTTCCACAACGGTACAGCGCGCTGTACGTTGCTTCTTATCGGCGCTTTGCTCGCCGCCTGCGGAGGCGGCGGCGGTGGAGGCGGGCTTGATCCGATCCTTGGCCCACCCGTGCTCGGCGTGGTGCCGGCCCCCACGCCGACGCCGGTCGTTCCTGTCGCGCCCACCGTCGTGTCGACGGTTCCCGCCGCGACCGAACCGCCGGTGACCGATGTCGCCACCACCGCAGCCGTGCGGGCCACGTTCAGCAAGCCGATGTCCGCGGCCAGCCTGACCCCTACCAGCTTCACGCTCGCCTGCCCAGCCGGTGCGCCGGTGAATGCCGCCGTCAGCTACGACGCCGCCACGCTCACGGCCATCCTCACGCCCGCCGCCGCGTTGCCGGCCGGCACCGTGTGCGTGGCCACCGTGACCACCGCCGCGCTGGACACCGCCGGCCTCGCGCTGGCTGCCAACTTCAGCTGGCGCTTCCGCACCGCGGCCCTCGCGGATGCCACCCGGCCCACCGTCGTGCTGACCGAACCGGCGCCTGCCGCCACCGGCGTGGCGACCAACACCCGCATCACGGCCACGTTCAGCGAAGCCATGAACCCCGCGACGCTGACGAGCGCCAGTTTCGTCGTCACCAGCGGGACCCCCGCGGTGCCGGTGGCCGGCACGGTCACCTACGTGGCGTCGAGCCGCACTGCCACCTTCAAGCCGACCGCCACCACGCTCGCCGCGAACACCGTGTTCAACGCGGTGATCACGAGCGCCGCGACCGACACCTCCGGCAACGCGCTGGCGGGCAACACGGCCGTCGCGCCCAACGCCGGCAACCATGTCTGGACCTTCACCACCGGTGCAGTGGCCGACACGGTGGCACCGACGGTTCTGAGCTTCAACCCGGTGGTCTCGGCCACCAACGTCTGCCGCACCCAGTCGATCAACGCGACCTTCAGCGAAGCGATGGATCCGACCACCGTCAGCGCCACCACCTACCGCATCACCGACAACGGCGTGGGCGTGGCCGGCACGGTGAGCTACGACGCGGCCAACCGCATCGCGAGCTTCGTGCCTTCGGCTGCGACCGGCTTCGCGGCCAACCGCGTGCTGACGGCGACGCTGGCTTCCGGTGCCACCGGCGTGACCGACCTGGCCGGCAATCCTTTGGCCGCCGACGAGGTTTGGACCTTCACCACCGGCGCGCAGGTGTGCAACCCACCGATCGACCTGAAGTCGATCGCAGGCTTCGGTGCCTTCGGCGGCGGTGCCGGCGTGACCAACCAGGGCATCAACACCACCATCGGCGGCAACCTCGGCAGCACCGCAGCCTGCACCCTGATCACCGGCCTGCACGACCGCTTCGACATCTACACCGAGACGCCGCTGAACGTCGGCGCGGTGGACGGCACCGTGTACTGCGCGCCGCCCGCTCCGGGCACGGTCGCGAAGTTCAACATCGCCACGCAGGCCCGGGCCGACGCACAGGCGAGCTACAACGAGTTGGCCGCGCTGCCTGCGGGCAGTGATCCCGGCGCAGGTCAGCTGGGTGGCCAGATCCTGGCCCCGGGCGTGTACACCTCCGCGGGCGGCACGTTCTCGATCACCACCGGCGACCTCACGCTCGACGGTCAGGGCGATGCCAATGCGACGTGGGTGTTCCAGAGCGCTGCAGCCATGACCATCGGCGCACCGGGCTTCCCGCGGCGCGTGGTGCTGATCAACGGCGCCAAGGCGGCCAACGTGTTCTGGCAAGTCGGTGCCGCGGCCCGCATCGCCGACGGCAGCACGATGATCGGAACCATCATCGCGCCCGCCGGCGTCACCATCTCGACCGCGGGCCAGACCCTGCAGACGACCCTGATCGGTCGCGCCATCGGGCTGACCGCCTCGGTCACCATGGTCAACACCACGATCGTCGCGCCATGAACCGGCCCGCACACTTCGGCGTTCGCGCCGGCAACCCAAGAAAGACAGCCATGAAACCTGCCCGCATGCTGCGTGTCCTCGGCCTCGCCGGACTCGGTTCGCTCGCCGCCTTCTCCGCCACCGCCCAGGACGCGGGCTACTACTACGGCGGCCTGTCGGTCGGCCAGTCGCGCGCGCGCATCGACGACGAGCGCATCACCGCCGGCCTGCTCGGCGCGGGCCTGCGGACCACGACGATGTCGCTCGACGAAAGCGACACCGCCTTCAAGCTCTTCGGCGGCTACCAGTTCAACCGCTATCTCGCGGTCGAGGGCGGCTACTTCGATCTGGGCAAGTTCGGCTTCACGTCCACCACGGTGCCGGCCGGCACCCTGAACGGCCAGATCAAGCTGCGCGGCTTCAACCTGGACCTGGTCGGCACCCTGCCGCTGAGCGAGCGTTTCTCCGTGATCGGGCGCGTCGGCGCGCAGGTCGCGCGGGCGAGCGACAGCTTCAGCGGGACCGGGGCGGTCCAGGTCCTGAGTCCGAACCCGAGCAAGCGCGCGACCAACTACAAGGTGGGCCTCGGCCTGCAGTACGAAGTGAATCCGTCGTTCCTGGTGCGCGCGGAAGCGGAGCGCTATCGGATCGACGACGCCGTGGGCAACCGCGGCGACATCAACATGTACTCGGTGTCGCTGGTGTTCCCGTTCGGACGGACGCCGGCACCGGCGCCGCGTGCGATGCCCGTGTCCACCTACGTCGCGCCCGCACCGATGGCCGAGGCACCTCGTCCGGTGCCGCCGCCCGTGGCGCCGCGCCAGAGCGCGAGCTTCTCGGCCGATTCGCTGTTCGCTTTCGATGCCGCCACGCTGCGCCCCGAGGGCCGCAGCGCGCTCGATGGCTTCATGGCGCAACTCGGCGGCCTGCAGTTCGACACCATCGGCATCGAAGGCCACACCGACCGCCTGGGCGGTGCTGCCTACAACCAGCGCCTGTCGCTGCGTCGCGCCGAAGCCGTGAAGGATTACTTCGTCGTGCAAGGCCGTGTCGCGCCGGAGAAGCTGAGGGTGAGTGGCAAGGGCGAATCCGCCCCCGTGACCCGCCCCGAAGACTGCAAGGGGCAAACGGCGACGCCGCAGCTCATCGCCTGCCTGCAGCCGGATCGCCGCGTGGTCGTCGAGGTGAACGGCCTGCGCTGAACGCCGCGGCGTGACGCTCACGCCGCTGCAACCATTGTTTGAAACATGACGCAAACGCCTACCGTGACCTTCGACGCTGCCGACACTTTCGACTTTCTGCAGCAGGCCGACGACGAGGCGCTGGACGCCCTCGACTTCGGCGTGATCGCGTTCGACGCGGACACCACGGTCAAGCGCTACAACGCCCACGAATCGCGCGCGGCCGGCCTGTCGCACGGGCGCGTGCTCGGCCATCCCATCTTCACGGTGGTGGCGCCGTGCATGAACAACTACATGGTGGCGCAGCGCTTCGAAGATGCCGTCGACGCGCTGGACGTCACCATCGACTACGTGCTGACGCTTCGCATGCGGCCGGTCAAGGTCAAGCTGCGGCTGCTGGCGGGGCCGCGCGACGCGCTGCGCTACGTGCTCGTGCAGCGACAGTTAAGCCCCGCATGAGCGCGGCGGCCGTGGCACCGCAGCAGGACCTCGAAGACGAGTCGCTGCTGCACGAAGCGTTGCTGCAGTTTCTCTACCTCGCACCCATCGGGCTCACGCAGACATCGATCGACGGGGAGATCTCGCTGATCAATCCGCTGTGTGCGGAACTGCTGATGCCGTTGCTGCGAGGCGCTGAACTGAACAACCTGTTCGACGCGCTGTCGTCGGTGGCGCCCGATCTGGCGCACCGCGCACGCACCTACGCGCCAGCGCACGGCAAGATCTGCGAAGGGCTGGAGATCCACGTGAGTGGCGGCATGGACGGCAAGGGCGCGCAGATCCTCGGCCTCACGTTGCTGAAGCTCGACGACACGCGACTGATGGCGGTGCTCGACGACATCACGCAAGTGGTGCAGCGCGAGCGTGAGCTTCGCCACACCCAGGCCTGGATCCAGAGCATCTCGACCGGCTTGCTCGATGTGAGCTACGCGCTCATGTCGCTCGACGCCGAGGGCCGGGTGCAGGGCTGGAACCCGGGCATCCGCAACCTCACGGGCAGCGAGGCCGAGGCGACCGTCGGGCATTCCTACGCGAACTTCTATCCCGGTGGCGACACGGGCGGAACGCGCGCGGCAGAACGCTTGCAGGAGGCAGATCGGACCGGTTGGAGCCTCGAAGAGGGCTGGGTGCGCCGCACCGACGGCGAGCGCTTCTGGGCCAGCTGCCTGATCGCGCCCGTGTCGCTGGACCGCGCCGAAGCGGCATCGACGGCCGAGCGCATGTACAGCCTGGTGATTCGCGACATCAGCGAGCACCGCGAAGCGAACGAGGCGCTGCGAAGGTCGATCTGGACGGACCACCTCACCGGACTGGCCAATCGGCGTGCCTTCTTCGAAGCGGCGGGCACGGCGATGCAGCGGTGCGCGCGCAGTCGGTTGCTGCTGTCGGTGGTGCTGTTCGACGCCGACCGGTTCAAGGCCGTCAACGACACGCACGGCCATGCCGCCGGAGACGCCGCGCTGCGCCATCTGGCGGCCGGCTTGCTCGCGACCTTCGGGCCGGACGATGTCGTCGCGCGTTACGGCGGCGAGGAGTTCGTGGTGCTGATGCCGGGCGCCACGGCGCAGGTGGCGCACGCGGTCGCCGAGCGCTTTCGTGCCCACATGGCGTCGCATCCGGTCACGGTCGACGGTGTCTCGCTGCGCTGCACGGTCAGTGCGGGCGTCGCTTCGGCGGGCAAGGGCGTGGCCGACATCGACGTGCTGCTGCAGCGCGCCGACACCGCGCTGTATGCGGCGAAGGCGGTCGGACGCGATCAGGTGGTCGACTGGAACGAGGCGATGGTGCTGCGCGGGCGGGCCGCAGCGCCTCGCGCGCCGCGTTGACCGAGGACGGCGTCGCTTACGACGCGTTGATCCAGTTCCTCTACCAGGCCCCTGTCGGCCTGTTGCGCCTGGAGATGGACGGCGAGATCATCCTCATCAACCCGATGGCTGCCGCGCTGCTGATGCCGCTGGCGCCCGCCGGAGCGCTCGTCAACCTGTTCGACGTGCTCGCGCCCTTGGCTCCCGACCTGCGCGAACGTGCCATGGCACATGCAGAGGTGGGCAGTGCGGTCGGCGGCGGCACGGTACGCATCCCCGTGGCGAACGCGAGCGCGGTGCCGGACGCCGGTGAGTCTCGCGCCCGGCCGTCGGTGCTGGGGCTGCGGCTGGTGCGGTTCGACGCAGGCACGTGGATGGCGACGTTGAGCGACATCACGCAATCGGTGCGTGACGAGCAGCGCGCGCTGACCGACAGGCTCAGAGCCGCGTCGCGGTTGGACGGGCTGACCGAACTGCCCAGCCGCGAAGTGATCGTCGAGCACATCGAGAGGGCGCACGCGGCCGCGCCCGGCTCCGACGGCGCACAGTTCGGCATTCTCTTCATCGACATCGACCGTTTTCAGCGCGTCAATGCCACACGCGGCCTGGCCGCTGGCGACCTGCTCCTGCAATCGGTGGCCGACCGACTGCGGCGTCTGGTCGAGCCCGAGGGCGCGCTCGAACGCCTGGGCCTTCGCGGGCCTGTCGCCGGGCGCCTGGGCGCCGACGAGTTCGTGATCGTCGCGCCCGAGGTGCACGATGCCCAGACGCTGGCCGAGGCCGCCCGCCAACTGGTCGGCGCACTGTCCGAACCCTATGTGATCCACCGCCGTGCGGAGCATGCGAGCGCGAGCGTCGGCGTGTTGCTCGTGCGTCCGGACCCGACGACGGTCGATCCGGAATCGCTGCTGCAGGACGCCAGCATCGCGATGAGCGATGCCAAAGCGGCGGGCGGCGCACGCTACAGCCTGTTCGAACCCGGCATGAAGGCACGCATGGCTCGGCGCGCGGCCATCGAGTCGGACCTGCGCGGTGCGTTGATGCGCGCCGAGCTGTCGGTGGCCTACCAGCCGATCGTGGCACTGCCGGGCCGGCGCTGCGTCGGCATGGAGGCGCTTGTGCGCTGGCAGCATCCGACGCTCGGCGCGGTGCCGCCGCAGGAGTTCGTCGCCATTGCCGAAGAGGTCGGGCTGATCCAGGCGCTGGGCCGTTTCGTGCTGTTCGAAGCGTGCGGCGCGTTTGCCGCCTGGCGGCATCGCTTCGGCGACGCCGCACCCGCGAGCATGTCGGTGAACGTGTCGCGCGCCCAGCTGGCGGACCGGCAGTTTGCCGGGCACGTGCAGGAGGCGTTGCGTTCGACCGGCATGCAGGCCTCGGAGCTTCAGCTCGAGGTGACGGAGAGCATGGCCGCGCAGGACGGGGTCGTGCAGCAGGCGCTGCAGACGCTCCGGCGCATGGGCCTGTCGATTGCGCTGGACGATTTCGGCACCGGCTATTCGTCGCTCGCCACGCTTCACCTGCTGCCCATCGATGTGCTGAAGATCGACCGCTCCTTCGTGATGCAGGTGGAGACGAGCCTGCACCATCGCGTGCTGATCGAAGCCGTCATCCTCGTCGCCCGCAGTCTCGGCATGCGCACGGTGGCGGAGGGCATCGAGACCGAAGGCCAGGCGGCGGCGGTGGCCGCCCTGAACTGCGACAAGGGCCAGGGCTACCTGTATTCACGGCCGATGCCGCAGGACGCGGCCACGGCGTGGCTCGAAGCCCATCGCGCGGTCGACGCCGTCTGAGCGTCCGTCCATGGAACCAGAGCGGCCTGCCGGCTCAGCGCCACTGCAGCAGCAAGGACCAGGGTTGACGGCTCATGTGGCGCTCGGTGCATCGGCTTTCCGTTGCTGCGGTTGCTGCGCATCCGTCGGGCCGGTAGCTCGGGTCCAACCGCGTGGTGCCGGGCGCGAAATCGAGCCGGCGCAGGCTCACAGACTGCAGCACGTTGCCGCCGACCGCGTCGAAGCCGGTCGCCTCGACGGCCACCACCACGTCGCAATGCATCGGCAGCGCCCGCCCGCCGGTCGGCCGGTCGGCCAACACCGCGCCGATGCGCTCGAAGCTGTCGAGTTCGGCGCTGGCGCCTCGCGCGTGGCACACCAGATCGCCGGTGCGCGGCGTCGTGGTGGCGAGGTTGCAGGCGCGCATCGCGTAGGGCGTCGGCCGGCCCGCCACCTCGGCCATGGCGGCCTGCCAGGCGGCGCCCGCGTAGTCCACATGCGCTTCGGAAAACGCGAACTCCTCGGGCCCGAGCCCCGCCTGCTGCGCGAGCCAGCTGACGAAGGCGGCCGACCAGGGCGTGTCCATCACGGCGACGCGGTCCAGCGCCGTCGTGGCGGCGCGCAGCTCCGCGGCATCGAGTCCCTGGTCCGTGCCGACGCCCAGGCCTTGCAGGCGGGCCGTGCTCGCCTGGTTGAGCGCCTGCTTCAGCAAGCCACGGTCCGCGGGGCGCAGTGCGCCGAAACGCACCTGCGAGGGCAACCCGCGATCGGCCGTGTCGACCGCACGCCAGTAGTCGAGCACGCGTCGCCACGGCACCGTGACGCCGGGCAGCGCCATCGCGTCTTCCGCCTCGAAGGCGCCCGCCTCCGTGAGCCTGCCCTGGGGATCGAGCGTTTGGCCACCGAAAAGCAGGTGCTCGTGCCGGGCCGCTGCGGCCATCGCGAGCGCGCGCGGCGGCGCCGCAACGCGGGTGGCCGTGGCGGTGCACGAGGACGCGGTGTCTGCCGCATGCGCGTTGGCCATGAGCATCGCCAACGCGAGCGCTGTGCAGACAGTGGTGGGGGAGGGCAGGGCAAAGGCGGGCATCGGGTCAGGATAGCGAAGGGAGCGCCGCCTGCGGTTGCGCGACTTCCTACATCCGTCGGGCGCCGGGCCACGTAGCCTCGCTCGGTACAGGAGCACCCCATGACCGATGCATCTCAGCCCGACGATCTCGAAACAACACAAGCCCTCGTCGATCAGGCGCGGTTGGAAGCGCAGAGGCGCGTGACCGAGGTCGACATGGAGGAGGCGCGTGGTGCGGGCAAGACCGGTGCGGACGAAGACGAAGACGCGGATCCGGTCGGCGACGCGTCCCGCTCCGGCACCCATTTATGATTGATTTTTCAGGAGGGCGCATGCCAACTTTTCTCCGCGTCATGCGTGTTCTGGCCATCGTTTGGGCGTTGGCTGCCGTGATCGGCATGGGCCAGGCGATCAAGCCGTCGGTCGACGGTACGTCGATGCTGGCCGACTGGGCCAAGTCGGCCGGCTGGCTGTTCGGTGCGCAGCTTCATTGGAGCGGCACCGAAACCGACGAGGGCATGAAGGCGCTGCTCTGGAAGAGCATCGGCCAGGTTCTTTTCTACTTCGGATGGGTGGCTGCGCTGGTCATGACCAAGCCGCGCCGCAAGAGGGGCTCCATGGACATGGAGCGGTTCACCACGCACGCAGGACTGCGCTGAGACCGAGGCCGCAGCGGGTGTGAATCAGCCCGCTTCATGCTTCGCTCTGTTTCGGTGATCATTCGCCATGTCTGCAAAACGTCCGACACAGCTCGATCTCGCGCGGGATGCCGCTCTCCCGGCCCGTCGCGCTCGCCCGGACGCCCCTCTGTCCACCCGCAAGCGCGTGCTGCTGATCGACTACCAGAGCTGGCTCGCATTGACGGACGGCGTCGCGAAAGCGGCGGCGTCGCGGCCCTTGCACCGAAGCGCTGCATCGCATCCCGCGGGACCGCGCCATTCATGACGCGCATGCCTTGCCGATTGTTCAATGGCGCGATCGCCGTAAAGACCGGTTGGGCGCGTTGGCGTGTGGGCGCAGCAGCCGCGTGCGCGCTGTCCGGTTTGTTGGGCATCGGCGCGTTGCCGGCCGCGGCCCAGTCGAACGAAACCTTGCGGTTGCGCATCGTCGGCGGCCTGGCTGGGCTGAACCAGTACGTTCGCCATGAAGAACCGTTCTGGACCCGCGACCTGGCGACCTTGAGCGGCGGCCGGTACACCTCGGACATCGTCCCTTTCGATCGCGCCGGCCTTCCCGGTCAGGAGATGCTGACGCTGATCCGCCTGGGCGTTGTGCCCTTCGGCACCGCGCTGCTGAGCCTGGTCGCGATGCAATATCCGGAACTCGCTGCCCCCGACCTGGCAGGCCTGAGCCCCGACGTGCCCGCGCTCCGCAAGGTCGTCACTGCGTTCAGGCCGGCGTTGGCAGACCTGCTGCGCGAGCGCCACGGCACCGAATTGCTGGCGGTCTATGTGTACCCCGCGCAGGTGGTCTTCTGCCGTGAACCGCTGGCCGGCTTGCAAGGCCTGGCCGGGCGCAAGACCCGGGTCTCGTCCGCCACCCAGGCCGACTTCGTCCGTGCGCTGGGCGGCATTCCGGTACCGACCCCCTTCGCCGAGATCGTCTCGGCCATCCGCGCGGGCAGCGCGGATTGCGCCATCACGGGCGCGGTCTCGGGCCGGACGATCGGGCTTCCGCAAGTCACCAAGACGCTCTACACGCTGCCCATTTCGTGGGGGCTTGCCATGTTCGGCGCCAACCGCGAAGCCTGGCGTGCCTTGCCGCCAGACTTGCGCGAGATCGTCTTGAAGGAAGTCCCCAAGCTGGAGGCCACCATCTGGGACGAAGCGGAGCGCGACACGGCGGTGGAGCGCCTGTGCGCCGTCGCCGGAACCTGCGCGCTCGGCAGCACGGAATCCTTGACCGAGGTGCGTCCCTCCCAGGCCGACCAGGCGCTTCGCCGGCGCATCCTCGAGCAGAACGTGCTCCCGCAATGGATCGCGCGGTGCGGCGCGAACTGCCAGGCGCTGTGGGACGCGAACATCGCGCCGGTCGTCGGCATCAAGGCGCCGCCCTTCCAGTGAACGTCAAGCTGTCGCCGCGCCACGCGATCACTGCCTACGGCATTGCGC
This sequence comes from Variovorax ginsengisoli, assembly GCF_006438845.1. Taxonomy (GTDB): domain Bacteria; phylum Pseudomonadota; class Gammaproteobacteria; order Burkholderiales; family Burkholderiaceae_C; genus Variovorax; species Variovorax ginsengisoli_A. The sequence goes on from NZ_RCZJ01000006.1 coordinate 55,054, forward strand.
TGCTTGTGGTGGCGCTGATAGCCGGCACGGCGCTGTTCGCGGTGCGCGAGCTGTCGCACCGCGCGCTCGACGGTGCCGAACGGCAGGCCGGGCGCTTCATCGGCGGTGCACAGTCGGCGTTGAACCGTGCGGTGCTGGGCGTCGACGTGCTGCTGGCCGGGGCGGGCGATCTGGTGCCGGAGCCCGCACTGTTGCAGACACCCGCAGCGCGGGACCGTGTCTCGCAGTTGATGGAGATCGGCGTCAACCAGAACCCGCTGGTGCAGAACATGACGCTGGTGTCCGCCAGCGGCCAACGGCTGGTGTCGTCCGAGGAGCGCGGGCGAGGCAACGGCGGCGGCTCGGGGTTGCCTGCAGGCTACCTCGACGCCGTCTTGCAGCCGACGGTTCCCACGCTGGTGATCGGCAATCCGGTGACGAGCGCGCTGACCTACCAGCAGGTGCTTCACCTTGGACGCGCGCTGCGGCTGTCGGATGGCACCCGCGTGGCGGTGGTGGCCGAGGTCGATCTCGCGCTGCTCATGAACCTGCTGGTGCAGGGCGCCGACATCAACGGCCTGGAGGTGACGCTGGAGCGTGACAGCGGACTGCTGATGGCGAGCGTGCCGACCTTTGTGCGTTCGCAGTCGCCGCCACCGGCGCGCATCGGCGGCTCGGGCCTGTCGCGCGGCGAAGCGCGCCTGACGGGTGCGCCGGCCATCGTCGTCGTCCGCAGAAGCATGCAGACCGATGTGCTGGTGACAGGGAGCATTCCGCTCGCCTCGGCGCTGGCCGATTGGCGGCGTGAACGCAACATCATCTTCAGCTTCGCGCTGGCGCTGATCTGGGTGGTGGCGGCGGCTGCCGTGCTCGCGCATCGCCGCATCCAGCGTCAGCGGCGCGCCCGGCTCGAGCTGTTGCGATCGCGCGCCCAGCTCGATCAGGCGCTCGAGTCGATGCAGGTCGGCTTCGTGTTGCTCGACAGCGACCACCGGATGCTCGTGTGGAACCGCTCGTTCCTCGAAATATTTCCCGCAGCCGAGGACCTGACAGCCCTGCATCGGCCCTTCGCTCCCATCCTGGCGCTCGCAGCGCAATACCGTCGCCATCCGTCAGGCGGTGTCGATACCGGTTCCGCCCTCGAAACATGGCTGTTGCAGACGCGCGGCGCCAATGCCGTCGCACCGTTCGAGGACGAGCTTTATCTGCCCGACGGCCGCGTGATCCGGTCGACCAAGAACCGCACGCCCGATGGTGGGCTGGTCTGCATCTACCAGGACGTGACCGAAAAGAAAATGCGCACGGCGGAAATCCTGCAGAGCCGCGCGCAGCTCCAGGCCACGCTCGACGCGCTGCCGGACACTTTGCTCGAACTCGACGGCAACGGTCTGTGCCACCAGTTCCACGCGCCGCAGGGCACCGGGGGGCCGATCGATGGGCAGGACCCGATGGGCCGCGCGGTGCACGACTTTCTTCCGCCCGGCGCGGCCGCCGCCGTGATGGACGCGGTGCGCGAAGCCGAGGTGGCCGGCGCGTCGAGAGGCCGTCACTTCGAACTCGCACTCGCCGGCGGGGCCGGGCATTTCGAGATTTCGGTTTCGCGCAAGGCGCTGCAGGGCGCGGAGCCGACGGGCTACATCGTGATCCTGCGCGACGTGACGCAGGCCGAACTGGCGGCACGGCACATCCGGCAACTGGCCTTCTACGACGTGCTCACGGGCCTGCCCAACCGGCGCTACCTGCTCGACCTGATGGCGAGCGCCGTCAGGATCCATCCGGGCAGTGGGCACGGCGCGGTGCTGTTCCTCGACCTCGACGATTTCAAGACGCTCAACGATGCGCTGGGCCACGCGATGGGCGACGTGCTGTTGAAGGAAGCCGCGGCACGCATCCGCCGGCACGTCCGTCCGGGCGACGTGGTCGCGCGGCTGGGCGGCGACGAGTTCGTCGTCATGCTCGAAGGCCTGGGGCCGGACGTCGAGGCTGCACGAACACAGGCGCGCGAAGTGGGCGAGCAGATCCTCGCCGCGCTGAACATGCCTTTTTCGCTGGACGCGCAGACGCGCTACCAGCGCACGTGCAGCATCGGCGTCGCGCTGTTCGACGGCCGCGAGCGATCGCTCGAAGAACTGCTCAAGCAGGCGGACATCGCGATGTACGTCGCCAAGACCTCGGGCGGCAACGGGCTGCGCTACTTCGAGCCGGCGATGCAGGCCACGGTCGCTGCGCGCTCCGCCTTGGAAAACGAGATTCGCGAGGCCCTCGCGGCCAGGGCGTTCGACCTGCACTATCAGAGCCAGGTGGACGAGTCCGGCCACGTGGTCGGCGCCGAGGCGCTGGTGCGTTGGCGTCATCCGCAGCGTGGCCTCGTGATGCCGGGCGACTTCATCGCCGTGGCCGAGAGCACCGAACTGATCGTGCCGCTCGGGCTGCAGGTGCTGGAGATGGCGTGCGCCCAGCTCGCGCTGTGGGCGCAGAACCCCGAGCGCGCCGCGCTGCAGCTCGCCGTGAACGTGAGCGCCCGGCAATTTCGGCGCGACGATTTCGTCGAACAGGTGGAGCGCGTGCTCGCGGCGTCCGGCGCGAACCCCGCCATGCTCAAGCTCGAGCTCACCGAGAGTCTGCTGCAGAGCCAGATGGAAGAGACGATCCGGACGATGCACCGGCTCAAGGCCATCGGCATTCGCTTCTCGATGGACGACTTCGGCACCGGCTATTCGTCGCTCTCGTACCTGACGCAGCTGCCGCTGGACCAGATCAAGATCGACAAGTATTTCGTCGGTGGGATCGGCTGCGATCCGAAGATCGAATTGATCGTGCAGACGATCATCGGCATGGCCCGCAACCTCGATGTGGAGCTGATCGCAGAAGGCGTCGAGACGCAGGCGCAGTGCGATTTCCTGCGGGCCAACGGTTGCTTCAGGTACCAGGGCTATCTCTTCAGCCGACCGGTGTCGATCGCCGAATTCGAGTCCGCGCTGAGTGCTTAACACTATTGCCTGACGACGGAAGTCACGAAGATCAGGACACTTGCAGATCGACCGTTGTTTCCAGTGCGCATGGGTGTGTCGAAGGGGCAGACGCTTTTTAAGATCGGGCCACCCTGGAAACACGCCATGAACACCCGCCAACCTCTTCGTCCTGCTGCATCGCCCCCAACCGAGGTCTGCGTGGTCACGGCGGACGCGGCGTTCGAGGCGCGAGAGGTGTCGATCCGCCGCGCGATCGGCGAGCTCCTGCTGGTCGTGCGCGAATCGCTTCGGCTCGAAGTGGTCTTCGTCGCCGAGATCGTCAAAGGGCGGCGCGTCTTCAAGCATGTCAGCACGTCGCTCGATGCGTCGCCGGTCCAGGAGGGCGGGGGCAACCCGTTGGAAGAAACGATCTGCCAACGGATCCTCGACGGCCGCTTGCCCGCCGTGATTCCCAATGTGCGTGCGCTGATCGCCGAACAGGGCTTGTCGCGCGATCACGATGCACTCGGCGCGCACATCGGTGTGCCGGTGCACATGCCGGACGGCCGTCTCTACGGCATGTTGTGCGGCTTCAGCCTGGGCGGCTCGATCGCGCTTGACGAGCGCGACGTGCGGCGCCTCGAGATGGCCGCCGGCACGACCGCCCGCCTGCTGGCGCAGGCCGACGGCCGCGAAACCACGCAGACCGACCCCGCCCTGTTCTAGCCTCGCTGTAGGCCGCCATGCACGTTGCTTGCGCGCGCCTGGGCTACACTCCGCGCCGCTTGCCGCCAGTCTCATGGCTGACCCGCAAACCCTTTCATCTCACCTGCTCTCAAGGATCCTCTTCAATGAATCGCATCGAACTCGTCGAAAAAATCGCCACCGCCCATCAACTCAGCAAGGCCGAAGCGGCCCGCGTCCTCGAGACGGTCACCAGCTCGATCGTCGGCGCAGTCAAGAAGGGCGATGCGGTTCAACTCGTGGGTTTCGGTACCTTCAAGCAAGTCGCTCGCGCTGCGCGCACCGGCGTGAACCCGAGCACTGGCGACAAGATCAAGATCGCCGCCGCCAAGTTGCCGAAGTTCGTCGCGGGCTCGGCCTTCAAGGCCGCCATCGACCCGAAGGCTGCGAAGCGCAAGGCGGAGAAGGCCGCGGCCAAGCCGGTCGCCAAGAAGGCGGCACCCGCCAAGAAGTCGAAGTAAGAACATCGACCGGCCGATCGGGCCGGTCGATCCAGACAAACGGCCCTTCGGGGCCGTTCTGCTTTTCCGAGGCGCGCAGCGCGAGTGCCGAACGCGCCATCGATGTGTCATGCGCCGTCGGGGTCGGCGCCAGCCGCCGAGAGCGGCATCGTCAGCCGGAAGACCGAACCCTCCGCCGAGGAATCCAGGAGCGTCACGTCACCGCCATGCTGCCGGGCAATCTCCCGGGCAAGGTACAGCCCAAGGCCGGTTCCGGGCACGGATGCCGAGCCTTCGCTGCGATGAAACTTGCCGAAGATGCGTTCGCGCTCTTCGGGCGCAATGCCCGGGCCCTGGTCTTGAACATCGACGTGTGCGCAACCCGCCGCCGCATGGACTGCGAGGCTGACCGGACGCTCGACCGGCGAATACTTCAGCGCGTTCTGGATCAGGTTGAGCAGCACGATGTCGACGAGGGTGCGATCGGCCGCGATCATCACCGGTGCGTCCGGCAACTGCACGCGCAGGCGCCCGGCGTCTTGCGCCGTCAGCAGCGTCGATGACTCCCCGACCAGGTCACGAACATCCACCGCTTCGGTGCGCAGCGACCCTGGCAAGGTCGTGTTGAGCCGTTCTTCGGCGAGCACGTTGGTCAGCAGCGTCGACAGGCGATTGACCGCGCGCCGGATCTTGGCCACGCGCGGAAGAAAGTCCGCGCCGGTCGCCGCATTCGGCCGCGCGAGCGATTGCGCCACGGCATCGATGATGGCCAGCGGCGTGCGGAACTCGTGAGACACCGTGCCCACGAACTGCCTTTGCAACGCCACCACCTGCTGCTGGGCTTCGAGCGACTGTTGCAGGTCGCGCTCGAGCACCCGCCGCTGTTCCACCTCCGTCAGCAGCTGCTGGTTGCTTTTCGCCAGTTCGTCGGTGCGCGCCTGCACGCGGCGCTCCAGCACGGCTTCGGCCTGCAGCGCGATGTCGAGCGCCCGCGTGCGCTCGCGCCGGCTCTCTGCTTCTGCCTCGCGCGTGCGCCGCGCCACCGCGACGCCCAGCATCATCAGGGCGACGAACTTGAGAGCGAACCCCGCCGGGCTGCCGGTGTCGAGATGAAGCTCGTTCGGCAGCAACTCGACGCGCCGTGCCAGCGCCATCAGGCCAACGAAGGTCGGCACGGCATAGGCGAGGGCCGGCAACAGATAGCGCCACCGCCGCAGCGCCAGCATCCACACGACGAAGCCGAAGCCGAAGGTGGTCGAGACGAGCGCCAGCGTGTTCGTCGCGGGCATGACCCGCGCGTGGTAGCCGCACAGGGACGCAGCGAGTGAAGCGAGATTCAGCAGCACGACCGCCTGGAACAGGCGTGCGGCCCAGACCCCGTTCTTGCGGAACTCGAAGAGCGCGGCGAAGAACGCCGTCGAGAAGACATTGAACACGCACTGGACCACCGCGAGCGTCTGCGCCGCCCGCTGTTCCGATTCGATGTGGGCGAGGTTCGGCAAGGCATCGCGCACCACTGTCAACGCGAGCCCCGAGACGATGAAGGCACTGAACAGCGGGTAGAGACGGTCGTGCAGCCACAGCCAGAAGACCAGGCTCATCGTCGCCATGGCGAGCACCACGCCCATGTGCGCATGGAAGAGTGCGCCCTGGAGCTGGGGCGCCGACGCGAAGACCGCAAAGAGGTTCAAGGAAAGCCGGCGTTGAAGGATGGACGACGAAAGCGCGGCGGTGCGCAGCCCTGCGGCCGGGAGCGATTATGTTGGGATGCGGCGCTGCCGAACAGCGCGCCTAGAATTCCGCGCGCATGCAAGCCCCATACGACTCCGACCGCACACGGGTGTACGTCGTGGAAGACGACGAGGATCTCTGCGAGGAGATGGTGTTGGCGCTCGACGAACTCGGCTTCGACGCCAGCGGCTTTCGCGACGCCGGCAGCTTCTACAAGGCCTTCGCCGTGCGTCCCTGCCACAGCGCGGTGATCGACATCGGCCTGCCGGGCGAGGACGGCCTGTCGATCGTCTCGCACCTGCGCGCGGTGCCGGGCGTTCGGATGGTGCTGGTCACGGCGCGCGGCCAGCTCAAGGACCGCCTGGACGGCCTGCGGCGCGGTGCCGACGCCTACCTCGTGAAACCGGTGCACCTCGACGAACTCGCCGAAACGCTGCGCGCGCTCAACCGCCGTGCCGGCCCGGTCGCGCCATCGGCGGCGCCCGCGCCCGCCACGCCGTCCACCACGATGTGGCGCTTGGCCGAAGGCGATTGGGTACTGACCGATCCGGCGGGACGGCGAATGACGCTCACCAGCACCGAGCGCGCGTTTCTGACCCGCTTGCTCGCCAGTCCCGGCTCCGAGGTCTCGCGCGCCGACCTCATCCTGGCGCTGGGCGGCGACAGCTTCGACTTCAGCGCACACCGCGTGGATGCCATTGCGCATCGACTCCGTCGCAAGGCCCAGCGCGTCGGCATGACGCTTCCGCTGCACTCGGTGCGCGGCATCGGCTATGTGTTTGCAGAACCTTGCTGAGACACAAACAGCGCCGGAGTGTTTCTCGGCACTGTGACAATTTTCACAAATTGACTCGGGCAATTGCAACAGTGGCGCGATAACCCGCGCACTGCTCGCCAATTGTCAGTCGATTCCTACGGCAAAGGTTCTCACTTTGGTGAGATAGCGTGAGAAATCGTTGGAATCATCCAATGAAGGTAATAACAGTGTTGCGAAGAATCGCGGCCGTCGAGTGACCATCGGCTGACGATTCAAAAAGATCGCGTCGGGGTCTTCGGAGCATTTCCGCCGGGATTTTTCGAGTTCGCACAGCCGTGTGCGGCTCCCGGCGGTCACTCAAGACCGTACGCATGATCACACTGAGTTTTCCCAGGCTGCGCCGCGCTGCGCGCGCCATTGGCCGAGCCTGCACACCGTCTGCTTCAGGCCTGTTCTCGGGCATCTCCGCGGGGCGTCGCACCGCACTGGCCGTGTCGATGGTGCTGTTGGCCGGCACCGTGCAGGCAGCGACCCAGATTTCCAGTGTGATCCCGACGCCGGAAATCGTTCCGGCCGGCGGCACGGTGCGCACCGCCATCGGTCTCTCGGACGACAACGGCAATCCGGTCGGCAGCCCCGGAACCTCGTTCACCTTCAGCATTCCGGCCAACACGATCTACCGCGGCACCGGTGCCGTGCCGGTCGGCAACTGCACGTCGACCGTGGCCGCAGGCGCCGCCGGGCCGGGGCTCGTCACCTGCTCGGGCATCACGCTCGCGGCCAACCAGACTCGGACCTTCGAGGTCCTGCTGCAAACGGTGCGCGCCGGCACGCTGTCGGTGGTGGCGACGCCTGCGGGCAGCAACCCGCCGTCGGCCAAGACCATCACGGTGAACCAGGGGGCCGATATCGGCCTGACCATGGACGCGCCGGCGAGCGCTGCCAATGCAGGTCCGCTGGCCGTCACGTTCGCGCTCGTCAACAACGGGCCCGACGGCAGTTCGGGTTCGACCCTGAGCTATCCGATTCCACCGGGGTTCACCGTCACCTCGGCGCCGGGCTGCACCATCGCGACGAGCCTGGTGACCTGTGCCGTGGGCGGGTTGGCGCTCAACGCGACGCGCAACTTCACCATCAGTGGGACAGTCAGCGCCGCCACCGGCTCCACCATCACGCACCAGGCCAACGTGTCGCCGACGGGCAGCGTGGGCGACGGCATCGCGAGCAACAACGACGCCACCCGCAACACCACGGTCACGCCCGGCAGCGCACTGGCGATGCAGAAGAGCCACAACGGCGGCCAGATCCTGACCGGCCAGCGCTTCAACTTCACGCTGTCGCCGAGCTTCAGCGGCAGCCCACCGGTCGGCGCGAGCGTGACCGACACGATCCCGGCGAACTTCCAGATCGACGCGGGCGCCATCAACGGCGGCGGCGTGTGGACCTGCACCGTGAGCGGGCAGACCGTGAGCTGCACGCGCCCCGACATCGGCGGCACCGGTGGCGCCAATGTGTCGCTGGGCACCATCACCGTGCCCGTGACGGCCATCAGCGCCGGCTCGCCGATCACCAACACCGCGACCGTGACTTCGGGCGGCCCGCTCGCAGGCAGCGCGACCGGCCAGGCGTCGGCCAACGTGGCCGCCTCCGACACCGACTTCCGTGTGCGCAAGAGCCTGTCGACAGGCCAGTTGAATGCACCGGTCGGGAAGCCGTTCAACTACGTGATGAATGCCACCAACCTGGGCGGCACCCGGCTCCTGGCCGGCAGCACCATCACGCTGGTCGACGAGGTGCCTGCCGGGGTTCAGATCACGGCGCGGCCCACGGGCACCAACTTCACCTGCACGGTGAACGGCGGCGTGCCGACCACCTATCCGGTCACGGGTCCGGCCACGGTGTCGTGCCTTCGCACGCTGACAAGCGACCTCGCGGTGAACGCATCGGTCGGCAACGTCAACGTGCCCTCGAACGTGCCGTTGCTGCCCGCAGGCGGGCTCATCAGCAACAGGGCGTGCGTGAACGTGGCGCTCGTCGGCGGTGTCGATCCTGACACCAAGACGGGCAACGACTGCGTGACCATCGGCAGCGGCATCGACGACCCGGCCACGCAGGCCGACGTGCTGGTGCTCAAGCGTGTGGCGGGAATCGGCAGCGCAGCCGGCAACCGGCAGGTGGCCGGCCAGCCGGTGCGTTGGGAGATCGAGGTGGTGAACCGCGGCCAGTCGCCCGCGCAGGACATCGCCGTGACCGACACGTTCAACGACGTGGTGGGCGGCAGCACGGTCGGCGTCCAGCAGACGCCCAATGCCGCGACCTTCGGCGGCACGTGCTCCGTCGCCGCGCCCAGCGCAGGCGGCGGCACGGTCGCGCTGCAGAACTGCAACATCACCGCGCTGCCGGTTTGCCGTGCAAGCACCGACGCCCCGAGCGGCTTGCCGCTGTGCCCGGTGATCGCCGTGAACGTAAGCCATTTCGGCAGCGGTTCGCCAGCGAACAACCACGGCTTCACCATCGACAACACGGTCAATGCGCTGGCCGCGACGCCGGCCGACCCGGACCTCGGCAACAACGTGGCCCGCGCGACCGCCTACTACACCGCGCTGGTCGACGTCATCGTCGAGAAAAGCGCCAGCCCGACCTCCGTGCCTGCCGGCCAGTTGCTGACCTACACGTTGACCGCGCGCAATCGCGACTTCGCCAACCAGAGCTACAGCACGGCCTACAACGTCGAGGTCGAAGACAGGCTGCCCGCCAACCTGATGTTCCTTTCCGCCTCGGCCAACGGCGGCGGCAGTTGCTCGGTGCAACCGAGCACCGCCCAGCCGACCGGGACGACCGCGAACAACCGGCTGGTCTGCAGCTGGCCGAGCATCGTGCGCGGCGGGCAGCAGACCGTGACCGTGCGCATGCGCCCGCTGGCGGTGCTCGGCGGCACCAGCGTCACCAACAACGTGACCACCACCACGGCGACGCCCGAGAACGTCGCCAACAACAACAGCAGCTCGGCGCCCGCGGCGATCACCGCGCCCGACTACGACCTGGTGGTGGCCAAGACCGATTCGGTCGACCCCGCGATGTCGGACGAGAACGTGAGCTACACCCTCACTCTGTCGAACAACCGCCCGTCGACCGCCGAGAACGTTCGGCTGGTCGACATCCTCCCGACGGTGGGCACCATCGCCGGCCAGCTGCCGCCGACCTTCGTGTCGGCCACGGGACCGGCAGGCACCAGCGTCGACCTCAGCGGCGTGACGGTGGGCCAGGGCGGCGGCCGCGTGGTGTTCAACGTGCCGGTGCTCGGCGGCAGCGGGACCGGCCAGACCGGCGAGCCCAGCACGCTCAAGTTCACCGTCGTGCTCAAGGGCGTGGGCAAGGGCATCTTCACGAACCGGGCCGAGGCCAGCTTCGTGGAGTCGGCGCTCAACGCGTTCGACGCGCTGCCCGGCAACAACACGATCACCGAGCCCACGACCTTCCGCTTCCGCGCCGACGTCGAAGTGGTCGGCAAGCAGGCCGTCGTGCGCAACGGCACGGCGCCGCTCGCGACCGTGGCCGGCACGCAGACCTTCGACTGGCTGGTGCAGCTGCGCAACAACGGGCCGCAGGCGGCCGAGATCACGCAGTTCAGGGACACGCTGCCGGCCGGCATGCAGGTGGCGGCGGCGCCGGTCTTTACCGTGACCGGCGGCGTCTTCACACCGACTGCGCCGGTTTGCGCCGCGGCGGTCGGCGGCAACAGCGTGGCCTGCGACATCGACTCGATGCCCAACGGCGGCACGGCCACCGTGCGCATCCCGGTGCGTTTCGCGCCCGACAACCTGCCCGCGCAGAACGCCGTGTTCACGAACACCGCGACGCTCGTCACCACGGGTTCCGGCGACACCAACGGCGGCACCGATCCGCTGGGCGGCAACAACCACAACGCCGGCCAGGTGACGGTGCAGAACAGCGCGCTCAGCGGCCGCGTCTACGAAGACCTCGACGGCAACGGCCAGCCCGCGAGCGGCGAGCCCGGCATCGCCGGCGTCACGCTGACGCTCACCGGCACCGACGCGGCCGGCAACACCGTGCCGCCGCTGACCGTCGTCACCGATGCCAACGGCGCGTGGGCCTTCACGGTTCCGGCCGGCACCTACACCGTGACGGAGACGCAGCCCGCGGCCTACCTGCCCGGCGTCACGCGGGCCGGCACCATCGCCGGCACCGGCACGCCCGGCAGCGTGCCGACCGGCGGCGCGGGTGTCACCAGCGGGCCCAACGGCTCCAACGCCAACCTGGTGCAGGGCATCGTGCTCGGCGCGGGCGGCGCGTCGGTGAACAACAACTTCGGCGAGGTGCGCGCGGCATCCGTCGCGGGCCGCGTGTTCCACGACGCCGACTACAGCGGTGCGTCGAGTGCGGGCGATCCGGGCATCGCCGGCGTGGCGATCGCGTTGAGCGGCACCGACATGTTCGGCAACGCGGTCACGCGCGACACCACCACGGCCGCCACCACCGGCGCCTACAGCTTCGCCGACCTGCTGCCGGGCACCTATGCCCTGGCCGAGACGCAACCCGCCAACTTCGCGGACGGCCCCGACGCGCTCGGCACCGCGAGCGGCAATGCCACCACCAACGACCGCTTCGGCGCCATCGTGCTGACGTCGAACGTGGCCGCCACCGGCTACGAGTTCGGCGAGCTGCTCACGCGCATTCCGGTGCAGGTGTTCGTCGACGACAGCAACGACGGCGTGCCGCAGGCCGGCGAGGCCGGCATCGGCAACGTCGTGCTGCGCCTGACCGGCACCGACGCCGCGGGCAATGCGGTGAACCTGCTCGCCGTCGCGACCGACACGCCGGGCGGCTACGAGTTCCGCAACGTGCCGCCGTCGAACGGCACCGGCTACACCATCACCGAGACCCAGCCCGCCAACTACGCGCCGGGCAAAGCCAACGCCAACGGCCACCCCGGCACGGCGCAGGCCGGCGGCAACGTGATCTCGACCGTCACGGTGACCGGGCCGACGCCGCCGCTGTCGCAAGGCACTTACTACTTCGGCGAATTGGTGCCCGGCGGCGTGAGCGGCCGCGTGTACTACGACCGCGACGGCAGCGGCCTGCAGAACGGCACCGAGCCCGGCATCGCCGGCGTGAGCGTCACGCTCACCGGAACCGACACCAACGGCAACCCCGTCACCCGCACCCTGGTGACCGACGCGAACGGCGACTACGCCTTCGCCACGCTGGCACCGGGCAGCTACACCGTCACCGAATCGCGGCCGACGGGGTACCAGCCTGGCATCACGCGGGCCGGCACGGCCAGCGGCGCGGGCAGCGCACCGGGCAGCGTGCCGACCACTGGCAACGGCACGACCGCCGGTCCGCGCGGCTCCACCGCCAACGTGATCCAGGGCATCGTGCTCGGGTTAAACGGCGCCGGTTCGGCCAACAACAACTTCTCTGCCGTCAGGCCGGCCAGCCTGGCGGGCCATGTCTATGCCGACGTGGCGCCGGCCAACGGCAAGCGCGACGCGGGCGAGCCCGGCATCGCCGGCGTGACCGTGAACGTGACCGGCACCGACTTCCTCGGCAACGCGGTGACGCAGGCGCTCACGACCGATGCCGACGGCGCCTACGCCATCGCCACGCTGCTGCCCGGCAGCTACCAGCTCGACGAGACGCAGCCGACCGGCGTGGCCGACGGCGCGGAGAGCGTCGGCACCGTGGCCGGCACGCCGCGCGGCACCGCCAATCCGGGCGGCACCAACGACCGCATCGGCGCCATCGCGCTGGTGTCGGAAGAGGCCGGCATCGACTACGACTTCGGCGAGCGCGGCGGCCAGATCGGCGGCTGGACCTACGTCGACGGCAATAACGACGGCGTGCGCCAACCCGGCGAGCCGGGCATTCCGGGCGTGACGCTGATGCTGACAGGGCGCTCCGCCAGCGGCCTGACGGTGAACGCCACCGCAGTGAGCGACGCCAACGGCCAGTACGTCTTCACCGGCCTGCTGCCGGCGGACGCGGCCGGCTACACGGTGCGCGAAACGCAACCCGTGACCTACGCCGACGGCCTGGACGCGGTCGGCACGCTCGAGGGCAAGGCCAGCGGCACGTTGGGCAACGACGTGATCTCGGCCATCGCCTATGCGGGCGGCAACGGCGACAACTACAACTTCGGCGAGCGCGGCGCGTCGCTGGCCGGCACCGTCTACAACGACGCGAACGGCAACGGCACGCGCGAACCGCAAGACCTGCCGATCGCCGGCGTCACCATCACGCTGACCGGCACCGACGCCGCGGGCCATCCGGTCACGCGCAGCGCCGTGACCGACGCCAACGGCAAGTACCTGCTGACCAACCTGCCGATGCCCGACGGCGCCGGCTACACGCTGACCGAGACGCAGCCCGCGGGCTACGACGAGGGCATCGCCAAGCCCGGCACGCTGGGCGGAGCGGCGCGCGGTCCGAACGTGATCCAGGTGAGCTTCGCCACGCCGGCGGTCGACGGCACGGGCTACGACTTCAACGAGCGCAACAACCAGCCGGCCGCGCTGTCGGGCAAGGTGTGGTTCGACGCCAACCACAACCGCAGCGCCGACAGCGGCGAGGGCGGCGGCGAAGGCTGGACCGTCGAGCTGATGCGTTGCGCCGACGGCAGCAACGGCTGCGCAGAGACCGCGCTGGTGCCGCAGTACAGCGTGGTGACCGGTGCCGACGGCGGCTACCGCTTCGGCGACCTCACGCCGGGCGAGTACCGCGTGCGCTTTCGCACCCCCGACGGCCGCCGCGTCGGCGGCACCTGGCCCACCGACGCGCTGCAGAACGGCGCCGCGGGCCCGTACCCGACGCCGGCGCCGAGCGATCCGCGCTATTCGATCAAGGTGCGCGTCGCACCGGGCGCCAACGTGCTGCAACAGGACCTGCCGTACGACCCGGGTGGCGTGGTGTACGACAGCGTCAGCGCCACGCCGGTGCCCGGCGCGGTCGTCACGCTGGTCGGCCCGCCCGGCTTCGACCCGGCCCAGCACCTGCTGGACGGCCGGGACAGCTACGCCACCGGCGTGACCGGCGGCTACGACTTCTTCCTGCTGCCGGGCGCACCGGCCGGCGAATACCGCCTGACGGTCACGCCGCCGGGCGCCTACCTGCCGTCGTCGATCTATCCGCCCGCCGCGGGCGCGTTCGGCACGCAGACCTGCTCGGCACCGGCCAACGGCCCGTCGCCGGCGCAGACCAACCCCTGCGTGATGAGCCCGGGCGGCGCGCTGGTCGCAGGTGCGGGCTACTACCTGCTGTTCCAGATGCCTGCGGGCGGCGGACAGCGCGTGGTCGCCAACAACATTCCGCTGGACCCGGCCAACTCGACGCTGATCGAGCTGCGCAAGACGACGTCGAAGCTGACGGTGAAGAAGGGCGAACTGCTGCCCTACCGCATCACGGCGCGCAACACGCGCGGCGTGCCGCTCACCAACGTCGCGGTGGTCGACACGCTGCCGCCGGGCTTCCGCTTCGTGGCGGGTTCGCTCTCGGTGCGCACGCTGCCTGGCGGCGTCGCGCTGCCGGTGGTGCCGCAGCTCAACGGCCGCCAGCTGGTGGTGCCCGGCCAGAACTTCGCCGGCAACGAGACCAAGGAGTACGTGATGGTGGCCGGCGTGGGCGTCGGCGTGGGGGAGGGCGAGTACGTCAACCAGGTGATCGCCAACCAGGGCGTCGGTGGCCGCGTGCTGTCGAACCTCGCCACCGCGGCGGTGCGCGTGATTCCCGATGCGCTGTTCGATTGCACCGACGTGATCGGCACCGTGTACGACGACAAGAACGCCAACGGCTACCAGGACGACGGCGAGCCCGGCATCGCCAACGCCCGCGTGGCGACGGTCAACGGCCTGCTGGTGACCACCGACGCCGAAGGCCGCTACCACATCGCCTGCGCCGCGATCCCGAAGGAAGGCACCGGCAGCAACCTGGTGCTGAAGGTCGACGAACGCACGCTGCCTTCGGGCTACCGCACGACCAGCGAGAACCCGGCGGCCGAGCGCGCCACGCGCGGCAAGGTGCTGAAGGTCAACTTCGGCGCCACCGTGCACCGCGTGGTGCGCCTGGCCCTGCAGTCGAGCGCCTTCGAGAACGGCGGCACCGCGCTGCGCACCGCCCACGCCACGCAGATCACGCAGGCCCTCACGGCGCTGGCGGAAAAGCCTTCGGTGCTGCGCCTGGCCTACCGCGCCGCCGACGGCGAGCCGGAGTCGCTGGGCAAGGCCCGCGCCGCGGCGCTGAAGGCCGACCTGCTGGCGCGCTGGAAGGCGCTGGGCCGCGAGCGCGCCGACGAGAGCGCCGCGCCTCTCTTCAACCTGGACATCGAGGTCGAGCAGGTGCCCGCCTCCGCGAAGCCATGAGGCCCGGAGCACCCACCGCCATGCACCACGCCCTGCCACCGACACCGACCCAGCGAGTTCCCATGAGAAAGCTTCCGAAGCGCATCGCCCTGGCGCGCGCAGTGACCACCGCCTGCTTGGCCATCGGGTTGGCGCACGCGCAGACCGCGGCCCCCGAGGCGCGCCACGGCAGCGCCGAAGTGCGCGGCCGCATGCTCGACCGCAACGCGGCCGACCTGCGCGCCGTCGAGATCGGCGGCACCGACGTGATCCCGCGCAGCGCCGAGCGTGAGCTGCCCAAGGCGGTGTTCGTGCTGGGCGACGAGCGCACGCTGCAAGGCGGCACGCCCGCGAGCAGCACCGCGGCGCAATCGACGCCGCGCAGCGACAGCAGCACACCGCGCTTCGAGTCCGGCGCCGACCTGCTGCGCCCGGCCGACCGCGAGCGGCTCGACAAGATCGTGGCGCAGGTGCGCGGCCGCACCGGCCTGCGCTTCGAGATCGTCGGCCACACCGACGTGCAGCGCATCAGCCCGCAGCTCCAGCCGCGCTTCGCCGACAACCAGGCACTCGGCCTGGCGCGCGCGCAGCAGGTGGGGCGCTACCTGACGCAACAGCTCGGCCTGCCCGAGAGCGTGGCCGACGCGGCCTCGCGCGGCGAGAGCGAGCCGGTGGCGACGCCGGCACAGGACCCGGCGAATTGGGCGGCCAACCGCCGCGTCGAGGTGCGCGTCTACTGGACCGAGGTGGCCCCGGCCATCGTGCGACCGGCCGTGCCTGCGACCGACCCGACGGCCTGCGGCACGCTGACCGCCTTCGGCACCGACGACGCGCCGTTGCGCATCACCGTCGACGGCCAACTGCTGGGCGCCGACGGCATCGCCGCCACCAGCGCCGACCGCCAGCGCTGCGTCGACGTGCAGCTCGAGCGCAACCAGCTGCGTCTGCAATACGACAACCTGTCGGCCCCGCGTCGCCTGAGCGCGGCGGCCTGGCCGACCACGGTGGTGGCGGGCGACAGCGTGCGCTTCGCCGGCTACAGCAACTACCGGCTCTTCACGGCCAAGGCCGAACTGCGCCTCTTCACCGCCAACGACGCGATGCAGCGCAGGCCGCTCGCCACCGTGCCGCTGGACGCCGCGATGCGCGGCGAGTGGACCGTGCCCGAGGGCCTGCTGGAGCGCCATGCCGACAGCGTGGGCGGGAAGATCTACTACCGGCTGCGCGTGTACGACGCGCAGGGCCGCTTCGACGAGACCGACGACCTGTCGCTGTCGGTGGCCGAGCGCCACGTGCCCGACCTGAAGACGCCCGAGCCCGAGCGCGAACTGCTGCAGGCCTACGGCAAGAGCAACCTCGCGATCGCCAACATCCCGCTGCAGGCCGGCACGGTGACCGCCAGCGGCGCGGCCATCCGGCCCGACGAGTCGGTCCGCGCGCTGGGCTTCGCGGTGCCGGTGGACGACAACGGCCGCTTCGTGTTCCAGCAGCTGGTGCCGCGCCGCGTGCAGACCGGCGAGATCGCAGTGACCGATGCGAAGGGCGCCTCGCGCGTGTATCGGCGCGACTTCGAGTTGCCGACCAGCGACTGGTTCTTCATCGGTCAGGCCGACCTGACGATCGGCAAGAACAGCGTGAGCGGTCCGGCCGCGCTGGTGACCAACGACCGCAACCGTTACGACGGCGGCAGCTGGAGCGAAGGCCGCTTGGCCGGCTACGCCAAGGGCCAGATCAACGACCGCTGGACGCTCACCGCCAGCCTCGACACCGAAGAGCGCCCGCTCAACGAGATGTTCCGCAACCTCGACCACAAGGACCCGACCTCGCTGTTCCGCCGCTTCGACCCGAGCGAGTCGTGGAGCACCTTCGGCGACGACTCGACCTCGATCGAGGACGCGCCGACGCAGGGCCGCTTCTACCTGCGCGTCGACGACGGCCGCTCGCAGGCGATGTGGGGCAACTTCAAGCTGAGCTTCGGCGACACCGAGCTCACGCGCATCAGCCGCGGCCTGTACGGTTTCTACGGCCGCTACCTCGGTGACGAGGCCACCTCGTTCGGCGAGGCGCGCCTGAAGATCGACGCCTACGCGGCCGAGCCGGGCACGCTGGCAGCGCGCGAAGAATTCCGCGGCACCGGCGGCTCGCTGTACTACCTGCGCAACCAGGACATCACGCGCGGCGCCGAACGCGTCAGCGTGGAGATCCGCGACCGCGATTCGGGCCTGGTGCTCAAGCGCTCGCAGCTGGTGCCGATGTCGGACTACGAGATCGACTACCTGCAGGGCCGCGTGCTGCTGTCGTCGCCGCTGTCGAGCCTGTCCGACGACGGCTCTCTGGTGCGCGCCGGCGGCTTCGCGGGCATGCCGGCCTATCTGGTGGTGGACTACGAGTACACGCCGCTGACTAGCTCGCTCGACACCATGGCGATGGGCGGGCGCGTGTCCTGGTGGGCCAACGACCATGTCGGCGTCGGCGTGACCGCCGCGCGGCAGGACCAGATCGGTGCCGACCAGCGCCTGGCCGGCGCCGACCTCACGCTGCGCAAGACCGAGAGCACCTACCTGAAGGCCGAAGTGGCACGCAGCGAGGGGCCGGGCACGCACCAGCTCAACTCGCTCGACGGCGGCTTCAACTTCAGTTCGACGCAGTTCGGCAACGGGCCGAGCGGCCGCGCCAACGCCTGGCGCGTCGAGGGGCAGGCCGACCTGCGCGATTTCGACATCGGCTCGGGCGGCCGCGTGAGCGCCTACAGCCAGTCACGCGATGCGGGCTTTTCCGCACCCGGCCAGTACGCCACCAACCAGACCACGCAAGCCGGCGTGTCGGCCAACGTGCCGGTCGGCGACAGCGGCGAGTTGCGCGTCAAGGCCGACCGCCGCGACGAGCGCGAGGGCTACAACAGCGAAGTGCTCGACGCCCAGTACGGCTGGCAGTTCGCGCCTTCGTGGAAGCTGGGCTTCGGCGTGCGCCACGACGAGAAGGACGGCGATGCCTTCATCACCAGCCCGTCGCTGCCGACCACGCATTCGGTGTCGGGCGAGCGCACCGATGTCGCCGTGCAGCTCGACTACACCGGCGCCGACCGCTACAGCCTCTACGGCTTCGCGCAGAAAAGCCTGCGCACCACCGGCACGCGCCTGGAGAACGACCGCCTGGGCATCGGCGGCAAGTACCGCGTGACCGACAAGCTCGCGCTGCGTGCCGAGGTGTCGGGTGGCGACGGCGGTGCCGCGGGGAAGGCCGGCGTCGACTACCAGTACGACGACCGCTCGAGCGTCTACATGACGTACCTGGCCGACACCGGCCGCACCGACGAGAACCTGATCGGTCGCGGTGGCAATCTCGTGACGGGTGCGCGCTCGCGCATCGGCGACGGCCTCACGCTGTTCACCGAGCACCGCCAGAGCACCGGCGACCAGCCGGGCCTGACGCATGCCTACGGCGTGCAGTACGCCCCCGACACACGCTGGACCTTCGGCGTGAACTTCGAGAACGGGTGGATCGGTGCCGAAACCCTCGGCGTGATGAAGCGCGAGGCGATCGCCACCACGGCCGGCTATTCGAGCGAGGCGCTCAAGTACAGCGGCGGCCTCGAATACCGCAAGGACGCCGGCGCGCTGGAAGAGCGCACCAGCTGGCTGCTGAAGAACTCGTTCAGCTGGAAGGTGGACCGCGACGCGCGCTGGATCGGCAAGCTCAACTGGGCCGACAGCGACAGCAGCAGCGGCGCGCTCAACGCCGCCAAGTACACCGAAGCGATGGTCGGCTACGGCTTGCGTCCGGCGCTGAACGACAAGCTGAACCTGCTGTTCAAGTACACCTTCCTCTACGACCTCTCGTCGCCGGGGCAGGTGGTCAACACCGGGCTCGACAGCAACATGGGCACCGTGACCAGCACCGGCATCGACTACCAGCAGCGCAGCCACGTGTTCGCCGTCGACGCCACCTACGACATCAACCAGCGCTGGACCATCGGCGGCAAGTACGCGTGGCGTCGCGGCGACCTGCGCGCGAGCCGCGACGACTCGGCGCCGTGGTTCAAGAGCACGGCCGAGCTCGCCGTGGTGCGGGTCGACTGGAAGCTGGTGCGCAACTGGGACTGGATGGTCGAGCTGCGCTCGCTGCGCGCGAAGGAGTTGAAGGACCGCAAGGACGGCTGGCTCACTGCGGCCTACTACCACGTCAACGAGAACTTCAAGGTCGGCCTGGGCTACAACTTCACCGACTACTCGGACGACCTGACCGACCTGAGCTACCGCAGCCGAGGCTTCTTCCTGAACGTGCTCGGCAAGTTCTGAACGGATGCGAGCCCGATGATGTCCACGCGCGCACCCATCCCGCCGCTTCCCGCCCACAAGGTGGCGGTGTTCGAACGCGATTGGGAGCGCCGCAGCCAGCACCGGGTGATGCTCGAGACCGTGGGTTGCCAGACCGCTGGCTTCGATGACCTGGAGAGCCTGGTGGCCGCGTGCCGCACGTGCAAGCAAGGGTTCGATCTCCTGTTGCTCGCTTCCCCGGGCGATGTGTTCAGCGTGGAGGCCTGTCTGGCGGCGATCGAGGTCGAACGGCTGCGAACGCTGCCCTTGCTGCTGATCCTGGAAGAACGCCAGGTCCACGCGGTGCACGGCATCGCGAGAACGGCGCCGAGCGACTTCATCCTGTACCCGTTCGGTGCCGACGAGCTTCGCAGCCGCGTGCGGCGCCTGGGGCTGGCCACCACGCGCCCGGTCGCGCCGGCCACGCAGGAGAACGATCAGTAGTCCAGCCGGACCGTCATTCCCAAGGTGCGCGGCGTGCCGACCGAGGCCACGTAGGCACCGTTCGCGGTGGCAGCGACGGTTGGGAAGTACTTCTTGTCGAGCGCGTTGCGCAACCAGAACGACAGGCTCCAGGCTTCGTTGCCGCGCGCTACCTTCCAGCCGGTGGCGAGGTGGATCAGGCCGTAGGCCGCGATGCGCGAGTACACCGAGCCGTCGAGCGTGCCGTCCTGCGCAGAACGCCACGCGTACGCCGCCGAAACGAAGTGCTGGGTGCTGGGCCCCACCGGCCTGCGGTATTCGGCGCCGGCGTTGAACGTCCAGCGCGGCGCGCCTGCGACCTGCCGCCCGGTCAGGCTACAGCGGGCATTCGGCACGAACGCGCGCTCGGACGGGCAGGGCGCATCGTCGTAGCGACGGTAGCGTGCGTCGTTGAAGGCGGCGTTGGTCCACACCGTCAACCCGCGCACGGGGCGGGCGCTGGCGTCCAGTTCGAGACCCTGGCTGCGCAGGTCACCGGCGTTGGTGAGGATCTCGACGTAGTTGCCCGCGCCTGCGCCGGCGGGCACGAACATCGACGTCTGGTAGCCGCGCACACCGGCCAGGAAGGCGTTCACGTTGAGGGTCAGGCGGTCGTTCCACAGGCTGCTCTTGACACCGACGTCCAGGCTGTCGACACGCTCGGGCCCGATGATCAGCGACGCGGCACCCAGCGGGCCGGGCGCGGCACCCGGCCCCGCCAGATTGATCCCGCCGGACCGCTCGCCGTGCGACGCGCTCACGTAGCCGATCGCATCGTCGTCCAGCCGGTAGCTCGCGTTCAGGAGCGCCGACGGGCGGGTCTGACGGATCGCCAGCGAGCCGGTGTCGTACGCGCCGAGCACGATCGGCCGGTTGCGCAGGAAGGCGGTGGCGGCGGCACCGCCGGTCGAGTCACCGCGATGGGTGCGACCGTCCTTGCGCTCCTGCGTGACGCGCAGGCCGGCGGTGAGGTCGAGCCTGGACGTGGCGTGCCACGTGGCCTGGGAGAACAGCGCGAAGCTTTCGGTGTCGAGCGCGCCGAAGCTCAGCGTGCTGGCGTTGGCGAGCACGGGCACGCGCGTTCCCTGCAGCACGATGTCCGCCTGCGGACCGAACACGGTGGAGATCTCGTTGCGCATGCGTTGGCGCATGTAGAACGCGCCCACCACGTGGTCGACGGCGCCACTGGTCGGCCCGGCGTAGCGCAGCTCCTGCGAGAACTGCTGCTGGCGCACGCGGGTGCCTCCGTCGATCAGCACGGGGATGTTCAGGTTGTCGTTGGTGGTCGGTGCGAACTTCCATGAGCGGCCCGCGGTGATGGACGTCAAGGTGGCCCCGGACCCCAGCTTCCAGTTCGCTTCGGCCGACATGCCGCCCTGGTCGAGATCGACCCGCTCCACGCCGTCGGTGTTGACCGCGTAGCGCCGCGGGTCGTTCACGATGCCGGTGGCGCCGCCCGCACGGGCGCGCGCCGCTGCCGGACCGCCGCCCAGCGCGTAGATCACGCGGGTGCCGTAGGTAGACCGTTCGCGGTGCTGGTCGGCAATCACGCGAAGGCTGAAGCCGTCGCCGCGGCGCAGCAGCCACTGGCCGCGAAGGCCGGACCGATCGCCGCCGTTGACCCGACCGCCGTCGTAGAGGTTCTCGATGGTGCCGCGCTCATGGGTGCCATACACCAGCAGCCGGCCCGCCGTGTCTTCCGACAGGGCGCCCGAGAAGACCGCCTGGCCCTGCGCCAGGCCGCGCTGCCCGATCGAGAGCTGCAGGCTGCGTTCGGTTTCCCAAGTCGGCGGGCGCGAGTAGAGCGCGAGCACGCCAGCGGTCGTGTTCTTGCCGAACAGCGTGCCCTGCGGCCCGCGCAGCAGGTCGACGCGTTCGATGTCGAGCAAATCGAAGGTCGCCATGCCGGCACGGCCCAGGTACACGTTGTCGAGGTAGACACCGGTGCTGCCTTCGAGCCCGTCGTTCGACGGGTTCTTGCCGACGCCGCGCACCGCGATCGCCGACTGCCGAGGGTCGCCGAAGGTGATGCTGGTGCTCGGCAGCCATTGCTGCAGGTCGTCGAGCCGGTAGCTTTGCTGCGCCTCGAGGGTCTCGCCGTCGATCGAGGTCAGCGGGATCGGCACCTGCTGCGCGGCTTCGGGGCGGCCACGTGCATCGACGGTGACGGTGCGAAGGGTTTCGGTGGGTTCGGAGAAAGCGGTTTTGGCGTGGCCGGCGAACGCGAGTCCGAGGACCAGCGTCCACCCGGCTGCGCGAGCCGGAAAGAGGGCGCGTCGAGCATCGTGCATGCGGCGACTCTAAATGACCGCTTGTGACAGAGGCGGACTTGCGAGGTGCGATTGCCGTGCGTCGGTGTGCGATTGCGAAAAAAATCGCACACGGGCACGATGGTGGCGCCTCGTCACCCGCAATGCGCGCCGGCTGGCATCGAAGGCGTCGTCCATCTTGACCATCACTGCGCACCGGGATGTTCTTCCTTTGGCCCCAGTTGCTCTGGCTCCTGCCGGCACTTGCCCTGCTGCCGGCAGCCTACGTGTGGTTGCTGCGCCGCCGCAGCAGGGCGGCGCTGCGGTTCAGCAACCTCGGCGTGGCCCGCACGGCGGCCGTCGGACGCCAATGGCGGCGGCACCTGCCGCCCGCGCTGCTGCTGCTGGCCATCGCGGGCCTGTTGATCGCCGCCGCGCGGCCCGTGGCGCGGGTGCCGCTGCCGTGGGCGCGCTCGACGGTCATGCTCGCCATCGACGTGTCGCTCAGCATGCGGGTGAGCGACGTCAAACCGACCCGCCTGGCCGCCGCCCAGGAGGCGGCCAAGCTGTTCCTGAGCGAGTTGCCCAAGGGCATCGAGGTCGGGCTCGTCACGTTCGCCGGCAGCAGCCAGGTCGCTCAGCGAGGAACGCTCGATCGCGAATCGCTGGTGGCGGCCATCGATGCGTTCCAGATGCAGCTGGGCACCGCCGTGGGCAACGCCATCGTGCTGAGCCTCGCGGAGCTGTTTCCGGAGCAGGGCATCGTCCTGAACGACCTGGCGCCTGCCCGCACGCAGCGCGGACGCAGTCTCGACGACAAGGCGAAGCCGCCGCCCGCGCAGATCGCACCGGTGCCGCCGGGTTCCTACGCGTCGGCCGCGATCATTTTGCTGAGCGACGGCCGCCGAACCACCGGCGTCGACACGCTGGAGGCGGCGAAGATGGCCGCCGATCGCGGCGTGCGCATTCATGTCGTGGGGCTGGGGACGGTGGAGGGCGACACGGCCACGCCCGACGGCACCGCGATCTACATGAAGCTGGACGAGCCGACCCTGCGCGAAGTCGCGCGCCTCACTGGCGGTGAGTACCACCACGCGGGCACTGCGGAAAAGCTGCGCAGCGTGTACGAGCTGCTCGGCTCGCGCGTGCAGGTGGAGTCGCGCGAGACCGAGCTCGCGGGGATGCTGGCGTTGGTCTCGGCGCTGGTCGCATTGGCAGCGGGTGTGCTGTCGATGCTGTGGCTCGGAAGAACCCACTGAGCGCCACCCAGGCTCGACATTCAGCGAACAAAAAAAAGACCTAGCGATCGCTCGCTAAGTCTTTGATTTCTTTGGTATGGGGTGGTGGGCCCTGAGTGACTCGAACACTCGACCTACGGATTAAGAGTCCGCTGCTCTACCAACTGAGCTAAGAGCCCCTGCCAGACATTGCTGTCTTCAGGCAAGACTGCGATTATAGCCATAGAAAAAGCGCTGTCGTACGATGCGTCGATCTCCACAGGAAAAAACCACATGTCCACCGGCCTCTCTTCTTCCGCCACCAGCGCGCATGTCGTGATCACCGGGGCCAACGGCGCCTTGGGGCGCGCCCTGGTCCAGCGATTTATCGACGACGGCGCACGCTTGGCGCTCATCGGCCACAGCGACCGAGGGTTGGCCGACGCCTTTCCCGGACTGGACAACTCCCGGCATCTCCTGATCGCCGCCGACGTGACCTCGGCCAGCAGCATGCAGGCCGCCGCAGCGCAAATCCTCTCCGCCTTCCAGCATGTCGATACGGTGGTTCATGCCGCGGGCGGCTTCGAGATGGGGCCGACGGTGCATGCCCTGGATCGCGCCAGCTGGGACCGCATGATGGACCTCAACGCCTGGTCCTTCGTCGCCGTCGCGCAGGCCTTCGCGCCCGCCATGATCACGCGCCGCGCTGGCAGCGTGGTCGCCGTGAGCGCCAAGACCGCAACACGTGGCGCGGCGGCGATGTCGGCCTACATCGCTTCGAAGAGCGCGTTGCAGCGCCTGGTCGAAGCCATGGCGGCCGAGTTGTCGCCGCACGGCATTCACGTCAACAGCATCGCGCCGAGCGTGCTCGACACGCCGGCGAATCGGCAAGCCATGCCCGACGCGAACCCGGCCGAATGGGTGTCGACCTCGGTGGCTGCACAGACCGTCGCCTTCCTGGCCTCGCCGGCCGCGCAAGCCCTGCACGGCCAGCACTTGGCGCTCGATGCCTGATGCTGCAAGGGACGGCGAATGAAAAAGCCCCGGCGTGCATGCCGAGGCTTTTCAATGTGCGTGGTGGAGAGGATGAGGATCGAACTCACGACCTCCGCATTGCGAACGCGGCGCTCTCCCAGCTGAGCTACCCCCCCGGCACGGATAAATTCTAACCAGACGGCGTGTTCTGCGGCACGCCGAGGCCCAGAGCTGAGGCATTCTGGCCACCCATCACACTGAACGAAACGAGCGATTGCATGACCCATCCCGACCCCGCCTGGCTCGACCGGATGTACAACAACCGCGCGCGCGTGCCGGAGAGCGCGGAGCACCTCGCGCGCTGGACGCGCGAATCCGCGGATGCGCGCGCCACCACGCCCGGCATTTGCGACCTCCGTTATGGCCATACGCCCAGCGAGACGCTCGATGTCTTCGCAGGCCCCGGCGCCAACGCCCCGGTGCTCTTCTTCATCCACGGCGGCTGGTGGCGGTCGCTCGACAAGAGCGACCATTCCTTCGTCGCGCCGCCCTTCGTCGAGCGCGGTGTCTGCGTCGTGCTGCCCAACTATGCGCTGTGCCCCGGCACCGAGGCCGCGCCGGTCACCATCCCCGAGATCGCGCTGCAGATGGTCCGCGCGCTGGCTTGGACATGGCGGCACGTGGCCGAGCATGGCGGCGATCCGTCGCGCATCACGGTGGCGGGCCACTCGGCGGGCGGTCATCTCGCCGCGATGCTGCTGGCCTGCGACTGGCAGGCCGTGGCGCCCGACCTTCCTGTGGACCTGGTGCGCAACGCGCTGTCGATCTCGGGCCTGCACGACCTGCGGGAGATTCGCCATGTGCCGTTTCTCATCGATTCGCTGCGGCTCACCGAGCGCGATGCGCAGCGCGCCAGCCCGGCACTGTGGCCGGCACCGAAGCGCGGCATGCTCTACAGCGTGGCCGGCGCCGACGAGAGCGAAGCCTTCCACGCCCAGAACGCCGCGGTCCGCAAAGCGTGGGGCGCGAAGACCGTGCCCGTCTGCGAACTGCTGCCGGGCTTGAACCACTTCAGCATCGTCGAGGCCTTGGCCGACCCGGCGCATGCGCTGCACCACCACGCGATGGCTCTGCTGAACGCGTGACGTGGCGGCGCGAGGGCGTCACATCAGCAGGTGCTCGCCTTCGTTGGCGCCGCCGAGCGTCACGTAGTTCACCTTGCGGATGTCCATCAGCGCCTTGCCGCCCGCGTAGCTGATGGAGCTCTGCACGTCCTGCTCCATCTCGACCAGCGTGTCGGCCAGCTTGCCCTTGATCGGCTCGAGGATGCGTTTGCCTTCGACGTGCTTGTACTCGCCCTTGTTGAAGTCGCTGGCCGAGCCGTAGTACTCCTTGAAGCGCACGCCGTCGACCTCGACGGTCTTGCCGGGCGACTCTTCATGGCCCGCGAACAGCGACCCGATCATCACCATCGACGCGCCGAAGCGGATGCTCTTGGCGATGTCACCATGATCGCGAATGCCGCCGTCGGCAATGATCGGCTTGGTGGCCACGCGGGCGCACCACTTGAGCGCGCTCAGTTGCCAGCCGCCGGTGCCGAAACCGGTCTTGAGCTTGGTGATGCAGACCTTGCCCGGGCCGATCCCGACCTTGGTCGCGTCGGCACCCCAGTTCTCCAGGTCGATGATGGCTTCGGGCGTGCCCACGTTGCCGGCGATCACGAAGCTCTTCGGCAGCTTTGCCTTGAGGTAGCCGATCATGTTCTTCACCGTGTCGGCATGGCCGTGCGCGATGTCGATGGTGATGTATTCCGGCGTCAGGCCGGCCGCGACCAGCTGGTCGACGGTGTCGTAGTCCGCCTTCTTGACGCCCAGCGAAATCGAGGCAAATGCGCCCTCGGCATGCATGCGCTTCACGAAAGCGACGTTGTCGAGATCGAAGCGGTGCATCACATAGAAATAGCCGTTCTGCGCCAGCCAGAGGCTGATGGTCTCGTCGACCACCGTCTTCATGTTGGCCGGCACCACCGGAAGGCGAAAGCTGCGGCCGCCGAGCGTGACGCTGGCGTCGCATTCCGAACGGCTTTCCACGCGGCACTTGCGCGGGAGCAGGAGGATGTTGTCGTAGTCGAAGATCTGCATGAGAACCAAGCTCCTGTGGAGGTGCGCCGCGGAACGATTTCCGGCGGCGTTGGGCGCTTGGTTGCAGCCCGGTCTCTTCAACGCCGTGGCAGACGAAAAAAAACCGGGCGACAAGAAACTTGGGCCCGGTGACCGATTCTAGGCAGGTGCCGCCTCACACGCGAGGCGACTTTCGTATAGACCTTATTCGCGAACCGGCTCTGCTCGATCAGAAGCGGTAGCCGATGCCCATCCCGATCAGAAGCGGGTCGACCTTCACCGTCGAGAATTTCGCGCCGTCGAGGCTGACATCGGTGCGGATCTGCACCTTCTTCACGCCGAAACGCACAGCGTGCCGAGCAGGGCGGCGACAAGGGTGCGGGCGATATTCTTCTTCATGGTCATGGGACTCCAGTTGTGGCCGGCGCAAGGGGTCGGCAGCCGAAGGCCAGTGTCGGCAGGCACGGCGGCCGTGTCCTTGATCCAGGGAAACAGTCGGCCGCTGACCGCAAGGACGCTGTGCGCCTTGCCTCGACCTTGACGCAGGTCAGTGCCAGTCGCGTTGCGCCCTCGACAATGCGTATAACGGCAGCGCATTCCGGCACTGCCCTCGTCGTTCCCTGGAGACCGTTCCCATGCTTCGCCACCGTTTCGCCGTCACGGCCGCCACTGCCTTCCTTTCGCTTGCCTCGTCCTCCGTCTTCGCCGCCGATTGCGTGGTCGAGATCGAAGGCAACGACGCCATGCAATTCAGCAAGCCCGCCATCGAAGTGAGCAAGACCTGCAAGGACTTCACTGTCAAGCTCAAGCACAGCGGGAAGCTGCCCAAGCAGGCCATGGGCCACAACTGGGTGCTGGCCAAGACGGCCGACGTGCAGGCCATCGCCAGCGACGGCATCGCCGCCGGACTGCCGCAGAACTACGTGAGGGCCGGCGACGCGCGCGTCGTGGCCCACACCAAGATCGTGGGCGGTGGTGAAAGCGACAGCGTGACCTTTGCCGTGGGCAAGCTCGGCGCGAGCGAGAGCTACACCTACTTCTGCTCCTTCCCCGGCCATTCGTCGATCATGAAGGGCACGCTCAAGCTCGTGAAGTAAGCCGGACGACGGCACGGCCACACCGGCGTTCCTACAATGCCCGGATGTCTCTTTTCGGCTCGCATGACGCCTCCCAAGGTGCTCCCCACTCTCCAGCGGCCGCCTCGCCCCTGCTCGCCAATCTCAACCCCGAGCAGCTCGCCGCTGTCACGCTGCCCGAAGGCAACGCGCTGATCCTCGCCGGTGCCGGTTCGGGCAAGACGCGGGTGCTCACCACCCGCATCGCCTGGCTGCTGCAGACCGGCCAGGTCTCGCCCGGGGGCGTGCTGGCCGTGACTTTCACCAACAAGGCGGCCAAGGAGATGGTGACGCGTCTGACCGCGATGCTGCCGATCAATGCGCGCGGCATGTGGATCGGCACCTTCCACGGCCTGTGCAATCGCTTCCTGCGCGCGCACTGGAAGCTGGCCAACCTGCCGTCGACCTTCCAGATCCTCGATACGCAGGACCAACTCTCGGCCATCAAGCGGCTGATGAAGCAGTTCAACGTCGACGACGAGCGCTTTCCAGCCAAGCAGACGCAGTGGTTCATCGCCGGCGCCAAGGAAGACGGCCGGCGCCCGCGCGATGTCGAGGTGCGCAGCGAGGAAGACCGCAAGAAGGTCGAGATCTACCAGCTCTACGAAGAGCAATGCCAGCGCGAAGGCGTGGTCGACTTCAGCGAGCTGATGCTGCGCAGCTACGAACTGCTGCGCGACAACGACGTGATCCGCGAGCACTACCAGCGGCGCTTCCGCCACATCCTGATCGACGAGTTCCAGGACACCAACCGCCTGCAGTACGCCTGGATCAAGATGCTCTCGGGCGTGACGGTCGAAGGCCGCTTCGTGCCGGGCGGCAGCAGCGTGATCGCGGTGGGCGACGACGACCAGAGCATCTACGCGTTTCGCGGCGCGCGCGTGGGCAACATGGCCGACTTCGTGCGCGAGTTCGAAGTGCAGCGCCAGATCAAGCTCGAGCAGAACTACCGCAGCTTCAGCAACATCCTCGACTCGGCGAATGCGCTGATCGGCCACAACACCAAGCGCCTGGGCAAGAACCTGCGCACCGACCAGGGGCCCGGCGAACCGGTGCGCGTGTACGAATCCACCAGCGACTTCGCCGAGGCGCAGTGGATGGTCGAGGAGATGCGCCAGCTGGTGCGCGAAGGCATCGACCGCAAGGAAATTGCGGTGCTCTACCGCAGCAATGCGCAGAGCCGGGTGATCGAAACCGCGTTGTTCAATGCGGCGGTGCCGTACCGGGTGTACGGCGGCCTGCGCTTCTTCGAGCGTGCCGAAATCAAGCACGCGCTGGGCTACCTGCGCCTGCTCGAAAACAAGGACGACGACACCAGCTTCCTGCGCATCGTCAATTTTCCGCCGCGCGGCATCGGGGCGCGCAGCATCGAGCTGTTGCAGGACGCGGCGCGCGCGGCCGGCCATTCGCTGCACGACGCGGTGAGCGCGGTGGGTGGCAAGGCGGGTGCCAACCTGTCGGCCTTCGTCGCCAAGATCGACGTGCTGCGCGAGCAGACCGTCGGTATCTCGCTGCGCGAGATCATCGAGCTGGTGCTCGATCACAGCGGCCTCATCGAACACTACAAGGCCGACCGCGAAGGCGCCGACCGCGTCGAGAATCTGGAAGAACTGGTGAATGCCGCCGAGAGCTTCGTCACGCAGGAAGGCTTCGGTCGCGATGCGGTGGCGTTGCCGGTCGACGAACTGCGCCAGTCGCCTGCCAGCCAGGGCCTGGACCCGAGCCGACCCATGATCGACGAAGCGCTGGAGCCGCTCGCGCCCGACGCCGAGACGGGCGAAACATTGAGCCCGCTCGCCGCCTTCCTGACCCACGCTGCGCTCGAGTCTGGCGACAACCAGGCCCAGGCCGGGCAAGATGCCGTGCAGCTGATGACGGTGCATGCAGCCAAGGGGCTGGAATTCGACTGCGTGTTCATCACCGGCATGGAGGAGGGCCTGTTCCCGCACGAGAACTCGATGAGCGATCACGACGGCCTCGAGGAAGAGCGCCGCCTCATGTATGTCGCCATCACGCGGGCGCGCCAGCGCCTCTACATGAGCCATTCGCAGACGCGCATGCTGCACGGTCAGACCCGCTACAACCTCAAGAGCCGCTTCTACGACGAGTTGCCCGAGGCCGCACTGAAATGGCTGACGCCGAAGAACCAGGGCTTCGCGCCTTCGGCCTTCGGCTATGGCGGCGGCTATGCCACTTCACGCGGCGCGGGCGGCGGGAGCGGGGGCAGCGGCTACGGAGGCGGCTTCGGCAAGGAATCTTTCGCGAGCCCGCCTGTGCCGCCGCAGAAGGCCGCACCCTCGCACGGCCTGCGTTCGGGCATGCAGGTGTTCCACAACAAGTTCGGCGAAGGCACCGTGCTCGCGCTCGAGGGCGGCGGTGACGACGCCCGTGCGCAGATCAACTTCCCGCGCCACGGCGTGAAGTGGCTGGCGCTGTCGGTGGCGAAACTCACGCCCGTTTGAGTTGGAAGGTCTTCGCCAGGAACACCGCGGAACCGGCTTTGCCGGGCCGCAGGTGTTGCCCCCGGAGGGGGTTGGCGAAGCGACACGCAGTGCGCGAAGACTGGGGGGTCAGTCGATAAAGCTGTCGCGGAACGTGAACCAGGTGCTGGTGAAGAACATCGCCGCCATCACCAGCGCACCGCCCACCATCAACGCGCCGCCAGCCGCTACGGCACCTTCACCGGCCACCGCAGCGAAGAGGGTGGCGACCAGGCTCAGCACGATGCCGGAGACGACGAACACGCCGACCCACGTCACGCCGAAGACGAACATCGCGCCGAGGTTCTTGAAGCAGGCAAAGAAGCTGAAGAACAGGCTCTTGGCCGGCGGCACGCCGTGCCAGTGCACGAGCGCCGGCGCATGCCAGAAGGCCAGCGACAGCGGCAGGTAGAGCGCCATCGCGATCCACAGCGCGGCCTGGAAATCACCGGATTCCGCCATCTCGCGGCTGACCGTGCCGCCCATCAGGTAGACCTTTGCGAACTGGCCGCCGTCGGCCAGCGCCGATACGCCCATCACCAAAAGGAAAAGCGCTGCATAGAGCCCGCCCAGCACGAGCATCGGCCGGATGCCGCTGCGCGCGGCGTTCAGCGCGGCCAAGAACACGGCCGCGGCCGGTGGCTTCTGTCCGTTCTCGGCCTTGGCAGACTCGGCGCTGGCGGCCATCAGCCCGAGTGTCATGGTCGGGAGCAGCATCAGCGCGAAGACGGTCCCGATCAGCGGGACCTGGGAGGCGATCGACACCAACGCCATGAAGAAGAAGAACAGCGACACGAAGGCCAAGGGCCGTTTTGCGAAGGTCTGCAGTCCGGTGCGGACCCAGGCCACGCCAGTGCGGGCCGGGACGATGTTGAGTTTCATGGAATCCGTTCAAGCCGCGATCGCAGCCGGCGGCAGGTGCAGGCTTTGCACGGGTGCCAGCGGTGTGCGGGCGCGCTCACGCAGCACCCGCTCGAAATGGGTGGGGTCGTGGGCCTTCAGCATGCTGGCCTCGCGGGGCAGATGGAAGTCCCAAAGCCGCGAGATCCAGAAGCGCAATGCGGCTGCGCGCAGCATGGCGGGCAGCAGAGTGCGCTCTGCGCCGGTGAGTGGGCGCACCGTCAGGTAGGCCGCAAGCAAGGCGTCGGCGCGCAACGCATCATGGACACCGGTGCGCAGGTCGATCGCCCAGTCGTTCAGGCAGACGGCGAGATCGAACAGCCACGTGTCGGTGCCGGCGAAGTAGAAATCGAAGACACCACTCAGCCGCGGTGGCGTGTCGCTGCTGCCGGCCTCGAACATCGCGTTGTCGCGGAAAAGGTCGGCATGCACCGGGCCCCGAGGCAGCGCCGCATGGGCCGACGATGCAGCCACGTGGTTCTGGTAAGCGAGTTCGGCGCGCAGCAGGGTGGCCTGGGATTCATCGAGGTAAGGCAGCACCACGGGCGCCGTGTCGTTCCACCATGCGAGCCCGCGCAGATTGGGTTGCACCCGGTCGAAGTCCCGCCCTGCCAGATGCATGCGAGCGAGCCAATGGCCGAGTTCGGCGCAGTGCGCCGGGCCCGGATCGAGTTCGCTGTGTCCGCCCAAGCGCTGTACGACGGCAGCAGGCTTGCCGGCCACCCTGTGCACCAGCTCGCACGGCGCGTCGGCAGGCCATGACAGCACGGATCCGGTCGGCAAGGTGACTGCCGGGTCGGCCACCGGCGCCGGCACGGGAATTCCCCGGGCCGCCAAGTGCTTCATCAGGCAAAGGTAATACGGCAGCTGCGCCGGGCCCAGTCGCTCGAACAGCGTCAGGACGAATTCGCCTTTTTCCGTGCTCGCGAAATAGTTGGTGTTCTCGATGCCGCCCTGAATGCCTTTGAGCGACTGCAGAGCCCCGAGGCCCAAGCGCTGCACGAGCGCATCCGCTTCGTCGAAACCGACGTCGGTGTAGACCGCCACGCCGTGCTCAGAACTTCATCAGGTTCCAGACACGGGGGCCGTTGCCGCCGGTTCCGGTTTCCGACTGGCCCTGGCGCTCACGGCCGCCGTCGTTCGGCAGGACCTGGTACGACGGAACATCGGCTTTCGGCTGGACCGTGATGCTCTGCGTCTGGCCGCCATAGCGCACCTCGTCGACCTTGGCGCCGCCGTCTTCCACGTGGATGTTCTCGATCTTCTGGTTGCGTCGACCCTCTTCACGTGCATCGGCGGAGGCCGCAGGGGCCACTGGCACGGGCTGCGATGAGGTCTGTGCGTGGACGGCAGCGACGGGCACGGCGCAGACAAAAGCCAGCACTGCGTGGCGGACGAGGGAGGGAAGGTTGGAGGCCATGCGCCAATTGTAGGTGCCGGCCTGCATTTTGGCTGTCAGCGTGGGGCGTCACCGGGCGTCCGCTGCCCTTGTACGCCACCGCGCATGCGCCCGCGTGAGCAGCCGGGGCCAGGCGGGCAAAATGGCCCGATGACCGACAAGAAAACGCTGCTGCTCGTGGATGGTTCGAGCTACCTCTACCGTGCTTTCCACGCCATGCCCGACCTGCGTGCCGTCCCCGGCGACCCGAGCAGCCCCGCCACCGGTGCGATCCGCGGAATGATCAACATGATGCAGTCGCTGCGCCGCGAGGTGCGCGCCGACTATGCCGCCTGCGTGTTCGACGCGCCCGGCAAGACCTTCCGCGACGACTGGTACCCAGACTACAAGGCGAACCGCTCGCCGATGCCCGACGACCTGCGCACCCAGATCCCGCCGATCCACGAGGTGGTGCGGCTGCTCGGCTGGCCGGTGCTTCACGTGCCGCTGGTGGAAGCCGACGACGTGATCGGCACGCTGGCCAAGACCGCTGCGCTGCAGGGCATCGAGGTCATCGTGTCGAGCGGCGACAAGGACATGAGCCAGTTGGTCGACGCGCACATCACCATCATCGACACCATGAACGGCAAGAAGCGCGACGTGGCCGGCGTCACCGCCGAGTTCGGCGTGCCGCCGTCGCTGATGGTCGACTACCAGACGCTGGTGGGCGACACCGTCGACAACGTGCCCGGCGTCGACAAGGTCGGGCCGAAGACCGCCGCCAAGTGGCTGCTGCAGTACGGCTCGCTCGACGAACTGGTGGCGCACGCCGACGAGATCAAGGGCCAGGCTGGCGAGAACCTGCGCAAGGCGCTCGACTGGCTGCCGCAAGGGCGTCGGCTGGTCACCATCCGCACCGACTGCGACCTGAGCGAGCACATCGTCGGCCTGCCGGCGCTCGACGGCATCGCCATCGGGCCGCAGCAGGTCGATGCGCTCAAGGTGTTCTACGAGAACTACGGCTTCAAGAGTCTGGTCCGGACGCTCGAGGCGCATGCGGTACCGCCGGAACTCATCGAAGAGAACAACCGCAGCAAGAAGAAGGGCGGCGCGAGCGACGCCGGCCCGGGCCTGTTCGACGAGCCGGCTGTCGGCCATCTCGGTGACGAGGCGGCCGAGAAAGCCAGCAACCTGGCCTACGACACCGTCACGACTTGGGAGATGTTTGACGCATGGCTGGCGAAGATCGAGGCCGCCGAGCTGGTGGCGATCGACACCGAAACCACCTCGCTCGACGAGATGCGCGCCGAAATCGTCGGCCTGAGCTTCAGCGTGACGCCCGGCGAGGCGGCCTACGTCCCACTCGCCCACAACTACCCCGACGCGCCCGAGCAGCTGCCGCGCGAGGAGGTGCTGGCGCGGCTCAAGCCGTGGCTCGAGAACGGCGCGAAGAAAAAGCTCGGCCAGCACATCAAGTACGACCGCCACGTGCTCGCCAACCACGGCATCGAGGTGCAGGGCTACGCGCACGACACCATGCTGCAGAGCTACGTGCTCGAAGTGCACAAGCCGCATGGCCTGGCCAGCCTGGCCGAGCGCCACCTGGGGCGCAGCGGCATCGACTACGAAGACCTGTGCGGCAAGGGCGCCAAGCAGATATCGTTCAGCCAGGTCGCGATCGACAAGGCGGCGGAGTATTCGTGCGAAGACAGCGACCAGACGCTCGATGTGCACCGCGTGCTCTGGCCGCAGCTGGAAGCCGACGAGAAGCTGCGCTTTGTCTACGAGCTGGAGATGGCCAGCAGCGAGGCGCTCTACCGCATCGAACGCAACGGCGTGCTGATCGACGCGCCCACGCTGGCCGCGCAAAGCCACCAGCTCGGCACGCGGATCATGCAGTTGGAACAGGAGGCCTACGAAATCGCGGGCCAGCCCTTCAACCTGGGCAGCCCCAAGCAGATCGGCGAGATCTTCTTCACCAAGCTGGGTCTGCCCATCATCAAGAAGACGCCGAGCGGCGCGCCGAGCACCGACGAAGAGGTGCTGGAGAAACTGGCCGACGATTTCCCGCTGCCGGCCAAGCTGCTGGAGCACCGCAGCCTGTCGAAACTCAAGGGCACGTACACCGACAAGCTGGGGCAGCTGGCCCATCCGCGCACCGGGCGCGTGCACACGCATTACGCGCAAGCGGTCGCTGTGACGGGGCGCTTGAGCAGCAACGACCCGAACCTGCAGAACATCCCGGTGAAGACCGCCGAAGGTCGCCGCGTGCGCGAAGCCTTCGTGGCGCCGGCCGGCAGCGTGATCGCCAGTGCCGACTACTCGCAGATCGAGTTGCGCATCATGGCGCACATCAGTGGTGACGCATCGCTGCTGCGCGCTTTCACCGAAGGCATCGACGTGCATCGCGCGACGGCGGCCGAGGTGTTCGGCACGGCCGTCGATCAGGTGTCGAGCGAGCAGCGCCGCTACGCCAAGGTCATCAACTTCGGCCTGATCTACGGCATGAGCAGCTTCGGCCTGGCGAAGAACCTGGGCATCGAGACCAAGGCCGCCGCGTCGTACATCGACCGCTACTTCGCGCGCTACCCGGGTGTGAAGGCGTACATGGACGAGACGCGAATGAGCGCCAAGGAGAAGGGCTACGTCGAGACCGTGTTCGGCCGTCGCCTGTACCTGCCCGAGATCAACTCGCCGAACGGTCCGCGCCGCGGCGGCGCCGAACGCGCGGCCATCAATGCGCCGATGCAGGGCACCGCGGCCGACCTGATCAAGCTCAGCATGGTCAAGGTGCAGGACGTGCTCGACGCCGAAAAGCGCGCCACCAAGATGATCATGCAGGTGCACGACGAACTGGTGTTCGAAGTGCCCGAGGCCGAGGTCGAATGGGTGCGCAGCGAGATCCCCAAGCTGATGGCCGGCGTGGCCGACCTCAAGGTGCCGCTGCTGGCCGAACTCGGCGTCGGGCCCAACTGGGACAAGGCGCATTGAGCCCGATGCGAGCCTTTACCGCAGTGGGGGTCGCTCTGCTCGGGTTGACCACGGCGCTGGTTGCCGCGCAGCCGGCCACCGCCGGCGCAGGCCCTCCGGCCAAGGTGCCCCCCACGGGGGTGCAGACCTGCCTGGCCTTGGATGCAAAAAAAGACGACTGGCCCACGCCGCAAGCTTGCGCCGACAGCGGCCCTCTGCGCCTGCTCCCCAAGCAGGATGGCATGCGGAGTCCGAGCCTGCCTACCTACGAAGCCGTGAGCGGGCACGCCTTGACGGAATGCGTGCGCGATCGCGTGTCCGGCCTGTTCTGGGAGGGCAAGCCCGACAGCGGCAAACAACCCTGGCCCGTGCTGCGCGATGGCACCGATGGCACCTCCCGCTTCGACATGGGTGGCTACGGGCTGCAGAACGTGCCTGTGCCCGGCAGCCGTGGCCACAGCGAGGCCTACTCGCTGCGCGGCGACGGCCGGCCCGGCGATGCCATCGGCTACGTGGCGCAGGTGAACGCGAGCCGGCTTTGCGGCTTCACCGACTGGCGCCTGCCCACCGCGGCCGAGCTGCACGGCCTGATCGACCTCGGCAAGGAACGGGTGTCCGACGTACGCCCGGGTCGGCCGTTGGCCGAGCAGTCGCTCGTCCAAGCGCGGTGGTTGCCAAACACCGTGCCGGGGGTCTACATGACGTCCGAGTGGCGTGACCCGACGAGCGTCTGGTGCGTCAACTTCGAGAACGGCGCCGTCTATGACTGCGACCCCCTGATGGAGCGCGCGGCGCTGCCGCTCTTCGTTCGACTGGTGCGGGGCCCTGCGGCGCCGCCGTCCGGGCGCTGGCGCGAGTTGCCCAATGAAAGGGGCGTGCCCGGCGGCGCGGTGGAAGACCGCCACACGGGCCTGGTGTGGCGCCGTTGCGAAGAGCCGCAGACCTGGAACGGCCGGCGCTGCATCTGGAGCGCCAAACGCTACGACTACGTGCAGGCTTTGGAACACGCCGCGAAGGAAACCGGCTGGCGTTTGCCGACCATCAAGGAGATCGACAGCCTGGCGCAGCGCGACCCCGACGGGTTCGCGCTTCCTCCCGCGGATTTTCCGGCGGCGGGCAGGGAAACGCCGCAGGCGACCCATTGGTCCGCCACTGTCTGTGGTGCGCAGCCCGCGACATCCACGGCACGCGCATCGATTTCCGGGTGGGTGCTGACCGACGACGGAAAAATCTACTGCGAGTCGCGCATCAGGCATCTCGGTGTGCGGCTGGTGCGCGAATGAGGGGCAGGGCGTCGCCAGGTACCGTGCGCGACCGGGACGTCCAATCTCACTGACATCGCCATGCGCCTGCGCCACATCGAAGTCTTCAACGCCATCATGCTCACCGGCAGCGTGAGCGCGGCGGCGCGGCTCATCAACATCACGCAGCCGGCCGTGAGCCGCACGCTGCAGCATGCGGAGCTGCAACTGGGCTTCTCGCTCTTCGCGCGCACCAAGGGTCGGCTCACACCGACGACCGAGGCGCTCACGCTCTACCCACACATCGAGCGTCTGTTCGCGCAGCTCGACGAGGTGCAGCGGTTGGCGACCAACCTGCGCTCGTCGGGTGCCGCTGGTGAGCTGCGCATCCTCACCGTGCTGGCGCTCAGCTACGAGGTGCTGCCGCGCGCGCTCAAGGCCTTCCGCGAGAAGCACCCGGGGGTGGCTGTCGTCGTCGAGTCGCTGCACTCGCCGCAGATCATGTCGGCCTTGCTGTCGCAGCAGGCCGACGTCGGCTTCGCCTTCAGCCCGGCGGTGCACCCGTCGCTGATGCAGGAATCGCTGGCCGACAGCCGCATGGTGTGCATCGCGCCCAAGGGCATGCTGCCGCGCGCGCTGGTGCGCAATGGTTCCGTGGCGCTGCACGATCTGGCCGAATTGCCGGTGGTCGGGCTCGACAGCCGCGACCCGGTCGGCACCAGCCTGAGCCAGGCCTGCCGGCAGGCGGGTGTCGGGTTCCACCGTGCGGTGGTCACGGTGCAGACCTACCACGCGGCACTCGCGATGGCGCACCACGGCCTCGGCGTGGCGTTGGTCGACGGCTGCACCGCATCGTCCGCCGATCGCGCCAAGGTCGACGTGCTGGCGCTGGAGCCGCACATCCCGGTGCCCATCCGCGCGCTGCGCGTGGCGGGTCGCCCTGACTCGGTGGCGGTGCGCGCGATCACGCAGGCGATGCGTGAGGCCATCGAGCCGATGCTCTGACGGCTGCCTTCATAATCGCGCCCCATGTCCACCCTGCGCCACCTCGCCGTCCTGCACCGCTGCGTGCTGGCGTGGCTGTTGTTGTCGCTGGGCGTGGCGGTGGCGGCGCCGGTGGTGCATCCGCAGGCGATCGAACTCGTGTGCTCGTCGGCCGGCGCGATCAAGGTGATCGTGCACACCGACGACGGTGCGCAGGAAGTCGGTGTCACCCACCTGGACTGCCCGTTGTGCACGCTCGGCGGTGCACCGCCGCCCACGGTGAGTTTCACGCTGCCGACGCCGTTGCCGCTCTCGCGCGCGGTGCAATCGATTCCGGCGGCCCGCATCGCCGCCGCGACCGCCGCGCCGCTGCCGGCGCGCGGGCCGCCTTCCTTTCTCCTCTGATCCTGCATTCGACGGTGTAGCGCACCCCGCACGGCGGGCGTCGGCGTGCATCTTTTGCATCGAGGCGGCACCGCGCGTGCCGAGGAGAGTTTTCTTGAAGAAACGTGTTCTTGTGCTGGCGCTGGGCGCCGCATTTCCCTGGCTGGCCCTGGCGCAGTCGTCTGTTCCCATTCCGTCGACGAGCAGCGCCGGCAGCGCGCCCGAACGCAGCCGCTCGCTCGGCGTCGTCACCGTCACCGGCGGGCAACCCACGTCGCTGCCGACGCAGATCCCCACCACCATCGAAGGCGTGACGCGCGAGGAGATCGAAACGCGCATCAACGCCACCGACAGCGAAGACGCGCTGAAGTACCTGCCGAGCCTCTTGGTGCGCAAGCGCTACATCGGTGACTACAACCACGCCATCCTGTCGACGCGCGCCTCGGGCACGGGCAACAGCGCGCGCTCGGCGGTGTATGCCGACGGCATCCTGCTGTCGAACTACCTGGGCAACGGCATCGCCAACGGCAGCAACTTCGCGCCGCGATGGGGCTTGGTCACGCCCGAGGAGATCGAGCGGGTCGACGTGATGTACGGGCCGTTCTCCGCGGCCTACCCGGGCAACTCGGCCGGCGCGGTGGTCGACTTCGTCACGCGCATGCCGACGCAGCTCGAAGCCCATGTGAAGGCCGGCTACTCGTCGCAGCCCAACGACCTCTACAGCACGAACCGCACCTTCAACAGCTGGCAGACCAGTGCGTCACTGGGCAGCAAGAGCGGCGACTGGTCCTGGTGGATCGACCTGAACCGCACCGACAGCCGCGGCCAGCCACTCACCTTCGCGACGGCCACCGTCGCCTCGGGCGCGCCCGGCTCGGCCGGCGTGCCGGTGACGGGCGCGGTGCGCGGCCTGAACACCACCAACACGCCGTGGTACATCCTCGGCACCGGCACGCAGTACCACACGGTGCAGGACCACGCGAAGCTCAAGCTGGCCTACGACCTCACGCCGACCGTACGTGCGACCTACACGCTCGGCGTGTGGCAGAACACCTCGGAAGGGCGCTCCGAGAGCTACCTCCGCAACGCGGCCGGCGCTCCGGTCTACAGCGGTCCGGTCAACATCGGCGGCCGCAGCTACAACCTCGCCTCGACCGCCTTCCCGTCGACCAACGACGCGCAGACGCATGTGATGCACGGCCTGTCGGTCAAGAGCCGCACGCAGGGCGAGTGGGACTGGGAGGTGGCCGCGAGCCTTTACGACTACGCCAAGGACCAGCAGCGCGCCGCCACGGTCGCGCTGCCGCTGGCTGCTTTCGGGGGCGCCGGCACGCTGCAGGACCAGGACGGCACGGGCTGGAACACGTTGGCCGCCAAGGGCACTTGGCGCCCTCACGGCGTGGGCGGCACGCACATCGTCGATTTCGGCATCGGCCGCGATGCGTACAAGCTGGCCATCCGCAAGACCAACGTCGTTGGCACCTGGCTCGACGGCGCGCCCTCGACGCTCGTGAGCGATGTCGGCGGCCGCAGTGAGACGAGGAACCTGTGGCTGCAGGACGCGTGGGCCTTCGCGCCGAAGTGGAAGGCGGTGCTGGGCCTGCGCTACGAGGATTGGCGCGCCAGCGACGGCATCACCTCGACGGCGACCAGCACGCTGCGCTATGCCGACCGCAGCGAATCCGACGTTTCACCGAAAGCCGCATTGGCCTACCAGCTCGCCAGCGCCACAGTGTTGAAGGGCTCGGTCGGTCGGTCGGTTCGCTACCCGACCGTCGGCGAGCTGTACGGCGCAACATCGGGCGGTGCACTGTCCTTCATCAACGATCCGACACTGAAGTCGGAGAAGTCGTGGACCGGCGAGCTCTCGCTGGAGCAGGACCTGGGCAACGGGCTGGCGCGTGCCACGCTGTTCCACGAGACAACGAGCGACGCGCTGTTCAGCCAGCTCATCCCGAACTCCACCGTGTCACGCGTGCAGAACGTCGACAAGGTGCGCACCCACGGCGTCGAGCTGGCCTACACGGGCCAAGACGTGGCGCGGGACGTCGGCCTGCGCGGGCTCGACCTCGGCGGCAGCCTGACTTACGCCGACTCGAAGACGGTGCGCAATGCGGCGTTTCCTGCGAGCGTGGGCCAATGGCAGCCGCGCGTGCCGCGCTGGCGCTCCACCGTCTACGCCACCTACAAGCCCGACGCGCAATGGGCCTTCACGGTGGCGGCGCGCTACAGCGGCCGCCAGTATTCCAACCTCGACAACAGCGACGTGAACGGCGACGCCTACTTCGGCGCGAGCAAGTACTTCACCGTCGACCTGCGCGTGCGCTACCAGATCGACAAGCAGTGGTCGGCCGCCTTCGGCATCGACAACGCCAACAACGCGCAGTACTGGAACTTCCATCCTTACCCGCAGCGCACCTACACGGCCGAGCTGCGCTTCGACCTTTGAACCCCGATCATTTCCAAGGAATCCCTATGACCTACCGTACGCACCACCTCTCGCGCTTCGCGAACCTCGCACTCGTCGCGCTGTTCGCCAGCACCGCCGCCAGCGCCCACGTCACCCTTCCGCCCGGCGGTGCCACGGCCGGCACCGACTACGACGCGGCCTTTCGCGTCGGCCACGCCTGCAAGGACGCACAGGCCACCACCGGCATCACGGTGCAGCTGCCGGAAGGCTTTCGCCTGAGCGAGGCGCAGGCCCGCAAGGGCTGGACTCTGGCCAGCAACCCGCGCGAAGTGGCGTGGAAGGCCGAGTCGCCCGCGACCGCGCTGCCTGGCGCCGAGCGCGCCGAATTCATCGTGCGCGGCAAGCTCACCGACCAACCCGGCCCGCTGTACTTCAAGGTGCTGCAGACCTGTGACAAAGGCAGCGCCGACTGGGCGCAGCTGCCTGGCCCCGGTGCCGACAAGCAGGCCTTCCCCGCAGCGCGGCTCGACGTGCTCGCGCCCGGCGTCGCCGCGGTCGACGTGCGCGACGCATGGGTGCGGCAGACGGTCCCGGGGCAAAGCGGCACCGGCGCCTTCATGAAGCTCAGCGCGCCATCGGGCGCACGCCTGGTCGGTGCGTCGACGCCGGCGGCCGGCGTGGCCGAAGTGCACGAGATGAAGATGGACGGCGACACGATGCGCATGCGCGAAGTGCAGGGCGGCCTGGCACTGCCGCCGCGCCAGACGGTCGAGCTCAAGCCGAGCGGCTATCACCTCATGCTGATGGACCTGAAGCAGCCGATGGCCAAGGGCGCAACCGTGCCGATGACGCTGCGCTTCGAGGATGCGAAAGGCGTGAAGAGCACGCTCGAGCTGAAGGTGCCGGTCGGCGCGCCCGAAGGTGCGCCAGCGGCGGGTGGCCACGTGCACTGACGCACGTGCCGCGAGTCGGCCCAGAGGCGCTCAGACGCGCAGGGTCTGCAGCGCCTGGCCGACCCGCAGCGCCGACCCGAAGGCCAGGGTGAAGCCCAGCGCGCCGTGGCCGGTGTTGAACACCACGTTGGTCGCCGTGCCGGCGCGGTGGCCGATGATGGGGAGCCCGGTCGGCGTGGCCGGGCGCATGCCGGTCCAGGGGTGAACGTCGCCGATGTGCTCGATCTGCGGAAACACGGCGCGCGTGGCGTCGGCCAGCGTGTCGATGCGCCCCGCGGGAATGCGGCGGTCGTCGCCCACCAGCTCGGCCATGCCGGCCACGCGCAGCCGGTTGCCGATGCGCGCGAACACCACCTTGCGCGCACTGTCGGTCACGCTCACGCGCGGCGCGGCGCCAGGGGCCTCGTCGACATCGAGCGTGATGCTGTAGCCCTTGAGCGGATAGACCGGTACCGAAGTGCCGAGCTTGCGGCCGAGCCGGTGCGAGGCCGTGCCCAGTGCGATCACGAAGGCCTCGGCTTCCACCGGCTCGCCGTCCGTGCGCAGCGCGGCCACGCGGCCCTGTCGCTCGTCGAAGCCGCGCACCTCGGTGCCGAGCACGAAGCGCACGCCGCGCGCCCGCATCGCGCGCTCCAGTTCGTGGCAGACCTTCAGGCAGTCGGCCGCGCATTCGCTCGGCGTGTGCACCGCACCGGCGATGCGTTCGCGGTAGCCGGCCAGCGCGGGCTCGATGGCAAGGCATTCGTCGGCGCTCACCATGCGCTGCTCGCTGCCCAGGGTGCGCTGCAGGTCGACCTGGCGGCGCGCTGCCTCGACACCTTCGGAACTTTGATAGAGCACCAGCTTGCCGGTGGCGGAGAAGTCGCAGTCGGGCGCGATATCGGCGCGCATCGCCTCGAAAGCGATACGGCTCGAGGTCGCGAGCGCCAGCAGTTCGGCCGTGCTTTTTCGCGATGTCTGGGCATTGCAAGCGGCCATGAATTCGATGCCCCAGCGCCATTGCAACGGATCGAGCTGCGGTCGCAGCTTGAGCGGCGAGTCCGCAGCCAGCAACAGCTTGGGCAACTGCGACCAGATGGACGGGTCGGCCAGCGGCTGCACGTACGAATAGCTCAGCTGCGCGCCGTTGCCGCCGCTCGCGCCTTCGCCCGGCGCGGCCTTGTCGACCACGGTCACGCGGTGGCCTTCCCGTTGAAGGTGCCAGGCCGTGGCGAGGCCCACGATGCCGGCCCCGAGCACACACACGTGCATGAAACGCCTCTTGTCAGATGCTGCGATGCCGCAACTCTAGGGCGACCGCGGTGCTGGAGGAAATGCCAAAAACGCGGTGGCCTATAGCCGCAAGGCATGCCTTTCGCAGACATAACGCACACATAACTTTGCGGCATGACCCTCGGCGCAAAAGGAATGATGGAAATCGGCGAACAAGTTTTTACACTGGCGCTTCTGTCATTTTCTTGTCACTCGTTCGCCGAAAGGGCTCGCATGAAACTCTCCGTATTGATGGCCGCCATTCTTCTGACCGCCACGGGCGCACAGGCCGCCGACACGCTGGCCAAGATCGCTGCGGCGAACAAGATCACGATGGCGTACCGCGAATCGTCGGTGCCCTTCAGCTACCTCGACGGCCCGAGCAAGCCGATCGGCTTCTCGGTCGACCTGTCGAACGCCATCGCTGCGGAAGTGAAGAAGAAGCTCAACAAGCCGAACCTCGAGGTGTCGTGGATGGCCGTGACCTCGCAGAACCGGATCCCGCTGTTGTCCAACGGCACGGTCGACGTGGAATGCGGCTCGACCACCAACAACACCGCGCGCGGCAAGGACGTGTCTTTCGCGATCAACCATTTCTACACCGGCACGCGCTTGCTGGTGAAGAAGGCCTCGGGCATCAAGAACTACGCCGACCTCAAGGGCAAGCAGGTGGCCATCACCACCGGCACGACCAACATGCTCGTCGTGCGCAAGTACAACGAAGAAAAGAAGCTCGACATCGACATCCTGTCCGCCAAGGACCATGCCGACGCGCTGCTGCTGGTCGAGAGCGACCGCGCTTCGGCGTTCGCGATGGACGACATCCTGCTGTACGGCCTGCGCTCCAACTCCAAGAATCCGGCCGACCTCGAAGTGGTGGGCGACGCGCTGCAGGTCGAGCCCTACGCCTGCATGCTGCCCAAGGACGATCCGCAGTACAAGGCGCTGGTCGACGGCGTGATCACCGGGCTGATGAAGTCGGGCGAGTTCGAGAAGCTCTACACCAAGTGGTTCCTCAGCCCGATCCCGCCCAAGGGGCTGCCGGTCGGCCTGCCGATGAGCCAAGAGCTCAAGGACAACATCAAGACGCCTTCCGACAAGCCAGCCACTTGACTCTCCTCCAGGCTTCGCGCACTGCGTGTCGCTTCTCCTTCCCCCTTCCGGGGGCAACGCCAGCGGCCCGGCAAAGCCGGTTCCGCGGCGTTTCTGGCAATGAACTCTTGAGTCCCGGAGCTGGTTTGTGACGCACGTTGTCGGCATCTTGGGCGGCATGGGGCCTGCTGCGGGCGCCGACTTCGTGCGGCTGTTCGTCGACGCTTGCGCACAGCACATGCGCACGATGGGCGAGCCGGTGCGTGACCAGGCCTTTCCCGAGCACTGGCTGGCGCAGGTGCCCGTGCCGGATCGCAGCGGCGCGCTGGAGCGTGCAGACGAAGGCGCGCACCAGCCGCTCGAGCCCATGCTGCAGGCGTTGGGCCGACTGGCCGCATTGGGCAGCCGTGCGGTCGCCATCGCCTGCAACACCGCGCACGCGTGGCACGGCACGCTGCAGCAACGGTTTCCGCAAGTCGAAGTGCTCCATGTGGCGCGCGAGGTCGCTGCCCACTTGGCGGCCCAGGGTGAAACCCAGGTGGCGCTGATGGCCACCGAAGGCACCTACCGCGTGCGGCTCTACGAGCAGGCGCTCGCCGATGCCGGGCTGCAATGCCATCTTCCGTGGCCCGACGAACGTGCACTGGTGATGCGCGGCATCTATGAGGGCGTGAAGGCCGGCGACCTGCCGCTGGCGCAGGCCTGTTTCTCCGAAGTGGCGCTGCGTCTGGCAGAGCGCCACGGCCGCATCGCCATCGTCATGGGCTGCACCGAAGTGCCGTTGGGGCTGCAGGGTGTGGCGGCGGTGCGGGGCCTGAGGCTGGTCGATCCGGCGCGGGTTCTGGCCTCGGCATTGGCGGACCGCGCCTACGCCGGGACATCGCCCTTCGGAAGT
This sequence comes from Variovorax ginsengisoli, assembly GCF_006438845.1. Lineage (GTDB taxonomy): Bacteria > Pseudomonadota > Gammaproteobacteria > Burkholderiales > Burkholderiaceae_C > Variovorax > Variovorax ginsengisoli_A. Next base: position 99,405 of record NZ_RCZJ01000006.1, read on the forward strand.
TCGGCCTTCACCTGAATGGCCTACATTGACGACGCGCCCGCCGCGGCGCATCCCGCCAATGTCAGGCCGACTTTCTAGGAGTGCCATGCCTTCTCTCGACGATTCCCGTTCCGACCAGCAAGCCGATTTCGATTCGCTGCGTCCCGGCGAAAGCACCGCGCAAGGCGCCACGCGCCGCACCGCTCTCAAGGCGGCCATCGGCGCCGGCTATGCGGCCGCCACGCTGCCCATCGCCGCGCAAACCGTGATCACGACCTCGGCCGACGGCCTGCAGGCGGGCCCGATCACCTACACCGTCAACGGCTTCCAGGTGCCTGCCTATGCGGCTGCGCCCTCCGGCAAGACCGGCTTGCCGGTGGTGTTGGTCATCCAGGAAATCTTCGGCGTGCACGGGTACATCCAGGACACCTGCCGCCGCTTCGCCAAGCTCGGCTACCTGGCCATCGCGCCAGAGCTGTATGCGCGCCAGGGCGACCCGCGCAGTTACACGGAAATCCCCAAGCTGCAGAGCGAGCTCGTGTCGAAAGTGCCCGACGCCCAGGTCATGGCCGACCTCGACGGCGCGCTGGCCTATGCCGCGGCGAACGGCGGCGACGTCAACAAGGCCGGCATCACCGGTTTCTGCTGGGGCGGCCGCATCGTGTGGCTCTACGCGGCCACGGGCAAGGTGAAGGCGGGCGTGGCTTGGTATGGCCGACTGGTCGGCCAGCCCAGCGAGAACACGCCGAAACACCCGGTCGACGTGGCCGCGCAGATCAAGGCGCCGGTGCTCGGGCTCTATGGCGGCAAGGACCAGGGCATCCCTGTTGACACTATTGATAAGATGAAATCAATCTTGGCGACCGGATCGGACGCTGCCAAGGCATCGCAATTCGTCGTGTACCCCGAGGCGGGCCATGCGTTTCACGCCGACTACCGGCCAAGCTACCTCAAGGAGGCGGCTGAAGACGGTTGGCGCAGGACGCAGGCCTGGTTCAAAGCCAACGGCGTCGCCTGACCTTCTCCAGGGTCGCGCGGCCGTCAGCCGCCTGCATGTCGAAAAGCCGCCCCTTGGGGCGGCTTTTGTTTGGGACCGACCCGGCGCGGCGCACCGCCCGCCATCTGGAAATCGTTGGAAGACCGTCATGAATCTGCTCCTCATCCTCGCCGCCACGCTCGTGGCCGGCATCGGCAGCGTCTGGATCGCTGCACTGCTGATGCGCGTCGGCGTGCGCAGCGGCGGCGGCGTGAACGCGCAGCATCTGCTGAGCCTTGCGGCCGGCGCACTGCTGGCCACCGCCTTCATGCATCTGTTGCCGGAAGCCTTCGAGAGCGGGATCGCGCCGGCGATGCTGTTCGCCACGCTGCTGTTCGGCGTGGTCTTCTTCTTCCTGCTGGACAAGGCCGAGCTTTGGCATCACGGGCACGAGCACCATGCAGACGCGCACAGCGATGCGCCCGGCCACGGCCATGGTCACGACCATGGCCATGTGCACGCCCACGCGCCGCGCGGCGGCAGCTGGGCGGTGCTCACCGGCGACAGCGTGCATTGCTTTGGCGATGGCATCCTGATCGCCTCGGCCTTCATCGCCGACGTTCGACTGGGCCTGGTGGCCGCGCTGGCGGTGCTGGCCCACGAAGTGCCGCACCACATCGGCGACCTCGTCGTGTTGCGCCAGAGCTCGCCCAACCCGCGCGCGGCCCTCGTGAAGGTGTCGCTGGCCGGCACGATGACCGCGCTGGGCGGCCTCGTCGGCTGGTGGCTGGTCGACCAGCTGCACGGCTGGCTGCCTTACTTTCTGGTGCTGGCGAGCAGCAGCTTCGTCTACGTGGCGCTGGCCGACCTGATTCCCCAACTGCAGAAGCAATTGCCCGCGCGGCAGACCGTCGCGCAGGTCGCCTGGTTGGCGGTAGGCATCCTGCTGGTCACGCTGGTGAGCCGGCTCGCGCACGGCGATCACGACCATGCCCATGGGCATGACCACGACGCCGCGCATGCCGAGGAAGCGCACGACCACAAGCATTGAACGTCGGTGGCGCGACGATGACGACGCGTCGCAGGTTCATTCCCACACGCTTGCGGCGGCTTGGCTGTTGCATCGGCGGTCCGGGAGGCGCAGCATCGATGCATTCATCTCATCGCACGGACCCGACCATGAAAGCAGCGCCACCCATCCCTCCAACCGCCGCACCGCCGATCGATGGGGCGGAGGACATCGAAGACACCGACGTCACTGAAGGCGCCGACGACGCCGACGCGGACGCCGAGCAGGAAGGCCCCGACGAACTGGCCGAGGAAACCGGGATCGACCTGACCGACGCCAGCGAACTCGACGCCGACAACGTGCCTGCCGACGAAGAGCACGACCGCGTGATCCAGGCGCCGGACTGAGCGCACCGTCGCCGTGGCGTGATTGCGCGGCAGTATCATCCGCGCTCCGCCCATGACCCTCCGAATTCTGCTGTTGCGACTGTTGTTGATCGCTGCGTTTTTCAACGCAGCGATCGGCATGCCGCTGCACGAATTGGGTCACCTGGAGGAGCTGGTCGCCACGGTGTCGCAGGGTACCGAAGCGCACGACGCGGCCGCCGACGACGACGGTGAAGATGCCGAAGCCCACGGCCGATGTGCGTGGTGTGCGGCTCATGAGGCGCAAGGCATGGCGCTGGCGCTCTTCGAGAGCATCGACGTGCCCCTCGTGGTCGTCGGGACAATGGGTGTGGGGCACGAGGCAGCCTTCGTCCCTCAAGGTTGGCATTGGCGCTTCGCGGCGCGCGATCCACCACTGGCACTGATTTAGCTGACGGCCCGCGCGCGGGTCGTCTGTCTGTCCTCGCTTGCCGAGGCCGGGGCCTTCGTGTCTCGGTGCCGGCACAGTGCCTGAGCCCCGGCCGCGCCTTCGACGCTCGGCCAGCGGGCTCGTCGTTCTCCCAATTCCTTTCAATGATCGCCATTCGCTCTGTGCGGAACCGTGTTTCCGCGCTTCGCCGTTCCCCGCTCGCCCTTGCTGCAGCGGCCTCTTTCCTTTCGCACGCACAACCGCTGCCGCCGCCTGTCGCGCCGGCGGAAGCCGAACTCTCCACCGTCGAAGTCGTCGGACGTTCGGCCTCCGGCACTTACCACTCCGAGGAAGCCGCCGGCGCCAAGACGGATCTGCCCCTGCGGGAATTGCCGCAATCGGTGCGCATCGTCACCCGCCAGGCCATCGACGACTTGGGGGCCTCCAAGCTCGACGACGTCCTCGACTTCGTGGGCGGCGTCTCGCGCCAGAACAGCTTCGGCGGGCTGTGGGACAACATCGCCATCCGCGGCCTGCCGGGCAACGAGAACACCGGCATGGCGACGCTCTTCAACGGCTTTTCATCGAACCGCGGGTTCAATGCGCCGCGTGACTTGGCAGGCGTGGAACGCATCGAATTCCTGAAAGGCACGGCCGCCGCTCTGTACGGCAGCAGCGAGCCGGGCGGCACCCTGAACATCGTGTCCAAGCGCCCGCTGTGGCGTGCAGGCCATTCGATCGAGGGCTCTGCCGGCAGCCAGGGCCTGCGCCGTGGTGCCTTCGACAGCACGGGGCCCGTCGGCAACGATTTCGCTTATCGACTCAATCTCGCGGTGGAAGAACGTGACGGCTTTCGGGACCATGTCGGCGCGCGGCGCGAAGTGATCGCGCCGGCGTTCACCTGGAAGCTCGGCCGCGACACGGTGCTGGACTACGCAGGCGAATACCTGCGTCATGCGACGCCGCTCGATCGTGGCGTGGTCTCGGTCGACAACCGCCTTGGCGCCGTCCCGCGCAGCCGGTTCCTGGGCGAGCCTGCAGACGGCGACGTGACGGTGAAGAACCAGACGCACCAGTTCATCCTGTCGCACGAATGGAATTCGAGCTGGCGCAGTCGACTGGGGCTGTCCTATCGCGAGACTTCGATGCAGGGCTTTTCCACCGAGGCCAACGCGCTGCAGGCCGGTGGGAACCTCACGCGACAACGGCGCTTCCGTGACTACGCCTCCGACGACGTCGCGCTCCAAGGCGAACTGCAGGGCAACGTCCGCACCGGCGCCATCGAACATGAACTGCTGTTCGGCATGGAGAGCTTCCGCTTCGAGATGGACACGCTGATGCGGCGGGTCAACCCGACGGCTGCGGCGCCTTACGCCATCAACATCTACAACCCGGTCTACGGCCAGGTCCAGCCGACGCCGATGGCCAATACGGAAACCTTCGAGCATCAGCGCAACACGGCAATCTACGTACAGGATGCCATCAAGCTTGCGCCAGCGTGGCGCCTGGTGGCAGGCTTCCGGGTGGACAACTACCGGCAGTCGCTGCTGAACCGCCGCACCGGCACGACAGCGCGACAGGACCCTTCGGCAACCTCGCCGCGCATCGGCGTGAGCTGGCTGCCGACGCCACAGTGGACCGTCTATGCGAACGCGGGCCGCTCGTTCCGCGCGAACGCCGGCTCCGACGTTTCCGCCGCGAGCTTCGAACCCGAAACCGGCCGCGCGCTGGAACTCGGCACGAAGTGGGAGAGCCTGGACCAGCGCATCGGTGCCACGGCCGCCCTCTTCGACATCCGCAAGCGAAACGTGCTGACCGCCGACCCGGTCAACACCGGTTTCTCCATCGCCACTGGCGAGGTGCGCAGCCGAGGCTTCGAGTTCGACGTTGCAGGGCAAATCACTGCGCGCTGGCGAGTCAACGCGAGCCTGGTGCTCAACGACGTGAAGATCGCCAAGGACAACACCCTCGAGGTAGGCGGCCGTCTGCTCAACGTGCCGAAGGTCAACGGCAGCGTGCTGGCGGTCTACGAGAACGTGTTCGACAACGACCAGCGCTACGGCATCGGAGGTGGTGTGACCTACGTGGGCCAACAGCTCGGGCAGGCGCGCACGCAGGCTGAGGCCCGCGCCGATGTCGCGGCTTTCGAGCTGCCGAGCTACACCACGGCGAAGCTGGTGGGTTACTGGCGTGTCAGCCCGCGACTGCGGCTGACGTTGGACGTCGACAACGTGTTCGATCGAACCTACTACACCAGTTCCTACAGTCGGTTGTGGGTGACGCCCGGCACGCCCCGCTCGGTGACGCTTGGCCTGCAGGCCAAGTTTTGAGGCCCGACATGTCGATGACTCACTCTATCCCCGCGAGCAGCGCGGCGGCATTGCATCTGGCGCTCGAGGCCGTCGAAGTCGTGGCCGGCTACGGTGCCCGAACGATCCTCCACGGCCTCGATCTCGCGGTCGCACCCGGTGAAATCTACGCACTGCTGGGTGCCAACGGCGCCGGCAAGACCACCACGCTGGGCCTGTTCCTCGGCTTCGTCCGCCCGAGCAGCGGCCGAGTGCGTGTGAACGGCATCGACCCCGGCGTCGACCCGACACGGGCGCGGCGCCAGCTGGCCTACATTCCCGAGAACGTCGCCCTTTACGAGCACCTGAGCGCGCGGGAGAACGTGGCTTACCTGCTCGATCTCGCGGGCGAGAAGCAGGATGCGCGCGCCATCGGCGAGGCCTTGTCCACCGCCGGGCTCGACAGCGCGGCGTATGAGCGTCGGGTGTCCGGCTTTTCCAAGGGCATGCGGCAGAAGGTGTCGATCGCTCTGGCGCTTGCGCGCAAGGTGCCGGCGCTGCTGCTGGACGAGCCCACGTCCGGTCTCGACCCGCAGGCCACGGCGGAATTCAGCCGCTTGCTCGGCGTGCTGCGTGCGCAAGATGTCGCGATCCTCATGGTCACGCACGACCTGCTGGGTGCGGCCGAGGTCGCAGATCGCATCGGCTTCATCGACGGCGGAACGCTGATCGACGAGGCCACCGCCTCGGGGGCAGAGCGCTTCGATGTGCGTGCGCTGCATCGTCGTTACGCGGCCCAAGGGACATTGCCATGAGCGCGGCGATGCGCATTGCACGCGAGGAATGGCGCCTGCTTCGGCGCAACCGCGTGGCCGTGATCGGACTCGCGCTGCTGCTGGTGCTCGCTGTGGTCGCCACCTTCACCGCATGGGACAGCCGTCGCACGGCGGTCGAGGAGCGAGCCGCTCACCAGACGCAGGTCGATCGCGAGTTCGAAGCGCAGCCCGACCGGCATCCGCACCGCATGGTGCACTACGGGCATTTCGTCTTCCGGCCGCTGAATCTGTTGGCGGCATTCGACCCCGGCATCGACGCCTACACCGGCCATACGCTGTTCCTGGAAGGCCATCGGCAGAACAGCGCGAACTTCGGCGACGTGCGTCAGTCGTCCCTGCTGCTGAGGTTCGGCCAGCTGACGCCAGCCTTCGTGCTGCAGGTGCTGGCCCCGCTGCTGCTCGTCTTCGTCGGACACGCCACTCTGGCGCGCGAGCGCGAAGCCGGCACGCTGCGCGTGCTGCTCGCCCAGGGGGTGACGCCCGGGCAGATCGCGCTCGGCAAGGCGTTCGCGTTGAGCGGCACGGCCCTGCTCATGCTGGTGCCTGCTTTCGTCGCGCTCGGCTGGATCGGCATCGAGGCGCCGGGGCTGGCCGTTTCGGCACTCGCATTGGCCGCGGGCTACGCGGTTTGGCTGCTCGTCTGGGCCCTCGGCATCGTTGCGGCATCCGCCTTTTTCAAACGGGGCCGAGATGCGTTGCTCACCCTTCTCGCCGCCTGGGCCATCGGCGTTGTCTTCCTGCCGCGCGTGGCGGCGGAGATCGCCGCCGCAGCGGACGCGTTGCCGACGCGTTTCGAAACCGACATCGCCGTGGCGCGGGACCTCGCAGCGCTCGGCGACAGCCACAACCCGGACGATCCGTACTTCGCCGAGTTCCGCAAGAAGACGCTGAAGGCGCATGGTGTGTCCCGCATCGAGGACCTGCCGGTGAACTACAAGGGGCTGGTGGGCATGGAGGGCGAGCGACTGACCGCCGGCCTGTTCGCGCGGTACGCCGACGAGGCGTTCGAGCGGCAGCATGCGCAGTTGCGCCGCGTCGACGATTTCGCACTGCTGAGTCCGGTCATTGCCTTGCGTCGTCTCTCGATGGCGGCGTCGGGTACGGACCAGCACAGCTACCGCCACTTCGTCGAATCGGCAGAGCGGCACCGCTACCGACTGGTTCAAGACCTCAACCGCATGCAGGCAGAGAAGCTGAGCTTCGCGGGCGATCGTTCCAGCCGCGACAACCGCATCGGCCGAGCGCATTGGCACGGCGTCGCCGACTTTCACCATGAACCGCTCGCCCCGTCGCGGTTGCTGCGCAACGCCGCACCGGCAGCGCTTGTGCTGCTGGCATGGCTGGCGGCATTGGCGGGCCTGCTGGCGCTCGCAGTGCGCCACCTCGGGAGGGCCACGCGATGAGCGGGTTCATTCATGAATGGCGTCTGATGGCGCGCTCGCGACTGGCACTCGCCGCAGTGGCGCTGCTGCTGGCGTTGTCGACGCTGGCGGTGGTGCTCGGCACGCGCGAGATCACGCGTGAGCAACGGACCATGGATCACCTGGCGACGCTGCAGGCGCAAGAGCTGGCGGCACAGGCACGCAAGTACGCACAGGGCGCAGACGCGGGCTCGGCGGCCTACTACACCTTCCACAGCACGTGGTCTCCGCCATCGAGCGCGGCCTTCCTGGCGATCGGTCTGCGTGACGCGTCGCCTTATGTGCTGCGAATCCGTGCGCTGGCGCTGCAGGCGCAACTGCACGAGGGCGAGAGCTTCAACCCCGAACTGGCGCTGGCGGGGCGGTTCGACTTCGCCTTCGTGCTGGTCTACCTCGCGCCTCTGTTTCTCATCGCACTTCTGCACGACCTGGTCTCGGGCGAACGGCAATCGGGTCGGCTGGGCACCCTGTTGTCCATGCCGGGCGCCGGCGGGCGGCTTTGGTTGCGGCGCGCGGGCTTGCGAACGGCGCTCGTTCTTGCCGCGCTGATGCTGCCCGTGCTGCTCGGCGGCTGGGCGAACGGCACGGCAGGCGTCGCATTGGCCACCGTGGCGCTCGTCACCGCGGCGTACCTCGCGTTCTGGAGCGGACTGACGCTGATCGTGGCGACGCGTGCCAGCGATTCGACCGCCAGCGCGACGATGCTGATGGGCTGCTGGGCCGTGCTCACCCTGGTTCTGCCGACGCTCGCGAGCGCGACGCTCACACGGACGGTGCCGGTGAGGCAGGGCGTGGAACTGATGCTGGCCCAGCGGCAGGCGGTCCATGGCGCATGGGATCTGCCGCGCGAGACGACGATGGCGCAGTTTTTCCGCACGCATCCCGAATTGCAGCGCACGTCCCCGCTGCCCGCGGGCTTTCACTGGAAGTGGTACTACGCCTTCCAGCAGCTCGGCGACGAGAGTGTGGCGCCGCAGGTCGCGGCCTATCGCGACGGCCTGCTGGCGCGCCAGCACTGGACTGCGCGTCTGGGCTGGCTCTTGCCCGGCGTCGGCGTGCAGGCCGCGCTCCATCGTCAGGCCGGCACCGATCTTTCCGCCCAGCTGGCCTACCAGGACCGCATCGCCGATTTTCATGCGCGGCTGCGCGGCTTCTATTACCCCTATCTGTTCAACGATGTCCGTTTCGGACCGCAGGATTTCGCTGCACAGCCGCGCTTCGACCCGCCTTCCTCGGACGAACCCATGCCCGTCGGATCGTTGCTGGGCCTGGCGTGGCTCGGCGCGACGATGCTGTTGCTGGGGGCGCGGGCTGCGGGGCGTGTTCGCCTCTTTCCGCGTTCGCGCATCTAGAACGACGCGCGGTGGCCGAACGACCCGTTACTTCGCGGCCGGCGCCGAGTACGCTGTCACGCTCTGCGCGTCCATGCGGTAGCCGGCCACGCCCATCCCGGAATCGCTCCGCGCCGTCTTGAGCGTGCCGGTGACCCACACCGCGTCCATCGACCGGAATTTCGCCGCCTTCGCCGGGTGCACATGCAGGATCTGGTTCGCTGGCGGCGGTGGCGTGTGGATGCAGGCGCCGAAGTAGGGCACCAGCAGGAACTCCGTGATCTCGCCAGACTTCCGCTGCTCGAGCGGCACGATGTAGCCGGGAATCTTCACTTGCGCGCCGTCCATGGCGCGGTTCACCGGGGCGTTGTCGAAGGCCTGCTGCATCTTCTTCATGAGCTCCGCCGCGCGCGGGTCGCCGTCCTGCAGTTGGCCGAGGTCGGTCGCACCCAGATCCTTCATCGGATTCCAGTCCTTCGGCATCAGGTCGTCCCAGACGATCTCGCGCGTGGCACCGGGCTGCGCCTTCGTGGGAGGTGACGGGTCGGCGGCGACGGCCGGAAGCTGCGCGGTGGCGCACAAGGCTGCAAGCGCGAGGTAGGTGAGCGAGCGGGCGAGCGATGGCCGGGGAAAGTTTTTCATGGTCGATCCTTGGAAGACGTTGATTTTTCCAGACACGTCACAGGCGCGGCGACAGGCCGTCGGCCAGCGACAGGCGGTAGGCCCGCAGCGCCGGCAGCAGGCTCGCTAACCAACCGGCCACCAGCAGCGCGGCGATGAGCAGACCCTCGTTCGCCGTGGGGGCGGACAGTGCCAGCGTCAGGCCGAACTGCGCCTGCAGCCAGGGCGCAAGCAGCGCGATGCCGAGGGCGGCCATGGCCGCGCCGAGCAGCACGCCGGCGAGAGTGACGAGCGCGCCTTCGATGGCCAGCAGCGCCATCACGTGGCGCAAACCGGCACCGGCCGCGCGCAGCACCGCAAGCTCGCGCCGCCGCTGGTCGAGCCCGGCCAGCACCACTGCCACCAGGCCGGCCAGGCTGACCAGCGCCACCAGGGCCGACATGGCCAGCAGCGCGTTTTCGCCGACGCCGATCACACCCCACAACTCGTCGAGCGCAACGCCGGGCAACACGGCCATCAGTGGCTCGCCGGTGTAGGTCGACACCCAGCGCTGCACCCCGAACACGGCGGCGCGGTTCTTCAAGCCGACCAAGGCCGCGGTCACGCTCTTCGGCGTGAGGTCGACGCCGCCGAGCTCCGCGGCTGGAACGCGCAGGCCCGGCATCGGCGCACCGCCGCGCCAGTCCAGGTGGATCGCCTCCATCGCCTGCAGGCCGATGTGCACCGTGCGGTCGACCGGCGTGCCGGTGCGCGCGAGGATGCCGACCACCGTGAAAGGCTTGTCGGCGTGCTCGGCCACGGTGAGCTCGCCGGTGCCGTGCGCGAGCGTGATGCGCTGGCCCACCCGGTAGCCCAGCCGTTCGGCCACTTCCGCGCCCAGGACGGCATCGAACAGCGCGTCGAAGGGTTTGCCCTCGCGCAGCGTCAGGGGTTGGCGGTCGCCGTAGTGGAAATGCGCGAAGTAGTCGGGCGTGGTCGCGAGCACGGCAAAGCCGCGGTGCGAGTCACCCAGGGACAGCGGCACCACCCAGTCGACGCCCTCGTGCGCCGACAGCGCCTGCACGCTGCGCCACGACATGTTGTTGGTCGCCGCGCCGATGCGGAACACGGCATAGAGCAGCAGCTGCGTCGAGCCGGTGCGTGCGCCGACGATCAGGTCGGTGCCGGAGACGGCCGACGAGAAGCTGTCGCGCAGCTGCGTGCGGATGCGTTCCACGCCGAGCAGCAGCACGGCCGACAGCGCGATCGACAGCACGGTCAGCACGAGGGTGAAGCGGCGGTTCCAGGCGCTGCGCCACGCGATGGCGAAGAGGGCGCTCATGCCGGGTAGCCCGCGTCGGTGGTTGGCACGGCGCGGTTGATCGCCGGCAGACGCAACTCGCGCTGAAAGCGCGCGGCCAGGCGCCGGTCGTGGCTCACGAAGACCAGGGCGCTGCGGTGCGCGGCGCAGGCGTCGAGCAGCACGTCGAGGAAGGCGTCGCGGTGCGCCTCGTCGAGCGCGGAGGTCGGCTCGTCGGCAATCACCAGCTCGGGCCGGCCGATGAGCGCACGCGCGGCCGCCACGCGCTGCTGCTGCCCGACCGAGAGCTTCATCGCGGGCCGACGCCACAGGGAGGGTTCGAGCCCCATGCCGTCGAGCAGTGCCTCGGCCTGGGTGAGCGGCGAACCCTCCTGCGACGCCTGCGCGCGCCGACGTGGTGAGAAGCGGCAGGGCAGCAACACGTTGTCGAGCACGCTGAGATACGGCAGCAGGTTGAACTGCTGGAAGATGTAGCCGACATGCGCCACCCTGCAGCGGTCACGTGCCGCACCCGAAAGGGCGGCCCAGTCGTGGCCCAGCAGTGCCACTCGGCCGGCATCGGCCACCAGCACGCCGGCCATGAGCGACAGCAGCGTGCTCTTGCCGCACCCGCTCGGTCCGTGCAGGAAGACCGTCTCTCCGGCCACCACGTCGAGACGCTCGATATCGATGCAAGGCGACATGGCACCGGGCCAGCCGAAGCGCAGGGCCTCGATGGCGAGAACGCTGCTCACCGCGACGTCACTTGGTCCACGCCAGGCGGGCATTGGGTCGCTTGAGGGTGCGCTTGAACTGGCCTTGCGGCGAGGCAATCTGCGCATCGATCTGGCGTGGGCCCTTGAAGGCGGTGAACAGGCCGACATCGATGAACTTGACCGCGGCAGCGTTCGTGCAGTTGAAGGCGAAGGTGGCGTCGAGGTCGCCGTGATCGCCGGAAGCCGCGGCCGGCGCGTCCTTCCCGAGGCCGAGCACCGGCGCACGCAGCTGTACCGGGCCCAGCTTGCAGTTGCCGGCCGGGTCGATGGTGAACAACGCATCGGCGGCGCGCAACTGGGTCACGGCCTGCTCGACGGCTTGGCTCTCGGCCGCGTTGCGCGGTGCGCGTTCGAAGCCGATGAAGTTGTCCAGGGGCGCCTCCATCTGGATGACGACCGAAGGCCCCTCGATGGCGATGTCGAGGCGGACCTGGCCGTGCACGTGCGCGTGCTGCGACTGGGCGTGGAGGGCGAAGGGTGCCGCGAGCAGTGCGGCAGAGGCGAGAAGGAGGTGAGGGAGACGGAAGATTCCGCGAATCATGGTTGCGCGCCTTGCCGGGTCGGCAGCCCCGGCGTGTTGCTCCATTCGCTCCAGCTGCCGGCATAGAGCGCGGTCGGCCCGAGGCCCGCGATTTCCATGGCGAGCAGGTTCGGCACGGCGCTGACGCCGCTGCCGCACTGGTGGACGACCGTCGAGGGATCGCGCCCGGCCAGCAGCGTTTCGAATTCGGCGCGCAGCTGCGCCGCGGGCTTGAACTTGCCGTCCGGACCGATGTTCTCGGCGAAGGGGCGGTTCAGCGCCCCGGGAATGTGACCGGCGATCGGGTCCAGAGGTTCCACTTCACCGCGATAACGTGCGCCGGCGCGTGCGTCGATCAGCGTCTGATCGGCCTGCCCCAGATGTGCAGCGACCTCGCTGGTCACGCGCAACGCGGCCCGCGGCGCCGACGGCACGAAGTTCGACTGGAAGTGCGCGGGCTCGTCGCCGTTCGCCACCGCGCCACCAGCGGCCTGCCAGGCCTGCAGCCCGCCGTCGAGCACGGCCACGGCGTCATGCCCCATCCACTTGAGCATCCACCAAAGACGGCCGCAATAGTTGGCCCCGTTGCGGTCGTACACCACGGCCTGCATGTCGTTGCGAAAACCCACGCTCGACAGCCATGTGGCGAACTTCTCTCGGCTGGGGAGTGGATGGCGACCGCCGGAGGCCGGCTCGCCTTCGTCGTGGGACACCAGGACCGCGCCGTCCTTGCCGGGTTGACCATGCGGCGCACTCAGGTCGGTATCGAGGTTGGCATACACCGCACCGGTGATGTGGACGTCGGTGAACTGGACAGCGCCCGCGCTGGGCTTCATCAGGTCGAAGGTGCAGTCGAACACCATCAGCGGGGCGCCGTCGGCGTGCAGGGCCTGCAGTTGTTCGGACGAAATCAGGGTGCTGTACATGCGGTGTCCTTCGAAGGAGGGGAGGCGTCAGTGTTCTTCGGCAGGCGCCTTGGGCAAAGAGCGCTGGCGAAGGAATGTGGCGGCGATGCCGCTGGCGATGATGAGCGCCATGCCGGTCCAGCCGAGCACGTCGATGCGGTCGCCGAACAGCACCACGCCATAGATCGCCGCGAAGATGATGCCGGAATATTGCAGGTTGGCGACGAGCAGCGTGCCGCTCTCGGTCTTGGCCGTGGCGTAAGCGCGGGTCATGCACAGCTGGCCTCCGGCGGCCAACACGCCCACCGGCAGCAGCCACAGCGCATGTTCGAGCGTCCACCGGGACAACGGGGTAAACCCCTCGACCGCAGCCGCCAGCCCGCCAGCTACCGCAGAGCCCACCGCAAAATAGAAGACGGTGCGCGCTTCGGGCTCGCCGGCGCGCGACAGCGCCACGACCTGCATGTAAGCGAAGGCGGCGGTCAGGCCCGACAGCAGGCCCATCAGGCCGGCGAAGCCCTGGTCGCCCCCGACGCTCGGCTTGAGCATCAGCACCACGCCGACGAAGCCCGCGAGCACGGTCAGGATGAGCGGGCCCTGCAGGGGCGGACGCGGGATGCTGCCGTCGCGCCCCGGTACCGGCACCCACGCCAGCAGCGCGCCGCCGACCAGGAAGGCCGCGATCCAGACGCTGCTCATGTAGTTGAGCGTGACCGCGGTGGCCAGCGGCAGGTGGGCGATCGCGTAGAACCACGCGCCGAGCGAGACCACGCCGATCAGGCTGCGCCAGGCGTGCATGCCCGGATAGCGCGTGCCGAGCGACACGCCCAGGTTGCGCGCCAGCAGCCAGAGAAAGACGATGCCGATGATGCCGCGGTAGAACACCAGCTCGGCGCTGGTGAACCAGGCCGACGCGATCTTCACGCACAGCCCCATCGTCGCGAAGAGCAGTGCGCCCAGAACCATCCACAAAGCTTGCATCGTTATTTTCAGCCGACGTGCGTCAGCAGCGTTTCGTCTCGGTCGTGGAACACCGCGCAACGGGCTCCGCCCAGCCGCCAGTATTGCCCCGCGGTAGGGGGTGGGCGTAGCGACACGCAATGCGCTACGACCTGGGGACGAGCTTCTTCCTGTACCACTCGTGGAACTGCTGCATGCCGTCCTCCATCGGGCTCTGGTAGGGGCCGGTCTCGTTGTCGCCACGCAGCATCAGTGCGCGGCGGCCGGCGTCCATGCGCTCGGCGATCTCGTCGTCTTCCACGCAGGTTTCCATGTAGGCGGCCTGCTGGGCTTCGATGAATTCGCGCTCGAAGGCGACGATTTCCTCGGGGTAGAAGAACTCGACCATGTTGAGCGTCTTTGTCGGGCTCACCGGATGCAGGGTCGAAACGGTCAGCACGTGCGGGTACCACTCGATCATCACGTGCGGGTAGTAGGTCAGCCAGATCGCGCCGTACTTCGGCGGCTTGCCGTCGCGGTACTTCAGCAGCTGTTCCTGCCACTTCTGGTAGACCGGGCTGCCCGCGCGGCCCAGGCGGTTGGCCACACCGACCGTCTGCACCGAGAAGTTGTCCTTGAATTCCCAACGCAGGTCGTCGCAGGTCACGAAGCTGCCGAGGCCCGGATGGAACGGGCCGACGTGATAGTCCTCGAGGTAGACCTCGATGAAGGTCTTCCAGTTGTAGTTGCACTCGTGCAACTCGACGCGGTCGAGCGCATAGCCGCTGAAGTCGAGGTCGGCGCGCGGCCCCAGGCCGGCCAGGTCGGCCGCCACGTTGCGGCCGCTGCCGTCGCGGTTCTTCTCGAACAAGAGGCCGTTCCACTCCTCGAGCGGGTAGTTGTGCAGGTTGAGGCAGGGGTCCTGCGCGAAGTGCGGCGCGCCGATCAGCGTGCCGGTGCTGCGCGGGTCGGCGGCGGCGTAGGTCCAGCGGTGCAAGGGGCAGACGATGTTGCCGCCCGTGCGCGCGTCGAGCTCCCCGCGGCCTTGCAGGATCAGCGCCTGGCGGTGCCGGCACACGTTGGAAATCAGTTCGACGCCTTTGGGCGTGTGCACCAGCGCGCGGCCGTCGTGCTCCTGTGGCAGCGTGTGGAAGTTGCCCACTTCGGGCACGGCCAGGCGGTGGCCGACATAGCGCGGCCCGTCGGCGAAAAGCGTTTGCAGCTCGCGGGCGTAGAGGGCCTCGTCGAAGTACGCGGAAACCGGGAGTTGGCTCTGGGCCTGCTGCAGTTGAAGACTTAAATCAGACATGGGTGACCTGACCAAGCTCCCCACAGGGAGAAAGAGGGAAAAGAGGCGCCGTTCGATGGAGCGACGGCCCGAAAAGAACATCGCCGGCAAGCGCCGGCGTGGGGGAGGGGCGATTGTACCCGCCGGCCTTTCCCATGCATCCTAAAATGCCTTGTTTCACCCACGATCCCCTGCATGCCCAAGGCGCCTTCCACCCTTCCCACTTCCAGCCCGGCCCTCGTCGCCGACGGCGGCGCGCAGCCAGCGAGCTATGAAGCCGGGCTCCAGGAGCTCGAACGGCTGGTGAACGAACTCGAGTCCGGGCAGTTGCCGCTCGATCAGCTGCTGGGAAGCTACCAGCGCGGTGCCGCACTGCTCGCCTTCTGTCGCGACAAGCTGCAGGCGGTGGAAGACCAGATCAAGGTGCTGGACGCAGGCAGCCTCAAGGCGTGGTCGGCCGAATGAGTGCGGTGCATACCGCAGGCCGCTGGGACGCGCAGCGCCTGGCGTCCTGGAGCGGCCCTCACCTCGCGAACGTCGAGGCCGCATTGTCGAACTGGGTCGGCATCGACGCACCGGTTCAGCTGGGCGACGCGATGCGTTACGCCGTGCTCGACGGCGGCAAGCGCCTGCGGCCGCTCCTGGTGATGGCCGCCAGCGAGGCCGTGCAGGGCAATGCGGCCGCGGCACTGCGCGCGGCCTGTGCCACCGAACTCATCCACGCCTATTCGCTGGTGCACGACGACCTTCCCTGCATGGACAACGACGTGCTGCGCCGCGGCAAGCCGACGGTGCATGTCCAGTTCGGCGAAGCGGACGCGCTGCTGGCCGGCGATGCGTTGCAGGCGCTGGCCTTCGAGTTGCTGACGCCCGACGACGGCAGCGTGACGCCGGCCGTGCAGGCGCTGCTGTGCCGCCTGCTGGCGCGCGCGGCGGGCAGCCAGGGCATGGCCGGCGGCCAGGCGATCGACCTGGCCAGCGTCGGCCTGGCGCTCGACCAGGCGCAGCTGCGCGAAATGCACCGCCTGAAGACCGGCGCATTGCTGCAGGGCAGCGTGGAAATGGGCGCAGCCTGCGCGCAGGACGTCGCGCCTGCAGCGCTCGCCGCCCTGCGCGCCTACGGTTCAGCGCTGGGCCTGGCTTTCCAGGTCGTCGACGACATCCTCGACGTCACGGCCGATTCGCTCACGCTCGGCAAGACCGCCGGCAAGGACGCGGCCGCCGACAAACCGACCTACGTGTCGCTGCTGGGTCTCGACGGCGCACGGGCGCAGGCTTCGCAACTGCTCGAAGAAGCGCTGGCGGCGCTGGAACGCAGCGGGCTCGCCGACACCGAGGCGCTGCGCGCGCTGGCACACATGGTCGTGGACCGCGACCGATAACAACGAAGCCCATGACCGAGCTCCTCCCCACCATTCACGATCCTTCGGTCCTGCGCGAGTACGACCGCGCCCAGCTCAAGCAACTCTCCGACGAGGTTCGGGCCTGCGTGCTGGACAACGTCTCGCGCACCGGCGGGCACCTGAGCTCGAACCTGGGCACCGTCGAACTCACGGTGGCGCTGCACCATGTGTTCAACACGCCGCACGACCGCCTGGTGTGGGATGTGGGCCACCAGACCTACCCGCACAAGATCCTCACCGGCCGGCGAGAGCGCATGCCTACGCTGCGCCAGCAGGGCGGCATCTCGGGCTTCCCGCAACGCAGCGAGAGCGAGTACGACACCTTCGGCACGGCGCATTCGTCGACCAGCATTTCGGCCGCGCTCGGCATGGCCATGGCCGCGAAGCAAAAGGGCGAAGAGCGCCATGCGGTGGCCATCATCGGCGACGGTGCGATGACGGCCGGCATGGCTTTCGAGGCGCTCAACAATGCGGGCGTGTCCGACTGCAAGCTGCTGGTGATCCTGAACGACAACGACATGTCGATCAGCCCGCCCGTCGGTGCGCTCAACCGCTACCTCGCGCAGCTGATGAGCGGCAACTTCTACGCCGCAGCCAAGAACGTCGGCAAGAGCGTGCTCCGTGCCGCGCCGCCGCTGTTCGAGCTGGCCAAGCGCTTCGAGCAGCATGCCAAGGGCATGGTGGTGCCCGCCACGCTGTTCGAGCAGTTCGGCTTCAACTACGTCGGCCCGATCGACGGCCACGACATCGATTCGCTGGTGCCGACGCTCGAGAACCTCAAGCAGCTCGACGGCCCGCAGTTCCTGCACGTGGTCACGAAGAAAGGCCAGGGCTACAAGCTGGCCGAGGCCGACCCTGTGGCGTACCACGGTCCGGGCAAGTTCGATCCGCAGGTCGGTCTGGTCAAGCCCGCCACCGCGCCCAAGCAGACCTTCACCCAAGTCTTCGGCCAGTGGCTGTGCGACATGGCGGGCAAGGACGGACGGCTGGTCGCCATCACGCCGGCGATGCGCGAGGGCTCGGGCATGGTGGAGTTCCAGCAGCAGTTTCCAGGGCGCTACCACGACGTGGGCATCGCCGAGCAGCACGCGGTGACCTTCGCGGCCGGCTTGGCCTGCGAGGGCCTCAAGCCGGTGGTCGCGATCTACTCGACCTTCCTGCAGCGCGCCTACGACCAACTGATCCACGACGTGGCGATCCAGAACCTGCCGGTGGTCTTCGCGCTCGATCGCGCCGGGCTGGTTGGTGCCGACGGCGCGACGCACGCGGGTGCTTACGACATTCCCTTCGTTCGCTGCATCCCCAACATGAGCATCGCGTGCCCGGCCGACGAGGCGGAGTGCCGTGCGTTGCTGACCACCGCGTACGAGCAGAGCCATCCGGTGACGGTGCGCTACCCGCGTGGCGCGGGCGCCGGCGTGGTGCCGCACCTCACGCTCGAGGGCTTGCCTTTCGGCAAGGGCGAGGTCAGGCGCCAGGGCACGCGCATCGCGATCCTGGCTTTCGGCACGCTGCTGTATCCCGCACTGAAAGCTGCCGACGCGCTGGGGGCGACGGTGGTGAACATGCGCTGGGTCAAGCCGCTGGATGTGGACCTGCTGCTGCAGATCGCGGCCACGCACGAGGCCCTGGTGACGCTGGAAGAGGGCGCTGTCATGGGCGGCGCCGGCAGTGCGGTGCTCGAGGCGCTGCAGGCGGCCGGTGTCGACCGGCCTGTGCTGCAACTGGGCCTGCCCGACCGCTTCATCGAGCATGGTGATCCGACCAAGTTGCTCAGCGGCGCAGGCCTCGATGCATCGGGCATCGAACGTTCGATCGCGGCGCGCTTCGGCGCTCCCGAATCCGCAGGGTAAACCCCTGCGGCTCGCTGTAAGCACCTTCTTACAATCTCAGCGACCCAAAAGGTCTTCAACGCGGTCATGACCGCGTTTGTTTTTTCCCTTTGCAATCGGAGTGAATTCAATGGATCGTCGTTCCCTCATCAAGAATGCCGGCATCGCTGGCGTGCTGGCTGCCGGCATCGCGCCCGCAGTGCACGCACAGGCCGCCGTCCGCTGGCGCCTGGCGTCGAGCTTTCCCCGTTCGTTGGACACGATCTTCGGCAGCGCCGAGATGTTGTCTAAGACCGTCAAGGCCCTGTCGGGCGGCAAGTTCGAAATCACGGTTCATCCCGCTGGTGAACTGATGCCCGCCTTCGGCGTCGTCGATGCCTTGCAAGGCGACAACATCGAAATGGCCCAGTCGGCCGCCTACTACTTCACCGGCAAAGACCCGATCTTCGCCTTCAGCTGCGCCGTGCCTTTCGGCCTGACCGCGCGCCAGAACACCTCGTGGAAGGACTACGGCGGCGGTCGCAAGCTGCTGGACGATTTCTTCGGCAAGTACAACTTCAAGACGGCCAGCGGCGGCAATACCGGTACGCAGATGGGCGGCTGGTACCGCAAGGAAATCAAGACCGTCGAAGACCTCAAGGGCCTGAAGATGCGCATGGGCGGCGGCGTGTTCGGCGAAGCGATGCAGAAGCTGGGCGTGGTGCCGCAGAACATGCCTGCAGGTGACGTCTACCAGGCGCTGGAAAAGGGCACGCTCGACGCTTCGGAATTCGTCGGCCCGTACGACGATGCCAAGCTGGGCTTCAACAAGGTCGCACCGTACTACTACTACCCCGGCTGGTGGGAAGGCGGCGCCGACCTCGAGTTCTTCATCAACGTGAAGAAGTACAACGGGCTGTCGGACGAGAACAAGGCCATTCTGGACGCTGCGTGCAAGGTCGCGGCCACCGACATGACCGCCAAGTACGACGCCTGGAACCCGATCGCGCTGAAGAAGCTCGTTGCCGAGAAGACGCAGCTCAAGGCTTTCCCCAAGGCGGTGATGGACGCTGGCTTCAAGGCGTCGATGGAAGTGTTCGCCGAGCACGAAGCCAAGTCTGCCGAGTTCAAGACGATCCACCAGAGCATGCGCGCCTTCCAGCGCGACCAGATCTTGTGGAACCGTTTCTCGGAGTACCCGTTCAACCAGTACATGAACGGCGTGAAGATCTGAGTTCGCTCGGGTCGCGGGTCGACCGACCCGCCCACGAAAAAGCCGCGCACTGCGCGGTTTTTTTTTGATGAAACCCTGTCGCAGCATCGACTGCAGATCGAGATCGGTGAGTGCCATGCGCCATCCGTGACCGCCGTGCTGCGGTCTCGATTGACGGGCGTTCAACGTCCTTGCAGCGGCTGTCCTTCCATGCGGTTTCAATGTGCCGCTTCGGGCGCGTCGTCAAAAAATCATGAACGCCGCTGCGGCGACGATGGTGGGCCCAAGGGCGCCCAGCAACAGCCCGCCGGCGCCAATGGTTTCGTCGGCGAAGCCACGCTTCAGAAGCGCCACGCCAGCAGGGTTGGGCGCATTGGCGATCACCGTCAGCCCACCACCGGCGACGGCGCCTGCAACAAGCATGTACTTCGACTGGTCAGAAATGCCGACGATCAGCGAGCCGAGGTAGGTCAGCGCTGCGTTGTCCGTGATGGCGGTCAGTCCGAGGGCACCTAGGAACAGTGCGATGGGTGTGAGACCTGACACGATCGGCTGAAGCCACCATTGCTGCATGCCGCCAAGCACGACCAAGCCAGCGAGAAAAAACCCGACGAGCAACGCCTCCTTCAGGATGAGCGGGCTCTGGTGGCGCTCGTAAGCCTGGGTGAATCCAAGGAACATCAAGAAGAGGCTCAGAAACACGACAGGATGATGGGCGAAAAGCACCACCCCGGCCAGCAGCGCCAAGTGAATGGACACCACCGACAAAGGCACTCGCGCTTCCACCGGAGCGTCGTCATTGCCTGCTGGCGCGGGAAGAAGATGGTTGCGCAATACAGAGGTGGCGACGGTGGCGTTCACCAGCACCGCCAGTGCCGCCTTCCAGCCGAACGTGGCAAGCATGAACGCGCTGTCCCATTGCCAGGTGGTTGCCACCATCAGAACGGGCGGGGCGGCGTAGGAGGTGAGTGTCCCACCGATGGAGACGTTGACGAACAGCACGCCAAGTGCGAGGTACTTCACGCGCTCGGGCACTTCAGGTCGAAAGATCTGCGGTGCGAGCATCAGGGCGGCAATCGTCATCGCAGCAGGCTCAGTGATCAGAGAGCCGAGCAGAGGCACAGCGGCCAAGCCCAGCCACGCCGTGGCGAGCGGCGTGCGCACGGGAACGACGCGAGCAACGGCGTTGACCATCGACATCACGGTGCGCAGCACGGGTCGCGAGGCCGCGATCACCATCACCACGAAGACGAACAGCGGCTCGGTGTAGTTGCGGGATTCGGCATAGTCCAGCGCGCTGCTGCCGCCGGCCACCGCCGCCATGGCGATGACCAGAACGATCGCCCAGAAACCGAAGACGACTTCGACTTCGCCAAGCAGATGAAACAGCCCGGCGTGGCGCGGATAGCGATGAGAGAGGCGTTCGAACTGCTTGGCACTGAAGGTGTGCACCAAGGCGACAGCGAAGATGGCTGCCGCGATCCAATGGATCGGGGTATCGGGCATGGAATTCCTGGCATGACAAAGCTGCGAGGCGGCCCGACCTGCGCAAATCCTGGAACGCCCGAAATGGCATGCCACCCAAGCTGCATCTTATCCGGCGAGCCAAGGCGGTACGCGGTGCGTCACCTCCTCGCCCGCCGGGCCTTTTCGGTGTCAGGGCGATGCAGCCTTCGCCGAACTGTCACTGCTTGGGCTTGAGCGATTCCTGCATGGCCTTCATGGGGTCATCCTCGGTTGCCGCCTCGGGAGGCGGCGCGGCCGGGGCGGATTCGACGCCTCCGCGCGCTTCGGGTGCGGCTCCCGGTGCAGGCTCGGAACCGTACCCTTGATCTGAACCGTAGCCGGATTCTTCCGACGGCTGCAATGATTCGCGCATCTGGTCTCCGATGCCCCGCAGATCGACTTTTTCCGCCTTGTCCAGATTGCCTGTCACAAGTCCTGGGAAGGCGATCAACAGGCCCACCATCAAAAGCTGAATCAGCACGAAGGGGACGGCTCCCTTGTAGATCTGCATGGTCGTCACCGGCTGCATGATCTTCTTGGTCACACGGTCCATGTACGGCTTCTCTGGCGCGACGGACCGCAGGAAGAAGAGCGCAAAACCGAAAGGCGGGTGCATGAACGAGGTCTGCATGTTGACGGCCAGCAAGACGCCAAACCAGATCAAGTCGATGCCCATCTTCTGTGCCACCGGCGCCAGCAAAGGAACAACGATGAACGACAGCTCGAAGTAATCGAGAAAGAACGCGAGGAAGAAGATCAGCACGTTCACCAGAATGAGGAAGCCGACCTGACCGCCTGGCAGTCCGGTCAACAGGTGCTCGACCCAAATCGGGCCGTCTGCGGCCTGGAACACCAAACCGAACACGGTGGCACCGATCAGGATGAACATCACGAAGCTGCCGAGCTTGGTTGTCGTGGCGAGCGCCTGCTTGAGCAGGTTCATGTCCAATCGTCGGCGCAGCGCACCCATGATCATCGCGCCCATCGCGCCCATCGCGCCACCTTCGGTCGGTGTCGCGACACCCAGGAAAATGGTGCCGAGCACGAGGAAGATCAGCAGCAGCGGCGGAATCAGCACAAAGGTCACTCGCTCCGCGAGCCGAGACAGCAGTCCGAGTCTTGTGAACTTGTTGAACAAGGCGATCAGAAGCGCCACGATCGTCCCGCCACACATGGCGACGACGACCTTCTCGTCGGTCGCGACGAAGGTGACTTCTGTGCCCAGCCACCACGTGTGGAGTTCGGCCATGTGGCGCGCGAGTGTGACGGCGACGATGGCCGAGATGCCCATCAGAATGACCAGCGATGCGTAGCCACCGCCGCCGTTCGGCTCACGGTAGATGCGTGCCTCCGGCGGCAACGCCGGCACCTGGGACGGCTTGAAGATCGCCAGAAAGACCACGTACACCACGTACAGGCCCACCAGGATGAACGCAGGGATGAACGCACCCTTGTACATGTCGCCAACGCTCTTGCCGAGCTGGTCGGCCATGATGATCAGCACCAGCGAGGGCGGAATGATCTGCGCCAGCGTCCCCGACGCGGCGATCACGCCGGACGCCATGCGCCGGTCGTAGCCATAGCGCAGCATGATGGGCAGCGAGATCAGGCCCATCGAGATGACCGACGCGGCCACCACGCCGGTCGTCGCAGCCAGCAGTGCGCCCACGAAGATCACGGCCAGCGCCAGGCCACCGCGCATCGGGCCGAAGACCTGGCCGACGGTGTCAAGCAGGTCTTCGGCCATGCCGCTTCGCTCGAGGATCAGCCCCATCAGCGTGAAGAAGGGCACAGCCAGCAGGGTGTCGTTGGCCATGATCCCGATAAGCCGCTGCGGCAGCCAGGCCATGACGGACGACTGGAACACGCCGAGCTCGACGCCGACGAAGGCGAAGAAGAGGCCGCAGGCGCCCAGGCTGAAGGCGACTGGAAAGCCCAGCAGCAGAAAGATGATCAGCCCCGCGAACATGATCGGGGCAAAGTTGGCAGTGATGAATTCCATGGTGTTCTTGTCTCTGCGCCGTACTCAGCGGACCTGCGGGGTGGGGGCGGCCGTGGGGTCCACCACGTCGGAGCGTTCGCGCAGCACCTCGGCGAGTTCTTCTTCGGCGGTCTTCTCTCCGAGCTTGACCGTCGGGTCGGGTCCCACGCCACGCAAAAAGGCCACGCGCTTGATCAGTTCCGACCAGCCCTGCAGCAGCAGCAGCGTGAAGCCCACCGGCAATGCCAGCCACACGGGCCAGCGGATCAGGCCGCCCGGGTTGCCCGACATCTCGCCGGTCTGGTGCATGCTGAAGGTCATCGGGATGGTGTAGTACAGCACCACGATGCACAGCGGCGTGAGAAAGGCAGCGAACCCCAGGATGTCGATCCACATCTGCGTGCGCTTTGACAGGCGGCTGTTCAGAACGTCGATGCGCACATGTTCGCGGTTGAGAAGCGTGAACCCGGCTGCGATCAGAAACGACCAGGCGAAGAGATACCACTGGACCTCGAGATACGCGTTGGAGCTGGTGTTGAATGCCTTGCGAACCACAGCGTTGACGGCGCTGATGGCAGTCGATGCCAGGATGATCCAGATTGCGTACTTGCCCACCTGGGCGTTGAGCCAGTCGATGGCCCTCGACAGCTTCATCAAGCCTTGCATAGTTGCTCCGTCTTTATTAGGGATTGCCCGGACACGAATGCACCCGACACGCCGGCGTTGTGCGCTGGCGGGTCGGGTGCAGGGCGAGCGGATTTTATCGGTGCGCGCAGCCGCCGATAATTAGGCCATGCCCGCATCTTCCGGCCCCGCATCGCGTCGCGCGCCGGCTGGCGTGCAAGCCATCGACTCCCTCGAGATGGTGCACGCCGGCCGCGACTTGCTCTCGCTGGCGCTCATCGATGCCCGCAACCACACGCTGCACCTGATCGGCTTGTGCGAAGAAGCGATGCGCGCCGATGCCGCATGGGCCGAGCCACAGGTCGAGGCCCCGCCGCCGCTGTGGCTCGCCGGGCATGTCGGATGGTTCTCGGAATGGTGGATCGCTCGCAATACGCAGCGCGCCTTCGGCATCGACTGCCCTTCGCGCCCGACGCGGCTCGCCGCCATCGAGCCGCAGGCGGACGCATGGTGGTCCATGCCGCCGGCGCTCGGCGCGTCGCGGCCCGACGCCGAAACCACGCGCGCCTACCTGCTCGAGACGCTGGAGTGCACCCTCGAACTGCTCGAGCGCGCCGCCGAGACCGATGCCGGCCTGTACTTCTATCGCCTTGCACTGTTCCATGAAGACCTGCGCGGCGAGGCGCTCGTCGTGACCGCGCAAACGCTCGGCCTGCCGATCGGTGTGGAGCCGTCGCCTGCCCTCGTCCAGCGCGAGCCGCTGCTGCTGCCAGCCACGCGGTGGACGCTCGGTCGTGCCGAAGGGAGCGCGGGCTTCGGGTTCGCGCAGGAGGGCGGCACGTGGGCGGTCGACGTGCCCGCCTTCGAGATCGACGCCCAGGCGGTGACCTGGCAGCAGTTCGCCGAGTTCGTCGACGACGGCGGTTACGACCGCAGCGAGCTTTGGTCGCCCGGCGGCCAGGCTTGGCTCGCGCAGCAGCACGACGGCCGCCGCGCGCCGCGTCACGTCGAGCAGATCGGTGCCGGCCGTCGCGGCGCGGGCGGTGCCGTCCTGCAGCGCCGCTTCGGCCGCGTGGTGCAGGCCGCCGGACACCAGCCAGCGGTGCACCTGAGCTGGTGGGAGGCCGATGCCTGGGCACGCTGGGCCGGCCGGCGCATCGCCACCGAGGTCGAGTGGGAGATCGCCGCCCACGCTGGCGCGCACCGCGGCTTTCATTGGGGCAGCGTGCACGAATGGACGGCCGGCACGCTGCGCCCCTGGCCGGGTTACCGCGTCGACCCGTGGAGCGCGGGCGGCGTGTTCGACCCGGCACCCGCTTTCGGCGAAGCGCGGGTGCTGCGTGGCGCGTCGTTCGCCACGCGCGCACGCCTGCGTTCTCCGCGCGCACGCAACTTCGCACTGCCCGGGCGCGACGACGGCTTCTTCGGCTTTCGCACCTGCGCGCTCTGAGCGCGTGCGACACGGCCTTTCAGGTCAAGGTGCCGTGAAGCCGGGGCCGCGCACCGCGCCGTCGTCCAACTGCACCACCGACTGCGCCAGCGCTTCGACGTCGCTCGGATCGTGCGTCACCAACAGCGTGGGCACCTGCACCCGCTCCAGCATCTCGGCGAGTTCGGCACGCAGGCGGATGCGCAACGTGGTGTCGAGCGCCGACAGCGGCTCGTCGAGCAGCAGCAGGTGCGGCTGCGGTGCCAATGCGCGGGCCAGCGCCACCCGTTGCCGCTGGCCGCCGGAGAGGTGCCGGGGCCAGGCGCCCCGCAGCGTCTCGAGGTCGAACTGGCGCGAAAGCACGTCGATGCGCACACGGTCGGCCTCGCTCGGACGCTGGCCCAGCCGGCACAGCCCGAACGCCAGGTTCTGCTCGACCGTCATGTGGGGGAACAGCGCGTAGTCCTGGAACACCAGCCCGACGCGGCGCGCCCGCGCGGGCAGGTCGACGGCGTGGTCGGTGTCGAGCAGTGTCGTTCCGGCGATGCGCACGTGGCCGCGCACCCGCGGCGCGAGCCCGGCGATCGCCATCAGCACCGTCGACTTGCCCGAGCCCGAGGCGCCGATCAGCGCGGTGCGCGCGGTGGTCGACGTGAAGCGCGCATCGAGCGCGAAGCTGCGGCCCGGCGATTCGAGCGTGGTCTGCACGTGGATGTCGAGGATGGGCGCCATGTCAGTGCTTCGCCTGCAGCATGCGGCCCGACACCACCAGCACCACCACGCAGACCACCGAGATCACCAGCGTGAGCCACAGCGCCTGCGCGTCGTTGCCGGCCTGCACGGCGTCGTAGATGGCGATCGACAGCGTCTGCGTCTTGCCCGGGAGGTTGCCGGCAATCATCAGCGTGGCGCCGAACTCGCCCATGGCCCGCGCGAAGGCAAGCATCAAGCCTGCCGTGATGCCGCGCACCGCCAGCGGCAGTGCGACGCGCACGAAGATCTCGAACTCGCCCGCGCCCAGCGTGCGCGCGGCGTGCAGGAAGCGGCCGTCCACGTCCTCGAAGGCGGCGCGCGCGGCCTTGTAGATGAGCGGCAGCGACACCAGCGACGCCGCGATCACCGCGCCCTGCCAGGTGAACATCAGGTTGATGCCGAACCAGCGTTCGAGGTACTGCCCCAGCACGCCGTTGCGGCCAATGACCACGATCAGGTAGTAGCCCAGCACCGTGGGCGGCAGCACCATCGGCAGCATGACGATGGCGTCGGCAATGCTTTTGCCTGGAAAGCGACGCTGCGACATCCACCAGCCCAGGGCAATGCCCGCCGCGCCCGCCAGCAAGGTGGCGAGCAGGGCGATCTTGAGCGTGAGCCAGAGGGGCGTGAGCAAGAGAACCGCGTGCGCTCAGGGTTTCGAGAAGCCGAAGCCTTCGAGGATCTGCTGGCCGGTGTCGCTGCGGACGAACGCGACGAATTCCTTGCCCAGCGCGACGTTCTTGCTGGCGGCGATCTGCGCGATCGGGTAGCTCACCGGCGTGGTGGTCGGCACGGTCAGCGCGATGCGCGTCTTGTCCTTCTCGATCAGCGCGTCGGTGCGGTAGACGAACCCGGCGTCGACCTCGTTGCGCGCGACGTAGTTGAGCACCTGGCGCACACTCTCGCCGTAGATCCATTTCGGTTCCAGGGCCGCGGTGAGCCCCGCTTCCTGCACCGAGGCCATCGTGTAGCGACCGACCGGCACCGAGCTCGGCGTGCCGGTCGAGATGCGCTTGAAGCCCGTGCCACCGAGGTCGGCCAGCTTCTGCGGCACCGTGGCGGCGGTGGCGGGGACGATCAGCACCAACGTGTTGCGTGCGAAGTCGGCGCGCGTGCCCTCGGCCAGCAGGTTGGCCTTGGCGGCGCGGTCCATCGTCTCCTGGTCTGCGGACGCGAACACATCGACAGGCGCGCCCTGCTGGATCTGCGCGAGCAACGGGCCCGACGCCGCGAAGTTGAAAGTGACCTTGGCGCCGGGGCGCGTCTTTTCGAATGCCTGGCCGACTGCTTGGAAGGCATTCGTCAGGCTCGCGGCGGCAGAGACGACCACCTCCTGCGCGTGCAGAGCCACGGTGCCCAGCGACAGGGCGGCGAACAAGGTGGTCTTGCCGAACCAGCGGGGAAATCTGTTCATCTCGTGTCCTTCAAGGTGCGCCGTTCGATGCGCTATTCAGATTTGGAATAGCGAAATGATAGCAAGGCGTTTGGGGCGGCGGCCCGGTCGGGGCATTCCGGCGCACTTCGACGGCGGAGGCCGGCGCACAATCCCGCGCATGGCAAGTCCCCGATTCATCGACGCCCTCGGCCACGGCATGAGCGACAAGCGCATCGACATCCTGCGCGGCATCGCGTCGACCGGCAGCATCTCGCAAGCTGCGCGCGAAGCCGGCGTGAGCTACAAGGCCGCCTGGCAGGCGATCGACACGCTCACCAACCTCGCGGGCGTGCCACTGGTCGAACGCGCCGTCGGCGGCGCGGGCGGCGGCGGTGCCTCGCTCACCGCGCAGGGCGGCCATCTGCTGGAACTGGCCGATGCACTCGACGCTGCGCGGCGCGAGGTGCACGCGCGCTGGTCGGCGCGCGGTGCCGCAGCGGGTGCGCAGGCGGATGCGACCATGGCGCGGCTGGCCGTGCGCACCAGCATGCGAAACCAGCTGCCGGCGACCATCGACGCGCTGGCGCCCTCGGGTCGCACGGTGCGCGTGCAGATGGGCCTGGGCACGCATGGCGCCATCGCGTCGCGCATCACGCAGGAGAGCGCCGAGCTGCTGGGCCTGCAGGTCGGCATGACCGTGATCGCCCTGTGCAAGGCAACGGCCGTGCGCGTCGAGCGTTGGGACACGGCCGTGCCGACCCGGCGCTCCACCGCGGGCAACCGGCTGGTCGGCAGCGTGAAGAGTGCATTGCGCGGCGACAGCGGCGACGAGATCGCCGTGGCCATCGAAGGCGGGTTGCAGCTGGTCGGTTTCGCGGCGAGCGGCAGCGGGCTGCGCGTGCGGCAGCGTGCCGCCGTGGTGATCGACGAGTCGGCCGTCGTGGTCGCGTTGCCGGGTTGAGCTACCGGTTGCTCATCGCGGATTCATGCGGCGCAAGCTCGCGCAGCAGGCGGAAGCCGACCAGCGTGTAGCGCGTTTCCGGCGAGTTCCAGTTGCGGAACGACGAGCGCGCGTAGAAGGCCCAGGTGTGCCACGACCCGCCACGGCGCACGCGCACGCTGCCGTCTTCGGGCCCGGGCGGGTCGTCGACCGGCGAGCGCGCGTAATAGTCGTCGGCGTGCCAGTCGGCACACCACTCCCACACGTTGCCGTGCATGTCGTAGAGGCCGAAGGCGTTCGGCGCGAAGCGGCCGACCGGTGCGGTGAACGCCTGGCCGTCGTGGCCGTCCAGTGCGAAGGCCCGCCACCGAGGCCAATGCGGTGCGGCGTTCTGGTCGAACACGTTGGCGCCCTTGAGCAGCGTGCGCGGGTCGTCGCCGGTGCTGAAGCGGGTGCGCGTGCCTGCGCGGGCGGCGTATTCCCACTCGGCCTCGGTCGGCAGGCGGTAGGTCACGCCTTCCTTTGCGCTGAGCCAGCGCGCCATCGCCACGGCGTCGTTCCAGGTCACGTTGACCACGGGGTGATCGTCGCCTTGGGCGAAGCCGGGGTTGCGCCACGAGTACCTCGGGCTGCGGCCTTCGAAGGCGTCGCCGCGGACTGTCGTCCCGGGGTCGTAGGTCGGGTTGAAGCCGTAGCCGCCGGTGCCGTCTGCCTCCGATTCCGGCACGTGGCCGGAAGCCTCGACGAAGCGCCGAAACTGCGCGACCGTGACCTCGTGGCGCCCGAGCCAGAAGGCGCGCGTGATGCGCACCGCGTGCACCGGCCCCTCGTCGGCGAGTTGGGTGAAGCGGGCCGGATCGTAAGCGGGGAAGGCCTGCGCCAACGTCTGGGCGTCCTCGTCGCTGCCCATCCGAAATGCGCCGGCCGGAATGTGGACGAAGTCGATGCCCGTCGCGTCGGTGAACTTGGTGAACTTGGAAGAGGGCGCCGCCGCGCAGGCGCAAAGCAAGGCGCATGAAAGCAAGGCAATCGACGAGTGCATGGCGTCGGACTCGAAGGCGCCGCGGTCGCGGACGGAAGCGCCAGTCTACGGCTCGCCGAGGGTCGCCGGAGGCGCCGAGCGCAAGCGTCGGACTTGGCGCATGCTCCTGCTTTTCGCATCGATTGGAGATCAAGCAGCATGAAGCAACGTTCCATCGGCCGCAGTGGCCTTGCCGTGGGGGCGCTCGGCCTCGGGTGCATGGGCATGTCGGAGTTCTACGGCCCCACCGACGAGGCGCAGTCGCTCGACACGCTGGCGCATGCGCTCGACCGCGGCGTGACGCTCTTCGACACCGCGGACGCCTACGGCTTCGGCCACAACGAGGAACTGCTCGGCCGCTTCGCAAAGGGGCAGCGCGACCGCCTGACCATCGCCACCAAGTTCGGGCTGGTGCGCAAGCCCGGCGCCTACGAGCGCAGGGTCGACAACTCCCCGGCGTACATCCGGTCGGCCTGCGAGGCGTCGCTGAAGCGGCTCGGCGTCGACACCATCGACCTGTATTACGCGCACCGCCTCAACCTCGAGACGCCGCTGGAAGATTCGATCGGGGCGCTGGGCGAACTGGTCGAGGCCGGGAAGATCCGTGCGATCGGCCTGTCCGAAGTCTCGGCCGACACGCTGCGGCGCGCGGCCGCCATCCACCCGATCGCCGCGGTGCAGAGCGAATACTCGCTGTGGACACGCGACCCCGAGCAAGGCGTGCTGCAGGCCTGCCGCGAAGTCGGCGCCGCCTTCTGCGCGTACAGCCCGCTGGGGCGCGGCTTCCTCACGGGCCAGGTGGCGAGCGACACGCTCGACGCCAAGGATTTCCGCCGCCAGAACCCGCGCTTCGCCGACGAGAACGCGCAGCAGAACCAGCGCATCGTCGACACCGTCAAGTCGCTGGCCGCCGAGAAGGGCTGCACACCGGCACAGCTCGCCTTGGCTTGGCTGCTGGCGCAGGGCGACGACGTGATTCCGATCCCCGGCACCAAGCGCATCGCCTACCTCGACGACAACCTCGGCGCGCTCGACGTGGCGCTGTCCGCCGACGACCTGGCGCGCATCGGCGCTGCGCTGCCACCGGGCATCGCGGCCGGCGGGCGCTACACGGAAGAGGGGATGAAAGGCTTGAACGCCTAGCGCGCACCAAGAATTCGAAGCGCGGCGCCAGGCGCCGAGGGTTTTGCCTAGGATGTCGGTCCGGGCCGGCGTCGAAGATGCCATTTGATTCCCCAGCCATCACCTCCACGGAGACAGCCACATGCAGGTTTCTTTCACCGTCAACGGCCGCGCGGCCACGGTCGACGCCCCCCCCAACACCTTCCTCGTGCACGCGATCCGCGAGCACCTGCACCTGACCGGCACCCACGTCGGCTGCGACACGGCCCAATGCGGCGCCTGCACCGTCCACGTCAACGGCCGCGCCGTCAAGTCGTGCAACGTGCTGGTGGCCCAGGCGGCGGGCGCCGAGATCACGACCATCGAAGGCATCGCGCAGCCGGACGGCACCATGCACCCGATGCAGGCGGCCTTCAAGGAGTGCCACGGCCTGCAGTGCGGCTTCTGCACCCCCGGCATGGTGATGAGCGCCATCGACCTGTGCACCTACCACCCGAATTCGAGCGAGACCGAGATCCGCTCGCTGCTCGACGGCAACCTGTGCCGCTGCACCGGCTACCAGAACATCGTGAAAGCGGTGCAGATGGGTGGCAAGGACATGGCCGCCGCCTCCAAGCCCATCGCGGCCTGAACGGGAGCACACCATGGGTGCATCCGATTTCGCCAACCTCCCGCACATCGGCGAGGCGGTCCGCCGCAAGGAGGACTACCGCTTCCTGACCGGCGCCGGCAACTACACCGACGACGTGACCATGGCCGCGCAGAGCCATGCCATCTTCGTGCGCTCGCCGCACGCCCACGCCACCATCAAGTCGGTCGACATCGCCGAGGCCTCGAAGATGCCGGGCGTCATCGGCATCTTCAGCGGCAAGGACATCGAAGGGAAGATGGGCGGGCTGCCCTGCGGATGGCTCATCAACAACCCCGACGGCACGCCGATGAAGGAGCCGCTGCACCCGATCCTCGCGATCAAGAAGGTGCGCTACGTCGGTGACCACGTCGCCATGGTGGTGGCCGAGACGGTCGAGCAGGCCAAGAACGCCGCCGAGGCGGTGGTGGTCGACTATGACGTGCACACGCCGGTCGTGAGCGTGGCCGATGCGGCGAAGAAGCAGAGCGGCGTGGTCATCCACGACGAGGCACCGGACAACCAGTGCTACAAGTGGACGCTGGGCGACAAGGCCGGCGTCGACGCCGCCTTCGCCAATGCGGCGCACGTGACGAAGCTCGACCTGGTCAACAACCGGCTGATCCCGAACCCCATCGAGCCGCGCGTCGCCATCGGCAACTACAGCCGCGCGACCGAGGAGTACGTGCTCTACGTGTCGAACCAGAACCCGCACGTCGAACGTCTGCTGATGACGGCCTTCGTGCTGGGCCTGCCTGAGCACAAGGTGCGCGTGATCGCGCCCGACGTCGGTGGTGGTTTCGGCTCCAAGATCTACCTCTACGCCGAAGATGTGTGCCTGACCTGGGCCGCCAAGCAGCTCAACCGCAGCATCAAGTGGACCGGCGAGCGCTCGGAATGCTTCCTGTCGGACGCACACGGCCGTGACCACGTGAGCCATGCCGAGATGGCGATGGACAAAGACGGCAAGTTCCTCGCGATGCGCGTGCACACCGACGCCAACCTCGGTGCGTATCTCTCGACCTTCTCGACGGCGATCCCGACCATCCTCTACGCGACGCTGCTGGCCGGCCAGTACGCCACGCCGCAGATCTATGTCGAGGTCGATGCCTGGTTCACCAACACCGCACCGGTCGATGCCTACCGCGGCGCGGGCCGGCCCGAAGCGACCTACCTGCTGGAGCGGCTGGTGTCGCGCTGCGCCTGGGAGATGAACCTGCCGCAGGACGAGATCCGCCGGCGCAATTTCATCAGCAGCTTCCCGTACCAGACGCCTGTCGCACTGCAGTACGACACGGGCGATTTCCCGGCGCTGCTGAACCGCGCCAACGAACTCGGCGAGGTCGCGGGCTTTGCCGCACGCAAGGCCGAGAGCGAGAAGAATGGCAAGCTGCGCGGCATGGGTTACTCCTGCTATATCGAGGCCTGCGGCCTGGCGCCGTCGAACGTGGCGGGGGCGCTCGGTGCGCGTGCCGGCCTGTTCGAGGCGGGCGAGGTGCGTGTGCACCCGACCGGCAGCGTGACGGTGTTCACCGGCTCGCACAGCCACGGCCAGGGCCACGAGACGACCTTCGCGCAACTGGTGGCGGCGCGCCTGGGCATTCCGGTCGAGAACGTCGACATCGTGCACGGCGACACGGGCCGCGTGCCCTTCGGCATGGGCACGTACGGTTCGCGTTCGCTGTCGGTCGGCGGCACGGCGATCATGAAGGCGCTCGACAAGATCGAGACCAAGGCCAAGAAGATCGCCGCGCACCTGATGGAGGCGAGCGATGCCGACATCGAGTTCGCGAACGGCGAGTTCACGGTCAAGGGCACCGACAAGAAGATCCCCTTCGGCCAGGTGGCGCTGACGGCCTACGTGCCGCACAACTACCCGCTCGACAAGCTGGAGCCGGGCCTGAACGAAACGGCCTTCTACGACCCGACCAATTTCACCTACCCGGCCGGCACCTACATCTGCGAGGTCGAGATCGACAAGCAGACCGGTGAAGTGAAGATCGACCGCTTCACCGCGGTGGACGACTTCGGCACCATCATCAACCCGATGATCGTCGAGGGCCAGGTGCACGGCGGCATCGTGCAGGGCATCGGCCAGGCGCTGATGGAGAACTGCGTGTACGACAACGAGACCGGGCAGCTGCTGACCGGCAGCTTCATGGACTACGCCATGCCGCGCGCCGAGGACTTCCCGAACTTCAAGCTCGACACGCTGAGCACGCCCTGCACCCACAACCCGATTGGCTCCAAGGGCTGCGGCGAGGCGGGTGCGATCGGCTCGCCGCCGGCCGTCATCAACGCCGTGCTCGACGCGCTCGCGCCACTCGGCGTGACCGACTTCGACATGCCCGCGTCGCCGCACCGCGTGTGGGAGGCGATGCAGAAGGGCGCCACCACGCCGACGCAGCAACCGCAGACGCCATCGCTCGCCGCGAGCACCCAGGGCCGTCCGGCCGTCTGACTCCCTGATTTAGGAACACACCATGTATCCCTTCACCCTTGAACGTCCGGCCAGCGTGGCCGATGCCGCGAAGCTCGCCACCGCCGGCGGCAAGCCGCTGGCCGGCGGCCAAACGCTGCTCGCTTCCATGAAGCTGCGGCTCTCCGCACCCGAGCAGCTGGTCGACCTCGGCGGCATCGCCGAACTGGCCGGCATCACGAAGGACGGCGACACGCTGGTCATCGGTGCGATGGCGCGGCACCTGGCCGTGGCGAACGATACCGCGGTCAAAGCGGCCTACCCGGCGCTGGCCGACCTCGCCTCGCGCATCGGCGACCGGCAGGTGCGCGCGATGGGCACGCTCGGCGGCTCGGTCGCCAACAACGACCCGGCCGCCTGCTACCCGAGCGCGGTGCTGGCCTCCGGCGCGACCATCGTCACCGACAAACGCGAGATCGCGGCCGACGACTTCTTCCAGGGCCTGTTCACCACCGCGCTGGAAGAGGGCGAGCTGATCACCGCCATCCGTTTCCCGATCCCGAAGCGCGCGCACTACGAAAAGCTGCGCCAGAAGGCGTCGCACTTCCCGCTGGTCGGCGTGTTCATCGCGCAGTACGACGCGGGCGTGCGCGTGGCGATCACCGGCGCAGGCAACGGCGTGTTCCGCCACACCGGCCTCGAAGACGCGTTGAACAAGAGCTTCACGCCCGAAGCGGCTGCTGCGGTGACGATCGATGCGAGCGATCTCAACAGCGACCTGCATGCGTCGGCACCGTACCGCGCCAACCTGATCAGCGTGCTCACACAGCGCGCCGTTCGCGCCGCACTGGGTTGATGCTCGGGTGATCTTCTCCAGCATCGATGCGGTCGCCACCGGCCTCCAGCAGGCCGGCTACTTCGCCGACCGGCGCCTCGCCACCGCGGTCTTCCTGGCGCTCAAGCTGCAGCGCCCGCTGCTGCTCGAAGGCGAGCCCGGCGTCGGCAAGACCGAGCTGGCCAAGGCCCTGTCGAAGGCGCTGCAGCGCGAGCTGCTGCGCCTGCAGTGCTACGACGGCCTGGAGCAGCGCGAGGCGCTCTATGAATGGAACTACGCGGCACAGCTGCTGCACATGCGCGCGGCCGAGGCCAGCGGTGCGTCTAGCGATGTGGAGTCCGAGGTCTACCAACCGCGCTACCTCATCCGCCGCCCCTTGCTGCAAGCGCTGCAGACGCCCACCCCGGGCGCGGTGCTGCTGATCGACGAGGTCGACCGCGCCGACGAACCCTTCGAGGCCTTCCTGCTTGAATACCTGGGCGAGTACCAGGTGAGCATCCCCGAGCTGGGCACGATCACCGCGCAGGTCCCGCCGGTGACCATCCTCACCAGCAACCGCACGCGCGAGCTCAACGACGCGGTCAAGCGCCGCTGCCTCTACCACTGGCTCGACTACCCCGAGCGGGAGCGCGAGCTGGCCATCGTTCGTGCGCAGGTGCCGGAAGCGAGCGAGGCGTTGACGCGGCAAGTGGCCGACTTCATCGGCCGCGTGCGCAGCGCACCCTTCGCCAGCGCCTTCCAGCGCGCGCCGGGCATCGCCGAAAGCGTGGAGTGGGCGCGTGCCCTGGTCGCGCTCGATGCCCTGGTGCTCGACCCCGAAGTGGTGGTCGACACCGCCGGCATCCTCTTCAAGCAGCGCGACGACGTGGCGGCGGTCACGCAGACGCTCGCTGCCGAGCTGCTGCAGCCGGAAGACGCGGGCGCCTGAGCGTCTGCGCCGCGACGCCATGGAACAGCTCGGCGATGCACGCAAGGGCAAGATGGCCGGCAACATCGCCGGCTTCGGCCGCGCGTTGCGCCGCGCCGGTGTGCCCACCGATGCGGCGCGCATCGCGCTGGCGACCGAGGCGGCGGTGCTGGTCGGCGTCGAGGCGCGCGACGACCTCTGCGCCGCGATGGAAGCGGTGATGGTCGGCCGCGAGCAGGACCGCCTGGTCTTCCGCGAACTGTTCGACGCCTGGTTCCGCGACCCCGAACTCGCCAACAAGATGCTCGCGCAGATGCTGCCCAGTGCCGACGGCAAGATGGAGCCGTCCAAGCGCCGCCCGCGCGTGCGCGAGGCGCTGGCTGCGCCGCGCGAGGCCGACAAGCCCGCGCAGGGCGAGCGTGAGATCCAGTTTGATGCGGCCATGACCGCCAGCGACCTGCAGCGCCTTCACCATGGCGATTTCAACGCGCTGGGCGCAGCCGAGTACCGCCTGGTCGAACGCCTGGCGCGCGAAATCGCGCTGCCCCTGCCCACTGTGCCGTCGCGGCGCCTGCGCGTGGCGGCCAGCGCCAGCACGCATGCGCGCATGCACTGGCCTGGCGTGCTGCACGAGGCGGCGCGCACCGGTGGCGAGATGCTGCGACTGCCCCGGCTGGCGCGCCGTGAACAGCCCTTGCCGCTGCTGGTGCTGATCGACGTTTCAGGCTCGATGGAGCGCTACGCGCGCCTGCTGCTCGCCTTTCTGCACGCGGCCACACGTCGGGCAGGTCGGCGCGACGTGTTCGCCTTCGGCACGCGCCTGACCGACCTGACGCCGGCCTTTCGCTTGGCCGACACCGACGACATGCTCGCGAGCGCGAGCGCTGCCATCGACGACTTTGCCGGTGGCACGCGGCTGGGCGATTCGCTCGCGCAACTGCGGCGCGACCACGCCCGGCGCCTCACCGGCCGCCGCACGCTGGTGCTGGTCATCAGCGACGGCCTCGATACCGGCGAGCCCGAGGTGCTCGACCAGGAGCTGCAATGGCTCAAGCGCCATTCGCGCCGCGTGCTGTGGCTCAATCCGTTGTTGCGTTTCGAGGGCTACGCTCCCCTTGCGCGCGGTGCGGCCATGCTGCATCGCCATGCGGATGCGATGCTGGCGGTCCACAATCTCAGCGCACTCGGCCAGCTGGCCACGAGCTTGGCGACGCTGATGCGTGCCGGCCGTTGAGCTGCTGACCCCACGATCACGACTAGAAGGAAGAACACCATGGAAATGCTCGGCAACCGCCGTCTCGGCGTCACGCAGCAGCAGGCGTGGGATGCGCTCAACGACCCCGAGACGCTGAAGAAGTGCATCCCGGGCTGCGACAAGTTCGAGCTGACTGGCGACAACCAGTACACGGTCGGAGCGGCGATCAAAATTGGCCCCGTGTCGGCCAAGTTCGTCGGGAAGGTTGCGCTGACCGACATCGCGCCGCCCGATGGCTACAAGCTCAGCTTCGAGGGGCAGGGCGGCGTGGCCGGCTTCGCCAAGGGCGCGTCGAGTGTCACGCTCAAGCCCGCGGCCGATGGCGCCGAAGGCTGCGAGCTCGACTACACCGTGCAGGCGCAGGTCGGCGGCAAGATCGCGCAACTGGGCCAGCGGCTGATCGACGGCGCGGCCAAGTCGACGGCCGACGATTTCTTCAAGCGCTTCGATGCGGAGATGCAGCGCCGCTACGGCCCCGCACCGGTTGAAGGCGAGGCGGTGGCCGAAGAGAAGAAGGGCGCGGTCGCCGGCTTCATGCAGAAGATGGGGCTGGGCGGGAAGAAGGATTCGGACGCGGCCTGAGGCATCGAAGATGGAAAACCTCGACGTCATGGTGCTGCGCACCCTTCGCGACTGGCGGCTCGCCGGCCGCCGCGCGCTGCTGACGACCGTGGTGCGCACCTGGGGTTCGTCGCCGCGGCCGGTCGGCTCGATCATGGCGCTGGCCGAAGACGGCGCAGTCGTCGGCTCGGTCTCGGGCGGCTGCATCGAGGACGACCTGATCGCGCGCTACAGCCGCCTGCATGGCGCGACCGAACCGATGCCCGCAGGCGGCGCGCCGGCACTGGTCAAGTACGGCATCACGGCCGACGAGGCGCACCGCTTCGGGCTGCCCTGCGGCGGCACGCTGGAGCTGCTGCTGGAATACGACCCTGAGCCGTCGTCGCTCGGAGCGCTGGTCGCCTCACTGGAGCAGGGCCGCCTGATGCAGCGCACCGTGTCTCTCCCCGACGGCCGGGTGATGCTGGCCGAGGCGTCGTCGCCCGCAGCGCTGAGCGTGGACGATAGCCGGCTGACCAACACCTTCGGCCCCGAGTACCGCATGCTGCTGATCGGCGCTGGCCAGTTGGCCGAGTACCTCGCGACCATGGCCAAGTTCAGCGGCTTCGCCGTCACGCTGTGCGATCCGCGCGTGGAGTACCGCAGCGCCTGGGCCGTGCCCGGTGTCACGGTGACCACCGAAATGCCCGACGACGCGGTGATCGCATTCCGGCCCGACCGCCGCAGCTGCGTGGTCGCGCTCACGCACGACCCGAAGCTCGACGACCTGGCGCTGCTCGAAGCCCTGGCGACGGACGCTTTCTACGTTGGCGCGATCGGATCGCGCCGCAACGCCGAGGCGCGGCGCGAACGCATGGTCGAGCACTTCGACCAAACGGCCGAATCTCTGGCCCGACTGCGCGGGCCGATCGGAATCTACATCGGCAGCAAGACGCCGCCCGAGATCGCGGTGAGCGTGATGGCGGAAATCCTGGCGGTGAAGAACGCGGTGGCCTTGCCGCGCGAGAGCGGCGTCGCCAACGCGAAAAGCTTGCAGGAAGAGTTGGGCTGAGACGCATGGATTGCCGCTCCGGCTGCGGCGCATGCTGCACCGCACCGTCCATCAGCAGTGCCATCCCGGGCATGCCGAACGGCAAGCCCGCCGGCGTGCCCTGCATCCAGTTGATGGCTGACCAGCGCTGCGCCATCTTCGGCCGGCCGGAGCGTCCCGCATGCTGCGGCGGATTGCAGCCCTCGCCGGAGATGTGCCGCGGATCGCGCAGCGAGGCGATGGTGTGGCTGGCCGAACTCGAAGAGGCGACAGCGCCGTGAGACGCCGACTGACTCGTTAGAGATTCAGGCCGCGCGATGCACGGCGGCTCAACGCCCGTTCAGCTGCCGAACGCCTGCTTCAAGCGTTGCCCGGCGTAGGCCTGCGCTTGTTTCGCTTTGTCGACCACTGCGGCGGCGCCGAAAAACTCGTGCGTCACGCCCTCGTAGTCGCGGCGCTCCACGGGCACATTGGCGCGCTTCAACGCGTCTTCCATCTTCGCGCCGTCGCTTCGCAAGGGGTCGATCCGGGCGTTGATGAGCGTGACCGAGGGAGCGAGGCCCTCGAGTTTCGCGTCGATCAACTGAAGACGCTTGTCCTTGAGGTCGGCCGGCGAGCGGGTGGTCTTGTCGACGAACCACTTCACCATGGCCCGGTTCAGCGGCTTGGCGATGGCATTCTCGATGTACGACTCGGTGTTCAGGCTGGTTTGCGTCACCGGATACACGGCCAGTACGTGGGCCGGTGGCTGCAGACCCGCGTCGCGCGCGGCGATCGCCGTGGCAAGCGCCAGGTTTCCGCCCGCACTTTCTCCGGCCAGCGCGATCTTCGTCGGATCGCCCTTGATCGACGCGGCATTCGCGAGGGCCCACTTGTATGAAGCCAGTGCGTCGTCCCAGGCTGCCGGAAACTTGGCCTCGGGCGCTTGCCGGTAGTCCACCGAAACGACCACGGCGTTCGCTTCCTTGGCGATGCCACGCGCACCGCCGTCGTACACCTTGCGATCGGCAATCACCCAGCCGCCGCCGTGAAAGTAGACGACGACGGGAAAGGGGCCTGGCCCTGCGGGCGTGTACACGGTGGCTGGCAGCTTGCCGGCGGCGCCATCGATGTTGGTGTCCATGGCGGTCACACCGGGCACGAGATCTTCCGGCTTGGTGCTCTTGCCCTGCTGTTTCAAGACGAGGTTGACGCCGTCCGTCACCGTGGGCTGTTTGCGGGCCGTCGCAACATCGACCTTTTCGATGGCTTTCGGCTTGAGGCTCGCCTGGGCATTCAGCACAGCGAGCATGTCCTCGTCGGCGCGGATCTTCCCCATGGCCTTGGAAACCGCATGGGTCACGGGATTGGGTTTGCCGTCGCCTTCGGCAGCCAGCGCGGGTGCCAGGGCGACGCCTGCAAACAAAGTGGCGTACAGCACGGCACGCGCTGCGGCCGAAGTGGGGGTGGGATGAAAACGCATGAGTCGGCCTTTTATGAAGTTCTGACTCTTGGGTACGGAGCGTTCAGACGGCCAGATACTCAGCCGACGGCCCTCGACATGTAGGGCTCTGCCGACGTGGCAGCGAACGAGGCCGCTCGACAGCGGCGCGCAACGATCTAGCATGAGCACGTCTTCACAGCCTACCGCTGTGCCGGACATCCATTCGTCCTTTCATTCATCAGGAGACATGCACATGATTCGCAAGAACACGGTCTGCATCTGGTACGACGGCACCGCGCTTGAAGCCGCGACCTTCTACGCAGCCACCTTTCCGGACAGCACGCTCGGCGAAGTCACACGCGCGCCCGGCGACTATCCCGCCGGCAAGCAAGGCGATGTGCTGGTGGTCGAGTTCACCGTGGCGGGCGTCCCGTGCATGGGACTGAACGGTGGCCCGCACTTCAAGCACAGCGAGGCCTTCTCGTTTCAGATCGCGACCGACGATCAGGCCGAGACCGACCGCCTGTGGAATGCCGTCGTCGACAACGGCGGCCAGGAAAGCGAGTGCGGCTGGTGCAAGGACAAGTGGGGTCTCTCTTGGCAGATCACGCCGCGCGTCATGACCGAAGCGCTCCACGATCCGGACCGGACCGCGGCCAAGCGTGCCTTCGACGCGATGATGACCATGAAGAAGATCGACGTCGCCACCATCGAAGCCGCCTGGAAAGGGCGGAACTGAGCCACCGGCCGCAGCAGGTGGCAGCGGGCAAGGCCTGTCTTTTCGGCGGTTGCAGGCCTTTGGAAGCTCAGTCGCCCCGGTCGGCGTTGGGCGGCACGTCACCGCCTTTCTGGCGCTCGCGGAACAGCGCGGCGCGCATCAGGAAGATGGTGGTGACCGGCGCGGTGAGCGCCACGAAGAGCGTGATCAGGATCGCGTGCAGGAACAGGTTGTAGCCCTGCACCGAGAAATAGACGATCGTGGCGATGGTCACGCACCACACCCCTGCCGTTGCGCCCAGCGTCGGCGCATGGATGCGGCTGAAGAAGGTCGGCAAGCGCACCAGGCCGAAGGAGCCGACCGCCGCGAAGGCGGCCCCCAACACGGCGAAGAGGCCGGTGAGGATTTCCGCCCAGACGGGCAGCGGGCCGATGATGAAGTCGGGAATGGTGTTCATGGCATCGTCTCCGTCATTCGATCACTTCGCCGCGCAGCAGGAATTTCGCCAACGCGGTCGAGCTCACGAAGCCGAACAACGCGATCAGCATGGCCGCCTCGAAATAGACGTTGCTCGCATAGTTGATGCCGAGCACCAGCATCATCAGCATGCCATTGATGTAGAGGCAATCGAGCGCCATCACCCGGTCTTGCGCGGTCGGCCCGATGAGCAGGCGCCACACCGCGCACAACATGGCGACGGCCAACAGGAAGAGGGCGCCCTTGAGAGCCCAGAAGAGGATCGGGGTCATGACTCGAAGATCTCCATCAGCGGACGCTCGTAGCGGTTCTTGATGAGGTCGATGAACGCCTGCTCGTCGAGCAGGTCGAACACATGGATCAGCAGCCGCGTGCGGTCGAAGGACAGCTCGCCCCATGCGGTACCCGGCGTCAGACAGCAGATCATCGACAGCACGGCCAGTGCATTGGGGTCTCGCAAATCGAGGGGCACTTCGACAAAGGCGGGGTTCATGCCGCTGTTGCGCCGGCCCAGCAGCAGCCGGCCGACGGTCAGTGCCGAATGCATCATGTCGCGCAGCGCCACAGCCGTCAGGCGCAACGCCACGCCGGGCCTGCGCATGCGCACGGTGGCAGGGCGCAGGCCCTTGGTGATCAATGGCACCACGACGGCGAGCACGGCCGCGGACAGTACGGTGGCGAGGTGCAGCGACTGGTTGAGCAGCAGCCACACCACGAACAGCGCGAGCGACAGCGGGGGCGATGGAATCAAGCGCTTGATCATGGCTTGGCAGCTCCAGCGGCCGGATTGGGCACCTGCTGCGCACCGGCTACGGCGTTGCGGTACGCCGACGGATCGAGGAGGCCATCGGCAGTGGCGCTGGCGTGCTGCATCACCGGCCCGGCCTCCAGGGTCAGTGCGACGCAGGCGGCCAGCAGCGCGGCCACCGGCAGTACCTCCATGGCACGAAGGGCCGGCATGGCGCTGAGCGGCTGTGTCCAGAAATGGCGGATGCCGGTGCGGCTCAGCGCCACCAGCGTGAGAAAGCCCGAGACAAGCAGGAGCGCGAGGAAGGTCCAGGCGGCAGTGCTCATCACGGGTGCATCGAGCAGGCCGCTGAGCATTGCGAACTTGCCGACGAAGCCCGACAGCGGCGGCAGTCCGGCCAGCAGCAGCGTGCAGCCCATGAAGCCCAGACCCAGGAAAGCGACGCCGGCCGGAATGGCGCGGCCGTAGAGCGCCTGCTGTTCGTCGTCGAGGTTCACGTCGTCGAGCGCGGTCAGGTCTTCCGACAGGAACGGCGCGTTGCCCGCGCTTTCGTGCGGCGCGATGCTGGCGCCGGCATTGCGCCAGCGCTCGATCATGTCGATCAACAGGAAGAAGGCGCTCGCGGCCAACGTCGAACTGAGCAGGTAATAGAGCGCGCCGGCCCACACCGCGGGCTGCCCCAGGCCAATCGCGGTGAGCAGCGTGCCTGCTGAAATGAGCACGCTATAGCCCGCGAGGTTGGACAGCCGCTGCGTGCCCACGATGCCGATCGCGCCGATCGACAGCGTGGCAAGGCCGACCGCCATCAGCACCTGCTGACCGAACTGCGCCGACGCGCCTGTGTCGGGCGCGAACAGCACCGTCCAGAGTCGCAGGAGGGTGTAGATGCCGAGCTTGGTCAGCAGCGCGAACACCGCACTTACCGGCGACACCGCGGCGCTGTAAGCGGGCACCAGCCAGAAGTTGAGCGGCCAGGCGCCGGCCTTGGCGAAGAAGGCGGTGGCGAGGATGGCCGCCGCCGCATGCACCAGGCCGCGGTCGGCGGCGTCGAGCTGGGCGATGCGCACGCCGAGGTCGGCCATGTTGAGTGTGCCGGTCACGCCGTAGAGCAGTGCCGCGCCAATCAGGAACAGCGACGAAGCGGCCAGGTTGATCGCGATGTAATGCAGCCCGGCCGACACCCGCAGCCGGCCAGAACCGTGCAGCAGCAGGCCATAAGACGCGGCCAGCATGACCTCGAAGAAGACGAACAGATTGAACAGATCGCCGGTGAGAAAGGCGCCGTTCAGCCCCATCAGCTGCAGCTGCAGCAACGGATGGAAGTGCACGCCGGCGCGGTCCCACCGCGAGGTCGAATAGATCGACGCGGCGAAGGCGACCACACCGGTGAGTGCGACCATCAGCGTCGACAGCCGGTCGGCCACCAGCACGATGCCGAAGGGCGCTTTCCAGTTGCCCGCGAGGTAGACGCCGATCGAACCCGGCCCGCTGCCGGTGTCGGCCGCATTCACCCAACGCAGCAGCGCGAGCGCGGCCAGCAGGCCGATCAGGCCGGAGATCACGCTGAGCGTCGACTTCAGGCGCCGGTGCTTTTCGTCGATCAGCAGCATCAGGGCCGCAGTCAGCATCGGCACCAGGATCGGCACCGCCACCAAGTGCGGCATCGTGAACTCGAGCAGCCGGTCGAGGAAGCGGAAGAGATCGTTCATTCCGCAGCCTCCTTGCGTTCTTCACCGTCCACGTGGTCGGTGCCGCTGAGGCCGCGCGACGCGAGCATCACGACGAGGAACAAAGCCGTCATGGCAAAGCCGATCACGATGGCGGTCAGCACCAGGGCCTGCGGCATCGGGTCGGCGGTGTTGGCGAGCGTGGCCTCGAGGCCGGGAATCAACACCGGCTCGCTGTCGACCTTCAATCGGCCCATGCTGAAGATGAACAGATTGACGGCGTAGGAGATCAGCGTCAGGCCCATGATCACCTGGAACGTACGGGGGCGCAGCAGCAGGTACACGCCCGAGCCGGTGAGCACCCCGATGGCGATGGCGAGCACGGCCTCCATCAGCGTGCGCCCTCGACGGTCGGTACGGCATGGGCTTCGGCCGCCTTGCGCTCGTCTTGCTCGTCGGCCCACCGGTGGCTGCGCACCGACTGGTGGGCCAGCGCAGTGAGGATGAGCATGGTGGCGCCGAGCACCAGCGAGAACACGCCCAGGTCGAAGAACAGCGCGCTCGGCACGTGGATTTCGCCGAGCATCGGCAGGTGCAGGTGGGCGGTGTGGGTCGTCATGAAGGGGTAGCCCAGCGCGACCGCACCGCCGCCCGTGGCGAGCGCCAGCAGCAGGCCGATGGCGATCCAGCGGCGTGGGTAGATGCGCAGGTGCTCTTCCACCCACTCGGTACCCGAGACGATGAACTGCAGCACCAGTGCGACCGACATGACCAGGCCCGCGACGAACCCACCGCCCGGCGCGTTGTGGCCGCGCATGAAGAAATAGACCGACACCAGCACCGCCATCGGCAGCAGCAGGCGCACCAGCACGGCAGGGACCATCAGGTAGCCGATGGCGCTGTCGGTGGCGCGGCGCGGGTTGAGCAGGTCGCTGCTGCCGTCGTCGGTCTGCGCGCGTTGCTGGGCCGGCAGCGCCATCGACTCGGGCGCGGGCCTGAAGCGGCGCAGCAGCGCGTATACGGTGAGCGCGACCACGCCGAGCACGGTGATCTCGCCGAAGGTGTCGAAGCCGCGGAAGTCGACCAGCATCACGTTCACGACATTGGTGCCGCCGCCCTCGCTGAGCGCGCGCTCGAGGAAGAACGGGGAGATGCTCTGCGGAAAGTCGCGCGTCATCATCGTCCACGCCAACGCCGCCATGCCGGTGCCGGCCGAGGCGGCCACCAACAGGTCGCGTCCGCGGCGGCCCCATGGGCGGAGGCGCGCCGAGGCGGGCTGCACCGCGTCCTTGCTGCGCATCGGCAACCAGCGCAGACCCAGAAGGATGAGCACGGTCGTCACGGCTTCCACGACCAGTTGCGTGAGCGCCAGGTCGGGCGCCGAGAACCAGATGTAGGTGATGCAGCACACCAGGCCGGCAGCGGCGGACAGCATCATCGAGGCGAGCCGGTGGAACTTGGCCTGCCAGGCGGCGGCGAGGGCGCACCCTGCGCCGATCAACCACGCCATGGCGAACATCGGCGAGAAGGGCAGCAGGGCGCGCGTGCCGCGCGCGCTGGGCGTGAACCACAGTGATGCGGCGGCACCGGCAACGGCCACCACCACCAGCAACAGCAGCTGCGTCTGCAAGCGGCGGGTGCCGAACAGGCGGCGACTGCGGCGGCCGGTTTCGCTCAGGCGCGCCAGCAGGTTTTCGAAAAGGCGTTGTCCGTCGAGGCGGTGCAGCAGGGGCGTGTGCTCCAGCTGCCCCAGCGTGCGCCGGTAGCGTTGCAACAGGTACAGCGCGGCACCGCCGGCAAGGGCCACGAAGCTCATCAGCAGCGGCAGGTTGAAGCCGTGCCAAACGGCCAGGCTGTACGCGGGCAGCACGCCGCCGACCACGGGCAGAGCGGCCGCGGCCAGCAGCGGGCCGACCGACCAGGCCGGT
The DNA here is from genome assembly GCF_006438845.1 of Variovorax ginsengisoli. Classification (GTDB taxonomy): domain Bacteria; phylum Pseudomonadota; class Gammaproteobacteria; order Burkholderiales; family Burkholderiaceae_C; genus Variovorax; species Variovorax ginsengisoli_A. Next base: position 144,142 of record NZ_RCZJ01000006.1, read on the forward strand.
GCGACGCCGACCACCAGGCAGATCAGCACGAGCAACTCGACCGGCACGCGCATCCAGTGCGGCGGCTCGTGCGGCGGCTTGGGGACCTGATCGCCGCAAGGCGGGCCGAAGAAAACGTCGAACACGAAGCGCGCCGAATAGGCCACGCTGAAGATGCCGGCCACGGTGGCGATGATCGGCAGGCTGAAGTCGATCCAGGGCGTGGACTGGATGAACACGGTTTCGGCGAAGAACATCTCCTTCGACAAAAAGCCGTTGAGCAGGGGGACGCCGGCCATCGAGGCGCTCGCAATCACGGCCAGGGTGCCAGTGATGGGCATCAGCCGCATCAGGCCGCTGAGCTTGCGGATGTCGCGCGTGCCGGTTTCGTGGTCGATGATGCCCGCGGCCATGAAGAGCGAGGCCTTGAAGGTCGCGTGGTTCATGGTGTGGAAGACCGCGGCGACGGCGGCCAGCGGGCTGTTGAGACCGAGCAGCAGTGTGATCAACCCGAGGTGCGAGATCGTCGAATAGGCCAACAGCGCCTTGAGGTCGCGCTGGAACATCGCAATGAACCCGCCCAGCAGCAGCGTGATCGCGCCTGCGCCGCCGACCAGCCAGAACCACTCTTCGGTGCCGGAGAGCACCGGCCACAGCCGCGCCATCAGGAACACGCCGAGCTTCACCATCGTGGCCGAATGCAGGTAGGCCGACACCGGCGTCGGCGCGGCCATGGCGCGCGGCAGCCAGAAGTGGAACGGGAACTGCGCGCTCTTGGTAAATGCGCCGAGCAGCACCAGCACGAGCATGGTGAGGTACAGCGGGTGGCTGCGGATCAGTTCGCCCGAGGCCAGCACCACGTCGAGTTCGTAGCTGCCGACGATGCGGCCCAGCACCAGCACGCCGGCCAGCAAGCACAGGCCGCCCGCGCCTGTCACCGTGAGCGCCATGCGCGCACCGCGCCGCGCGTCGCGACGATGGTGCCAATAGCCGATGAGCAGGAAGGAGAAGAGGCTGGTGAGTTCCCAGAACAGCACCATTTGCACCAGGTTGCCCGAGAGCACCACGCCCATCATCGCGCCCATGAAGGCAAGGAAGAACGCGAAGAAACGCGGCACCGGGTCGGAGGCGGACATGTAGTAGCGCGCGTACAGCACCACCAGCGCGCCGATGCCCAGCACCAGCATGCAGAACAGCCAGGCGAAGCCGTCCATGCGGAAGACCAGGTCGAGGCCAAGGGCCGGCAGCCACTCGACCTGTTCGCGGATCACGTTGCCGTGGGCGATCCGCGGAAAGATCCACGCCGTCTGCACCGCGCAACCCAGCGCCACGAGTCCGGCGAGCGTCGATTCCCGGTTGCGCGCGTTGGCCGGCAACAAGGCGGCGAGAACGCTGGCGAGGAAGGGAAGTGCGACGAGAAGGACAAGGGACATCGGGGGGCAATTCTATCGAGCGGGGTTTGTCGCGAGCCCCTGAAACCTCAGCGTGGGCGACGGCCTTTGGAAGATCGGGCGCGCCGCGCCCCCGGCGTGACAGCGTGTCAGACCGAAAGCAGCTGAACGCTTCGGATGCCCAGCCAGGTGAAAAGCAGCGAGCCCGCCAGGTGCGTGACTACCGTCGTCACTGCTGCGCCCGCGCGACCCTCCAGCAGCATCGAGACAACTTCGGCTGAGAAGCTCGAGAAAGTCGTAAGGCCACCCAGGAAGCCTGTGATGATGGCCAGGCGCCACACGGGATCGAGCCCGGGCGCAGCGTGGAACACGGCGACCGCCACGCCGATCAGGTAGCCGCCGATCAGATTTGCCGCGAGCGTGCCCCAGGTCATGAGGCCAGTGCCGAGCCAGAGGCCGAAGCCCCAACGGCTCAGGGCACCCAGCGACGCCCCGACACAGATGGCGACGACAGGCAACATGGGCGCCATCTACATCGACATATGCTGCGGCAACCAGGTCACGATGCCGGGCACGAAATAGATGAGCAGAACGGCGGCGATCATCAAGATGAACATCGGCAACGTGACGCGCGCGATGTAGAGCAGGTCGCGCCCGGTCATGCCCTGCAGCACGAACAGGTTGAAACCCACCGGCGGCGTGATCTGCGCCATCTCCACCACCAGCACGATGAAGATGCCGAACCAGATCGGGTCGATGCCTGCGGCGGTTACCGTTGGCATGATCACGCCCATGGTCAGCACCACCATCGAGATGCCGTCGAGGAAGCAGCCCAGCACGATATAGAAGGCTGCCAGCATCACGATCAGCTGGAACTTCGAAAGGCCCAGCGAGCCGATCCACTCGGCCAGGTGCCGCGGCAGCCCGATGTAGCCCATCGACAGCGTGAGGAAGGCCGCGCCGGCGAGGATCAAGGCCATCATGCAGTAGAGGCGCGTCGCGCCCAGCAGCGCTTCCTTGAAGCTGTGCCAGCTGAGCGAACCCTGCGCCGCCGAGATGATGAGCGCGCCCATCACACCGACCGCGGCTGCCTCGGTGGCCGTGGCGATGCCCGCATAGATCGACCCGAGCACCGAGACAATGAGCAGCGTGACGGGGATCAGGCTGCGCGATGCGTCGAGCTTCTGCATGAAGCTCATCTTCGCGTCGGCCGGCGGGATCTTGTCGGGATGGCGCAGCGCCCAGACCGCGATGTAGCCCGAGAACAGCAACGCCAGCAGGATGCCTGGCAGCACGCCCGCGATGAACAGCTTGGCGATCGACACGTCGGCACTGACCCCGTAGACGATCATGATGATCGACGGCGGAATCAGGAGGCCCAGCGTGCCGGCACCGGCAAGGGTGCCGATGACCATGTCTTCGGGGTAGCCGCGCTTCTTGAGCTCGGGCAGCGTCATCTTGCCGATGGTCGCGCAGGTGGCCGCACTCGAACCCGAGACCGCCGCAAAGATGGCGCAGCCCACCACGTTGGTGTGCAGCAGCCGGCCGGGCAGCGCCTGCATCCATGGCGCGAGCCCTTTGAACATGTCCTGCGACAGGCGCGTGCGAAACAGGATCTCGCCCATCCACACGAACAACGGCAGCGCGGTGAGCGTCCAGCTCGACGCGGAGCCCCATATCGTGACGGCCATCGCGTCGCCCGCAGAGCGGGAGGAGAAGAGCTCCATGGCGATCCATGCCACGCCCGAGAGGGTCAGGCCGATCCACACGCCGCTGCCCAGGATGAAGAACAGCGTGAGGATCAGCACGCCGGCAACGGCGATGTCATTCATGGCGCAGGGCCTCGGTGTGTTGGACAGCGACGCGGCCACGCCATTCGAGGATGAATTCGTCGATGGCGGCGATCGCGAGGACCACCGTGCCGATCGCCATGGCGAGCTGTGGAATCCACAGCGCCGTGGCGTCGTTGCCGGTCGAGATGTCGTTGAAGGCGTGCGAGTTCCAGACCAGGCGCACGCTGAAATAGGCGAACAGCATCGACAGCACGGCGGCTGCACCCATGGCCCAGCGTTCGAGCCAGCGCTTGGCTGTCGGGCCGAGGTGCTGGAGGATCAGCGTCACGCGGATGTGTTCGCCACGCTTGAGCGTGTGGGCCAGCGCCAGGAAACCCGCGCCGGCCATCAGATAGCCTGCGTAGGCGTCGATGCCCGGAACGTTGAAATGCAGCTGCCGGCTGACGATCGACAGCAGGATCATGACCAGCAGGCCGACCATGAACAACGCCGCCAGGGCGGCGGCGCTGTTGTAGAGGAAGTCCAGGGACTTTCGCATGAGATGGCGGTGGCCTGGTTTACATCTTCTTGTAGGCGTCGGCCACGGCCTGACCTTCAGGACCGGCCTTTTCGAGCCATTCCTTGAGCATGGTGTCGCCTACCTTCTTCATGTCGGCCTTCAGCGCATCCGACGGAACGTGGATGGTCATGCCGTTCTTCTTGAGCAAGTCGAGGTATTCGAGGTTCTTCTTCTTCGACAAATCCCAGCCGCGCTTCTCGGCGTCCGCCCCGGCCTTGAGCACCGCATCCTGCGTGGGCTTGTCGAGCGCGTCGAAGGCCTTCTTGTTGATCATTACGGCGTTCTTGGGCAACCAGGCCTGGGTGTCGTAGAAGTTCTTGATGTATTCGTAGGTCTTGGTGTCGTAGCCGGTGGAGCCGGAGGACATGTACGACTCGATCACGCCGGTGGCCATGGCCTGCGACAGCTCGGCCTGCTGCACGGTGACGGGCTGGGCGCCGACGAGCTCCGCGATGCGCGCGGTGGCTGGGCTGTAGGCACGCCACTTGACGCCCTTCAGGTCAGCCGCCGAGGCAATGGTCTTCTTCACGAAGATGCCTTGCGGCGGCCACGCCACGGTATACAGCAGCATGATTCCTTGCTCGGCGAGCTTCTTCTCGAGCACCGGCTTCTGGGCCTGGTAGAGCTTCCAGGCGGCGTCGTAGCTGTCGGCCAGGAAGGGGATGCCGTCGGCACCGAACATCTGCCATTCGTTCTGGTAGTTCACCAGCAGGATCTCGCCCATCTGTGCCTGGCCGCCCTGCACGGCGCGCTTGATCTCGGGCGCTTTGAACAGAGATGCATTGTTGTGCACCGTGATCTTGAGCTTGCCGCCGCTCGCCTTGTCGACGTCGTTGGCGAACTGCGTGATGTTCTCCGTGTGGAAGTTGGTGGCTGGGTAAGCGGTCGGCAGGTCCCATTTCGTCTGCGCAAAGGCGACGCCGCCGAGGGTAAAGGCGGCGAACGCCGCAATGGCGGAGCGGGCGTACTTGTGATTCATGGGCTCTCCAAAATGGATGATGAAAATGCGTTGGCGAGCATACGTGCAAATATCGCGCCACCATGGCGGCGTTTCCCCGCGGACAGGCCATGAAAAAAGCCGCCCTGGGGCGGCTCCGGTGGCAGTCTTTCCGACGTGCTACTTGGCCGCGGCGACGGCAGGCTTCGCGGCGCGTGTTTCGCTCTTCGCACTGCCGGCAGTGGCGGCGCCCTTGAAGGCCTGGCCGTTGACGGTCAGGCCTTCTCCCGATAGTTTGGCCGCGGTCTTGTCCTTCATGCCCTTGACGCGCTGCATGAGATCGGACCAGTCTTTGAACTCGCCCTGCTGGCGCGCATCGACGATGCGCTTGGACATGGCAGGACCGACGCCCTTGAGCGCATCGAAGTCGGCGGCGCCGCCCTTGTTGGCATCGACTGCCGCATAGGCTGCGGTCGCGAGAAGCATGGCCGTGACGGCCAGAATTTTCTTGAACATGACAACTCCCTGAGCTTTTTTGAATGAAAGGAACATGCGCGTCCCGCGGCAATGCGAGGCGCGCTTTCAAAGCTTAGGGATTCGCCCCTCCGGAATCAAGACGGGTATTTCACGGATACGGCGCGCCACATGCGCCGCCGCTCACAGTTCTTCGACGCGCCGGGGCGGATAGCTGTCCCAGGCCTGACAGCCCGGGCAATGCCAGAAGTACTGGTGGGCCTCGAAGCCGCAGGCGGCGCAGCGGTATCGCATCAGCGGCCGCGTGGCTTGGTCGAGGGCGCGTTGCACCTGCGGATGGAATTGCTCGTGCGCGAAGGTTTCGCTCGCCAGCCAGCGAGACGCCGCGACCAGGGAAGGCTGGTGTGCCAAGTGGGCGATGTAGCCGTCGCGCGGCTCGGGCACAGTGCCGGTCGACGCGTCGTCAGGCAGCGCAGGCATGCCGCCGAGCGCGATGATGGCTTCGAGCACATCGATCGACGGCGTCTGCTCATAGCCGCGCTGCAGCAGGGCCAATGCTTCGCCCGTGCGCTGGGCGCCCACCGCCGCCTGCTGCAGCGTGGCGGCGTAGATCGGCAGCGCCAGCGGCGCACGCTCGCTCAGCGCGGCCAGAACATCGAAGGCTTCTCCTGCAGCGCCGTTGCGCAACAGCAGCACGGCGCTGTCGATGGCAGGGCGTGGCGCTTCCGGCGCCAGCGCCACCGCCTGCTGCAGGAGGGCGTCGGCAGCGAGTGTGTCGCCGGCAGCCAACTGGTCGGCGGCCTGTTCGCACAGATGATGGGCGCGGCGGGTGGTGAAGCTGGCCTGGTCGGCCTCGTCGAGCTTCTGCGCAACGGCAGCCGCTTGCGCCCATTCGCGGGAGCGTTCGTAGATGGCCAGCAACGCCAGCCTCGATTCGTTCTCGTAGCGGGTGCCTTCGAGTTTTTGGAGTGCGGCTTCGGCGCGGTCGAGCAGCCCGGCGCGCAGGAAGTCCTGCGCCAGCGCATGCTGCGCGCGTTCGCGGTCGGCGCGCGACAGGTCGCCGCGACCCAGCAGGTGCTCGTGGACGCGCACGGCGCGCTGGTACTCGCCGCGGCGGCGGAACAGGTTGCCCAGGGCAAAGTGCAGTTCCTGCGTGTCGGGGTCGTTTTGCACCGCCTCGATAAAGGCATCGATGGCCTGGTCCTGCTGCTCGTTGAGCAAGAAGTTCAGACCACGAAAGTAGGCTTTCGGCGCCTGACGATTGTCCAGCTTGAGCTGGCGCAGATCAAAGCGTGAAGCCAACCAGCCCAGCACGAAGGCGACGGGCAGGCTGAGCAGGAGCCAACTGAAATCAAAGTCCATGTTGACGCACTGCAGGGAGGTCGGTCGGGATCGAAGAAGCCGGCGGCGTCACGGGCATCGCGAGATCGGCGGGGAGTGCAGCCGGCAACTGCGCCGCTGCGGTGCGGTGTTTCCACCAACCGGGCAACATGCCGAGCGCCCCGACCACCAGGCCACCTGCGAACGCGGCAAGCACGACCAGCACCAAGGGCGCGCGCCAGGATGTGCCGAAGAAGAAGTAGACGGTGGCGTCGTGCTGGTTGTTCAGCGCGAAGGCGAAGAGGGTAAAAAAAATGGCTGCCTTGAGCAGCCACAGGAGGTATTTCATCGGCGTCCCCATGGGCTCGCCGATTCTAAGGTCGCACCGTGTGCCATCAGGGCTTGCGACTTTCCAATGCGCCCAGTTCCGCGGTGCGCGCGTCCACGGCCTCGCGCAAGGCCTTGCCCGGTTTGAAGTGGGGAACGCGTTTCTCGGGAATCTGCACGCTCTCGCCCGAACGCGGATTGCGTCCGATGCGCGGCGGCCTGCGGTTGACGGAGAAACTGCCGAAGCCGCGAATCTCGATGCGGTGACCACGCACCATGGCGTCGCTCATCGCGTCGAGGATCGTCTTGACGGCGTACTCGGCATCGCGGTGCGTCAGCTGCGAGAAACGGGCCGCGAGTTCTTCAACGAGGTCTGAGCGTGTCATGTGCCGAACAAAACGAAGGCGAAAAAAAAGACAGAGCGGCCTTGCGACCGGCTCTGTCTCGCTGACGCAGCTTACTTGCTGTCGTTGTTGTCCAGCTTGGCGCGCAGCAGGGCGCCCAGGCTGGTGGTGCCGGCGTTCTCGCGCGACGACTGCTGGCTCAGGCTGGCCATGGCGCCTTGTTCGTCGACCATGTCCTTCTGCTTGATCGACAGCTGGATGTTGCGGGTCTTGCGATCCACGTTCACCACCACGGCCGTGACTTCGTCGCCTTCCTTGAGCACGTTACGGGCATCTTCGACGCGGTCGCGCGAGATTTCCGAAGCACGCAGGTAGCCGATGATGTCTTCGCCCAGATCGATCTCGGCACCCTTGGCGTCGACGGTCTTGACCTTGCCGGTGACGATCTGGCCCTTGTCGTTCACCGTGGTGAACGTCGTGAACGGATCGCTGTCCAGCTGCTTGATACCCAGGCTGATGCGTTCGCGGTCGACATCGACGGCCAACACGAGCGCTTCGACTTCCTGGCCCTTCTTGTAGTTGCGAACCGCGGCTTCGCCGGTTTCGTTCCAAGAGAGGTCCGAGAGGTGAACCAAGCCGTCGATACCAGCGGCCAGACCCACGAACACGCCGAAATCGGTGATCGACTTGATCGGGCCCTTGACGCGGTCACCACGCTTGGTGTTTTGCGCGAACTCTTGCCACGGGTTGGCCTTGCACTGCTTCATGCCCAGGCTGATGCGGCGCTTGTCTTCGTCGATTTCGAGGACCATGACTTCGACTTCGTCGCCGAGCGAAACGATCTTGTTCGGCGCGATGTTCTTGTTGGTCCAGTCCATTTCGGACACGTGCACCAGGCCTTCGATGCCGGGTTCGAGTTCAACGAAAGCGCCGTAGTCGGCAATGTTCGTGACCTTGCCGAACAGGCGGGTCGATTGCGGGTAGCGGCGCGACACGCCCATCCATGGGTCGTCACCCATTTGCTTCAGACCCAGCGAGACACGGTTCTTTTCGGTGTCGAACTTGAGGATCTTGGCGGTGATTTCCTGGCCGGCCTGAACGACTTCGCTCGGGTGGCGAACACGGCGCCATGCCATGTCGGTGATGTGCAGCAAGCCGTCGATGCCGCCGAGGTCAACAAATGCACCATATTCGGTGATGTTCTTGACGACGCCGCGCACGACTGCGCCTTCCTTCAGGGTCTCCATCAGCTTGGCGCGTTCTTCGCCCATGCTGGCTTCGACCACGGCACGGCGCGACAGCACGACGTTGTTGCGCTTGCGGTCGAGCTTGATGACCTTGAATTCCAGGGTCTTGTTCTCATACGGGGTCAGGTCCTTGATCGGACGCGTGTCGATCAGCGAACCCGGCAGGAACGCGCGGATGCCGTTGACCAGAACGGTCAGGCCGCCCTTGACCTTGCCGCTGGTGGTGCCGGTGACGAACTCGCCGGATTCCAGGGCCTTCTCGAGCGCGAGCCACGAAGCCAGACGCTTGGCGGTGTCGCGCGAGAGGATGGTGTCGCCGTAGCCGTTTTCGACCGAGCCGATGGCCACGGAAACGAAATCGCCGGCCTGGACTTCGAGCTCGCCCTTGTCGTTCTTGAACTCCTCGATCGGCACGTACGCTTCGGACTTGAGTCCGGCGTTCACGACGACGTGGTTATGTTCGACGCGCACGACTTCGGCCGTGATGACCTCGCCGGTGCGCATTTCGGAACGCTTCAGGGACTCTTCGAACAGATCGGCAAAAGATTCAGACATGTGTCATTTCCTTCCGTCACGCAGGGTTGGCAACTGCACGATTGCGGCTGCACTGGGGTCTGGCGACGGCGGTTGTGGGCTTGCGGCCCGGTTGGTTGCGAAAACCAGCAGGCCGGTGCGCTGACGCGCGGCAGGGACCTGCGGGATGAAAAAGCCCTTCAAGAAGCCTTGAAAGGCTGTACGTCCTGCCACCAGTCCAATACCTGCTCGATCGATTGCGCGATGGAGAGCTGGGAGTTGTCGAGGCGGCGGGCATCTCGTGCCGGCTTCAGAGGGGCGACGCTGCGGGATGAGTCCCGGGCATCGCGAGCTTCCAGGTCGGCGCGAAGACTGTCGAGTGTAGTCGAAATCCCCTTTGAAATCAACTGCTTATGCCGCCGGTCGGCACGCTGCGCGGCGCTGGCCGTCAAGAAGACTTTCAGCGGCGCCTCCGGGAAGATCACCGTGCCCATGTCGCGGCCGTCGGCGACCAGGCCTGGCAAGCGGCGGAAGCGCTTCTGCAGCGACAGCAGCGCCTCGCGCACGGCGGGCAGGGCCGAGACGCGCGATGCGTCCATGCCAGCGGCCTCCGTGCGGATGGCGTCGCTCACATCCTCGCCATCCAACACCACCTGGCCTTTGATGAACTGCAACGACAGGCCGTGGGCCAGCGCTGCAATGCGGCCTTCGTTGGCTGCATCGGGCTCCAGTCCGGCGCGGCGCGTTGCCAGGCCGGTCACGCGATAGAGCGAGCCCGAGTCCAGGTAGTGGTACCCCAGGGCGTGCGCGACCTCCACGGCCAGGGTGCCCTTGCCCGAGGCGGTAGGGCCATCGATGCAGATCACCGGGATGTCGAGCGGCTCGACCACTTCGAACAGGGTCTCGAAATAGTCGGGGAATGTCTTGGCGACGCAGTGTGGATCCAGAATCCGCACGGGCAACGCTGCCGGGTTGAATGCGGCGAGCGAGAAACACATCGCGATGCGGTGATCGTCGTACGTTTCGACGCTCGCGGCTCGCCAGTTGGCCGCTGGCAGGGGATGCACGCGAATGAAATCCGGGCCGTCTTCTACCGCGGCACCAAGCTTGCGCAGTTCGGCAGCCATCGCGTCGATGCGGTCGGTTTCTTTCACACGCCAGCTCGCGATGTTGCGCAACGTGCTCGGGCCGTCGGCGTAGAGCGCCATCACCGCCAGTGTCATCGCAGCGTCGGGAATGTGGTTGGCGTCGAGATCGATGGCCTTCAGAGGCCAGGCACCGCGCGCCACCCGCAGCCAGTTCGGGCCGCTTTCGACCTGCGCGCCCATCTCGCGCGCAGCCTCGATGAAGCGAATGTCACCTTGGATCGATGTCGCACCGACACCCTCGATGCGAAGCCCATCGCCGGTAGCCGCCAGTGCGCCGAGTGCGATGAAGTAGCTCGCAGAAGAGGCGTCGGCCTCGACATGGATGTCGCCGGGCGAGCGATAGCGGCTGCCCGCCGGGATGGTGAAACGCTGCCAGTCCTCGCGCCGCACGTCGATGCCGAAGCGTGCGAGCAGGTTGAGCGTGATCTCGATGTAGGGCCTGGAGATCAGCTCGCCCACCACTTCGATCGTGACATCGCGTGTGGCCACCAGCGGCAGCGTGAGCAGCAGCGCGGTCAAAAACTGGCTGGACACGTCGCCGCGCACGCGAATCGGCACGTCGAGCGCCAGCATGTCGGGCGGCACGGGGTGAATGCGCAGCGGCGGATAGCCGGGATTGCCGAGGTAGTCGATGCGGCAACCCAGTTGCGTGAGCGCGTCGACCAGGTCGCCGATCGGCCGTTCGTGCATGCGAGGCACGCCATGCAGTTCGAAATCGCCGCCCAGCAGCGCCAGCGCCGCCGTCAGCGGGCGCATCGCGGTACCGGCATTGCCCATAAAGAGCGAAGCCTGCCGCGTTCGCAATTGGCCATCGAGCCCATGGATGCGCAGCGTTGCGCCTTCTTGCGCGACCTCGCAGCCCAGGGCGCGCAACGCGTCGAGCATCACGCGCGTGTCGTCCGAATCGAGCAGGTCATGGACCGTGGTCGTGCCGGCCGCGAGTGCTGCCAACAACAGGATGCGATTGGAAATGCTCTTGGAGCCAGGCAGCCGGACGACGCCGGTGGCGGCGCGGAAGGGCGGGAGATCGAGAAAGGGAGACGAATACATGGTCAGTTGCCGGGGCTGCGCCATTGCGCGCGGGTCCGCCTTGCATCGGCGATCGTGTTCTCCAAGGCCTGCGCGTCACCGGCGGCGATCAAGGCCTCGAGCTCGAGCAGCTTCGTGCGAAAAGCTTGCGATTGCAGCAGCACCTGCTCGCGATTGGCCAACAGGATGTCGCGCCACACGGCAGGGTCGCTGGCCGCAATCCGCGTGAAATCGCGAAAACCCGGTCCGGCCAGACCGAGAAAACGCGCACCGTCAGGCTGTTCCGCGACAGCGTTGGTGAAGGCGAAGGCCAGCAGATGCGGCAGGTGGCTCACGGCGGCGAAAGCACTGTCGTGGTCCTGCGGCGTCATGGTGAGCACCTGGGCGCCGATGCCGGTCCAGAGCTGCGCAGCGCGCTGGACGTTGGAGCGCAGCGTGGTTTTGGTGGGCGTCAGGATCACCTGCCGCCCGTCGAAGAGCGAGGCCTCTGCGTGCTCGACGCCGGCGACTTCCTTTCCGGCGATCGGGTGGGCCGGCACGAAGCTTGAAAATTGGTTTTGGAGCCCCCGCCGGGCGGCTTCGATCACGTCGCCCTTCGTCGAGCCCACGTCCATCACCAGCGTGTCCGACGAAACGCCGTGCCGAATCGCCTTGAAAGTGGCTTCGGAGGCCGAGACGGGCACCGCCACCAACACCAGGTCGGCGCCGGAGACCGCGAGCAGTGCGGACGGTGCGGCCACGTCGATGACACCGAGCTGGCGCGCCCTTTCGGTGGTCGACGGCGACTTGCTGTAGCCGACGACGCGCTTGACCAACTTGGCGCGCTTGAGCGCCAGCGCGAAGGAGCCGCCCATCAGACCGCAGCCGATCAGGCCCAGTTGCTCGAACATCGGGCCGCTCACGCGGTGACGGGGTAGGCGCCCAGCACCTTGTAGAAGGCGCACAGCGTTCGCAGTTCGGCGAGCGCCGCGGCCACGTTGGGTTGAGATGGATGGCCGTCGAGGTCGATGTAGAAGTAGTACTCCCATTGCCCAGTCCGCGCGGGACGCGACTCGAAACGCGTCATCGAGACGTTGTTGGCCTTCAGCGGCATCAGCAAGTCGTGCACCGCGCCTGCGTGATTGGGTACGGAGACGACGAGGCTGGTGCAGTCGCGCCCGGAAGCCGGCGGCATGGCGAGCGTCTGCGGCAGGCAGATGATGGCAAAACGCGTGCGGTTGTACGAATCGTCCTGAATCGCATGCGCCACGATGTGGAGCCCGAAACGCGTGGCGGCACGGTCGCTTGCCAGTGCGGCCCAGGCCGGGTTGCCGGCGGCGAGCCGAGCGCCTTCGGCGTTGCTGGACACAGCACGCCGTTCGGCATGCGGCAGGTGCTTGGCCAGCCAGGTCTGGCACTGCGCCAGCGCTTGAGGATGTGCCAGGACCGCCTCGATATCCCCGAGAGAGTTCGATGTGCGCAACAGGTGGTGCCGCACCAGCAGGCTGACCTCGCCGACCACGTGCGCCGGCGAGTGAAGGAACAGGTCGAGCGAGCGTGTCACCACGCCTTCGGTCGAGTTCTCGACGCCGACGACGCCGTATTGCGCGCTCCCTGCCGCAGTTGCATGGAAGACTTCGTCGAAGCTCGCGCAATAGACCAAATCGGCAGCACCGCCGAAATATTCGACCGCTGCCTGTTCGCAGAAAGTGCCCTCGGGGCCAAGCACCGCGACGCGCTGCGGCGACTCGAGCGCGAGGCACGCCGACATGATCTCGCGCCAGATCGCCGCCACATGCAGGCTCTTGAGCGGGCCCGCATTGGCCTTCTGCATTTTCTCGATGACTTGCGCCACGCGGTCGGGCCGGAAGAAAGGCGTCCCTTCCCGCTTCTTGACTTCACCAACCTGCTCGGCGACATGCGCCCGCTGATTGAGCAGTTCGATCAGACGTTGATCGAGCGCGTCGATCTGCACGCGCAGACCGGAGAGATCCGTGGAAGTGTCGGGCGTCGGCGTCGAGGAGGGGGTGTCGGACATCGTGCGAAAAAGAGGCGTGCAGGCTAGGCCTGCGATCGCTCGAATTCTCGCATGTAGCCCACCAGCGCCTGCACACCTTCGAGCGGCATGGCGTTGTAGATGCTCGCGCGCATCCCGCCGACCGACTTGTGCCCTTTGAGTTGCAGCAGCCCGGCTTCGCGCGCACCGGCCAGAAAGGCTTCGTTGTGGCTTTCATCTGCGAGAAAAAAGGGCACATTCATGCGGGAGCGGCAGGCGGCGTCGATTCGGTTCGCGTAGAAGTCCGAGCCGTCGATGAAGCCGTAAAGCAGCTCGGCCTTGGCCGTGTTGCGCTGTTCCATCGCGGCCACGCCGGTCGCTGCGCCCTCGGTTTGACGAAGCAGCCAGTCGAAGGTGAGCCCCGCCATGTAGATGCCCCATGTCGGCGGCGTGTTGTACATGGACTGGTTGTCGGCGACCGTCTTGTAGTTGAAAGCGCTCGGGCAGATGTCCAGTGCGTGGCCGAGCAGGTCGTCGCGCACCACGACGATGGTCAGGCCAGCCGGCCCCAGGTTTTTCTGCGCGCCACCGAAGGCAAGGCCGACGCGGCGCCAGTCGACACTTCGCGAGGCGACGTGCGAGGAGAAGTCGATCACCAGTGGCGCGTCGCAGCCCAAGGCGGCGAGATCAGGCAAGGTCTGAAACTCGATGCCGTTGATCGTTTCGTTGGTGCACACATGGACGTAGGCGGCGCCTGGTGTCAGCTTCCAGGTGGCCGGGTCCGGCAAGCGCGTGTGCTGGTCATCCGCGTTGCTGGCCACGACGCGTGCGTCGCAGTAGCGCTTTGCTTCCTTGTGTGACTTGACGCTCCAACTGCCGGTGACGACAAAGTCGGCCACGCTTCCGCGCGACAGGTTCATCGGCACGATGGCGTTCTCTCCCAGTCCGCCGCCCTGCATGAAAAGAATACGGAAGTTGGCGGGCACGTCCAGCAAGGCGCGCAAGTCGGCCTCGGCTTTCGCGTAGATCGCCCCGAACTCCTTGCCGCGGTGGCTCATCTCCATCACGCCCATGCCGCTTCCATGCCAGTCGAGCATCTCCGCAGCAGCTTGGCGCAGCACCTCTTCCGGCATCGCGGCCGGGCCGGCTGAGAAGTTGTACGGGCGTGCGCCCGCCCGCGGGTTCACTTCTTGGCAGGCGCTTTGGCCGCGGGCTTGGAGGGCGCGGCGGCGGCGGGCTGGCCATTGGTCGGCGCACCGAGGGCCTTTGCGACACTGACGTTCAGCGCCTGCAGCTTCGGATCGATGGTGGGGCGAACATCCGCCACCAGCTTCTGCGTGAGCGCCGAACCCAACTGAGGATTCAGGTCCGAGAACTTCTTGTTGAGCGGTGAACTGAGCCATGCAACCAACTGCTTCAGTTCGTCTTCGTTGAAGTTCTGCTCGAGCAGCGGGCCGACCGTGCTCGGTGCCAATTGCAACGCCTTGTCGCGCACGATGGGGAAGGCTTCCTGCACGTACTTCTGGACTTCGGCCTCGGCTGCCTTGCCCAACGCTTCGCGCTTCTCGGCCGGCACCTGCGTCTGTAGATATTCCCCGCCTGCCTGGAGGATCGGCGCCACGGAGTCGTTCACCAGAATGCGAGCCATGCCATCGATGGCGGGGCGTTGAACTTCAAGCAACTGCTTCACGAGCGTCGCTTTGTCTTGGGCCATGGCGATCGAACTGGCTGCCAGTGCGACCGTCAGGACCGCAAGCTTGATTTTTTTCACTGAGGATTCTCCGTTGAAGATGAGGAAGTGTCGTCGACGTCGGGCTCGCTTTCGACGATCGCATCGTTCTCGACAATGCGCTGCAGTCCGCTGAGCTTGGCGCCTTCGTCGAGGCCGATGAGTGTGACGCCCTGGGTGGCGCGACCGAGTTCTCTGATCTCGGCAACGCGGGTGCGCACGAGCACGCCCTTGTCGGTGATCAGCATGATCTCGTCGTCCGCGTGGACCAACGTGGCCGCGACGACCTTGCCGTTGCGCTCACTCTGTTGAATGGCAATCATGCCTTTGGTTCCCCGGCCATGGCGGGTGTACTCGGTAATGCTTGTGCGCTTTCCGTAACCGTTTTCGGTGGCGGTCAACACGCTCTGCGCCTCGTCTTCGGCCACCAGCATGGCGATCACGCCCTGACCCGGATCGAGCGACATGCCGCGCACGCCGCGCGCGTTGCGGCCCAAAGGACGCACGTCTTCCTCGTCGAAGCGAACCGCCTTGCCACCGTCGCTGAAGAGCATCACGTCGTGCTTGCCGTCGGTCAGTGCCGCGCCGACGAGGTAGTCGCCGTCGTCAAGATTGACGGCGATGATCCCGCCCTTGCGCGGGTTGTTGAACTCATCGAGCGCGGTCTTCTTGACGGTGCCCATCGAGGTCGCCATGAAGATGTACTGGTCTGCCGGGAAGGTGCGCTTCTCTCCGGTGAGTGCCAGCACGACGTTGATCTTCTCTCCCTCTTGCAGCGGGAACATGTTGACGATGGGCCGGCCGCGCGAGCCGCGAGAGCCGGCAGGCACTTCCCATACCTTGAGCCAGTAGAGCCGGCCACGGTTCGAGAAACACAGGATGTAGTCGTGCGTGTTCGCGATGAAGAGCTGGTCGATCCAGTCGTCTTCCTTCGTCGCGGTGGCCTGCTTGCCGCGTCCGCCCCGCTTCTGCGCACGGTATTCGCCGAGCGGCTGGCTCTTGATGTAGCCGCTGTGCGACAGCGTGACCACCATGTCGGTGGGGGTGATCAGGTCTTCGGTCGACAGGTCGAACGCGCTGTGTTCCACCTGACTGCGGCGAGCGCCAAGCTTGGTCTGGCCGAACTCCTGCTTGATCACGCCCAGTTCGTCGCCGATGATGACCGACACGCGCTCGGGCCGCGCCAGGATGTCGAGCAGATCGTCGATCTCGGCCATGACTTCTTTGTACTCTGCGACGATCTTGTCTTGCTCGAGGCCGGTCAGGCGTTGCAGGCGCATTTGCAGGATTTCCTGGGCCTGCGTGTCGGAGAGCCGGTAGAGCCCGTCGGAGCCCATGCCGTAGTCAAGTTCGAGGCCGTCGGGGCGGTAGTCGTCCGCATTGATGACGCCGCCGTCGGCGCGCGTACGGGTGAGCATTTCGCGCACCAGTTTGCTGTCCCAAGGACGGCTCATCAGCTCGGCTTTGGCAACAGGCGGCGTCGGCGCGTTGCGGATGATCGCGATGAAGTCGTCGATGTTCGCCAGCGCCACCGCCAGGCCCTCGAGCACATGGCCGCGTTCGCGCGCCTTGCGCAACGTATAGACAGTACGGCGGGTGACGACCTCACGGCGATGCTGCAGAAAGACTTCGATCAGGTCCTTCAGGTTGCACAGCTTCGGCTGGCCATTGACCAGCGCCACCATGTTGATGCCGAAAGTGTCCTGCAGTTGGGTCTGCTTGTAGAGGTTGTTGAGAACCACTTCGGGCACTTCGCCGCGCTTGAGTTCGATCACCAGGCGCATGCCCGATTTGTCGGACTCGTCCTGGATGTGGCTGATGCCTTCGATCTTCTTTTCGTGAACCAGTTCGGCCATGCGCTCCTGGAGCGTCTTCTTGTTCACCTGGTAGGGCAACTCGTCGACGATGATCGCTTGGCGCTGGCCGCGATCGATGTCTTCGAAATGGCAGCGTGCGCGCATCACCACCTTGCCCCGCCCTGTGCGGTAGCCATCCTTGATGCCGTTGATACCGTAGATGATGCCGGCGGTAGGAAAGTCGGGCGCGGGCACGATTTCCATCAGTTCGTCGATGCTTGCCTCCGGATGCCGAAGGAGATGCAGGCATGCATCGACGACCTCGTTGAGGTTGTGCGGAGGAATATTGGTCGCCATGCCAACGGCGATACCGCCTGCGCCATTGACCAGCAAATTCGGCAATTTGCTGGGCAGCACGGCCGGCTCTTTTTCCGAGCCGTCGTAATTGTCTTGAAAGTCGACCGTCTCCTTGTCGATATCGCCCAGCATTTCATGA
Organism: Variovorax ginsengisoli; assembly: GCF_006438845.1. GTDB lineage: Bacteria > Pseudomonadota > Gammaproteobacteria > Burkholderiales > Burkholderiaceae_C > Variovorax > Variovorax ginsengisoli_A. The sequence continues at coordinate 161,199 of NZ_RCZJ01000006.1, forward strand.
GCGATCTTCGAAAGTCGAATTTCGGTATAGCGCATCGCTGCCGCCATATCGCCGTCGACAGAGCCGAAATTGCCTTGGCCGTCGACCAACATGTGCCGCATCGAGAAGTTCTGCGCCAGACGCACGATCGTGTCGTAGACGGACTGGTCGCCGTGCGGGTGGTACTTGCCGATCACATCGCCCACGATACGTGCCGACTTCTTGTAGGGACGGTTCCAGTCGTTGTTCAGTTCATGCATCGCGAACAGCACGCGACGATGCACTGGCTTGAGCCCATCTCTTGCGTCGGGCAGGGCGCGGCCTACGATCACGCTCATGGCGTAGTCGAGATAGCTGCGACGCATTTCCTCTTCGAGGCTGATGGGAAGGGTTTCTTTGGCGAACGAGGTCATGGGCGGCAGGCAGACAGCAAGGAGCGAAATTTTACGCTTCCGGCGGTGTAGTGCTGCAGCAACACATGCCGGCTATTCCGCCGCCGTCCTACGTTTCGTGGCCCCTCCCCGGGCTGTTTGCCAAAGACCCTATGGCACAATCGCCTCAACGTTTTGGGTGGTGGTCACTTAAAGCGTCCTTGATTCGCAGCGCGGCTGCGGCTTTTTCCCCAAGAGGAGAACCATGAAGAAACTGAATAAAGTGGCGATGATGTTTGCAGTCGCTGCGCTCGCCACTGCCGCCGGCGCGCAGACCCGTGTCACCGCAGCAAATGGCGGTCCCGTCATCGACAACTGGCAAAACGGTACCGGCGAGCTGGTCTGGAAGAACGGCACCAACGAACTGTGCTGGCGCGATGCCAATTGGACGCCTGCAACGGCTGCTGTTGGCTGCGACGGCGCTCTGGTTCCGGCTGCACCGGCCACCCCGATCGCTTCGCCAAGCGCACCGGTCGTGCCTGTCGCACCGCCGGCTCCGCCCGCAGCTTCGAAGGTCACCTTCGCTGCCGACGCATTCTTCGACTTCGACAAGTCGGTTCTGAAGCCTGAAGGCCGCGCCAAGCTCGACGACCTGGTGTCGAAGATCCGCGACGTCAACCTTGAAGTCATCATCGCCGTCGGTCACACCGACTCGATCGGTTCGGATGCCTACAACCAGCGCCTGTCGGTTCGCCGCGCAGAAGCCGTCAAGGCTTACCTGGTCACCAAGGGTATCGAACGCAATCGCGTCTACACCGAAGGCAAGGGCGAGAAGCAGCCAGTGGCTGACAACCGCACCAAGGAAGGCCGCGCCAAGAACCGCCGCGTGGAAATCGAAGTGGTCGGTACCCGCGCCAACCGTTGATTCGAAAGAATCCTCGACGAAACCCCGCTTAGGCGGGGTTTTTTTATGGCTCTTTCATAATTACGCCTATGAACGAACATGTGAATGCTGACCCGGCCGAACTCGCCAAGTTTTCGGAACTCGCTCACCGTTGGTGGGATCTTGAAAGTGAATTCCGGCCTTTGCATGAAATCAACCCGCTGCGTCTGGCGTGGATCGATGGCATCGCGCCTGTTGCTGACCGACGAGTACTGGACGTCGGTTGCGGCGGCGGCATTCTGGCCGATTCGATGGCTCGCAGCGGTGCCGACGTCCTAGGGATTGACCTGGCCGACAAAGCGCTCAAGGTGGCGCAGTTGCACGCGCTCGAGGCGTCGACGAGCGGCGTGAAATACCGTGAAGTCAGCGTCGAGGTGCTGGCAGCCGAACAGCCAGCAAGCTTCGATGTGGTGACTTGCATGGAAATGCTGGAGCACGTGCCCCAGCCCGCATCGGTGGTGAAGGCCTGTGCCGATCTGGTCAAGCCCGGTGGATGGGTGTTCTTTTCGACCATCAACCGAAACGCCAAGGCATTCATGCTGGCTATCTTGGGAGCGGAGTACGTCCTGGGCATGTTGCCGCGTGGCACGCACGAGTACCAGAAATTCATCAAGCCCAGCGAGCTGGCGGCCCACTGTCGAAGCGCCGGGCTCGATCTGCGACACACGCGCGGCTTGGAGCACAACCCGCTCACTCGGCGTTACTGGCTGAGCGCCGACACCAGCGTCAACTACATGTTCGCGACCAGGAAGCCCGGCTGATGATGATCTCGAACGTGCAGGCGGTGCTTTTCGATCTTGACGGAACCCTCGTCGACAGTGCGCCTGAATTGGGTGCAGCCGCGGACAAGATGCGGACCGATCGCGGCCTTCCGTCGCTGCCGTTCGAACGCTACCGGCCGCTGGCGGGGGCAGGGGCCCGCGGCATGCTCGGCATCGCGTTCGACATCACACCGCACTCACCCGAGTTCATTTCGATGCGCGAGGAGTTCTTCGTCAACTACGAAGCAACGATGCTGCTGAACACACACGTGTTCGAGGGCGTGGTCGACTTGATCGGTGCGCTGCGTCGGCAGGGTTTTTCGTGGGGAATCGTGACCAACAAGTCCAAGCGCTTCACCGAGCCATTGGTGCGATCGATACCGGCTTTCTCCAGCGCGGGCGCAGTCGTCAGCGGCGACACCACAGCGCACGCCAAACCTCATCCCGAGCCCCTCTTCGAAGCAGCGCGTCGCCTCGGCCTTGAGCCTGCTCGCTGCATTTACGTCGGTGACGACGAGCGCGACATCGTGGCGGGCCGTGCAGCGGGCATGCGTACGGTGGCTGCCACTTACGGCTACATGGGTGCGCAGGCTGACGCCTCTCTGTGGCAGGCCGATGGCGCGATCGAATCGCCGATCGAACTCTTGCAATGGCTGAATCAGGCCTAAAATGCGAGGCTTGGGGCTGCACTGGTTTCGACGTGGGTTCGGAATCGCAGCGGTGCATGTCGAGCTGAATGCGCTCGTAAAACAGATTCAAACAAACTAACTGCAAACGACGAACGTTTCGCACTCGCTGCTTAATTGCCAGTGAGCCTTGCAACAGTTGGCCGATGGGCTGGGCAAGGGGGTGAAGGCGCAAGCTGACACCTCCCGGCTGCAAGGATAATTACATGGGCTGGTTTCGATCCGGGTGCCTTGGATCGGAACGAGAAAATAGGGCACTGGCGTCCGGTTTAGCGTGCGACTGCGCGACTCCGGGAGCGAGATCTAAATCAGACCGCTAAACATGTAGATCTGTGCGATGAAGGCTTGCGGACGGGGGTTCAAATCCCCCCAGCTCCACCAACATAACGTCCAAGGGCGTTCACTGAACTTCAGTGAACGCCCTTTTTCATTGGGAAATGGGTTGTCTCTCGTGCGAGCACGGCCGACGAGGTTTGCTGGCAGCCAAGGCTAAATCGGGGAACAAGCCGGGGAACAGTCGGGGGGGAAGTCGCTGCGATGGGGTATCGTTCCCCGGTTGCCACCTATTTTCCGCCCCGGAGCCCTATCCATGCTGACTGACAAGCATTGCAAGAACGCCGCTTGCCCGCCCGACAAAAAACGAGCTCGCTTCACTGATGCGCTGGGTTTGTATCTGGAGGTTAGCCCGGCCGGCTCGAAGCGATGGTTCTGGAAGACATATTCGGACGGCAAAGAGGGGCGGATGGCCTTGGGTAGCTACCCGAGTACAAGTCTGGCTGACGCTCGCAAGGCTCGAGACGCAGCGAAGATGCAGAAGTCTGGAGGAATTGACCCAGTCCAGGCACGCAAGCTTCAGAAGCTCAAGTCCAAAAACCCGACTGGGGACACGTTCAAGGTCGTGGCCTTGGAGTGGTATGCGAAGCAAGAAGACCAATGGAGTCTCGGTCATGCTGATCGGCTGCGCCGACAGCTTGAGCGCGACTTGTTTCCTTGGTTGGGTGAGCGGCGATTGTGCGAAATCGAACCCGTGGAACTGCTTGCTACCCTGCGCAAGGTAGAGGAGCGCGGTGCCATTGAGACCGCCGATCGCGGCTTGATGTTGGCTCGTCAGGTCTGGTGCTACGGTGTAGCGACGGGCCGAGTAGAGCGTGACATCACTGTGGATCTGAAAGGCGCGCTGCAACCTTATCGAGGCCGTCATTTTGCGGCTATCACCGAGCCGGCCCGATTCGGCGAGTTGCTTCGGGCGATTCGGGCCTACAAGGGCGGACCCATTGTTCGCACGGCGCTCCAACTCGCGCCCATGCTGTTTCAACGGCCCGGCGAGTTGCGTGCTGCTGCTTGGGCGGAAATTGATTTGGATGCTGCCCTCTGGACGATTCCGTCCGCCAGGATGAAGCGTGAAAAGGAAGGCAAGGAGCACGGTGGTCCTCACCTAGTGCCGCTGCCGACGCAGGCCGTGGCTGTCCTGCGTGACTTGCACCGATTGACCGGTCATGGCGTCCTTGTGTTCCCTGGTGAGCGCAGTCATGACCGTCCGATCTCTGAAAACTCCGTCCGTACGGCGCTCATCACGATGGGCTACACGCCGGAAATTCAGACTTGGCACGGCTTCAGGGCGACAGCCCGCACCATGCTGGCCGAGGTGTTGGAGGTCGATCCACTGGTGATCGAGGCCCAACTAGCGCACGCAGTAAAAGACGCCAACGGCCGAGCCTACAACCGTACGCAGTACGTCAACCAGCGTAGGCAAATGATGCAGCGGTGGGCCGACTATCTCGACGCGTTGCGGATGCAGAATTCTGTGGCTGCCGCGTCCTCAGGACGCAAAAAACCATGAGAGCATGGCGAGCTTAATGCGTGACTTTGCGCGCTACGGATGAATTGGATGGTGTACCTGATGCTGCTTCGGGGGAGCATTCAGCCAAAGGACAGGCGCATAGGCGGGGAGACGATGGCGGAACTCTTCGCTCAGGCAGTTGCTTCAGGTGCCGCTCGTACGAGATAGCTTTTCAAGGCGTGCGGGCGGACGCGTACGCGACGCTACGGCATGGCTGCGATGGACGCTATTCTGATGACGGTTGCAACATCAAGGAGGCGCGATGCCGTGCTAGGCTCAACGTCCATTTTTATAGCGCCCGAGGCCAAAGTTATCCAATGAACACCGAGAGTGACCAAAACGTTCCGGAAGTATATCGTCGAATTGTGCACCGGGCTCACCGCCTGTTGGACACATTGGAGCGTGAGTATCTTGAAATCAAGCCAGAGCATGGAGCGACCGGTTTCAGGGAGCGAGTGTTCAACAGGATGAACGACTTGGCAATCACAAAGCCGGCGGAACTGATCCTCTCCACAGGTGAAGTTTGCATGGAAAAAGTCACCGAGTTGATCAAGCTCGAAGGTGATGCCATCTCATCCGATCTTTGGTGGATTTACGGCGCTTGCGCAAATGTGGTGGCTTCCTCGAGAGCTCTGAATTCCAAGGACCTAGACCGTGCATGGGAACTCATGTGCGATGCACATACCCCGACCGGCGCGATGTTGGTGACGAACAGAGCGGAAGAGATACTTACGAAGCATGTCTTTGACGCTGTCAACAAAGAGAGGGCCAGCAATGCTGCCAAAGGTCGTCACCATAAGTCGGATGTGATGAAGAAGAAGACCCACGAAATTTTGCGCAGCCGCAGTGATTGGGCCGGCCAGGCAAGGGCGAAGCGAGTGGTCATCGCAAAGCTGAAGGCGGAGTACGGACAGGACGCGCTCAAGAATTTTGAGGACACCGTCGAGAAATGGATTAGAGACATGCCAGATCGCCTTGAACTCATTCCATCGCTCAAGGAGCGGCTGAGTCGATCGTCAACGCTTCCGGACTCAATTCAAACCAAAAGTGATCCTCTGAATCCACCTCCGCTGTAAAAGTGGGGGGTCTGCTGGCAGAAAGAGGGTGGTCTGCCCTGCTGGAGGGAGATTACAACAAAGGCTCACGTTGAGAAACTTGATCCCGTCGCAACCAACCACTACCGACGGAGAACCAAGATGTCCAACATGAACCAAACAGCAATCCTGGCTGGTCAGAACTACCAACTCATCCGCAAGAAGCGCTTGCTCGAGAAGGTCCCCTTCTCGAAGAGCACGCTCCACGCAAAGATGGCGAAGGGCCGGTACCAGGATACTACCTTCCCCTTGCCGATCTACTTTCCCGGCAGTCGCATCCCATACTGGCGCGAGGCAGCGATCGACAGCTGGATCGCCTTGGCCGAGAGTCGCTCCCGCCACGGGAGTGAAGCTCTCGGCGAACTGGGGCACACGACTGCGCCGCTGTCCTCGTCGTTGACTGCGCCCCAAACGCAGCCCGAGAACCGGTCTGTGCAAACTGAGCCGTTGATCCGTGACGGCGTGCTTTCCGCCACCGGCCTGGATAGCCGCCGCAAACGGATCTCTCTCGTGATGCGCCGCAAGCGTGCAGCAATGCCGATCGCCGCTGCGCCCGTGCCCCAGCCTCTGCCTGATATGCGGAACGACGAAGTCGCAGCAAGCCAAGCCTCGGAATACTGGACGTACACGTCTTGCATGGAAAAATCCGCGCCGGAGCAGGCGAAGCCCTCGCTCACCATCCTGCACGAGGTGACCCCCGTGTATGGCGAGTGCGCCGCCGACGCCTTCGCGCAGCAGTTTGCACCGCAGCATCCGCCCGCCCCGCGCATGTTTTGCACGGGTCTGATCTGAGCATTTCTCACTCGTCAGCGAACTAGTACGCCAGCGCGTGGTCGGTCCCTTTTAGGACTTGCCACGCTGCTTTGCAGTGCCTGCCCCGTGAGAACTTGTTTGCCACTCTGGCAAAAGCCAGAAGCTCTCGGCTATATCAGTTCAGGAGCCCTGGCTCTTCCCGCATTTTTCGATCAATAGCAGCCGGCTATTTGCAGGCTCTCTATTGTAATTGAAATGCTCACTAACTAAGACCTACCCACCAACTTATCAGTGCTGTGATCGAAGCACCCTCCTAAGGGTGCTGTTCATCCATCCCACACTGCAACTCATCTCACCCAAATGATTCTCCAACCTGATAACTTTTACGACGAGGATTACCTCGACACGCAAGGCCGTGTGGCCTTGCGTATGAGAGATGCTCGCTTTCGCAAAGGCGTCTTGACCACGTCTTCGGTTTGCGACAAACCAATATCGTTCATGCACAGATACGCGAAGAAGTTCGCTTCATCGACCGAAGCGCTTGTGCATCTCCGAGGGCTGAAAAACGGCACGATGCGTTTTAAGCTCACGGCCGAAGGCGAGCGATTTCTCAGAGCGTTGCTGGTGGACCATGCTTTGGTCTTCCATGAATTCCCTATGCACGACTTCTCGCCGGTCTACCGGCTCTTCTTGCGCATTGGCCGGCTCCTGCCGGCATATGTGCGCCTGAATCTGGAACAAAGCTACGACGTTGAAACGGCTGAACGCATTTGCTGCCTCGTTGAACGCTTCGCCCAAGCTGTGCAGACCCGCTTGCGTCGCAAGCGCTTCAAAGATGCCAGAATCAATTTTCGTCGTGGTGCAGCTGAAAACCACAAGAACTTCAGTCACGGGCTGAACTGGCTCTCTGAGCGTCACGACGAGGTTGTTGCGCTCCGCTTCGACTTGTTCAGTCGCGACCCGAGCATCCCCACTGCAGGGTGGAATGAGGTTCCGGATCCGGATCAACTGATGCCCTTCAAGGCCGATTGCGAGGCATTTCATCGTGCCATTGATCGCCACTACGGTAACGCGCTGCTGGGCTATGCCTGGGCGCTGGAATACGGGCGAGACACGCGTTTTCACAAGCATTACCTGGTGCTCCTGGACCCTCGCCGGTTCAAAGACGACTTGGCCGAAGTCGCCTACCTGCGTCTCAAGTGGGAAGCGATCGCCAAGCACGGTTGGATGTACAGCAGCAATGAAAGCACCGACGACCATGCGCACCGCGCTTTCGGCCTGATTCGGCTGAGCGACCCGGAAGTCGTGAGTGGCCTTCGTTTCATCGTGAGCTATTTCACCCTGGCGGCGCTCTTCGTCAAGTTGAGCCATCGCGACAAGCCCAGGACGTTCTATCCGGGCAAGTTCCCGAAGGGTCCGGCACCGACGGTCGGTCGTCCACGCCAGACGCCACGCGGTGCTCATTTGCGGGTTCCGGTGGACGAGGCTGTTTGCCGCTACCAAAACTTCATCTGAGGAGCCTGCATGTACCCCTCACCATTTGCGCCTCGCGAGGTCTGGGCGGCCCTGCCGCTCGCCAAGATAGAACCGCCCAAAGGCGCGTTAAGGAGCAAGGCAGAGGCTTTGGCAGCCGCCCGCGTCACGAACGAAAGCATGCGCGACCGCGCGCTCGCTGAGCGGCTCTGCGTCGTCGACCCTCCGTGGCAACCAGCTCTGGCGCCGTCCCTTCCACCGGGCTGTGTCTTGGCATATACAGATGAGGCGTTGATGCATCCGCCGACGGAGCCAGCGCCGACGGTGCGCTTCGGCTCGCTGCATAACGCCGACTCGCTGCTTGCGGTTCGCCACTTCGCAAAAAGCTGCATTCATGCAGGCCCGTACGCGCCAGTGGCTTTCACGCTACAAAGGGGCCGCCGGGTGCCCACAGAGGTCGGCAGGAAGTTGCTGGGCGTAATGCCGGGGCTGCACTACTGGACGGAGGTGTTCGACAGCCGGCTTGAACTTCACTCCGACAGGTACGTGGACCTCGCCCTAGGTCGCTATTTCAAGATGAAGGTCTGGCAGGAGTTCAAACTCGGCAGGGTTTGTTGGGCCTCGGACGGTTCAGTTCACGAATCGACAGCAAAGCTGCTGAACTCATATGTCGAAGACCTGCATCAACGCGGTGACAGGCTGCAGACGGGTGCCAAGCTGGGAGCGCGCGGCAGCGTGTTCTCGGGCCGCGTTGCCAAGGTACGAGATCACCTGGCCAAGACCTTGAAAGCCCACGCTGACTTGGCGATCAAACGCTTCGATCTCGTCGATGGTCGCATTGATCTGACCGAGGGGGCGTCGTGGCCTGAACTGCAGAAAGCGGTCCGTGAGTTCGTGCGTCAGGTCATGAAGACTTACGGCAAGGCGGTAGTGTGCGAGTACGGGAAGATCGACGCGTTGGAGATCGTCAAGCCTGCAATGCATGTGCTCTTGGCCTTTGCTGGCCCGAACGCGACTGAGCTTCGCGCCATCGACCGGGCACTGGAGGCGCTCTGGGTCGAGTTGACGAAAGGGTACGGGATGCTGCTCAACTGCAGCGCGGTGGCAGAGTTGTCGTATCGCGGCACCGATTTGCAGAACCAACGCCGCGGCACGCCGCTCGAGCAGATCGAGCGTGCGGCTTGGTACCTTGCGGGGACGGATGAACTGTATGAGGTGCGGCATGGGGCGCCACGCTTGGGGCTCGGAGGCCTGAAACTCCTTTGAAGCTACCCTGCTCTTGGAGGCGTCAGTTCCGTGTGCTGCCCGGGAGCTGACGCCTTGATGAAATAAAAAAGATAGCGACCAAGTATGAGATGTGGACCGGGGCTCAGTCGAGACGCCGCTACTCTCGACAAGCGCGCGAGAGGTCGAGGAGAGAAATGCTCAGAGCTGATTGCTCCTTCGCGTATCCAGGAGAGGGCGCACGGGCGCAAAGTGTTCAAAGCAATCTAGCACCGACGGTGCGGACGGCACAATGCCAATCCAATGGCTTCCGGCTGCGTGCGTCACGAGGCCACGAGGCCGGGTGGGTGCGACTAACAAAAGTCGCAAGCGGCAGCGAGTCTTGAATGGCACCAGCGACGAGCGGCCGTAGCCAGGGCCTCTTGTTGCCCTTGGTGCAAAGGCAGGCGACGAGATCGCCTCCCTGGTAGACACCCAGCAACCGTTGCTGAAAGCATGCCCTGCCGGCGTCACTCCAAGCTGCATGAAATACCTTGTCGCGACTCTGTTCGGTCGGTTTGCCTAGTGAACATTGGTGTTGCACGGCATTCATCAGAATCACCGGCAGGTCGATTGTTGCCTGAAGGCCGATGACCTCACGCAGATACCTCGCCAAACTGGTTCCGGTCGGCCCTTTTGCTGGACCCGGGTCACCTTCGAATTCCTTAAGGTGCGGCGACTCGAGCACCACAATCAACGCGGCTTCGTGTGGGCGACTCGATACCGGCACGCGCGTAGCGATTCGTCTGTCACGTTCGAGTTGACCAAGCATGCCGATGTACTGATCAGGACATGCGCGCAGTTCCAGAATCCCATTCCAGGTTTCCCTCGTACGGTCTACGATATTCGCGAAATCAATGGGCATGCTGGTTCCTTCAACCCAGTTTCAATTTAGCTTGAGGTGTCAGTCTTATGCGCGAACTTAGCGCATGCATTGCGCTTCGTGAGGCGAAGACGATGAACTTGCGACATCGCGCCTAAAGAGAAGGTCGGCATGTGCCGAATGTGCGTCAGATAAGTGTCCGGCTCGAAGGCTGCAAGCACCGCCAAGACTGCGCCAGCAAGCCATGCAAGCGCGAGGAGAACTGGCATGGCCACTCAAAAAATCAGTAGCCTGCCTCGACGTCCAAGCCTTTGCTCCAACGCTTGTTCCAGTGATCCAGGTAGCGCGCCGCCACGCGCTCGTCATTCCACACCACCAGCACATTCTCCGAGTTGGATGTTGCCGCTGCCTGGCTGTAGTTAAACGATCCCGTTTCGGTGTGCCGCCCATCGACCACGATGTACTTGTCATGGTGGATCGCGTACGCCGAAATCACCCGAATCGGAATGTTCGCACCGACCACCAGATTCATGGCCGCGATGCTTGCCTTGCCCCGGTTCCCCTTGTCGTCCAGCAGCACCGCGACATCCGCACCGCGCCGCTTCGCATCCATTAGTGCGCGAACCACGGCTGGTGAGGTAAACGAGTACCCCGCCAGTCGGACCGACTGCTTCGCGCTGCCGATCACCTTGAGCACCAGCGCCTCTGCATTTGCGTCAGGCGAAAACGCCACTTCGATCTGTGTCCCGAAGGGCAGAGCGGCAGGTGCGCTGGCACATCCCGCAAGCAAGACAAATGCAAGGCCGATAAAGGCGCGACGGGAGGCGGTAAGCATTGAAGATTGCATGAGTGTTCGTTGGTTCAGGGCCGTGACTGTAGCAATGGTGGCCGTGCCTGCGGGTCCGTTCCGCCCATGTGCTGCTACGGCCCCACTGCACCGTCACCGACCACATGCGGCCCCGCCAGAAACCGTTCTACAGGCGTCAGCATCAGCAGCCCCTTTGCATCGTCGACCGTGCCCTTAAGCCAGCGGTCGACGTTTTCCCGTTCGACCAGCACCAGGCTGCGCTTGTCTTGTTTCTCAGGCGGCAACTGAGCCTTGGTCTTCGGATTCACCTCGGGCTTGTGCATGCGGTTCATCAACGGATGCGCGTTCGCGTTGATCGTCAGCATCGTGTAGCTGTCCACCGTCTCGCCCGTCTCCGGATCGGTCCATCGGCTCCACAGACCTGCAACGCCCCGTGGCGCGCCATCGGCCCGGCGGATTGCCACCAGACGTTCTTGCCGCTTTCCCAGTTCGGTTCATCAAAACTCGAAGCCGGCACGATGCAGCGCTGCGCGGCGCGCCAGGCGCCGCTGAACGTAGGCCGGCTGTTGACCGATTCGGTCCGCGCATTGACGGTGCTGAGCCGCTTGGGCTTCTCGCCCGGACCGCGGGGTCGGCTCATTGGAATGCGCCTCTCGCTGTCCGGTGGAATCATTCCCCACTGGCCCCACGTCAGCGCTCGCAAGCCGTCGTCTGTCGAACTTCGCAGGAACGGGCCGGTTGCCAGCGGGAACAGATTGCGCGGGCTCTGAAAGGGATCGCTGCGCGTGCGGGCGCCGACGTGCCAGTACGCTTCTATTTCGCGTGTCTCTGGGGAGATGTAGCGGGTGCACATGGCGCACATGCTACGGGCTTCAGCCATTCCACGGCAGCATCATCGGGCGGCAAACCTCGAAGGTTTGCGTTCTGCCACAGTTCGCTGGCCACAGCCTGTAGTTCAGACATTTCAACCGTTCGCCAGCGCTGTTGCAGGCGATCGGCGCAGGCGACGATCCAGGTTTCGGCGCTCGATTCGATGGGCGGTGAGTTCATGGCGCAATGCTAGCCATATACTGGATGCATGTACAGTATCCCGCCTTTTGCCACCGAGGCCGCAGTGGAGCCCGTTCTGCTTCCTTTGCCAGTGGTCGAAGGCAAGCTGCGCGCCGGATTCCCGTCCCCCGCCGACGACTTCGCCATCCGGCGCCAGGACCTTAATGACCTGCTGATCACCCATCCGCTGGCCACGTTTTACTGGCAAGTCAGCGGGCAATCGATGGTCGAAGCGGGTATCGGAGACGGCGACCTGTTGGTGGTGAATCGAGCCATTACCCCGATGCACCGTCACATCGTCGTGGCCCAGGTCGATGGCGAGTTCACTGTGAAGTACCTCTACAAGCGCAGCGACCGCATCAAACTCACGACCGCTAATCCGACCTTCCCGGAGATCACTTTCAAGGAAGGTCAGCAGCTGATCATCTGCGGCGTCGTCACCGCCGCGATCAAGCGTTTCGTGAAATAGGGCTCCGCCGTGTACGCGCTGGTCGACGGCAACAACTTCTATGTGAGCTGCGAGCGTGTGTTTCGCCCGAGCCTGCAGGGCCGACCTGTCATTGTGCTGAGCAACAACGACGGCTGCGCCATTGCCCGCAGCAACGAGGCCAAGGCGCTCGGCATCGCGATGGGCGCGCCCTGGTTCCAGATCCGCCAGACCCTGCCCGATGCGGGGGTGGTCGCGTTGAGCGCCAACTTCACGCTCTACGGCGACATGAGCAACCGGATGATGGCGATCGCCGCCGGCCTGGGGCCCGGCCAGGAGATCTACAGCATCGACGAATCCTTCATCGACATGAGCACGATGCGTGGCGACCTGGTGGCCCGCAGCCACCGGGTGCGCGAGCGCATCCTGCAGTGGACCGGCATCCCCACGGGCATCGGCATCGGCGCCACCAAGACCCTCGCCAAGCTGGCCAACCATGTGGCCAAGACCGCAGACCGCACGCCCGGCAGCTACCCGGTTGACCTCGCCCGCGTGTGCAACCTCAGCGCACTACCGGCCAGCGATCTGGAGGCCGTGTTCGCAGCGACCGCGCTGGGCGAGGTCTGGGGGATCGGCAGACGCATCGGTGCGCAGTTGCAGGAAGCCGGCCTCAAGAGCGTGCTGGACGTCGTCCGGCTCGATCCGGCCATGGTGCGGGGGCGCTGGTCGGTGGTGCTGGAGCGCACGGTGCGAGAACTGCAGGGCCAGCAGTGCGTCGGCTTCGAGGACGAGGCACCCGCCAAGAAGGAAATCGCCAGCACCCGCAGCTTCGGGCAGCCGGTGACGCAACTGGCCGACCTCATCGAAGCAGTCAGCCAGTTCGCCAGCCGCGCTGCGGAGAAGTTGCGCCGCCAGGAGAGCCGGGCAGGGCAGGTGCTCTGCTTCATCCGCACCAGCCCTTTCCGTCGCGACGACAAGCAATACTCGCGCTCGGTCACTATTCCGCTGAGAAGGCCGACCGCGGACACGGCGGCACTGGTACAGGCGGCGGTGCACGGAGCCAAGGCTATCTTCAAGCCGGGATTCAACTACGCCAAAGCCGGCGTGATGCTGCTGGATCTGCAAGATGCCTCGGTAGAGCAGCAGGAGCTCGCACTCGACGAGGGGCCGCCGGATCGCAGTGCGCTCATGGAGACGATGGACCGGCTCAACGAACGGTACGGGCGGGGATCGATCGCGCTCGCTAGCACGGGGAGATCGAACGGGCAGCGGGTCTGGACCATGAAGCAGTCGTTGAAGACGCCGGAGTACACGACGCGGTGGGCGGATGTGCCGCGGGTGTTGGCTTAGCTCTGACTGGCACGGACCGGAAGTTAGCTATGCAGCGGTTGCCGACGTTGAGGCTAGGCTCCCGGCAGGCCGCTGTCGGCCAAAAGCAGAACTTCGGCACGGCCATCCAGTTTCCCTCCAACCTGCCTCGCAAGAGCTCGCGAGGTGGCTACAGTCAAAGGTTTTCGGGCGTCGGAGACGTCTGGGACAACGTGCTCGAAGAGGTCAAATTGCAAAAGTATTTCGCTGTTGAGCCTGAAATTGCCGGCGGTCTCGGCGAACACACCAACATCGATCGTTCGACAGTCCCGTTTGAAGTCACCAGGCTGCACTATGTCTTCGAGGGGTGGATGGGAGACGCGCTGGTTGAAAGCACGCCGTGCTTCCTGGTCACTGAGGACCTTGCGGCGACGATTCGCGACAAAGCGCTCAGCGGAGTGAGCTTCGGCGAGGTCGAGGTTTCAACGTCACCCGAGTTTGACCAACTTCATCCGGGAATCAAGCTTCCTACCTTCTTGTGGCTCAAGGTTTACGGTGAGCCGGCGAAAGATGACTTCGCTCTTTCGAGGCTGACGTTGGTCGCTTCCGAGAGGGCTCTTACCGCCCTCGAACGCCATGGCCTAGCGCATGCCACGGTGGCTCCATACGCATGATGGTCAACGGCCAGAACAAGACGTACACCCATAGGACCCAGCATGAGCACTGAGCCAGAGACTTGGCCGTTCGATAGTCCGCCCAACGTGGCCTGCTTCACGGTGCGGTCCATTGTTGACGGTATGAGGCCAGTCCTCATGGCATCGCGCGATACGGACGATGGAGCGTGGCAATTTCTTACCGGCGATGCGTTCGACATGGCAGAAGCGATGCTGGTCTCTTTGGAGAGCATGGTTGCGCGGGACCCGTGCTTGCTCAAGCTTGCAGACATCCAGCCGGGCTGGATGGCCTGGCGGGAGAGGCCCGACGCCCCCTGGAGCCGGCAGGCTGAAGCCGAGCAAACGAAGGAGTGAGGCGGCGGGCAGAATGCCGCCAGAGGCGGACCTTCGTCGCTGCCTCACAACCAGGCGCTCCTGCTTTTTCCACTTTCTTTCATGACCGAGCTTCACCCCTCCGTTGTTCTGATCGCACATCTGTCCGGGCAGGTGGTGGGCTATGCATTCACCTCGCCCGACGGCCGATACCAGGCCGCGGAGGTCGGCGGCGACACGGTGATCGTCGATCTGCGGGAGCGGCGGCAGCATCGGGCATCGGGCGTGTACCCACGCGCCTTTGACGCTGACGTACTGGAGGTGGAAGGAGAGGAAACGGCGACGGCGTACCTGCCAGCCTGGACCGACCTCCAACAGATTCCGCTCGAACACACGCCGGTGGATTTCTGGTCGCCGTGGCCCGATCCATGTCGGATGGGCCTGGCGCCGGCGCCAGAATGCTGAGCCGCTGTCTGGAGTCTTTGTCGGTGCGAGGGCTGCATTCGGCCAGAACCCGACATTCGAAGCGAACTCTCAATTCCATCAACATGCCTTCCATCCGCGACCTCGCCGACCAGCATCCCGAACTGTTCAGAGGTGACAGGAAGGAGACCGTGGACAGGCTGCGTGCCGTGGAGAAGGCTCTCGACGTTCGCTTGCCGCCTGACGTGCGCTGGCTGCTCTTGGAATGCGGCTACGGCGCTGTTCACGCCGTGTCCAACATCCAGCAATCTATCGACGACACCTTTCGCTTCCGCGCCAGCGCGGGCCTGGACCCCAGGTACGTGGTCTTGGATGACAAGGGCGATGCGGGCGTCGTCCTCCTCGACACATCCGACGAATCCGGTCCGGTTGTGTGGGCCGACTGGCGCTCGGCGGGACTGCTACATACGGGAACCAGCGACTCGGAACTGTTCAAAAGCTTTTCTGCTTGGGTCGAAGACCGAATACTTGACCTGGGCGACGAGTAGGCAGCGAATGGCGGCGAGCGGCCAGAAGCGGACGTTCAAAGCGGCCGCTTGATCGGAGGCAGAAGAAACTTGTCCTTGAACACGCTTGCCACCGTCATTGGTGTAGGGCGACAGTCAGCAAATCGGCCAGGTATGCACCATGCGGCGAGAGCGAGGCGTCTCGCCGTTTCACAAGGAACAGTTCTCTCTGGATTTCGGGCTCAGTGAGTGGAACGCTGCGCAAGCCGATCGCTTTCGCGTCGAAGGTCGACGGCAGCACGGCAGTGAATCCCCAGTTCTGCACGAAGCCGAGCAGCGTCGACAGCTGATCGACCTCCATGTACCAGGGCGTCGGCAACGCACGTCCTGCCAACTCGTCGTCAACCTGCAGCCGCGTAGAGCTGAGACGGTTGAGGCTGACCACCCGCAGTCCTGGCAAGTCGGCCCAGGCGATTGACTTCCGTCGCTTCAACGCAGGGTGAGCCGAAGCAGCGATCAGATTGAAGCCGTAGGGCGCAATGGGCCTCGCCTCGAGGGCCGGACCGAATGACATGTGCGTGGAGATGCCGAACTCGGCGACGCGCTCTTCCACCAAGGTCGCGATCGACGCTGCGATGCCATCGCGAATCGACACGAAAGCCTTTGGATAGCGCTTCGAGAAATCCGGCAAGACCTGAGGCAGCTTTGAATAGGCGACGGTCGCCACAGTGGCGATCACCAAGGCGCCTTCCTCGCCCCTGGCGACGCGCGCCGCCTCGGTCAAGCCGCTGTCGAGATCGCTGAGCAGGGGCACCACGCGCTCGTAGAGCGCAACACCGGCAGGCGTGAGCAGCACCTTGCGCGTCGTGCGGTCGAACACCTTGCCGCCGATCGCGCGCTCCAAATTCTGGATGCGTCGGCTGAGCGCGGACGGCGTGATGCTGAGCTGCTCGGCCGCGTCCGTGTATTGGCCAAGCCGCACCAGGCTGCAAAAGCCGCGAAGGTCATCGACGCTGTATTGAATGCGCATATTTCAATAATCGGTGCGAATTATGCGTTTGACTCTACCAGGGGTCACTTCTAACCTTGGCCTCGACTGAAAAACGCACCCATGACGACACCAGCGATCAACCTCAAAGCCATCAGCAGCCTTTTCGTCGGTGGCAAGACGGCTGTGCTGTCTGACCTGCCTGTGGAACACCGCAGCATGGTTCTCAACGGCGCTCCGCGTGAGGTCAATCCCAACGGACATCACGTGTACGGGCAGATGTATGCCCAGCACTTCCAGCTCGCAGCGCCCAAGCGCCCGCTTCCTGTGCTGTTGTGGCACGGCGGTGGCATGACAGGAGCGACCTGGGAGACGACGCCCGATGGCCGCCCGGGCTGGCTGTGGCGTTTTCTCGAAGCGGGCTACGACGTGTTCTGTTGCGATGCGGCAGAGCGCGGTCGCGCGTCTTTCGCGATGTCGCCACACGTCTACCGCGAGCCTCCAATTTTTCGGACGGCCGAGGAAGGATGGAAGACGTTCAGGCTCGGCCTGGACTACGCGGGCAACCCGGCCGACCGGCATGTCTTCCCAGGCCAACGTTTTCCGGTCGACAGCTTTGACGACTTCACCAAGCAATGGGTCCCGCGATGGCCAGCCCACGAGGACATGATCCTTGAAGCCTATGAGGCGCTGGTCGAGCGCGTCGGCAAATGCATCGTCGTCGCACACAGCCAGGGTGCTGGCTTCGCCGTCGAGATCGCACGGCGGCGACCGAACCTCGTGCAACGCGTGGTGGCCGTCGAGCCAGGCGGCATGCCCGATGCACTGCCCGCAACCGGTCTTCCTCCGCACCTCGTTATCTGGGGCGATCACATCGAGCCCTCCGGCAGCCACTGGATGGGCTATCGCAAGCAGGCCGACGCGTACTTCGCCGCCGTCTCCGAAACCTCCGACATCACCACGCTCGACCTGCCTGCCAACGGCGTGTTTGGCAACTCCCATTTCCCAATGATGGACAGCAACAGCGACGAGGTCTTCAAGGACGTCGCCGCCTGGCTCGAGCGCTGACATCCCCACCCAGAAAGAGACACCATGAAATTCCTCTCCCGACTCGCAGGCGCTGCCGCCTTCTGTGCCGCGATTGCCAGCGCGCCCACAGCTGCTTTTGCCCAGTACCCAGAGCGCCCGGTCAAACTGATCGTGCCGTACGCGGCAGGCGGTACGGTCGACGTGTTCGCGCGCCTCATTGCGCCAGATCTGGAAGCGAAAATCGGCAAGCCGGTCATCATCGAGAACATCCAGGGTGCAGGCGGCGCTATCGGTGTTGCGCGCGCCGTGCGCGCACCGAACGACGGGTACACGATCCTCATGGGCATCGTTTCAGACGTCGTCTTGGCCCCGCTGACCGAGCCCAGCGCCGGCTATACCTACAAGGACCTGGAAGCCATTGGCCCGCTCGGAACCAGCGGCCTCGGCATCGTCGCCAACCCCGCGCTGAAGATCCACAACCTGTCAGAGCTGATCGCCTACGCCAAGAAGAACCCGGGCAAGGTGAGCTACGGCGCCACGGGCGCGGGCTCGCTGCCTGCGCTCGCGATGGAGGACTTCAAGCGCCGCGCGAAGGTCGAGATGAACTTCATCCCCTATGCGAGCGCTTCTAAGATCGCAGTGGACGTCATGGGTGGACACCTCGACGTGGGCGTCTCCGGCCTGCCTGCGCTGCTGGAACACATCAAGGGCGGCAAGCTCTCCGGCGTCGGCGTGCTGAGCAAGGACCGTGACCTGGGCAACAAGGACATGATTTCCGCGGGCGAAACGCCTGAGCTCAAAGGTGCTGACTTCTTTTTCTGGACCGGCCTCTTCGCGCCAAAGGGGACGGCTGCGCCCATCGTCAACAAGCTCAACGTCGCCTTCGCCGAGGTGCTGAAGGAACAGAAGGTCCGTTCGCGCTTCGCGGACCTGGGCGTGAAGATTTCTGAACCAGTGACGCCCCAGGTTTTCGGTGCTTTCGTCGCTCAGAGCAACGCGCAGTACGAGCAACTCGTCAAGCAGAGCGGCACGCCGAAGAACTGACCTTTTCCCTGCGACTGACGCATCGATTACTAAAAAGGAGACAACATGACGCAGCACCCAATTCCCTCGAAGAGCAAAAAAGCTCGATACCTCGCCGCAGCAATCCCGCTCGCCTTGCTGGCAGCATGCGGCGGAGGCTCCAACAACTCTTCGGAGTCCACGCCGCCCCCGACGGCGACGGTGCCTCCGCCCGTCGCGACGGTGCCGCCTATCACGACGACGCCGGAAGAACCGGCAACACCTCCGGCCGAGCCGACCTTTGCAACCGAAGTCGCCCGGCACGTCGACGCCGCTACAAAGATCGCCGGCACAGACGCGTTGCTGCTAGACACCTACAAGACGTACTACTGCATGTTCGCCGAGGACCGCCTGGACTTGCGGACAGCGGCGCGCAATGACACGGCTCGGGTTCCGCTGACCCAGATTTACGACGATGCCTGGTACATCGGCAACCGCTACGTCGGCCAATACATCCTGAAATCCGGCAGCGGTTTCTCTTTGGTGGACTCCCTCAACAATGCGAACGAGGCCCAGACATACACCGTGCCTGCGCTCAACTCGCTCGGCATGGGCCCGTCACTTCCGCTCAATTCTGTCTACCTCACGCACGGACATGGCGACCACGATGGCGGCGCTGTGTACTTGAAGAACAACTTCGCACCGCAGATTCTTCTGGGTTCCGCTGACGCGAATGGCAAGGCATACACGCCGACGTTGATCGACTCCACCGACCTCACCCCCAAGACCATCAACTTCGGTGGCCGTCAGGTCACCTTCCTGCCGACGCCAGGCCATACGGCGGGCTCCACGAGCGCCATCATTCCCGTGCACGACGGTGGTCGACAAATCAACCTGGTTGCGGTGGGTGGGTCTTCGATGCCCTCCGACATCAACGGTGCGCGGTCGTACTTGGATTCCGTCGAACGGACCTATGTCCTCGCGAAGCAGATCGGCGTGGAGGGGAGCATTCACCCGCACCCCGTGTTCGACGGCACGTTGAAGAACCTCGACAAGTTGGCTGCCTCACCCCTTACGCAGCCGAGTCCGTTTACCGTCGGTGAAGACCGGGCGCTTCGTGGCTTGGCGATCTATCGCCAATGCGCGGCCGCGTGGGTCGCCAAGATCGATGCCACGGCGGTGATCCCTGTGTGGCGTGCGACCAAACTCGATGTGACGGCGCCGGCCACAGGCTCCAGCATCGTCACAGCCAAGCTGTCTTCGGCCTGGGGACCGGTGGCGAAACAGCAAATCAGTTTCATGGCGAACGACACTGGCAGCACCTGCGTCGCAACGACCGACAAGGAAGGCATGGGCTCGTGCGAGCTCCGCACCAGCCCGATCGATCCAAAGCTGCGCGAGATCACTGCGACTTTTGCTGGCGCTGAGGCGGCGACCTACCTTGACCTGCCGACGAAGGCAACGCTGACGGTTCAGTGACGCAGTGCATGGCGCCGGGGACGGCGTCGCGTCAGGCAGGAGCATTCGGATGAAACGTGTGGCCGGGGTCATTCTGGTGAGCCTGCTGACCGCTGGGTTCGTCTTCCTCGTTCTGTACCGGTCTAAGACCGGCTCAAGCGGTGCAGAGTTGTCGCTAGAGACCTGTCAAAGCTTTCAAGCTTCTCCGGTCGACCGAGCGCGCTTGTTGACGCCGTCCGCGCTGGTGTCAGACCGCTCGATCGCTTTCTATTCGGCAGTCCGCACGGCCGAGCCGCGCACGCTGGCACTCGGCTACATGGACGCCAACCAGGCCTTTCATCCCACCGCGCTCATCATTGATTCGCCAGGGCCTGCAGCCTCGACGCAAATCGTCGTACCCGGTGACAAGTGCGCTGCAGTCGCCGGACGCCAATACGACCTCTCAGCGGTCGAGCAACTCTATACGCTGGCCCTGACACTGGACCCGCTTCGACAATTCTCGCTCGCCGTTTGCGGGAACAGCGCAAGTTGCCCGCCGAGCGACAAGCAACCGCTAGCCCACGCTGCGCTTCTCAGAGCACTTGCCGCGCAAAGACAGCTGCGTGCCGAAGCGATCGGTCCCTACCAGCCTTCGATGCCTCGATGGGCGCCCGTCGAAATCACCCAAGCGAAGCGTGGTGGACATGACGAGGTTTCCGTCAAGCTGGCCGGGAACAGGGCTGCGTTCGAAGGTGCCACCGTCGCGTTCTCTCGACGTCCACATGCCGGCTGCATCGCATCCATCGATGCGCAGGGATTCGCAGCATGCGTCATCGAAGATCCGCATGGCGATGAGCACTCTGAAGACGAGGAAAACGGCCCTGTGATCGTGACCTATTCTGGGAAGGTGCTGCCTGGCAGCACGTACCCTCCGAACACTGGAGTCATCGACAAGGGTTCGGGGCCAGCTGGGCCTTAGCAAGCGCGACGTTGATAGCTCGCCAACGGCCGCTTAAGAGAAATGTGTCTGTCCGCTTTGGGCGGCGGATTCAACCGGTCGATGCAACACACTAACCACTGCTGAGGCAGAAGGAGTGTTGCAGATGAAGTATCGGACGCGAACCTACTACACCGACGCCCAGAAGGCATTGATGTGGGAGCGCTGGAAGGAAGGCTGGACTCTTCATCAGATCAGCCATCTGTTCGACCGACCTCACACCTCGATCCACAACATCCTGTCGAAGACGGGGGGCATTCGGCCGCCGGACCGGCGACGCAGCGCCAATGCGCTGACCCTGGCAGAACGAGAAGAGATATCCCGTGCTCTGATGGTCGGTGAATCGATGCGCTCGGTGGCCGCCCGACTTGGCCGGGCACCGTCGACCATCAGCCGCGAGATCGGTCGCAATGCAGGGCAAGACGGCTATCGGGCGAGCGTCGCCGACGAAGCGGCCTGGAACCGTGCTCTGCGGCCGAAGCTATGCAAGCTGGTCAAGAACCGGGCACTGGCTGGCGTCGTGTCGAACCTGCTTCGAATGCTGTGGTCGCCGGAGCAGATTGCCGGCTGGCTCACGCATACTTATCCCAACGACCCGAACCTTCATGTGTCACACGAGACCATTTACCGCAGCCTGTTCATTCAAGCGCGTGGCGCGTTGAAGAAGGAGCTGCTGGAGCACCTCAGGCGCACGCGCGGCATGCGACGCTCTCGTTCCTACACGCAGAAGACGGCGATCCATGGGCAGATCGCGGATGCCGTGTCGATCAGCGAGCGCCCCGCATCTGTCGAGGATCGGGCTGTGCCTGGTCATTGGGAAGGAGACTTGGTGTTCGGCAGCGGCAACAGCCAGATTGCCACCTTGGTCGAGCGACAGACGCGATACGTGATGTTGGTCAAGCTCGAGGGCAAAGACTCGCAGTCGGTCGTCAACGCGCTGATCAAGAACGCGCGCAAGCTGCCGCAGGAGCTCTACAAGTCATTGACCTGGGATCGAGGCACGGAGATGCACGGTCACAAGCGATTCACGATGGCCACCGACATCCAGGTGTACTTCTGTGATCCCCAGAGCCCCTGGCAACGCGGCAGCAACGAGAACACCAATGGCCTGCTCAGGCAATACCTGCCGAAGGGCATCGACATCTCGGGCTACTCACAGCTCCAACTCAACGCGATCGCGCGACAATTGAACGAGAGGCCGCGCAAGACACTCGGCTTCCACACACCCGCTGAGATGTTCAGCGAATGTGTTGCATCGACCGGTTGAATCCGCCGCCCAAAGCGGCCCTTGCATTTGCATAAAAACTGCCAATCAAGGGGAGGCCAAAGCGGTTTCTATTTCTCAGGAGCAGCCGCAATGATGCGTGCGGCAAGCACGGCAAACTGCCCTGCGTCCACGGCATTGCGCTTGTACCAAATCTTGCTGTTATCGACTCGATGGACAACTACGATGTCGCGCGTCCGATCGATCAGCATGAACTGGCCTCCAGTCCCATCCGCCACTGCGAGTTGCAGAGCCGAGAGGCGCCACGAAGGGTAGGCGGTGTAAGGCACCCACCACAGGTAGCCGTAGCCATTGCCACCCGAGACCGCGCTGTACGACGTGATGCTTTCACGCAGCCAGGCAGACGAAACAATCTGGCGGCCGCCCCATTGGCCATCGCGGCTCACAAGCAGACCGATGCGTGCCAGATCGCGCGCCGACAAGTACATCAGGTAAGCAGGGTGATCCGAGCTGCGCTCGAACTCGAACTTGGTATCTTGTGGGAAGCGAAAATCCTCGAACTGAAGTGGCTCCGCCAAGTCGGTCTTCAGGGCCTCGAATACGGTCTTTCCAGTGCGGCTCTGGAAGATGGTGCCAAGAGCATTGAAGTCCCAATTGTTGTAGTACCAGAAGGTGCCAGGCGCATGGCTACCACGCTCCGGTCGTCGCCTCTTGGCGTTCTCGGTTTCATAGGCGGCTTCGTGGTAGACCCCCGAGCGTGCCTGAAGCAACTGCCGAACCGTGGCAGTTTGCTCAGTCTCCGAAAGGCCGCCCTTGTCTGTGATCCCGAGCGCGGCCAAATTCTCATTCAGGTTGATGGCCCCGCGGTCCACCTGGATTCCATAAAGCACGCTCAGCACGCTCTTGCGGACCGACGCGAGATTCATTGGCTTACGGATGTCGCCGTAGGCATGCACCAGCACGCCGCGATGGATCACGAGGTATGCATCGGAGCGCAGCGAGTCGGCGAACTCATCTGCAAACTTCAGCTTCTCCACCGACCAGCCGTCTGGCTGTGCGCTATCGGCCGGCGTTCTCCAAGACGCGCCTGGGAAGACAGCTTCCGCTTGCACCGGCGTAGAAGTGATGACACAGACCGCAAAGAGGATCTTGGCACTTAAGCTCATGGCGAAGAACTTCATCATTTGCATGGCTGGAAGCGCACACACGCGGGCACCACATGAATAGCTGTCAATACGTTTTCACCTTCAACGTGGCGCGCAGTGAACTTGACCCATGCGCCTTCAGAGATGTCGGCCAGTAGCGATCGATCTGTGACTCTGAAAGTCTGCGTCATGAAGGGGATTTTCGAACGCGGAAGCAACTTCAGCCGAACATAAGACTTTCCGGCGTCTTGGTACGAGGAGGCGACGCGTGCCCGTGTGAAGACGACGGTCGTACCTGCCTCGGGTTCTATTAATGCCGAGCTGGCGGTTTGTGCGACGGTACTGCCGATTGCGACAAGGGCAGCGGCACACACTGCAGCAATAAGAAATCTCTTCACCAGTTGCCTCCAAATTCGGCCACCCAACACCCAGCGTGGCTGTTTGAAATTATGTTGGACGAAATTTTGCAGCATTGATGAACGACCGCTTCTGGCGGCGGATTCAACTGGTCGATGCAACACACTAACCACTGCTGAGGCAGAAGGAGTGTTGCAGATGAAGTACCGGACGCGAACCTACTATACGGACGCCCAGAAGGCATCGATGTGGGAGCGCTGGAAGGAAGGCTGGACTCTCCATCAGATTGGCCATCTGTTTGATCGACCTCACACTTCGATCCACAACATCTTGTCGAAGACCGGTGGCATTCGACCGCCGCAGCGCAGGCGCGGCGCCACTGCGTTGACCCTGGCAGAGCGAGAAGAGATCTCTCGTGCGCTGATCGTTGGTGAGTCGATGCGCTCGGTGGCCGCCCGACTTGGCCGGGCACCGTCGACCATCAGCCGCGAGATCGGTCGCAATGCAGGGCAAGACGGCTATCGGGCGAGCGTCGCCGACGAA
>NZ_RCZJ01000007.1 GCF_006438845.1 Variovorax ginsengisoli
GGATGTAGCTGTCGAGTGCGTCGGCGAGCTTCATGATGGCTTCTTCGCCCAGCGGACCCTTGTCGCCTTCGAGGGCGAGCTTGGCGGAGCCGTGGATGATGGGGGTGTCGTCGCCCGGGAATTCGTACTTGTCCAGGAGTTCGCGCACTTCCATTTCGACGAGCTCGAGCAGTTCGGCGTCGTCGACCATGTCGCACTTGTTCAGGAACACGATGATGTAGCCCACGCCCACCTGGCGTGCCAGCAGGATGTGTTCACGGGTCTGGGGCATCGGGCCGTCGGCGGCCGAGCACACCAGAATGGCGCCGTCCATCTGGGCGGCACCGGTGATCATGTTCTTCACGTAGTCGGCGTGACCCGGGCAGTCGACGTGTGCGTAGTGGCGGTTGGCCGTTTCGTACTCGACGTGTGCAGTGTTGATCGTGATGCCGCGGGCCTTTTCTTCAGGTGCCGCGTCGATCTGGTCGTAAGCCTTGGCTTCGCCGCCGAACTTGGCCGACAGCACGGTTGCGATCGCAGCCGTCAGCGTGGTCTTGCCATGGTCGACGTGACCGATCGTGCCCACGTTCACGTGCGGCTTGGTGCGGGTGAATTTACCTTTTGCCATTTTCTCGACTCCGAAAAAAACGAGATCAACACATTCACATGGGGCCGCATGCTCCGTGGCTGCAACCCCGACAAACTGGTGCCCTTTGCGGGAATCGGACCCGCGACCTCCCCCTTACCAAGGGGGTGCTCTACCACTGAGCCAAAAGGGCCTATCTAACCAAACGCGTCCTACGACAAGCCTGATCTCTGGAGCGGGAGACGGGAATCGAACCCGCGTCATCAGCTTGGAAGGCTGGGGTTCTACCATTGAACTACTCCCGCATCGGGGCACTTCAAGGCACCCAAAGCGCTAGATCCAATCGCTCTTAGAAACCAAATTCATCGCTGGTGGAGAGGGCTGGATTCGAACCAGCGTACTCGTAAGAGGGCAGATTTACAGTCTGCTGCCATTAACCACTCGGCCACCTCTCCGGCGAACCTCGAAATATAGCACGGTTTGAAGTCAGTTTCGAAGGCTCGGGTTCGTCGCAAGACTTCGGTATCGGTGTTCTGACCCCTCACGCCGTGTTATCGGCTCGAAGCGCTACAGAAAAGAGAGCGCACCGCTCAGTCGCCGTGGCGCTCCGTCCAGTGACGCGCCTTGCCGAAGTGGCCGCAGCCCATGAAAGGCAATGGCGGGCGCAACGCCGAAAGGGGCGAAGGATGGTTGGCGACGAGCACGCAATGGCGTGACGTGTCGATCAGCACCTGCTTGCTCTGCGCATGCGCCCCCCACAACATGAAAACGACCCCGCGCTCACCGGCACCGACATGCCGGATCACCGCGTCGGTCAGTGTTTCCCAACCGCGCTTCGCGTGGCTGGCCGCCTGGCCCTCCTCCACGGTCAGGCAGGTGTTGAGCAGCAACACGCCACCGGCGGCCCACTCCACCAGGCTGCCGCCCGGGGACGGAAACGTCGGCGGCGGCGTGCCGAGATCGCGCTGCAGCTCCTTGAAGATGTTGCGCAGCGATGGGGGCAGGGGCACGCCAGGCGCCACCGAGAACGCCAGGCCCTCGCCCTGCCCGCGGCCGTGGTACGGGTCTTGGCCGAGGATGACGACGCGCACCTGCTCCGGCGATGTCAGCTCCAGTGCGCGCAGCGGCTGCGGAGGGAAGATCACCGCGCCAGCCTCCAGCCGTTCACGCAGAAAGCCCAAGAGCTTCACGCCGACCGCGCCAGTGAAGAAATCGTCGACCAGCGCCTGCCAGCCCGGCGCGACCGGCCAGTCTGCCGGATTGGCACTCGCGAGTTGCGTGAGTTCGGTCGACGTCGTCACCGGAACAGATCCGCCAACGCCTCCCCGGGTTCGGGCGCACGCATGAAGGCTTCGCCGACCAGGAAGGCGTGGATCTCCGCGGACCGCAACCGTGCCACCTCCTCACGCGTCGCGATGCCGGATTCGGTGACCAGCAGGCGCTCGGCCGGCACACGCGAACGCAGGTCGAGCGTCGTCTGGATCGACACCTCGAAGCTGCGCAGGTTGCGGTTGTTGACACCGATCAACGGTGTCTTGAGCTTCAGCGCTCGGTCGAGCTCCGCGCTGTCGTGCACCTCGACCAGCACGGCCATGCCCAGGCCGAGCGCGATGGCTTCGAAGTCCTTCATCTGGGCGTCGTCGAGGCAGGCGGCGATCAGCAGCACGGCATCGGCGCCCATCGCGCGCGACTCGTAGATCTGGTACGCGTCGACCATGAAGTCCTTGCGCAGCACCGGCAGGTCGCACGATGCGCGTGCCTGCTTCAGGAAATCGATGCTGCCCTGGAAGAACTGCCGATCGGTCAGCACCGACAGGCAGGCCGCGCTGATGGCACCGTCGCCCTCGGCGTAGCTCTGCGCGATGTCAGCCGGGACGAAATCGGCGCGCAAAACGCCTTTGCTCGGGCTGGCCTTCTTGACCTCGGCGATGACCGCGGCCTGGCCTACGGCGATCTTGCTGCGCAACGCGCCGACGAAGTCGCGCGTGAGCACGCGGCTCTCGGCGTCGAAGCGCACGGCTTCGAGCGGGCTGCGCTTCTTGGCCGCGGTGATTTCCTCGTGCTTGACGGCAACGATCTTGTTCAGGATGTCGGACATGTCGATGGGTCTTCTTAGAAAGCGTGGGTGGCTGCCACGAGTTCGGCCAGCTTGGCCTTGGCGGCACCGTTGTCGAGCACGGCGCGCGACTTCCCCACGCCGTCGGCGACCGAAGTGGCCACATTCGCCGCGTACAGCGCCGCGCCGGCGTTGAGCAGCACGATGTCGCGGGCCGCGCCGGGCGCGTTATCGAGCACGCCGCGCAGCATCGCCATCGACTGATCGGGCGTCTCGACGCGCAGTGCGCGGTTGCTCGACATCGCGAAACCGAAATCCTCGGGATGCAGTTCGTACTCGCGAATCTGGCCGTCCTTGAGTTCGCCGACCAACGTGGATGCGCCCAGCGAGATCTCGTCCATGCCGTCGCGGCCATAGACCACGAGGGCGTGTTCGGCGCCGAGCCGCTGCAACGCGCGCACTTGGATGCCCACGAGGTCGGGGTGGAACACGCCCATCAAAATGTTCGGCGCGCCGGCCGGGTTGGTCAGCGGCCCGAGGATGTTGAAGATGGTCTTGATGCCCAGCTCCTTGCGCACCGGGGCGACGTTCTTCATCGCCGGATGGTGGTTGGGCGCGAACATGAAGCCGATGCCGACGTCGGCGATGCATTGCGCGATCTGCTCGGGCTTGAGGTTGATGTCGACACCCAGCGCCTCCAGCACGTCGGCACTGCCCGACTTGCTGCTCACGCTGCGCCCGCCGTGCTTGCTGACCTTGGCGCCGGCCGCGGCTGCCACGAACATCGAGCAGGTCGAGATGTTGAAGGTGTGCGAGCCGTCGCCGCCGGTGCCGACGATGTCGACCAGGTGCGTCGTGTCGGCCACCAGGACCTTGGTCGCTACCTCTCGCATCACCTGCGCGGCGGCGGTGATTTCGCCGATGGTTTCCTTCTTCACGCGCAGGCCGGTGATCAGCGCGGCCATCATCACCGGCGAGCACTCGCCGCTCATGATGAGCCGCACGATGTGCAGCATCTCGTCGTGGAACACCTCACGGTGTTCGATGGTGCGCTGCAGCGCTTCCTGGGGGGTGATGGGCATGGTCGTGTCTCCTGGCGTTCTCAGTGCGTGAAGAATTCGCGGATCGCGACGAGCGCGCGATCGACCCCGCCCGCATCCACGTCGAGGTGCGTGACGAAGCGCAGCCGATACAGCCCCGTCGCCAGGATGCCGCGCGCATTCAGGTGCGCGAGCAGCTCCGTGGCGCGCGCCGCAGCGGCACCTTCCAGGTCGACGAAGACGATGTTGGTCTGTGGCGCCTCGACCCGAAGGCCGTCGATGCCGGCCAGACCGACCGCGAGCCGCTGCGCCAACGCGTGGTCGGCGGCGAGCCGGTCGATGTGATGGTCGAGCGCATGCGACGCGGCCGCGGCCAGCAGCCCGGCCTGGCGCATGCCGCCGCCCGCCATCTTGCGGATGCGATGCGCCCGCGCGATCAGCTCGCGCGAACCGCACAGCGCCGAGCCGACCGGCGCGCCCAGCCCCTTGCTGAAGCAGACCGACACGCTGTCGAAGCATTGCGCGATGCGGCGCGCCTCGCCGCGCACGTCGGTGCCCAGGGCCGCAGCCTGCGCCGTCGCCGCGTTGAAGAGCCGCGCGCCGTCGAGGTGGCGTTGCAGTCCGCGCGACTTGGCGAGGTCGGTGGCCGCCTGCACGTAATCGAAGGGCAGCAGCTTGCCGCCCAGCGTGTTCTCCAGCGCCAGCAGCCGGGTGCGCGCGAAGTGCGCGTCATCGGGCTTGATGGACGCCTCGATCTGCGCGAGCGGCAGCGTGCCGTCCGGTGCGTGGTCGAGCGGCTGTGGCTGCACGCTGCCGAACACCGCGGCGCCGCCGCCTTCCCAGCGGTAGCAGTGCGCCATCTGGCCCACGATGTACTCGTCGCCGCGACCGCAGTGCGAGAGGATCGCGCAGAGGTTGCTCTGCGTGCCTGTCGGCATGAAGAGCGCGGCTTCGAAGCCGAGCATGGCAGCGATCTTCTCCTGCAGCGCGTTGATGCTCGGGTCGGCGCCGAACACGTCGTCGCCAAGGGGGGCGGCAGCCATCGCAGCGCGCATGGCGGGCGTGGGTTGGGTGACGGTGTCGCTGCGCAGGTCGACGGGGGTGTTCGGCATGGGCTCAGTCCAGAAAGTTTTTCAGCATGGCGTGGCCGTGCTCGGTGAGGATGGATTCGGGATGGAACTGCACCCCTTCGATGCGCACGTCGTGCGCGAAGCCGGTGTGGCGAATGCCCATGATCTCGCCATCGTAGGTGCTGGCCGTGACGGCCAATTCCGCGGGGCAGCTGTCACGCTCAATCGCCAGCGAGTGGTAGCGATTGACGATGAACTTCTCGGGCAGCCCGGCGAACACGCCTTCGCGCGTGGTCGTGATCTCGCTGGTCTTGCCATGCATGAGCTGCTGCGCACGCACGATGGTGCCGCCGAAGGCCGCGCCGATCGCCTGGTGGCCGAGGCACACGCCGAGGATCGGCAGCCTGCCGGCAAAGGCTTGAATCGCCGCCACCGACACGCCCGCCTCCGCCGGCGAGCACGGACCGGGGGAAATCACCAGCCGCGCCGTGCCGGCCGCGATGCGCTCGCCGATGCCGGCCACGTCGATTGCGTCGTTGCGCACCACCTCGACCTCCGCCCCGAGCTCGCCGAAGTACTGGACGATGTTGTAGGTGAAGGAGTCGTAGTTGTCGACCATCAGCAGCTTCATGGCTTGGCTCCGATCCGATGCACGCCCTTCACCACGGGAAAGACGTTGAAGTTGATCAGCAGGCCGAGCCGATGACCCGACAGCCGCACCGCGGCCTGCGCCTGGGCGCGGTGCAGGTCGTCGAGCGCATCGACCGCCCGCACCTGTACCACCATCGCCTGCTCGACGACGAAGTCGGCGCGGCAGACGTCGCCCAGCGGGCGGCCCTTGTAGCTCGCCGACACCGGCACGTTGCGCGCGAAGCCGATCTCGCGCTCGGCCAGCTCGATGGCGAGCGCGGCAGCGTACACATCCTCGGACAGGCCGGTGCCGAGCACCCGCTGCACCTCGACGGCGGCGCCGATGATCTCGTGCGAGAAGTCGCTGTTCTGCGTGTTGTCGTCGGCCATCATTCCAGTCCTTCTTCCACCAGTTCGGCCGCGCGCAACAACGCACGCGCCTTGGCTTCGGTTTCTTTCCATTCCAGTTCGGGCACCGAGTCGGCCACCACGCCGGCCGCGGCCTGCACGTGCAGCACCTGGTCCTTGATGACGCCAGTGCGGATCGTGATCGCCACGTCCATGTCGCCCGCGTAGCTGATGTAGCCGCAGGCGCCGCCGTAGAGGCCGCGCTTGGTCGGTTCGAGCTGGTCGATCAGCTCCATGGCATGCACCTTCGGCGCGCCGGTCAGCGTGCCGGCCGGGAACGTGGCCTTGAGCACGTCGATGGCGGTCATGCCGTCTTTCAGCGTGCCTTCGACATTGCTCACGATGTGCATCACGTGGCTGTAGCGCTCGACCGCGAAGGCTTCCGTCACCTTCACGGTGCCGGTCTTGGCGATGCGGCCGATGTCGTTGCGCGCCAGGTCGATCAGCATCACATGCTCGGCGCGCTCCTTGGGGTCGTTGATGAGCTCCAGCTCGGCGGCCTTGTCGAGTTCCATCGACGCACCGCGCGGCCGCGTGCCGGCCAGCGGGCGGATCGTCACCTTCTGCTCGCCGTCGGCCATGCTCTCCTGGCGCACCAGGATCTCCGGCGACGCGGCCACCACGTGGAAATCGCCCAGGTGGTAATAGAACATGTACGGCGACGGGTTGAGCGAACGCAGCGCGCGATAGAGCGACAGCGGCGACTCGGTGTAGCGCTTGCTGATGCGCTGGCCGATCTGCACCTGCATGAAGTCGCCCGCGGCGATCAGTTCTTTCGCACGCTCGACGGCCGCGATGTAGTCGGCCTTGGCGAAACTGCGCTCCGCCGGATGCGCCTGCGTCGGCTTCACCTGCGGCGCACTGACCGAGTACTTGAGCTGCTCGCGCAGTTCGCGCAGCCGGCGCTTGGCGTTCGCGTAGGCCTCCGGTTGGGCCGGGTCAGCGTAGACGATGAGGTAGAGCTTGCCCGACAGGTTGTCGATGACGGCCAGTTCCTCGCACTGCAGCAGCAGGATGTCGGGGCAGCCGAGCGTGTCGGGTGGGCAGGTCGCTTCGAGCTTCTTCTCGATGTAGCGCACCGCGTCGTAACCGAAGTAGCCGGCCAGGCCGCCGCAAAAGCGCGGCAGGCCGGGCCGCAGCGCGACCTTGAAGCGCTTCTGGTAGGCCGCGATGAAATCGAGCGGGTTGCCTTCGGCCGTCTCGACGACCTGGCCGTCGGTCACGACCTCGGTGCGCGCCGCGGCGCCGAAGCCGCTCGCGCGGATCAGCGTGCGCGCCGGCAAACCGATGAAGCTGTAACGCCCGAAGCGCTCGCCGCCGACGACGGATTCGAGCAGAAAGCTGTACTTGCCACCGTCCTTGGTGTGGGCCAGCTTCAGGTAGAGCGAGAGCGGGGTTTCGAGGTCGGCAAAAGCCTCTGCCATCAGCGGGATGCGGTTGTAGCCCTGGGCGCTGAGGCTCTTGAATTCGAGTTCGGTGATCACGGGAGTCTCCGTCGGCCAGTCGACGCTCGTCGGTCGCTGGCGGGTCATTCAGGAAATTGGCCGGGCGTCGGAAACTCGACGAGGGCCGCTGGCGCACGGCGTGCGCCGTGCAGTCAAACAGGCAATGACGATGGCGTGCGCCAAAGCCAGGCTCCCCGGCAGCCTTGACCTGTCTGAATGACGTGATGAATGAACATGGAGCGGTGAGTTTAGCCGAGCCCGCTTGGCGCCGACAACCGCGGCGCGGCGTCAGCGGTCAGTTCGACGAGCGAATCCACAAAGCCGTCGGCATCCACCGCGTGCACCGGTTCGCCATGGTTGTAGCCATAGCGCACCAGCACCACCGGGCATCCCGCTGCGCGCGCCGCGAGGGCGTCATTGCTCGAGTCGCCGATCATCAGCGTGCGCGCTGGCGAGGTGCCGAGCGCCTCGCAGGTCTTCCGCAGTGGGAGCGGATCGGGCTTTTTGCGCTCGAAGGCGTCGCCGCCGAAAATCATTTCGAAGAAGCCGTCGAGCCCCTTCGCCGCCAACAGCGGGCCGGCGAAGGCGCCCGGCTTGTTGGTGAGGCAGGCCAGACGGAGCCCCTGTGCGTGCAGCGCCCGCAAGCCGTCGGTCACGCCGGCATACACCACTGCGTGTTGGCCGTTGATGGCCCGATAGTGGTGCTGGTAGCGCGAGAAGGCCTGCGCATAGAAGCGCTCCTGCGGCGCACCAAGGTGCTGCAGCACCGACGCGATCAGATGCTCCGAGCCCTTGCCGACGAGCCGGCCGACGGTCTGTGCGCTCACCGCCGGCAGGCCAAGGTCCTCGAGCATCAGGTTGAGCGCGGCGACGAAATCGCCGACGGTGTCGACCATGGTGCCGTCCAGGTCCACGATCGCGGCATCGAAATCTTCGAGCTTCAGTGTCATGCCCGCGAGGATAGCGGGCGCCTCGCGAGGCGCGCTCAGGCCTCGGTGAGCGACTGCGCGGCGACCACCGCTTCGGTGCGGTTGCGCACGTTGAGCGCGCGGAAGATGGCCGCCAGATGGATCTTCACGGTGCCCTCGCTGATGCCGAGGCTGCGTCCGATCAGCTTGTTGGGCTTGCCTTGCGACAGCAGCTGCAGCACCTCGACCTGGCGATCGGTGAGCACGTTGCGCAGGTGATCGAGCGTCTGAGCGGCGGCCGGGACGCGCGATGCGCCACCGGCAGCCTGCGCAGGCACGCCGGCCACGATGCCCGGCGGCACGGCCGACAGCATCATCGGCGGCACGTACACGCCGCCGGCCAGCACCAGCCGCACTGCTGAAATCATCACTTCGGGTGAGTAGGCCTTGGGAATGAACCCAAGCACGCCGCGCGCCAGCGCACTGCGCATCACGGCCGGGTCTTCGGTGCCCGACAGCACGATCACCGGCACCGCGGGATGCCGGCGACGAAGCTCGTCGATGTGGGAATGGCCCTCGGCGCCGGGCATGTGCAGGTCGACCACCGCGAGGTCGAGATCGTCGGCTGCGCCAGCGAGCATCTCGTCGACGCTCAGTGCCAGCACGAAGACGATGCCGGGCTCGAGTTCGGACAGCTTGGCCTTGACCGCTTCGATGACGAGCCGGTGATCGTCGGCGATCAGGATTTTCATGGCGTGCCTAGCATCCGGATGACTCAGTGAATACCAAAGATAGCGACCTTTGTCGCGCGCGGCAAGCCACCGCGGCCCACAAATGGCATAGGCCCCAAGCGGTATGGCGCGGCCGGCGACGGCGTTGAAAGAATGAATCCAATCACAAAGGACCGGGACATGGGCATGTGCCATCCCTTCGAGCGACCGCGCGCCGTCCCGCTTTTCACGGCGGAAGAATAGCCGCAGCGGCCATGGCGCGCCTGCTCGATGTCTACACCGCGCTGTTCTCGCTCGGCCTCGAACTCGACGTCTCGCTCGCGGCCGGCCGCGTAGCCCGCCCGGCGGGCTCGGCGCGTCGCGAGGCCCTGGCGCTGTTCGACGCCGCGCGCGTCAAGGCCACGGCGCAGGGCAACACGGCGGCGCAGGTCGAGTCGGCCAGCTTCGCGGTGGCGGCATGGTTCGACGAGATCCTGGCGCGCCTGCCCGGCGCCGACGAGGCGGCGTCCCTGCAGCTCACGCTCTTCAATTCCAGCAACGGCCACAGCGAGTTCTTCCACCACCTGGCCACGCTCGGCGCCGACGAAGACGCCGTCCGCGAGGTCTACTGGTATGCGCTCGCGACAGGCTTCAAGGGGCAGTACCACTTCGAAGGCGGCGACGACGGCGAACTCGGCAAGCTCAAGGCACTGCACGGTCGTCAGTTGCAGCCTGCGCCGGTCGACCTTGCAACGTTGGCCGCGGAACGCCTGACGCCACAACCCTACGCACTGCCCGATCCGGTCGGCCCTCGGCAGCCGCTGCGCCGAGAACGGGCGCTGGTACGTGCCGGCGGCGCGATGGCCCTGCTGGCGCCGTGCGTCGCCCTGGTGGTGATCCTCCTGCGCGGTGCGCCGCCCGAAGTGACTTCGCCGTCGCAGCGCCTGGAACAGCAGCTTCGCAGCCATGCCTGCGCCGAACTGTCCGTGACGGCCGCCAAGGACAGCACACGCGTCAGCGGCTTTGTCGCCAGCCCCGAGGAGCTCGCCCGCGTGCAGCGTGA
This sequence comes from Variovorax ginsengisoli, assembly GCF_006438845.1. Lineage (GTDB taxonomy): Bacteria > Pseudomonadota > Gammaproteobacteria > Burkholderiales > Burkholderiaceae_C > Variovorax > Variovorax ginsengisoli_A. Next base: position 9,896 of record NZ_RCZJ01000007.1, read on the forward strand.
GGTCGGCGCGTTGCCCGAAGTGAAGGCGCCGGTCTTCGATTTGCGCATTCGCGCCTGGCCGCATTGCGAGGTGGCTGCCATCCTGCGGCGGTACCAGGCGCGCAACCGCGAGCAAGGGGCGGGCCTGCGGGTGCAAGCGCCGTCCGCACGCGACGGCCGGCTGCGCGAGGGCGACGCCGTGCGACTGCAGGTGACCGGCCCGGCCTACGACCACTACCTGCGGGTCGACTACTACACCAGCGAGGGTGCGGTGATGCATCTGCTTCCCGACGCCGGCCGCACACGCCTTGCGGCTGGCCAGACGATGGCGCTGGGGCAGAACATGCCGTCCAGCTGGCTGGTGAGCCCGCCCTTCGGCACCGTGCTGGTGGCGGCGCTCTCGTCGCCGACGCCTTTCGGCGACACGGCAGGCCGGCCCCCTTTCGAATTGGCGTCGGCCTACCTCGCGGACTTGCGCGAATCGCTGGCGGCCAACGCCGGCGGCGAGCAGCTGGTGGCCGACCTGCTGTTTCTGGAAACCGTCGAGCGCTGACGCACAAACCGAGGAGACGCGACATGAACCTGCTCAACGCCCTTCCTGCGAGCTTTTGGCAGTTGACGACGGTCTGCGGCGTCGGCTTCGCATGCCTGTGGTGGTTCGTGCTGGGGGCGCCACGTGCTGCACGCAGGCGAGCGCTGCGAGCGCGGATCGCGGCGCTGGGGCCCGCCGAGTCGTCGTCGGAGTTGGCCGACCTGCAGCGCATGCGCGAACGCATCGCCGATGCGCGGCATACCCTCCAGCGCGCCCATGGAGTGGGCGATCGCGGCGAGGTGCTCTACCGCATCCCGTGGTTTCTTTTCATCGGCGACACCACAGCCGACGTGCCCGGACTGCTCGCGGCTGCACACAGCGTGTCGCCGCTGCCCGCGCCGGACGATCGCGAGCCGGCCGCGAGGGCCTTCTGGCGCTGGTGGTTTCTCGATGCCGTCACAGCCATCGAGACCAGCCCCGCCACCGTCTGCGACCCGGGTTCGCGCCGCGCGCGCAGCCTCTGGTACCAGGCGCTGATGGAACTCACCGAGCAGCGCAACCGGCTCCCACTCAACGGCATCGTGCTGTGTATCGGCACGGCGGGGCTGCTCGGCACGCCCGAGGCCATCGAGCCGGGTGCGGCGAGGCTGCGCCGCCTGATCGACGAGGCGACAGAGCACCTGCAGATCCGCCTGCCGGTCTACCTGATCGTCACCGGCCTCGAGCAGCTGACAGGCTATGCGACGGTTTGTGCCGGGTTGCCGCCGGAAGTGCTGGCCCAGGCGCTCGGGCACCGCTTGCCGCTGCACGCCGCGCCCGCCGACGATGCGCAGGAAGACCGGCTCGGCGCGCTTTTCCGTCCGATCGAACTTCGTCTGCGCAGCTTGCGCATGGCGCTGCTGTGCCACGAAACCACGCCGGCCGGCCGGCTGGCGATCCACACATTCTTCGATCAGGTGAACGCGTTGCAGCCCGGCTTGCAGCGCGTGGTGAACCGCATGTTCGAAGACCGTCGCGGCCGTCGCCCGCCACGCTGGCGCGGGCTGTATATGACGGCGGTGAAGCCCGAGGCGGGCGGTGCCTTCGTGTCGGACCTGTTCGGCCGCTTCCTGCCTGGCGACCAGCCGCTGGCCCACCGCTGAAGCTGCCGAAGCCGCCCGCGCCGCCTACTTCTGAAGGTCGATGCGCACTTGCCGCGCGCCGAGGTTAACCGTCAGCGCCTGAGGCTTGCCGACCTCCAGCGTGCGCACCTCGCGCCAGCGCGAACGGTCGAGGTCACGGTAGGCCGCCAGCACACCGATCGCCTTGGCATCAGGCGGCAGCGTCATGTCGAGCTTGCGCGACTCGCCGGGTCGCAACAGCAGCTCTTCGCGTTGCACCAGCTCGGCGCCCAGCGTGGCCCGGTCCTTGTCGAACAGCGAGAAGAAGTCGGCAGCCTCGAACGGGCCGGGCGACTTGAGCGCATACACGCGCACCGTGAGCGGCGACGCTCGGCCGCGTGCGTCGGGATTGGCGTCGGCCGCCGCAGTCAGCGTCAACGCGATCGGCGTGACCACTGGCTTGCTTGCACAACCCGCCATCAGCGTGAAGGCTGCCAGCGTGCCGATCGCCATCAAGGATCGGCGGCCATAGAACCAATGACCTGTACCAAGTGCTCTCATGCTATTGCCTTCGTTGCATTGACCGACCCCTGGGCATTCTTGATTATCACCAGGCAATTCCAACAGGCAACATGCTGACACACGAACTCGTCGACGCCTTGCAGGCGCCCATCCGCGAGGCCTCGCCTTGCGGCGACGACCTTGAATACGACCCGGCCTTCACGGCGCTGGAGGCCGCGGCGCAGGGCCGCCCCGAGCAGCAATTCGGCGACACGCTGATCCCCGCGATCGAGCCCGACTGGCGCGCGGTGTCGGAGCAGGCGCAGGCGCTGCTGCGCCGCGCCAAGGACGTGCGGCCCGCGATGCTGCTGTTGCGCGCCTCGACCCGGCAGCACGGCCTCGCCGGCTTCGACTTGGGGCTGCAGTTGCTCTTCGGCCTGCTCGATCGCTTCTGGGACGGCATTCATCCGGCGCTCGATGCCGACGACGACAACGATCCGACAATGCGCATCAACGCGCTAGCGCCGCTGGCCGACGAAGGCATGGTGCTGCGCGACCTGTACGACGCCACGGTGGGCACGGCGCGCGGCGTCGGCACGGTGCGTGTTCGCGACATCGCGGCGGCGCACAACGCGCCGCCCGCGCAGGGGGGAGAGAACGGCTATTCCCCCGCGCAGGTGCAGGGTGCGCTGGAAGAGATCCAGGCCGAGCACCCCGACGTGCGCACGCTGCTGCTGGGCCTCGCCGGCCGCGTCGGCCAGTTGCAGGCGCTTCTGTCCGACCGTACCGGGCGTGGCGACACGCTCGATCTCGCGCGGCTGCGCACGCTCTGCGCGGTGCTGCGCCAGGCCGCCACCGCAGCGGGCGGGAGCACGTCCGACGCTACCGGCAGCGGCACGCCCGAAGACGCGCTCGACGCGCCCGCCGACACGGCCGGCAGGGCCGGCACGGGCGCCGAGGCCGCGCGCGGCGAGATCCGCAACCGGCAAGACGCCTTGCAGATGCTCGACCGCGTCATCCGCTACCTCGAGCAGTCCGAACCCGGCAACCCCGCGCCGTTGCTCATCGGCCGTGCCAAGCAGCTGATCGGCGTGAGCTTCCTCGAGATCATGGCCAATCTCGCGCCGAACGCGCTGGACACCATCGAGAACGTGATGGGCAAGCGAGCGTCTGACTGACCCCCCTTTTTCGAATTTCCGAACACCGCCACACACCACCGCAAGGAGCGCTTCCATGTCCAAGAGCAGCCAGAAGTTCATCGCCCGCAACCGGGCGCCGCGCGTGCAGATCGAGTACGACGTGGAGCTCTACGGCGCCCAGAAGAAGGTGCAGCTGCCTTTCGTGATGGGCGTGCTGGCCGACCTGTCGGGCAAGCCGGCCGACCCGCTCGCGCCGGTGGGCGAGCGCAAGTTCCTCGAGGTCGACACCGACAACTTCGACGCCCGCATGAAGGCCATGAAGCCGCGCGCCGCGTTCTCGGTGCCAAACACGCTGACCGGCGAAGGCGAGCTGAAGGTCGACATCACCTTCGAGAGCATGGACGACTTCTCGCCCGCCGCCGTGGCGAAGAAGGTCGACGCACTCAGCAAACTGCTCGAGGCGCGCACGCAACTCGCCAACCTGGTCACCTACATGGACGGCAAGGGCGGCGCCGAAGACCTGCTGGCGCGCGTGCTGGAAGACCCAGCGCTGCTGCAGACGCTGGCCGCCAGCAAGAAGCCGGAAGCAGGCGCCGCATCGGCGGCCTGATTCGTTTCATTCACCCGATCCCGACGAAGACGAGGAGAGAACACCATGGCCGAAGCACTCGCGCAGAGCGCACTGAAGGATGTCGAGTTCGCCGGCAGCGATTTCTCGTCGCTGCTGCAAAAGGAATTCAAGCCCCGCAGCGACGAGGCGAAGAGCGCTGTCGAGGCGGCCGTGCTCACGCTGGCGCAGCAGGCGCTGTCGAACACGCGGGTGATCGGCAAGGACGTGACGCAATCGATCCAGGCCATGATCGCCGCGATCGACAAGAAGCTCACCGACCAGGTCAACGAGATCCTGCACAACGACGAGTTCCAGAAGCTCGAGAGCGCGTGGCGCGGCCTGCACTACATGGTGAACAACACCGAGTCGGATGAGAACCTGAAGATCCGCGTGATGGACGTGTCGAAGAAGGAACTCCACAAGACGCTGAAGAAGTTCAAGGGCGCAGCCTGGGACCAGAGCCCGATCTTCAAGAAGATCTACGAAGAGGAGTACGGCCAGTTCGGCGGCGAGCCCTTCGGCGCCATCGTGGGCGACTATCACTTCGACCAGAGCCCGCCCGATGTCGAATTGCTCGGCGAAATGGCGAAGATCGCCGCCTCGGCGCATGCACCCTTCATCACCGGTGCCAGTGCCAACCTGATGCAGATGGAGTCGTGGCAGGAGCTCGCCAACCCGCGCGATCTCACCAAGATCTTCGGCACGCCCGAGTACGCCGGCTGGCGCTCGCTGCGCGATTCGGACGATTCCAAGTACCTGGGCCTGTGCATGCCGCGCTTTCTCGCGCGCACACCGTACGGCGCCAGGACCAACCCGGTCGAGGATTTCGACTTCGAGGAAGACGTGGCCGGCGCCGATCACAGCAAGTACGCGTGGGCCAACGCCGCTTATGCGATGGCGACCAACATCAACCGCTCGTACAAGCAGTACGGCTGGGGTTCGCGCATTCGCGGCATCGAGTCGGGCGGCGCGGTCGAGAACCTGCCGCTGCACACCTTTCCGAGCGACGACGGCGGGGTCGACCAGAAGTGCCCGACCGAGATCGCCATCAGCGACCGGCGCGAGGCCGAGCTGTCGAAGGCCGGCCTGCTGTCGCTGATCCACCGCAAGAACTCCGACTTCGCGGCTTTCATCGGTGCGCAGTCGCTCAACAAGCCCGCCGAGTACGACGACCCCGACGCGACGGCCAACGCCAACCTGGCCGCGCGCCTGCCCTACCTCTTCGCCTGCAACCGCTTCGCCCATTACCTGAAGTGCATCGTGCGCGACAAGGTGGGCAGCTTCAAGGAGCGCGACGAGATGCAGCGCTGGCTCAACCGCTGGATCATGAATTACGTCGACGGCGACCCGGTCAATTCGTCGGAAGAGACCAAGGCGCAGAAGCCGCTGGCTGCGGCGGAGGTCGTGGTCGAGGAAGTGGAAGGCAACCCCGGCTACTACACCTCGAAATTCTTCCTTCGGCCGCACTACCAGCTCGAGGGGCTGACGGTCTCTTTGCGCCTGGTGTCGAAGCTGCCGTCGGGCAAGGGCGGGAAGTAAGAGCGCCTCGCAGAGAAACCGCGCAGCACGCGCTCGACGTGAGCCTTGGCGGCCCGGCCCCGCTTCGCGGCGAGTTCATTGTCCACAAAACCGCCCGATCGGGCATGAAGGAGCAACTCGATGAGTTCAGACTACTACTTGAAAATCGACGGCATCAAGGGTGAAGCCAAAGACACCGATCACAAAGACGAGATCGAGGTTTACGCGTGGAACTGGAGCGTCAGCCAAGGGTCGAGTTCGGGGTCGGGGCAGGGTTTGGGAAGCGGAAAAGGCACGCCCGGCCCGTTCGAGTTCACGCACAACTTCGACAAGGCCTCGACCGCGCTGCAACGCAAGTGCGCCGACGGCACCCACATCAAGGACGTCACGCTGTCCGCGCGCAAGGCGGGCGGCGGCCCGAAGACCTACCTCGTCTACACCTTCAAGCAGGTACTCATCACCAGCGTGTCGCCCGGAGGCTCGCAGGGCGGCGACGTGGTCGAGCGCGTGACGCTCAGCTACAAGGAGATGGAAGCGAAATACAAGCCTCAAAAGGACGACGGCGAGCTGGATGCCGAAGTGAAGTTCGGTTGGATCCCGGCCGAGAACAAGTTCAGCTGACGCTTTCTCCGGCCCTCCATCTCTCAGGAGTACACCCATGGCCTACCGCGTCAAGAACAATGGTGGCTTCAACGTCGATGGCTCGGTCGGCGAGTCGGGCGACAACCATTCGAGCGACGTCATGCTGGTGCAGGCGTTGTTCCGCATGCTCTACGTCGACTTCGGCGGCGAAACCGCCTGGGGCGACGCAGAGATATTCCTCGAACCGCCCTCTGGCGACGCCGGGCCGATTGCCGTGGACGGCATCTTCGGTCCGAGCACGCGCCGCCATGTCTATCACTTCCAGAACCAGTTGCGCATGCGGCTGAGCTATGTCGACATCAAGCAGGACGGTCTGCTCGACCCCGGCCGGTTCGACGGCCTGGGTTTCGGCAAGCGTTCCACGAACGGCTACCGCTATGCGATCGAAGTACTGAACGCGCTGCTCGCTTCGCAGAACACCGATGCGTTGAACCGCTCCGTCCACTTCCACACGCTGCCCGAGCGCGACTACGTGAAGCCGGCGCTGCGTTCTGCGCTGAAGACGGTGAAGACAACGCCCAGCAAGTACATGCATCGCGCCCCGAAGCCGGTGTTTCCACCTTGAGCCAAGGTAGGGGCGCTTCCTTCTGCATCGACGGTCGCTTCGATGTCAGTCGCGGGCCGGGCGTCCTGCGCGTGCCGACCCGGCGACCATGTCGAAGCGGAACAACCGGCACTCGATCGGGCCGTTCCACATCGGCACGCGGCGCGATTCCTTCAGGCGCATGCGCTTAGGCAATTGCAGGTCGGGCGTGAGCATCCAGGCGGTCCAGCCGGCGTAGTTCTTCTTCCAGTGGCTCGCCAGCTGGCTGAAAAATTCGCCGCCGTCCTCCGTGGCGGCCTGCTCGCGCGCACCGATGCGCGCCACGCCACCGACTTCGATGCGCTCGCCGTACGGCGGGTTCAGCACGATCACGCCGCCCTGTGCCGCGCCTTCGGGCGGCATGCGCTGCAATGCATCGCCGCCGCGGAATTCGATCGCGTCGGCGACACCCGCGCGCTCGGCGTTGCGTTCGGCGAAATCGACCATGCGGTGCGATACGTCGCTGCCGAAGATGGCAGGTGAGGTCTTGGCCGGCGCGTCGGCAGCCTCGTTCTGGATCGACTCCCACACGTGCGGCTGAAAGGGCAGCAGCTTCTCGAAGCCGAAGCGCCGCAGCGCGCCGGCCGGGATGCCCAGGCCGATCTGCGCCGCCTCGATGGCGATGGTGCCGCTGCCGCAGCAGGGGTCGTACAGCGGCGCCTCCGACACCGCGCCGGTCTCCGGGTTCCACCAGCCGCTGGCGGCCAGCATGGCTGCGGCCAGCGTTTCTTTCAACGGCGCATCGCCCGTGTCCTGGCGCCAGCCGCGCTTGAAAAGCGGTTCGCCCGAGGTGTCGATGTAGAGCGTGCACTGGTCGGTGGTGAGGTGCGCGAACACGCGCACGTCGGGCCACTGGGTTTCGATGCTCGGGCGCACGCCGCCGGCCTTGGCGCGAAAGCGATCGGCGATCGCGTCCTTGATGCGCAGCGTGGCGAAGTTCAGGCTCTGCAACGGGCTGTGCTGCGCCGTCGTCTCGATCTTGAAGGTGTGCTTGGGCGTGAACCAGATCTCCCATGCCACGCCGCTCGCGATGGCGTAGAGGTCGTTCTCGCTGCGGTACGGCGCATGGGCCAGCTCGATCAGCACGCGCTGCGCGAGCCGGCTGTAGAGGTTGAGCTTCATCGCGTCACGCCACGAGCCGCGCACGAACACGCCGCCGCGCGACGCCAGCAGATCGTCGCCGGCCAGCCCGGTGAGACCGTGCACCTCCTGGGCGAGGAAGTCCTCGACGCCGGCGGCGCAGGGCAGGAAAAGTTGGAGCTGGTTCATGGTTCGGGACAGGCAGAAGAAGGCGCTCCGATTGTCGCCGCAGCCGCGCGGCAGGCGGCGCAGGAAGGACACGGCGGCGGCTTATAGTGGCTCGCCGCACCGCCACCACACCCATCGATGACCTCATCGCCTGCCGAACCCAGCCCGCCTTCCCTGGCGCGCTTCCATGTGCAGAGCGAGGTGCTGCGCATGAGCACGCAGCCGCTGGGGCCGGTGCTGATCGTGCAGTTTCTGCTCAACGGCGGCATCGCGGCGCTGTTCGCCTGGCAGTACTCGCTGCCGCGGGCGTTGCTGTGGATGGCGTTGATCGCTCTGGTCACGCTGATGCGCGCGTTCTGGCCGCAGCGGCTGCCCGACGCCTTGACGCCGGCCACGTTGCGCCATGCCCAACGGGTGCACACGCTGCGCACCGCCGTCTGGGAGATCGCGCACGGCGCGGCCGGCGTGCTGCTCTTCAACCCCGCGTCGGCCGAACAGCAACTGCTGCTGGGCCTCATCCTGATGGGCATGACGCTGTCGTCGGCCTTCTCCGTGTCGTTCTACGTGCCGGCCACGCAGTTGGCGATCACGCTGTTGCTGGCGCCGGTGGTCGTGATGGGCCTGGCCTTCGGCGCGCCGACCATGAGGGCGGTCGCGGTGATCGGTATCGGCCTGATCGCGATGATGTGGAAGCTGGTGGCCGACCATTCGCGCCAGCTCGAGGAGAACATCGCGCTGCGCCACAACGAGCGCGCGTTGCGCGAACAGGCGCTCGCCGGGCTGCACGAATCGCAGCGCGCGCAGGCCGAGCGGCTGCGCTTCTTCTCGGCCGCCAACCACGATCTGCGCCAGCCGGTGATGGCGATGGGCTTGCAAGCCGAAGTGTTGCGCCAGCAGCTGCGCGACGGTGCGCCCGCCCACACCGTGCAAGGCACGGTCGGCGCGCTGAGCCGGGCCCAGCAGGCGCTCGAGGGGCTGACCGATCAGCTGCTCGAGATCGGCCGCATCGAAGCCGCCGCCGACACTCTCACGCCATGTGCAGTATCGCTGGCGCCGCTGCTGCACGAGTTCGCTCGGCAGGAAGGCTCGGGCCGCGTGCGGGTGCGTTGCCCGGCCGACGCGCAGGCCTGGAGCGACCCGGTCGCGCTGCGTCGCATCCTCGGCAACCTGGTCGATAACGCGCTCAAGTTCACGCCGCAGGGCCGGGTGCTGCTGGCCTGTCGCCGCCGGCCGGGCGCGTGGCGCATCGAGGTGCGCGACGCGGGCATCGGCATTCCGCTCGATGCGCAGGAGCGGGTGTTCGGCGACTTCGAGCAGGTCGGCAATGTCGAGCGCAACCTGCAGCGCGGCCATGGCCTGGGCCTGGCCATCGTGAGGCGGCTGGCGCAGCGCATCGGCGTGCAGCCCACGGTGCGCTCAGCGCCAGGGCGAGGTTCGGTGTTCGGCTTCGAGGTGGCAATGCCGCCTCATACGGCAGGCGGCGCCACGCCTGCGTTCACCGTTCCGCCCGCGATGGTTTTGCCAGTGCTGCCGCTGCGTGCGGACATCGCGGTGCTGGTGGTGGAAGACAACGCCGTGGTGGCCGAGAGCCTGGCGGCGCTGCTGCGCCTCTGGGGCGCCAGGCCGCGGGTCTACGAGAGCGCGGCCGAGGCCATGGCGCTGGCCGACCTGCACGCCATCGACGTGGCGCTGTGCGACATTCGCTTGCCCGGCACCATCGACGGCATCGCGCTGGCCGAGCGGCTGCAGCGGCAGAAACCGGGGCTGGTGATCGCGTTGATCTCGGCCGACATCGACGAAGCGACGCAGTCCCTGGCGCGGGACCGGGGCTGGCATGCCCTGCGCAAGCCGGTGAATCCGGCCGCGCTGAAGGTCGTCCTGCGCAGCGCGGGCTGAGCAGCCCGCGCGACGGCTACAGCGCCTTGCGCAGGTTGGCCGGCGCGATGCGCAGTGCCTCGCGGTACTTGGCGACGGTGCGCCGCGCGCATTCGATGCCCTGCTCTTTCAGCATCTCGGAAATCTGGCTGTCCGACAGCGGCTTCTTGATGCTCTCGGCACTGACGAACTGCTTGATCAGCGCGCGCACCGCCGTGCTCGACGCGTTGCCGCCGGTCTCGGTGCCGAGCGCCGAGCCGAAGAAATACTTCAGCTCGACCGTGCCGTAGGGCGTCGACATGTATTTGGCGGTGGTCACGCGACTGATGGTCGACTCGTGCAGGCCCAGCTCGTCGGCGATCTCGCGCAGCACCAGCGGGCGCATCGCCAGTTCGCCGTGCACGAAGTAGCTCTTCTGCCGTTCGACGATGGCGTTGGACACGCGCAGGATGGTGTCGAAGCGCTGCTGGATGTTCTTGATGAACCAGCGCGCTTCCTGCAGCCGCTGCGACAGCGCCTGGCTGCCCTCGCCCTTGTGCTGCTTGAGCGCGCCGGCATAGATGTCGTGCACCCGCAGGCGCGGCATCACGTCGGGGTTGAGCATCACGCGGAACTTGATGTTCGTGCCGCTGCCGCTGCGCGTCACGATCACATCCGGGATCACCACGTTGCGCTCCACATCGACGAAGCGACGGCCCGGCTTGGGCTCGAGCGTGGCAATCAGCTGCAATGCGCTGCGCACTTCTTCCTCGTTGCTGCGGGTGAGCGTCGCCAAGCGCTTGAAATCGCGCCGCGCCAACAGTTCCATCGGCTGCTTGCAGATCGCGATGGCCGTCTTGCGCACCTGCGCCGTGGCGGCCGAATCGCCCGGCGCGGCCAGCGCCCGCAGCTGGATCGCCAGGCATTCGCCCAGGTCCCGTGCACCGACGCCGACCGGCTCCAAGCTTTGCAACAGGCCGAGCGCGACCTGGAAGTGATGCACCAGACCGTCGAACTCGTCGTTGTCGTCGCCCGCCAAGCCGGAAGCCAGCGCGGGCAACGAGTCTTCGAGGTAGCCGTCGTCGTTGAGCGACTCGATGAGAAAGCGCAGCGCCGCGCGATCGCTCTCGTTCAGGCGCAGGCTCAGCGCCTGCCGGTGGAGGAAGGACTGCAGCGACTCCTGGCTGCGCGCCAGCTCGGTCGCATCGGCGCGATCGCTGCCGTCGTTCGAACTCAGGTTGTTGGAACTGGCCGGCGCGTCGCCGCCCCACTCGCTGTCGTCGGGCGCCATCTCGACGGTGCCGTCGCCTTCCCAGTCGGGCTGGGCTTCGGTGGCATCGGGCGTCGGCGCATCGGCGTCGGTGGCGGCGACCGTGCTGTCGGTCGAGGTCGAGGTCGCGGAAGGGCCAGCGGCGAAATCGTCGTCGCGCGGCGGGGGCGCGTCGGCCGCCTCCACGCCGAATTCCTCGCGCGCCGCTTCTTCGGCGGTGCGCTCGAGGAAGGGGTTCTCGTCGAGCATCTGCTCGACTTCCTGGCTCAGTTCGAGCGTGGAAAGCTGCAGCAGCCGGATCGACTGCTGGAGCTGGGGCGTGAGCGCGAGATGCTGCGAGACACGCAGCGAAAGGCCCTGCTTCATGGGAGTGCCGCGCTCCCCTACATCCGGAAGTGTTCGCCCAGGTACACGCGTCGTACCTCGGCGTTGTCGACGATCTCCGAAGGCGTGCCTTGTGCCAGCACTTGCCCGTCGCTGATGATGAAAGCGTGATCGCAGATGCCCAGCGTTTCGCGCACGTTGTGGTCGGTGATGAGCACGCCGATGCCGCGGCCCTTCAGGAAGCTGACGATGCGCTGGATCTCGATCACCGCGATCGGGTCGATGCCGGCGAAGGGCTCGTCCAGCAGGATGAAGCGCGGCTGCGTGGCCAGGGCACGGGCGATCTCGACGCGGCGGCGCTCGCCTCCCGACAACGACAGCGCGGGCGAATCGCGCAGGTGCTCGACGCGCAATTCGGCCAGCAATTCGCTGAGGCGGTCGTCGATGCGCTTTTTCGAGAGCGCGACCAGCCGGCCCTTGGCATCGGGCTCGCGTTGCAGCTCGAGCACCGCGCGCACGTTCTCCTGCACGGTCAGCTTGCGGAAAATCGACGCCTCCTGCGGCAGATAGCTCAGGCCCATGCGGGCACGACGATGGATCGGCATGTGAGCGATCGGCTCGCCATCGATGGTGATCTCGCCAGCGTCGGCGCGCACCAGCCCGACGATCATGTAGAACGACGTGGTCTTGCCCGCGCCGTTGGGGCCGAGCAGCCCGACGACCTCGCCCTTCTGCACGTCGAGCGACACGTTCTTGACGACCTGACGGCTGCCGTAGCTCTTCTGCAGCCCGCGCACCTCAAGGCGGCTGCTGCCGTTCTCGCCGTTCGCGAGGCTTTGGCGGACGCTTTCGACGCCGGCGTTCACTGGCGCTGTTCTCCGCCGAGCGTGGTGCTCGGACGCAAGCCACGGCCCGGCGCTGCGGGCGTCGGACCCGCCGCAGCGGGGGCCGCGGGCTGGGCTGGCGCGGACGCTGCGGCCTTGGGCGTGAGGATCGCCTTCACGCGGCTGCCTTGGGCACCGGTGGCCACGCTGGCGCCCGGTGGCAGCGGCGAACCGTTGACGGTGAAGGTGTCGTTGCTCTGGTCGTAGACGATCAGCGCACCGCTGCTTTCGTCATTGGGCGTGGCGCCGATCAACCGGCGCATCACGGCCCGGCGGATGAACTTCACGTTGTCGGCGCGGCTGTCGTACTCGATCACCTCGCCTTCGCCCTCGGTCCATTCGTCGATGCCGGAATCACGCTTCTGCTTGTAATAGGCCAGCTTGCCGGGCGCCGCGGTGACCACGCCGTACTGGTAGCCCTCAGGGTCCTGCCGGACGTCGATGCGTGCACCGCGAATGATGATGGTGCCCTTGGTAACGACCACATTGCCGGTGAACACGCTGGTCTGCTTGAGGTCGTCGTAGCGCATGGCATCGGCCTCGATGTTCATGGGCTTGGTGCGGTCGGCCCGCTCGGCCAGCGCCGCCGTGCCGAATCCGGTCAGCATCGACGCCGCCAACACGGCACGCAGAAGGAGGAGAAGTGGGGAGTAGGGTCGCGAGGTCATAAAGGCACGAAACTTGCTGGACGATTGTATGCGTCGAAGCCGGCAGGTCCGGCGACCCGGACGAAAAAGCCCGCCGAGGCGGGCTTTGCGGTGCGAAGGCGCCGGGTCGGCGCGCTCAGGACTTGCGCGCTTCGGCGATCAGCAGACCGGTGACTTCGAGCGCACGGTCCAGCGAGCCGGCGGTATCGCCATCGATGTACCAGCGGCCGGCCACGCCCAGGGCCGGCACACCGGCCACCTGGTAGTCGCTGGTCAGCTGGGTGGCACGCTTCGCCTTGCCGGCCACCGAGAACGACTTGAACAGGTCGGCGAACTTCTTGCCGTCCAGGCCCGGCTGCTTGTCGGCCCAGGCCAGGATCGCAGCATCGCCGAACAGCGGCTGGCGCTGTTGATGAATCGCCTGAAACAGCTTCATCTGGAACTCGTCGACCTTGCCCATGGCTTCGAGCGTGTAGTAGAGGCGCTGCTTGGGCTCCGTGTCGTTGCCGACGAAGGGCACCGGAATGCGCTTGAAGACCACGTCGGCTGGCAGTTGCTTGACCCAGGTTTCGAGCCGCGGCTCGAAGGCGGCGCAGTGAGGGCAGTTGTACGAGAAGAACTCGACGACCTCGACCTTGCCAGCCGGCGTGTCGACGGGCGCCCGCTTGCCCAGCACGATGTAGTCGGTTCCAGCCTTGGGAACGCGCGCCTGCGCATGCACTCCGGTGGCGGCGAAGGGGAGCAGACCCAGCGAGGCGGCGGTCAGCGAAAAGTCACGGCGTTTCATCATCATCAAAGGTTTCTCCTGTGCGGCTGAAAGAGCCGAGGAACCGGTGCGGAGTTCCCGCACCGGCAAGGATTGCGCCGCAGCGCGGCGATTCGTTCAGGCGGCAAACACACGCTCAGCGCTGGACGCGCACGAGGTTGGATTCGAGTCCACCGCCGTCGAGCCGCCCCTTGAGGCGGTCGGCGTCGTCCTTCTTGTTGAAGGGGCCCGCGCGCACCCGATAGACGGTGCGGCCGGCCTGCTCGCGCTCGGTGATGCGCGCTTCGACACCCATCAAGGAGAGCTTGGCGCGCTGGGCCTCGGCGTCTTCGGTGCTGCGAAAGGCACCGGCCTGCACGAAGTACATGAAGGGATCTGCCGCGTCGCTGCCCGAGCCCACCGCGCCGGCGCGCGCCCGGGCCAGGTCGCCCAGCGGGTCGGACGATGCGGCAGGGGCGTTCGCCGTGGACGGCTGCGTGGGTCGCGGCGCAGCGGCCGACGCGGCGCCACGCGCGGGCGGCGCCACGGTCACGGGCACAGGGCCGGTCGACGGATTCGGTGGGTTCAACGTGCCCACCGATGCGGGCTGCGAGGTCTCGGGCGGCGGCGTGCGGGCCGAGGGCTTGCCCGACAGCGGCGCGTTCGGATTCCAGTCCCGGTTCTTGCGGGCCTCGGCCTCGTCCTGCTCGGCACCGCCGCGCTGGGTCTTGCTCATGAACGGGATCGGCACCTTGGTCACGTAGACCGCGATGCCAAGGGCCACTCCGAGCCCGAGCACAATGCCGATGATCAGGCCGATGACGGTGTTGCCGCGTTGTCTTGTTTTCATGGTGAGAAAGGAAGTCACATCTTGCGCGGCGCACTGACGCCGAGCACTGCCAGGCCATTGTGCAGCACCTGCGCGGTGGCGGCGACCAGCGCCAGGCGGGCCTGCTTGACCGCTTCGTCGTCGACCAGGATGCGTTCGGCGTCGTAGTAGCTGTGGTAGCTGGCGGCCAATTCGCGCAGGTAGAAGGTCACGTCGTGCGGCGCGAAATCAGTGGCCGCTGCGGTGAGCATGGCCGGGTATTTGGCCAGCAGCAGCATCAGCGCCTGGGCTGCCGGGCTTTCCAGCGCCGACAGGTCGACGCTCTTCAACGCGGCGACATCGCCACCCCAGGCCGTCAGCACCGAGCAGATGCGCGCGTGCGCGTACTGCACGTAATACACCGGGTTGTCGTTGTTCTTCGCCACCGCCAGGTCGACGTCGAAGGTGTATTCGGTGTCGGGCTTGCGGCTGAGCAGGAAGAAGCGGACCGCATCGGTGCTGGTCCATTCGATCAGGTCGCGCAGCGTGACGTAGCTGCCGGCGCGCTTGCTGATCTTGACTTCTTCGCCGCCCTTCATGACGCGCACCATGGTGTGGAGCACGTAGTCGGGGTAACCGGCCGGGATGCCGACGCCGGCCGCCTGCAGGCCGGCGCGAACGCGCGCGATGGTGCCGTGGTGGTCGGTGCCCTGGATGTTCACGACCTTGTGGAAGCCCCGCTCCCACTTGGCGATGTGGTACGCCACGTCGGGCACGAAATAGGTGTACGTGCCGTCCTGCTTGCGCATGACGCGGTCCTTGTCGTCGCCGTACTCGGTCGACTTGAGCCACAACGCGCCGTCCTGCTCGTAGGTCTTGCCGGCGTCGACCAGCTTTTGCACCGTCGCGGAGACGCGGCCGCTGGTGTAGAGACTCGACTCCAGGTAGTAGTTGTCGAAGCTCACCTGGAAGGCCTTCAGGTCCAGGTCCTGCTCGTGGCGCAGGTAGGCCACGGCGAACTGCCGGATCGCGTCGATGTCGTCCACGTCGCCGCTGGCGGTGTATTCGCGGTCGTCGGCGCTGACCGTTTTCTTCCCCTTGAAGTCTTCGGCGATGTCGGCGATGTAGTCGCCGTTGTACGCAGGCGCCTTCTCGCCGCTCGGCCATTCGGCGTCGCCCGGCTTGAAGCCCTGCAGGCGCAGCTGCGTGCTGTTGGCCAGGGTCTGGATCTGCACGCCAGCGTCGTTGTAATAGAACTCGCGGTACACGTCGTCGCCCTGCGTGGCCAGCAGGTTGCAGATCGCGTCGCCCAGCGCGGCCTGGCGGCCATGGCCGACGTGCAGCGGGCCGGTCGGGTTGGCCGAGACGAACTCGACCAGCACCTTGTCGCCGCGGGCCGGCTGGTGCCCGAAGGCCGCGCCGGCGGCCAGCACTTCGCGCACGATCTGTTGCTTGGCGGCGGTCTTGAGGCGAATGTTCAGAAAACCGGGGCCGGCGATCTCGATCGCCTCGACCCATTGCGCGAAAGCGGGCGTGGCACGGAGGGCCGCGCTGATCTCATCGGCGAGCTCGCGCGGCTTGCGCCCGAGCGGTTTGGCGAGCTGCATGGCGGCCGTGCTGGCGAAATCGCCATGTGCCGCGACTTTGGGCGATTCGAAAATCGCCTTGGCACCGGCACCGGGAGAGAAGGATTCGAGCGTGTTCGCGAGCGCCGCGAGCAGCTCCTGTTTGACCAATAGCATCGACGGATTTTACGGGGGCGAACCCGGGCGTTCGCGTTCCGCGGTCATCCGGTGCCGACGGTCGACCGTTACAGGGGCAGCCCCGGCCTTCGGGGCTGCTGTCACACCCAACCTTCGAGGAGCTTCATCATGAAAAACATCCTTTCGCTGATCGCCCTGGGCGCTTGCCTCTCCTTCGGCGCTGCGCAGGCCCAGGACAAGGCCGCCATGCCCGAGAAGGCGCCGACCGCCCAGCAAGGCAAGATGGCCACGTGCAACAAGGACGCGGCCGACAAGAAGGGTGACGAACGCAAGACCTTCATGAAGACCTGCTTGTCGGCGGGCGGCGGCAAGGTCACCCAGCAGGAAAAGATGAAGACCTGCAATGCCGACGCCAAGACCAAGACGCTGAAGGGCGACGAGCGCAAGGCGTTCATGAAGACCTGCCTCAGCAGCAAGGCCTGAGCGCCAAGGCCTGATCCCCAGGCTTGCCCACTTCGTGTGGCAGCGCCAACTCCTTCCAGGGGGCGACATCGGCGGCCCGGCAAAGCCGGTTCCGCGCTCTCTCTGGAATAGAAAAGCTCCGCTTGCGGGGCTTTTCTTATTTCCCGAAGCCGCGGGCGAGGAAGACGGCGACCAGCGGGATGATCGCGATCAGGTGGGCCTGCACCATCACCAGCTTGCGCGTCTTCAGTATCTCGGCCTCGGGCGGCAGCGTGCCGTCGGCGCGCAGCGCCTTGCGCCAGCGCAGGAAGGTCAGCGTCGGGAAGATCGACATCAGGCCGACCACGATGAAGAGCGTCAGCTTCACGTGCAGCAAGGGGTTGGTCCAGTACCAGGCCGTGCCCTTGATGCCCAGGACGGTGCGGGCGACGCCGGTAGCCAGTACCGCAAAGGCGGCGATGCCGTACACCCGGTCGACTTTCGCGAGCCGTTCCACCACCGCGGCGTTCAGCCACTGCACGCGGCACAGCGCCGCCTCGCTGGCGATGAAGACGACCATGGTGAGGATGGCCAGCAGGTGCAGGTAGGCGAGGATGGCTTCGAGGGTCATCGGGTCTTTTTCGTGGGGTTTGTCGGGGGCGCCGCCATTGTGCCGGCCGCCCAGAACTCGGGGCGTCCGTACTCGGCCTTGAGAAAGTCCAGCCAGAGCCGCACGCGCAACGCCAGGTGCTTGCGCTGCGGAAACACCGCGTAGATGCCGTTCGGCGGTGCCGCGAAATCGTCGAGCACCGGCACCAGCAGGCCGGCCTCGACCTCGGCTTCGATCTCCCAGCTGCTGCGCCACGCGATGCCGTGGCCGGCCAGGCACCAGTCGTGCAGCACCTGGCCGTCGGAGCAGTCGAAAGGGCCGGAGGGCTTCAGGTGGATGGTCTCGGGCTCGCCGGCCGACGGCACGCGGAACGCCCAGCCGCGCGTCTGCGAAGCGTCGCTCGAGAGCGTGAGGCAGGCAAAGCGGGACAAGTCCGACGGATGGCGCGGCGTGCCGTGGCGGCGCAGGAACTCGGGCGTCGCCACGCACCGGCGCCGGTTGTCGGCCAGGCGCAGGCTCACCAGCGACGAATCGGGCAGGTCGCCGACGCGCACCGCGCAGTCGAAGCTCTCGCCGGCCACGTCGACCACGCGATCGCTCAGGTTCAACGAGATCGTCACCTCGGGGTGCAGCGCATGGAAGCGCGGCACCAGCGGTGCGACGTGGCGGCGGCCGAAACCGGCCGGCGCCGTCACCCGCAGATGGCCGCTCGCCCTGACGCCGCCGGCGCTGACGCTGGCCTCCGCGTCGGCGACCTCCACCAGAAGGCGCTGGCAGTCCTCCAGGAAAGCGCTGCCCTCGTGCGTGAGCGTGAGGCGCCGCGTGGTGCGCACCAGCAACTTGACGCCCAGCCGCTCCTCGAGCGCGTCGATGCGCCGCCCGATGACAGCCGGCGCCACGCCCTCGGCCTTGGCCGCGGCGGTCAGGCTGCCGCGCGTGGCGACCGAGACGAAGGATTCGAGTTGCGTGAGGCGGTCCATTGGCGCCGGATTATCCAGAGCAGCCCCACCGCCCTGTCGGGCATTGGCCGAAGCAACGGGTAAACCCTTGTTTCGATACAATTTCGTTTCGAAACTACATCGTTCCGTAAACACATGACTTCCGACACGCTTCCTTCACCCGGCCGCCCGCGCGATGCCGCGCTCGACGCGAGCATCCTGCGCGCCGCGATGGAACTGCTCGGCGAGTCGGGCATCCACGCCGTCACCATGGACGCCGTGGCGCAACGCGCGGGCGCGGGCAAGGCGTCGCTCTACCGCCGCTGGAAATCAAAGGACGAACTGCTGGCCGACGCCCTCACCCTGCACTCGCCCATCGACGTGGAGGTCGACACCGGCACGCTGCGTGGCGACCTCGTGAAGATCTACGCGCACTACTACGGCATCGGCAACCACGTGATGCAGGCGGCGGTGCAGGAAATGCTCGGCAACGTGCGCCAGCACATGGCCTGGACCGAAAAGGTCGCGCCCGAACGGCTCACGGCGCGCCGCGCCAAGGTGCGCGCGCTGGTCGACCGCGCCGTCGCGCGTGGCGAAATCGACGCACCGGCCGACATGGACCTGCTGCTCGACCTGGCGCCCGCCATGATCCTGTACCGCTACAACACGCGCAGCCAGAAGGTCACGCGCGCTTCGATCGCCCGCGTGGTCGATGGGCTCGTGATGCCGCTGGCGCTGCGGCCCGCGTCGGAGCGCCGGCCATGAGCGATGCCGTCGCCACACCGGTGCCGGCCGCCGCGAACGCAGCCCCGCCGACCGCTCCCTACGACCTGCGCGAAGGGCTGGCGTTCGCCGCGGTGTCAGTGCTGCTCGGCATCACGCAGGGCCTGGGCGTGAACCTGGTCAACGTCAACCTCACCGGCGTGCAGGGCGCGCTCGGGGTCACGACGACCGAGGCCAGCTGGCTCACCACCGCCTACTACGCGACCAACATTTCAGCCTCGCTGCTGCTCACCAAGGTGCGCTACCAATACGGTCTGCGCAGGTTCGCCGACATCGTGATTCCCCTCTACCTGCTGCTGGCGGTGGCGCACCTGTTCACGCAACACCTGGGGTCGGCGCTGCTGGTGCGTGCCGCGCTCGGGCTCGCGGCCGCGCCGATCAGCAGCCTCGCCGTGCTGTACATGGTGCAGGCCTTCCCGCCGGGACCCAAGGTCTTCGTCGGGGCTGTACTGGCCTTCGCAGCCCTGCAGCTCGGGGCGCCGTTGTCACGCGTGATCTCCGAAGACCTGCTGCAGATCGGCCAGTGGCAAGGGCTCAACGTGATCGACGCGGCACTCGCCATCCTTTGCGTCGCCGCCATCAACGTGGTGCGCATCAAGCCGATGCCGACGCAGCAGATGTTCGCCAAGGGCGACGGCCTCGTCTTCGCGCTGTACGCGACCTCGCTCGCGCTGATGTGCGTGGTGCTGACGCAGGGCCGCCTGCACTGGTGGAGCGACACGCCCTGGCTGGGCCTGTGCCTGGCCGGGTCGGTGCTGTGCTTCGGCCTCTATGTCGCCATCGAGCTGCCGCGGGAAAAGCCGCTGCTCGACCTGCGCTGGCTGGTCAGCCCTTTCATGCTGCGCTTTCTCGGCGCGACGCTGCTGTTTCGCATCATCCTGTCGGAGCAGACCACCGGCGCGGTGGGCCTCATGAACACGCTGGGCTTCACCAACGACCAGATGCACCCGCTGTTTCTCTGGATCACGGCAGGCACGGTGGGCGGCTTCCTGCTGGCCCTGCTGGCGCTGCCCTCCCAGCGCTTCGGCGTGCTCGGCGACATCGCGCTGGTGCTGATCATCGTCGCGGCGTGGATGGACAGCCAGTCGACCGTGCTCACGCGGCCGCACGACCTGTACGTGTCGCAGACGCTGCTGGCCACCGCCAGCGCGATGTTTCTGGCCTCGGCCCTGCTGCAGGGTTTCAGCAACGTGATCGCGGGCGGCATGAAGAACATCGTGAGCTTCGTGGCCGTGTTCAGCGGCGGGCAGGCGCTCGCCGGGCTGATCGGCCAGGCCTGGCTTTCCACGCTGCTGCAGGACCGCCAGCGGCTGCACTACGAGCGGCTGCTCGAACACATGCAACTGTCCGACCCGCTGGTCGTGCAGCGCCTCGCGCAGCTGGGCGGCGCGTACGCGTCGACGCTCAACGACACCGCGGCGCGCAGCCAGCAGGCGCTCGCACTGCTGGCCCAGCAGGTCACGCAGCAGTCGTACGTGCTGGCCTACAACGACCTGTTCCGCACCGTGGCGCTGGTTTCGACACTCGGCTTCCTCGTCTTCGCGGGCGCCAAGACGCACCGCTGGCACCGCGCACGTCGCGTTGCGCAAGCCGACGCATCGATGGCCCCCGCCGCTTCTTCCTGATCGCTCCTCACCATGTCCCTCCTTACCCAAACCCTTCGTTCGCGCGGCAGCTGGATCGTGCT
Source organism: Variovorax ginsengisoli (assembly GCF_006438845.1). Taxonomy (GTDB): domain Bacteria; phylum Pseudomonadota; class Gammaproteobacteria; order Burkholderiales; family Burkholderiaceae_C; genus Variovorax; species Variovorax ginsengisoli_A. The sequence goes on from NZ_RCZJ01000007.1 coordinate 30,442, forward strand.
GATCGCCACCTTGGCCTGTGTCGCGCTGGTGCTCTACGCCTGGCGCCTGCCCCCGTTCCACACCGGCACCGAAACCACCGAGAACGCCTACGTGCGCGGCATGGTGACCGTCGTCGCGCCCAAGGTCGACGGCTACGTCGCCGAGGTCGACGTGCAGGACTACATGGCGGTCAAGGCGGGCCAGGTGATCGTGAAGCTCGACGATCGCATCTACCGCCAGAAGCTGGCGCAGGCGCGCAGCGCATTGGCCGCGCAGGAGGCCAACCTGGCGAACACCGCGCAGGCCGAGCGCTCGCGCGAAGCCGCCATCGGCAGCACGCAGGCGCAGATCGCCAGCGCGCAGGCGCAACTGCTCAACGCCCGTGCACAACTCACCCGCGCCCAGGCCGACATGCGGCGTGCCACCCCCCTGGCGCAGGACGGTTCGCTGTCGCAGCGCGAGCGCGACCAGACCGAGGCCGCGCTGCACCAGGCCGAGGCCGTGGTGAAGCAGGCCGAAGCCGCCGCGCTGCAGACGCAGGCCGGCAAGTCGGTCGCGACGCAGGACCTGCGCACCGTGATCGTCAACCGCGACGCGGTCGGCGCCGCCGTCGAGTCGGCCCGCGCCGCGGTGACGCTGGCCGAGATCGACCTCGACAACACCGAGATCCGCGCGCCGCGCGACGGCCGCGTCGGCGAGGTCGGCGTGAAGCTCGGCCAGTACGTCACGCCCGGCACGCAGCTGATGGCGGTGGTGCCGTCGCAGGTTTGGGTCGTCGCCAACTTCAAGGAAGCGCAGACCGCGCACATGGTGCCGGGGCAGCTCGCGCATTTCCATGTCGACGCGCTGTCCGACGCGCAGCTGACCGGCCACGTCGAGCGCCTGTCGCCCGCGACCGGCTCGGAGTTCAGCGTGATCAAGCAGGACAACGCGACCGGCAACTTCACCAAGATCCCGCAGCGCCTGTCGGTGCGGATCGCCATCGACGCCGACCAGGCGATCGCGCAGCGCCTGCGCCCCGGCATGTCGGTGGTCGTCAGCGTCGACACCGCCTCGGCCAAGGACCGCACGGGGAGCCCGTCATGAAGCGTTTCACCCGCGGCGCCGCCGCATTGAGCGTCGCGCTTCTGCTCCAGGCCTGCGGCAGCGTGCCAGCCACGCAGACGCCGCTCGCCGCCGACGTGCCTGTGCAGTGGCAGACCCCGACGACGCCGACCACCGCGCAGCAGGTGCAGGCCGGCTGGTGGCGCGACTTCGGCGACCCGGTGCTCGACGGCCTGGTCGAGCGCGCCCTGGTCCGCAACACCGACCTGCGCGTCGCCGCGGCGCGCGTGGCCGAAGCGCGTGCGCTGAGCGACGTGCAGCGCGCTGCCGCGCTGCCGACACTCGATCTCGGCGTGGCCACCAACCGCAGCCGCAGCGTCAGCGCGGCGACCGGCAAGCCCTACCTGTCGACCGTGCTGCAGCCGCAGTTCCAGGCGGCCTACGAGCTCGACCTGTGGGGCCGCATCGATGCGCTGGGCCAGGCGGCCGATGCGCAACTGCAGGCCAGCGCGTCGGCCCGCGACAGCGCCGCGCTCGGCGTGGCGGCGACGGTGGTGTCGGGCTACGTCAACCTGCGCGCGCTCGATGCCCGGCGCGACGTCGCGCAGCAGACGCTCACGGCGCGCGAATCGGCCCTGGAACTTGCGCGCTCGCGCCAGGCGCGCGGCTACAGCTCGGCGCTCGAAACGCAGCAGAGCGCCGCCGAGTACCGCGCCACCGCCGCCGTCGTGCCGCAGCTCGACCTCGCGATCCGGCGCCAGGAACACGCGCTGCGCCTGCTCACCGGCGACGCACCCGCCGCCGTGGCGCGCGGCAAGCCGCTGACCGACCTGACGATCGCTGCGGTGCCGGCGCTCGGCGTGCCGTCGGAACTGCTGCGCCGTCGGCCCGACATCGCCAGCGCCGAATCGCAGCTGGCCGCGGTCGATGCGCAGCTCGCCGCGGCACGCGCGCAGTTGCTGCCGTCGATTCACCTGTCGGCCACGCTCGGCAGCATCAGTTCGAGTGCGCTCACCGGCGACCCGTTCAAGCTGTGGAGCCTCGGCGGCAGCGTGCTCGCGCCGCTGTTCGAAGGCGGCCGGCTGCGTGCCGGCGTGCGCGCCGCCGATGCCCGGCGCGACCAGGCGCTGGCGAGCTACGAGAAGGCCGTGCTGACCGCCTTCGGCGAAGTGGAAGACCAGCTGGCTGCCATCGATGAGCTCGCCCGCCAGTCGGTCGAGGTCGAGGCCCAGCGCGCGGCGCTGCAGGAAACCCTGCGCGTGGCCAGCAACCGCTACCGCGAAGGCTATGCATCGCACCTCGACGAACTCGATGCGCAGCGCAACCTGTTCAGCGCCGAGCAGACGGCGCTGCAACTGCGGGCCGACCAGCTGAACGCACGCGTCGCGCTCGACCGCGCCCTCGGCGGCGGCTGGGAGGCGGACCGCACCGGCGCGCAGACCGCGGCCGCGCGCACCGACTGAGGCTCAGGCCTCGCGCGCGCAGTCGCGCATCAGCCCGCGCAGCCACTCGTGCGCCGGCGCGTGGTCGGTGCGCGGATGCCACAGCATGCGCACGTCGAACAGCGGCAGTTCCAGCGGGAGGTCGAAGGGCGTGACCGCCGCCATGCGTTCCATGCGGCGCGCCAGCCGGGCCGGCACGCTGGCCACCATGTCTGACGTCTCCAGCACGAAGGGCAGCGCGAGGAAGCTCGGCTTGATCATCTGCACGTGGCGCCGCAGGCCGTACGGCTCCAGCGCCGCGTCGATCTGCACGTTGTAGATCTGGGCCGACACCGGCTCGATGGTCACGTGCGGCAGCGCGCAGAAGCCGGCGACGTCGAGCGTGCGGCCCAGCACCGGGTGGTTGCTGGCGCACAGGCCGAGGAAGCGGTCGGAGAACAGCTTGCGGCCCTTCAGGTAGTCGGGCGCGCCGGGGAAGTAGGTGAGCGCCAGGTCGAGTTCGCCGGCCGCCATCATCTCGCCGAAGTGGTGCGGGTTGGTCTGCATCACGTGCAGCTTCACGCCGGGCGCCTCCTGCCGGATGCGGCGCATCACGGCCGGCATCATGAGCAGGTCGATGTAGTCGATCACGATCAGGCGGAAGGTGTGGCTCGCGGTGGCCGCATCGAAGCGCGGCGGCTCCAGCACGCGCTCGAGCGCGGCGATGGCTTCCTGCACGCGCGGCCACAGCATCAGCGCCAGCTCGGTCGGCATCCAGCCGGTGCCGGTGCGCATCAGCAGCTCGTCACCGAACAGGTCGCGCAGCTTGGCAAGCGACACGCTCATCGACGACTGGCCGATCTCGAGGCGCTCGGCAGCCCGGGTGACGTGCCGCTCGCGCAGCAGCGCGTCGAACGCGCGCAGCAGATGGAGGTCGAGGTCCTGCAGTTTCATGGGCCGCATCTTGCCGCGCGCGCGACCGCATGCACCGCAGCCGACAACGGGAAAACCCGCATCGGCCATCACGAATCCGATGGCCGCCATCGGACGCTGCGATTGCTCGGCGTGCGCGGGCTGCGAATACTCGGCGGCACTTTCACTCCCACGCAACGAGACACACCATGGCCATTCCCCAGATCCGCGTGACGCGCGAAGAGATGCGCAAGCGCGTCGCCTACTTCAAGGACCTCAAGGGCTTCGACGGCGGCCTGCCCGACAGCAGCTACCCGAGCGCGGTGCGCAAGCTTTACAACGCCGTCGGCTTCCAGCCCCCGAAGGGCAAGGGCGGCGCCGAGGTGGTGTCGCCGGTCGGTGCCCAGGCCGCCGCGAACTCCGCGATCCCGATCAGCGAGGGCTTCAACCTGGGCTTCTGCGAAGCGAAGCCGGGCAACGGGCCGATGATGCACAACCACGACACCAACGAGACCTTCATGCCGCTGACCGGCACCTGGCGCTGCTCGTGGGAACTCGACGGCAAGGACGAATACTTCGATGTCGGGCCGTGGGACGTGTGCTCGTTCCCGCCGGGCGTGAACCGCCGCTTCGAGAACATCACGCACAGCGAGCCGGACAAGACCCACTTCCTGATGTTCGTCATCGGCGGCAACGCGCCCGAAGCCGATTTCACCGACAAGGCCAAGGCCACGCTGCGCGAAGAAGGCTACCTGGCGTGAACGAGGTCGCCCACCCTGCGCCCGAGGCACTGCGCGCGTACGAGGCACGCACGCCGCTGCGGCATTTCACCGACGCCGCGGGCCACGCCTGGCATTACCGCGACAACGGCCACGCCGGCACGGCACTGCCGCTGGTGCTGCTGCCCGGCGCACTGGGCACCGGCAGCGCGGCCTGGCAGGTGGCCGAGGCCTTCGAGGCCGAGCGGCGCGTGATCGCGGTGACATACCCGGGCGGTGTCGCGCCCGAGGCCTTGGCCGACGGACTGCACGCGTTGCTGGCATCGCTCGGCATCGGCGCCATCGCGCTCTGGGGCTCCTCGTACGGCGCCTGGTGGGCGCAGGTCTTCGCCACGCGGCATGCCGACCAGGTGGCGGCGCTGTGGCTCGGCAACACGCTGGTCGACGGCGCCGACGTGGCGGCCTCGCCGCTGTTCGACGCCGCCTGGCTCGACACGGCCACGGGCGACGACGTGGTCGCGCGCTGGCACGGCGCCCTGTCCGCACGGCCGGACGACCCGCTGCGCGCGGTGCAGCTGCACATGCTGCACCACGGCCTGACGGCCGAGGCCTTTCGCGGCCGGCTGCGCCAGGTGGCCAACGCTGTGGCGCCGCAAGCTGCGACCGCCATCGCCCACACGGTCGTGTGCGACTGCGAGGACGACCCGACCATCACGCCGCCGGTGCGCGAGCGCGTCCGTGCCCGCTATCCGGACGCGCGCCGGCTGACGTTGGCGAGCGGCGGCCACTACCCGCACATCGTCACGCCCGAACCGCTCATCGCCGCCATGCGAAGCTGGCTGGCCTGAGCCAGCGCCCTGTCTTCGCGCCTTTCCATCCAAAACGAAAAGAGACTGCCATGCCCCACCTTCTTTCCCGCCGTGCCGCGCTCGGCCACCTCGGCGCCGCGGCCGCCGCATTGGCTGCACCGCCCCTGCTGGCGCAGGGCAAATGGCCCGACAAGCCGATCCGCATCGTCGTGCCCTTCGCCGCCGGCGTGTCGCCCGACGTGGTGACGCGCATCGTCAGCGAGCCGCTGGGGCGCGCGCTGGGCCAGCCCATCGTGATCGACAACCGCGCCGGCGCGGCCGGCATCATCGGCGCGGAAGTCGCGGCCAAGAGCCCGGGCGACGGCTACACGCTGTTCATGACGGTCAACTCCATCATGGGCGTGAACCCCAACGTCTACACCAAGCTGCCTTACGACACCTTCCGCGACTTCGCACCGGTGACGCAGGTGGCACTGGTGCCCTACGTGCTCATCACCGGGCCGAACCAGCCCGACGCCAGCCTGAGAGACCTCATCGCCCGCGCCAAGGCCAAGCCGGGCTCGGTCGACTACGGCTCGCTCGGCATCGGCTCGGGCCCGCATGTGGTGATGGAAATGATGAACAACATGGCGGGCATCCAGATGGTCCATATCCCGTACAAGGGCAGCCCGCTGGCCGACGTGATGGCCGGCCAGATGCCGCTGGCCTTCGAGCCGGCGACCACGGCGATTCCGCTGGTCAAGAGCGGCAAGCTGCGGGCGCTGGCCATCACCAGCAAGAAGCGCAGCGCCGCCCTGCCCGACGTGCCGGCGGTGGCCGAGCTGCTGCCCGGCTACGACGGCGACGGCTGGCAGGGCTTCTACGTGCCCGCCGCCACGCCGAAGGACATCGTGCAGCGCTTCAACACCGAGATCGTCAAGGTGCTCAACCAGCCGGATGTTCAGCGCAAGCTCGTCGACCTCGGCCTGCAACCGGTGGGCAGCACCATCGACGCGTTCGCCAAGGTGTCGCGCGACGAGTATGCGAAGTGGGGAAAGATCGCCAAGGCGAACAACATCCGCATCGAGAGCTGATCAGGCGGCCGACTGGCCCGCCTTCAGGGCCGCGATCGCTTCCGCGTCGTAGCCCGCCTCGCGCAGCAGCGCGTCGGTGTGCTCGCCCAGCAGCGGCGGCTGCAGGCGGATGCCAGGGCGCTGGCCGCCGAGCGTGAACGGCATCAACGGCACCTTCGACTCGCTGCCATCGTTCATGCGCACCGGCGCCAGCCCGCCGGTCGCGTTCAGGTGCGGGTCGTCGAACAGGTCCTGCGGCTTGACGATGGGCGCGAAGGGCAGCTCGTTGCGCTCGAACACGGCGCTCAGTTCGGCGGCGCTGGTGTCGGCCAGGTGCGAACGCAGGATCGGCATCATCCATTCGCGCGAGCGCACCCGGTCGTTGTTGGTGGCCAGGCGCGGGTCGGCATGCAGATCCTGCAGGCCGAAAGCCTTGCAGAAGATGGCCCACTGCTTGTCGCTCACCACGGCCAGGAAGATCTGCTCGCCGTCCTTCACCGTGAACACGTCGTAGATGCCCCAGGCCGAGATGCGGCTGGGCATCGGGTCGGCCGGCTTGCCCGTCGCGGCGAACTGCATCATGTGCTGCGCGACCAGGAAGATGTTGTTCTCGAACAGCGCCGACTGCACCTCGCAGCCTTCGCCGGTCTGATCGCGTTGCCGCAACGCGGCCATGGCGCCGATGGCGCCGAACATGCCGCCCATGATGTCGTTCACGCTGGTGCCGGCGCGCAGCGGGTCGCCGGCGCGGCCCGTCATGTAGGCCAGGCCGCCCATCATCTGCACCACCTCGTCGAGGGCGGTGCGGTGGTCGTAGGGGCCGGGCAGGAAGCCCTTGTGGCTCACGTAGATGAGGCGCGGATTCAGCTTCCTGAGCGTGTCGTAGTCGAGACCCAGCTTCTTCATCGTGCCGGGCTTGAAGTTCTCGCTCACGATGTCGGCGCTGGCGATGAGCTTGAGCGCGGCCTCGACGCCTTCGGGCTTCTTCAAGTCGAGCGCGATGCTCTTCTTGTTGCGGTTGAAGGTGGGGAAGAAGCCGGCGCCCGAACCCAGCAGCCGGCGCGTGTCGTCGCCCGCAATGGGCTCGACCTTGATGACCTCGGCGCCGAGGTCGCCCAGCAGCATGCCGCAGGTCGGGCCCATGACCATGTGGGTGAATTCGACGACACGGATGCCGGCGTAAGGCAACGGTTTCGACTCAGACATTCTTCGTTTCCTTGGCAGCGTGCGCCGCATTGAATCCCTTGGGCAGGCCCGCCTCGGGCGTCATGCCGTACATCGGCTCGCCCGGCAGGCCAGCCATCAGCGGCGCGCGCGCGGCGATCAGACGCTCGATGTCGATGCCGGTCCGTACCCCCATGGCCTCGAACATGAAGACCAGGTCTTCGGTGACGACGTTGCCCGACGCACCCGGCGCGTAGGGGCAACCGCCCAGGCCACCGAGCGAGGCGTCGAAGGTGCGCACGCCCTCTTCGTACGCCGCCAGGCAGTTGGCCAGGCCCAGCCCGCGCGTGTTGTGCATGTGGGCGGCGCCGGCGTGTTCGCCGAGCTCCGCGCGCAGGCGGCGGAACAGCCGGCGCACCTGCGCCGGGTTGGCGTAGCCCACGGTGTCCGACAGGCCGGCTTCGTCGGCGCCGGCCTCGATGCACTGCGCGGCAAGGCGGATGACTTCGTCTTCCGGCACCTCGCCCTGCAGCGTGCAGCCGAAGGCGGTCGACAGGCCGGCCTCGAAGCCGACGTGCGGCGCGCGCTCGCGACGCAACGCGGCGATGGCGCGCACCTCCTCGACCATCTCCGCGCGCGTCTTGCGCACGTTGGCGAGCGAATGGGCTTCGCTGGCCGACACCGGCACGGTGAGCTTGTGCACCCCCGCAGCCAGCGCCGCCTCGGCACCGCGCAGGTTGGGCACCAGCGCCATCACGGTCAGGCCAGGAAGCGTGATGGCGTGCCGCACCACCTCGGCCGCGTCGGCCATCTGCGGCAGCAGACGCGCGGGAACAAAGGACGCGACCTCGATCTCGCGGATGCCAGCGGCGTAGAGCGCGTCGATCCAGCGCAGCTTGTCGGCGGTGGGCATGGTGGCCTTGAGCGATTGCAGGCCGTCGCGCGGACCGACTTCGCTGATCAGGATGTCGCCTTGACTCGCGCAGACAGGAGAATCAACAGAGGTCATATTCTTACTAACAGAACGTTATTCTTTCTCATAGAATCATCGCTGCGGGGCAACGCGTTGTCAACCCGCGTCAAGGAGTCGCCATGCCACGCAAAGCCCAGACCGAATCCCTTGCAGCGTCCGATGCGGCCCCCGGTGGCGCAGCCGCCGTCGATCGGGCGATCTCGCTGCTGGCCGCGTTTCATTCCGGTGACAGAACTCTCACGTTGGCGACCCTGGCGGAGCGTACGCGGCTCTACAAGAGCACGGTGCTTCGGCTTCTCGCGTCGTTGGAGCATGGCGGGCTCGTCCAGCGGTTCGAGGACGGTCGCTATGGATTGGGCACGGAGGTGGCGCGCCTGCACGGCATCTACGCGGCCTCGTTTTCCCTCGAACACGTCGTGTTGCCGGTGCTGCGTTCGCTCGTGGACGAGACGGGCGAAAGTGCTGCCTATCACGTGCTTCAGGGCACCGCGCGGCTCTGCCTGTACCGCGTCGATTCGCCGCAACCGATTCGCGACCACATCCGTGCCGGGGATCTGCTGCCGGCCGGGCGGGGATCCGGCGGGCGGGTGCTCGCCGCCTTCTCGGGCGCCGAGGTCGCAGGCGATGAGGAGCGCGTCGTGAACGACCGCATCCGCGCTCAGGGCTACTACGCGGCGAGCGGGGACCGTTTGCCAGGCGTCGCGGGCATCTCCGCGCCGGTGTTCCGCGGTGACGGGGCGCTGGCCGGTGCGGTCACGCTCACGATGCCCGCCAGCCGGTACACCGACGCACACATTCCCTCCGTGCTCTCCGCCGCCCGCGTTCTCACAGGACGCGTCGGCTAAGCCCGAGGAAACCCTTGGAAGGCTTGCTTTCAGCTGAGGCGCGCCTGCATAATTTTACAGAACGATGTTCTATCTTACAGAACACACATCCGAGACATATCCAGGAGTTCGCATGCGCCCGATCCTTTCTTCCTCCACCGACGCGATGCTGCCGCCCGATGCAGGCGCGTTGACACGACGCCGCCTGCTCGCGCTCGGCGCAGCGGCCCCGCTGATGTCGCTCGCCGGTCCGGCCGGCGCGCAGTCCGGCGCCTGGCCCAACCGTCCGGTGAAACTGGTGGTGCCTTTCTCTGCCGGCGGCGCTGCCGACACCTCCGCACGCGCGGTGGGGCAACGGGTCGGCGACATCCTGGGTCAGTCATTGACCATCGACAACCGCACTGGCGGCAACGCGGTGGTCGCCGCCAACGCCGTGCTGGGCGCCCCCAAGGACGGCTACACCTTCATCTGGGACGCGGCCAATCAGCTGACCAACCCCGTGCTGGTAAAGGACCTCCAGATCGACTACCGCACCGCATTCATCCCCGTGACCATGGCCGTGCGCGCGCCGCAGGCCCTGGTGGTGCGGCACGACTTTCCAGCTCAGACCTTCGACGAGTTCATCGCCGTCGCACGCGCCAAACCCGGCACGATCTCGTGCGGCACGCCGCCCTCCGGCGCGATGGGCCATCTCGCCGTCGCGCTGCTCCAGCAGCGCGCCGGCATCAAGCTGCTGCATACCCCCTACCGCGGCGGCGCCGATGCAGCCCGCGACGTGATGGGCGGACAGATCGACGCGGCACTGATCACCACGTCCACGGCGCGCGGCACGCTGGCTACCGGCAAGACGCGCATGCTTGCCGTCACCAGCGCGACGCGGGTTCAGGCCTATGCCGACGTGCCGACCATTGCCGAGCGCGGCTTCCCTGGCTACGACATGGACGACTGGTTCGGTCTGTTCGCCGCCACCGGTACGCCCGAGGGCCCGATCAAGCGCATGGAAGCCGCGGTCGCCCAGGCCGCTCGCGATCCCGCCCTGGCTGCCGCTGTGGCGCCCCAGGGCTTCGTGCTGGTTGCCAGCAGCTCCCGCGAGTTCTCCCAGTGGCTCAACGGCCAGCGGGAACTGCTGCAGAAGCTGATCCGCGATGCCAACATCTCGATCGGCTGAGGCCGACATCACCCCGCATCCATGTCCGAATCCAAAACCACCCTCCCCACCGCACAGCGCCAGGTCATCTACGCGAAGCGTCCCCACGGCACGCCCACGCTGGACTGCTTTCGAATTGCCACCGTGCCGCTCGATACACCCAGCGAGGGCCAAGTGCTGGTGCGCAACGACGTCCTGTCGGTCGACCCGTACATCCGCATGCGGATGGAGGAAAAAGACTCCTATGCGCCGGTGATGGCCATCGGCGATGTTTTCGTCGGCCGCACCGTCGGGCAGGTAGTGCAGAGCCGCGCGCCCGGTTTCGCCACGGGCGATTGGGTCGTCGGGCGCCTCGGTTGGCAGGATTTCAGCGTGGCGGCCCCGGCCGACCTGCAGAAGATCGATCTGGCCGCCGCACCGGCCACAGCCTATCTGGGTGCGTTGGGCTCCACCGGCATCACTGCGTGGGTCGGTCTGATGGAGTTCGGCCGGCCGCAGCGCGGCGAGACCGTGCTGGTGTCTGCGGCGTCCGGTGCCGTCGGCAGTGTCGTGGGGCAGATTGCGAAGCTGCACGGCTGCCGCGCGGTGGGCGTTGCCGGCGGCGCAGCCAAGTGCGCACTGGTGCGAGAGGCCTACGGCTTCGACGAGTGCGTCGACTACAAGGCGCCCGATTTCGCCGCCGCGCTAGCACGCGCCGTGCCGAACGGGGTGGACGTGTACTTCGACAACGTCGGTGGACCGATCCTCGACACCGTGCTGCCGTTGCTCAACAACTTCTCGCGCATCCCGGTGTGCGGCCTGGTGTCGCAGTACAACGCGACCGAGCCGTACGGCGTGAAGAACCTGCGGGAGATCTTCAACCGCCGCGTGACGATGCGCGGCTTCGTGCTGTCCGATCACAAGGCACTCTGGCCCGAGGCCACGCGCGCACTGGCCGAGGCCTACGCCGCGGGCCGGCTGCACTACCGCGAAACCATCGCCGAGGGTCTGGAGAACGCACCGCAGGCTTTCATCGACATGCTCGCCGGCGCCAACGTGGGCAAGCAGCTCGTGCGCCTTCGCCCCGACTGAACGCCCCTCACCTGACGAACGATTCCATGCATCACGCACGCTCCCACGTGGCCGGCCGCTGGTACGAAAGCGCCGGCCTCACCCGCCAACCCATCTTCAGCCCGGCGACCGGGCAATCCATCGGCGAGGTCGAACTGATCGACGCCGCCGGGCTCGACGCCGCGCTCGCGTCCGCGGCCGAAGGCTTCGAAGTCTGGCGCCGCAAGACGGGGTACGAACGCGCGGCGCTGATGCGGGAAGCGGTCGCGATCCTGCGCTCGCGAAAAGGCGACATCGCGCGGCTCATGACGCTCGAGCAGGGCAAGCCGCTGGCGGATGCGGCGGGCGAGATCGCCACCTCGGCCGACAACATCGAATGGATGGCCGAGGAAGCCACGCGCGCCTACGGGCGACTGCTCGTGCCGCGCACGACAGGCATCGCGCAGACCGTGCGGCGCGAGCCGATCGGGCCGGTCGCGGCCTTCTGCCCGTGGAACTTTCCCGCGCTGACGCCGGCACGCAAGATCGCCGGCGCCTTGGCGGCGGGTTGCTCGCTCATCCTCAAGCCTTCTGAAGAAACACCGCTGACCGCGGCCGAGGTGGTGCGCGCGTTCCTGGACGCCGGCCTGCCGCCTCACGTGCTCAATCTGGTCTACGGTGCACCGCGGCAGGTGTCCGAACATCTCATCGGCGCGGAGGCCATCCGAAAGATCTCCTTCACCGGATCCACCGCCGTCGGCAAGCAACTGCTCGGCCTGGCCGCACAAGGCGTCAAGCGGGCCACGATGGAGCTCGGCGGCCATGCGCCGGTGATCGTCTTCGACGACGTCGATCCGGTTCAGGCCGCCCGGCAGGCTGTGGCCGCCAAGTTCCGCAATGCCGGGCAGGTGTGCACCAGCCCGACGCGCTTCTATGTCCAACGGGGCATCTACGCCCGGTTCGTCGACGCCTTCGCCGAAGCGGCTTCGACGCTGCGCGTGGGCGACGGGCTGTCGCCAGACACGCAGATGGGTCCGCTGGCCAACGAGCGCCGCCTCGAGGCCATGGTGTCGCTCACCGCCGCCACCCGCGCCGACGGCGGGCGGCTGGTGTGCGGTGGCACGCCCCTCGAAGGCGCCGGCTACTTCTTCCCGCCCACCGTCTTCGCCGACGTGCCGGACAGCGCCCGGATCATGAACGAGGAACCCTTCGGGCCCATCGTGCCGATCGCGCCCTTCGACCAGGTCGACGAGGCGATCCGCCGGGCGAACCGGCTGCCCTACGGCCTCGCCGCGTACGCCATGACGCGCTCGCTGAGCCGCGCGTCGCTCGCGAGCGAGGCGCTCGAAGCGGGCATGGTCTGCATCAACCACTTCACTGTATCGACGCCCTCCTCGCCCTTCGGCGGCGTGAAGGAAAGTGGCTATGGCTCCGAAGGTGGCGTGGAAGGCCTCGACGCCTACCTCGTCACCAAGTCCGTGACCCAACGCAGCACCGGCGCGGACCTGGAAGCATGAGCGTCCTTCAATTCCTCACCACCGTGCACTTCGGCCACGGGATGCGCAGCGTGCTGCCGAAACTGCTTGCCGATTCGCGCGTGTCGAGGCCGCTGTTCGTCACCGACAAGGGCGTGATCCGCGCCGGCGTCTTCGCGCACGCCGTGGAGGCGATGCCGGGCGCCGAAACCATGCCGCTCTTCGACGATACGCCGATCAACCCGACCGAGGCCGCCGCGGCGGCAGGCGCGGCGCTGTACCGCGCCGAAGCGTGCGACGGGGTGGTGGGCGTGGGCGGCGGCGCGGCGCTCGACCTTGCCAAGGCCATCGCCGTGCTCGCCACGCACCCGCCGCCGCTGTGGAACTACAGCAACCGACATGCGAATCCGCTGCCCATCGACCGTGCGCCGCCGGTGCTGCTGACTCCTACGACCGCCGGCACCGGCAGCGAAGTCGGCCGCTCGGCGGTGATCGTGTTCGACAACGGCATCAAGGCCGGCGTGCGCTGCCCCGACCTGGTGACCGCCGCGATCTGCGACCCCGAACTGACCTTCGGACTGCCACCCTCGATCACCGCGTCGACCGGCATGGATGCGTTGTCCCATTGCATCGAGACCTACTGCTCGCCGGTGATCAATCCACCGGCCGACGCAATTTCGCTCGACGGCATGCAGCGCATCTTCGCGAGCCTGGAGCGCGCGGTGACCCACGGTACCGACGCGCAGGCGCGCTTCGACATGATGATGGGATCGCTCGAGGGCGCCATCAGCTTCCAGAAAGGCATGGGCGCAGTGCACGCGCTGGCGCACCCGCTGGGCGCACGCGGCTTCCATCACGGGACGCTCAATGCGGTGCTCCTGCCCCACGTGCTGTCCGTCAACCGCGAATGGCTCGGGGCGAAGTGGGACACCATTCGAAGCCAGGCCGGCTGGGCCGAAGGCGCCGACCCCGCGCGCGAACTCGCAGCGTTGAACGCACGCATCGGCCTGCCGGCGCGTCTGCGCGACATCGGCGTGGTCGAGGCTGATCTGGCGGTCGTGGCAGGGGAAGCCGTCGCCGACAACGCACACAAGACGAACCCTCGCCCCCTCGTGGAACAGGATTACTTTGAGCTGCTCAAGGCGGCTTATTGAAGGTTTTCCGAACCGATTACCCTCAAAAAAGTATCTGATCAATGCCTCACGGCGTGCGTAATGCCGGCGAGCGAGTCCTCTACAGTGTGGGAACGCGGTCCGCAGCGACCGCCCGTACACCGCTATTCACGAGGTTTCCATGACCGATCGCACCACCGTCCACGGCCTCCAGGTCGCCAACGAACTCCACCGCTTCATCGAAGACGAGGTGCTGCCTGCCACCGGCGTGGACAGCGCCAGCTTCTGGAAGGGCTTCGACGCCATCGTGAGCGACCTGGCGCCCAAGAACATCGCGTTGCTGGCCGAACGCGACCGCCTGCAGACCGAAATGGACACGTGGCACAAGGCCAACCCCGGCCCCATCGCGGACATGCCGGCCTACCGTGCCTTCCTCGAGAAGATCGGCTACCTGCTGCCGCAGCCCAAGGACGTGAAGACCACCACGTCGAACGTCGACGCCGAGCTCGCGCTGCAGGCCGGCCCGCAGCTGGTGGTGCCGATCCTGAACGCCCGCTACGCGCTCAACGCCGCCAACGCCCGCTGGGGTTCGCTGTACGACGCGCTCTACGGCACCGACGCCATCCCCGAGACCGACGGCGCCGAAAAGGGCAAGGGCTACAACCCGGTGCGCGGCGCCAAGGTAATCGCCTTCGCGCGCAACGTGCTCGACCAGGCGGCACCGCTGACCAACGGCTCGCACAAGGATGCGACCGGCTACCGCGTGAAGGACGGCCAGCTGGTCGTCACGCTGCACAGCAGCGACACCGCGCTGCAGAACCCGGCCGCCTTCGTCGGCTACCAGGGCGACGCAGCGGCACCGTCGTCGGTGCTGCTCAAGCACAACGGCATCCACATCGACATCCAGATCGACCGCTCCACCGTCATCGGCAAGACCGACCCGGCCGGCATCAGCGACGTGGTGATGGAAGCCGCGCTCTCGACCATCCTCGACCTCGAAGACTCGGTGGCGGTGGTCGATGCGGCCGACAAGGTGCTTGCCTATTCCAACTGGCTCGGCATCGTCGAAGGCTCGCTCACCGAAGAAGTCGCCAAGGGCGGCAAGACCTTCACCCGTGGGCTGAACCCCGACCGTGAATACACCGGCGCCGACGGGAAGCCGCTGAAGCTGCATGGCCGCTCGCTCATGTTCCTGCGCAACGTGGGCCACCTGATGACCAACCCGGCCATCCTGTACACGGGCGGCAAGGAAATCCCCGAAGGCATCCTCGATGCGGTCGTGACCACCACCATCGCCACCATCGACCTGAAGCGAAAGGGCAACTCGCGCACTGGCAGCATCTACATCGTGAAGCCGAAGATGCACGGCCCGGCCGAAGTGGCCTTCGCGAGCGAACTGTTCGGCCGTGTCGAGCAACTGCTCGGCCTGCCCGCCAACACCGTGAAGCTCGGCATCATGGACGAGGAGCGCCGCACCAGCGTCAACCTCAAGGCCTGCATCGCCGAAGCCGCCGCGCGCGTGGCCTTCATCAACACCGGCTTCCTCGACCGCACCGGCGACGAGATGCACACCGCCATGCAAGCCGGCGCGATGCTGCGCAAGGGCGACATGAAGGCGACGCCGTGGATCGCCGCCTACGAGCGCAACAACGTGCTCACCGGACTCGCGTGCGGCCTGCGCGGCAAGGCGCAGATCGGCAAGGGCATGTGGGCCATGCCCGACCTGATGGCCGACATGCTCAAGCAGAAGATCGGCCACCCCAAGGCCGGCGCCAACACCGCCTGGGTGCCCTCGCCCACCGCCGCCACGCTGCATGCGCTGCACTACCACCAGGTGAGCGTGGCGGACGTGCAGAAGGAGCTGGAGAAGATCGACGCCAACGCCGAGCGCGACAACATCCTGAACGACCTGCTGCAGGTGCCCGTGGCGCCGAAGCCGGTGTGGAGCGACGAAGACAAGCAGCAGGAGCTCGACAACAACGTGCAGGGCATCCTGGGCTACGTGGTGCGCTGGATCGACCAGGGCGTCGGCTGCTCGAAGGTGCCCGACATCCACAACGTCGGTCTGATGGAAGACCGCGCCACGCTGCGCATCAGCAGCCAGCACATCGCCAACTGGCTGCTGCACGGCATCGTGACGAAGGAACAGGTGAACGCCACCTTCGAACGCATGGCCGCGGTGGTCGACGGGCAGAACGCCGGCGACACGCTGTACCAGCCGATGGCCGGGCACTTCAAGACCTCGGCGGCCTACCAAGCCGCACAGGACCTCGTGTTCAAGGGCGTCGAGCAACCCAGCGGGTATACCGAGCCGCTGCTGCACGCTTGGCGGCTGAAGGTGAAGGGCGAGGCCTGATTCGTCGCGCCCCCATCGGTCGAGAAAAAGGCACCCGCGGGTGCCTTTTTTTGTCTGTCGTGCGCAGGTTCAATACCCGCGCGCCGGGTCGACCAGCCCGGCCGGCACCTCGCCACGCTGCACGGCCTGGATCTTCACGACCATCTGCGCGATCGATTCCGATACCACGGTCTGCGCCGAGATGTGCGGCGTGATCGTCACCTTGGGGTGCGACCAGAACGGGTGGTCTTCGGGCAACGGCTCGGTGCGCGTCACGTCGAGCAACGCGCCCGCAAGGTGCCCGCTGTCGAGCAGCGCGATCAGGTCGTCCTCGACCAAATGCGCGCCGCGGGCCACGTTGATCAGGTAGCCGCCGGGCTGCAGCTTCGACAGCGAAGCGCGACAGAGGATGTCGCGCGTGTCCGCCGTGAGCGGCACCATGCACACAAGGACGCGCGTTGCGGCGAGGAAGTCGTCGAACTGTTCTGCGCCGCTGAAGCATCGCACACCATCGATGGCCTTGGGCGAGCGGCTCCAGCCGCTCACCGGAAAGTCGAATTGCTGCAAAGCCGTCACCACGCGCTGCCCGAGCACGCCCAGGCCCATCACGCCCACAGGAAAGTCGCTGCGCACCCGGCCCACCCGCGGCACCCACTGGCCTGCGGCCGCGCTGGCGTCGTAGACGTCGAACTCTCGGAAGTGCCGCAACACCGCATGGCAGACATAGTCGGCCATCTGCACCGCCATGCCGCCGTCTTCGATGCGCACGATGCGTGCCTTGGGCGGCAGGTGCAGCTTCAGCAGCGCGTCGACGCCCGCGCCCATGTTGAAGATGAGTTCGAGCGCGGGGTGCGCGTCGATGAATGCCTGCGTGGGCGACCAGACGATCGCATGTCGCGCGGCGGGCGACGGTGCGGGCCACGTGTCGATGGTCGCGGCCGGCAGCGCGGCGCGCAGGCCGGCGGCCCAGTCGGCGGCCTGCGCGTGGTCGCAGTACAGCGCGATCGGCAGCGGACGATGAGAGGGCGTTGCGGTGTCGAGAGGGTTCATGGCGAACAGCGAAGGAAAGAGAGTCAGAGTCTAGAAGTTCCGCCGTCCCTGTGTGGCGGTGCTCGCCCGCAGACGGGCGGCCCCGACCTTCACACCGAAGACCCCGCCTCTCCTACATGCCGCCGCGCGACATGCCGACCCGGTCTCCTCGATGGACGCCCCTACGGTATCCCCAGCTGTCCACAAGGCCAGCGATGCCGGAAATCCGGTTCGTTTCCATTCTGTTCATCCAAGGAGATTCATCATGATCAAGCGCACCGCACCTCTGCTCGCCGCCCTTCTGCTCGGCACGGCCGGCATGGCATTCGCTCAAGGCAATCCGCCCAATAACGCATCGCCCAACCCCGCCACCGCCGCTGGCCAGCAGACACAGCAAGGAACGCCCATGGGCACCACCGGCACGCCGACCGCTCCAGCTGGCGGTACGATGGCAGCGCCGAGCACCGGCATGGGCACCACGGCGACCCCGCCCGCGGCCGCACCGATGCAGCCCGCCATGCGCCCTGCGCGTGCCGACCGCAACTGAGCATCGACAGCGACGTTGATGTTCACAGCCGGCAGGCCTGTTCTGCCGGCTGTCTGTTTTTCTAGAGAGGCCGCAATGAACCAGACTTACCTGCGCGCTTGCGCAGCGATCGTGCTGAGCGCCTGTGTCCAGATCGCAGGGGCTGCGACGCCCGCGCCCGCGATGTCGGTCGAAGCGAGCGGTGTGGCACGGGCGGCTGTCACGTCGGGAGACAACCAGCGGATGCCCTTCGCGGTGGTCGACAAGAAGAACGCCCGCCTCCATGTCTTTGCAGCTGACGGCGCATTGCAGGCCTCGTCACCGATCCTGCTCGGCTTGGCGCGTGGCGACCGCTCGGTCCCAGGGATCGGCGAACGCGCGATGGCGCAGATCAAGCCCCATGAGCGCACCACCCCAGCCGGCCGCTTCGTGTCCGAGCCCGGTCGCAATCTTGGCGGCGAAGACATCGTGTGGGTCGACTACGGTGCTGCCGTCTCGATGCACCGCGTTCGAGCGACGAATGCGTCCGAGAGGCGGCTGCAGCGGCTGGCCTCGCCCACGGCTTCCGACAATCGGATCTCCTTCGGCTGCATCAATGTGCCGGCAACTTTCTACGACACCTACGTGAAGCCCGCGCTGGGCCAGAACCATGGCGTGGTGTACGTGCTGCCCGAATCCACGGCCCTGCGCGAACACTTCGCTTTCCTGCCGACGCAGGCAGCGCATTGAGCGCTGTGGAAAGCGAGGCGGCTGCCAGAGACAATGCCGCGATGCAGTCCATTTCTGTACCCGACGCCTTGCGATGCCCACTCTGCGGCATGACCAATGGCTGCGAGATGGAGATGGCAAGCCGGGCCGGCACGACGGCACCCTCGACCTGCTGGTGCATGACTGCAACCTTCGATGACGCACTGCTCGCGCGCGTCCCGGCGGTTTCGCAGGGCTCGTCATGCATTTGCGCCCGCTGCGCGGCAGACGCGCAACGCTGAGGCCTTCAGCGCTGCTGTCCGCCGTCTTGAAACATGCCCTGGTTCTGCTGCAAGCCTGTTTGAAAAAACGGCTGCTGTGTCTGCGTCTGCGTCTTCGTCTGACTCTGGTTGGATGACTGGACCATCGCCGGTGCTGCCAACGGCGCAGGCGCCGCCGACTGCGCATCCTCCGCTGCAGCCTCGAGCGGGACATCGGTGGTCGTTTCCTCGTTCTGGCTGGCGCCCGTGTGGCTGCGCTGACGCTGCTCGGTGATGACCTGATGGATGAATTGCAACTTGCCCACCGTGGCTCTCGGCAGCACGAACGGGTAGTAGTCGGGCTGGCCCATGCTGCGCGAGAGTTCGTTGAGCACGTTGGTCAGTCGCACCCAACCATTGAGGAAGTCGAGAAACTTCATCGCGCCCGGATGGTCGGGCTGCCACAGGTCGGCCGGCTCGAACAGATCGCTCGCCAGTTCGACGTTCTGCGCATCGACACCGAAGCTCATGGCCGTATCGGCGGTGTCGGCCATGTGCAGATAGTGCGCCCAGGTCTCGGCCCAGTCTTCCCATGGATGCGAGCTTGCATAGCTGGTCACGAAGCGCACCGCCCAATCGGCTGGCGGACCGTTCTCGTAATGCGTGCGCAGCGAGGTCGCGTAGTCGGCCCGCTCGTCACCGAAGAGCGCGCGAAAGTCCTCGAGCCACGGCGTGGGGAACACCAGCAGGTCCCAGTAGTAATGCCCGATCTCGTGGCGGAAGTGTCCCACCAGCGTGCGGTACGGCTCGCGCATCTCGGCGCGGATGCGCTCGCGAACGGCGTCTTCGGCTTCTTCCGCATTGAGCGTGATGACACCGTTCTCGTGGCCGGTCAGCACGTGGGGTCCACCGGGCACATTCCCCAGAAAGTCAAAGGCCAAGCCGTGCACGGGATCGGCGTGTCGGGTGACCACCGGCAAACCCAGGGCAAGAAGTTGCGACAGCAGGCGGCGCTTGGCTTGCTCAAGCTTGCGCCACAGCGTGCCGTTGCTTTCCACCGAAAGATCGGGAATGGTGCGTGTCGCGCTGCACGAAAGGCACAGGCCAGGGGCCAGGTTGTGCGCGGAATCGGATGCGTCGTCGCCATCGCGCGGCCCTGGCACCATCCAGTTGCAGCCAGCGGCGGTCGAGAAGTTGGTGCAGCGGTGCCAGGTCTTGCCACCGGTGTCGCCGAAGACGGTGAAGGTGTCGACCTCGACACCGTTCGCGTCGGCCAAGGACAGGGGCACCACGCCGAGTTGCTCGGTGACGAAGCCGAGCGGCGTGCCGCATGCCAGGCATTGGCTGTTGCCGAGAAAGATTGGGCGACCGCACTGGCACTGGTAGGCGCGGCTGATGCTGGGCGCCCGCAGATCGGCGGCGAGCGAATGGCTTTCGCCTCCGGACCCTTCCTGCGGCCGGGCGGGAGAGCCGCCTTCGTTGGAGAGAGAGTTCATGGTGTATGTTCTTTTTGAATGAGGAGCGGGACAGCGAGGGCATTCTCTTCCTCGCACGTCGAAGCTCCGAAGCGCAAAGCCCGATATCCTTGTAGGACAGGCTGATCCGAGCCCTGCCGCCCATGACTGCTTCTCCCCTCGCTTCCCTCAGCAGCCGCTACGGCGAACGCTACCGCTGGCTGCTGCTGCTGTCGGTGATGGTCGGCACCATGGCGTCGATCATGTCGTCGACGATCGTGAACGTGGCCATTCCCGGCATGAGCCACCATTTTTCGCTGGGCCAGGAGCGCGCGCAGTGGGTGAGCTCCGGCTTCATGGTGGCGATGACCGTGTCGATGCTGACAACGCCCTGGCTGCTCGGCCGCTACGGCTACCGTCGCACGTACGTCGGCACCATGACACTGCTGCTGGCTGGCGGCGTCGCTGGCGGGCTGGCCGACAACTTCTCTCTGGTGCTGGCCGCGCGCGTGGCCGAAGGGCTGGCGGCCGGCGTGGTGCAACCGATCCCGGCCATCATCATCCTGCGCGCCTTCGAGCCGCACGAGCAGGGTCGCGCCAGCGGCATTTTCGGCATGGGCGTGGTGCTGGCCCCGGCCATCGGACCGAGCGTCGGAGGCGTGCTGGTCGACCTGTTCGGTTGGCGCTCGATCTTCTTCATGGTCGTGCCCTTTTGCCTGGCGTCGATCTGGCTGGCCTACAAATTCGTGCCCACCACTGCACCGGGCGGCGTGGCGGCGGCACGCGCCGGCGGCCTCGACTGGCGCGGGCTGCTGATCGGAACCGTCGGCACGCTGTGCCTGCTCAACGGCCTGGTCGAGTTGCGCGGTGACGCGCCCCTGCAGGCCACCGCGCTGCTGGCCGGCGCGTCCGCGTCGCTGGTGCTCTTCATCTGGTGGCAGAAGCGCATCGTCGTCGGCGGTGGCGCACCGTTGATGAACATGGCGTTGTTCGGTTACCGCCAGTTCGCGATGGGCAACGTGGTGGCCTTCATTTACGGCGCGGCGCTGTTCGGCTCGACTTATCTGTTGCCGGTCTACATGCAGGTGGCGCTGCACCTGTCTGCCTCCCACGTGGGCACCATCATGCTGCCCGCAGGCATCGTGCTGGCCATCACCATCGCCGGTGTCGGGCGCCTGGCCGACCGGCAGCCGACATGGCTGCTGGTGAGCATCGGGCTGGCACTGCTGGCCGTTTCCTTCGCGTTGATGCTGGTGCTGGGGCTGGGCACTTCGCTGTGGCTGCTGGTGGCCTTCGCGACCATCGGGCGCATCGGGCTCGGCTTCATCCTGCCCTCGCTCAATCTCGGCTCGATGCGGCCGCTCGCCAAGCCGTTGATCCCGCAAGGCGCCAGCGCCATCAGCTTTCTGCGCATGCTGGGCGGCGCGGCTGGCGTGAGCCTGTGTGCCATCGCGCTGGAGTGGCGACTGGCGGCGCACGGCGATTCGCTGACGCAGGCCGCCACCAGCCCGGCTCGGCTGACCGCCTTCAACGAAGTCTTCCTGATGCTGGCCGCACTCTGCGCGCTGGCGATCTGCGCTGCCTGGCAATTGCGGACCAACCCGGCGCCCGCGGCGCCGCACAAGGAATCCTGAACATGTGCCAACTGCTCGGCATGAACTGCAACACGCCGACCGACGTGACCTTCAGCTTCACCGGCTTCGCGCAGCGCGGCGGCCGCACCGACCACCATGCCGACGGCTGGGGCATCGCCTTCTTCGAGGACCGCGGGCTGCGCCATTTCGTCGACCACCTGCCGGCCTGCGAGTCACCGGTGGCCGAGCTGATCCGCCGCTACCCCATCCAGAGCCGCAACGTCATCGCGCACATCCGCAAGGCGACGCAGGGGCGCGTCAACCTGCAGAACTGCCACCCCTTCGTGCGCGAGCTGTGGGGCCGCTATTGGGTGTTCGCGCACAACGGCGACCTGAAGGATTTCCGGCCGCGGCTGCACGGCAACTTCCACCCCGTGGGCGACACCGACAGCGAGCACGCCTTCTGCTGGGTCATGCAGGAGCTGGCCAAATCGCATGCCGACGTGCCGAGCGTCGAAGAGCTCACGCTGACGCTGCGCGAACTGGCGCCGCAACTCGCGAAGCACGGCACCTTCAACTTCATGCTGTCGAACGGCCAGGCGCTGTGGGCGCATGCGTCAACGAACCTCTGGTACGTCGAGCGGCAGCACCCTTTCATGGGGGCGCACCTGGCCGACGAGGACGTGGCGATCGACTTCGCCCAACACACCACGCCCGACGACCGCGTGGCCGTGGTGGTGACCGCGCCGCTCACGACCAACGAGACATGGACCGCTTTCGCGGCGGGTGAACTGGCGGTGTTCGTGGACGGGCGCCGCGCGGGCTGAGCGGCCTGGCGGAGAGGGCGCCGCGTTGGCGCCATACAACGAAGCACACTTTTCAGCCCCGTCACGCGGGGCGCACGCAGGCGCGAGAAGATAATAACGATTCTCATCTACGCCCAAGAACCATGTCGACAATGTCTGTCCCACTGCGCCCCGTCACGATCGCCGCGGCGATCGCCCTCCACAGTTTGGCCGCCACGGCACAAACGCCCGCCCCCGCTGGAACGCTCTCGACCGTGACGGTCGAGGCCAGCGCAGATGCATCGGCCGAGGGCTTGGCCAAGCCCTTCGCGGGTGGGCAGGTGGCACGCGGCGGGCGGGTGGGCATCCTGGGCACGCAGGACGTCATGAGCACACCTTTTTCGACCACCAGCTACACCAACGAACTGATTCAGAACCAGCAGGCCAAGAGCGTGGCCGACGTGCTGCAGAACGACCCGACCGTGCGCGTGGCGCGCGGCTTCGGCAATTTTCAGGAGTCGTATTTCATTCGCGGCTTCATTGTGAATTCCGACGACATCGCCTACAACGGCCTGTACGGCCTGCTGCCACGGCAGTACATCTCGTCGGAATTGTTCGAACGGGTCGAAGTGCTGCGCGGCGCCAGCGCCTTCCTGAACGGTGCGACGCCAAGCGGCGGCGGCATCGGCGGCAACATCAATCTGCTGCCCAAGCGCGCCGGCAACGAGCCGCTCACGCAGGTCAGCCTCGGCGCCTCGAGCGGCTCACAAGGCTACGTAGCAACCGATATTTCCCGCCGCTTCGGTCCCGATCAAAGCACCGGCATCCGCATCAACGCGGCCCACCGCGAAGGCGGAACGGCCGTCGACGACGAAGACGTGAAGCTCGATGTCGTGTCCATCGGCCTCGACTGGCGCAGCCGCAACGCGCGCATTTCCGCGGACATCGGCCACCAGGAACATCGCCTGAGCAACACACGCCCCAACGTGACGCTGGGCGCCGCCGTGACGGTTGTGCCTTCCGCGCCCAACAACAAGACCAACTTCGCGCAGCCCTGGACCTTCTCGAACGAGCGCGACACCTTCGGCACCGTGCGCGGCGAATACGACATCACGTCGGACATCACGGCCTGGGCCGCAGCAGGTGCACGCAGCAGCCACGAAGCCAACTCGCTCGCCGGCGCCACGGTGTCGAACGGCAGCACCGGCGCGTTCACCACCTCGCGTTTCGACAACACGCGGGAGGACGACGTGAAGACCGCCGAAGTCGGCTTGCGCGGCAAGCTTCGCACCGGCAGCGTGGGTCACGAATGGGTGCTCGCCGCCTCGTACTTCGGCCTCGAGAAGAAGAACGCCTACGGCCTCGGCCTGGGTGTCGGCGGCACGCTGGCGTCGAACATCTACACGCCGCGCTACTACCCGCAGACCAACCTGACCTTCCTGGGCAACGACCTCGCCAACCCGGCTATCAACGGCGAGACGCGCCTGAACAGCTTTGCCATCGGCGACACGCTGTCCTTCCTCGACGATCGCGCCCTGCTCACGCTGGGCCTGCGCAACCAAAACCTTGCCACCCGCGACACCTCCTACCGTGTCGTCAGCAATGGCGCGCAGACCGCCGCCGGTGGTATCGAGACGTCATACAGCGAAGGACGAACCAGCCCGGTCGTCGGCCTCGTGTTCAAGGCGCGCAACGACCTGTCGGTGTATGCCAACTACATCGAAGGCCTGTCGCAAGGGGAAACCGCACCGGCGCAACAGAACGGCAGCCCGGTTCGCAACGTCGGCGAGCAACTCAAGCCCTACGTTTCGAAGCAGAAGGAAATCGGCGTCAAGTACGACGGCGGCAACATCGGCGGCAACGTCGCCTTCTTCTCGACCGAAAAGCCACGCGCACTGGTGGAGAACGGCTTCTTCTCGTCGGCGGGCAAGGACCGCCATCAGGGCATCGAGCTCACCGTCTTCGGCGAGCCGGTCAAGGGGCTGCGCATGCTGGGCGGCCTGACGCTGCTCAACGCGGAGCAAAAGGAAACCGGCAGCACGACCACCGATGGCAAGGACGTCATCGGCGTGCCGAAGCGCCAAGGCAGCATCGGCCTCGATTGGAGCGTGCCGGGCGTGACCGGGCTGTCGCTCGATGCGCGCGTGGTCGCCTCGGGCGCCAGCTACGCCAACGCCACCAACACGCTGCGCGTGCCGGGCTGGTCGCGACTGGACATCGGAGCACGCTACGTGACGGACATCAGCGGCAAGCTGGTGACGCTGCGCGCGCGCGTCGACAACGTGACCGATCGCGACTATTGGGCCTCGGTCGGCGGTTATCCGAATTCGGGCTACCTGGTGCTTGGCAACCCGCGCACGTTCAGCCTGACAGCATCGGTCGAATTCTGATCGCCGGGCGCATGGGCGCCCTGAGTGAACACAAGGGACCTCACGGTCCCTTTTCCAATTCCACTTCCAGCGCGTCGATGAACATCGCCGGCACGTCGAAGCCGGTCTGGTCCGTGATCTCCTGGAAGCAAGTGGGGCTGGTCACGTTGATCTCAGTGACCGAGTCGCCGATCACGTCGAGCCCGATCAGCAGCAGGCCACGCGGGGCCAGCGCCTTGCCGACGGTCTCGGCGATCTCGCGATTGCGCTCGGTCAGCGGCTGGGCCACGCCCTTGCCGCCGGCTGCCAGGTTGCCGCGCACTTCGGTGCCCTGCGGAATGCGCGCCAACACGAAGGGCGCAGGCACGCCGCCGATGATGAGGATGCGCTTGTCGCCGTCGACAATCTGCGGCACGAAGCGCTGCACCATGATGGTCTCGGCGCCGCCCTTGTTGAGCGTCTCGACGATGGAGCCGAGGTTGAGCGCGTCCTGCCGCACGCGGAAGATGCCCATGCCCCCCATGCCGTCGAGCGGCTTCAGGATGATGTCGCCGTGCTCCGCATGGAACGCCTTCACCGACTCGGCGCTGCGCGTGACCAGCGTGGGCGTGGTGAACTGCGGAAACTCCATGATCGCGAGCTTTTCCGGATGGTCGCGCAACGCGCGCGGCTTGTTGACCACGCGCGCGCCTTCGCGCTCGGCCTGCTCGAGCAGGTGCGTCGCGTAGATGTACTCGGCGTCGAAGGGCGGGTCCTTGCGCATCAGCACGACATCGAAATCCTTCAGCGCCTTGGTTTCGATGATGTCGTCGTGGTACCAGTGCATCGCGTCGCCGGTCAGGGTGATCTGACGCACGGTGGCGGTCACATGGCCACCCGACACCCATTGCAGGTCCTGCGGCAGGCAGGCCGCGATGCGCCAGCCGCGGCGCTGCGCCTCGCGCATCATCGAGAACGTCGTGTCCTTGTAGATCTTGAACTCGTCGAGCGGGTCGGCGACGAAGAGGATGTTTCTTTGGCTCATGGCGTCTTTCCGGCGGCCCGGGCGGCCGCCTTGCTGTCTTGCTGTCTTGCTGTCTTGCTTGATCTTGCAGGCAGGCGCGATGTCCTTGCCTGCCGCGGCCTTTTGGCCGAGCTTGGGTCCTGCCGATGCGAGTGCGAGCGGCCTCGCGTCCTTGACCCGGCGCATGGGCGATTGTGCCGGCGCCAACGACGGCTCAGGTACGGGACTTGCTCGACCGATGGCTCCCTTCGCTCCCGCCCACCGACCTTCCGATGACCCGCTGGCCCGACCTGCTCCCCGCACACGACCGTTTCGACTACCGCCCCATCATCCGGCGCCCCGACCATGCTTGGCCGAACGGTGCACGGCTGGCGGTGTACCTCGGCTTCAACATCGAGCACTTCGCCTTCGGTGACGGCATGGGCGCCAACATCGGCCCGGCCTCGCCGCAGCCCGACGTGCTCAACCACGGCTGGCGCGAATACGGCAATCGCGTGGGCGCGTGGCGCTGCCTCGAACTTTTCGATGCGCTGGGGCTGCCGACCGGCGCGCTGATCAACACGGCGTTGTACGACCACTGCCCGGAACTGGTCCAGGCCTGCGTGGCCCGTGGCGACGAGCTCATCGGCCACGGCCACAGCAATGCCGAACGGCAAGGCGTGCTCGACGAAGAGCAGGAGCGCGCCCTGCTGCTGCGCTGCCGCGAGCGCATGCAGCGCGAGAGCGGCCAGACGCCGTCAGGCTGGCTGTCGCCCTGGATCTCCGAGACGAGCCTGACGCCCGACCTGCTGGCCGAGACCGGCTACGGCTACACGCTGAACTGGTGTCACGACGACCAGCCGGTGCGCATGCGCACGCGTGGTGGCGGCGCGCTGTGGTCGGTGCCGTACCCGCAGGAGCTCAACGACATCCCGATGATCGTCGGCCGCCTGATGGACGCCAAGGACTTCACGGCGATGGTGATCGACAACTTCGACGAGATGCGCGAACAGTCGCGCGCGCAGCCACTGGTGATGGGACTCGCGCTGCACCCGTACATCGTCGGCCAGCCGTACCGGCTGCGGCATCTGCGCACCGCCTTGCAGCACCTGGCGCGCGCCAGGGATCAGGGCGATGTCTGGTTCACCACACCGGGCGCGATCGCCTCGCACATGGACGCGCTCGCGCGAGAGCGGCCTGCCGACTTCGCCTGAGACGGCAGCGCGGTCAGATCTCGATCTTGCTGCCCAGCTCCACTACTGCGTTGTTCGGCAGGTTCAAGAAGTTCGCCGCACCGCTCGCGTTGTGGTGCATCTGCGCGAAGAGCTTCTCGCGCCAGGGCGCCATGCCGCTGCCGAGCGTCGGGATGACGACGTCACGCGACAGGAAATAACTGGTCGTCATCGGCTCCAGCTGGCAGCCGCGCAGGCGGGCGTTCTCGAGCGCGCGCGGCAGGTCGACGTCGTTCTTGAAGCCATAGTGCACGATGACCTGCCAGCAGTGGTGGCCCAGCGCCTCGATCTCGATGCGCTTGTCCATCGAAATCCACGGCACCTCGTGGTTGCGCACGGTGACGAACAGGTTCTGCTCGTGCAGCACCTTGTTGTGCTTGAGGTTGTGCAGCAATGCATTGGGCGTGATGCCCGGTTCGGCCGTGAGGAACACGGCCGTTCCCTCGACGCGGGCCGGCGGGCTCACGAAGACCGCGTCGAGAAAGCTCCGCAGGTCGATGGCGTCGGTGCGCTGGGTTTCGCCCATCAGGCGGCGCCCCTCCTTCCAGGTGATCATCAGCGTGAACACGAACAGCCCGATCATCACGGTGAACCAACCGCCCTGCGGCAGCTTGAGCAGGTTCGAGGCGAAGAAGGCGAAGTCGATGACGAAGAAGATCGCCGTGGCGCCGATGCACAGCAGCAGCGGCAGCTTCCAGGCGAAGCGGATCACGAAGAAGGTCAGCACCGTCGTGATCAGCATGTCGGTGGTCACGGCGATGCCGTAGGCTGCGGCCAGGTTGCTGGAGTTGCGGAACATCACGACCGCCAGCACGATGGTGACGAACAGGCTCCAGTTCACGAACGGGATGTAGATCTGGCCGGCCGAGCGCACGCTGGTGTGTTCGATGCGCAGGCGTGGCAGGTATCCCAGCTGGATGACCTGGCGCGTCACGCTGAAGGCGCCGGTCAGCATCGCTTGCGAGGCGATCACCGTGGCCGCGGTGGCCATCAGCACCAGTGGCACCAGTGCCCATTCGGGCGCCATCATGAAGAACGGATTCTTCACCGCCTCGGGGTTGCCCAGCAGCAGCGCGCCCTGGCCGAAGTAGTTCAGCACCAGACAAGGCATCACGACCGAAAACCAGGCGATGCGGATCGGGCGCTTGCCGAAATGGCCCATGTCGGCATAAAGCGCCTCGGCGCCGGTCACGCACAGCACGACGGCGCCCAGCACGATGAAGCTGATGCCGGGGTTGTCCCAGACGAAGCGGACCATGTAGTGCGGGCTGACCGCGGCCAGAATCTCCGGGTGCGTGACGATTTGCGAGATGCCCAGCACCGCCAGCACCAGGAACCAGGCCAGCGTGATCGGCCCGAAGAACTTGCCGATGCCGGCCGTTCCCCGTTTCTGCACCGCGAACAGGCAGAACAGCACCACCAGCGTGATCGGTATGACGTAGCCCTTGAAGTGCGGCGACACCACCTCCAGGCCTTCGACGGCAGACAGCACCGAGATCGCCGGCGTGATGACACCGTCGCCGTAGAACAGCGCCGTGCCGAAGATGCCGATGGCCAACAGCACGCTGCGCAGCCGTGGGCGGTCGGACACCGCGCGCGACGCCAACGCCAGCATCGCGACCAGCCCGCCCTCGCCTTCGTTGTCGGCGCGCAGCACCAGCACCACGTACTTGATCGAGACGATGATGGTCATCGTCCAGAAGATCATCGACAGCATGCCGTAGACGTTCTCGATCGTGAACGGCACGTGGCCGTGACCGAAGATTTCCTTGATGGCGTACAGCACGCTGGTGCCGATATCGCCATAGACGATGCCGATGGCGCCGAGCACCAGCGCGGCGGAGGACGATTTGGGAGCGGACACGGGGTCGATGGAACAGGCAAAGCGGCGTGACGCGCACACCCTTCTGGGACAACGGCGCGTGCCATGACGACCGCCGTTCAACTCCGCCCTGTGATTTCCGTTGCTGTGGGACCGCTATTCTGCCGCCGCCGCAAGTCCCCGCAAGGGGAGCGAACTGTGCTACTCGTACACCTCGGCGTCCGGATCGGTCGCTTCGAGTTCGTAGCTCGCCGCCACCATGGCCAGCCGGCCAATCACGCCGTACATGTAGAAGCGGTTCGGCGCACTGGCGCCGGGCTTGGCGCTGTGCTGGGGCAGGTGGCTGCTGTCCGAGAAGGCCAGCGGCACGAAGCTCGCCGCTGGCGACTTGAGGCTTTCGTCGCTGCCGCGGTCGGCGTGCACGCGGTAAAAGCCGCCCACGACGTAGCGGTCCATCATGTAGACGACCGGCTCGGCCACGCCCTCGTGCACGCGCTCGTTGGTGAGCACGCCTTCCTGAATGATCAGGTCGTCGAGCGCCGGGCCGTTGCCCGCCGAGCTGGTGCGGCTGTGTGCATGCTGGGCGAGCGCCTGGACTTCCTTGGCGTCCCGCACCGTCATCACGCTGGTGCCGCCCGGCCCGCTGTCGGCCTTGACGATGACGAACGGCTTCTCGTTGATGCCGTATTCCTTGTACTTGCGCCGCACCTTGGTGAGCATCGCGTCGACATGGCTGGTGACGACATCGACGCCGACGCCCTCGCCCAGGTTCACGCCCTCGGCCCGGCTCGACATCGGGTTGATCAGCCAGGGGTCGATGCCCAACAGCTTGCCGAAGCGCTTGGAGACTTCCTCGTAGCTGCGAAAGTGGTTGCTCTTGCGTCGCACCGACCAGCCCGCGTGCACCGGCGGCAGCAGGTACTGCTCGTGCAGGTCTTCCAGGATGCCCGGCGCCCCGGCCGACAGGTCGTTGTTCAGCAGGATGGTGCAGGGGTCGAAATTCTTGATGCCCAGGCGGCGCTTGGTGCGCACCACAGGCTCGAGGGTGACGGTGTCGCCGTTGGGCAACTCGATCTTCTTGGGCGACTTGATCGCCGGGTCGATCGAACCGACCCGCACGTTGAGCCCGGCCATGTGGAAGATGCGCACCAGCTGCGCGATGTTGGCCAGGTAGAAGGTGTTGCGCGAATGGTTTTCCGGAATCACGAGCAGGTTGCGCGCCTCCGGACAGATTTTCTCGATCGCGGCTTGGGCCGCCTGCACCGCCAGCGGCAGCATCTGCTGCGTCAGGTTGTTCCAGCCGCCCGGAAACAGGTTGGTGTCGACCGGTGCCAGCTTGAAGCCCGCGTTGCGGATGTCGACCGAGCTGTAGAACGGCGGCGTGTGCTCCATCCATTCCAGCCGAAACCAGCGCTCGATGGCTGGTGTGGAGTCGAGAACGCGCTGCTCGAGCTCGTTGATGGGGCCGTTCAGGGCGGTGACGAGATGGGGAACCATGCGGCGACCTTGTGGTGCGTTCAGCGGAAAGGCGGACTGGAATTGTAGGATTTGGGGCCGCCTTCACCGATGACAAGCCGAAAACAGTGCGTTTCCGGCCTCATGCCCTCAAGTCCTGACTTCCCCCTGCCCGAGTACCACGTATTTGAGCGAAGTCAGGCCCTCGATGCCCACCGGCCCGCGCGCATGGAATTTGTCGGTGCTGATGCCGATCTCCGCGCCCAGCCCGAACTCGAAGCCGTCCGCGAAGCGCGTGCTCGCATTCACCATCACGCTGGCCGAGTCGACCTCGCGCAGGAAGCGCTGCGCGTTGATGTGGTCGCGGGTAACGATCGCGTCGGTGTGGTGGCTCGAGTAGCGGTTGATGTGGTCGATGGCCTCGTCGACGCCTGCCACCACCTTGATGCTGATGACCGCGGCCAGGTATTCCTCCGACCAGTCCGATTCGACGGCGTCGACGATCGTCGCGTGCCCGCCATGCAGTGCGTCGTCGGCCCGGAGAATGCGCGCGGCGACCGGGTCGCAGCGCATTTCCACGCCCTTGGCGGCGAACACAGCGCCGATCTCCGGCAGGAAGACGTCCGCCACCGACGCAGCCACCAGCAGGCCTTCGGCCGCGTTGCAGGGGCTGTACTTCTGGGTCTTGGCGTTGTCGACGAGCTTCACGGCCATGTCCAGCGGCGCGCTGTCGTCCACGTACACGTGGCAGTTGCCGTCGAGATGCTTGATCACCGGCACCTTGGCATCGCGGCTGATGCGCTCGATCAGGCCCTTGCCGCCGCGCGGGATGATGACGTCGACGAACTCCGGCATGGCGATGAGCTGGCCCACGGCCTCGCGGTCGGTGGTCTGCACCAGTTGCACCGCATCGACCGGCAGACCGGCTTCGGCCAGCGAGGCCGACACCAGTTCGGCCAAGGCCTTGTTCGATTCGATGGCCTCCGAGCCGCCGCGCAGGATGGCGCCATTGCCGCTCTTGATCGCCAGGCTGGCGGCCTCGATGGTCACGTTGGGCCGGCTCTCGTAGATCATGCCGAACACGCCGATCGGCACGCGCATCTGGCCCACCCGGATGCCGCTGGGCTGTTGCTTCATGCCGGTGATCTCGCCGATGACGTCGGGCATGGCGGCAAGCTGTTCGCAACCCAGCGCCACCGTTTCGATGACCTTCGGCGTGAGCTTGAGGCGGTCCACCATCGGGGCCGACAGGCCGGCGGCGGTAGCACGTTCGATGTCGCGCGCGTTCGCCGGCGCCAGCTCGGCGGCGCCCTCGCGCAGGCGGCGGGCCAGCGCCTTCAGCGCCTTGTTCTTGGTGGCCGCGTCTGCCTTCGCCATCAGGGCGGAGGCCACCTTGGCCTGCAGGCCGAGGGCCTGGATGTGTTCTCTGACATTGAACGCGTTCATCCGGGCATTTTCTCATGCCCCACCCCGCCGGGCAGCCGAAGGGTTGCCCGCAGCCCGACGGCTTCCTTCTCATCCTGCGGCTCCGCCGACCCGTTGACCAGCGTGAGCGAGGCGCCCAGCGTGCGTGCGAGTTCCATGCAGATGGCCAGCCCCAGCCCCGCGCCACGCGAGGACCGGTCGGTCACGAAAGGCGTGAAGACCTGTTCGCACATCGCATCCGACAGGCCCGGCCCGGAATCCCACACCGTCAGTGCGGCACCACCGGCGCCGTCGGGCTGCAGCCGGATGCCCAGCGCGCCGCCTTCGGGCGTGAACTCGATCGCGTTCTTCAGCAGGTTGCCCAGGATCTCTCGCACCATCCAGCGGTAGCCGACCAGCTCGCAGGCCGCGCCGTCGAGTCGGAAGGCATGGTGGCGCTGCGCGAGCAGGGGCGAGAGCTCGACCGCGACGTCCTCGGCCAGAGCGCGCAGGTCGAAGCGTTCCGCGGGTTCCTGTGCCGCCGTCTGCTGCGCGCGGGCCGACGACAGCAACTGCTCCACCAGCCGGTTGGCGCGCCGCGTGGTGGCCGCGATGCTGGCCAGCGCTTCCTCGGGCGGCAGGTCTCCGCGCAAGCCGGCGTCGGCCTGCAGCTGCAGCACCGTGAGCGGCGTGCGCAACTGGTGCGAGGCGTCGGCCACGAAGCGCCGCTGCTGCTCCTGCGCGGCGGCCAGCCGCGACAACAGGCCATTGAAGCCTTCCACCACCGGCTTCAGCTCCTGCGGCGGCCGCGCCATCACGACCGGTGTCAGGTCGCGCGCGGGTCGGAGGTCGAGCTGCCGTGCCAGCGCGCGCGCCGGCTTGAGCGCGACCGTCGCCACGGCCCAGATCAGCAGCAGCAGGATCGCCAGCAGCGCGCCCTGGCGCAGCAGCGTGCCGCGCAGGATCTGGGCCGCGAGCCGCGTGCGGTACGCCGAGGACTCGCCCACCTGCACCACCACCAGCCGCATGCCTTCGAAGGACTCGACCGGCTGCAGCAGCGCCGCCATGCGCATCGGCCCGGCGTCGCGCGACGTGATGTCGTAGAGCGCGATCATCGACTGGTAGAGCGGATGCTGCGGCGGCCGCTCGCGGTAGGGCGCGAGATCCTCATCGCCTGCGAGGTATTCGCCGTCGAGGAAGCTCACGCGGTAGACCATGCGGCTGCGGCCCGGGCCGTCCTCGCCGATGCCGGACCCGCTGCCATCGTAGATCTCGAGGGCCGCGTGCGGCAGCGTGATCTGGAGTTCGCCACGCTCCAGGCGGATCAGGTCGGCCAGCGCATGCGCCGAGGTCACGAGCAGACGGTCGAAGGCCAGCTGTGCGGTCTGCAGCGCCGAGGTGTAAGTGAAGTAGGCGTTGACGGCCAGAAAGGCGACCAGCGGGCCGATCAGCCAGAGCAGCAGCCGCGTGCGCAGCGAGCGCGTGCGCAGCGCCGCTGTCTCGGGCTCAGGCTCAGGCATGGCCGCGCGCCTCCTGCACCAGGTAGCCGATGCCGCGCAAGGTGGTGATCTGCACGCCGGTGGCGGCCAGCTTCTTGCGCAGGCGGTGCACCACGACCTCGATCGCATCGGGCTGCGCAGGCAGCGCCTGGCCGAAGGCGAGCACGGTCAGCCGCTCCTTGGTCATCGCCTGGCCGGGCCGCTCCATCAAAGCGGCCAGCAGCGCACTCTCGCGCGGCGTGAGCTCGAGCGGCTCTTCGCGGAAATAGAAGGCGCCGCTGCTGCGCTCGTAGCGCACCTCGCCGCAACGCGGCGCCTCCATGCCGCCCGAGCGGCGCACCAGCGCGCGCAGCCGCGCATCCAGTTCGTCGAGGTCGAAGGGCTTGGCCAGGTAGTCGTCGGCGCCCGCGTTGAGCCCGGCGATACGGTCGCCGACCGCGCCGCGCGCCGTGAGGATCAACACCGGCACGGTTGCACCGCGGCCACGCAGGCGCTGCAACACCTGCAGGCCGTCGATGCCCGGAATGCCGAGGTCCAGCATCACGACGTCGAAGCGCCCGGCCTGCAGGCGCTCCAATGCCGCGCCACCGTCGCTGCAATGGTCGACCTCGAAGCCGCGGCGGCTGAGCACGCGCACGAGCGCACCGCTCAGGTCGAAGTCGTCTTCCACGAGCAGCAGCTTCATCGGGAGCGGTCGGGAAAGAAAGGCGTGGGCAGATTCAAGGCGCCCGAGTGTAGGTGCGCTCGCGCAGCCGACCGTTCACCCCCCGGGCAAGTCCCGAGGCATTCTGCAAGCCGTTTGAAAGCCGCCTGAAGGGCAAGCGAAAGGCAGCCATGCCGCCCTGATGGCGCCTGCCTATAGTCCGCACCGACCTACCCCCCAGCACCCTCCGAGGATTGGCATGAACAAGACAACCGCTTTCCGACTCGCCGCTGCTGCGGCCCTGCTCGCCGCCGCCTGCGGCGCCTCCGCACAGGACGCCTGCGCATTCCGCGGCGACCTCGACGCGGGCTACTGCGACGCCAACCGCGACCTGGTGGCCGACACGCCGACAGACCCGAAGAAGCTGCGCAATCCCGGCACGCTGGTGTTCGCCTTCACGCCGGTCGAAGACCCGGCCATCTACGAAAAGCTGTTCCGCCCGTTCATGGGCCACCTCTCGCAGTGCCTGGACAAGAAGGTCGTCTTCTTCTCGGTGCAGTCCAATGCGGCGCAGATCGAAGCCATGCGCTCGGGCCGCCTGCACATGGCCGCGTTCTCGCCCGGACCGGTCAACTTCGCGGTCAACCTGGCCGGTGCCGTGCCCTTCGCGATCCGCGGAAACAGCGAAGGCTCGGTGGGCATGAACCTGAAGATGATCGTGCGCAAGGACAGTCCGTTCCAGAAGATCGCCGACCTCAAGGGCAAGAAGATCGCCCACACCTCGCCGTCGTCCAACTCGGGCAACCTGGCGCCACGCGCCCTGTTCCCGGCCATCGGCCTGACCCCTGACACCGACTACAAGGTGGTGTACTCGGGCAAGCACGATCAATCGATCCTCGGCGTGAAGTCTGGCGATTACGACGCCGCCCCGGTCGCCAGCGACGTGCTGCAGCACATGACAGAGCGCGGCGTGGTCAAGGCCGACGACTTCCGGGTGCTGTACACCAGCGACAAGTTCCCGACCGACGCCTATGCCTACGCGCACAACCTCGAGCCGGCGCTGCAGGAGAAGATCAAGCAGTGCTTCTACGACTACAAGGTGCCGGCCGAGATGGCCAAGGGGCTCGGCGGCGACCGCTTCCTGCCGATCAACTACCAGAAGGACTGGGACCTGGTGCGCAAGGTGGCCGCGTCGGCGGGCGAGACCTTCACCCGCGACGCCTACGACAAGGCCGCGGCCAAGAAATAAGCGCGGCTCGATGAACACCACCGCGCCCGCAGGCTCGCTGCACATCCAGGGGCTGGTCAAGGAGTACCGCCCCGGCGTGCCCGTGCTCAAGTCGATCGACCTGAAGATCGACGGCACCGGCCTGACCAGCATCATCGGCCCCTCGGGCACCGGCAAGTCCACGTTGATCCGCTGCATCAACCGGCTGGTCGACCCGACCGCCGGCGCCATCTGGCTCGACGTGGGCGGCCAGCGGCTCGACATGGCGCAGCTGGAAGGCGCTGCGCTGCGCCACAGCCGGCGCCACATCGGCATGGTGTTCCAGGAATACAACCTGGTCGAGCGGCTCACGGTGATGGAGAACCTGCTGACCGGCCGGCTCGGCTACCTGTCGGCCTGGAAGGCTTGGCGGCGCAAGTTCGCGCCCGAGGATTTCGAGCGCGCCTACCAGCTGCTCGACGTGGTCGGCCTGGGCAGCTTCGCCAACCAGCGCGCCGACGCGCTCAGCGGCGGCCAAAGACAGCGCGTGGGCATCGCACGCGCGCTGATGCAGCAGCCCGCGCTGCTGCTGGCCGACGAGCCCACCTCCTCGCTCGACCCGAAGACGTCGGTCGAGATCATCCAGCTGCTGGGCGACCAGGGGCGCGAGCGCGGCATCCCGGTGATCGTCAACATCCACGACGTCGAACTGGCGCGGCGCCATTCCGACCGCATCGTCGGCATGACCGGCGGCCATGTGGTCTACGACGGCCCGCCCGCGGGCCTGACCGACGACCACCTGCAGACCATCTACGGCGGTCAGGCATGGATGCAGTGAACGCGCGAGCCGCGGCGCGTCCGGCCTCGACCGCCTTCGCCTGGAGCGGCAAGCAGAAGCTGGCGCTCGTCGCGCTGCTGGCCTACACGGTCTACGTGATCGCGCAGATCGACCTCTCTCCCACGCGGCTGCTCAGCGGCCTTCACCAGGGCG
Source organism: Variovorax ginsengisoli (assembly GCF_006438845.1). Taxonomy (GTDB): domain Bacteria; phylum Pseudomonadota; class Gammaproteobacteria; order Burkholderiales; family Burkholderiaceae_C; genus Variovorax; species Variovorax ginsengisoli_A. The sequence goes on from NZ_RCZJ01000007.1 coordinate 66,357, forward strand.
CACGCTTTCTCTCGCGCATGTTCCCGCCCGATCTGGCCAAGATGGATGTGCTGTGGGAGGGCATCCGCGAGACGCTGCAGATCGCAGTGCTGGCCACCGTGGGCGGCGTCGCGCTCAGCCTGCCGGTGGGCCTGATGGCGGCGCGCAACATGGTGCCACGCTGGGTCTGTGCGATCGCGCGCGGGCTGATCGCGGTATGCCGCGCGGTGCACCCAGTGATCACCGCGATCATGTTCGTCAAGGCGGTGGGCTTCGGGCCGCTGGCCGGCATCCTCGCGCTCACGGTCGCCACGATCGGTTTCGTGGGCAAGCTGTTCGCCGACGCGATCGAGGAGATCTCGCACAAGCAGATCGAGGCCGTGCGCGCCACCGGCGCGTCCTTCGGCAACGTGGTGCTGTTCGGGGTGCTGCCGCAGGTGATGAGCCGCTTCGTCGGCTTTGCGACCTACCAGCTGGACTCCAACCTGCGCAACTCGACCATGGTCGGCATCGTGGGCGCTGGCGGCATCGGCGGTGCGCTGTTCTCGGCCTTCCTGCGCTTCGAATACGGCTTCGTCTGCACCATCCTCGCCACGGTGATCGCGATCATCGTGGTCGGCGAACTGGTGGTGAACGCCACGCGAAAGGCGCTCGATGTCTGAGTCCCTCGCACTCCCCGCCGCTGCCGCGCATTCGCGCCGCTGGCAGCGCTTCACGCTCGCGCAGCGGCTGCTGCGCTACGGCGTGTGGCTGCTGATCGTATGGGCCGTGGTGCAGTCGGCGCGCACGATCGAGGTGATCCCCGAGTTCCTCTACGATGCGCCCGAGCAGATGGGCGACATGCTCACGCGCATGTGGCCGGTGGACTGGTCGCACTACCCGGCAGTGGTGCATGCGGCGCTGATGGAGACGCTGCACATGGCCACGCTGGGCACGGTGCTCGCACTGGTGCTGGCGGTGCCGCTGTCGCTGCTGGTGGCCGGCAACATCACGCGCAACCGCGCGCTGAACTTCGCCGCGCGCGTGGTCCTCGTGGCCAGCCGCTCGGTCAATTCGCTGGTGTGGGCGCTGTTGTTCGTCGCCATCTTCGGTCCCGGTCCGCTCGCCGGGATGTTCGCGATCGCGTTTCGCTCGGTGGGCTTCGTCGGCAAGCTGCTGGGCGAGGCGATCGAGCAGACGCCGCGCGGCCCGATCGAGGCACTGCAGGCCGCGGGCGCTTCGACGGCGGCACAGGTCTGGTACGGCTACTGGCCGCACATCAAGCCGGCCTTCTGGTCGGTGGTGCTGCTGCGCTGGGACATCAACGTGCGCGAATCGGGTGTGCTCGGCCTCGTGGGCGCGGGCGGCATCGGCGTGGCCCTCGACACCGCGCTCAACCTGTTTCAGTGGACACAGGTGGCGGTGATCCTGATCGCGGTGTTCGCGATCGTGGTGCTGGCCGAGGTGGTCGTGACCCAGGTGCGCAAACGCGTGCTGTGACGCACCGCGGCGCGCGCGGACTCAGGACCGCGCGGCCCTGGCCGGCGGCACCATGCAGGCGCGACACAGCATCAGCGCCAGCCGCTGCAGCGCCTGCCAGCCACTGGTCGGCCAGTCGGGCTGCTTGAGGCCCTTGACGATGCCGTCGACCGTGTGCGCCGCCTTCAGCAGCCGGGCCAGCGCGCGATCGTCGAGCCGCGGCAGCACGCGCTCGAAGGCCTGTTCGCGGGCGCCCCAGATGCGGTTCTCGCGCAGCGCCATCGGCAATGGGCGGCCGGCGCTCATCGCGTCGCGCACCCGCTTGAGCGCGCGGATGTCTTCGGCCAGCGTGTAGTGCACCAGCACCTCGGCCTCGCCCTCGGCGCGCAGGCCGTCGAGCATGCGCGCCACGCGCACCGGGTTGCCGGCGAGCACCGCGTCGGACAGCTTGAAGACGTCGTAGCGCGCCACGTTGTTCACGGCACCCTCGACCTGCTCCCAACCGAGCTCGCCGGCCGGATGCAGCAGCGCCAGCTTCTGGATTTCCTGGTGCGCCGCGAGCAGGTTGCCCTCGACGCGGTCGGCGAAGAACTGCAGCGTGCGCTGGCCCTCCTCGCCGCCCTTCACGCGTTGTCCCTGCAGCGCGAGGCGCTGCGCGATCCACTGCGGCAGCGAAGCCCGCTCGACCGGATCGACCTGGAGGCCCACGCCGTTGTTTTCCAGCGCGGAAAACCAGGCGCCGGTGCGGGTCGCCCGATCGAGCTTGGGCAGCAGCACCAGCGTGAGCGTGCTGTCGTTGCCGGCGGCCGCTTCGGCGATGTGCTGCAGCGCGGCGCTGCCGTCCTTGCCGGGCTTGCCCGAGGGGATGCGGATCTCGACGATCTGCTTGTCGGCGAACAGGCTCAGCGAACCGCCCGCCGCCAGCACCGCGCTCCAGTCGAAATGAGCGCCGGCGACCGTGTACGAACTGCGTTCGGTGTAGCCCTGGGTGCGTGCGGTGGCGCGAATCGCATCGGCCGCCTCCTGCGCGAGCAGCGGCTCGTCGCCATGGATCGTGTAGAGCGGGCGCAGCCCCTTCGCGAGGTGCGCCTGGAGCTGGGCGGCCGCCAGTTGCATGCGGCTAGAGCGATTTGACGGCGGCCATGCGGCGCAGCATCTGCTGTGCCACGTCGTTCTGCATGTCGCGGTACAGCAGTTCGCTTTCGCCTTCCTTGGCGAGCGCGTTGGTCTCGTTGTAGGTCAGGTCGCGCTTCTGAGCGATTTCCGTCACCAGCAGTTCCTTGCCGGCCGGCGTGCGCAGGCGGAAGCGCACGGTCAGCCGCAATTCGAGCTCGCGCACCTCGCCGGACGCATTGGTCGAGAGCACCACGCGCTCGCGGTTCTCGCCGAGGATGTCGAGCACCGCCTCGGCGTCGCTCAGCCGGGCAGGCGGCAGGATCTCGACCGTGCCGGTCGAGGCGACGTTGCGGCGCAGATAGACCACCAGCGCCGAGTTGCCCGGAATCACCAGGGTCTTGAAGGCGAAGATCGGCGCCTTGCGCAGCTCGAAGCCGCAGCCGGCCAGGCCGAGCAGTGCCCCGGCTGAGAGAAAGGTGCGGCGCGAGGGATGGGTTTGTTGCTTCATGCGAATCACAGCACCACGTTGACAAGCCGCCCCGGCACCACGATCACACGCTTGGGCGGGGCGCCGGCCGCGTGCTGCACGAAGTCGTCGCTGGCCAGCGCCAGCGCTTCGATGTCGTCCTTCGACGCGCTGGCCGGCACCACCACCTTGCCGCGCAACTTGCCGTTGATCTGCAGCATGAGTTCGATTTCGTCCTGAACCAGCGCCGTGGTGTCGACCACGGGCCAGGGTGCATCGAGCAGATCGCCCACGGCATCGGCGTAGCCGAGCTGCTGCCAGAGCTGCTGCGCGATGTGCGGCGTGGCGGGATACAGCACGCGCAGCAGGATGCCGAAGCCTTCACGCACGGCCGCACGATCGCCCGCGCCGTCGCCGGCCCTGAAGCCTTCCAGCGCGTTGAGCAGCTTCATCGCACCGGACACCACGGTGTTGTATTGCATGCGCTGGTAGTCGTAGTCGACCTGGCGCAGCAGCGTGTGGACCTCGCGGCGCAGCGCCTTGGCTTCCTTGCCGAAATCGGTGGCCACACCGGGCCGGCCCGCCTTGGCGTCGAATGCCTCCTGGGCCACGCCGAAGTTCCACACGCGGCGCAGGAAGCGCGAGCTGCCTTCGACCGCCGCGTCGTTCCACTCCAGCGTGGCTTCGGGCGGCGCGGTAAACATCGTGTAGAGCCGCGCGGTGTCGGCGCCGTACTTCTCGATCAGGTCCTGCGGGTCGACGCCGTTGCGTTCGCTCTTGCCCATCTTGCCGACGCCGCCGTACTCGACCGACGAGCCGTCGGCCAGCGTGCCGCCGCTGATGCGGCCCTGCGCGTCGAGCACCGGCGTGACTTCCAGCGGCGGGAAGTAGTCCTTGCCGCCCGACGGTCCGCGCCGGTAGTAGATGTGGTTGAGCACCATGCCCTGCGTGAGTAGCTTGGCGAAGGGCTCGTCGACCTTCACCAGGCCGAGGTCGCGCATGACCTTGGTCCAGAAACGCGCATACAGCAGGTGAAGGATGGCGTGCTCGATGCCGCCGATGTACTGGTCCATCGGCATCCAGTACGCAGCGCCCGCGCCGACCATCGCCTGGTCGTTCTTGGGGTCGCAGTAGCGCATGAAGTACCACGACGAGTCGACGAAGGTGTCCATCGTGTCCGTCTCGCGCCGAGCGGGCTTGCCGCACACCGGGCACACCACGCCGGCGTGGAAGCCTTCATGCTTGTGCAACGGATTGCCGGAACCGTCGGGCACGCAGTCGGTCGGCAGCACCACCGGCAGGTCCTTCTCGGGCACCGGCACCGCGCCGTGTTCGTCGCAATGAATGATCGGGATCGGCGTGCCCCAGTAGCGCTGGCGGCTCACGCCCCAGTCGCGCAGGCGCCAGGTGGTCTTGAGTTCGCCCAGGCCCTTCTGCGCCAGCGCATGCGCCACGGCGGCCACGGCCTCCTTGAACCGCATGCCGCTGAAGTTGTCGGAGTTGATGGTCACGCTGCGCGTGCCGGCCTCGTCTTTCAGGCCGTACCAGTCCTGCCAGCGGTGGTAGTCGAAGTGCTGTTCCGGCGGGTTCAGGCCGTCGACCGTCACCACCTGGATGATCTCGATGCCGTACTTGTTCGCGAAGGCGAAGTCGCGCTCGTCGTGCGCCGGCACGCCCATCACGGCACCGTCGCCGTAGCTCATCAGGACGTAGTTGCCGACCCACACCGGTACCGGCTCGTCGGTGATCGGGTGCTTGACCGTCAAGCCGATCGGAACGCCCTTCTTCTCCTGCGTGGCGAGTTCGGCCTCGGTGGTGCCACCGTTCTTGGCTTCCTCGATGAAGGCCGCGACCTTCGGATCAGTCTTCGCGGCATGCGCCGCCAGCGGGTGCTCCGGCGCCACGGCGCAAAAGGTCACGCCCATGATGGTGTCGGCGCGCGTCGTGAAGACGTACATGCGGCCGTCCTGGATCAGCGCACCGCTTTCATCCTTGATGTCGTGCGTGAAGGCGAAGCGCACGCCTTCGCTCTTGCCGATCCAGTTCTCCTGCATCAGCTTCACCCGCTCGGGCCAGCCCGGCAGCTTGTGCTGGGTGTGTTCGAGCAGTTCGGGGGCGTAGTCGCTGATCTTCAGGTAGTAGCCGGGGATCTCGCGGCGCTCGACCGTGGCGCCGGTGCGCCAGCCCTTGCCGTCGATCACCTGTTCGTTCGCCAGCACCGTCATGTCGACCGGGTCCCAGTTGACGACCTGGGTCTTGCGGTACGCGATGCCCTTTTCCAGCATCTTCAGGAACAGCCACTGGTTCCACTTGTAGTAACTCGGATCGCAGGTGGCGATCTCGCGGCTCCAGTCGATCGCCAGGCCCATCGCCTGCAGCTGACCGCGCATGTAGTCGATGTTCTCGTAGGTCCACTTGGCGGGCGGAACGCCGTTCTTCAGCGCCGCGTTTTCGGCCGGCAGGCCGAAGGCGTCCCAGCCCATGGGCATGAGCACGTTGTAGCCCGACATGCGCAGGTAGCGCACCAGCATGTCGTTGATCGTGTAGTTGCGCACATGGCCCATGTGCAGCTTGCCGCTGGGGTACGGCAGCATCGAGCACGCGTAGTACTTCTTCTTGGAACGGCCCTGCGCATCGCGCGCGTCTTCGACGACGCGGTAGGCATCGGCTGCGGTCCAGTGGGCCTGGGCGGCCGACTCGACGTCGGCGGGTTGGTAGCTGGGATTCATGAGGCTTTGGCAACGGCCCGGCGCTCGGTCGGCCGGGGAACGCGGATTATCGCGGCTGCGGTCGGCGTCGGTACCGCACCGGGTGACTTGGCGCGGATTTCGCATGCACGGGAGAAACGACAATCCAGACATGCTGACTGCCGGTCTTCCTTTTCCATTGGGCGCAACGCCCTCTCCGCAAGGTATCAACTTCGCCCTCGCCGCGCCACGCGCCACCCGGGTCGAGCTCTGCCTGTTCGACCGCAGCGGCACCGGCGAACAGCAGCGCATCCCCCTGCCCACGTGCACCGACGGCGTGTGGCACGGGCACTTCGCGGGCGCCGGGCCCGGGCTGGTGTACGGCTACCGCGTCCACGGCCCGTGGGCGCCGCACGACGGGCTGCGCTTCAATCCGGCCAAGCTGCTGCTCGACCCTTACGCGCGCGAGATCGTCGGCCGCTACGACGGCAGCGACCTGTTCCTCGGCCATGTGCCCGGCGAGCCGACGCGACGCGATTCGCGCGACAACGGCGCCGTCGCGCTCAAGGGCCGCGTGGCGGCGCCGCTCGCTGCGCGCCAGGACGCCAAGCCACGCATCGCCGCTGCCGACCGGGTGCTCTACGAGCTGCACGTGCGCGGCCAGACCCGGCTGCATCCCGACGTGCCCGCCGACCTGCGGGGCAGCTACGCCGGCCTGGCGGAGCCCGCCGTGCTTGATCATCTGCAGCGCCTGGGCGCCACCACGCTCAGCCTGATGCCGGTGCAGCACCGCGCCGACGAGGAGCGCCTGTTGAAGATGGGCCTCAGCAACTACTGGGGCTACACCACCATCGGCTGGTTCGCGCCCGAGGCGCGCTACTGGAGCGGCCGGCCCGGCACCACGCCCGCCAGCGAATTCCGCGCGATGGCCGACGCCATTCACGCGCGCGGCATGGAACTGGTGATCGACGTGGTCTACAACCACAGCGCCGAGACCGACGAGTTCGGCCCGACGCTGTCGCTGCGCGGCATCGACAACACGCTGTACTACCACCTGCGCGCCGACGACCGCGCGCGCTACGAGAACTGGACCGGCTGCGGCAACTGCCTGAACTTCGCCGAGCCGCGCGTGGTGCAGCTGGCCACCGACAGCCTGCGCCACTGGGTCACCGAACTCGGCGTCGACGGCTTCCGCTTCGACCTGGCGCCGGTGCTGGCGCGCCGCGCGGGCGGCGACTTCGACCCGCGCGCGCCCTTGCTGGCGGCGATCGCGCAAGACCCGGTGCTGTCGCACGCCCTGCTGATCGCCGAGCCCTGGGACATCGGCCCGGGCGGCTACCGGGTCGGCGAATTCCCGCCCGGCTGGCTCGAATGGAACGACCGTTATCGCGATACGCAGCGCAGCTTCTGGCTGGGCCACGGCGCTGTGCCGGGCGACTTCGCGCACCGCTTCACCGCGTCGAGCCGCCAGTTCCGGCACGACGGCCGCGCGCCGACGGCGAGTGTCAATTTCGTCACCGCACACGACGGCTTCACCCTGCGCGACCTGGTGAGTTATGAAGAGCGACACAACCTCGCCAACGGCGAAAACAACCGCGATGGCAGCAGCCACAACCTGAGCCGCAACGGCGGCGTCGAAGGCGAGACCGACGACCCCGCCGTGAATGCCCTGCGCGCCAGGCTGCAGCGCGTGCTGCTGGCCGCCCTGCTGCTGTCGCAAGGCACGCCGATGCTGCTGGCCGGCGACGAGATCGGTCACACGCAGCAGGGCAACAACAACGCCTATTGCCAGGACAACGCCACCACCTGGCTCGACTGGGCCCATGCCGACGCCGCGTTGCAGGACTTCGTGACGCGCACGTTGGCACTCCGCCGAGAGGCCGCACCGCTTCGCAGCAACCGCTGGTGGCCGGCGGAGCCCACCGCCGCTGACCCCCTGCACTGGCTGACGCCCGAAGGCACGCCCATGACATCGGCCGATTGGGAGCGCCGCGACCGCTCGGCGTTGATGGTGCTGTTCGACGCACCGCACGACGTGGCGGGCGCGGTGGCATGGCTCGTGCTGGTCCAGGCCGGCCACGCCGCCGTCGAATTCACGTTGCCGCCGGGGCCGTGGCGACGGCGGCTGGCCAGCGACGACGACACCGCCCCACCGCGTCGGCTCGACGCCCGAGAAACCTTGGCAAACGCCAGCCTCTGGCTCGCCCAGAGGGTGCAGGACGACGACGCCGGTGCTACGCTGAACTGACAAACCACAGAAGAGATACACGAGACATGTCCGACCCCGTCAACCCCTCCACCCTTCAGGCCCACCAACTGGTTCGCCGCACCATCGCGCTGGTGCTGGCCGGCGGCCGCGGCTCGCGCCTGAAGCAACTGACCGACCGGCGCGCCAAGCCCGCGGTGTATTTCGGCGGCAAGTTCCGCATCATCGATTTCGCGCTGTCGAACTGCCTCAATTCCGGCATCCGCCGGATGGCGGTGGTCACGCAGTACAAGTCGCATTCGCTCATGCGCCACCTGCAGCGCGGCTGGAGCTTCCTGCGCGCCGAGCTCAACGAGATGGTCGACGTGCTGCCGGCCCAGCAGCGCACCGGCGACGAGCACTGGTACCGCGGCACGGCCGACGCGGTGTTCCAGAACCTCGACATCATCCAGACCCGATCCACCGTGCACGACTACGTGGTGGTGCTGGCCGGCGACCACATCTACAAGATGGACTACTCGATCATGGTCATGGACCATGTGAAGCACGGCCTGGGCTGCACCGTCGGCTGCATCGAGGTGCCGCGCATGGAGGCCACGGCCTTCGGCGTGATGGCGATCACCGAAGACCGCACCATCACCGACTTTCTGGAGAAGCCGGCCGACCCGCCGGCCATGCCGGGCCATCCCGACGTGGCGCTGGCCAGCATGGGCATCTACGTCTTCGATTCCAAGTACCTGTACCAGCTGCTCGAGGAAGACGCCGCCAACCCCGACTCGAGCCACGATTTCGGCAAGGACATCATTCCGCGCGCCGTGGCGCAGGGCCGTGCGCTGGCGCATCCGTTCGGCATGTCGTGCGTCACGCGCGGTGCGCGGGGCCCCGACGCCAAGGCCTACTGGCGCGACGTGGGCACGATTGATGCATTCTGGGCCGCCAACCTCGACCTTGCCTCCGTCACCCCGGAGCTCGACATCTATGACACCGACTGGCCCATCTGGACCTACCAGCGGCAACTGCCGCCGGCCAAGTTCGTGGTCGACATCGAAGGCAGGAACGGCGTCACCGTCAACACCATCGTGTCGGGCGGCTGCATCGTCTCGGGCTCCCAGGTGAGCAATTCGGTGCTCTTCTCCGGCGTTCGCGTCCACTCCTTCTGCACGGTGAGCGAGGCGGTGCTGCTGCCCGACGTCGAGGTCGGGCGCGGTGCCCGGCTGTCGAAAGTGGTGATCGACCGCGGTTGCGTCATTCCCGCCGGCATGGTGGTCGGTGAAGACCCGACGGCCGACGCGGCGCGTTTCGAGCGCACCGAAACTGGCGTCGTGCTCGTCACGCGCGAGATGCTGCAGCGGCTCGAATCGGCGCCGCACTGATGCGCATCCTGCAGGTCAGCGCCGAGCTCTTTCCCCTCCTGAAGACCGGTGGACTGGCGGATGTCGCCGGCGCGCTGCCGCTGGCGTTGGCCGAGGCCGGCCAAGCGGTCCGGGTGCTGCTGCCCGGCTTTCCCGCCATCCGCGCCGGCACCACCGACCTTCGCGAGGTCGCAGCTTTCAACGCGCCATGGGGCGACCATGCGGTGCTGCGGGCCGGACGCATCGGCACCGGCGCGAACGCCATCGAGGCCTACCTGATCGACGCCCCGGCGCTGTACGACCGCCCCGGCAACCCGTACGAAGACGCATCGCGCCAGCCCTATGCCGACAACGCGCGGCGCTTTGCCTTGCTGGGCTTCGCCGCTGCGCAGCTGGCGTGCGGGATCGACCCCGCGTGGCGGCCCGAAGTGGTGCATGCGCACGACTGGCATGCCGCATTGGCGCCTGCCTACATGGCCTTCGACGCGACCCCAGGGCCCCGGGTGGGCAGCGTGTTCACGGTGCACAACCTGGCCTACCAGGGCGTGTTCCCGCCCTCTGATTTCGCCGGCCTCGGCCTGCCGCCCGCCGCCTTCGACGTGAACGGGCTGGAGTACCACGGCCAGCTCTCGTTCATGAAGGCCGGGCTGTATTTCGCCGATCGCCTGACCACCGTGAGCCCGACCTATGCGCGCGAAATTCAGACCCCCGCCCAAGGCTGCGGTCTCGACGGGCTGCTGCGCGGGCGCAGTGGTGTGCTGACGGGCATCCTGAACGGTGTCGACGGCAGCGTCTGGAATCCCGCGTCCGATGCGCTGCTGCCGCATTCCTACGACGTGCGACGGCGGGGCGGCAAGACGCTCTGCAAGGCCGCGCTGCAACAGGCGCTCGGCCTCGCCATCGAGCCCGACGCCCCGCTGTTCGTGATGGTCAGCCGGCTCACCGAGCAGAAGGGCCAGCACCTGGTGCTTGGCGGCATCGACGCGCTGCTTGCGCAAGGCGGCCAATTGGCCCTGCTGGGCACCGGCGAGCGCTGGCTCGAAGACGCTTTCCGCGAACGCGCCGCGGCGGCACCGCATGCCGTGCACGCCACCATCGGCTACGACGAAACCTTTGCGCACCGGCTCTTCGGCGCCGGCGACGTCACGCTCGTGCCTTCGATGTTCGAGCCTTGCGGACTGACACAGATGTACGGCCTGAAATACGGTAGCCTGCCCCTGGTGCACCGCGTGGGCGGGCTGGCCGACACGGTGGTCGACTGTACGCTCGAAGACATCGCCGACGGCCTTGCCACCGGCTTCGTGTTCGATCGCTTCGACGCGCCGGGCTTCGACCGCGCGTTGCGGCGCGCCTTCGCGCTGTACCGGCGCCCGGCCGACTGGCGGCGCGTCCGCAACACCGCGATGCAGCGCCCTGCCGACTGGCAGGCGGCCGCCGCACAGTACGTCGGCGTGTACGAGCAATCGCTCGCCTGAACCCTTTTCACTTCAACCCTCCTCTCCACCATGACGATCGAAGAATTCGCCTACGACCATCCCGACCGCGACGTGGCCGCGTTCAAGCGCGCGGTGGCCAACAAGCTGATCTACGCCGTCGGCAAGGATCCGTTCGCCGCCAGTCAGGACGATTGGCTCAACGCCACCGCACTGGCGGTGCGCGACCAGCTGGTCGAACGCTGGATGGCCACCACCCGCGCCAGCTACGCGCAGGACCTGAAGCGCGTGTACTACCTGTCGATGGAATTCCTCATCGGCCGCACCTTCACCAATGCGCTGCTGGCCCTGGAGCTGCAGGACATCGTCAAGCAGGCGCTGGCCGACTTCGGCGTTGACATCGCCGCGTTGGCCGAGCGGGAGCCCGACGCCGCGCTGGGCAACGGCGGCCTCGGCCGGCTGGCCGCGTGCTTTCTCGATTCGATGGCGACGCTGGGCGTGCCGGGCTTCGGCTACGGCATCCGCTACGAGTACGGCATGTTTCGCCAGAAGATCGTCGACGGCCAACAGGTCGAGACGCCCGACTACTGGCTCACGCGCGGCAACCCGTGGGAATTCCAGCGGCCCGAGGTGACCTACCGCGTGCGCTTCGGCGGCCACGTGCAGCGCCGGGAAGATGCCAGCGGCAGCGGCGCGGCTGACTGGGTCGACACGCACGACGTGCTCGCCGTGGCCTACGACACCATCATCCCCGGCTACGGCACGCAGGCCACCAACACGCTGCGGCTGTGGTCGGCGCGCGCCACCGAGGAGATCGACCTCTCGGCCTTCAACCGCGGCAACTACATGCAGGCGGTGGAGAGCAAGAACCATTCGGAGAACGTGTCGCGCGTGCTTTATCCGGACGACTCGACCGCGTCGGGCCGCGAGCTGCGTCTGCACCAGGAATACTTCTTCGTCAGCGCCAGCGTGCAAGACCTCTTGCGCCGCTACCTGCGCACCCACAAGACCTTCGACAAGCTGCCTGAGAAGGTCAGCATCCACCTGAACGACACGCACCCCGTGCTGGCCGTCCCCGAGCTGATGCGCCTGCTGCTCGACGAGCACGGCCTCGAATGGGACGAGGCCTGGGCCCAAACGCAGAAGGTGTTCAGCTACACCAACCACACGCTGATGCACGAGGCGCTGGAGACCTGGCCGGTCGAGATGATGGGTCGCATCCTGCCGCGCCACCTCCAGATCATCTACGAGATGAACGCGCGCTTCCTCGCGCTGGTGGCGCAGAAGGCCGGCGACGATGTCGAGTTGCCACGCCGTCTGTCGCTGGTCGACGAGGTGGGCGAGCGCAGGGTGCGCATGGCCTACATCGCGGTGCTGGCGAGCCACTCGATCAACGGCGTGTCGGGGCTGCATTCGGAGCTCATGAAGCAGTCGATCTTCGCGGACTTCAACAAGATCTTCCCCGAGCGCTTCAACAACAAGACCAATGGCGTCACACCGCGGCGCTGGCTGGCACAGGCCAACCCCCCGCTCGCAGCGCTGCTCGACCAGCGCATCGGCCGCGGCTGGCGTCGCGACCTGACGCAGCTCCAGGCGCTGCGCCCGATGGCCCAGCAGGCACCCTTCGTGCGCGCCTTCCGCCACGCCAAGCGCGAGAACAAGCTCCGCCTGGCGAACTGGATCGAGCAGAACATGGGCCTGGAGATCGACACCGACGCGATGTTCGATGTGCAGGTCAAGCGCATCCACGAATACAAGCGCCAGCTGCTCAACGTGCTGCACGTGGTGTCGCGTTACCAGCGCATCGTTGCGGCGCACGAATCCGGCCAGGTCAGCGACCTGGTGCCACGCGTGGTCGTCTTCGCCGGCAAGGCCGCCTCGGCGTACCACGCGGCCAAGCAGGTCATCAGGCTCATCAACGACGTGGCGGCGGTGGTCAACAACGACCCACGCGTCGGCAAGCTGCTGAAGGTTGTTTTCCTGCCGAACTACAGCGTGAGTCTGGCCGAGATCATCATGCCGGCGGCCGACCTGAGCGAGCAGATTTCCACCGCCGGCACCGAAGCCTCGGGCACCGGCAACATGAAGTTCGCGCTCAACGGCGCGCTCACCATCGGCACGCTCGACGGCGCCAACGTCGAGATGAAGGAGAACGTCGGCGACGAGAACATCTTCATCTTCGGCCACACGACGCCCGAGGTGGCCGATATCCGCACCAGCGGCTACCAGCCGCGCAGCCATTACGAGGCCGACCCCGAACTGCGCGGCGTGCTCGACGCCATCCGTGACGGCGCCTTCTCGCCCGGCGAACCGTCGCGCTACCAGGGCATCTACGACACGCTGGTGAATTGGGGCGACCAGTACCTGCTGCTGGCGGACTACGCGAGCTACGTCGCAACACAAGCGCGCGTGGATGCCTTGTACCGCGATGCCGACGCCTGGACCCGGATGGCGATCCTGAACGTGGCAGGCATGGGTGCGTTCTCGTCCGACCGAACGATCGCCGAGTACGCGCACCAGATCTGGAACACCAAACCCGTGTTGCTGACCTAGCGCGCGGACGGGGTCGGCGGGGCTTCGGTCACGAAGCCGATGCGACCGAGCCCCGCCTTGTTGGCGATGCCCATCAACACGACGATGCGGCCGTAGGGCACCGTCTGGTCGGCGCGCAGCTGCACCTCGGTCTCACGGCTGGCTGCGGCGGCGCCGGCCAGGCGCTCGGACAGTTGGTCGTCGGTCACGGGCTGGTCGTTCACGAAGACCTGGCCCTTGGCGTCGACCGCCACGCTCACCGACTTCGGCACGTCGCCGGTCTTGCCGCCCTCGGTGCGCGGCAGGTCGAGGCGGATCGAGCTCGCCATCAAGGGCGCGGTGATGATGAAGATCACCAGCAGCACCAGCATCACGTCGACCAGCGGCGTGACGTTGATGTCGGACATCGGCCGCTGCCCGCCGCCGCCGGTCGACCGGCCGCCGCTGGCGCCGGACCCGAGCGAAGTGCGGCCGAAGCTCATGGCGTTGCGCGTCAGACCGGCAGCGGCCGCGCGGGTGGGAATGCCGCCGCCGACTCGCCGAAGACCCCCAGGAGGTCGTGCGCGAAACCTTCGAGTTCGATCTCGATGCGATGGATGATCCGGCCGAACACGTTGTAGCCGAGCACGGCCGGAATCGCGACCGCGAGACCGAAGGCCGTCATCACGAGCGCTTCGCCGACCGGGCCCGCCACCTTGTCGATGGTGAAGCCCCCTGCTTGGCCCGCGATGCCTGCCAGCGCGCCGTGGATGCCCCACACCGTGCCGAGCAGACCGACGAACGGTGCCGTGGCGCCAATGGTCGCCAGCAGAATTTGACCGGAGTGCAGGCGCCGCAGCGCTGCGTGCAACGCATCGCGCAGGACGCGCGTGAGCCGTTGGCCGCGGTCACCGGCATGGCCGAGCGTGTCGCCGCGTTTTTCGGCAGCGAGCGCCTTGAGCGCCGCGACGGTCGGCAGCACGAGCCTCGGGCCGTCGAAAGCGCGCAGCTTTTGCTCGGCGTCGGCCAACGACGACGTTTGCCAGAACGCCGCGATGCTGCGCAGCACCGTGCGCGTACCGCCGCGCAGCAGCCAGGCCTTGAGCAGGATGGCGATCCAGCTCGCCATCGACATTCCGAGCAGGAGCACCGCCACTGCGTGGCTGACGCCGTCACCCTTGGCCAGCAGCTGAAGGACGCTCATCCCAAACGCGCGTCAGCGCAGGCCGAGCACGTCGAACATGTCGAAGAGCCCGGTCTTCTGCGTGGCCAGGAAGCGCGCCGCGCGCAGGCTGCCCTGGGCGTAGGTGGTGCGGCTGGCCGATTTGTGCGTGATCTCGATGCGCTCGCCGGTACCGGCGAAGAGCACGGTATGGTCGCCGACGATGTCGCCGCCGCGGATCGTCGCGAAACCGATCGACGACGGATCGCGCTCGCCGGTGACACCCTCGCGCGCGTAGACGGCGCAGTCCTTGAGGTCACGGCCGAGTGCGTCGGCGATGACTTCGCCCATCTTCAGCGCAGTGCCCGAAGGCGCATCCACCTTGTGGCGGTGGTGCGCCTCGATGATCTCGATGTCGTAACCGGTCGACAACGCCTTGGCGGCCATCTCGAGCAGCTTGAAGGTCACGTTGACGCCCACGCTCATGTTGGGCGCCATGACGATCGCGATGTCCTTGGCGATCTCGGTGATCTCGGCCTTCTGCGCGTCGCTGAAGCCCGTGGTACCGATGACCGCCTGCACACCGAGTTCGCGGCAGACGGCCAGATGCGCCAGCGTGCCTTCGGGACGCGTGAAGTCGACGAGCACCTGCGCGGCCTGCAGGCCTGCACGCAGGTCCGAGGCGATGGCGACGCCGCTCGCGAAGCCGAGGAAAGCGGCGGCATCGGTACCGACCGCCGCGCTGCCCGGCACGTCGAGCGCGCCGGCCAATTGGAAGCCGTCGTCGTTGCGCACGGCTTCGATCAGCATGCGGCCCATGCGCCCCGATGCACCGGCGATGGCAACGCGACGGAGTTCGGAGGAAGGAGAGAGGGGTGCGGTCACGCGAGTCAGCCTTCAAAGAAAACGGTCAATGCCGCCAGGCGGCGGCCACGCCTCAGCGTGTGGATTCCAGTGGCGGATAGCTCGGCGGCAAAGGCGCCAATGGCGCAGGCGGCGTCGCGCCAGACGCCGAGTCGCTCTTGGCCGGCGTGAACTTCTTCAGCTGGTCTTCCGAAGCTTCCAGTTGCGGCACCTTGCCGCTGAACTTGCGGGCATCGAGACCTGCCACAAACTCCTGCTCGCTGGGCATCTCGTCGCCCTGGAAGCGCTCGAGCAACTCGCCCTTGAAGAACAGTGTCAGCCGTCGCTGCTGCGGCTCCACGCCCTGGCGGCGGATGGTGAAGACGTAGTCCCAGCGATCCGAATGGAAGACATCGGTCAGCAACGAAGTGCCAAGGATTTCGCGCACCTGCTGGCGCGACATGCCGGGCTTGAGTGCATCGACCTGCTCCTTCGACACGAAGTTGCCCTGCACCACCTCGACCTTGTAGGGCGTCACGGCGTACAGCATGCCGCGCGTGCGGTCGGTCACGCCGCTGCAGGCGCCGAGCGACACGCTCGCCACGAGGACGGCAGCCAGCAGGCTCAGGCGGCTTTGGGGATTGGCAAGCATGGGCAAAAGGGGTAGCGATATGATCGACCCATTGTAGCGGCTGACCTTTTTTGCGGACGGCCGCATGCACGGCTGGCGCAGGAACGACCATGGGCAATATCGACGAACTCAAGAATACCGGCCTGAAGGCCACGCTGCCCCGTTTGAAGATTCTCGAGATCTTCCAGACCGGCAGTCAGCGCCACATGACGGCGGAAGACGTTTTCCGTGTGCTGCTCAACGAGCATTCGGACATCGGCTTGGCGACGGTGTACCGCGTTCTCACGCAGTTCGAGCAGGCAGGCATCCTGGAGCGCAGCCATTTCGAGAGCGGCAAGGCCGTGTACGAACTCAACGAAGGCACGCACCACGACCACTTGATCTGCACCTCGTGCGGCAAGGTCGAGGAGTTCTACGATGCCGAAATTGAGCGGCGCCAGCAGATGATTTCCAAGGACAAGGGCTGGATCCTGCAAGACCACGCCATGTCTCTCTACGGCCTCTGCGGCGACTGCGCCTCGCGCCGCTGAACCGCCCCCGACTTTCACGCGCGCGGGGTCAATCCAACGATCCGGCCTCCATCGCCTTGTGGTGGCGCGCCACGAAGTCAGCGTAGGTGTCGATGCCGCGCAGTTGCAGAATCGAATTGCGCACGGCGGCCTCGACCAGCACCGCGATATTCCGACCGGCCACGACCTGGATGATCACCTTGCGCACGGGAATGCCGAGCACGTCCTGCGTCAACGGTGCCGCCGGCATGCGCTCATAGTCGCGCTCGAAGCTGTCGCGCCTCACGAGGTGCACGATGAGCTTGAGGCGCATCTTCCGGCGCACCGCCGTCTCGCCGAAGATCGCGCGGATGTCGAGCAAGCCGATGCCGCGCACCTCCAGCAGGTTCTGCAGCAGTTCGGGGCAACGGCCCTCGATGGTGTTCTGGTTGATCCGATGCAGGTCGACGGCATCGTCCGCCACCAGGCCGTTGCCGCGCGAGATCAATTCGAGGCCGAGCTCGCTCTTCCCGAGGCCGGACTCGCCGGTGATCATCACGCCCAGGCCCAGGATGTCCATGAAGACGCCGTGCATTGACGTGCGCTCGGCGAAATGCTTCGACAGGTAGGCCCGCAGCAGGTCGATGACGTGGGCCGAGCCTTCGCGTGTTGCGAAAAGCGGCAACTGGGCGCGCTCGCAGATCGACAGCAGCTCGTCCGGTGCCGCCTGGCCGTCGGCCAGCACCAGCATCGGCGGCTCCAGGGTGACGATACGCGCGATGCGCCGCGCGCAATCCTCCGGGGTGCCGCGCGTCAGGTACGCGATCTCGCGCGCGCCGATGATCTGGACCCGGTACGGGTGGATGTAGTTGAGGTACCCGACCAGGTCGGCGGCCGATTGGGCGCGGCTGATGACCTCCGCGTCGAAATGGCGCTCCGAAGCGCCCAGGCCCGCCAGCCACTCCCAACGCAGCGGCCCCCGAAATTCCTCGAACATCGCGTCCGCGCTGATGACGGTCGGCTTCATGCGCGCGGAGAAGGTACGGTGTTCAGGCGACCTGCGCCGATTGCCATCCCGCGATCAGCGCGTGCAGGGCGCCAGCGTCGGTGCTCGACTTGATCTGCTCGCGCAGCCCGGCATCGCTGAGCAGCTCGGCGATCTCGGAGAGGATTTCGAGGTGCTTTTGGGTGGCCGCTTCAGGCACCAGCAGAAAGATCAGAAGCACCACGGGCTGTTCGTCCGGCGCATCGAAGCCGATCGGATCCGCAAGTTGGAACACCGCGGCCATCGGGGACTTGAGCCCCTTGATGCGACCATGCGGAATCGCCACGCCATGCCCCAGACCTGTCGAGCCGAGTCGCTCGCGAGCGAACAGGCTGTCGGTGATCAGAGCGCGCCCGAGACCGTGCAGGTTCTCGAACAGCAAGCCGGCCTCCTCGAAAGCACGTTTCTTGCTTGTGGCATCGACGCTCACGAGGACTTGAGCGGGCGGCAGGATGGACGCGAGGCGATTCATGGGTGGGGTCGGAGCGGGGGCGATTATGCACCCCCACCGCAAAAAGCAAAGGGCCACCCGGAGGTGGCCCGCAAGAGTATTTGCCCGGAGACAGTTACATCAGGCGTTTGGGCGCTGCGTGGTGGTGGTCCTGGATTTTGTCCTTGTGACGCACCACTTGGCGATCCAGCTTGTCGACCAGGTCGTCGACGGCCGCATACAGATCAGCGTGGCTCGACTCGGCGAACATGTCGCTGCCCTTCACGTGGATGTTGCATTCCGCCTTCTGCCGGCCCTCCTTTTCCCTCTGCTTTTCCACCGTAAGGATCACCTTGACATCGACCACTTGATCGAAGTGCCGGGTGATCCGGTCGAGCTTGGTAGTGACGTAGCTGCGCAGGGCCGGTGTGACATCGAGGTGATGACCGCTGATCGTCAGATTCATGAAATGACCTCCTGGAGTTGACGGTGGGAAAGAAGCCGCCGCGCCAAGGTGGCGCGTCGACCGGGGGAAAGGAGTTTGGAAGGCAGGAATCGAAGGAAGCAAGAGAAGGTCGATTCACTATGCCCAAGCACTCCAGCGATTGCAATCACTCGTTTGCACGGCGCTGCCGCCGAATTTCCAGGGGCCCGACATGCTCATCAATTCATAGCGCAGACCTGAACGCCGGCAATGCCTTCCAGCGTCAGGAACACCAAAGACCACGCCGCCGAAGCGCCAGCCGACCCTGTTGCCGTCAGGGGCGGGAGCGAGCGGGTCAACGCCAGGCAGCCCGCATGCGGGCCAGCAGATCGATCGCGGCCGCTGGCGCAGGCACGTGCGGCGCGCGCGGCGGTGGAAGCGGCCAGGTGACCTGCTCGAAGCGGGCGGCATCCGCCTCGGTGACGAAACGACTGCGGCCGGCATAAAGATGCCGGTCGCCGCGCGCCGACTGCTGCGTGACGTAGAAGCGCTGCGGCACCAGCAGATGCAGATGGTCCTTCGCGCGCGTCATGGCCACATAGAGCAGGCGCCGCTCCTCCTCGAGTTCCTGTGCGCCCTGAGCCACATCGGCGGGGAGGCAGCCGTCGACCACGTTGAGCACGTGGACGGACGTCCATTCCTGCCCCTTGGCCGAATGGATCGTCGACAGGATCAGGTAGTCCTCGTCCAGCAACGGCGGCCCGGCACGGTCGCTGGTGGCCTCCGGTGGATCCAGCGTGAGTTCGGTGAGGAAACGCTCGCGAGACGCGTAGCCGGCGGCCAGACGCGCCAGCTGCTCGACGTCGCCGCGGCGCACTGCCGCGTCGTCGTGCAGCCGCTCGAGGTGCGGCAGGTACCAGCGCAGCGCGAGTTCCATGTCCGCCGGCCAGGCCAGCGCCGGCGCACGCAGCGCTGCATAGATTTCCGCGAAACGGGCCCACTCGACCTGTGCGGACGCCGGCGGCACGAAGGCCTGCACCGCCGCGGCCGGATCGGCGGCCTGGTCCATCGTATCGAGCAGCCGCGTCGACGTGACCGGGCCGATGCCCGGGATCATCTGGGTGACGCGAAAGCCGGCCATGCGCCCGCGCGGGTTCTGAGCGAAGCGCAGCACCGCGAGCAGGTCCTTCACGTGCGATGCCTCGAGGAACTTGAGCCCGCCGTACTTGACGAACGGGATGTTGCGCCGCGCCAGCTCGAGTTCGAGCGCGGCGCTGTGGTACGAGGTGCGGAACAGCACCGCCTGCGACTTGAGCGCCAGGCCGCCTTCGCGATGTGCGAGCACACGGTCAGCCACCCACTGCGCCTGCTGCGCCTCGTCGGGCACCAGCACCAGTTGCGGACGGCCCGCCGAGGCCTTGTCGGTCCACAGCGTCTTGGCATGCCGCTCGGCGGCCGCGGCGATCACCGCGTTGGAAACGTCGAGGATCGGCTGGGTCGACCGGTAGTTGCGCTCCAACGTGACGATGCGCGCGGCCTGCGTGAACTGCTCGGGAAAATCGAGGATGTTGCGCACCGTCGCTCCGCGAAACGAATAGATCGATTGCGCGTCGTCGCCGACCACGGTCACGCCGCGCCCGTCGGGTTTGAGCGCGAGAAGGATCGACGCCTGCAGCCGGTTGGTGTCCTGGTATTCATCGACCAGCACATGGTCGAAGCGCGCGCCCACCAGCGCTGCCAGGTCAGGTTCAGCCACCATGCCCGCCCAGTACAGCAGCAGGTCGTCGTAATCGAGCACCTGCTGTTGCTGCTTGGCCTCGACATAGGCGGCAAACAGGCGCTTGAGTTCAGCCTCCCACTCGGCGCACCACGGAAACGTGTGTGCCAGCACCTCGCCCAACGGCGAGCAGGTGTTGACGGCACGCGAATAGATGGAAAGGCAGGTGCCCTTCTGCGGAAAACGCTTCGCCGTCAAAGAGAAACCGAGGTCGTGCCGCACCAGGCCCATCAGATCTTCGGCGTCGCCCCGATCATGGATCGTGAAGTTTTCGTCGAGGCCGATCTGCGCGGCGTACTCGCGCAGCAGGCGCGCGCCGATGCCATGGAAGGTGCCGGCCCAGGGCAGCGAAGGCGCCACCTCCGAACGCAGCCCGAGCACGCGCGCCGCCACCTGTCCGGCCCGGCGCGACATCTCCTGCGCCGCACGGCGCGAAAAGGTCAGCAGCAGGATGCGCTGCGGATCGACGCCTAGCGCCACCAGATGCGCCACGCGGTGCGCCAGCGTGCTGGTCTTGCCGGAGCCGGCGCCGGCGATCACCAGGAGAGGGCGCGCGTCGCCGACCGCAGCGCCCACACCGTGCTCGACGGCAGCGCGCTGCGCGTCGTTGAGCGTGGCAAGTGCTGCAGCCAGTCGCTCGGCCTGGGCGCCGGACACGGAAGAAACGGCCAGTTCGGTAGGGTGCATCGAGGCTCGACTTTACTGTATGCCCATCCAGCCGACGCGCATGCTGGGCCATGCTGCGGTGCCATAATCGCGCCTCGCTGCAACCCCGGAGATTTCGCATGGAAAGCTATCCGTCTCGGCAGCTTTCAACTCCCTCCTGAGCGTCGTTGGCGAGGGTCTTGAAAGCGCCCTTCCCGCCGCCAACCGCAAGACCTTTTCACGGGAGTGAGCCATGCTCAACATCTTCACGCTCGCCAACGGGCGCCTCGTTCAGGAAGAGATCGAGGCCCTGGAGGAGCTGTCCCAATTCCAGCCCATCTGGGTCGACCTCGAATCGCCGACGGTCGAGGAAAAACGCTGGATCAAGCAGTACTACGGCCTCTCGATCCCCGAAGACGCGATGGACGAGGACATTGAGGAGTCCGCCCGCTTCTACGAGGAAGACAACGGCGAACTCCACATCCGCAGCGACTTCTTGATCGACGAGGAAGAAAACGCCCGCTCGGTGCGCGTGGCCTTCATCCTGAATCAGCACAACGCCGAGCTGCGCAGCCGCGGCGTGCTGTTCTCGATCCACGACGAGGACATCCCCGTGTTCCGCCTGCTGCGCATGCGCGCACGCCGCGCGCCAGGGCTGATCGAGGACGCGAAGGAAGTGCTGCTGAAGCTGTTCGACGCCGACGCCGAGTACTCGGCCGACACGCTGGAGAACATCTACGACGAGCTCGAGGTCGCGGGCAAGAAGGTGCTCGAAGGCAACGTGAGCGACGAGCTGGCCGGCGAGGTGCTGGGCGCCATCGCACGCCAGGAAGACTTGAACGGGCGCATTCGCCGCAACGTGATGGACACGCGCCGCGCGGTCAGCTTCATGATGCGCAGCAAGATGCTCAACGCCGAGCAGTTCGAAGAGGCGCGGCAGATCCTGCGCGACATCGAATCGCTCGACAACCACACGGCCTTCCTGTTCGACAAGATCAACTTCCTGATGGACGCCACCGTCGGCTTCATCAACATCAATCAGAACAAGACCATCAAGATCTTCTCTGTGGCCAGCGTGGCGCTGCTGCCGCCGACACTGATCGCCAGCATCTACGGGATGAACATGAACATCCCCGAAATACAAGCGCTGGGCCGGGGTGCGTATTTCTATGTGCTGGCGCTGATGGCGGCCAGCGCGCTCGGCCCGATGTGGTACTTCCGCAGGCGCGGCTGGTTGAAATAGAAGCACCCCCGAGGGCTGGCGCCCTCCCCCTCAAGGGGGGCGACACCGGCGGCCCGGCAAGCTGTTTCCGCGGCGTCTCTGGCCTCGGCCGTTGAATAACGACGGCTCAGTACCTTGGCAGGCCGCGCAACAGCGCCTCGACGATGGCGGCCGAATACGGGCTCGCGACCGTGCGGATGAATTGCAGGAAATCACCGTGCGCGGCGTCGTCCGCGCGGTCGGAGATCGTGCGGACGGCAGCGAACGGGACGTCGAAGTCGTGGCACACCTGCGCAAAGGCCGCGCCCTCCATTTCCACGGCGAGTGCATCGGGCAACTCGGCTTGGAGCGCCCGCGCCTCCGCGGTGGTGGATACGAAACGGTCGCCGCTGACGACCAGGCCTCGATGCACGCGCGCTCGCTGCAACGACACCCGCGCCGCCTCGCACAAGGCTCCGGCCAGTGCGGGATCGGCCGCGAACCGGCTGCGTCCATACAGTGGCAGCTCGTGGCGGGGGAAGATCGGCGAGGCGTCCATGTCATGCTGCAGAAACTCGCTTGCCACCACGACGTCGCCCACCTGAACTCCGGGGCCGAGTCCACCCGCCACACCGGTGAAGACGACACGACCGACCTGGAACCGCTCGGCCAGCACGGTCGCCGTGGTGGCGGCGGCCACCTTGCCGATGCGTGCCAGTACCGCGACGACCTCGTGGCCGTGCAGATGTCCCTGCCAGAACTCGCGCCCCGCGACGACCACCTTATGCTCGTCGGGCATGAGCGCGAGCACCGGCGCCAGTTCCTCGTGCATGGCCGCGACGATCGCGATGGGCGCGGCGGCTCGCACGAAAGCGACTTGCTTACTTCTTCACGTCGCGCAGTTCGCGCCGCAGGATCTTCCCGACGGGCGTCTTCGGCATGTCGTTGCGGAACTCGATGACCTTCGGCCGCTTGTAGCCCGTGAGGTTCTCGCGGCAGAAGTCGCGCACCTGCGCTTCGGTGAGCGCAGGATCCTTCTTGACGATCACGAGCTTGACCGCCTCGCCGGTCTTGTCGTCGGCCACGCCGACGGCTGCGCACTCGAGCACGCCGGGGATCAGCGCCGCCACGTCCTCGATCTCGTTGGGGTACACATTGAAGCCGGAGACCAGAATCATGTCCTTCTTGCGGTCGACGATCTTGAAGAACCCGCGTTCGTCGACCACGCCGATGTCGCCCGACTTGAACCAACCGTCGGGCGTCATGACTTTCGCAGTCTCATCGGGCCGCTGCCAATAGCCAGCCATCACCTGCGGCCCCTTGATGGCGATTTCGCCGGGCAGGCCAAGCCCGATCGGCTGGCCGTCGTCGTCGAGCAATGTCATGAAGGTGCTCGGCAGGGGCACGCCGATGGTGCCGGTGTAGCCTTTGCTGGTGGTTGGGTTGCAACTCACCGACGGTGAGGTTTCCGACAGGCCGTAGCCCTCGCAGATCGGGCAGCCGGTCTTCTCGAGCCACAACTTGGCCACGGCGCCTTGCACCGCCATGCCGCCACCGACCGACACCTTGAGGTTCTTCCAGTTCACCGTGCCGAAATCGGGATGGTTCGCCAGCCCGTTGAAGAGGGTGTTCACGGCCGGGAAACTGTGGAAGGTGTGATTGGACAGCTCCTTGAGCGTGGCCGAGAGATCGCGCGGATTGGGGATCAGGATCACCTTCCCGCCGGTGCGCAGCCCCAGCATCATGTTCACCGTGAACGCGAAGATGTGATACAGGGGCAGCGCACAAACGCTGGTGGGTTGCTCGTTGGCCGGCACCTGCTGCATCACCGGATCGTTCCAGGCTTCGGACTGCAGCACGTTGGCAATCACGTTGCGATGCAGCAGCACGGCACCCTTCGACACGCCGGTGGTGCCGCCGGTGTACTGCAGCACCGCCACGTCGTCCGACGCGATGCTCGGCGAGACAAGTTCCTGGCCGGCGCCTCTGGAGAGCGCCGCGTTGAAGCGCACCGCGTCGGGCAGCGCATAGGCCGGCACCAGCTTCTTCACCTTGCGAACCACGTAGTTGACGATGGTCCCCTTCAGCAGACCCAGCCGGTCGCCCATGGCGCCCAGCACGATGTGCTTGACCGGCGTGGCGGCCAGGCAATGCTGGAGCGTCGCGGCGAAGTTCTCCATGATCACGATGGTCTTTGCGCCGCTGTCTTGCAACTGGTGCTCGAGCTCGCGCGGCGTGTAGAGCGGGTTCACGTTCACCAGGATCAGCCCGGCCCGAAGGATGCCGGCGACAGCGATCGGATACTGCGGGCAGTTGGGCATCATCACCGCCACGCGGTCGCCCTTGACCAGCCCCAGGCCCTGCAGATAGCCCGCAAAGGCCCGGCTCTGGCGGTCGACGTCGGCGTAGCGCACGTCCTTGCCCATGAAGCTGTACGCCGTGCGGTCGGCGTACTTCGAGAAGCTCTCGTCCATCAGAGCGACGAGCGACGCATACCGGGTCGCGTCGATGTCGGCCGGAACACCTTCCGGGTAGCTGCTGAGCCAGGGACGATCGGTCATTCTTGAGTCTCCAAATTAAAAGCGGATCAGGCAGGGGTGTCACTGCGCTCGCCTGATCGTGAAACACCGTGGAACCGGCTCAGCCGGGCCACTGGTGTTGCCCCCGGCAGGGGGTTGGCGAAGCGACAAGCAGTGCGCGAAGCCTGGGGGCGATCAACACCTATTCGATGGCCTTGCCCATGTCTTCCACGACCTTCTTGGCGTCGCCGAAGACCATCATGGTCTTGTCCATGTAGAACAGTTCGTTGTCCAGGCCCGCATAGCCCGCGGCCATCGATCGCTTGTTCACGATGACCGTCTTGGCCTTGTAGGCCTCGAGGATCGGCATGCCGTAGATCGGGCTGCCCTTGGTGTGCGCAGCCGGGTTCACCACGTCGTTGGCGCCCAGGATGATCGCCACGTCGACCTGGCCGAACTCGCCGTTGATGTCTTCCATCTCGAACACCTGGTCGTAGGGCACCTCGGCCTCGGCCAGCAGCACGTTCATGTGGCCCGGCATGCGCCCGGCCACCGGATGGATCGCGTACTTCACCGTGATGCCCTTGTCGGTGAGCTTCTGCGCCAGTTCCTTGACCGCGTGCTGGGCACGCGCCACCGCCAGGCCGTAGCCCGGGACGATCACCACCGTCTCGGCATTGCTCAGCACGAACGCCGCGTCGTCGGCGCTGCCGCTCTTGACCGGGCGCTGTTCCTTGGCACCGCTGGCCGCCGTGGTCGCCTCGCCGCCGAAGCCGCCCAGGATCACGTTGAAGAACGAGCGGTTCATCGCCTTGCACATGATGTAGCTCAGGATCGCACCCGAGCTGCCGACCAGCGAGCCCGCGATGATGAGCATCGCGTTGTTCAGGCTGAAGCCGATGCCCGCGGCTGCCCAGCCGGAGTAGCTGTTGAGCATCGACACCACCACCGGCATGTCGGCCCCGCCGATCGGGATGATGATCAGCACGCCCATCACGAAGGCCAGCGCCAGCATCGCGAAGAAAGCCGTCCAGCTCTCGGTGGCCACGAACAGCAGACCCAGTGCCAAAGTCAGCAGCCCCAGCACGAGATTGAGCTTGTGCTGTCCCTTGAACTGCACCGAGGCGCCCTGGAACAGCCGGAACTTGTATTTGCCCGACAGCTTGCCGAAGGCGATGACCGAGCCGCTGAATGTGATGGCCCCGATGGCCGCGCCGAGGAACAGTTCGAGCCGGTTGCCCGTCGGGATGGCGTAGCGCAGCACGCCGTCGATCAGCACGGCGCCATTGGCCGTGACGCTGCCGATGGCGGCGGCCACGGGTGCGGGCGTGATGCTGAAGGCCCAGGGCTCGGCCACCGCGGCCACCGCGATGAACACCGCGGCCAGGCCGATCATGCTGTGCATGAAGGCCACCAGCTCGGGCATCTTGGTCATCTCGACCTTGTTCGCCATGAAGGCGCCGAGCCCGCCGCCGACGACCAGCGCCACCAGCACGTAGGCGATGCCCGTGCCGAAGTCGATGTTCAGCGCCCTGGCCTGGCCGTGGATCAATGCGATGGTGGTCAGCACGGCGATGGCCATGCCGCTCATGCCGAAGACGTTGCCGCGGATGGATGTCGTCGGATGGCTCAGGCCCTTCAGCGCCTGGATGAAGCAGACGCTGGCCACCAGGTACAGCAGCGTGACGAGGCTCATGCTCATGCGGCGTCTCCCTTGGCGGCTGCCGGCGTCTTCTTGTCCTTTTTCCTGAACATCTCCAGCATCCGCCGCGTGACCAGGAAGCCGCCGAAGACATTCACTGCCGCCAGCGCCACGGCCAGCACGCCCATGGTCTTGCCCAACGGCGTGGTGGTAAGCGCCGCGGCCAGCATGGCGCCGACGATGACGATCGCCGAGATGGCATTGGTCACGGCCATCAATGGCGTGTGCAGCGCAGGCGTGACGGTCCACACCACGTGGTAGCCGACGTAGATGGCCAGCACGAAGATGATCAGGTTGATGACGGTGGGGTTGACGATGTCCATGGTCTAGTTCCTCATCACTTCGGGGTCAGCTGGCCGTCGTGCGCCACGCGGCAGGCCGCGACGATGTCGTCTTCCAGGTCGATCTTCAGGCCGCCGTCCTTGGGCAGGATGAGCTTGAGGAAGTCGAGCACGTTGCGCGCATAGAGCGACGACGCGTCGGCCGCGACCCGCGCGGCCAGGTTGGTCTCGCCGACGATGGTCACGCCGTGCTTGACCACCGTGCGGTCGGCCTCCGAGAGCGGGCAATTGCCGCCGACGCCGCCTGGCCCCCTGCCCGCGGCGATGTCCACGATGACCGAACCCGGCTTCATCGACTTGACCATGTCCTCGGTGACCAGCGTGGGCGCGGCACGACCGGGGATGAGCGCGGTGCTGATCACGATGTCGGCCTGCGCCACGCGCTTGGCGACCTCGATCTGTTGGCGCGCCAGCCAGCTCGCCGGCATGGGCCGGGCGTAACCGCCGACGCCGACCGCGGCTTCCTTCTCCTCGTCGGTGTCATAGGACACTTCGATGAACTTGCCGCCCAGCGATTCGACCTGTTCCTTCACGCTCGGGCGCACGTCCGATGCTTCGATCACGGCGCCGAGTCGTTTGGCCGTGGCGATCGCCTGCAGCCCAGCCACGCCGACACCCAGAACGACCACGCGGGCCGCCTTCACGGTGCCGGCCGCCGTCATGAGCATGGGGAAGAAGCGCTGGTACTGGTCGGCCGCGATCATGACAGCCTTGTAGCCGGCGATGTTGGCCTGGGACGAGAGCACGTCCATGCTCTGCGCGCGCGTGGTGCGCGGCGCCGCCTCGAGCGCGAAGGCGGTCACGCCGGCCGCGGCCAGGCGCTGGAGCCCGGCAGCATCGAAGGGGTTCAGCATGCCGACGAGCACCGAACCGGGCTGCAGCGACATCGCCTCAGCGTCCGACGGCGGTCGCACCTTGAGCACCACCTCGGCACCCAATGCGTCCGCAGCGTCGGTGAGCGTTGCACCAGCAGCCTCGTACGCTGCGTCGGTCACGCTTGCCGAGAGGCCGGCGCCCTTTTGCACCGCCACGGAATGTCCCTGGCCCACGAGCTTCTTCGCCGTCTCCGGTGTCACGGCGACTCGGGTCTCGCCAGCCATTGTCTCGGCCGGTACGCCTATCAGCATGGGAAATCTCCTCGGCAGTGGGCTGCGTTGTTTCGCGCGGAGCTTACCCGAAGAGCCATGCGCCCCCGAGCCGCCGCCGAAGGCGGTGCGACACCGAAAGAGGGACCTCAGGGCGCCGCTTGTCCCCGTGCCTGCGCAGGCACCTTGACCGTCAGCCAGTCACCGCAAACCTTCGGTTGCCAATGGAAGCTCTGCGCCACATACGCCCGATCGAAGACCACCTTGTAGCGGCAGGTCGTGATACCGCCACCGCTGTGAAAGTGAAAGATGTAGTCCCATTCGCGAACGCCGAGCAGCCCTTCGCCGAAGTGCGGAGGACCGAACCATTGCAGCAGGTGTGACTTTCGCAACCCCGGTTCGACTTGCGCCAGGAAATCGCGGTTGGGAAAACTGCCCTCGGGCCGCGTCGCGTTCTGTGCGGATGGAAACACCGGCCGCTCTCCAAAGTCGTCGCTGCGGTGTGTGACACAGCCCGCCAGTGCGCCCACGCAGCAAAACGCCAGCAATTCGGCAACCCTTGCGCAAAGGCGCTGGCCTGTTTCATGACCCTGT
This sequence comes from Variovorax ginsengisoli, assembly GCF_006438845.1. Lineage (GTDB taxonomy): Bacteria > Pseudomonadota > Gammaproteobacteria > Burkholderiales > Burkholderiaceae_C > Variovorax > Variovorax ginsengisoli_A. Next base: position 94,452 of record NZ_RCZJ01000007.1, read on the forward strand.
CGACCCATTGATTCTCCCGCCGCGACCGTTTGAATTGCAAACCAATTGTTAATTAATGGCCTGCAACGTTTTGAATTCGAGGGGCAATGTAATAAGCGCACCTCCAGCAACCAAGGGCCTTTGGCACTATTCGGCGGTTATGGACAATTGTTAACCATTGCTCTTCTATTTCGTGCGCAAGTTGACAGTTGCAAGACTCGGTACACTGGCTCCGGAATTGACCCCCATCTAGACTCCGGGCCTGAAACAAAAGGGAGGATGAAATGAGAATTGCCGCTTTGGACGACGAGTCTGGCCAACTCGATTTGATTCGATTGACCATGGAAGGCATCGGCCATGAATGTCACGGCTTTTCGGACGGGAAGTCGCTTCTGCGCGAATTGCGTCAGCAGACCTACGATCTCCTGATCCTCGACTGGACCCTGCCGGATGTGCAAGGCCCTGCGGTCGTCAAATGGATCCGTGAAGATCTCAACAGCCGGCTTCCCATTCTCTTCGTGACCAATCGGCGTGAAGAGGCGGACATGGTCGAAGGACTGACCGCCGGCGCCGACGACTTCATGGTGAAGCCGATTCGCGTGGCCGAACTTGAAGCGCGCGTGCGTGCCCTGTTGCGGCGGTCCTACCCCGCGCAGTACGAGCCGGAGCTGGTCTTCGGGCCTTATCACTTCTATCCGCACTCCCGAACGCTCAAGGTGCGTGGCGAGACCGCCGAGCTGAAACACCGCGAGTACGAACTCGCCCTGTTCCTGTTCCAGAACCTGGGCCGGCTGCTGTCGCGCGAGCATTTGCGCGAGGCCGTATGGGGTCTGGGCGCCGAGACGCCCTCGCGCTCGCTCGACACCCATATTTCTCGCCTGCGGACCAAGCTCGAACTGCGGCCATCCAACGGCTTCCTCCTGTCGGCGATCTACGGGCTGGGCTACCGGCTGGAATCGATCGACGGCACCGACTTCACCACCTTGCGCGACCCGCAGCCCGGCACCCCAGCATGAACGTGGCGGCGCGGCTTCGCCTGCGCACGCAGGCCGTGCTGCTGGCGTGCGCGCTGGTGGTCGGCGGAGCGCATGCGGCGGCGCCTTCGCGCGGCGAGCTTCGCCACCGCGTGGTCGTCGGCGACACCCTGCAGGCGCTCGGCGAGCGCTATCTGCGCGTGCCGTCGCAGTGGCGCGAATTGCAGGCGATCAACCGCATCGCCGATCCCGACACCCTGAAAGCAGGCAGCCTGGTACGAATTCCGCGCACGTTGTTGCGCCCGGCGGACATGGCAACGGCCAAGGTCGAATTCGTCCAGGGCCATGCGGTCGGCGTGCTGCCTGCCGCGCTTCCCGCCCCGGCGGGGCGGGCCAAGGGCGCACCGGCCCCGCCGCCGGCAGCCGATGCATCCGAGCCGCTCGTCGCAGGCGACGCGGTCTCCGAAGGCACGCGCATCCAGGTTCCGAAGGACGGCTACCTGCGGCTGCGCCTGGCCGACGGCTCGGTGGTGCGGGTTCTGGCCGAATCCGATGTCGAACTCAAGCGCTTGCGCAGCAAGCGGCCGAGCGGTGGCCGCTACGAATCGGTGATCGACGTGCGCCGCGGCAAGGTCGAGTCGGACGTCGCCCCGCAGCCCAAGGGCCGCCTCTTCGAGATTCATGCGCCGGGCGCCGTGGCCAGCGTGCGCGGCACCCGCTTCGACGTGGCCGTATCGGCCGAGGGCCGCGTTTCGACGTCCGTGGCGGAGGGCGTGGTCAAGGTGCAACCGCGCAAGCCCAAGAAGCGCAGCGCCCGCAGCGCCGACGTGCGGGCTGGCGAGGGCGCCATCGTGGAGGCGGACGGCCAGCTGGACAAACGCGCGACGCTGCCGCCCGCACCCGATCTGTCGTCGCTGCCGGCCGTGGTGCGGGACGCGAACATGCTGATTCTCCATCTGGCCGCGCCCGACAGCACCTTGGCAGGCTATGAAGTGCGCATCGCGCGCAGCGACGACATGCGCGAGGTGCTGCGCAACGGCCTGTTCGAGACGGGGCGGGTCCAGTTCACCGCGCTCGACGACGGCGACTACGTGGTCGGCGTGCGCGCCTTCGACCGCGACGGTCTTGCCGGCGCCGAAACGCGCCGTGCGTTGCGCGTGCACGCCCGCCCCGTCCCCCCGCTCTACCAAGCGCCCGCACCCGGCGCCCGAATCACCAGCGACGCCGGCCAGCTGGTCTGTTCCGATGTGGCCGGCGCCAACGCCCAGCTGCAGGTGTCGCGTTCCATCGACTTCGCAACCTTGGTCCTCGACGAGACCCGCACCGGCGATTGCCGCCTGGGCGTGGCCGCGCTGGCGCCGGGCGACTACTGGTGGCGCGTGGCATCGATCGCGCGGGACGCAGGCGGCACTCTGCGCCGCGGCCCCTTCGCGGCGCCGCAGCCATTCACTGTCGCACTGATGCCCAGCGTCGGCACGGTGCAGGTCGAAGAAAGCGGCGAGAGTCCGACGCTTCGCTGGCAGGCCGAAGGCGGCGTGAGCTTCCGGGCGCAGCTGGCGCGCGACGCCGATTTCCGCCAGCCACTGCTCGATGTGGAATTGACCACACCGACATGGACCATCGCCGGCCCGCCGCGCGGCAACTACTACGTGCGCCTGCAGGCACGCGATGCGTCAGGCCTGGTCGGCGCCTTCTCGCCGGCACGCCGCGTGCGCATCGGCCCGGTGGTGAGCACCTCCGACGGAGGCATCCTCCATTCGGGCGACGGCGCCCTGGTCGATCGTCCCTGACGCACGGCGCCGGCGCACCATGCCCCTTCCTCCCGACGGCACCTCCGGGGCGCTGCGCCGCAACCGCCGATATCCGCGACTGCGGCGCATGGCGGCGCGTCGGTTGCCGTGGTTCCTGCTGGCCACCGGGCTCATCGCGCTGGTCACGCTGCTCACGCTCATGCAGCCGATGCCGCGCGTCGACCGCATGCTGCAGGACAACGCGCGGGCCGACATGCGCCAGCCGCCGTCGCATGAAATCGTGATCGTCGCGATCGACGAGCCGAGCATGGCGGCGATCGGCCGCTGGCCGTGGCGGCGTGCGTTGCATGCCGAGCTGCTGCGACGCATTGCCGCGGACAACCCACGCTGCATCGGCCTGGATTTGCTCCTCACCGAACCCGACCAGGAGCATCCGGGCGACGATGCCGTCCTGGCCGCCGGTATCGCCGACAGCGGTTGCGTGGTACTGCCCATGGCCTTGCAGACGCGGGGTTCGCAGACGCAGGCCGAGCTCCTGCCCATTCCGGCATTGGCCCAGGCCGCGTCCGCCCTCGGCCACGCCCATCTGTCGATCGACGAAGACGGCATCGTGCGCAGCGTGTACCTGCGCGAAGGTTTCGCCGGCCGTGCGTGGCCGCATTTCACCTTGGCCCTGCAGCAGGCGGCTGATGCGTACGCCCGCAACGCCACGGTCGCCGCCGAACCCGACCCGCTGACGCCGCCGCCGGCCGCCGCCGGCCCGTGGATGCGTCACGGCCACGAGGTGGTGATCTTCACGAGCGGCTCGCCGGCATTCAAGACGGTTTCCTACATCGACGTGCTGCGCGGCCTGGTGCCTGCCGACACCTTTCGCGACCGCTACGTGCTGATCGGTTCCACCGCCGCCGGCCTGGGCGACGTGTACGCCACCTCGGCGCCGCGCGCCACGGGCCTGCTGCCGGGCGTCGAGATCTTCGCCAGCGTGCTGCAAGCGCTGGTCAACGACCGCCGCGTCGTGGTCGCCAGCCAGTGGCAGGACCTGGCGTACAACCTCGGCCCGTTGATCGTCGCGCTGCTCGGTCTGCTGTGGCTGCGTCCGCTGGCCGTCGTGGCGTTGATCTGTGCGCTGCTCGCGGTGCGGCTCGGGCTGCACAACGCGCGACCCTGGATCGGCATCCAGTTCACGCCGGCGGCCGGTTTCCTCGGCTTGCTGCTGGTCTATCCGCTGTGGAGCCTGATGCGCCTGACCGCCGCCCTGCGCTACCTGCGCTGGGGCACGGAACAACTCAACGAGGCCATGGACGGACTGCCGGTGCCCGGCTCGCCGCCACCGGTCGGCGATTTTCTGGATCGGCAGATGGCGGCGACCTCGGCCGCCGGTCTTCGCATGCGCGACCTGCATCGCTTCGTGCGTGACGGCATCGACCACATGGCCGACGCCACGCTGGTGCTCGATCGCAAGGGCCGCGTTTTCATCGCCAATCTTGCGGCAGCACGCCACTGGAAGATGGCGTCTCACTCGCTGGTCGGCAGCGATGCGCACGATCTCCTGGCCGATCTGCGCTGGCGCACCACCGGGGGGCCGATGGTGCCGCAGGGTGCCCTGCGCTCGCACGAACGGGCATCGATCCTCGGCGAAGGTGAAGACGCCACCGGCCGCATCCTGCTGCTGCGCTGCGTGCCCTTCTTCGACGCGAGCAACCACCATGCGGGCTGGATGTGCGCGCTGGTCGACGTCAGCCGCATGCGTCAGGCGCAGAGCCAGCGCGACGAAGCGCTGCGCTTCATCTCGCACGACATCCGCGAACCGAGCGCGTCGATCCTCACAGCGATCGAGCTCACGCGCACGCGGCCCGAAGTGCTGTCGGGCGATGCGCTGCTCGACCGCGTCGAGCGCCACGCCCTGACCGGCCTCGAACTGGCCGACGGCTTCGTCAACCTCGCACGCGCCGAGGCGCAACCCTTCCGCGCCGAAGTGCTCGACCTGGTGTCGCTGCTGCAGCAGGCTATCGACGACGCGTGGGTCCAGGCACGCAAGAAGCAGGTTCAGGTGCAGCTCGTCACCGCGCTGGAAGAGGCGCTGTGCATCGCCGACCGCAGCCTGCTCACAAGGGCGCTCACCAACGTGCTGAGCAATGCGCTCAAGTACTCGCCCGTTGGCGCGGACCTGCGCTGCAACGTGACCGCGCGCGAGGGCGCCTGGGCCGTCGCGGTACAGGACCACGGTCCGGGCATTCCGCCCGAGCTACAGTCGCAGCTGTTCCAGCCGTTCCACCGTCTGCATCGCGAAAGCCACCCGGAAGTGCATGGCGTGGGCCTCGGCCTGTTGCTGGTGCGCACAGCCATCCAGCGCCATGGCGGAACGATCGAGATCGACAGTGCCGTCGACGCCGGTTGTACTGTCACATTGGTGCTCCCCCAACCCAGCGCGGCCGAGGTGGACGCGCTGAGCAACGACAACAAGGAATGGAAAACATGACCCGCATCGCCAAGATTCTTCTGACCGCCGCCTGCCTTTCCGGCTGGTTCGGTTTCGCCGCCGCACAGGACGTGGAGCCCAGCGACATGGTGCGCGGCGGCCTTCAGGCGATTCAGATGGTCGACCAGAACAAGGTGGGCGAACTCTGGGACGGCGCCGCCGTCGCAGCGCGCAAGCGCGTGACGCGCGACGAATTCGTCAAGCAGGTCGCGGCGGTGCGCAACCCCATGGGCGCGCCGCAGCAACGCACCTGGGTCGCGGTCAACCGCCAGGTCGTGAACGACACCGACCCGGATCTCGGCGGCCAGTACGTGAGCGTCGAGTATGAAAGCCGTTTCGCCAACAAGCCCACCGTGACGGTGCGCGAGCTGGTCAGCTTCCACCTCGACCGCGACCGCGTCTGGCGCTTCAGCGGCTACGTGCTGCGCTGAGCCGGGAGCCCGTCACCATGTCGAAGACGCCGATGCCACGCTGGCGGCCCAACGTCACCGTGGCCGCGGTGATCGAGCGCGACGGCCGCTTCATGCTGGTCGAAGAACACACGGCGCAGGGGCTGCGGCTCAACACGCCGGCCGGGCACCTCGACCCCGGCGAAACGCCGGCCGAAGGTTGTGCGCGCGAGGCGCTCGAAGAGACAGCGCATCACTTCGTGCCCACCGCACTGGTCGGCGTGTACATCGCGCGTTTCCAGCGCCCGCCGAGTTCTGGCGAAGAACGCCGCGACAGCGAGGAAGACGTGACCTACCTGCGTTTCGCGTTCGCCGGCACGCTGGGTGCCTTCGAGCCCGATCGCGCGCTGGACGAAGGCATCGTGCGCACGCTCTGGATGACGCCCGACGAGATCCGCGCCAGTGTCGACAGGCACCGCAGCCCGCTGCTGCTGCAGTGCATCGAAGACCACCTGGCGGGGCAACGCCATCCGCTGGACCTGATCCACACCGACGCCTCGGTGCACGCGCCACCCAAGGCCTGAGCGGCGACGTCGCGCTTAGGCGGACGACGCGATCACGCCGCCGCCGAGGCAGACTTCGCCGTCGTACAGCACGGCCGACTGCCCGGGCGTCACCGCCCACTGCGCAGCAGGGAAATCCAGCGCAAACGCACCGTTGGCCCCGGCCGCAAGGCGGCAGGCCGCATCGGTCTGCCGATAGCGCGACTTGGCCGCGTAGCCGCCAGCCACGGGCGCCGTGCCCGCCACCCAGCTCGCATCATCGGCCGTCAGCGACTGCGAGAGCAGCCACGGGTGGTCGTGGCCCTGCACCACCCACAGCGTGTTCTTCTCCATGTCCTTGCGCGCCACGAACCAGGGCGAATGGTCGCCCGCGCCGCGCTGGGCGCCGCGCTCCTTCACGCCGCCGATGCCCAGCCCTTGTCGCTGGCCGAGCGTGTAGAAGCTCAGGCCCTGGTGCTCGCCCAGCGTGCGGCCGCGCTCGTCCTTGATCGGACCCGGCGCCTTCGAGATGTAGCGGTTGAGGAAGTCACGGAACGGCCGCTCGCCGATGAAGCAGATGCCGGTCGAGTCTTTCTTCTTCGCGTTGGGCAGGCCGATGTCGTCGGCGATGCGGCGCACCTCGGTCTTGTGCAGTTCGCCGACCGGAAACAGCGTCTTCGACAGCTGCGCCTGATTCAACCGGTGCAGGAAATAGCTCTGGTCCTTGGCCGGGTCGAGGCCCTTGAGCAGCTCGTGACGGCCCGTGTCCTCGTTCAGGCGGACACGCGCGTAGTGGCCGGTGGCGATCTTCTCGGCGCCCAGGCGCATCGCATGGTCGAGAAAGGCCTTGAACTTGATCTCGGCGTTGCACAGCACGTCGGGGTTGGGCGTGCGGCCGGCCTGGTACTCGCGCAGGAACTCGGCGAAGACCCGGTCCTTGTAGTCCGCCGCGAAATTCACGTGCTCGATCTCGATGCCCAGCACGTCGGCCACGCTGGCCGCATCGATGAAGTCGATGTTCGACGCGCAGTATTCGCTGTCGTCGTCGTCTTCCCAGTTCTTCATGAAGATGCCGACCACCTCGTGGCCCTGCGCCTTGAGCAGGTGCGCGGTGACGGCGGAGTCGACCCCGCCACTCAGGCCGACCACGATGCGTTGCTTTCTCATAAGCCCGCCATTGTCCCCGTCCGGGCCGACCGCTGCCGGCATGCGGGAAATCACCGAGCTGCGCGGCCACGCGCAGCGAGAGCGGACTTCCACAATCGAGTGACAAGCATTCACAACAGGAGACGCTCATGGTCCAGGACGAACTTTCCACGGCAGAACGGCGACTCTCACGCCGCCTCGTCTGCCAGTCGATCGCGCTGCTTGCGGCCGGCGGCACAAGCGCCTTGCGCGCCCAAGGCGCCTGGCCGCAGAAGCCGATCCGCCTGTTGGTGCCCTTCGCGCCGGGCGGTTCGAGCGAGGTGGTGGCGCGTTCCGTGGCCGGCGAACTCACCAAGCTGCTGGAGCAGCGCTTTTTCGTCGAGAACCAGCCCGGTGCGGCCGGCACCATCGCAATGCAGGACGTCGCCAAGGCCGGCGCCGACGGCTACACGCCGATCCTCGGCCACGTCGGCACGCTGGCAGTCACCCGGTGCATGCTGAGCAACCAGACCTACGACATGAACAAGGACTTCGTGCCGGTCACGCTCCTGGCCAAGGTGCCGAACGTGCTGGTGGTGCACCCGGACGTGCCGGTAAAGACCCAAGGCGCTGCGCACCGGCCCGGTGACCGAGTGCTTCGCGCGCGACTCCGCCCTGGGCGTGGGCGACACGCCCGAACAGTTCGGCGCGTTCATCGCTGCACAGCAGACTGGAAGGAGATCGTCGTCAAGGCGGGCATCAAGCCGGACTGAGCCGCCGACGCACGGAAACCTGACGCGCACCCGACAACCGGGCACACGCAGCGCACACGACTGCAACATAATTCACGCCGACCGGCACCCACCCTGCGAAGGTGCCATCGCCCCGCGACGCACCGCGCCTTCGCCTCTGGCGGCCGGCGCTCATTTTTGAACCCTTCGGGAGACCGCCATGCCCTGGCAGCAAATCTACGATCCCTTCGGCAACATGATCATCTCGACCGCGCTGGCGGCGATTCCGGTGGTCGTCATGCTGGCCGCACTCGGCTTCTTCCACATCAAGGCGCACGTCGCGGCCGGCATGGGGCTGGTGGCCGCGATTCTGGTGGCCATCTTCGCGTACGGCATGCCGGCTGAAATGGCCGGTCGTGCCGCGGTGTTCGGCGGCTTCACCGGCCTGCTGCCGATCGGCTGGATCGTGCTGAACATCATCTTCCTGCACCAGCTGACCGAGCAGAACGGCAGCTTCAAGGTGCTGCAGGATTCGCTCTCGGGGATCACCGAAGACCGGCGCATCCAGCTGCTGCTGATCGCCTTCAGCTTCGGCGCCTTCTTCGAGGGCGCGGCAGGCTTCGGCACGCCGGTGGCGGTCACTGCCGCCATCCTGATCGGGCTAGGCTTCTCGCCATTGGCCGCCTCGGGGCTTTCACTGATCGCCAACACCGCGCCGGTGGCGTTCGGCGCACTGGGCACGCCGGTGATCACGCTGGCCAAGGTGCACGGCTACGACCTGATGGAAGTGACTGCGATGATCGGGCGTCAACTGCCCTTCTTCTCGCTGCTGGTGCCCTTCTGGCTCATCTGGGCCTTCGCCGGGCGCAAGGGCATGATGGAAATCTGGCCGGCCATCCTGGTGACTGGCCTCTCGTTCGCGATCCCGCAGTACCTGGTGTCCAACTTCATCGGGCCGGAGCTGGTGGACATCATCGCCGCCATCGTCTCGATGGTTTGCCTGGTCGCCTTCCTGCGCGTATGGAAGCCCAAGACCATCTGGACCTCGCCGTCGCTGCGCGGCAAGGACATCAGCGCGCACGAGGCCAAGCCGCCGATGCCGGTCGCTAAACACAGCCGCTCCGAACTGATCCAGGCCTGGATGCCGTGGGTCATCCTGTCGGTGTTCGTGTTCATCTGGGGCCTGCCGGTGGTCAAGACCTGGCTCAACGGCATTTTCGCGCCGGCCTTCCCGATGGGCGGCCTGCACAACCTGATCGAGAAGATGCCGCCGGTGGTGCCGCAGCCGACGAAGGAAACCGCGGTCTACACGCTCAACATCCTGTCGGCCACGGGCACGGCGATTCTGCTGTCGGCCGTCGTGAGCGCGATCTTCATGAAGTACAACCCCGTCACGATCGTCCGGACCTTCTTCAAGACGATCTGGCTGGTGAAGTATTCGCTGCTGACCATCGTACTCATGCTCGCGCTTGGCACGCTCACGCGCTATTCGGGCACCGACACCACGCTGGGCCTGGCCTTCGCCAACACCGGTGTGTTCTACCCGTTCTTCGGTACGCTGATGGGCTGGCTGGGCGTGGCGCTCACCGGCTCCGACACGGCGTCGAACGTGCTGTTCGGCGGCATGCAGAAGGTGGCGGCCGACCAGCTGGGCCTCTCGCCCAACCTGATGGGCGCGGCCAACAGCTCGGGCGGCGTGATGGGCAAGATGATCGACGCGCAATCGATCGTCGTCGCCTCCACCGCCACCCGCTGGTTCAACCACGAAGGCGACATCCTGCGCTACGTGTTCTTCCACTCCATCGCGCTGGCCTGCCTGGTCGGCCTCTACGTCACCATGCAAGCCTACGTCTGGCCCTTCACCCTGATGGTCGTCAAATGACCGTGATCACGACGATCGAAGACCTGCGCGTCATCGCCGAGCGGCGCGTGCCGCGCATGTTCTACGACTACGCCGATTCGGGTTCCTGGACCGAAGGCACCTACCGCGCCAACACGGACGACTTCAAGAAGATCAAGCTGCGCCAGCGCGTGGCCGTGAACATGGAAGGCCGCACGCTGGCCACCACGATGGTCGGGCAGGTCGCGAAGATGCCGGTGGCGATCGCACCGGTCGGCCTCACCGGCATGCAACACGCCGACGGCGAAATCCACGCGGCGCGCGCGGCCGAAAAGTTCGGCATCCCGTTCACGCTGTCGACCATGAGCATCTGCTCGATCGAGGACATCGCGGCGAACACCACGGCACCCTTCTGGTTCCAGCTCTACATGATGCGCGACCGCGAATCGATGGCCCGCATGATCGAGCGCGCCCGCGTCGCGAAGTGCAGCGCGCTGGTGCTCACGCTCGACCTGCAGGTGATCGGCCAGCGCCACAAGGACCTGAAGAACGGCCTGACCGCGCCACCGCGGCCCACGCTCAAGAACCTCATCAATCTCGCAACCAAGCCGGCGTGGTGCCTGGGAATGCTAGGCACCAAGCGCCGCACCTTCGGCAACCTGGTGGGCCACGTGAAGGGCGTGAGCGATATGAAGTCGCTCTCGGCTTGGACCAACGAGCAGTTCGACCCGACGCTGTCGTGGGCCGACATCGCGTGGGTCAAGCAGCAGTGGGGCGGCAAGCTGATCCTCAAGGGGATCATGGTGGAAGAGGACGCGCGGCTGGCGGCCGATGTGGGCGCCGATGCGATCGTCGTGAGCAACCACGGCGGCCGGCAATTGGACGGCGCGCCCTCGAGCATCGAGGCGCTTCCCCCGATCGTCGAGGCGGTCGGCGACAAGCTCGAGGTCTGGATGGACGGCGGCATCCGCAGCGGCCAGGACGTGCTGAAGGCCTGGGCTCTCGGCGCACGCGGCACCATGATCGGCCGCGCGATGGCCTATGGCCTGGGCGCGATGGGCGAAGCCGGCGTGACCAAGGCGCTGCAGCTCATCCACAAGGAGCTCGACGTGACGATGGCCTTCTGCGGGCACACGGACATCCAGAACGTGGACAAGCGAATCCTGCTGCCGGGGACCTACCCGGTCTGACGCACCGCGGTGCGTCTTGCAGGTGCGCGGCACCTGCAAGACGGCTCTGGCGCTTTCCTACGTGAAGGACCGGCGGGCACCCGCTGCGGCGGCAGCCCCAGGGCCAACAATCCGTCCTTTTTGAAGGATCGCCGATGCCCGCTTCGCCCGCCCAGACCGCTTCCTTTTCCATCGCCACCCGGCCGTTGTCGATCGACGCGAAGGTCGAGGTCACGCCCAGCGGCCTGCTGGCCATCGCCGCCCTCGTGACCGGCATCCTCCTGGCGACGTCGGTGCTGGTCTGGACGGCGAAGCGCTAAGCCGAGGCCGGCCTAGACCCTTGCCGCCACCACTTCGTCCTTCAACGAAGCGACGATCTCGTACGACCTCAGTCGCGCCGCGTGGTCGTACACCTGCGACGTGATCATCAGCTCGTCCGCGCCAGTGCGCTCGATGAACGCCGCCAGCCCGGCCCGGACCGTGTCGGGCGACCCCACGGCCGAGCACGACAGCACCGAATCGAGCAACGCACGTTCCGAAGGGCCGACCTTGGCGTAGTAATCCTTGACCGGCGGCGGCAGACGGCCCGGACGGCCACTGCGCAGGTTCACGAAGGCCTGCTGCCACGAGCTGGCACGAAAGACCGCCTCTTCGTCGGTGTCGGCCGCGAAGGCGTTGAAGCCCAGCATCACATACGGCTTGGCCAACTGCTTCGACGGCTTGAAAGTCTCGCGGTAGATGCGAATTGCCTGCATCAGCTGCTGCGGCGCGAAATGCGAGGCGAAAGCGTAGGGCAGGCCGAGGTGCGCCGCCAGTTGCGCACCGAAAGTGCTGGAACCCAGGATCCAAACCGGCACCTCGAGCCCGCGTCCCGGCACCGCCATCACCGGCTGGCGCGGTTCCTTGCTCATGAAATCCATGAGCTCGATCACGTCCTGCGGGAACTGGTCGGAATCGGATTCGAGGTTGCGCCGCAAAGCCTGCGCGGTGCGCTGATCGGAGCCCGGGGCGCGGCCCAAACCCAGGTCGATGCGACCGGGGTAGAGCGACTCGAGCGTGCCGAACTGCTCGGCAATGACCAGCGGCGAATGGTTGGGCAGCATCACGCCGCCCGCGCCGATGCGGATGGTCGAGGTACCGGCACCGATGTAGGCCAGCAGCACGGCCGTCGCGGCGCTTGCGATGCCCGGCATGCCGTGGTGCTCGGCCAGCCAGTAGCGGCGGTAGCCATGTTTCTCGCCGTGCTGCGCCAGGGAGAGCGAGTTGCGGAAAGACTGCGCGGCATCGCTGCCTTCGCAGACCGGGGAGAGATCGAGGATGGAAAATTCGGCCATGGCGCGATCATCGCCCGATCGGCTTGAGCTTGCTCGCGCAGGCTATTCCGTGCTCTGGTAGACGGTGCTCACGCTGGCGAAATCGCCGCCCTGCTGCTCGATTCGGACTTCGAACGGCACGCTCTCGCCCGGGCCGATGGCCGGCAGGTTCTCGACCAGCTTGAAGCCAGTGAGCGTGCCGGCCTTGTCACGCAGGCTCACCCACACGCGTGCCTTGCGCACGATGGTCGTGCCCGGGTTCTTCACCTGCCCCTTCACTTCGACGGCCTTATAGGCAAAGCGCTGGCTGAAGTTGAGCAGCACGCTGCCCATCTGGGCCTCGGTGCCGGTCACCTGCACCTCCAGCGGCGCGCGCGGCCCCGGCAGCGCGGCACGGCGCAGCGGCTTCCACTCGACACGCGTCTGCGTGATGCGGTCGGCCCGATTCGGGTCGACCTGCACCGGCATGCGCTCGCCCGGGTACAGGTACGCCATGCCACCCAGGCGCGTGGTGCCGTCGAGTTTGTTGCCGTCGAAGCGCGAGATCACCGCCGCCGGCGTGACGGCGATCATGTCCTTGCTGCGGTTCACCAGCTCGGTCATATAGGTGCGCTGGCGGATGGTGCTGAGCCCGGGGATCAGCGGCAGCAATTCGAGCTGCGCCAGGTCGAAACGCTCGCTGTCCTCGGCCAGCAGGTCTTCGGAGCTCATCCGGAGTTCGGGGTTGAACTGCACCGGCACGCCGACGGTGCGGACCATACGGTCCGTAGCGATCACCGCGGTGCGGCCACTGTCCGGGTCGTTCAGGTAGTGATCGATGCGGTAGTCCCAGGATGCGACCGGCGCGCTGCCGAAGCGGTCGAGCCGGATTTCGACCGCGCTGCGTTCGCCCGGCTTGATCTCGGAGCCCTGAACGTACCCGCGGCCGAATGCGATGGCGGCGCCCGATTCGTCGTAGGCAGTGGCCAGCACCTGCACCCCGGCCAAGGTGACGTCGGTGCGGGTGTTGACGACGCGGCCGACCAGCCGCAGGTCGTCCTTCTGCTGCACCAGCAGCACCCGCGAGAAGTTCAGCTTCGTTCCCTTGGCCGACCGGTGCGGCTCGGACAGCCGCGTCGCCGTCAGCGTCTGGCGCGTGACGTTCTTGTCGCCGGGCAGGTCGATCAGCAGCGGCACGGCCTCGCCAGGCAGCATCAGCGCCACCGGCAGGCTCTCGGCCCGGCTGCTCAGCCGGTTCTCCCCGTCGTAGAACGTCGCCTCGACCCGCGGCGACTCGAGCACCTTGCCGGTCTCGTTGCGCGCCATCACGAAAAGCTTGGGCCGCGCCGAGCTGCCGCTGCCGACCAGCACCTGGCGCGCGTCGCCCAGCTTCAGGCCATCGGTCGGAATGGTGCGATCGATCACCGCCGGCATCGCCGAGCGGCCGCTCGGGGCGCGCTTCGACACCAGCGCACCGATGATGGACGTGGCGATGCCGAGCACGACGAACGCACCGACGGCGATGCCCACGATGCGAATCTGCTGCGCGCTGCGCGCCGACTGCTCTTTCGTCAGCCGATCGGCCGCCGCGTCCTTGACCTGTTCCAGCACCCGGTCGAGCCGCTCCGAAACATCGTCCTCCACCACCGCCACGGACCCGCAGTGCGCACACACATATTGATTGAGGCCGGTGCGCTCGAGCACGCTGCTTCCGCATTCGGCGCACTTGAGCGTCTGAAGGTTGATCGTCATGGCAAAGATTGTCCGCGACGTGGAAACGGCACGAAAAAGGGCGCCGGCCTTGTCGGTCCTGCGCCCCGCATCGGAAAAGCGGTCGGAAGGATCAGAACGGAATGTCGTCGTCCATGTCGTCGAAGCCCGACGAGGATTTGGCGGGCGCCTGGCGCGGGGCCGGTGCGGCTGCGCGCGGCGCCGGTGCGGCCGCGCGCGGGGCGTAACCGCCACCACCACCGCCCTGCGAGTAGCCGCCGTCATCGTCACCGCCGCCCGACGGGCCGCCCATACCCTGGCGGCTGCCCAGCATCTGCATCTGGTCGACGCGGATGTCGGTGGCGTACTTCTCGACGCCGTCCTTGTCTTGGTACTTGCGGGTGCGGATCTGGCCTTCGACGTAGATCTGCGAGCCCTTGCGCAGGTACTGCGCGGCGATCTCGGCGAGGCGGCCGTTGAACACCAGGCGGTGCCACTCGGTCGCTTCCTTCATCTCGCCGCTCTGCTTGTCCTTCCACTTGTCGGTGGTGGCCAGCGTCACGTTGCAGACCTGGTCGCCGCTCGGGAAGGTTCTGGTTTCCGGGTCGCGGCCGAGATTGCCGACGAGGATGACTTTGTTGACCGATGCCATGTGCGCTGCCCCTGATGAAATGGATGGAAGGGAAGGAAAAAGAGAACCGGTGATTATCCACCCCGCGCGCCGCACGGGCCGGCAGGCATCGGCGGAACGATCAGAATCCAAGCGGTGAACCACGAACCCGACTTCTTCCAGAACCTCCGCGCCGAACTCTCCAGCTTCCGCCTGTGGATCGATCGCGGGATCGTGCTGGGCTACGCGGTGGCGGCCGGGCTGTTCGTGGTCGGCTTCACCATGGCGAGCGAATGGGCGTTCTCGCTCTTCCAGTCGCTGTACGGCCGCCATCCTTGGGCCGTGCTGCTCTGGACGCCGACGCTCACGGCGGCCATCGTCTGGACCACGCGCCGATGGTTCCCCGGCGCTTCGGGTTCAGGCATCCCGCAGATCAAGGCGGCGCTCGACCCCGAACTGCCACCCGAGAAGCGCGGCCTCTTCGCCTCGCTGCGCCTGACCATCGCCAAGATCGGCCTGGGCGCGGCGGGCTTTCTCGCCGGCCTGTCGATCGGCCGAGAAGGCCCTTCCGTGCAGGTGGCCGCGGGCGTGATGCAGCACGCCAAACGCTGGCTCTCGCCGCACAGCACCATCGATACACGCTCGCTGCTGGTGGCCGGCGGCGCGGCGGGCATCGCCGCCGCCTTCAACGCACCGCTGGCCGGCGTGGTGTTCGCCATCGAGGAGCTGAGCGGCCGGCTGGAGGCGCGCGCCAGCGGCGTGATCATCACAGGCATCGTGCTGGCCGGACTGGTCGCCGTTTCGGTGTTCGGGAACCAGAGCTACTTCGGCGTGATCCGTGTGCCACCGGTCGGCTGGAACCTGCTCGGCCCCGGTCTGCTCGTCGCCTTCGCCAGCGGGGTGGCGGGCGGGCTGTTCTCCCGGCTGATGATCGCGTCGCTTACCGGCGCGCCGCAGCGCCTCAACCGCTGGCGCGCGCGCTACCCGGTGCGCTTCGCGGCGGTCGGCGGCCTGCTGATCGCGGTGATCGGCCTGGTCACGGGTGGCGTCACCTTCGGCGCCGGCTCCGAGGCGGTCAAGCAGATGCTCGCCGGGCACGACGAGCTGACGCCGCTCTACACGCTGCTGAAGTTCATCGCGACCTGGCTGACCGCCTGGTGCGGGGTGCCGGGCGGCATCTTCGCGCCGTCGCTGTCGATCGGTGCGGGCATCGGCGACGTCATCGCCCAAGTGGCGGGCGCCGACCTCGGACCGGCGCTGATCGCCATGGGCATGGCCGGCTTCCTGGCCGCGGTGACGCAGGCGCCGCTCACGGCCTTCATCATCGTGATGGAAATGGTCGACGGCCATTCGATGGTGCTCAGCCTGATGGCCTGCGCCATGCTGGCCAGCCTGGTCTCGCGCATGATCAGCCGGCCGCTGTACGAGGCGCTGGCCGAGCATCTGGTGGGCGCGGCCACCGCGCGCGCGCCGGAAAAGCCCGTGCCTGCCGAAGTGCACCCGCCGCCGACCGGGCCCTGAAACACGCGGGCGTCTATCATGTCCGGTTGCCCAAAACGGACTGCCGCCTGTGAATTCGCCCACCGATGACGCCTACCTCGGCGCCGTGCTCGCGCAGCAGCGCATCAGCATCCGCGGCGCGCGCACGCACAACCTGAAGAACGTCGACCTCGACATTCCGCGCAACAAGCTGGTGGTCATCACCGGCCTCTCGGGCTCGGGCAAGTCGAGCCTGGCGTTCGACACGCTCTACGCCGAGGGCCAGCGGCGCTACGTCGAGAGCCTGAGCGCCTATGCGCGGCAGTTCCTGCAGCTGATGGACAAGCCCGACGTCGACGTGATCGAGGGCCTCTCGCCCGCGATCAGCATCGAGCAGAAGGCGACCAGCCACAACCCGCGCTCGACCGTGGGCACCGTCACCGAAATCCACGACTACCTGCGCCTGCTGTACGCCCGCGCCGGGACGCCCTTCTGCCCCGAGCACCACCTGCCGCTGCAGGCGCAGACCGTGTCGCAGATGGTCGACGCCACGCTGGCGTTGCCCGGCGAACCGCGGCTGATGATCCTGGCGCCGGTGGCGCGCGAGAAGAAGGGCGAGTTCCTCGAACTCTTCACCGAGATGCAGGCGGCCGGCTACGTGCGCTTTCGCGTGGACGGTCAGCCCTATGAATACAACGACCTGCCCAAGCTCAAGAAGACCGAGAAGCACGACATCGACGTGGTGATCGACCGGCTGCGCGCTCGCCCCGACATGCAGCAGCGCCTGGCCGAAAGCTTCGAGGCCGCGCTGCGCCTGGCCGACGGTCGAGCGATCGCGCTGGAGATGGACGCCCCCGAAGACGGCGGCACCGCCACGCCGACCAGCAACCCTGTCGCGCCGCGCGAGCACCTCTTCAACGCCAAGTTCGCCTGCCCGGTCTGCCACTACTCGCTGGCCGAGCTGGAGCCGCGGCTGTTCTCCTTCAACTCGCCGGTCGGTGCCTGCCCGAGCTGCGACGGCCTGGGCCATCGCGAGTTCTTCGACCCGAGTCGCGTGGTCGCCTTTCCGTCGCTGTCGCTCGCCAGCGGCGCGATCAAGGGCTGGGACAGGCGCAACGGCTATTACTTCAGCATGCTGGAGAGCATCGCCAAGCACCATGGCTTCGACGTGGACGCGCCTTTCGAGTCGCTGACGCCCGACGTGCAGGCGGTGCTCCTGCACGGCTCGGGCGAGGAAGAGATCAAGTTCAACTACACCATGGAATCGGGCGCATCGGCGGGCAAGAAGCTGGTCAAGAAGCACCCCTTCGAAGGGATCATCCCGAACATGGAGCGGCGCTACCGCGAGACCGACTCGACGCTGGTGCGCGAGGACCTGGCCCGCTACCGCAACATGCAGCCCTGCCCCGACTGCGGTGGCTCGCGGCTGCGCATCGAGGCGCGCAACGTGTTCCTGGTCGACGACACGGTGCAGGCCGATGGCAGCACGCCCCAGCGCCTGGCCATCTACGAAGTGAGCCACCTCACGCTGCGCGACAGCCTGGCGTATTTCCAGACGCTCAAGCTGCGCGGCGCCAAGGCCGAGATCGCCGACAAGGTGGTACGCGAGATCGGCCTGCGGCTCAAGTTCCTGAACGACGTCGGCCTCAACTACCTGAGCCTGGACCGCAGCGCCGAAACACTGTCGGGTGGCGAGTCGCAGCGCATCCGCCTGGCGTCGCAGATCGGCTCGGGCCTGACGGGCGTGATGTACGTGCTCGACGAGCCCAGCATCGGCCTGCACCAGCGCGACAACGACCGGCTCATCGGCACGCTCAAGCACCTGCGCAACATCGGCAACAGCGTGATCGTGGTCGAGCACGACGAAGACATGATCGCCGCGGCCGACCACGTGATCGACATGGGCCCGGGCGCCGGCGTGCACGGCGGCCGCGTGATGGCCGAGGGCACTTACGCCGAGGTCCTGGCCAACCCGAACTCGCTGACCGGCCAGTACCTGTCGGGCGTGAAGAAGATCGCGGTGCCGGCACACCGCACCGCCTGGCTGCCGGTGGTCGCCAAGCCGGCCTTCAACGAAGGCAAGAAGGTCTCGCGCTTTCCTCAAAGTCCCGCGGCAGAGCGCCGCGCGGCGCGCGAGGCGGCCCACCTGGCGTCGCAAGGCGCGCTGCAGGAAATCCGCGTGGTCGGCGCCACCGGCAACAACCTGCAGAACGTGAGCGTGGCCTTCCCGGTCGGCCTCTTGACCTGTGTGACCGGCGTGTCTGGGTCGGGCAAGTCGACGCTGGTCAACGACACGCTCTACAGCGCCGTGGCGCGCACGCTCTACCGCGCGCACGACGAGCCGGCCGAGCACGAGGCCATCGAAGGCATCGAATACTTCGACAAGGTCATCAACGTCGACCAGTCGCCCATCGGCCGCACGCCGCGCAGCAACCCCGCCACCTACACCGGCCTGTTCACGCCCATCCGCGAGCTGATGGCCGAGACCAACACCGCACGCGAGCGCGGCTACGGCCCTGGGCGCTTCAGCTTCAACGTGGCCGGCGGCCGCTGCGAGGCCTGCCAGGGCGACGGCATGGTGAAGGTCGAGATGCACTTCCTGCCCGACGTGTACGTGCCCTGCGAGGTCTGCCACGGCCAGCGCTACAACCGCGAGACGCTCGAGGTCCAGTACAAGGGCAAGAACATCGCGCAGATCCTCGACATGACGGTGGAGGCGGCCCACGCCTTCCTGAAGGCGGTGCCGACCATCGAACGCAAGCTGCACACGCTGCTCGACGTGGGCCTGAGCTACATCAAGCTGGGCCAGGCCGCGACGACGCTCTCGGGTGGCGAAGCGCAGCGCGTGAAGCTCGCGCTGGAGCTCAGCAAGCGCGACACCGGCCGCACGCTCTACATCCTCGACGAGCCGACCACCGGCCTGCATTTCGCCGACATCGAACTGCTGCTGAAGGTGCTTCACCAGCTGCGCGACGCGGGCAACACCATCGTGGTGATCGAGCACAACCTCGACGTCATCAAGACCGCCGACTGGCTGATCGACATGGGCCCCGAGGGCGGTGCCGGCGGCGGCATGGTGGTGGGCGAAGGCACGCCGGAAGACATCGCGGCGAACGAGGCGAGCCACACGGGGAAGTACCTGAAGCGGCTGCTGGCGAAGTAGGCGGCGTCGCACCCCACCGAAGTTCAGAGCTGCATGCCGCTGTTGCCACTCCAGCCACCGACCGCCGCTGCACGACCGCGCGACTATGTGCTCGCGGCCGCCGCCGTGCTGGCCGCGCTGGGACTGCGCTTCCTGCTGAACCCGCTGCTGGGCCAACAGGGACCGTTCCTCATCCTCTCGCTCGCCATCGTGGTCGCCGCGTTTTACGGCGGCTTCGGCCCGGCGCTGTTCGCCACGGTGCTGAGCACGTCGATCGGCACCTACTTCTTCATCGGCAGCGGCAGCTGGATGGTCTTCTTCGAGCCGCAGAACATCAGCCGCACCGTGCTGTTTCTGGTGATCGGGCTGAGCATCGGCATCATCGGCGGACGCCTGCGGGCGTCGCGCCGTGCCCTGGCAGACAGCGTGCGGCAGCTGCGTGCCAGCAACCGCGCCAAGGACAACGCCATGGCCACGCTGGGGCACGAGATCCGCAACCCCTTGGCCGCCCTGCACACCGCGCAAGAAGTGCTCCGGCGCGCGCCCGAAGACGCGAAACGCGTGGTGTGGGCCAGCGAACTCATCGGGCGGCAGGTCGCGCAGATGACGCGCATGGCCGACGACCTCGTCGACCTCTCGGGCGTGATGCGCGGCGAGTTCTTGATCGACAAGCGGCCGGTCGACCTGCGTGCGGTGCTCGCGCAGGCGCTGGAGCAAAGCGGCCCGCTGATCGCGAAGAAGGGCCACCGCCTGCATACGGATGTGGACACCGAGCCGGTGGCGGTGCTCGGCGACGCGACGCGCCTGGTGCAGGTGTTCGCGAACCTGCTGAACAACGCGGCCAAGTACACCGACCCGGGCGGGGACGTGACGCTGGTGCTGCGCATCACGGCGACGCGCAAGGTCGAGGTCAGCGTGCGCGACAACGGCATCGGGATGCAGCCGGAGTCGATCGACGATCTGTTCGAGCCCTTCGTGCAGGCGCCCGGGGCGGCGTCGAATGCGGAAGGCGGGCTGGGGCTGGGCCTCGCGATCGTGAAGAAGATCGTGGAGGGGCACGGCGGCACGGTGTCGGCCAGCAGCGCCGGACTTGGGCAGGGAAGCACGGTCACCGTGCTGCTGCCGCTGGCCCCGGCCTGACGTTGCCGCGCGCGCCGAACGTCTGAAGACTCCGTTCAGCGGTCGGGGTTCTTGGATCGCCGGCAGGCCTCGGAGCAGTACTTGACCGCGTCCCAAGTGCGCGCCCATCGGCGTCGCCATGTCATGGGACGGCCGCAAGCCTCGCAAGGCTTGCTCGGGAGCGCGGCCTTGTTGCCGCGAAAGGTCGACGGTGTCGGTCTCTTCGTCATGGAAAGAGCCGGCGTCAGCCCTGCGCCGCGTGACAGACCGCTTCGACGTTGTAGCCGTCAGGGTCCCGCACGAAGCACGCGTAGTAGTTCGGGTGGTACACGAGGCGCAGACCGGGCGCACCGTTGTCCGTCCCGCCGGCGGCGAGCGCGGCGCGGTAGAACGCATCGACGCTCTCCCTGCTTCGAGCGCGAAAGGCGATGTGGATCCGAGGCTCGAGCGGTGTGCCTTCGATGAGCCAGAACTCTCCGGCCGGGTCATCGAACGGCCCCGGCAACGCCTTGCCGTAGCCGATGGCGTCGCCCAAGTCGCGCCGCGGCACATGACCCAGGGTGGCCAGCACGGGCTCGTAGAAGCACTTGCTGCGGGAGAGGTCCGAGACTTGGAGGCCGGTGTGGTCGATCATGAGCGCAGTATCTTCCCGACCATCAGGCCATGTCCACCCGGTGTCGCGACTGCAATTCGCGCGTTGCCCTTCGCGGTCGATGGCTGCCGCTCGCGCCGCTCGAGGCGTGAAAGCGGTGCTCGCACGGATGCACGGCGCGCACCCAAAAAGGGCAGGCGATGCGCTGCGGATGCAGCAACACGCGCTGTGGGTGGCGGCATGACCGGCAGCTCGGCATGGCACTGGCTCCATCGAAAGGCCGCGACTGGCTCCACGCTCCGACGCAAGGAGGCACGCATCATGCGACGACCGCTTCACGTCGCGGCGAGATGCCCGCGTTGTCCATCGACCGAGGAAATTTATGATTGCCAAAGCTCTGACCCGGCGCGCAATGTGCGTGGCCGCTTCTCTTGCCGTGACGTGCGGCGTGCTGCCGCTGACGGCCGCAGCACAGGACATCAAGAAGGGCGGCACGCTCGTGATCGGCTCGACGCAGAGCCCGCGCCATCTCAACGGCGCGGTGCAGTCCGGACTGGCAACCGCATTGCCTTCGACGCAACTGTTCGCGAGCCCGCTGCGCTTCGACGACAAGTGGAATCCGCAGCCCTATCTCGCCGAGAAATGGTCGCTGGCGGCCGACGGGAAATCGCTGACGCTCAACCTGCGCAAGGACGCGGTGTTCCACGACGGCAAGCCGATCACCTCCGAAGACGTGGCTTTCTCGATCATGGCGATCAAGGCCAACCACCCTTTCACGACGATGTTGGGGCCGGTGGAAAAGGTCGAGACACCCGACCCGCACACCGCCATCATCCGCATGAGCGTGCCGCACCCTGCCATCGTGCTGGCGATGTCGCCGGCACTCGCTCCGATCTTGCCCAAGCACATCTATGGCGACGGCAAGGATCTCAAGACGCATCCACGCAACGCCGAGAACGTCGTCGGCTCCGGACCCTTCAAGCTGACCGAGTTCAAGCCGGGACAGCGCATCGTGATGGAGAAGTTCGACAAGTTCTTCCTCGCCGGCAAGCCGAATCTCGACAAGGTCATCATCACGCTCGCACCCGACGGCAACAGCCTGATGCTCGGCCTGGAACGCGGGGACATCCAGATGCTTCCGTACGAGGCGAGCTCGGTGAACCTGCGCCGCTTCAAGGGCAATGCCAAGCTCGACCTGACCGACAAGGGCTACGAGGGCATCGGCTCGATCAACTGGCTGGCCTTCAACCTCGAGCGCAAGCCGCTGTCGGACGTGAAGGTGCGCAAGGCGATCGCCACCGCCATCGACAAGAACTTCATCACCAAGGCGCTGATGGGCGGCTTCGCGACGCCGGTCGACGGGCCGATCGTGCCGTCGAGCCCGTTCGCCGTCCCGGACCTGGTCAAGTACCCGCTCGACCTGAAGAAGGCCGCCGAAATGCTCGACGAAGCCGGCTACAAGGCGGGGGCCGGTGGCGAACGCTTCAAGCTCAGCATCGACTATCTCCCGGGCGCCGACGAGCAGCAGAAGAACGTTGCCGAGTACCTGCGCTCGCAGCTCAAGAAGGTCGGCATCACGCTGGAGGTGCGTGCATCGGCGGACTTCCCGGCATGGGCCAAGCGCATCGCGGCGCACGACTTCGACCTGACGATGGACACCGTCTTCAACTGGGGCGACCCGGTGATCGGCGTCCACCGCACCTACCTGTCGACCAACATCAAGCCGGTGATCTGGACCAACACCCAGTCGTACGCCAACCCGAAGGTCGACGAGCTGTTGAACCAGGCCGGCTCGCTGCTCGATCCGGTCAAGCGCAAGGCCTACTACGCGACGTTCCAGAAAATCGTGACCGACGACGTACCGCTCGTCTTCATCAATCTGGCGCCGTACCACACGGTCACGACCAAGCGCGTGGGCAATGTGCCGGTCTCGATCTGGGGGCCTGCCTCGCCGCTGGACGAGGTCTACCTGAAGTGATCGGCCGGCTGCAAGCACTGCATTCATGAACGTCCTGCGTTTCATCGCCCAGCGACTGCTTCAGGCCTTCCTGCTCGTCGCAGCGGTGGTCGTCCTCAACTTCGCATTGGTGCATGCAGCACCGGGCGATCCGGTCGAGACGATCGCCGGCGCGAGCGGCGGCATGTCGGAAGAACTGAAGGCCGAGTTGCGCGCCAGCTATGGGCTGGACAAGCCGCTGCCTGTCCAGTTGGGCGTGTACCTCTCCCGCGTGGTGCAGCTCGACCTGGGCTACTCGTACTTCTTCAACCTGCCCGTGTCGGGGCTGATCGCCGAACGCGTTCCGGCCACGCTGCTGCTGGTCGTGTGCTCGGTGCTGTGGGCCTTTCTGGCGGGCACCGCGCTCGGCGTGCTGGCGGCACGCAAGCCCAATGGCTGGCTCTCGCAGACCATCACAGTGTTGTCGATGGTGGGGTTCGCCGCGCCGGTGTTCTGGAGCGGGATGATGCTGGTGATCCTGTTCGCCGCGGTGATCCCGATCTTCCCGATCTCCGACATGCGCTCGGTCGATGCGTCGGGCGGCGGCTGGCGCGACGTGCTCGACGTCGCGCACCATCTGGTGCTGCCCTCCGTCACCCTGGGGCTGGTCTACCTCGCCCAGTACAGCCGCCTCGCACGGGCGAGCATGCTCGAGGTGCTGGGCTCCGACTTCGTTCGCACGGCGCGCGCCAAGGGCCTTGCCGAGCATGTCGTGCTCTACAAGCATGCACTTCGCAACGCCGTGCTGCCGGTCATCACCGTGCTCGGGCTGCAGTTCGGCAACGTGATGGCCGGCGCGATCCTGGTGGAGACGGTGTTCAACTGGCCCGGCCTGGGCCGCCTGGCCTACGAAGCGGTCCTGCGCCGCGACTACCCGACCGTGCTCGGCGTATTGCTCTTCTCGTCCGTGGTGGTGCTGGTGATGAACCAGCTCACCGACCTCGCCTACCGCCTGGTCGATCCTCGCATCAAGGCCCGTTGAACATGTCCGCCATTCTTCCCTTGGCAACCCCGGTGCCCGTCGCGGCACCCTCGCCCTTCTTCGAGGCGCTGCGCATGTTCGTGCGCAATCCTTCGGCCGTGATCGGACTCGTCATGCTGGCGACGATCGTGCTGCTCTCGGTGTTCGGGCCGATGCTGTACGTGGCCGACCCCTTCGAGATCCGTGCCGCACCGCTCACGCCGCCCTTCGATTCCGAAGCCTGGTTCGGCACCGACTACCTGGGCCGCGACGTGATGACGGCCCTGCTCTACGGCGGGCGCGCCACGCTGCTGGTGGGCGCCATCGCGGCCCTGCTCTCCGTGCTCATCGGCATCACCATCGGCGCGTTCGCCGGCTACTACGGAGGCAAGGTCGACGGCGCGCTGATGCGTGTCACCGAGTTTTTCCAGGTGCTGCCCGCGCTGCTGTTCGCGATGGTGGTCGTCACCCTGTTCGCGCCATCGCTGGTGACCGTCACGCTGTCGATCGGCCTGGTGAGCTGGCCGGGCACGGCGCGGCTGGCACGCGGCGAGTTCATGCGCTACCGCGACCTCGAGTTCGTGCGTGCCGAGCGCTCCATCGGCGCCGGCAACGCACGCATCATCTGGAAGGTCATCTTGCCGAACGCCTTCGCGCCCTTGATCGTGTCGGCCACGTTGGCGGTCGGCGCGGCCATCCTGTTCGAGGCCGGCCTGTCCTTTCTGGGCCTGGGAGACCCCAACCAGATGAGCTGGGGAATGATGATCGGCTCGAGCCGGCAGTACGTTCTGTCGTGCTGGTGGGCGGTGGCCTTTCCGGGCGCGGCGATCTTCCTCACGGTGCTGGCCGTGAGCCTGATCGGCGACGGACTGAACGACGCCCTCAACCCGAAGCTGAGGGAGCGCTGATGGACACACTGCTCAAGGTCGAGAACCTGCAGGTCGAATTCAGGACGCGGCGTGGCGCCGCGCTGGTGCTCAACGGGGTCGACTTCGAACTCCACGCCGGCGAAACGCTGTGCGTGGTCGGCGAGTCGGGTTGCGGCAAGAGCATGACGGCACTGGCGTTGCTCGGTCTCATTTCGATGCCGCCCGGCCGCGTGAAGGAAGGCCGCATCCTGTTCCAGGGCGAAGACCTCCTGAAGGCGTCACAGGCGCGCCTGCGCGAGGTGCGCGGCAACCGCATCTCGATGATTTTCCAGGAGCCGATGACGTCGCTGAATCCGGTGTTCACCGTCGGCGACCAGATCGCCGAGTCGCTGCGGCTGCACCGCGGGCTCGACAAGCAGGCCGCGCGCGACAGCGCGATCGACATGCTCAGGCAAGTGGGCATTCCGGCGCCCGAACGGCGCGTCGACGAGTACCCGCACCAGCTCTCGGGCGGCATGCGCCAGCGCGTGATGATCGCCATCGCGCTGGCGTGCCAGCCCGACGTGCTCATCGCCGACGAGCCCACCACGGCACTCGACGTGACGGTGCAGGCGCAGATCTTCGACCTGCTCCGCGCGCTGCAGCGCGACAAGGGGACGGCCATCGTGCTCATCACGCACGACATGGGCGCCGTGGCCGAAATGGCCGACCGCGTGATCGTGATGTACGCCGGCCGCGTCATCGAGCAGGGCACCACCGACCAGGTGATCGGCGACCCCCAGCACCCCTACACGCGCGGCTTGATCGCCTGCCTGCCCGAGCTGGGCAGCAGCCAACTCGGCGCGCGCGTCGAGCTGCAGGAAATCGCAGGCGTGGTGCCGTCGATCTGGGAACTGGGCAGCGGCTGCGCGTTTCGCGAGCGCTGCCCGCACGCACACGATCGTTGCGACCAGCTGCCACCGCTCTTCAGCGCGCACGGCAGTCGTCATGCCGCCGCCTGCTGGCTGCTCGAGGCGCCGGCCGCGCTGGAGGTGTCTGCCGCATGAGTCCGACGCCTGTTTCCCCGGTGGCTCCAACGGAGGCACCGCCGGTCTTGCTGACGGTGACCGACCTGCACGTGCACTTCCCGCGTCCGCGCGCCAACCCGTTCAAGGACGCGGAAGTGGTGCGGGCGGTCGATGGCGTCTCCTTCGAGGTCCGCCGTGGCACCACGCTGGCCGTGGTCGGCGAATCGGGCTCCGGCAAGACCACCACGGCCCTCGCGGTGATGCGGCTCGCGCCCATCACGCAGGGCAGCGTCCAGTTGGGAACGACCGACCTGAGCCAATTGGACGATCGGGCAATGCGCGAGGCGCGGCGCCGCCTGCAGATCATCTTCCAGGACCCGTACTCCTCGCTCAACCCACGCCAGCGCGTGGGCGATGCAGTGCGCGCCCCGCTCGACCTGATGAAGATTGGCACGGCCGAAGAGCGCACGCGGCGGGTCGACGAACTCTTCACCGCCGTCGGTCTCCGACCCGAGCAGAAGAACCTGTTCCCGCACCAGTTCTCGGGCGGGCAGCGCCAGCGCATCAACATCGCACGGGCGCTGGCCACCCATCCCGAGCTGGTGGTGTGCGACGAGCCCGTGTCGGCGCTGGACATCGCGATCCGCGCGCAGATCTTGAACCTGCTCGTCAAGCTGCAGCGCGAGCTGGGGCTGACCTACCTCTTCATCTCGCACGACATGGCGGTGGTCGAGCACATCTGCGACGAGATCGCGGTGATGTACCTCGGCCAGATCGTCGAGCGCGCGCCCCGCAAGGCCTTCTTCGCGCGGCCGCTGCATCCCTACAGCGTGGCCCTGATGTCGGCGGTGCCCGACGTGCGCGGCGGCCGCGCACGCGCTGCGCAACGCATCCAGCTGAGCGGCGATCCGCCGAGCCCGATCGCGCCGCCGCCGGGCTGCCGCTTCGCCGGCCGGTGCCCCGTGGCGGAGCCTGCATGCGCGGAGGCACTGCCACCTCTGGTGCAGGTCGAGCCCGACCACTGGGTGCGCTGCCGACGCGTCGAACAGGTCGACGGCCGACCGGTCGGCCCGCTTGCATTGCCGACGGCCACGCAGGCCTTGCCAGTGGCCGCGTGATTTCATCCCTTCGAATCCACATCGTTCCATGACCGACATCACCGTCTTCCAGGCCCGCAAGATCCTCACCATGAACCCGATGCAACCCGAGGCCACGCACGTTGCGGTGCGTGACGGCAAGGTGCTGGCCGTGGGCGACCTCGCGCGCATGCAGGCCTGGGGCGCCTACACGCTCGAAACGCGCTTCGCTGACAAGGTGCTGATGCCGGGCTTGGTCGAAGGCCACTCGCACCTGATGGCGGGCGGGCTGTGGAAGTTTCCTTTCGTCGGCTTTCACGCGCGCACCGCACCGGACGGCAAGGTCTGGGAGGGCTGCCGCGACTTCGAGGAGGTGATCGCCCGGCTGGTGCAGATCGAAGCGACCCTGGCCGATCCGACGGCGCCGCTGCTGGCGTGGGGCTTCGACCCCATCTTCTTTGGCACCGAGCGCATGACGGTCAGGCACCTCGACCGCGTCTCCACCACGCGTGCGGTCGTCATCCTGCATGCGAGCCAGCACCTGATGAACGTGAACACCGCCGCGCTCGCGCAGGCCGGCATCACGGCCGATACCGAGATCGAAGGCATCGCACGCTTCGAAGACGGGTCGCCCACCGGCGAACTCCAGGAGTTCGCGGCGATGTTCCCCATCACCCGCCTCACCGGCAACATCTTCCGGGTCGCGGGCTCGTCCACCGACAGCCTGCGGCTGTTCGGGCAGATGGCGCAGCTCGCGGGGGTGACCACGGCCACCGACCTGGTCAACGACCTGTCCGACCCCAACCACGCAGCGATGGCCACGGTGACCGCCGAAGACGACTTTCCGGTGCGCTTCGTGCCGGCCTACATCAGCATGGACGGGCGCATCGGCCGCGAGGCCGGCGCAGAGCGCATCCGCAGCCGCATGGCGACCAACGGTGACAAGCTGCACTACGGCCTGGTGAAGATCGTGGCCGACGGATCGATCCAGGGCTTCACCGCACGCGTTCGCTGGCCCGGCTACTACAACGGCGCGCCCAACGGCATCTGGATACTGCCGCCGGCCGAACTCAAGGCGACGATCGCCTACTTCCACGCGCAGGGCTTCCAGCTGCACATCCACACCAACGGCGACGAGGCCACCGAGGTGGCGCTCGACGGCATCGAGGAAGCCCTGGCGGCCCATCCGCGTGCCGACCACCGCCACACGCTGCAGCATTGCCAGATGGCCGACGCTGCGCAGTTCCGCCGCATGGCGCGGCTGGGTGTGTGCGCCAACCTCTTCGCCAACCACATCTATTACTGGGGCGACGCGCACCGCGATCTCACCATGGGGCCGGACCGTGCCTTCCGCATGGATGCCTGCGGCACGGCGCTCGCGCACGGCGTACCGCTCGCCATCCATTCCGACGCGCCGATCACGCCGCTCGGCCCTCTCTTCACCGCCTGGTGCGCAGTGAACCGCATCACCTCCAGCGGCCAGCAGCTCGGCGCGGCCGAACGCATCGGCGTGCCTGACGCGCTCTACGCCATCACCATGGGGGCGGCGTTCACGCTCGCGATGGACCATCTGGTCGGCTCGGTCGAGATCGGCAAGTACGCAGACTTCTGCGTGCTCGACGAAGACCCGCTCGCCGCCGAGCCGATGCGGCTGAAGGACATCGGCATCGCCGGCACCGTGATCGGCGGCCGCGCGCTCGCACCGCCGGCGGCGGCGTGACCGGGAGCGGGATCTCGCGCGCGCGCATTCCGCTCACGGTCGTCGGCGGCTTTCTGGGCGCGGGCAAGACCACGCTGCTGAACCACTTGCTCGCCGAAAGCGACGGACGCCGCATCGCCGTGCTCGTCAACGATTTCGGCGCCATCAACATCGACCGTTCGCTGATCGCCACGCAGGACGGCGGGGCCATCGAGCTCACCAACGGATGCGTCTGCTGCCAGATCGGCGACGACCTCACGACCGCGCTGATCGGCGTGATCGAGTCCGCGGCGCCGCCCGACGCGATCGTGATCGAAGCCAGCGGCGTGTCCGACCCGTGGCGCATCGCGCAGGTCGGCCTGGCCGACCCGGCCTTGTCGCTCGACGCGGTGCTGGTGCTGGTCGATGCCGCGGCGCTGCGCGACCAGGCGGACGATCCGCTGTTGACCGACACCGTCGTCCGTCAGCTTGCGTCGGCCGACCTGCTGGTAATCAACAAATGCGACCAGGTCGACGCCGCCGAACTCGACGCGCTGCGCAGCTGGCTCGACACGCAGGCGCCGCGCACGCCGCGCTACGAGACCTCGCACGCCCGGTTGCCGGCC
The DNA here is from genome assembly GCF_006438845.1 of Variovorax ginsengisoli. Taxonomy (GTDB): domain Bacteria; phylum Pseudomonadota; class Gammaproteobacteria; order Burkholderiales; family Burkholderiaceae_C; genus Variovorax; species Variovorax ginsengisoli_A. The sequence continues at coordinate 123,588 of NZ_RCZJ01000007.1, forward strand.
GAACTGCTGGGCGCGCCGCTGTATCGGCCCGGTGCAGGCTGGCCGATGCACGCGCGCACGTTGGCGCCGGCGGCCCACGGGGCGCTCTTCGACACCTGGTCGCTGCAGGACGCGCCGACCTTCGACGCGCGCGCGCTGCGCGCACTGCTCAAGGCCATGCCGCCCGGCGTGTTGCGGCTCAAGGGGCTGGTGCGAACCGACGCGCACGCGCTGGCTGAACTGCAGTTCGCGGGCCGCCACGGCTCGCTGCGTGCGGCGCAGAGCGCCGACCCCCAGGCTGCCGGCACCGTGGTGGCGATCGGATTGCGCGGCAGCCTGCCGATCGAAATGCTCGACCGGCTGTTCGCCGGCGCGGCGCGGCCATCCGCATGAGCGGTGTGCGCCTGGGCCCGGAGGCTTCCTGGCCCGCACGCCACAATCGCTGCCCATGGAGACCATGACCCGAAAGCAGCTCGCACTGCTGATCCCCCTCACGCTCGTGTGGGGCCTCAACTGGCCGGTGATGAAGCTGGGCGTGACGGACTTTCCGCCGCTTACCTTCCGCGCGATGTCGCTGTGGATCGGGCTGCCGGTGCTCGGCCTGGCGCTGGTGGCCATGAAGGTGCCGTTCCGCATTCCGCGGCGGCACTGGCCCGAGCTGCTGTCACTATCGGCCACCAACATGTTCGTGTGGCACGCCTGCATCATCGTCGCGCTCAAGGAGCTGTCGAGTGGGCGCTCGGCGATCCTGGGCTACACGATGCCGGTTTTTTCGGCGGTGATCGGGGCCTGGCTGTTCTCCAACCGGCTCAGTGCGCGCGCCTGGATGGGCGTGAGCGCTGCGGCATTGGGCGTCGGGCTGCTGCTGTGGCACGAGATCACGGGCATGGCGGGTAAGCCCGCGTACGTGGCCTTGGCGCTGGTGGCCGCGGCAACCTGGGCGCTGGGCACGCAACTGCTGCGGCGCACCGCGATGCCGGTGCCCACGCTCGCCATCTCGTTCTGGATGACGGCGCTGACGGCTGTGGTCATCACTGTGCTGGCCGTGGTGCTGGAACGGCCGCAGTGGAAGGCGCCCGGCGCCGTCACCTGGGGCGCCGTGTTCTACAACGCGGTGCTGATCTTCGGCTTCGCGCACGCCGCCTGGTTTTCGCTGGCGCGCGGGCTGCCGCCCATCGCCTCGACGCTGAGCGTGATGCTCATACCGGTGCTGGGCGTGTTCAGCGGCGCAATCTGGCTCGGCGAGGTGGTGCATTGGCAGGATTGGGCTGCCGTCGTGCTCATGGTGGTCGCCATCGCCGCAGTGCTGGCCCCGGCCCGTTCGCGCTGAGCGCGCTACACGACACGGCGGCTAGCAGGTATTCGGGTTGGCACTGTTCGTGCAAGCCCGATTGACACCAGATGCTTCATGCATAAAGTATTCACTTGTGAATGAAGTGGCTCCGCACAATCCCGGGGCCGCATGCATCGATGTGGTGCCAACCTTTCAATTACCGGAGTCCTTCCATGCGCTCGAAGTCCACCAAGCCGCCCGCCGCGACCGTTCTGTCCCGCACGCTGTGCTCCCTGATGCTGGCATCCGCCTTCGGTTTCGCCGGTGCCGCCATGGCCGCGCCGGTCAAGGTCGGTCTCGCGCTCGACATCTCCGGCCCCTTCGCCGCGCTGGGCGCCGAGGCGCGTGACGGCTTCGCACTGGGCATCAAGCAGCTGGGCGGCAAGCTCGGTGGCCAGCCGGTGGAGTTCGTCCAGGCCGACATGGCGGGCAGCCCCGACCAGGCCAAGCAGCTGGTCGACCGCATGGTCCAGCGCGACAAGATCGACCTGTTCTCGGGGCCGATCGGCTCGAACATCGCGATCGCCGTCGGCCCGACGCTGTTTGCCGCCAAGGTGCCGTACCTGTCGTCGAACGCCGGGCCCAGCCAGTTCGCCGGCGCGCAGTGCAACGCCTACTTCTTCGGCACCGCCTACCAGAACGACCAGTTCCACGAGGCCGCCGGCAAGTTCGCGCAGGACCGCGGCTTCAAGAAGATGGTGATGATCGCCCCCAACTACCCGGCGGGCAAAGATGCGCTCGGCGGTGCCAAGCGCCAGTTCAAGGGCCAGGTGGCCGACGAGCTGTACACCAAGCTCGGCCAGATCGACTACGCCGCCGAGCTGGCGCAAATTCGTGCGGCCAAGCCCGACTCGATCTACTTCTTCCTGCCCGGCGCGATGGGCATCAACTTCATCAAGCAGTTCGTGGGCGCGGGTCTGTCGAAGGACATCACGCTGGTCACCAGCGGCTTCTCGGCCGACGAGGACGTGATCGGTGCGGTGGGCGAGCCCATGCTGGGCCTGTTCAACACCTCGCATTGGGCGCATGACCTCGACAACGCCGCCAACAAGGCTTTCGTCGACGCCTTCAAGAAGGAATACAACGGCCGCTACCCGTCGCTCTACGCCGCCCAGGCCTACGACGTGATCATGGCGATGGATGCCGCTGTGAAGCAAGCCGGCGGCAACGCGCAGAACCGCGAAGCCGTGATCGCCGCGCTGAAGAAGGCCAACTACGCGTCGACGCGCGGCAGCTTCAAGTACGCGAACAACCACTTTCCCGTCGAGAACTTCTACCTGCGCGTGATCGGCAAGGACGCGCAAGGGAAAATCACGAACAAGACAGTGAGCACGCTGCTGACCAACTACGGCGATACGTACTCGGACAAATGCCCGCTTAAGTAAATCCCCCCGAGGGGCTGGCCCACTTCGTGTGGCTGCGCCCTTCCCCCGCTGGGGGCAACACCAGCGGCCCGGCGAAGCCGGTTCCGCGGTGTTCCACGACCAAACCGAATCGTTCAACGGCCGTCAGGATTCATGACCGGTATTCTTTTTCTCGAGCAACTGCTCAACGGGCTCGGCTTCGGGCTGATGCTGTTCCTGCTGGCCGCGGGCCTGACGCTGGTGTTCGGCATCATGGACGTGCTGAACCTGGCGCACGGCTCGCTGTTCATGTCGGGCGCGTACGTGGCGGCGCAGGCGCACCAGCAGAGCGGCTCGTTCGTGGCGGCGATCCTGCTGGCAGTGCTGGTCACGGTCATCGTCGCTGCGTTGCTCGAGTTTTTGCTGATGCGCCAGCTCTACAAGCGCGACCACCTCGCGCAAGTGCTGGCGACCTTCGGCGTGATCCTGGTGGCCGACGACCTCGTCAAGATGATCTGGGGGCCGTCGCCGGTGATGGCGCCGACGCCCGCCGCGCTGAGCGGTCCGATCGAGATCATCGACGGCCTGCCCTACCCGGCTTACCGCCTGGTGATCCTCGGCGCGGGCGTGCTGGTCGCGCTGGCGCTGTACCTGCTCGTGAACCACACGCGCGTCGGCATGCGGGTGCGCGCCGGTGCGTCGGACCGGCCGATGGCCGAGCTGATGGGCGTGCACGTGGGCCGCATCTTCAACGGCGTGTTCCTGCTCGGTGCGGCGCTCGCCGCGCTGGCCGGCGCGCTGATGGGGCCGATCGTCGCGGTGCAGGTCGGCATGGGCGAGCAGATCCTGATTCCTGCGCTGGTGGTGCTGGTCATCGGCGGCATCGGCTCGGTGCGCGGCGCCTTCGTGGCCGCGCTGCTGGTGGGCCTGGTCGACACCATCGGCCGCGCCTTCCTGCCGATGCTGCTGCGTGCCACGTTGCCGCCGGCCACCGCGGCCGACCTCGGCCCGCTCTTCGCCGAAGTCGCGATGTACGCGCTGATGGTGGTGGTCCTGATCTTCCGGCCTTCGGGCCTCTTCTCGGCCCGCGCATGAAAGCTCGCTTCATTCTTCCGCTGGTGCTGCTCGTCGCACTGGCCGCCTTCCCGCTGGTCGCACCGCTCTTCGGCATGGAGTTCTACATCGGCTTCGTGCGGCGCGTGCTGATCATGACGCTGGCCGCGGCCAGCCTCAACTTCATCCTCGGCTTCGGCGGCATGGTGGCGCTGGGGCACGCAGGCTTCATCGGCGTCGGTGCGTACACGGTGGTCGCCTTTGCCGATGCCGGCGTGATGTCGGCCTGGGTGATGTGGCCGATGGCCGCGCTGGTCGCCGGCCTCGTCGCCGCGCTGATCGGCACGGTGGCGCTGCGCACGCGCGGCGTGTACTTCATCATGACCACGCTGGCCTTCGCGCAGATGCTGTACTTCATCGCCGTGTCGCTGCGCACCTATGGCGGCGACGACGGCTACACGCTGCCGTCGCGGCCCACGCTGGGCCTGGGCGTCGACCTCGGCAACGAATCGACCTTCTACTGGGTGGTGCTGGTGCTGGTTGCCCTCGCGCTGGGGTGGATGCACCGCGCCACGCGCTCGCGCTTCGGCCATGCGTTGATGGGCATCCGCGACAACGAGACGCGCATGCGTGCGCTGGGCTACCCGGTGTTCCGCATCCAGCTGGTGGCCTTCGCCATCGCGGGCGCGGTGGCGGGCCTGGCCGGCGCACTGCTGGCAGGCGGCAACGGCTTCATCAGCCCGGGTGCGATGCACTGGACGCAGTCGGCCACGCTGGTGGTGATGGTCGTCATCGGCGGCCTGGGCCGCAGCTGGGGCGGGCCGGTGGGCGCCACCGTGTGGCTGCTGCTCGAAGAGGTGCTCAAGCAGTACACCGAGCATTGGCACCTGCCGCTCGGGCTGCTGCTGATCGCGGTCGCGCTGTGGGCGCCCAAGGGCTTGGCTGCGCTTTCGCGCCGGAAGAAGGCGGTGGCCGCATGAGCCTGTTCCGCATCGAAGGACTGGTCAAGCGCTTCGGCGGCCTGCTGGCGACCGACCATGTGAACCTCACGGTCGACGCCGGCGAGATCCATGCGCTCATCGGCCCCAACGGCGCCGGCAAGACGACGCTGGTCAACCTCATCTCCGGCCTGCTGAAGGCCGACGCCGGCCGCATCTGGCTCGGCGACCACGACATCACGCCGCTGAAGGACCATCAGCGCGTGGGCGCTGGCCTGTCGCGCTGCTTTCAGGTGACGCGCGTCTTCGCCAAGGAGACGGTGCACGACAACCTGATGCTCGCGGTGCAGGCGCACGCGGGCAGCAGCCTGCGCTTCATGGCGCCGCGTGCAAACGAAAGCGAACTGGTGTCCAAGGCCGAAGCATTGGCCGAGCGCGTGGGCCTGACCAGCGAGCGCCATCGCATCGCCGGCACGCTGCCGCACGGTGCGCAGCGTGCGCTCGACGTGGCGCTGGCACTGGCCGCACGGCCGAAGCTGCTGCTGCTCGACGAGCCAATGGCCGGCATGGGGCCGGACGAATCGGCGCGCATGGTGGCGCTGATCGAATCGCTGCGCAGCGAGATGGCCATCCTGCTCATCGAACACGACATGGACGCGGTGTTCCGCTTGGCCACGCGCCTCACGGTGCTGGTGCAGGGCAAGGTGCTGATGACCGGCACCGCCGACGAGGTGCGCGGCCACCCCGACGTGCAGGCCGTGTATCTGGGCACGGAAGCAGAGGGACATTCATGAGCAAGCTGCTCGAAGCGACCGGCATCGAAGCCGGCTACGGCGCGAGCCAGGTGCTGTTCGGCATCGACATCGACGTGAAGCCCGGCGAGGTGATGGCGCTGCTCGGGCGCAACGGCATGGGCAAGAGCACGCTCTTGAAGGTGCTGACCGGCACGCTCAAGCCGATGCGTGGCAGCGTGCGATTCGAGGGTGCCGACATCGGCGGCACGCGGCCCGACGCCATCGGCCGGCGCGGCGTGGCCATCGTGCCCGAAGGCCGCCACGTGTTTCCCAACCTGAGCGTCGACGAGCACTTGCGCGCGTTCGCACGGCCTCGGGCCGGTGCAGCGAAGCAGGCGCCGCGCTGGACGGTCGATGCGCTGTACGGCCTGTTCCCGCGCCTCGGCGAGCGCAAGGCCAACGCGGGCAACCAGCTGTCGGGCGGCGAACAACAAATGCTGGCCATCGCGCGTGCGCTGTCGACGCACCCCAAGCTGCTGATCCTCGACGAGGCGACCGAGGGCCTGGCCCCCGTCATCCGCGAAGAGATCTGGCGCTGCCTGGCCACGCTCAAGGCCGAGGGCGAAGCGATCCTGGTGGTCGACAAGTACGTGCAGCGCCTGCTGCCGCTGGCCGACCGGCACCTCGTCCTCGAACGCGGTCGCGTCGTGTGGACGGGCGACTCCGCCGCGCTCGACGCCGACCGCGGGTTGTGGACGCGCTACCTCGGCGTCTAGCGCTCGCGACGTGCCTCAGGGCACGATCAGCCCGCGCAGCGCCGGGTCGGCCGGCGGTGTGCTGAGCTTCATGTCCTTCAGCGTCTTCACAAGCAGCTGCGCGATCATCAGGTTGCGATGCGTCTTGCTGTCGGCTGGCACCACGTACCACGGCGCGTTCTTGGTCGACGTGGCGTCCAGCAGGCGTGCGTAGGCGCGCTGGTACAGGTCCCACTTCTTGCGCGCGTCGAGGTCGCCCATGGCGAACTTCCAGTTCTTCGCAGGCTCGTCGATGCGCGCCTGCAGGCGCTCGCGCTGCTCGTCCTTGCCGATGTGCAGCATGCACTTGAGCACCACCGTGCCGGTCTCGGTCAGCAGGCGCTCGAAGTCGTTGATGTGCGCATAGCGGCGCTGCGTCTCGGCCTTGTCGATCCAACCTTCGACCACCGGCACCAGCACGTCTTCGTAGTGGCTGCGGTTCCACACCGCGATCTCGCCGGCGCGCGGCACCACTGCGTGGCAACGCCACAGGAAGTCGTGCGCCAGCTCGTCGAGCGACGGCGCCTTGAAGGCCGCCACGCGCACGCCCAGCGGCGAGGTGCGCGAGAACACCCAGCGCACCGTGCCGTCCTTGCCACTGGTGTCCATCCCCTGAAGCACCAGCAGCAGCTTGCGCTTGCCTTCGGCGTGCAGCAGGTTTTGCAGGTCGTCGAGTTCCTGCGCCAGTTCGTCGAGCTGCGCGCGCTGTTCGCTGTCGCTGCCGTTCAGGAGATGGCGGTCGCCGGGGTCGACGTCGGCGAGACGCACCTTGGCGCCGACACGGTATTTCTTGAAGCTGGACATCGTCGGCCTTCCGGATGCGTGGAGTGGTTTCAACGTGCGCCGATGCGCGCGTCGCCGAACAGGGCCTTGAGCTCGCGCGGCTGCGAACGCCAGTACTGCGGTGGCACCTCGACCTGCGCCCCCAGTTCGGCGGCGGCGCGCCATGGCCAGTGCGGCTCGAAGAGCACGGCACGTGCGATGGCCACGGCATCGGCCTGCCCTGCGGCGATCACGGCCTCGGCCTGTTCCGGCTCGGTGATGAGGCCGACCGCGAAGACCGGCATATCGACCTCGGCCTTGATGCGCTCGGCCATCGGCACCTGGTAACCGGGTGACAACGGGATCTTCTGCTGCGGCGACACCCCGCCCGACGAAACGTGCATGAAATCGCAGCCGCGCGCCGCCAGCGCCTTCGAGAACGCAATGCTGCCCTCGACATCCCAGCCGCCCTCGACCCAGTCGGTGGCCGACAGGCGCAGGCCGACGGGCATCGACACTGGAACGGCGGCGCGGACCGCGTCGAACACTTCGAGCGGAAAGCGCATGCGGTTCTCGAGCGAGCCGCCCCAGTCGTCGGTGCGCTGGTTCGACAGCGGCGACAGGAACTGATGCAGCAGGTAGCCGTGTGCCGCATGCAGCTCGATGGCGTCGATACCGAGTGCGTGTGCGCGCTGCGCAGCCTGCACGAAGGCCGCTTTCACGCGCGCCAGGCCAGCGACGTCGAGCGCCAGCGGCGGCGGCTCGCCGGGCGCATGCGGCAGCGCAGAGGCCGACACGGTCTGCCACGCACCCTCGTCGGGGCCGAGCGCCTGGCCGCCTTCCCACGGGACGTGGCTCGACGCCTTGCGACCGGCGTGCCCGAGCTGGATGGCGACGGGCATGCGCGAATGGTGGCGCACCGCCTTCAGCACGCGCGCGATGGCCGCCTGGTTGTCGTCGTTGTAGAGGCCCACGTCGCGCGGCGTGATGCGGCCAACGGCCTCGACGCCGGTGGCCTCGATGATCAACAGGCCGGCGCCCGACAGCGCGAGCCCGCCGAGATGGATCAGGTGCCAGTCGGTCATGTTGCCGTCTTCGGCGGAGTACTGGCACATCGGCGCGATCACGATGCGGTTGGGCAGCGTGAGGGTGCCGACCTGCAGCGGGGAGAAGAGCGTGCTCATGAAGTCCTCGGGTCGTGGTTGCGGGCGCGCAGCATGCCTTCCTGCGCCGTGGATGCGACGAGCTGGCCACTGCGCGTGTAGACGCTGCCGCGCGACAGGCCGCGCGCACCGCTGGCGCTGGGCGAATCGAGCCGATAGAGCAGCCAGTCGTCGAGCCGGAAGTCGCGGTGGAACCACATCGCGTGGTCGAGGCTGGCCATGCGCACGCCCGACTGCATGTAGGTGAGGCCGTGCGGCAGCAGCGCGGCGCTCAGCAGCCCGTGGTCGGACGCATAGGCCAGCAGCGCGCGGTGCATGAGCGGGTCATCGGGCAGCGGCGCCACGGTGCGCATCCAGATCGAACGCTCGGCCTCGCGCGGCACGGGTGCCAGCAGGTCGTCGGCCTCGACCGCCCGGAATTCGATGCCGTGCGGCTCCAGGCCCTTGGCGCGCACCCGCGCGGGCATGCGGTCGCCGAGGTCGATGCGGCGCTGCAGGTCGCTGCTCAAACCCTCTGGGCCGGGCACGTCGGGCATCGGTGACTGGTGCTCGACACCCGGGTCGATCGTCTGGAACGAGGCCGACATCTCGAAGATGATGCGCTCGCCCTGCCGCGCCACCACGTGCCGGGTCGTGAAGCTGCGTCCGTCGCGCACGCGGTCGACCGCGTACTCGATGGGCGCATGCTCGCCCGGCAGCAGGAAGTAGGCATGCATCGAATGCACCGGCCGGTCGGCATCGACCGTGCGGCTCGCGGCCATCAGCGACTGGCCGAGCACCTGGCCGCCGAACACCGCGGGTGTGCCGAGGTCTTCGCTCTGGGCGCGGAAGCGGTCGTCGCCCAGGGGCTCGAGCTGCATGAGGTCGACGAGTTCGGCGACGAGGTGGGCGGCGGTGGCGGGGTCGGTCATCGGGGAGGCTGCGCTGGCGAGAAAAGGAATCCACGGACCATAGCAAAGCGCGGCCCGATCTGCTGTCGCGTGGGTCAGGCGCGGTGCCGGGGCCAGGTCCAGCGGGCGAAGAGCGCACCGCCCGCGGCGCTGCCGATCGTCATGGCCAGCAGACCGCCGAGGCCGCGCGTGGCATCGATGAACACCGGCATGGGCGCGACCGCGTCGGTCACGCGGATCGCGATCGGCAACGCCACCCCCGCTGCCAGCGTGAACAGCCCGATGCGCCATGCCGGCTTCCGGCGCGCGAGCCAGCTCGCCACCGCGAGCGACGGCAGCCAGGCGGCCAGCACGATGCCGGCGTACACCGGCCCGAAACCGAGCAGGTCCTGCAGCGAGGTCTGCAAGCGCAGCCGCACCGGCATCTCCACGCCGAGCGCGACCAGCGCATTCAGATTGAACTGCGTCTGTATCAACGAACCCCAGGCGACGGCCAGCACGAGGGCGCCGGCGAGGGCAACCATGCGCCTGCGCCAGGGGCTGTGCTTGAAGGCTTTGGCAGTGGAACGATTCATGGGCGCGCGTGTTCGATACTGAAAGACCGGCAGGACATGGCGCAGACCGTTGCGCCGCTGCCCGCCATCATGGAGCACGACGAATGCAAGACCGCGCTTTGGGGTCGCCCGGGTCACCTACCGCAATGCTCACCGCGCTGCTGACCCTCTGCGCAGTGATCGCGCCGGTGGCGTCGCGCGCCGCGCCACCGGCGCCCTACCGCATCGAGACGCTGGCCGCGGGGCTGGTGCACCCGTGGGCGCTGGCGAGCCTGCCCGACGGCCGCCTGCTGGTCACCGAACGCCCGGGCCGGCTCCGCGTACTGGCACCGGTGGCCGGCGGTGCCCCCGCGTTGCGCGCCGAGCCGGTGGCCGGCCTGCCGCCGATCTATGCCAGCGGACAGTCGGGGCTGTTCGACGTGCTGGTCGACCCGGCGTTCGCCGACAACGGCTTCATCTATCTCTCGTTCGCGCACGGCGTGCATGCGGCCAACCACCTGCGCGTGGTGCGTGCGCGCTTCGACGGCACACGACTGCACGACGTGCAGCCCATCTTCACCTCCCAGCCCGCCAAGACGCACAGTCAGCACTTCGGCGGCCGCATGGCGCTGCTGGGCGACGGCACGCTGGTGGTCGGCATGGGCGACGGCAATCTGGAGCGCACCGACGCGCAACGGCTGCACACGCACCTGGGAAAGATCATGCGCATCGGCCGCGACGGCAGCGTGCCGGCCGACAACCCCTTCGTCGGCCGCGCCGGCGCGCTGCCCGAGATCTACAGCCTCGGCCACCGCAATCCGCAGGGCATGGTCAGCCTGCCGGGCGAGGGCGTGCTGTACGCGCACGAGCACGGCTCGAAGGGCGGCGACGAGCTCAACCGCATCGAGCGTGGCGCCAACTACGGCTGGCCGATCACGACCGGCGGCGTCGACTACACGGGCGCGCGCATCACGCCGTACCGCAACTACGCGGGCGTGACGCCGCCGCTGCTCGAATGGACGCCGTCGATCGCACCGGCCGGCATGGCCCACTACGACGGCGCGCTGTTCCCTGCGTGGCGCGGCAGCCTGTTCGTGACGGCGCTGAAGGAGAAGAGCGTGCGGCGCGTACCAATGGAGAACGGCCGACCAGGCACGCAGGAAACGCTCTTCACCGAACTCGGCGAGCGCCTGCGCGACGTGCGCGCCGGACCCGACGGCGCGCTCTACCTGCTCACCGACAATGCGGCCGGGCGGGTGCTGCGCGTCGTGCCGCGCTGAAGCTCGACGCCGCTCAACCCTCGATGCGCACCCGCATGCCGACATCGACCGCGTCGAACAGCGCGCACACATCCGCATTGCGCATCCGGATGCAGCCGTGCGAGAGCGCCACGCCCATCGGCGCGCTGTCCGGGGCGCCGTGGATGTAGATGTAGCGGCGCAGCGTGTCGACCTCGCCACCGCGGTTGCGGCCCGGCTCGCAGCCGTCGAGCCAGAGGATGCGCGTGAGGATCCAGTCGCGTTCCGGCTGCGCTTCGGCCGGTGCAGGCCGCGTGGCGTGCAGCCGCTGCCGCGCTGCTCGCCGACACCGCGCTCGGCGGTCGACACTGCGACATCGAGCATCGGCACCGCGTCGCGCCACAGCACCAGTCGCTGACGCGCCACGTCGATCACGATGGCGCTGTCGGCGGCGGCCATCGGTCAGCCGTCGAGGTCGGCGCCGTCGGCGACCAGCTTCGTCTGCAACGCTGCCACGTCGGCGTCGGCGAAGCGGCCACCGCCCAGCGTCGCCGCGGCCGTGCCCGCAGCCTGGCCCATCACGAAGCAGCTGCCGCTGACGCGCGCGGCCGACTGGCCCTCGTGCGTCATGGCGGCGCAGCGGCCGGCCACCAGCAGGTTGTCGACGCCCTGCGGCAGCAGCATGCGCCACGGCAGATGGTTGTACGTGTTGGCTTCGTCGCGCGGAAACGCCCACTGAATGAGGCCGTCGGCATGCATCTCCATGGGCCAGCCGTTCAGGCCGATCACGTCGTCGAACTTGGCCGACGACAGGATGTCCTCGCCGGTCAGCGCGTACACGCCTGCGATGCGGCGTGTCTCGCGCAGGCCCACCTGCGGTGCGATCTCGACGATGGCCGACTGCTCGAAGCCCGGCACCTCGGCGCGCAGGAAGCGGAAGTACTCGGCGATCTGCCGGCGGCCTTCGAGCTCGCCCTCGCTCAGTTCGCGCGCGTCGACGCCGTTCATCGCCTTGCCGTCGGCATTCCGGATCTGCGTGACGTTGGCGCGCCATTCGCGCGGGTCGATGTTGGGCCGCAGGATCGCGCCCTCGCGCGCGAAGCGATAGGCGTTGGGCTTGCGCTCGCGCACCGCATCCATCACGTCGTTGATGGCCTTGAATTCGCCCACCGCGGCCAGCGCGCGCGGCGCGTCGACCTGACCGACGCGGAACATCGTGGTCGGAAACAGGCCGCTGCCGTGCCCGTCGCCCACCTCGAAGGGCACGCCCGCGAAGGCGGCCACGTCGGCGTCGCCGCTGCCGTCGACGAAGGCGTTGGCGCGAATGGCCTGGCGGCCCGACTTGGTCTCGACCACCAGCGCCGCGATGCGCGCGCCGTCCATCAGCGTGGCCGCGGCGTAGGCATGGAACAGCAGCTCGACACCGGCGTCGACCAGCAACTGGTCGGCCGCGCACTTGTAGGCCGAGGTATCGTACGAGCGCACGCGGATGCGGCCCTGCATGCCGTCCTGCGGCTTGTTGAGGCCGCCCATGGCATCGATGCGTTCGAGCAGCTCGTCGACCACGCCGTGCACCAGCTGCGTCATCTCGCCGCGGCGCTTGCCGTACAGGCCGGCGAAGTTGGTCACGCCACCGGCCGTGCCCATGCCGCCGAGGAAGCCGTAGCGCTCGACCAGCAGCGCGCGCGCGCCGTGGCGCGCGGCGCTCACCGCCGCGGCCAGCCCGGCCGGGCCGCCGCCGACCACGACCACGTCGTATTCGCCGAAGACCGGCAGGCTGCGCGCGGGTTCGTTCAGGGTCCGAGTCATTGGAGCTTGATGCCGCGTGTCTGGATGATTCGCGACATGATCTTGGCCTCTTCATCCACGCGCACGCGCATGCCTTCGGGCGAGGTGCCCACGGCCTGCCAGCCTTGGTCGAACAGGCGCTGGCGCACCTCGGGCGACTTCATGATCACGGCCAATTCCTTCGAGATGCGGTCCTGCGCCGTCTTCGACAGGTTCGCCGGGCCGAGCAGCGCGGTCCAGACCTCGAGGCTGAAGTCCTTCACGCCCGCATCGGCCAGCGGGGCGAGCTCGGGCACCAGCGTGCTGCGGCCGCTGGTGATACCGATCGCCTGCAGCTTGCCGGCGCGGATCTGCGGCATCGCGACACCCGGCGGAATGAGCGCCAGTTGCACCTGCCCGCCGAGCATGGCGGTGACGACCTGCGGGTTGCCCTGGTAGGGCACGTGGACCGGGTTGAAGCCGGGCACGCGGCTCTTGAGCAATTCCATGCCCAGGTGCGCCACCGAGCCGGTGCCGACCGAACCGTAGTTCCAGCTGTCACCGGCCTTGCGCGCGGCCTCGAAGAAAGCCGCGCCCGAAGGCAGCCCGTTGGGCGCGACCACCACCAGCGGCGCCGTGGCGATCAGCGAGAGGTAGGTGAAGTCCTTGCCCGGGTCGTAGGGCAGCTTGGGGTAGAGCATCTTCGACGACGTGAGGTTGCCGTTGATGACGATGCCGATCGTGTGGTCGTCGGTCGCCTTGGCCACCTGGTCGGCGGCGATGTTGCCCGACGCACCCGGCTTGTTGTCTACCACCACCGGCTGGCCCAACGCGCGCGACAACGGCTCAGCGATGGTGCGCGCTGCGATGTCCGGCGTGGAGCCGCCGGGGAAGCCGACGATCAGCCGGATCGGCTTGGTGGGCCAGCTCGCGCTCTGGGCCGAGGCGACCAGGGGCAGTGCCGTTGCAGCGGCCAGGGCGAGAACGAGGAGGGAGCGACGCATGGATTTCACTTTCTCAACAATAGAACGCGGTTACTCGAGGCTGATGTTGCCGATGCGCACCAGTTCGCCGTAGACCTTCGACTTCGCTTCGGCGTTGCGCTCGATCTCCTCCGGCGACCAGGCCAGGGGCTCGAAAGCGAACGTGTCGAAGCGGGCGCGGATCTCCGGATCGGCGATGACCTTCGCGACATCGGCGTTGATTTTCGCCTTGATGGCGGGCGACACGCCCTTGGGCGCGAGCAGTGAGACGAAGGAGTTCACTTCCAGCGAAGCCGGGCCACCCGCCTCGGCCATGGTCGGCACGTCGGGCATCTGCGGAATGCGCTTGGGCGCGGCGATCGCGATGTATCGCAGCTTGCCGGCCTTATAGATGCCTTGGCTCGACGGAATGCTCGCGAAGCTCCATGGCACGTCGCCCGAGCCGACGTTGGCGAAGAGTTGCGACACCTCGCGGTACGGCACGTGCTGCATGCGCGTGCCAGCCAGCGCGTCGAGCTGCTGCCCGCCCAGGTGCCCCGGGCTGCCCACGCCCCAGGAGCCGTAGCTGACCTGGCCCGGATGCGCCTTGGCGTCGGCGATCAGGTCGGTCATGGTCTTGTATTTCGAGTCGCTGCCAACGGCCACGAAGAAAGGCGTGCGAAAGAGCGAGGCCACCGGGTCGAAATGCTGCAGCGTGACGAAGTTGCGCGACTTGTACAGGTGCGGCAGCGCAGCGATGTGTTCGCTGTCGAGCTGCAGCAGCGTGTAGCCGTCGGGGGCCGCACGACGCGCCTGTTCGATGGCGATGAAGCCGCCGCCGCCGGGCTTGTTGTCGACCACCACGCGCTGGTTCCACAGCCGCGACAGCTTGTCCGAGACCAGGCGCAGCACCGCGTCCGGGCCGCTGCCTGCGGCGAAGGGCGTGACCAGGGTGACCGGCTTGTTCGGAAAGTCGGTGGCTGCAGCGGTCTGCGCGTGAGCGCCTGCGCCCAGCACCATGGCGGTGGCCGCGGCAGCGGTGGCGAGCAGTCGGGAAATCGAGGGCATGGTTTGTCTCCAGGGGGTTGGTATCGGTTTTTTTGCTATGCAGTCGCGGCACGATCATGCCGTGCCCGTGTGTCCGGGCCTCGACGCGACGGCCCGTCTTTTTCAACTCGCCACGTGCAAGTCGCGTGCCGATGCGCGCAGTGCGGCGTCGGCATCGTCGAGGCAGCGCTCCGGCCGCCAGGCGTAGAGCCATTCGACCGCGTCGTAGAAGCGATCGGGCGTGCGGCCCACCCACAGGCTGTTGCGCACCCGGCGCTCGACGCCCTTGGCGTGATAGAGCCGCCCCATCTCGCGCACCGAGAGCACCACGCGGGCGGTGCGTGCCACGCGGGCCGACGCATAGAGGCGAAAGGCAGTCGGCAGGTCGAAGCGTCCGTCATCGCGGCGGCAGGCCTGCACTGCGGCGCCGAGCGTGACCGCATCCTCGAGCGCCATGCACGCGCCCTGCGCGAGGTACTGCATCATGGGATGCGCCGCATCGCCCAGCAGCGTGGCGTGGCCCTCGCTCCAGTTCGCGACCGGATCGCGGTCGGCCGTGCTCCAGCGGCGCCACGAGGTCGGCCGATCGAGCAACTGGCGCGGGCGCGCATGCACGCCGTCGAAGTACGACAGCACTTCGGCCTTGCTGCCGTCGCTCACGCCCCATTGCTCCTTGTCGCGGCTGTGGAAAGTCACGACCAGGTTGTAGAACTCGCCATGGCGCAGCGGGTAGTGCACCAGATGGCAGTTCGGGCCGGCCCACACCACCGGCGCGTTCCAGCGAAGGTCGGCCGGCATGTCCGCGGCCGGCACCACGGCGCGATACACCACATGGCCCGACACGCGCGGCGCGTCGCCGATCAGCTTGGCACGCACGACCGACTTCACGCCGTCGCAGCCGACCACCGCATCGCCGGTGAACAGCCGGCCGTCGCGCGCCGCAGCCCGCACCTGCGCACCGCCCAGCTCGAGCACGTCGACCTGCGCGCCGGTGTGCACGCGAATGCGCGGGTGCCGCTGCACCGCATCGAACAGCGCGCCATGCAGGTCGGCGCGGTGGCTCACCGCGTACGGGTTGCCGAAGCGTGCGCGAAAGGCTTCGCCCACCGGCACCGAGGCGACCTCGCTGCAGTCAACGGCGTCCATCATCACCAGCCGATCGGTGAAGACCGAGCCATTGCGCACGGCCTGACCCACACCCAGCGCATCGAGCGCAGCGAAGGCGTTGGGGCCGAGCTGCAGGCCGGCGCCGATCTCGCCGATGGCGGTGCTCTGCTCGATCAACTCGACCGCCAGGCCGAGGCGTGCCAGCGACAGCGCCGCGGCCATGCCACCGATGCCGCCGCCGATCAGCAGCACGCGGGGCGTGTCGTTCGTCGTGAGGGATTCGTTCATCGCGTTGCTCCTGCGTGAGGGCTCACTCGATGCGGACCGACAGCGACGGCAGTCCGTCGATGCGCACCACCATCGCCTGGCCGCGCTGCACAGCACCCACGCCTTCGGGTGTGCCGGTAAAGATCAGGTCGCCGGGCTGCAGCGTGAACAGTGACGACAGGTTGGCGATGACCTCGTCGACCGACCAGATCAGGTGCGCGATGGTGGCCTGCTGGCGCACGGCGCCGTCGACCTCGAGCACGATGCCGGCGCTGTCGACACCGAGTGCGTCGGCGCGGCGCACCACCGGTGCGACGGGTGCGGAGAAGTCGAAGGCCTTGCCCACTTCCCACGGCCGGCCCTTCTCGCGAGCGGCGATCTGCAGGTCGCGCCGCGTCATGTCGAGGCCCACCGCGTAGCCGTAGATGTGCGAGGCGGCATCGGCCTGCGCGATGTCGCTGCCGCCCTTCCCTATCGCGACCACGAGCTCGGCCTCGTAGTGATAGTTGTTCGTCAGCGGTGGGTACGGCAACGTCGCCGTTTCGCCTTCGGCGACCGGCACCACCGACGCATCGTCGTTCGGCTTGCAGAAGAAAAAGGGCGGCTCGCGATCGGGGTCGAAACCCATCTCGCGCGCGTGCGCCGCGTAGTTGCGGCCGACGCAGTAGACGCGGCGCACGGGAAAGCGTTCGTCGCTGCCGACGATGGGCAGTCCGACGACAGGTGGCGGAGAAAAGGCGAAAGACATGTTGATCAATCAGAGTGGACCGACAAAAACACACGCCGCAGCCGGTGCGGGGAGGTACCGCGGAACCGGCTTTGCCGGGCCGCAGGTGCCGCCCCCTGAAAGGGGGTGGTCAAAGCGACACGCAGTGCGCGAAGACTGGGGGTTAGTCGAATGACTCCCTGAGCACGCCCATCGCCTGCTGCACCGGACGATCGGAAAAGCTGAAGAGCACCACCTCGTCGCTCGCCACGAGTTCGAGCGGCGCCCACGATGGCACGACGAAGGTATCGCGTGGAGCGAAGTCGAAGCGCTGGCCGGCGATGTGCGCCGTGCCACGGCCTTCGACCACGCTGTAGACGGCGCCGTCGGTGGCGCGGTGCGTCTTGCCGACGAAGCCGCGCGGCAGCAGCTGCAGGTGGGTCGCGATGGTCGGCATCGGCGAGCCGCCGGTCAGCGGATTGATGTAGCGCAACTTGTGGCCGAGCCAGGCGTCAGGCGCCTCCTGCCGTTGCAGTTGCGCCAGCGCCTCGCGGCTGCGCGCGTAGGGGTAGTTGAAGATCGGCGAGGTGGCCGAGGTGTGGTCGTGCCGCAGTGGCACCATGTTGTGGCCGAAGCGCGCCAGGCTGTGACCCTCCGGACGCGCGACATGCTGCACCTTGGCGTCGTCGTTCTCGGCGAAGCCGGCGTCGAAGAAACGCACCATCGGGATGTCGAGGCCGTCGAGCCACACCACCGGCTCGCTCACGCCCTCGATGCCTTCGTTGCCATGGTCGTGCCAGGCCCACGAGGGCGTGATGATGAAGTCGCCGGGATGCATCGTGGTGCGCTCGCCGCCCACCGTGGTGTACGCGCCCGTGCCGTCGACGATGAAGCGCAGCGCCGACTGCACGTGCCGGTGCGAAGGCGCCACCTCCCCCGGCATGATGAGCTGCAGGCCGGCGTAGAGCGACTGCGTGATCGACGAACGGCCAGGGATGGCCGGGTTCTCCAGCACCAGCACGCGGCGCACGGCCTCGTCGGCGGTAATGAGTTCGGCCGACTCCATCAGCAGCGGGCGGATCGCGTCGTAGCGCCAGAGCGCCGGGGCGCACGGCGTTTGCGGCTCGCGCGGCACCAGCGCATGAAGCGATTCCCACAGCGGCGTGAGATGCAACGGCCGGATGCGGTCGTAGTAGGCGCGACGTTCGTCGGCAGCGGAAGCGGGCGATGCAACGGTGCGAAGTGCAGCGGTGGTCATGGGTTTTTGTCTCCTGCGGGCACCGCGTCTTGGCGACGTCTGGCCTGCCCCGCGCATTGTTCGCCCCGACCACTATGGGATCAAGGCCTGCAGCCAATACTGCGTATCGCGATTTTCGATAATGGCCGCTTCGCCTATTCAGGAATCGCGCCATGTCCAAGCTTGATCTCGACTGGCTCGCCGTGTTCGACGAGGTCTACAAGACCGGGAGCGTCTCGAAGGCGGCCGAGCACCTGGGCCTGGCGCAGGCGGCGGCCAGCACCATGCTCAACAAGCTGCGCGCGCACTTCGACGACCGGTTGTTCACCCGCACTGCGCGGGGGATGCAGCCGACGCCGCATGCCGAGCGACTGCTGCCGCACCTGCGCGAAGTTCTCGCGCAGCTTGAGCATGCCCGTGGCAGCCGCACCGCCTTCGACCCGGCATTGGCGCGCCGAAGCTTTCGCGTGTGCATGACCGACATCAGCGAGGTGGTGCTGCTCCCGAACCTGCTCGACCACCTGCGCCGCATGGCGCCCGGTGTGCAGCTGGAAACCGAGATCATCTCGACCGAGAGCGGCCGCCGGCTGGAGAACGGCGAGGTTGACCTGGCCGTGGGCTTCATGCCGCAGCTCGACGCCGGCTTCTACCAGCAGACGCTGTTCATGCAGAACTTCGTCTGCCTGGTCGCGCAGCACCATCCGCGCATCGACGCGCGCCTGACGAAGAAGCGCTTCGAGGCCGAGGCCCACGCGGTGATCTCCTCGTCGGGCACCGGCCATGCGATTGTCGACAAGACGCTTCAGCGGCTGGGCGTCGAGCGCGAGGTGGTGGTGCGGCTGTCGAGCTTCCTGAGCGTGGCGCGCATCGTGGCGCACACCGAACTGATCGTGATCGTGCCGCGCGTGCTGGGCGAGGTGCTGTCGACGCAAGAGCCGGTGAGGATCATGGAGCTGCCCTTCGCCCTGCCCTCCTACGCGGTCAAGCAGCACTGGCACGCGCGCTTCCACGCGGAGCCGGGCAACGCATGGCTGCGGCGCACGGTGGCGCAGCTGTTCGGCGGCGGTTAGCCGCCAGCGTCGGCCGGCGGCGATCCGCTCGCGGGCAGCAGTGCGGCCAGCGTGTCCAGCGTGTCGGCCTCCGCCACCGGCTTGTCCTCGCGCCAGCGCAGCATGCGCGGAAAACGCACCGCGATGCCGCTCTTGTGGCGCGTGCTGCGCGCGATGCCTTCGAAGCCGAGCTCGAAGACCAACGTCGGCTTCACGCTGCGCACCGGGCCGAAGCTCTCGATCGTGGTCTTGCGGATGACGGCATCGACGCGGCCCATCTCGACATCGGTGAGGCCCGAGTAGGCCTTGGCGAAGGGCACCAGCCTGCGATCTTCCTGTCCGGGCGGTCCGTCCCACACGGCGAAGGTGTAGTCGCTGTAGAGGCTGGCGCGCCGGCCATGGCCGCGCTGCGCGTAGATGAGCACCGCGTCGATGCTGAGCGGATCGATCTTCCACTTCCACCACGTACCGACGTCCTTGGTGCGGCCGACGCCGTAGTGCGCGTGGCGCTGCTTGAGCATCATCCCTTCGACGCCCATCGCGCGCGCCGCCTCGCGCTGGCGCGACAGGTCGTCCCAGCTGTCGCCGGCGAGCAGCGGGCTCGCGATGAGTTGCGGGTGCTGCAGCTGCGCGACGAGTTCGTCCATGAGCGCGCGGCGCTCTTGCTGCGGCGTGGCACGAAGGTCGCGGCCCTGCCACTCGAGCAGGTCGTAGCCCAGCAGAACCACCGGAATATCGCGCAGCAGCTTCGGCCCGAGCGTCTTGCGGCCGATGCGGCGCTGCAGTTCGGCGAAAGGCTGCACCTTGCCCACGCCGTCCGGCAAGGCTTCGTCCTTGCGCCACACCACGATCTCGCCGTCGAGCACGGTGCCGTCGGGCAGCGCCTCGCCCATGGTCGCAAGTTCGGGGAAGCGGTCGGTCACCAGCTCCTCGCCGCGCGACCACAGCGAGACGGCGCCGGCGCGCTTCACCAGCTGCGCGCGGATGCCGTCCCACTTCCACTCGACGATCCAGTCGGCGGGCGGGCCGAGCAGCGCATCGAACTGCTCGACCGGCTGGTTGAAGGGGTGCGCGAGGAAGAACGGATACGGCTGGCCGCTGGTCTTCTGGTTGAGCTCGCTGTCGTCTTCGGCACCGATCAGGCCCGCGTAGTCGGTCGCCGAGGGCTTGCCGCTGATGTGGGTGTAGCCCATGAGCCGCTGCGCGACGCGCTTGGGGTCGAGCCCGCCGACCGCCGCGAGCGCCTGCGTGACCTGCAGGCGCGAAACGCCGACGCGAAAGCTGCCGGTCATGAGCTTGAAGTACACCAGCCGTTCGTCGACCGCGAGCTGCTGCCATTGCGCGCGCAGCGTGTTGGCGAGTTCGTCCGGCGGCGTCTTGCGCAAAGGAAGCAAGTGCTGTTCGATCCACACCGCCAGGCCGAGGTCGTGCTGCTCGGTCGGCGGCGGCAGGAGCAGGGAGATGGTTTCGGCCAGGTCGCCGACGGCCTCGTAGCTCTCGTCGAAGAGCCATTCGGGCAAGCCGGCCGACGCCTGTGCGAGTTGCCGCAGCAACTTGGTCGGCACCAGCTGACGCGGCTTCCCGCCGGCGAGAAAGTACACCGCCCAAGCTGCGTCTTCGGGGGCCGCCGCGCGCAGGTACCGCTGCAACGCGGCCTGCTTGGCCAGGCTCGACGTGGTCGCGTCGAGTTCGCGGTACAGCGCCGCGAACGCCCTCATGACGCGGCGTCCGCCACGGGCGGATCGAGCGCGGCCGCATCGGGCCCGGCCACGGGTTTGGCATCGCCCTGGTCGGCCACGTCCTCGTCGCCGTATTCGGTCTTGAAGCCCTGTGCCTCCAGCCCGTTCTCGGTCAGCCAGCGCACGAGGATGGCGACGCTGCCGTGCGTGACGAAGACGCGCTCGGCCCCTGTTCCGGCGATGGCCTTCTGCAGGCCCGGCCAGTCGGCGTGGTCACTCATCACGAAGCCGCGATCGACGCCGCGCCGGCGCCGCGTGCCGCGCAGCTGCATCCAACCGCTGGCGAACGCATCCGAGTAGTTGCCGAAGCGGCGGATCCACGGCGTGCCCTGCGCCGACGGTGGCGCCAGCACCAGCGCGCGCTTGAGCATCTGCGGGTTCACTTCGGGATCGCTCACGCGGAACGTCGGCGGCAACGCAACGCCGGCTGCGCGGTACACCGCGTTGAGCGGTTCGACCGCGCCGTGCACCACGATCGGCCCGATGCCCGGGTCGACGCCGTGCAGGATGCGCTGCGCCTTGCCGAAGGCGTAGCACAGCAGCACCGACGCACGACCCTCGTCGGCGTTGCGCCGCCACCAGTCGTTGATCTCGGCGAACAGCTCCGCCTGTGTCGGCCAGCGGTAGATCGGCAGGCCGAAGGTGGACTCGGTGATGAAGGTGTCGCAGCGCACCGGCTCGAAGGGCGTGCAGGTGCCATCGGGCTCGGTCTTGTAGTCGCCCGAGGCGACCCACACGCGCCCGCCGTGTTCGAGCCGAACCTGCGCCGACCCCAACACGTGGCCCGCGGGGTGCAACGAAATGCGCACGCCGTTGTGCGCGATGGCCTCGCCATACGGCAGCGTCTGAAGGTTGATGTCGGCACCAAGCCGTGTGCGCAGCGTGCCTTCGCTGTCGGTATGCGCGAGATAGTGGCCATGGCCGACCCGCGCATGGTCGGAGTGCGCATGCGTGATGACGGCTCGCGCCACCGTCCGCCAGGGATCGATGTAGAAGTCGCCGGGCGGGCAGTAGAGGCCTTCGGGGCGGGCGATGACCAGATCGCCGGCGACCGAGGCCGGATGAGCATCCGATGCAGCCATGAAATCCATCCTAGGGCGACCCCGGCTCGCAACGGCACTTGCGCACCCGCGATCTGCTGTGGGCAGCGGCCTACGCTGGCGAAGAACGCGTCATCGCCGCTTGGGAGAATTCACTACCGTCGCACGGCGAACACCTGATACGGTACGAGGTCCATCGGACCTCGCGGCGGGTCGACCGCCCTGCGGCGTCCCTGCACGCACGGCTCCTCCGGTCATCGACGACGTCCGTCCCACGAAAGTTCTCGCTTGCTCTGTCGCGCTGCTTCCACCCAACGGCTCGCCCCATGATGGCGAGCATGCGCAGTCTGTTGTGGCTGTTCGGCTCGCTCAAGGCGCGCATCACTTTCGGCGGCGTCGCGGCACTGACGCTGGGCATTGGCCTGATCACCGTCCTGTTGATCAGCCGCGCCGAACACGACACGCTGCGGGCCGAGCGCCAGCGCGAGGTCAGCGAGGCTTCGCGCACGGCAGCGCTGCTGTCGCGCCGCGTGGTCGAGTTGCAGCGCGCGCTGCAGGTGGTGGCTTTTCGGCTCGACCCGTCCACCGTCATGGACGACGAGGCACTGGGTCGCTTCCTGGAAAGCCAGCCGGTGCTGCGCAGCCTCTACAGCAGCCTCTTCGTGGCGACGGCGCAAGGTGAACTGCGCATCGCTGCGGACGAAAGCGGCGTGCGTCGTCCGACGCTCGACCTGTCCGAGCGCGAGTACTTTCGCCGCACGCTGCGCGAAGGCCGCGCGATCGTCTCCGAGCCGATTCCGGGCAAGCTGACGGGAGAGGCGCTGATCGTGCTGACCCAGCCGGTGCGCAACGCCGACGGCATCTACGCCGTGCTCGGCGGTGCACTGCGCTTGAGCAGCCGCGACCTGCTCGATGGCCTGGTCGACGCGCAGGGCAGCGAAGCGTCGGCGATGGTGGTTGTCACGGACGAGCGCGGCCGCGTGCTCGCCCATCCTGATCGCCGACGTCTCATGACCCTGCTGTCGGACGAAGGCCGGTTGTCGCAGGCCTTTGCCACCTGGATGGCGGGCGGTGCGCCGGTCGAACCGCAAGGCCTGGTGTTGGCCCAACCCGGCGAGGTGGTGAGCGCCGCCGGCGTGCCCGGCCCCGACTGGATGATCTGGCGCACGCGCGCCGAAGCCGAACTGCTGGCGCCCTTGCGCGATGCGCGGCAGGACGCGTTGGTTGGCGCCATCGCGTTGATCGGCCTGCTGTCAGCCGTGCTGCTGACGCTGCTCTGGCGCTGGTTGCGGCCGCTGACGCTGCTCGAACACCGTGCCCAGCACATGTTCGACGGCGTGTTGCTGCCGCAGGCCGGTTGGCCCTCGGCCTCCGGTGAGATCGGCAGCCTGAGCCAAGTGCTGCAGCGCGTCGGCATGGAACGCGTGCATCTCGAGGAACGCAACGCGGAGGTGCTCAGCAAGCTGGGCTCCGTGATGAGCGCCGCACCGGTGGGCATCGCCTTCGTGCAAGCGCAGAAGTTCGAACTGGTGAGCACCGAGTTCTGTCGGCTGCTCGCGGCGGGTGAGCACGACCTGCTCGAGCAACCGCTGCGCCGGCTCTTCGCGTCGGACGAAGAACTCGCCGCGTTCACCGCGCATGAGCAGGCGGCGTTTCGCGCCGGCATGCCCTACGTGGGTGAATGGCAGCTGATGCGCAACGACGGCACGCGCTTTTGGGCCGGCCTGCGCAGCAAGCCAGTGGACGCGGCCGACCGCGCGATGGGCACCATCTGGACGCTGAGCGACATCGAGGCGCAGCGGGCCGCGCGCGAACAGCTCGAGTGGTCGGCCACGCACGATGCGCTCACCGGCCTGGTCAATCGCAAGGCCTTCGCGCTGCATGCGCAGCGCCTGGTCGACGCAGTGCCGCGCTCGCTGCCGGCATCGCTGGTGTTCATCGACCTCGATCGCTTCAAGCCGGTCAACGACACCGCAGGCCACCTGGCTGGCGACCTGATGCTGCTGACGGTGGCGACTGCCATCGCCTCGCACGTGCGTGCGGGTGACCTCGTGGTGCGCATGGGCGGTGACGAGTTCGCGCTGCTGCTCGAGCGCTGCCCGCATGCAACCGCCATGCGCATCGCCGACGAGGTCCGGCGCGCGGTCAACGATGTGGCCCTGCCCTGGGAGCAAGGCACGCTCAACGTGGGCGCGAGCATCGGCGTGGCCGGCCTGCGCAGCGACACTGCCACGGTGGCGGAATGGATCGAGGCCGCAGATGCCGCCTGCTACGCGGCCAAGGCAGCCGGCCGCGACACGGTGCGTGCGGCCCCGTTCGAGTCGCTCTGAGCGCTGCCGCGTCGGCGCGCTTCAGGCCGGCGAAGAAAGCATCACCAGGCCGTCCACTTGGCCTCGCTCGCCGCCGACGCCACGGTGCGCTCGATGAAGCGCACGCCGCGTGCACCGTCTTCCACGCGGGGATAGTCGGCCGCCAGCGGGTCCGCGGGTTCGCCGATCAGGCGCGCGCGAATGTCCGCGACCACGCCCGCATACACATTGGCGAAGGCCTCGATGAAACCTTCGGGGTGTCCCGCGGGCAGGCGGCTGGCGCGCTGCGCCGACGGATGCAGCCAGGGCGCTCCGCGCGTCAATGTCCGCTTCGGGCCATCGCCCGGCAGATGCACCAGCTCGCTCGGGCGTTCCTGCCGCCAGTCGAGCGTGCCCAGCGTGCCGGCCACACGCAGGCGCAAGTCGTTCTCCAGACCGGTGTTGATCTGCGAGGCGACCAGCACGCCCCGCGCGCCGTTGGAGAAACGCAGCAGCAGGTTGGCGTCGTCGTCGAGTGCACGGCCGGGCACCAGCGCGCCGAGGTCGGCGCACAGGCGTTCGATCTCGAGGCCGGTGACCGTCGCGATCAGGTTCTCGGCGTGCGAGCCGATGTCGCCGATGGCCCCCGCTGCGCCGCTTTTCGCGGGATCGGTGCGCCAACCGGCCTGCTTGTTGCCGCCGGCCTCGAGCGCCGTCGCGAGCCAGCCTTGGCTGTACTCGACGATGACCTTGCGGACCTCGCCGATCTCGCCCGCACGCACCATCGCGCGGGCCTGGCGCACCATCGGATAGCCGCTGTAGTTGTAGGTCACGCCGAAGACCGTGCCGCGCGCCTTC
Organism: Variovorax ginsengisoli; assembly: GCF_006438845.1. Classification (GTDB taxonomy): domain Bacteria; phylum Pseudomonadota; class Gammaproteobacteria; order Burkholderiales; family Burkholderiaceae_C; genus Variovorax; species Variovorax ginsengisoli_A. The sequence continues at coordinate 148,415 of NZ_RCZJ01000007.1, forward strand.
ACTGCGGCGACCAGCGCATCGGCCTCGGCGCGCGTGTGCACCAGCGGCTTGTCGCAGACGACGTGGAAGCCAGCCTCGACAAAGGCCTGCGCCACCGCGAAATGCACATGGTTCGGCGTGACGATGACGACGAAGTCGATGCGCTCGTGCGCGGGCCGCTTCAGTTCGTCGGCGAGCAGCGACTGCCAGTCGCCGTGGTTGCGGTCGTCTGCCAGAAACAGATCGCGGCCCGAGATGCGCGCCTTTGCGGCTTGCGACGAGAGCGCACCGGCGACCAGTTCGCACTGGCCGTCGAGCGCGATCGCGTGGCGATGCACGGCGCCGATGAAGGCGTCGCGGCCGCCGCCGACCATGGCGTAGCGCAGCTTGCGTGCAGCGTGGTCCGCAGTCACATCAAAACGGCGAGTTGGGGAAGTAGAAATCCTTGGCGTTCTCTTTGGTGATCAGCACCGACGGGATGATCGTCGTGGCCGGCAGCTTCTCGCCCTTCAGGCGCGCTTCGGCGGTGAGCTTGATCGCGTCGTAGATGAACTTGGGCGAGTAGCTCACGTCGGCGCCGATACGCTTGTCCTTGCCGTCCATGATGGTCTTGACCATGTCCTTGGCGCCGGCACCGCCGAACACGATCTTGATGTCGTCGCGCTTGGCCTGCGAGATGGCCTTGAGCACGCCCACCGCCATGTCGTCGTCGGCGGCCCAGATGGCGTCGATGTTCTTGAAGCGGGTGAGGTAGTCCTGCGTGACCTTGAAGGCGTCGTCGCGGTTCCAGTTGGCGTACTTGGCGTCCAGCAGCTTCACATCCGGGTTGGCCTTGAGCACCGCGTTGAAGGCGTCCATGCGCTCGTTGTCGAGCGTGGTCGCGATGCCGCGCAGCGCGACGACATTGCCCTTGCCGCCCAGCGTCTTCACGATGTACTCGGCCGGGATGCGGCCGAAGGCGGTGTTGTCGCCGGCCACGTAGGCGTCCTGCGCGCTGGTGTCGGTCAGGCCGCGGTCGACCACCGTGACGTACGCGCCCTTGGCCTTGACCTGTGCGACCGGCTTAGTGAGAGCGGCGGACTCGAACGGGAAGATCACCAGTGCGTTGATCTTGGTCACGGTCGTGAAGTCCTGCAGCTGGTTGGCTTGCTCGGGCGCGCCGCTCGCGGTCTTGATCGTGATCTTCAGATCTTTGTGCTGCTTCTCCAGGTCCTTCTTCGCCTGGTTGGCCCAATAGTTGATGCCGCCCATGAAGCTGTGCGTCGCTGCCGGGATCGAAACGCCGAGGTTGACTTTCTCGGCCGCGAGTGCGGGAAGGCTGGCGAGGGATGCGGCTGCGATGGCCGTGAGTGCGATGCGACGGGTAAAACGTGTCATGAGGGATGTCTCCTTTGTGGTGGATGGAACGGGAACGGAAAACGCCTAGCGCCGGCCTCTTTGGAGGAAGGCCACGATGATGATCACGAAGCCCTGCACCGCGGCATTCAGGTACACGCTGATGATGCTGGTGAGGTTCAGGATGTTGCTGATGACCGAGAGAAGGATGGCGCCGATCACCGTGCCGGTGATGCTGCCTGCGCCGCCCTTCAATGCCGTGCCGCCGACGATCACGGCGGCGATGGCTTCGAGCTCCCACAGCAGGCCGGTGGTGGGCGATGCAGAGCCCAGGCGCGGCACGTAAAGCAGCGTGGCGATGCCCACGCACACGCCGAGCAGCACGTAGGTCAGGATCTTCACGCGATCAACGTCGACGGCGGCATAGCGCGCCACCTGTTCGTTCGAACCGATGGCCTGCACATAGCGGCCATAGGCGGTGCGGTTCAGGATCACGCCGCCGATCACCGCGACGATGAAGAAGACCCAGACCGGGACCGGGATGCCCAGCAGGCTGGCGTAGTAGACCGGCGCGTAGAGGTCCGACAACGCGTTGTCGAGCGTGAGTGCGCCACCGTCGGCGAAGTACGTCAGATAGGCGCGGAAGATGCCGAGCGTGCCGAGCGTCACGATGAAGGGCTCGATGCGGCCCTTGGTGATGAGCAGACCGTGCGCCAGGCCGAACATCGCGCCCAGCAACACCGCGAGCGTGGCGCCGAGCATCACCGCCATCAGCGGCGAGCCCGTGGCCGGCCCGGCCCAGTTGATGAACATGATCACGCTGCCGGCGATGAGCGCGGCCATCGAGCCGACCGACAGGTCGATGCCGCCCGAGATGATCACGAAGCACATGCCGACGGCGATGATGCCGATGAAGGCGGTGCGCGTGAGCACGTTCATCGCGTTGTCGACGGTGGCGAAGTCGCTGTTGAGCAGCGTGCCGGCGATGCACAGCAGCACCAGCCCGATGACTGGGCCGAGCCCGTGCAGTCGCGCGAGCCAGCTCGGCTTGTTCTCTGCGCGGTGCGCGGCGGCTTCAGGCGCTGGTGTGTTCATGGGCGGTTCCTGTGGCATGGGCGATGAGCTCTTCTTCTGTCAGGTGTTCGGCATCGAGCGTGGTCACGAGTCGGCCCGCGCGCATCACCGCGACGCGGTGGCACAGGCCGATGAGTTCCATGAGTTCGGACGAGACGACGATCACGGCGAGCCCTTCGCGGGCCAGTCGCTGGATGAGGAAATAGATGTCGCGCTTGGCGCCGACGTCGACGCCGCGCGTGGGCTCGTCGAGCACCACCACCTTGGGTTGCGGCTGCAGCACTTTCGCAAGCGCCAGCTTCTGCTGGTTGCCGCCCGACAGCGACGACGCCCGCGCGTCGAGGTCACCGGTGCGGATGCCGTAGTCCTTCACCGCCTCGGCCAGCGCGGCGCGCTCGGCGGCGGGTTGGAGCCATGGCGTGGCGTAGCGCTCGAGCGCCATCAGCGTCAGGTTCTGGCGCAGGCCGAAGTGCACGTGAAGGCCTTTGCCCTTGCGGTCTTCGCTCAGGTACGAGAAGCCGTGCTTGGCGGCGTCGCGCGGGTTGCGCCAGCCCTTGCCGTTCGGCACGGTGCGCCCGAGCATCTCGACCTGGCCGCTTGCGGGGCGCAGGCCCATCAGGCCTTCGAACAGCTCGGTACGGCCGGCGCCGACCAGGCCGGCAAAGCCGAGAATTTCACCGGGTCGCACCTCGAAGCCCACGTCCTGCGCCCAGCCTGGCACGCTGAAACCGTGGACCTTCATGGCCGGCGCGACGTCGCGCACCACGGCGTCGCGCGGCGGATAGAGGTCGGCCAGTTCGCGGCCCACCATCAGGTTGGCCATCTGCTGGCGCGTGACGTCGGCGGTGAGCGAACGGGTGACGAAGCGGCCGTCGCGCATCACGATCACGTCGTCGGTCACGCGCTCGACCTCGTCGAGCTTGTGCGAGATGTAGACGATGGTCACGCCGTCGGCGCGCAGCTGCGCGATCAGCTTGAACAGGCGCTCGGTCTCGCCGGGCGTCAGCGTGGCGGTCGGCTCATCCATGATGAGCAGGCGCGCGCGGCGCGCCACGGCCTTGGCGATCTCGACCAGCTGCTTCTCGGCGACGATGAGTCGTCGCACTTTGGTGCGGGGATCGATCTTCAAGCCGACCTGCGCCAACGCGGCTGCGGCTTCGCGATCCATCGCCGCATCGTCGAGCAGAAGCCCTCGTTTCTTCTCGTGGCCGAGGAAGATGTTCTGCGCCACGCTGAGGTCTTCGGCGAGATTGAATTCCTGGTGGATCAGCACGATGCCCTGCGCTTCGGCATCGCGTGAACTGCCGAATGATTGCGCGGCGCCGTTGATGTGCAGCGTGCCGCTGCTGGGCTGCTCGTAACCGGCCAGGATCTTCATCAGGGTCGACTTGCCCGCGCCGTTCTCGCCCAGCAGTCCGTAGACACGGCCAGGTGCCAGCGCAAAGCTCACGCCGTGCAGCACCTGCACGGGGCCGAAGGCCTTCACGATGGTGTCGAATTCGACGGAGACGCTGGAGGAGATGTGATCGCCGGTCATGGTGCAACGCCCCGAACCTTGAGGGTTTCCTGCATCGCCAGCACGCCGGCACCGACCAGCCCGGCCTGCGTGCCGAGCGGCGTGTACTGGATCTCCAGGTGCCGCGTCGAGAGCGCCAACGAGCGTTGGTAGACGCTCTGGCGCACCGCAGCCAGAAACAGCGGACCGATGTGTGTGATGCCACCGCCGATAAACACGTGCGATGGATTGAAGAAGTTGACGACCGACGCCAGCATCTGGCCGAGCAGGCTGCCCGCGCGCTGGATGATGCCGTTGGCCGCGGCGTCTCCGGCGCGCCCGGCATGGCCGACGTCGAGTGCATCGAGACGGCCCTTGGTGCGCAGGCATTCCGCCAGCAGGTCGCTCTGGCCGAACTCGGCGGCCTCCACCGCCATCCGCGTGATCGCAGGGCCGGCTGCCATCACCTCGACACAGCCGAGGTTGCCGCAGTGGCAGCGCGGGCCTTCTTGGTCAACACAGATGTGGCCCACGTCACCGGCCGAGCCGGCCGCGCCGCGGTAGACCTCGCCGTGGCAGACGATGCCGCAGCCGATGCCGGTGCCGACCTTGATCACGAGAAAGTTCGACAGCGTGCGCTTCAAACGCCAGAGCTCACCCAGCGCCATGAGGTTGACGTCGTTGTCGACGAAGACCGGCGCGGCGTAGTCCTCGCGCAATGCGTCGCGGATGGAGAAGCCGTCCCACGCCGGCATGAGCGGCGGATTGACCAGCTGGCCGCTCTCGAAGTTGACCGGGCCTGGCACCCCGATGCCGATGCCCATCACCCGCTTCGCGTCGGCGCCAGCGCGTGCCAGCAGTTCACGCATCAGGACGCGCACGCGGGCCAGGACGATGCCAGGGCCCTGGCGCACATCGGCCGCTTCGGAATGCTGCGCCAAGGGGAGCAGGTCGGGGCCGAGCACGGCGATGTCGAGGCTGGTCGCGCCAATGTCGATACCCACGAGCACGCCCAGCGCGCCGCTGATTTGCAGGTTTTCCGCGCGTCGCCCACCGGAGGAACGCTGGAGGCCTGCTTCGGCGAGCAACCCTTGATCGACCAGCCCGGCGATGATCGCGTTGGCTTTGCTCTTGGAAAAACCCAGCTGCTCAGCCATGCGATGACGCGAGCCGCCCGCAGACCAGAATGTGGTCTCGAGCAATTGCATTTCGTCGGCAGTGAGGCCGCGCCAGCGTTCCAAGTTGTTGTCTCCGTCGCACGACCGTCAGCATCGTTTGGCTGGCGGAAGCCGAATACTAGAGAAGCCTCTTCAGCCGGACAAGGGTTAACTTCGACCATTTTCCGGCCGAATGACAAGCACAAGCACGTTTGTGCGCAACACAGCAAAAAGCCGCCCGAGGGCGGCTTCTTCTTGGCGTGAAGGACCGGGACACCGGTCGACAAGCCTCTTACTTCTTCTGGCGGTACTTTCGCAGCGCGGCGATCTGCGCGGCCATGACCGCCAGCTCGGACTGCGCCATCGCGATGTCGATGTCGCTCTTGGCGTTCTTCAGCGCTTCCTCGGCCGCGGCCTTGGCCTGGTTCGCCTTTTCGTCGTCGAGGTCCTTGCCGCGGATGGCGGTGTCGGACAGCACGGTAACGCTGTCGGGCTGCACTTCGAGGATGCCGCCGGCCACGAAGACGAACTCTTCGCCGCCATCGGCCATCTCGATGCGCACCGCACCCGGGCGAATGCGCGTGATCAGCGGGGTGTGGCGCGGAAAGATGCCGAGCTCGCCGGCTTCACCGGGCAGCGCGACGAATCTGGCTTCGCCCGAGAAGATCGACTCTTCCGCGCTGACCACGTCGACGTGAATGGTGTTTGCCATGTTTTTTCCTTTGCCGTTCTAGGAGAACTTCGGAAAGCAAGCAGTCGGCCGTCTGGTGAGGCGCCGCGCACAGCCGTACAGCAAGTACGGCGAGCACGGCAACGAAGCCAGGCGGTCGAATGCGCCGCTTTACGCGACCTTCTTGGCCTTCTCGAAAGCCTCGTCGATGGTGCCGACCATGTAGAAGGCTTGCTCAGGCAGGTGGTCGGCTTCGCCGTTCACGATCATCTTGAAACCACGGATGGTTTCCGACAGCGGAACGTACTTGCCCGGCGAACCGGTGAACACTTCGGCCACGTGGAAGGGCTGCGACAGGAAGCGCTGGATCTTCCGTGCGCGGGCCACGGCCAGCTTGTCGTCCGGTGCCAGTTCGTCCATGCCCAGGATCGCGATGATGTCGCGCAGTTCCTTGTAGCGCTGCAGCGTGCCTTGCACGGCGCGGGCCACGTTGTAGTGCTCTTCACCGACCACGTTCGGGTCGAGCTGGCGCGAGGTCGAGTCCAGCGGGTCAACGGCCGGGTAGATACCGAGCGAAGCGATGTCACGCGACAGCACCACGGTCGAGTCCAGGTGGGCGAAGGTGGTGGCGGGCGACGGGTCGGTCAAGTCATCGGCTGGCACGTACACGGCCTGGATCGAGGTGATCGAGCCGACCTTGGTCGACGTGATCCGCTCCTGCAGGCGGCCCATTTCCTCGGCCAGCGTCGGCTGGTAGCCAACGGCCGAAGGCATGCGGCCCAGCAGTGCCGACACTTCGGTACCGGCCAGCGTGTAGCGGTAGATGTTGTCCACGAAGAACAGCACGTCGCGGCCTTCGTCGCGGAACGACTCGGCAATCGTCAGGCCGGTCAGCGCCACCCGCAGACGGTTGCCCGGCGGCTCGTTCATCTGGCCGTAGACCATGGCCACTTTCGACTCCTCGAGGTTCTCGAGGTTCACGACGCCGGAGTCGGCCATCTCGTGATAGAAGTCGTTGCCTTCGCGGGTCCGTTCGCCCACACCGGCGAACACCGACAGACCCGAGTGAGCCTTGGCGATGTTGTTGATGAGTTCCATCATGTTCACGGTCTTGCCCACGCCGGCGCCACCGAACAGGCCCACCTTGCCGCCCTTGGCGAACGGGCACACCAAGTCAATCACCTTGATGCCGGTTTCCAGCAGGTCTTGCGACGGCGACAGTTCGTCGTACGCGGGTGCCTTGCGGTGGATGGATGCGGTGACTTCCTGGCCGACCGGACCACGTTCGTCGATGGGCGCGCCGAGCACATCCATGATGCGGCCGAGCGTGGCCTTGCCCACGGGCACGGTGATCGGGGCTTGCGTGTTGGTGACCATCAGGCCACGACGCAGACCGTCGGACGAACCCAGGGCGATGGTGCGCACCACGCCGTCGCCGAGCTGCTGCTGGACTTCCAGCGTCAGCGCCGAACCTTCCATCTTCAGGGCGTCATAGATCTTCGGCATCTGGCTGCGCGGAAATTCCACGTCGACCACGGCACCGATACATTGAACGATCTTGCCTTGCACTGCATTGGCTTGAGCCATCATCTGCTCCAATTAATTTTTGAATCTGGTTGACGTCGAGACTGGCTCAGACGCCGGCGGCCGCCGCAGCGCCCGACACGATTTCCGACAGCTCTTTGGTGATGCCGGCCTGGCGGGTCTTGTTGTAGACCAGCTTGAGTTCGGCGATCACGTTGCCCGCGTTGTCGGTGGCGGCCTTCATGGCCACCATGCGCGCCGAGTGCTCGGACGCCATGTTCTCGGCCACCGCCTGGTAGGCCAGCGACTCCACATAGCGCACCAGAAGTTCGTCGATCACGCTTTCGGCGTTCGGCTCGTAGATGTAATCCCACGAATGCTGACCCGGCTCGACCTTCAACGACTCGGCGGCCAGCGGCAGCAGTTGCTCCACCGTCGGCTCTTGCTTGATCGTGTTGATGAACTTCGTATAGCAGAGGTACACGGCCGAGAGCTTGCCTTCGGCATACGCGTCGAGCAGCGTCTTGACCGGGCCGATCAGCTTGTCGAGGTGCGGCGTGTCACCCAGTTGGGTGACATGCGCGACGACGCGAGCACCGATGCGGTTGAGAAAACCCAGCCCACGTCCGCCGATCGCCACCGTCTCGATGGCCTGGCCGGCGGCCTGCGCTTCGCGCAGACGCACCGTGACCGCGCGCAACAGGTTGGTGTTCAAACCGCCGCACAGGCCCTTGTCGCTGGTCACCACGATGAAGCCGATCGCCTTCGCGTCGTTCGTCTTCATGAACGGATGGACGTACTCGGGGTTTGCTTGCCCCAGGTTCGCCGCGATGGTGCGGATCTTCTCGCTGTACGGGCGCGCGGCGCGCATGCGCTCCTGCGCCTTGCGCATCTTGGACACCGAGACCATTTCCATGGCCTTGGTGATCTTCTTGGTGTTCTCCACCGATTTGATCTTGCCGCGGATTTCCTTGCCGGCTGCCATAGATGCTCCTTAAGCCTTGCTGTCGATCGCCATCAGGCGAAGGACTTCTTGAACGTCGTGATCGCGGCGGTGAGCTCTGCTTCGGCATCCTTGTCGAGCGCCTTCGCCTTCTCGATCTTGTCGAGCAGCGCAGCGTAGCTCGTCTTCAGGAACTGATGCAGGCCATGTTCGAAGGGCAGAACCTTCTTGATGTCCAGATCGTCCATGAAGCCCTTGTTCACCGCGAACAGCGTGGCGCCCATCAGCGAAACCGGCAGCGGGCTGTATTGAGCCTGCTTCAGCAGTTCGGTCACGCGGGCACCGCGGTCGAGCTGCTTGCGGGTCGCTTCGTCCAGGTCGGAAGCGAACTGCGCGAACGCAGCCAGTTCACGGTACTGGGCCAAGTCGGTACGGATGCCGCCGGACAGGCTCTTGATGATCTTCGTCTGCGCCGACGAACCCACGCGCGACACCGAGATACCGGCGTTGATGGCGGGGCGGATGCCGGCGTTGAACAACGACGTTTCCAGGAAGATCTGGCCGTCGGTGATCGAGATCACGTTGGTCGGAACGAAAGCGGACACGTCGCCGGCTTGCGTTTCGATGATCGGCAGTGCCGTCAGCGAACCGGTCTTGCCCTTGACTTCACCCTTGGTGAAGGCTTCGACGTAATCGGCATTCACACGAGCGGCGCGTTCGAGCAGACGGCTGTGAAGATAGAACACGTCGCCGGGGTAGGCTTCGCGGCCTGGCGGACGGCGCAGCAGCAGCGACACCTGACGGTACGCGACGGCTTGCTTGGACAGGTCGTCGTACACGATCAGCGCGTCTTCGCCGCGGTCGCGGAAGTATTCGCCCATCGTGCAACCCGAGTAGGCCGACACGTACTGCATGGCGGCCGATTCCGAGGCGGAGGCGGCGACCACGATCGTGTAGTCCATGGCACCAGCTTGTTCAAGTGCGCGCACCACGTTCTTGATCGACGAGGCCTTCTGGCCGATCGCGACGTAGACGCAGGTCACGCCCTGGCCCTTCTGGTTGATGATCGCGTCGATCGCCACGGCGGTTTTGCCGGTCTGACGGTCGCCGATGATCAGTTCGCGCTGGCCACGGCCGATCGGCACCATGGAGTCGATCGACTTCAGGCCGGTCTGCAGCGGTTGGTCGACGGACTTCCGCGCGATCACGCCCGGTGCGACCTTTTCGATCACGTCGGTCATCTTGGCGTTGATCGGACCCTTGCCGTCGATCGGCTGGCCCAGTGCATTCACCACGCGACCGATGAGTTCGGGGCCGACCGGCACTTCCAGAATGCGGCCCGTGCACTTCACGGTGTCGCCTTCGGAGATGTGCTCGTACTCGCCCAGAATCACGGCGCCGACGGAGTCGCGCTCGAGGTTCAGTGCCAGACCGTACGACGGCGTGCCGTCGGCGGTGGGCGTGAACTCGAGCATTTCGCCCTGCATCGCGTCCGACAGGCCGTGCACGCGCACGATGCCGTCGGTCACCGACACCACGGTGCCCTGATTGCGAATGTCAGCGCTGACACCAAGACCTTCGATGCGGCTCTTGATCAGTTCGGAAATCTCTGCGGGATTGAGTTGCATGACTCTTTCCTTCTTTCAATAAATGGGGCCAACCGCCTCGCCGCATCAAGCGGTGAGCGCTGCTTTCATTTGCTCGAGACGTGCCTTGACGGACGTGTCGAGGACTTCATCGCCCACCACGGCGCGGATGCCGCCGATCAGCGACGGATCCAGTTCGACCCGCGTGTTCAGCTTCCGACCGAAGCGGCGTTCCAGCGACTCGGAAACGGTCCTGAGACCGGCCTCGTCGATGGGAAAAGCGCTGTAGACCACGGCATCCGAAGCACCGCTCTGCGCGTTCTTCAGAAGACGGAACTGGGCAGCGACCTCGGGCAATGCGGCGATCCGACCGTTGTCGATCACCGTGCGCAGGAAGTTCTTGCCGTTCTCCGGCAGGCCCTGCGACACGAAACCTGACACGAGGTCGAACACCTGCTCCGGGGCGACCTTCGGGTCGGCAGCGAACTGCAGCAGCTGCGGATTGCCGGCGACGGCGGAAAGCTGGTCGATCCAGCCGGCCGTGCCTTCGAGGTCGCTCGCCGAAGCCTTGAACAGCGCTTCGGCGTACGGACGGGCGATGGTGGCGAGTTCGGCCATGTCGTCCTCAGAGCTCGGTCTTCAGGCGGTCGAGCAGGTCGGCATGGACGCCGGCATTGACTTCCTTGCGGAGAATCTGCTCGGCGCCCTTGACGGCCAGCGCGGCGACTTGCTCGCGCAGCGCCTCACGGGCACGCACCGACTGCTGCTCGGCTTCGGCCTGCGCGGCGACCACGATCTTGTTGGCCTCCACGGTGGCACGGCCCTTGGCTTCTTCGACGATCTGCTGGGCGCGGCGCTCGGCGTCGGCCAACAGGTTGGTCGTCTCGTTGCGGGACTTCACCAGTTCCTGCTCGACGCGCTGGTTGGCCGAAGCGAGTTCCGCCTTGGCCTTCTCGGCGGCCGCCAGGCCCGCGGCGATCTTTTGTGCGCGTTCATCCAGCGCCTTCGCGATGGGCGGCCACACGAACTTCATCGTGAACAGCACCAGCAGCAGGAAGACGATGGCCTGAACGAACAGGGTCGCGTTGATACTCACGGCAACACCTTTCTAGAGTGGCGTTGAACGGACTTACTTGGGCAGGTTGGCCAGGAAGGTCGCGGCAAACGGGTTGGCGAAGGCGAACAGCAGGGCAATGGCCACACCGATCAGGAAGGCAGCGTCGATCAGACCAGCCAAGATGAACATCTTGGTTTGCAGGTCGTTCATGAGCTCAGGCTGGCGTGCCGACGATTCGAGAAACTTGCCACCCATCAGCGCGATGCCGATGGAAGCACCGATCGCGCCGAGACCGACGATCAAACCACAAGCCAGAGCGACGAGACCGAGAATGTTTGCCATGATGACTCCTTAGATTACAGATAGAAAGCGAAGAGAAAAACGAAAGCGGGAACGTTGACCAGGCCTAGTGGCCCTCATGCGCCTGACCCAGATAAATGAGTGTCAGCATCATGAAAATGAATGCCTGCAGCGTGATCACCAAGATATGGAAGATCGCCCAGACGGTTCCGGCAATGATGTGCCCAATGGGCAGCAGCACTCCCGAGAACGAAGCAGCCATCGCACCACCCATGAGCGCGATCAGCATGAAGACGAGTTCGCCGGCATACATGTTGCCGAACAGCCGCATGCCGTGGGAGACGGTCTTGGCGAGGTATTCGATGACCTGCATCAACAGGTTGATGGGCCACAGCACAGGGTGCGCGCCGAAAGGAGCGGTGATCAACTCATGGCCCCAGCCGCCCAGGCCCTTGACCTTGATGCTATAGAACAGGCACAGCAGCAACACGGAAGTCGACAGACCCAACGTCGTCGAGAGGTCGGCCGTCGGCACGACGCGCATGTAGGCATGGTGCGGGTCGCCACCGGTGGCGGAATGGAACTGCGCCCACAGCGCCGGCAACAAGTCGACCGGCAGCATGTCCATGGCGTTCAGCAGAAAGATCCAGACGAACACGGTGAGAGCGAGCGGTGCGATGAACTTGCGGCTCTGCGCGTTGTGCACATTGGCCTTGGCCTGGCTGTCGACCATTTCGACCAGGATCTCGACCGCGGCCTGGAAGCGACCCGGCACCCCGGCGCTCGCCTTGCGCGCGGCAAGCCACAAGACGAAGCAGCCAATCGCGCCGACCAACAGCGCCCAGAGCACCGAGTCGAGGTTGATGACGTTGAAGTCGACGATGGCTTTTTGAGTCACCGGCTCGAGCGACCAGTTCACCTGCCAGTGCTGCAAATGGTGAACGATGTATTCACTCGCGGTCGGTGCGTGTCCTTCTGCGGCCATCTTTGCGCGTCTCTTTAAAGAATCAAATCCGGTTCAAAAATCTGGGTCGCACCACGAGTGCCACCCAGTACATCTTCATCGCTGCCACGATGCCAGCCAGCATCGCCAGCCAACTCAGGTCGCCGATCACCCACGGTGCAGCCGCCAAAAAGGCAACGGTCAGCACCAGCTTGATCAGCTCCCAGACAAAAAACTTCAGCATGGCGGCCGACGCGAGCACCGTCTGAGCGGAACCCCTCGTCACGCCCCGGACAAACAACGCCGCCGGGATCGCCACTGCCAATGCTCCGTAAAGTGCCGACATGCCGACCACCGGTCGTCCCGTCCAGCCCCAGCCGATTCCTGCAACGATCAATCCTGCGACCACTTGGGCCACGATCACCCACCAGGGCGAAGGTTCGGGATTGGCATCACGCAGCTGCTGCGCCTGTTCGGCGGTGAGCGGCTTGAAATCGGAGTCTTCGACATCCATCTCTGGCTCTGGCGTGCTTGTTGTCATGGTTGTGTGCACTGCCGGTTGCCGAAGGCCTGCCGAAATTTACAAAGCCATTGATTATAAGTAAAAACCCCTTGCATTCCGCATGACCAAGCAGGTCAACAGGGAACTTCAACCGCTTGACACCCTCATCGACGCACATGACGACTTCTGCTCCGACCCCCGACACCCCGACCGATGCCCGCAAGGATTCGCTGATTGAGTACCCCTCTCAGTTCCCCATCAAGGTGATGGGTCCGAAGGTCGACGGCTTCGTGCATGAAGTGACACTGATCGCCGAGCGGTTCGATCCGCAGTTCGACGCCAGCACGATCGAGCTGCGCACCAGCAAGGAAGGCAACTACCTGGGCGTGACCGTCACGATCACGGCCACCAGCCGAGAACAGCTCGACGACCTGTACCGCACCCTGTCGTCGCACCCGATGGTGAAGGTCGTGCTTTGACCCTGGCCATGCAGCCCCGGTTGGTGCCGACGCTGCTCGGCCACGTTGCGTACCCGGAGACCTACGATGCGATGCGCCGCTTCGCTGCCGAGCGCGACGCCAACACGCCCGACGCACTCTGGGTCTGCGAGCACGCGTCGGTCTTCACGCAGGGTCTGGCCGGCAAGGCCGGCCACGTACTGAACTCCGGGTCGATCCCGGTCATTCAGACCGATCGCGGCGGCCAAGTGACTTACCACGGCCCGGGGCAGGTGGTGGCGTACCCGTTGCTCGACCTGCGTCGCGCCGGCTACTTCGTGAAGGAGTACGTCTACCGCATCGAGGAATCGGTCATTCGCACGCTGGCGCACTTCGAAGTCACCGGCCACCGCGTGGCCGGGTCACCCGGCATCTACGTGCGGCTGGACGATCCGTTTTCGCACGCGGCGTTGACCGGCCCGTTCCCGGAGAGCGATCCATTCCGCGGCCTCGGAAAGATCGCCGCGCTCGGCATCAAGGTGGCGCGCCACGGCACGTACCACGGCGTGTCCTTCAATGTCGCGATGGACCTTGAACCCTTCTCCCGCATCAACCCTTGCGGCTACGCGGGGCTGAAAACGGTCGACCTTTCTACAATCGGCGTCCACACCACATGGGAAGAAGCCGCGCACGTGCTGAGCCAGAAGCTCGCCACCTACCTGGCGCCTTGAGAGCCCTTATGAGCACCACCGAAGTCGTCCGCGAGGCGCAGAGCGCCGAAAACTACAACCCCCTGGCCAAGCAGAAGGCCGGCGCGAAGCTGTCGCGCATTCCGGTGAAGGTAGTCCAGGGCGACGTGCTCAAGAAACCGGAGTGGATCCGCGTGAAGGCCGGCTCGCCGACCACGCGCTTCTACGAGATCAAGCAGATCCTGCGCGAGAACAACCTGCACACGGTGTGCGAGGAAGCGTCCTGCCCGAACATCGGCGAATGCTTCGGCAAGGGCACGGCCACCTTCATGATCATGGGCGACAAGTGCACCCGCCGCTGCCCGTTCTGCGACGTGGGTCACGGCCGGCCCGACCCGCTCGACAAGGACGAGCCGCTGAACCTGGCGCGCACCATCGCCAAGCTGCGCCTGAAGTACGTGGTGATCACCAGCGTCGACCGCGACGACCTGCGCGACGGCGGCAGCGGTCACTTCGTCGAGTGCATCAAGAACATCCGCGAGCTCTCGCCGACGACGCAGATCGAGATCCTGGTGCCTGACTTCCGCGGCCGCGACGACCGTGCGCTGGAGATTCTCAAGGCCGCGCCACCCGACGTGATGAATCACAACCTGGAAACCGCGCCGCGTCTCTACAAGGAAGCACGCCCGGGCAGCGACTATCAGTTCAGCCTGAACCTGCTCAAGAAGTTCAAGGCGCTGCATCCGAACGTGCCGACCAAGAGCGGCATCATGGTCGGCCTCGGCGAGACCGACGAAGAGATCCTGCAGGTCATGCGCGACATGCGCGCGCACGACATCGACATGCTGACCATCGGCCAGTACCTGTCACCGTCGAACTCGCACTTGCCGGTGCGCCGCTACGTGCACCCCGACACCTTCAAGATGTTCGAGGAAGAGGCCTACAAGATGGGCTTCAGCCATGCCGCCGTCGGTGCGATGGTGCGCTCGAGCTATCACGCCGACGAACAGGCGCACGCCGCCGGCGTCTGATCTCTGCGGTTTGGGGCGGGCGCTGCCCCGCTATGCTCGCCGCCCATGTCTTCCGCCACTGTGCTGGCCCTCGGCGCAATTGCGTTCTGGGCCACTCTCGCCTCGCTGGGCACGTTGCTCGCCCACGTCCCCCCGTTCCTGCTCACCGGTCTCGCGCTGACGATCGGCAGCGTGCTGGGCCTCCCCTCGCTGCTGCGCGACCGCCGCGCCTGGTCGGTGCCGCCGCGCACCCTTGCGCTCGGCATCTACGGGCTCTTCGGCTTCCACTTTCTGCTGTTCATCGCGCTGCGGAACGCACCGCCGGTCGAGGCGAATCTGGTGAACTACCTCTGGCCGCTCTTCATGGTGGTGCTGGCGCCGGTGCTGCTGAAAGGCGTGACGCTGCGGCCGCTGCATGTCGTCGCCGCCCTGCTTGGCTTCACGGGCGCGGCCATCGCCATCCTCGGTGCGCGCAGCGGCGGCGTATCGATGGGCGCCAACCCGGCCTACTGGGGGTTCTTGCCGGCCTTGGGCTCGGCCTTCATCTGGGCCAGCTACTCGCTGTGGACGCAGCGCGTGCCGCCCTTCTCCACCGCCGCCGTCGGCCTGTTCGGGCTGGTGTCGGGCTTGCTGGCACTGGCTTGCCATGCGTTGCTGGAGCCCTCGGTCGCCCTGAGTGGTCGTGACTGGTTGCTGATCGGGCTGTGCGGACTCGGCCCGCTCGGTGCCGCGTTTTACCTGTGGGACATGGCCCTGAAGCGCGGCGATGCGCGGCAGATCGGCATCCTGAGCTACCTCACGCCACTGGCTTCGACCGCCCTGCTGCTCATGCTGACCGGTCGACCGCTGTCATGGACGATCGCGCTGGCGGCGCTGATGATCATCTCGGCGGCGGTGATCGGTACGCGCGCCCGCTGACCCGTCCAGCGTGTTCGGTCGGCGTTCATCGCGGCGCGTTGAGCAGGGCCGCGGGGTCGTCCGCTTCCAGCACGCTTTGCGCCCAGGGCACGAGCTTGGCGGCGTCGGCGCGCAGCACCTCCTGCTTGACCGCCAGGATCTGCGACGGGTGCATGGAAAAACTGCGCAGTCCCAGGCCCAGCAGCAGGCGGGTGAACGCAACATCACCGGCCATCTCGCCGCACACGCTCACGCCCTTGCCCTGGCGTCGGCACTCGGCAATGGTGTCGGCCACCAGGCGCAGCACCGCAGGGTGGGCGGGGTCGTAGAGGTGCGCCACGGCTTCGTCCGCGCGGTCGATCGCCAGCGTGTACTGGATCAGGTCGTTGGTACCGATCGACAGGAAATCGAAGTGCCTGAGGAATGTTTTGAGCGTGAGCGCCGCGGCCGGGATCTCGATCATCGCGCCCAGCTTCACGCGCCCGTGCACCACGCCACGGCGGTCGAGCTGCGCCCGTGCCTCGTCGATCAGCGCGAGCGTCTGGCGGATCTCGCTGGCGTGCGCCAGCATCGGGATCAGCAGATGAATCTCGCCGTGCGCAGCCGCCCGCAGGATGGCGCGCAACTGCGTGAGAAACATGGCGGGGTCGGCCAGGCTCCAGCGGATGGCGCGCAGCCCCAGCGCCGGGTTGAGGTAGTCCTCGCGCACCGCCTTGCCGTCGAGCGGCTTGTCGGCGCCGACGTCGATGGTGCGGATCGTGACCGGCATGCCCTGCATGCCCTCGACCGCGCGGCGGTAGGCGAGGTACTGCTCCTCTTCATCGGGCAGGCGGGTCAGGCGCTGCGCCTCGCGGCCCATAAAAAGGAACTCGCTGCGGAACAGGCCCACGCCGACGGCGCCGGCCTTGACCGCACCCACCGTGTCCTCGGGCATCTCGATGTTGGCCAGCAGCTCGACGCGTTCGCCATCGAGCGTGACGGCCGGCTTGTGGCGCAACCGGCTGAGGCGCCCGCGCTCGAGCTCGCCCTGGCGTTGCTTGAAGCCGTACTCGGCCAGGATGATGGGCGACGGATCGACGATCACCACGCCCGCATCGCCATCGATGATCACCCAGTCGTCCTGACGCACCAGCTGGCTCGCGCTGCGTGCGCCGACCACGGCTGGTATGTCCATGCTGCGCGCGACGATGGCGGTGTGCGACGTGCGCCCGCCGACATCGGTGACGAAGCCGGCGAACACGCTCTTCTTGAACTGAAGCATGTCGGCCGGCGACAGGTCGTGCGCGATCAGCACCAGCGGCGCGTCCACGCCTTCGCCGGAGGTGGGGTCGTGATGGTCGTCGTCGTCAGTCGGAGCCGCGCGTTTGCGCCGGGGCGGCGTGGGTGCCAGCACCGCCGCCGTCCCCTTCATGCGATGGAGCATGCGCTCGACCACCTGCTCGAGGTCGGCCTTGCGCTCGCGCAGGTACTCGTCCTCCATCTCGTCGAACTGGCGCGCGATCACTTCGAGCTGCGTGGTCAGCGCCCATTCGGCGTTGTAGAGGCGATCGGTGATCCAGTGCTTGACGCCGGTGCTGAGCGCATCGTCCTGCAGCAGCATCTGATGCACTTCGAGCAGTGCGGCCAGTTCGTGCGGCGCCTCGCTCGGACCCATCAGCGCGACACTGGCCTGCAGCTTGGTGAGTTCGTCGGCCACCGCATTGCGCGCGCTGCGCACGCGCTGGATCTCGGTCTCGATCTGCTCAGGCTTGATGAAGTAATGCGCGACGTCGATGCGGCTCGACACCACGAGCACCGCCCGGCCGATAGCGATGCCGCGGGCGACTGGGAGGCCGTGGACGGCGAAGGTCATGCCGGACTCCGAACCGCAAAAGGCCGTCGAACCGGCTTCGCCGGGCGACCGGCGTTGCCCCCTTGCACGGGGTTGGCGTTTAGCCGACGTGAAAAAGCCTGGGGGTGAGCCACGCCTACTCGCCTTCTCCGAACTTGTCGTTCATGAGAGCAACCAACGCATCTGCCGCTTGTCGCTCCTGCTCACCGTTCGTTTCGAGCTCGACGGTCGCGCCGATGCCGGCGGCCAGCATCATCACGCCCATGATGCTCTTGGCGTTGACGCGGCGCTCGCCGCGGGTCAGCCACACCTCGCAAGGGAAGCTGCCGGCAAGCTTGGTGAGCTTGGCCGACGCGCGCGCGTGCAGGCCCAGCTTATTGCTGATGGTCACGGATGTCTTGATCACTGTGCTTTCTTCTCGCCTGGTTTTGAGGAGCGGCCACGGCCACCTGCATGACGCCCGCGGTGCCGCCGGCCATCGCGCGCTGCACCAACGCCTCGAGCGGCTCGTTGCGGTAGCTGACGGCGCGCAGCAGCATCGGCAGATTGACGCCGGCCACCAGCCGCGAACGCGCCCCGTCGACCAGCTTCTGCGCCACGTTGCAAGGCGTGGCTCCGAACACGTCGGCCAGCACCAGCACCTGCGAGCGCGGCATGCGCAACTGCATCTCGAGCGTGATGCGTGCGGCCGCCAGCGTTTCTTCGGGCGACACGTTGGGCAGCACGTCGAGCGCGGAGATGCTGTGCTCGCAATCCGGAAACACGTGCAGCGCGCACTGTCGGAGCGCCTGGGCGAGCGGAGCGTGAGCGATGAGAAAGATGCTGTTCATGCGGCGGGGGGATCGGGCGTCGATTATGCGGGGACGCCCAGAGAAAACAGCGGCACGCAAGCACGCCGCCGATCGGCGAACCGCCGCAGCGGACTCATGGCAGCCGCAGTCCGTCGAAGAAAACGCTGGTGGCTTCTGCGCGGTCTGGCGCGCCGAGCACGGTGGCCTGGTAGACCGACACACCGCCGGCGCGCAGTTGCGCAAACCACAGAATCTGCGCCGCCGGTCGTTCCTCTGCCCCGCCGCGTCGCGCATCGAGCCGGACGGCCGCTGGCGTCAAGGCTGCGCGCGGCAGGGTGGCCGCGGCCTCGGTGAAGGTCGCACCGACCAGCTGGGTGCGCGTGGCGGCTTGCCAGGCGCCCAGCCAAGCCGCCGCCTGCGCCGCATCGGCCGCGTGGGCATGGGCCACGGCGAAAGTGGCGCCGCCGGCTTCGCACCCGGCCATTTCGATGTTCACCGACTGCGTGCCCAGCGGCAAGGCGCGGCTGGCCCGATCGGGCTTGCAGGGGAGCAATGCGACCAGACCTGCATCGCCGATGGGCACTTCACGCCAGTTGAAGGTCAGGCTGCAGGCTGCAAGCCCCGCAGCCACTGCAGTCAGAGCGCCGGCTTTGAGAAGTGATTGGACCGTCCGAGTGCGCAACGAGGAATGCATGGGGCCGCGATTATCGGCGGACCAGGCTTGCGAGGCCCTGCACCGAAACTCAGCGCAGTGCGCCGAAGACCTTCTGCAGGATGGCGCTGCCGCTGCCGACCGGGTCCTGGCGAATCTTGCGCTCTTCCTCGCCGATCATCAGGTAGAGGCCGTCGAGCGATTTGCCGGTGACGTAGCGCTGGATGTTGGCGTCTTCCTTCTTCACCAGCCCGAAGCCGGAGGCCTTGCCGGCGAGCTGGTTGTACTTATCGGCCAGCTTCACCTTGAGGGTCGCCGCGGTCACGACAGGCAGGAAGCGCTCGGTCAGAGGCGCCCGCGTGCGGCCCGCGAAGAACTGCGTCACGGAGTTGTCGCCGCCCGTCAGGATGCCCTTGGCATCGGTCACGCTCATGGTGCGGACCGCATTGACGAGCAGGTCCTTCGCCGCCGGCACGGCCTGCTCGGCCGCACGGTTCATGGCGGTCACCAGTTCGTCGATGCGGGCGCCCTGGCCCATCATGCGCAGGACCTTCGAGCCATCTTCGAGATAGCCAGGCAGGGGAATGCGCACCTTGGGGTTGCCGAGGAAGCCGTCGGGCCGCCCTAGCAGCGAGACGGCGACGGTCGCGCCCTTCTCGAGCGCGGCCTTGACGCCACCGCTGGCGTCGGCGCTGCTCAGGTCGCCCAGCGACAGCGCGTGCGCCTGCTCGACGGCCAGTAACCACAGCGATGTCGGCACAGCCAGACAAGCGGAACTAAAATTGCGACGGTTCATTCCATCTGTCTCCATGAAAAAAATCATTCCTGCCGCCGCCCTTGCGATCGCCTTGGCCGTCGGCGCAGGCATCTATCTCCACACCGGCGTCTCTGCGGCGCCGGCGTCGACTTTCGTGCTGCTCGACGGCAGCAAGAAGACCACGGACGATCTCAAGGGGAAGGTGACGCTGGTCAACTTCTGGGCCACCAGCTGCGTGACCTGCGTCGCCGAAATGCCCAAGGTGATCGCCACGTACGACAAGTACAAGGCGCAAGGCTACGACACCTTGGCGGTGGCCATGAGCTACGACCCACCGAGCTACGTGGTGAACTTCACGGAAACGCGGAAGCTGCCTTTCAAGGTGGCGATCGACAACACCGGCACCGTGGCCAAGGCTTGGGGCGATGTCACGCTCACGCCCACCACCTACATCGTCAACAAGCGCGGCGAGATCGTGAAGCGCTACGTGGGCGAGCCGGACTTCGCCGAACTGCACAAGCTGATCGAGAAACTGCTCGCCGAAGCCTGAGCGGTACGCAGCCTGGGCGAGTGCCCAGCCTCAGCGTGACCGAAAACTGTCGTGGCAGGCCTTGCAGGATGCGCCGGCCGGACCGATGGCCGACTTGATCGCGTCGAGGCTGCCGGTCTTCGCGGCGGCCGCGAGTTTGACCATTTCCCCTTCGGCCTTGCCGGCCAGGTCCTTGAACTTCGCCTGCTCGGTCCAGACCTCGGGCCGCGCCTTGCCCCCTTCGGTACCGGGACCGAAGGCGGCCCACGGCAGCTTGATCAGTTCGGCCACGCGTTGCGCGCTGGCATCGGCTGCCTTGGCATCGAAGTCGTCGCGGCCAGAGGCCATGTCGGCCACGCGCTTGAAGTTCTGCTGGAGCTCCTTGAGGGTGGCTTGGCGAAATTTGATGGCGTCTTCGGGCTTGTCGAATTTCTGAGGTTGGGCCAGGGCAGGCAGCGAAGTCGCGGCGAACGCCGCCGCAAGCGCGAGAGTGGCAAGGCGAATCATTGAACGTCCTTTTGTGGGTGGGGCGGTGCCGCAAGCGCCGCACCGGCGATCAGTTTAGAGGCGACGGGCAAGGCAGACGGGGACGACCGGACATTCCGACAGCGCCGGCCACAAATTTGCTAACCTGCGCTTTCCGCCCCACCTGCACGCCCCAGATGCCGCCCTCTTCTTCCCTGCCCGCTCGTGACGCCCGCACGGTGCGCACGCGCGTCTGGGATCTGCCGACGCGGCTCTTCCACTGGCTGCTGGCCTTGACAGTGACCGGCGTGCTTGCGACCGGTCTCCTCGGTGTCATGGAATGGCATTTCCGGCTGGGCTACGGGGTGCTGACGCTGTTGCTGTTCCGGTTGTTCTGGGGCTTCATCGGCGGACGCTGGTCGCGTTTCTCGACTTTCGTGCATGGTCCGCGGTCGATCGTGGCGTACCTGCGCGGACGGGTCCACCCCGATCACCTGATCGGCCACAACCCATTGGGTGCGCTGTCGGTCTTCGCGATGTTGGGGCTGCTGGCGATCCAGGTCACGAGTGGCCTGCTCGCCGACGATGCGATCACGTACGCCGGCCCGCTGTCGCACAAGGTGTCCAGCGCCACGGCGAGCCTGGCCACGTCATGGCACGCGACGTATGGAAAGTGGATCGTGATCGCGCTCGTCGTCGTGCACATTCTGGCTGTCGCTTACTACGCCCTCGTCCGTCGGCAGCAGTTGATCGGGCCGATGCTCTCCGGCGACAAAACGGTGCAATCGGACGCCATCGTCGCACCGAGTCGCGACGATGTGACGTCACGGTGGCTGGCGCTGGTGTTGTTCGCCGGCTGCGCAGGCTTTGCGTTCTGGATTGCTTCGCTGCGCCCATGAGCGTCTCGTCCTCTCGCCCCCTGCCCTTGGTCGGCACGCCGGACATCTTCCTGCTCACGCCCGACACGCTCGGCGAACTGAATGCCGCGCGCGCGATCTTCAGCGAGTACGCGGCTGCCCTCGGCATCGACTTGGGCTTCCAGGATTTCGACGCGGAGTTGAACGACTTGCCGGGTGACTATGCGGAGCCGCGTGGCGCCTTGCTGCTCGCGCTCGTCGACGCCGCGCATCCGATGGCCGCCGATGCCGGGTTGCCGCTGCAGTTGGCCGATGGCCGTCTGACGCAGCTTGCAGGCTGCAGCGCACTGCGGCCTCTGGACACGGCCGACTACCCGAACGCTGCCGAGATGAAGCGCCTCTACGTGCGCCCAGCCTTCCGCGGCCTGGGCCTCGGAAGGCGGCTGGCCGAATCGATTCTCGACGCTGCTCGCGGCGCAGGCTATGGGTGCGTGTTGCTCGACACGCTGGACGACATGGCGTCGGCGCGAACCCTCTACGAGGACCTCGGTTTCGTCGAAGTGCCGCCCTACTATCACAACCCGATTGCGGGCTCGCACTACCTCAAGGTCGAGCTGTAGCCTCTGCGCCAGCGTTTCCCCGCCTCGCGGCACGTGCCCCGCGCACCAAGGAATCGGCGGTCGATTCCTTGATGCTGCGCGTGGCCCACGATCGGAAGAAGTCAGCCCTTGGCTTGCGCCAGCAACGTTTCGGCGTTGCTCACTTCGAACTTGCCGGGCGCCTCGACGTTGAGCGTAGCGACCTTGCCGTCTTTCACCAGCATCGAATACCGATTGCTTCGCAGGCCCATGCCGCGGCCCGTGAGGTCCAGCGTCAGGCCGGTGGCCTTGGCGAAGTCGGCACTGCCATCGGCCAGCATTCGCACCTTGGCGCCCGTCTTCTGGTCACGAGCCCAAGCGCCCATCACGAACGCGTCGTTGACGCTGAGGCACCAGATTTCATCGACGCCGGCGGCTTTGAAATCATCGAAATGCTGGACATACCCCGGCACATGCTTGGCCGAGCAGGTCGGCGTGAAGGCCCCAGGCAGCGCGAACACCGCGATGGTCTTGCCGGCAGACGCCTGGGCGAGGTCCACCGAGTTCGGCCCAATGCTGCAGCCTTCGCCCTCGACCTCCGAATATTCCTGCAGGGTTACCGAGGGAAGGGAATCGCCGACTTTGATCATGATGTGAATGCTCCGGACAAAAAGAAAACGGCCCACATTGTGGGCCGTTTTCGGGATGGCTGTGCGCCGGGGGTCAGACCAGAACGGCCTTCTCGACCAAGCGGGTCACGACCCAATTCTTGGTCTTCGAGATCGGCCGGCTTTCGGTGATCTCGATGGTGTCGCCGAGGTGATACTCGCCCTTTTCGTCATGGGCGTGGTACTTGCTGGTCTTGGCCACGATCTTGCCGTAGAGCTCGTGCTTCACACGGCGCTCGACCAGCACGGTCACGGTCTTCTCACGCTTGTCGCTCACGACCTTGCCGATCAAGGTGCGCTTGAGGGATTTTTTAGCTTCCGTCATGTTTGCTCCTTACTTGGCGGCGGTCTCTTGCGACTTCTGCGCAAGAATGGTCTTGGCGCGAGCGATGTCGCGACGTGTCACGCGCAGCGTCGAGGTGTTCGACAGCTGTTGCGTGGCCTTCTGCATACGAAGACCAAAATGGGCCTTTTGCAGATCTTTGATTTCGGTTGCCAGGCCGGCGACGTCTTTTTCGCGCAGCGTTGCAGCCTTCGACACCTTGACCGGCTTGGCCGCGGCGTCCTTCTTCTTACGTGTTGCCATCAGTGTTCTCTCCTCGATCAGGTGCCGAGCTGGCGCGCGACGAAGGTGGTACGCAGCGGCAGCTTGGCAGCGGCCAGGCGAAACGCTTCGCGGGCGAGTTCTTCGGGCACGCCGACGATCTCGAACACGATCTTGCCGGGCTGGATTTCCGCGACGTAGTACTCGGGGTTGCCCTTGCCGTTACCCATCCGCACTTCAGCGGGCTTGGTCGAAATCGGCTTGTCGGGAAACACGCGGATCCAGATGCGGCCACCGCGCTTCACGTGACGCGAGATGGCGCGACGTGCGGCTTCGAGTTGGCGCGCGGTCAGACGGCCGCGGTCGGTGCATTTCAGACCGAAGTCACCGAAAGCCACCGAGTTGCCTCGGGTGGCGACACCGGTGTTGCGGCCCTTTTGTTCCTTCCGGAACTTTCTGCGTGCAGGTTGCAGCATGTTTTCTTACTCCGTGAGACTGACCCGAACGCTCTCGCGTTCGGGAAAGACCGATTACTCGGTCTTGGCACCGTCAGCTGCTGCAGCTGGCGCGGCTTTGCGGACGCGCTTAACGGCGGGTTTCGGATCTGCACCCGGTGCTGCAGGTGCACCACCGGTTGCTTCAGCGGGCTTGTCGCTGCCATCGGCCGGCGCGGTGTTGCCACCGATCGGGCCGCGGGCACCGGCGCGCGGGCCAGAGCTCGGACCACGACGGTCCGAACCCGGACGATCGCCACCCGGGCGGCCATCGCGACGCGGTCCACGTGGGCGACGCTCATCGTCAGGACGCGGCGTTTCGACGGCCGGCAGGTCGTTACGACCCAGCGTGTCGCCCTTGTAGACCCAGACCTTGACGCCGATGACGCCGTACGTGGTCTTGGCTTCCGAGGTGCCGTAGTCGATGTCGGCGCGCAGGGTGTGAAGCGGCACGCGACCTTCGCGGTACCACTCGCAACGAGCGATTTCGATACCGTTCAGACGACCCGACGACATGATCTTGATGCCCAGGGCACCCAGACGCATGGCGTTCTGCATCGCACGCTTCATGGCGCGGCGGAACATGATCCGCTTCTCGAGCTGCTGCGTGATGCTGTCGGCGATCAGTTGAGCGTCGATTTCAGGCTTGCGCACTTCTTCGATGTTCACTGCGACCGGCACACCCAGCTGCTTGCCGAGTTCGCGCTTGAGGTTCTCGATGTCTTCGCCCTTCTTGCCGATCACGACACCCGGACGTGCCGAGTAGATCGTGATGCGGGCATTCTTGGCGGGACGCTCGATCAGCACGCGCGAAACGGATGCATTCTTGAGCTTCTTCTTCAGGTACTCGCGCACCTTGATGTCTTCGGCCAGCATGCCGGCGAAGTCTTTGTTGCTGGCGTACCAGCGGCTGGACCAATTGCGGCTGACCGCGAGGCGGAAGCCGGTGGGGTGGATTTTTTGTCCCATAGTCTTCCGGCCTTTAGTTGCCAACCGTCACGTACACATGGCACGTGGGCTTGCTGATGCGGTTGCCGCGGCCCTTGGCGCGGGCGGTGAAGCGCTTGAGCGTGGCACCTTGTTCGACGTAGATGGTCTTGACCTTCAACTCGTCGATGTCGGCACCGTCGTTGTGCTCGGCGTTGGCGATGGCCGACTCGAGCACCTTCTTGATGATCACAGCGGCTTTTTTCTGCGTGAATTGCAGAACGTTGAGCGCTTGATCAACCTTCTTGCCGCGGATCAGGTCAGCGACCAGACGGCCCTTGTCGACCGACAGGCGGACACCGCGGAGGACTGCACGTGTTTCAGACATGGTCGTTCCTTACTTCTTCTGGACTTTCTTGTCCGCGGGGTGCCCCTTGAACGTGCGGGTGAGCGCAAATTCGCCGAGCTTGTGGCCGACCATCTGGTCGGTAATGTAGACAGGCACGTGCTGCTTGCCGTTGTGCACGGCAATGGTCAGACCGATGAACTCGGGCAGAACCATGGAGCGACGCGACCAGGTCTTGATCGGCTTCTTGTCCTTGTTCGTCACAGCCTTGTCGGCCTTGGCCACCAGATGGTGGTCGACGAAAGGACCTTTCTTGAGAGAGCGAGTCATGTGCTATCCCCTTATTTCTTGCGACGCGACACGATGAAGACTTGCGTGCGCTTGTTGTTACGGGTGCGATAGCCCTTGGTGAGATTCCCCCACGGGTCGACGGGATGGCGACCTTCACCGGTCTTGCCTTCACCACCACCATGCGGGTGGTCCACTGGGTTCATCACCACACCGCGAACGGTCGGACGGATACCCATGTGACGCTTCGCACCGGCCTTGCCCAGACGGCGCAGGCTGTGCTCTTCGTTGGCAACTTCACCGATCGTGGCGCGGCACTCGACGTGCACGCGGCGCACTTCACCCGAGCGCATGCGCACCTGAGCGTAGACACCTTCGCGTGCCAGCAGCGTTGCCGAAGTACCCGCCGAGCGAGCGATCTGCGCACCCTTGCCGGGCTGCAGTTCGATGCAATGGATGGTCGAACCCACCGGGATGTTGCGGATCGGCAGCGTGTTGCCGGCGCGGATCGGGGCTTCCGAGCCGCTCAGCAGCGTGGCACCGGCTTCCAGACCGCGCGGGGCGATGATGTAGCGGCGCTCGCCGTCGGCGTAGCACACCAGAGCGATGTGGGCGGTGCGGTTCGGGTCGTACTCGATGCGTTCGACCTTGGCCGGAATGCCGTCCTTGTTGCGCACGAAGTCGACCACACGGTAGTGATGCTTATGACCACCGCCGCGATGGCGAATCGTGATGTGACCGTTGTTGTTGCGACCGGCAGCCTGGAACTGCGGCTCGAGCAACGGAGCGTGAGGGGCACCCTTGTACAGGTGATCCCGCGAGATCTTCACCGCGCCACGTTGGCCCGGCGAAGTCGGCTTCATCTTGATGACTGCCATGATTAAGCACCTTCCCCGACGAGGTTGAGCTCTTGACCTTCCTTCAGCGTCACATAGGCCTTGCGAACGTTGTCGCGGCGGCCGATGGATTTGCCAAAGCGCTTAGTCTTGCCCTTGGTGTTGAGCACCGAAACGCCCTTGACTTCGACCTTGAACATCAGTTCAACAGCGGCCTTGATCTCGGGCTTGGTGGCGTCCTGCAGCACCTTGAAGGTGACGGCATTCGACTTCTCGCCGACCATCGTTGCCTTTTCGGACACGATAGGGGCGACCAGAACCGCCATCAGGCGGCCTTCGGCGAACTGGGTGCGGGACAGCGGCGTAGGATTCATGCGGCTCATGCGAACATCTCCTTGAGCTTGTCGACGGCGCCCTTGGTGACGATCACCTTCTTGTAATGCACCAGCGACACCGGATCGGCGTAACGCGGCTCGACAACGAGCACGTTCACCAAGTTGCGCGAGGCGAGGTACAGGTTCTCGTCGACTTCTTCGGCGATCACGAGGACCGACGCGAGGTTCATCGCCTTGAACTTGTCAGCCAGCGGCTTGGTCTTGGGCGAATCGACCTTGATCGAGTCGACCACAGCCAGACGGCCTTCGCGAGCGAGCTGCGAGAGGATGGCGGCCATGCCGGCGCGGTACATCTTCTTGTTGATCTTCTGCGTGAAGTTCTCGTCAGGCATGTTTGGGAAAATGCGGCCGCCGCCACGCCACAGAGGCGAGGAAGTCATACCGGCACGGGCGCGGCCCGTTCCCTTTTGCTTGAAAGGCTTCTTGGTCGAGTGGTGGACCTGTTCGCGATCCTTCTGGGCGCGCGTGCCTTGACGCGCGTTGGCCTGGAATGCGACGACGATTTGGTGAACCAGATCCTCGTTGTAGTCACGGCCGAACACCGTTTCGGGAACGTCGAACTTCGACGCCGCCTGTCCTTGTTCGTTCAGGAGTTCGAGTTGCATTACTTCGCTCCTTCAGCCGCTTGCGGCTTGGCCTTGATCGCAGGACGTACGGTGACAAAGCCACCCTTCGAACCCGGAATCGCGCCCTTGATCAACAGCAGTTGACGTGCTTCGTCGATACGGAAGACGTCGAGGTTCTGCGTGGTCACGGTGACGTCGCCGAGGTGACCCGTCATCCGCTTGCCCGGGAACACACGACCTGGGTCCTGCGCCATGCCGATGGAGCCCGGCACGTTGTGCGAACGGCTGTTACCGTGCGACGCGCGCTGAGACTTCATGTTGTGACGCTTGATGGTGCCAGCGAAGCCCTTGCCGATCGAAGTGCCTTGCACGTCCACCTTCTGGCCGACCGCGAACACGCTGGCCGCAGCGATGACGCCGCCGGCCTTGTGTTGACCGGCCGTATCGGCGGTCACACGGAATTCCTGGATGATTTCGCCAGCTTCGACACCTGCCTTGGCGAGGTGGCCGGCTTGCGGCTTGGTCACGCGCGATGCTTTGCGCGAACCGAAAGTCACTTGAAGCGCGACGTAGCCGTCGGTCTCTTCTGACTTGATCTGGGTCACACGGTTGTTGGACACATCCACCACCGTGACAGGAACTGCGTCCCCGTCATCGGTGAAGAGACGCATCATCCCCACCTTGCGGCCCAGCAACCCGAGGGAGTTGCTCAGACTCATTTGTTTTCTCCAAAAATGGAAGTCTTCTCTTGCCGCTGCCACTTCAATTGGCGACAGCGTTTGGCCCTTTGAAGGCCTGCGAAAGAAGGTTGATAAATCTCGACCCGGCTCGCACCGAAGAAGGCGCAAATTGGGCGGAGCCGGCGATTATAGCCCGCGCGGTCGTCATCACGCAAGGCGCGAGATGCGACCGTTCAAGCAGCAGCTGCACATTCGCATGAAAAAGCCCGGAAGCCTTGCGGCCACCGGGCTTCGACGATGCGAGAGCAACCCTTACTGCAACTTGATCTCGACGTCGACGCCAGCCGGCAGGTCGAGCTTCATCAGCGCGTCCACGGTCTTGTCGGTCGGATCGACGATGTCCATCAGGCGTTGGTGCGTGCGGATCTCGAACTGGTCGCGCGAGGTCTTGTTGACGTGCGGCGAACGCAGGATGTCGAAACGCTTCATGCGGGTCGGCAACGGCACGGGGCCCTTGACGATCGCGCCGGTGCGCTTGGCGGTGTCAACAATCTCTGCGGCCGATTGGTCGATGAGCTTGTAATCGAACGCCTTCAGGCGGATGCGGATCTTTTGCTTGGTGGCCATGGTATGTCCTTGTGCCTTATGAATTAAGCGAGGACCTTGGCCACGACGCCAGAGCCGACGGTCTTGCCGCCTTCGCGGATGGCGAAGCGCAGGCCTTCTTCCATGGCGATCGGGTTGATCAGCTTCACGGTGATGCTGACGTTGTCGCCAGGCATGACCATTTCCTTGCCTTCAGGCAGCTCGATCGCACCGGTCACGTCCGTCGTGCGGAAGTAGAACTGCGGGCGGTAGTTGTTGAAGAACGGCGTGTGGCGGCCGCCTTCGTCCTTGCTCAGCACATAGACTTCGGCGGTGAAGTGGGTGTGCGGCTTGATCGAACCNCGACGCCAGAGCCGACGGTCTTGCCGCCTTCGCGGATGGCGAAGCGCAGGCCTTCTTCCATGGCGATCGGGTTGATCAGCTTCACGGTGATGCTGACGTTGTCGCCAGGCATGACCATTTCCTTGCCTTCAGGCAGCTCGATCGCACCGGTCACGTCCGTCGTGCGGAAGTAGAACTGCGGGCGGTAGTTGTTGAAGAACGGCGTGTGGCGGCCGCCTTCGTCCTTGCTCAGCACATAGACTTCGGCGGTGAAGTGGGTGTGCGGCTTGATCGAACCCGGCTTGCACAGCACTTGGCCGCGCTGCACGTCTTCACGCTTGGTGCCGCGCAGCAGCACGCCGACGTTGTCGCCCGCTTGACCTTGGTCGAGCAGCTTGCGGAACATTTCGACGCCCGTGCAGGTGGTCTTCTGGGTGGCAGCGATACCGACGATCTCGATTTCTTCGCCGACCTTGATGATGCCGCGCTCAACAGCACCAGTCACCACGGTGCCGCGACCGGAGATCGAGAACACGTCTTCCACAGGCATCAGGAACGCGCCGTCGATGGCACGCTCTGGCGTGGGGATGTAGCTGTCGAGTGCGTCGGCGAGCTTCATGATGGCTTCTTCGCCCAGCGGACCCTTGTCGCCTTCGAGGGCGAGCTTGGCGGAGCCGTGGATGATGGGGGTGTCGTCGCCCGGGAATTCGTACTTGTCCAGGAGTTCGCGCACTTCCATTTCGACGAGCTCGAGCAGTTCGGCGTCGTCGACCATGTCGCACTTGTTCAGGAACACGATGATGTAGCCCACGCCCACCTGGCGTGCCAGCAGGATGTGTTCACGGGTCTGGGGCATCGGGCCGTCGGCGGCCGAGCACACCAG
>NZ_RCZJ01000008.1 GCF_006438845.1 Variovorax ginsengisoli
GGATGTAGCTGTCGAGTGCGTCGGCGAGCTTCATGATGGCTTCTTCGCCCAGCGGACCCTTGTCGCCTTCGAGGGCGAGCTTGGCGGAGCCGTGGATGATGGGGGTGTCGTCGCCCGGGAATTCGTACTTGTCCAGGAGTTCGCGCACTTCCATTTCGACGAGCTCGAGCAGTTCGGCGTCGTCGACCATGTCGCACTTGTTCAGGAACACGATGATGTAGCCCACGCCCACCTGGCGTGCCAGCAGGATGTGTTCACGGGTCTGGGGCATCGGGCCGTCGGCGGCCGAGCACACCAGGATGGCGCCGTCCATCTGGGCGGCACCGGTGATCATGTTCTTCACGTAGTCGGCGTGACCCGGGCAGTCGACGTGTGCGTAGTGGCGGTTGGCCGTTTCGTACTCGACGTGTGCAGTGTTGATCGTGATGCCGCGGGCCTTTTCTTCAGGTGCCGCGTCGATCTGGTCGTAAGCCTTCGCTTCGCCGCCGAACTTGGCCGACAGCACGGTTGCGATCGCAGCCGTCAGCGTGGTCTTGCCATGGTCGACGTGACCGATCGTGCCCACGTTCACGTGCGGCTTGGTGCGGGTGAATTTACCTTTTGCCATTTTTCAATCCTTGAAAGAGCAATGCCCGTGGTTGGGTTTTATGTTTGCACCGCATTGCTTGTTCTCTCGCCACGGGCAGCGAGA
Source organism: Variovorax ginsengisoli (assembly GCF_006438845.1). Lineage (GTDB taxonomy): Bacteria > Pseudomonadota > Gammaproteobacteria > Burkholderiales > Burkholderiaceae_C > Variovorax > Variovorax ginsengisoli_A. The sequence goes on from NZ_RCZJ01000008.1 coordinate 692, forward strand.
GGCACACGGTCGCAGACAGATTCGGAATTACTTGGCGCGCGAAGCGACGATCGCTTCAGCCACGTTGCGGGGTGCTTCGCTGTAGTGCTTGAACTCCATCGTGTACGTGGCGCGGCCTTGCGACATCGAGCGCAGCGTGGTCGAGTAGCCGAACATTTCGGACAGCGGCACTTCGGCCTTGATGGCCTTGCCGCCACCCATCATGTCTTCCATGCCCTGCACCATGCCGCGACGCGACGACAAGTCGCCCATCACGTTGCCGGCGTAGTCTTCAGGCGTTTCCACTTCGACGGCCATCATCGGTTCCAGGATCACCGGGCTGGCCTTGCGGCAACCTTCCTTGAAACCGAAGATCGCGGCCATCTTGAAGGCCATTTCGTTCGAGTCCACGTCGTGGTACGAACCGAAGTGCAAGGTCACCTTGACATCGACCACCGGGTAGCCGGCGAGCACGCCCTGGCCCAGAGCCTCGATCACGCCCTTTTCGACCGCAGGGATGTACTCGCGGGGAACCACGCCACCCTTGATCGCGTCGACGAACTCGAAGCCCTTGCCCGGCTCTTGCGGCTCGACCTTCAGGACGACGTGACCGTACTGGCCCTTGCCGCCCGACTGGCGAACGAACTTGCCTTCGGCATCTTCCACGGTCTTGCGGATCGTTTCGCGGTAGGCCACTTGCGGCTTGCCGACGTTGGCTTCCACGCCGAACTCGCGCTTCATGCGGTCCACGATGATTTCGAGGTGCAGCTCGCCCATGCCGGCGATGATGGTCTGGCCCGATTCTTCGTCGGTCTTGACGCGGAACGACGGATCTTCCTGCGCCAGACGCTGCAACGCGATGCCCATCTTTTCCTGGTCGGCCTTGGTCTTCGGCTCGACGGCCTGGGAAATCACCGATTCCGGGAACACCATGCGCTCGAGCGTGACGATGGAGGTCGGATCGCACAGCGTCTCGCCCGTGGTCACTTCCTTCAAACCCACGCAAGCGGCGATGTCGCCGGCGCGGATTTCGCTGACTTCTTCGCGGTTGTTGGCGTGCATCTGCACGATCCGACCGATACGCTCTTTCTTGCCACGCACCGGGTTGTAGACGCTGTCGCCCTTGCTCAGCACGCCGGAGTAAACGCGCACGAAGGTCAACTGGCCGACGAACGGGTCGGTCATGAGCTTGAAAGCCAGGGCGGAGAACTTCTCGCTGTCGTCGGCCTTCCGGGTCGTCGGCACTTCGTCTTCGTCCATGCCGTTGACCGGCGGAATGTCGGTCGGCGCAGGCATGTATTCGATGACGGCGTCGAGCATGGCTTGCACGCCCTTGTTCTTGAAGGCCGAACCGCACAGCATCGGCTGGATCTCGCCGGCGATGGTGCGCTGGCGGATGGCAGCCTTGATCTCGAGCTCGGTCAGCGCTTCGCCTTCGAGGTACTTGTTCATCAGCTCTTCGCTGGCTTCGGCGGCGGCCTCGACCAACTTCTCGCGGTACTCGGCGCACACATCGGCCAGGTCGGCCGGGATGTCCTTGTAGGTAAAGGTGACGCCCTTGTCTTCGTCCCAGTAGATCGCCTTCATCTTGACGAGGTCGACGATGCCCTGGAAGCGCTCTTCGGCACCGATCGGGATCTGGATCACGACAGGGTTGGCCTTCAGGCGGTCGACCATCATCTGGCGCACGCGCAGGAAGTCGGCGCCGGTACGGTCCATCTTGTTGACGAAAGCGAGACGCGGAACCTTGTACTTGTTGGCCTGGCGCCAGACGGTTTCCGACTGGGGCTGCACGCCGCCGACGGCGTCGTACACCATCACGGCGCCGTCGAGCACGCGCATCGAGCGCTCGACTTCAATCGTGAAGTCCACGTGGCCGGGGGTGTCGATGATGTTGATGCGGTGTTCGTCGAACGTGCCGGCCATGCCCTTCCAGAAGCAGGTGGTGGCAGCCGAGGTGATCGTGATGCCACGCTCCTGCTCCTGCTCCATCCAGTCCATCGTGGCGGCGCCGTCGTGCACTTCACCGATCTTGTGGTTCACGCCGGTGTAGAAAAGAATGCGCTCGGTCGTCGTGGTCTTGCCAGCGTCGATGTGCGCCGAGATACCGATGTTGCGGTAGCGCTCAATGGGGGTCTTGCGTGCCATGGAATTACTCCGTTAACGGATGAAAGCCCGCCCACCAAAAGGCAGGTCGGGCTTCCAGCCAGTCTGATTTGAGGGGAAGATTTAGAAGCGGAAGTGGCTGAAGGCCTTGTTGGCCTCTGCCATGCGATGCACTTCATCGCGCTTCTTCATGGCGCCGCCACGGCCTTCCGTGGCTTCCATGAGTTCGTTGGCCAGACGCAGGGCCATCGACTTTTCGCCGCGCTTGCGGGCGGCTTCCTTGATCCAGCGCATCGACAGCGCCAGACGACGGACAGGGCGCACTTCGACAGGCACCTGATAGTTCGCGCCACCGACGCGGCGCGACTTCACTTCGACCATCGGCTTCACATTGTTGATGGCCATGGTGAAGGCTTCGACCGGATCCTTGCCCGGATTCTTCTTCTCGATCTGCTCCAGCGCGCCATAAATGATGCGCTCGGCGACGGCCTTCTTGCCGCCTTCCATGATCACGTTCATGAATTTGGACAGCTCGACATTGCCGAACTTCGGGTCCGGCAGGATTTCACGTTTGGGGACTTCGCGACGACGTGGCATGTTACTAACCTCTTTGCTTCAGTTGGCACCGTTTGCGGTACCGCGAGAGCCAACAAGAACTCTCACTTACTCGACCCGACATTGGGTCACTTCGTTCGATGTGCCCGCCAAGGCAACCGAACACCGTTGAACCGACAAAAAAAGGCTTAAGCCTTCTTCGGCCGTTTTGCGCCGTACTTGGAGCGCGACTGCTTGCGGTCTTTCACGCCTTGCAAGTCGAGCGAACCGCGCACGATGTGGTAGCGAACACCGGGCAAGTCCTTGACACGACCGCCGCGAACCAGCACCACGCTGTGTTCCTGGAGGTTGTGGCCTTCGCCGCCGATGTAGGAGATGACTTCGAAGCCATTGGTCAGACGGACCTTGGCAACTTTACGAAGCGCCGAGTTGGGCTTCTTGGGCGTCGTGGTGTAGACGCGGGTGCAGACACCGCGACGTTGCGGCGAGTTCTGCATGGCAGGGCTCTTCGAATTGATCTTCTCGACCGTTCGACCCTGACGCACCAGTTGATTGATGGTTGGCATGAATGAATGAATCCCAAAACATCCCGACCTGAAGCCCCACCGTGACATGGGAAGTCGAGAATTGACGAAAACGTGAAACCCTTCGGAAATTTCCGAAAAGCCCGCGAGTATAGCAGGCGCGCAGGCCTGCGCAACGGACCTACTTGATCCAGAGACGCACGGCGTCCCAGGCACGGCCCAGGATGCCCGCCTGCTCGACGGCCTCGAGGGCGACCAGCGGCACCTCGGCCACAGGCTCGTCGCCAAGGGTGACCTTGAGCGAACCCACCTGCTGGTTCTTGGCGAACGGCGCGACCAGCGGCTCGGGCCGCGCGACCTGTGTCTTGATCTTGCTGGCGGAACCGGCGGGCACCGACACGACGATCGGCTCGGGGCGACCCAGCTTCAGCGTATTGACCTGGCCCTTCCAGACCGCCGGCGTGGCCGCAGGCTGGTTGGCATCGAACAGCTTGACCGCGTCGTAGGCGGTGTAGCCCCAGTTCAGCAGCTTCTGCGATTCGTTGGCGCGCGCGTTTTCACTGGCCGCACCCAGCACGATCGACAACAGCCGGCGTCCGCCGCTCAGGTTCGGGAAGTCGCGCTTGGCCGTGACGATCATGCAATAGCCGGCCGCGTCGGTGTGGCCCGTCTTCAGGCCGTCGACCGTGGGGTCACGGAACAGCAACAGGTTGCGATTGGTGTCGTTGGTCGATGGCGTGCCGGGATAGCGGTATTTCTTGATGGCGTAGTAATGAACGTATTCGGGAAAGTCGCGCATCAGCCGCGTCGCGAGGATGCTGAGGTCGCGCGCCGTCGTCGTGTGGCCCGGCGCGGTCAGTCCTTCGGGGTTCTTGTAGCCGGTGTTCTTCATGCCCAGCGCCTTGGCCTGCTCGTTCATGAGCTCGACGAAGTGCTCCACGGTGCCACCCACGCCTTCGGCCAGCGCCACGGTGGCGTCGTTGCCCGACTGCACGATCAGCCCCTTGATCAGATCTTCCACCGGCACCTGCATCTTCGGGTCGATGAACATGCGCGAACCGGGCATTTTCCAGGCGCGGGGGCTGACAGGAAGCGTCTGCGCAAGTGTGATCTTCTTGGCTTTCAGCGCATCGAAGACGATGTAGGCAGACATCAGCTTGGTCAACGACGCGGGCTCGACCGGGCTGTCGATGTCCTTCTGGGCCAACAGCTGATTCGCGGTGACGTCGAGCAGCAAATAGCTGCGCGCAGCGACCTCGGGAGGCGTCGGCACTTGCGCACCGGCGAGCATGCAGAAGGATGCGACAGCGGACAACAACAGCGCGCGGAGCGCGTCGGAAAAACGGTTCATGGGAATGGGGGAAAAGACCGACTACAGGTTCGCGCGCAGTTGGCGAACGACAAGATTTTTCAAGAGCGGCAATTGTCCGTGAAAGAAATGGCCGCCTCCGGGAACGACTGTGACAGGAAGTGACTGTGGCCGCGCCCAGTCCATCACGGCCGACAGCGCGACCGTGTCATCGGCCTCGCCGTGCACGACCAGCGTGCGATCGTGCGCGTCCTGCGGCAGCGCCGGCGGCACGACCCGCGCCACACTGGCGCCAACGAACGTGAGCGTCGTGACATTGCGCTCCGTCCACAGCGTCTGCGTGGCCTGCAGGGCGACGAAGGCGCCGAAGGAGAACCCGGCAATGGCCAGTGGGCCAGCGGGCGCGACCTGCGCCACGACGGCACGGTAGTCCTCCGCCTCGCCGCGGCCTTCGTCATGCACGCCCGCACTCTCGCCGACACCGCGGAAGTTGAAGCGTACGGCTGTCCAGCCACAGGCGACGAAAGCGCGCGCAAGCGTCTGCACCACCTTGTTGTCCATGGTGCCGCCGAACAGCGGATGGGGATGTGCAATGACCGCCACGCCGCGTGGCTTCGCCCCCTCGGCGGGCATGTCGCGCTGCGCTTCGATCACGCCGGCGGCGCCTTCCAGCCGAAGCTTCTCAGTCTGAGAATTCATCATGCGACTCGGGTACTGGCGCCCTCAACGGCCTACGTCGGCCGGCAGCACCAGCCGCTCGACCACCTGGCCGTTCTTCAGGTGCGACTCGACGATCTCGTCGATGTCGTCGTTGTCGACGAAGGTGTACCAGACCGCCTCGGGGTACACCACCGCGACAGGCCCGCCAGCGCAACGGTCCAGGCAACCGGCCTTGTTGACGCGAACCTTGCCGACGCCGGCCAGTCCGGCCTCCTTCACCTTCGACTTGCATCGATCAAAACCTTGCTGCGCGCCGTGCAGCGCGCAAGCGTCCTCGCCGTTCTTGCGCTCGTTCAAGCAGAAGAAGATGTGACGCTGGTAGTAGGTGTGTGCCGCCGGAAGGGCAGGATTCGGGGAACTGGGCATCGGCCCATTCTAGGATTGGCGTGCCCGCCGGGACAGCACGACCAGCACGTAGCCCAGCGTTGCGAAGGGCCACAGCCAGCCCAGCCACTGCGCGAGCCCGTGGAAGCGGATGAACCGCCCTTGCTCCCACGTGGCCAGCGTCTGCGCGAAATACGCGCTCTCAGGCGCCTGGTTGAGCAGGCTCAGATGCAGCACCAGGGCCACCAGCAGCAACGCTGCGCAAAGCCGGCGAGGCGCCGCCAGCAGCAATGCGCCGACGAAGACAGCCGCAGCAATGCCGACCTGCACCGGCAGCGTGAGCCAGGCCCAGGCATGCTGCGGCCCCCAGCTCAGCGCGGCCGACAGCGCGCTTGCAGCGACACCCGCCGCCAGAATCGCCGGCATGAGGATCGCCCGGCGCGGTACCGAGCGCGTCACCAAAAAGCCGAGCAAGCACGGCACCAGCGCGCCGAGCATCACGCACAGCAGCTCGACGCCGGGCACCAGCGGCTGCAGCTCGAACTCGCGCAATGGCATCCAGTCGAGAAAAGGCGTGTCGGCCAGCCATTCGGCGATGGCCGTTTCGAGCCGCTCGAAAACCTGGCCCAGACCGAAGGTGACGGCCGCAGGAAACAGCAGTGCCACAGGCCACAACGCCAGCAGCACCAGGCCATAGCGCGCGTCATCGACGAACCAATGCGAGCGGGTTCGGCTCCAGTGCGCCACCGCACCGAAGCGTTCCAGCGCCGCAGCGAGCACCGCGCCAGACAAAGCGCCCAGCGTGTTCAGGCCGAGGTCGACATTGGATGGGATGCGCGCCGGGAGATAGCTTTGCAGCGTCTCCATGGCAAAGGCGATCGCGCCGCCCGCGAGCGTGGCGCGCACGATCGCCTGCCCGCCACCGGCACCCGGGCGCGTGCGCAGCACCGCCAATGCAGCGAGAAAACCCAAGGGCATGTAGCCGACGACGTTGATGCCGAAGTCGAATCCGGTCCAGTACTTCGGCCACGACGCCGAGAGATAGGACCACGGTGCCAGCCCCTGGTCACGCCAGTCGGCGAACGGGTACAGGCTGGCGTAGACGATCAACACCGCGTAGGCGAGCGCCAGCGGCAAAGCGGCGGACTTGTGCGGTACGGTCACCGTGCGGCAGTGGTCGAAATCAGGCTGTGGCTAAAACGGCTTCACGACCACCAGCACGACGATCGCCAGCAGCAGAAGCACCGGCGCCTCGTTGAACCAGCGGTACCAGCGATGGCTGCGCATCGGGCCACCTGCCACGAACTTCCGCAGCAGCACGCCGCAGCCGTGGTGATAGCCCAGCACGACCAGCACCAGCGCGAGCTTGGCGTGCATCCATCCGTTTCCCGGTCCGCGGCCGATGCCGTAGCCCATCCATAGCCAGCCGCCGAAGACCAGCGCCGGCACGGCCAGCAAGGTCGTGAAACGCATCAACTTGCGCGCCATCAGCAACAGCCGCGCGCGCTCGGCTTCCGAACCCGGCGGCACCATCGCCAGGTTCACGAAGATGCGGGGCAGGTAGAACAGCCCCGCGAACCACGAGACGATGAAGACGATGTGTAGGGACTTGATCCAGAGCATGCGGCCAGTTTAGTGGCGGGAGCGCACGGACCAAAAAAAAGCCCGACGTTGAAACGTCGGGCTGGGAAGCCCTTTTGCTGTCACACATCAAGGCACCCGCTCAGGGAGGAAAAGCGGGGAGCGGCAAGCCGCCCAGGACAGAATTTAACAAAGGCGACACAACGTATCAAGCCAATGGGTAACCTTTTTTTAACAATTGAGGCGCCGTCACACCCATCGAGTGAACGATTTCACGGTGTGCGCCCGCACCGACCAACACTGCCCGAAGCGCACCGCCCGGACACATCAGGCACAATTTTCCGCATGACCCAGCACGCCCCCTTCCCCGCCGGTCGGCCACGTCGGCTTCGCCGCGACGACTTCACACGCAACTTGGTGCGTGAGCATGCACTCACGTCGCACGACTTGATTTACCCCGTGTTCGTGCAGGAGGGCCAGGGAAAGCGCGATGCCGTCACGTCCATGCCCGGTGTCGAGCGATTCAGCCTGGACACCTTGCTGCCGGTCGCCGAAGAGTGCGTCTCGCTGGGCATCCCGGTGATGGCGTTGTTTCCGGTGATCGACAGCGCCCTGAAGACGCCCGCAGGCGACGAAGCCTTCAACCCGGACGGGCTGATCCCGCGGGTGGTCGCCGCGCTCAAGTCGCGCTTTCCGGAGCTGGGCGTGATGACCGACGTGGCGCTCGACCCTTACACCAGCCACGGCCAGGACGGCTTGCTCGACGACGACGGCTACATCCTCAACGACCCGACCGTCGAGGTGCTTGTGAAGCAGGCTTTGACCCAGTCCGAGGCCGGCGTCGACATCGTCGCACCCAGCGACATGATGGACGGGCGCATCGGCGCGGTGCGCGATGCGCTCGAAGCCAACGGCGACATCCATACGCGGATCATGGCGTACAGCGCCAAGTACGCCAGCGCCTTCTACGGTCCGTTCCGCGACGCCGTCGGCTCTGCTGGCAACCTCGGCAAGAGCAACAAGAAGGTCTACCAGATGGACCCGGGCAACAGCGACGAGGCGTTGCGCGAAGTCGCCATCGACATCGCCGAGGGCGCCGACATGGTGATGGTGAAGCCCGGCATGCCCTACCTCGACATCGTGCGGCGCGTGAAGGACGAATTCCGCGTGCCGACCTTCGCCTACCAGGTGAGCGGCGAGTACGCGATGCTGAAAGCCGCCGCGCAGAACGGCTGGCTCGACCACGACGCGGTGATGCTCGAGAGCCTGTTGGCCTTCAAGCGTGCTGGCGCCGACGGGGTGCTGACCTATTTCGCGCGCGACGTGGCCCGGCTGTTGAAGCTGCGGCGCTGAGTTCGCCGTCCCCGACGCTGCCCGCATGCGCCTTTTCGAGATCACCGGCTCGCAGGTCGACGAGCACGATGCGCTCGCGCCGCTCGCCATGCCGGGCGCCTGCCGCAACGGCTACCTCTGGCTGTCTCTGACGCGCGAGGAGTTCCGCACCGCACTGTCCGACGTGCAGGGCATCCTGCAATCGCTGTGCGGCACGCAACTGGTCGACCTGCACGTGAGCGACCTGCTCAACGACCAGCTCCCATCGCACTACGACTACACCTCGCAATACGACGTGGTGGTGTTCCGGCGGCTGGCCGCCGGCCATGGCCCGGTACCGGCCGATGGCGAGCCGCGACTCGCACGCGGCGGCCCGCCGGTGCTGCGGCGCGTGGACACGCGGCCGGTCGGCTTTGCGGTCTTCGACCGGGTGCTGCTGTCGGTGCACCCCGATGACGGCGCGGTGCGCGACAGCTATGCCGCCAAGCTGCTGGCGGCGGCGCGCAGCGACCGCACCGAGGGCGCGGTGCCGGCGCTCGACGCGCGCGCCGTCAGCGCCCGCGTGCCGACCGGGCCGGCCGATCTCATGCTGCGCGTCGTCAACCAGATCGTCGATGCCTACCTCGACCTTCGCCGCGAGCTCACACGACAGCTCGACCACTGGCAGGCCGAACTGATTGACCCGAAGAGCCGCTTCACCAACTGGAGCGCGCTCATGGAGGCGCGCCAGTCGCTGCACCGCCTCGACGAGATCTGCGAAGACCAGCGCGCCGCCATCCAGGACTGGATCGACGCGATGGAGACGCTGCCGCCGCCTTCCGCACCACCCGAACTGCGCGAGCGCGAACTGCTCATGGTGCGCAGCCGCGACGTGCTCGAGCACATCGAGCGCGTGGTGCATCATGTCCGACGCCTCGAACAGAACGCCGAGACCGCCGTGCAGATGCACTTCAGCGTGCAGAGCCACCGGGCCAACGACATCATGCGGGTGCTGACCGCGCTGACCGCCATCTTCCTGCCGCTCAACCTCATCGCCGGCATCTTCGGCATGAACTTCGAATTCATCCCGCTGGTGCACAAGGCCGACGGCTTCTGGATCGCGATGGGTGCGATGGGCGTGATCGCCGTGGTGCTCGTCGTCGTGTTCTGGCGCAAACGCTATCTGGCGCGCACGGGGCGTTGAACGGCATATGAAAAAACCGGGCGATGCACATGGCACCGCCCGGTTTTTGCGCGCAGGCGACGTCGGGGTCGCATCACGCCATCGATGGCTTACAGACCCGCACGCTGCGTGGTGGCCATCGAACCTTGGGTGTACTCGGCGGGGATCGTGCTGTTCACGAAGGCCTTGCGGTCAAGATTCTGGTTGGCGGCATGCGCAGCGGCCACGGCTTGCTCAGCCACCGACGCGCGGCTGGCCGAGGTGGTCAGCGCAGGCGTCACACGCGAACCGTTCGTAACGTTCTGGTTCGGGGCGTGCGCAGTGGCCACAGCCTGGGTTTCCACGTTGGCGCGGCTGTTCAGCGAATGGACTTGCTGGACGCCGTCGTAGGTCTCTGCGTGAGCGCCGGCAACGGCGAGCATCGACAGGGCAGCGGCGGCGAAGAGTTGAGCGGTTTTCATTGTCGGTTTCCTTCTGTGATTCAAAAGTGCAATCGAACCGGTCGGGGAGTGGGGGCGGTCCTTGCCGGACACGCTGCACGCTCGAGGCCCTGTTCACCCGGGTCGGCTGGAGGCCGGCCCGTGAGACGAATTCTGAATCTGAACGCTCGGGTAAACCCTGGTAAAAATGAACCACGGCGTTCGCGGAAACGAAACAATGCAGCCCTGAAGCCATCGGCTCGGCGGCTTGCAGACGCGGTCCGCCGCATCACAGCACTGCGAGCGCAACACCATGGACAGTTTCGACCTTCTCAAGACCTTTCGCGAGGTCGCCGCCCTTGGCAGCTTTTCGGGCGCCGCCAAACGGCTCGGGATGTCGAAGGCCACGGTCAGCAAGTACGTGGCCGAACTCGAATCGCGCTTCGGCGTGCGGCTGCTCAACCGCTCCACACGTTCGGTCAGCCTCACCGATGCGGGCGCGTTGCTGCTCGAACGCAGCAAGCCGGTGATGGAGATGGTGGCGCTCACCCAGGCCGAGCTGCACGAGCATGCGAGCCGGCCGACCGGCCGGCTGCGCATCTCCGCGCCGCACGGCATGGGGCAAGGCGACCTGCCGCTCCTGCTGGCGCAGTTCATGGGCTACTACCCCGAGGTAAGCATCAGCCTGCACCTGAGCAATCGGACCGTCGACATGGCCGACGAGGCGATCGACCTGGCCTTGCGCTTCGGCCCAATCACCGACGACAACCTGATCGTGCGCAAGCTGCTGCAGATGCCGCTGGTGGTGTGTGCGTCGCCCATCTACTGGAAGAAGCACGGCCGGCCCGAGCATCCGTCGGATCTCGCCACGCACGACACGCTCACGCACTCTCGCCTGGGAGCGCACCCGCAATGGCGCTTCGACGTCGACGGCAAGCCGCTGGACGTCCATGTGCGCAGCCGCATGGATTCGACCGAGGCAGCACCCCTGATCGAGGTGGCGCTGCAGGGCTTTGGCATCGTCTACCTGCCGGTGCTGCTGGTGCAGCCGCACATCGATCGTGGGGAGCTCATCCCGGTGCTGCAGGACTACGTGCGCGGCGACATGTGGCTGTCGGCGGCGTATCTGCAGCGGCGCCACAACAGCGCGGCGTTGCGCGCCCTGCTCGACTTTCTGCAGACGCGCATCGGCGCACGCGCGAAAGGCACGAAGGGCATCCCCGCCGCAAAGGCATGACGCCTGCGCAGCGCGGGCCTCAGCCCAGATGCTGCGCGAAGAACTTCTGCGTGCGTTCCAGCGCCAGCTGGGCCGCGGCGGCATCGTAGGAGCCGCGCTGGTCGCAGTTGAAGCCGTGGCCGCATTCGTACACGTGCACCTCGACCTCCGGGTGTGCCTGCTTGAAGGCCTCGATGGTGTCGAGCGGGATCCAGTGGTCGTTGTTGCCGAAGTGCGCCAGCACCGGCACCTGCGGCTTGCGCGCGATCTCGTCGGGCATGGTCATGCCACCGCCGTAGTACGGCACCGCCGCCGCCAGCCCAGTGACCGAGGCGGCCGCGCGCCAGGTCAGCAGGCCGCCCCAGCAGTAGCCGACGATGCCGACCTTGCCGCCACGCGCCGCGTAGTCGACGGCCGCCTGCACGTCTTGCAGCACGCCGGGCGCGGGCAATGCTTCGACGGCTGTCTTGAGCGCGAAGCCGGCGTTCATGTCCGCCTCGGTGTAGCCGAGCTCGACGCCGGTCTTCACACGGTGAAAGGTCGACGGCGCCACGGCCAGGTAGCCCGCGGCCGCGTAGCCGTCGGCCACCGCACGGATGTGCGAGTTGACGCCGAAGATTTCCTGGAGCACCACGACAGCGCCCTTGGGCTGGCCCGCCGGTTCGGCGACATAAGCGGGAAAGCTGAAGCCGTCTTTGGCGTCGAGATCGATGAATTGACCCATGGTCGTTGTTCCTTCAAGTAGCGGATGAAATGGACGGGTTGAGTGTGCGCTCGACGAAACCGAGGCGGTCCTGGCCCCAGAAGATCTCGCCTTCAACCACATAGCTCGGCGCGCCGAACACCTGCGCGTCGATCGCCTGCTGGGTGTAGCCCTCGTAGCGCTCCTGCACGGCCTGGCTTTGCGACTGCCCCATGCGCTTGGGTGACAGACCGCATTCGGCCGCCAATGCTTCGAGCACTGCGGGGTCGGCGATGTTGCGTTCCTGGGACCAGACGGCCGCAAACACTGCCGCACTGACCCTCATGGCGGCCTCGGTCCCGTCGTGCAGGTCGACGGCGATGATCAGCTTGGCGGCGTCGTCACCGGCCACAGGGAAGAAGCGCGGTTTGACGTTCATCGGGATGCCGAGGTGGCGCGAGAAGCGTTCCATCTCGACCAGCCGGTAGGCCTGGCGTTGCGGCGCGCGCTTGCCCAGCGGCAGCCCGCCCGACACCGGGAACACCGCCCCGAAGTCGACCGGCCGCACGTTCACGGTGGCCCCGGCTGCGCGCGCAATTTCCGCGAAGCGGGCGTGGCCGAGGTAGGTCCAAGGACTCTGCGGGGTGAAGTAGTAGTCGACGGTGCGCGGCATGGAGGGTCTCCTCGAATCTTCGGTGGGGCGCGGTGCTGTAATCCGCGTCGGGCAGCTTTTTTAACCGACGCACAGCTTTTGTGCAGGAGGCGGGAATTGAACCAGCAAGTGCTTCTCATCACCGGCGGCGGCCGCGGCATCGGTGCCGCCACGGCCCTGCTCGCAGCGCAGCGCGGTTTCGCGGTCGCCGTCAACTATGCCGCCAACTCCCTGGCCGCCGACGACGTGGTGCGCCGCATCCGCGCCGATGGCGGCACCGCGATGGCCGTGCAGGCCGACGTGGGCGATGAGGCGCAGGTGCTCGACATGTTCGCCAAGGTCGACGCGAAGCTCGGCCGGCTCACCGCGCTGGTCAACAACGCCGGCGTGGTCGACATGAAGGCGCGCGTCGACGAGATGAGCGTTGCGCGGCTCGAGCGCATGTTCCGCGTCAACGTCATTGGCAGCTTCGTCTGCGCGCGCGAAGCGGTGCGACGCATGAGCACCCGGCACGGTGGCAGTGGCGGCGCGATCGTCAACGTCTCCAGCGCGGCCGCCCGCCTCGGCTCGCCCGACCAGTACGTCGACTACGCGGCCAGCAAGGGCGCGATCGACACCTTCACCCTGGGCCTGGCCAAGGAGGTGGCCGACGAGGGCATCCGCGTGAACGCGGTGCGTCCGGGGCTCATCGAGACCGACATCCATGCATCCGGCGGCATGCCCGAGCGCGCTGCCATGCTCGCGCCCACCGTGCCCATGAAGCGCACCGGTACGCCGGAAGAAATCGCCGGCGCCATCGTGTGGCTGTTCTCGCCCGAGGCCAGCTACACGACGGGGGCGCTGCTCGACGTCACCGGCGGTCGGTAGCCATGGCCAGCCCGACCATGGACCTGATCAAGCCGCTGATCACGCTGCTGGCCATCGTGAACCCGCTGGCGATCGTCCCCTTCTTCATCCACTACACGCAGGAATACAGCGAACGCCAGCGACGCAGCACCGCGTGGATCTCGGCCTTCAGCGCCTTCGTGGTGATCGCCATCAGCGCCCTGCTCGGCCTGCAGCTGCTGGGCTTCTTCGGCATCTCGATCGCGAGCTTTCAGGTGGGCGGCGGCATGCTGCTGCTGATCAGCTCGCTCAACATGCTCAACGCGCAGCCGGCCGAAGCCAAGACCAACAAGGAAGAGATCCGTGCGACCGAGGTGAAGGCCTCGCTCGGCGCGTCGATCGCCGTGGTGCCGCTGACCATTCCGCTGCTGACCGGCCCGGCCACCATGTCGACCGTGGTGATCTATGCCGAGAAGACGCAGCACATCTGGGAACTGGCTGTGCTGGTCGGTTACGGCATGGTGATCGGGCTCGCCACGGGCATCGCCTTCTCGCTGGCCGAGCCGATCGCGCGCGTGCTCGGCAAGACCGGCATCAACGTGATGACCCGGCTGATGGGCCTGATCCTGGCGGCGCTCGCGGTCGAGGTGATGGCCGACGGACTGGGCAAACTGTTCCCGATCCTCGGGCGATAGCCCGGCGCCAGGCCTGCGTCAGCGAACCTGGTCGACCCAGGTCACCAGCTCGGCGATGGCCGCGTCGCTGGCTGCCACCAGCGCCTTCACGCCACCGGGCGCGTCGGTGCTCGGTGCGGGGCGCTGCACCATGAAGCTGCGCTGCGCCAGCACGCTGTCGCCGCCCGCGGCGCTCTGGATCAGCGTGGCGCGCAGCCGCACCAGGCCCGCGCTTCGCGCCGGCGATTCGAAATAGTGGCTGAACTCGTCGAGCGACACGCGCAGCGTGCGCGGCACGCGGCCTGCGGTGCGTGCCATGGTGGCGCTCTCTTCGCGGTTGAGCACCGTCCGGCGCTGTGCCAGCGCGTCGCGCAGGCGCTGGTAGACCAGCTGATTGGGCGCCACGCTCCAGCGCGATTGCCCGTACGGCCGCAGCTCGTTGGCGTCCGCATAGGACAACCGGTAGAGGATCTGCGTGCCTTCCAGCCGGGCGCTGGCCTCGATCTCGGCAAGCGACAGCGTCGGCAGCGGCGCCGCATCGACCGGCGCGGGGGCTGGCGCGGTCAGCAGCGGGCCGAAGTCGTAGAGCGTCGCGCGGGCCGGCCGGTCGGGCAGCGAGCCGCAGCCGGTGAGCAGGGCTGTGAGCGCCAGCGCGCTGGCGGCCAAAGCAACGTCGAGAGAAGAGCGTGTGGGATTCATGGTCATCACCTTCAGGGACGCGAAGCCGCAGCGGGCGCGGAAAAGCCGGGCTCGCCGGGGCCAGCGACCGTGCCGCCATTGCCGAACAGCAGCGACTGCGGGTTGTCGTTGATGCCGTCGGCCGCGCGGCCGAGGCGGCGCACCGCGCTGGCGGTGTCGTCGGCAACGCGGTTCAGGCGCGGCAACGTCGCCGTGTTGAAGCTGTCGACGGCTTGAGACAACGCCTTGGTGCCGTCTCCCAGGCGGTCGATCGGCCCGTCGGGCGCGTTGAGCCGGCTGGCCGTCGTGTTGAGGTTGTTGGCCACGCGCGAGATGTCGCCCGCTGCCGTCTTTACGCTCCCCATCGTGTCGCGCGTGCGGTCGATCAGCGGCGGCAGTGCCTGGAGCGCCGGGTTGAGCCCGGTCTTCACCGTGTTGTCGATCTGCTTGGTCAGCTGGTTGGCACTGGCGGCCGCCTGCGCGATGTTTTCCAGCGCGTCAGCGATGCGTTTCTGGTTGGCATCGCCCAGCACCGTGTTGGCCCGTTTGGTCACCTCTTCGACCTGATTGATGATCGCCTCGCCGCGGTCCTGCAGCTGCGCCAGCACCGAGGGCTTGAGCGGGAGCCGGGGCGGGTTCGCCTCGTCGGGCACCAGGCTCACCTGCGACTCGCCCTTGTCGTCGATGGCGATGAAGGCCAGCCCGGTCACGCCCTGGTAGCTCAGCGTCGCGAAGCTCGACTGCGTGAGCGGCACGCGCTCGTCGATCGAAAGGCGCACCCGCACGTTGCCCTTGGTCTTCGGATCGAAGTCGATCGCCGTCACCTTGCCGACAGCGATGCCACGGTAGCGCACCATCGCCTGCGGCTGCAGGCCGCTCACCGCGTCGCGGGTCGAGAGTTCGTAGGTGTGGCGCACGGTGTTGTCCCGCGTGAGCCAGACCACCAGCGCCACCAAGACGGCGATCAGGCCGAGCACGAAGGCGCCGGCCGCAAGCGCATGGGATTTGTTTTCCACGGGTTCTACCTTTCGGCCGGCGCATGGCCGGCAGGCGTGTCGTGCAGGGCTTCCATGGCGCGTTGGCCACGGCCGCCCAGAAAATATTCGCGAATGAACGGGTGCGGATGCGCGATCACCTCGCGTGGCAGCCCCGAAACGATGACCTGCTGATCGGCCAGTACCGCGATGCGCGTACTGAGGTCGAACAGCGTGTCGAGGTCGTGCGTGACCATCACCACGGTGAGCCCGAGCTCGCGGTGCAGGCTGCGCAGCAGGTCGCAGAAGCCGTCGGCGCTCTCGGGGTCGAGCCCGGCAGTCGGCTCGTCGAGCAACAACAATGGCGGGTCCATGATCAGCGCGCGCGCGAGCGCCACGCGCTTGATCATGCCGCCCGACAGATCCGAAGGGCTCTTGTTCGCCTGCTGCGGTCCGAGCCCGACCATCTGCAGCTTGACCAGCGCCGCGTCGCGGATCAGCTCGTCGGGCAGCAGCTTGAGTTCGCGCAGCGGCAGCGCGATGTTCTCGAGCACGCTGAAGGCCGAGAACAGTGCGCCGTGCTGGAACAGCATGCCGACCTTCGCCGCGCCTTTCGCGCCCAGCTGCCCGGGGCGCTGGCCCAGCACAGTGACCTGCCCGCGCGCCGGATGCTCGAGCCCGAGGATCTGGCGCAGCAGCACCGTCTTGCCGGTGCCCGAGCCGCCCACCAGCGACAGCACCTCGCCGCGCCGGATCGTGAGGTCGAGGTCGCGATGAACCACCTGCTCGCCCTCAGGCGACTGGAAGGTGGTCCACAGCTTGAGGATCTCGACCACGCGCGGGGCGTCGGCGGCGGGCGCGTCGATCATCGGAAGCCGACCCCCTTGAACAGCACCGCGAACAGCGCGTCGACCAGGATCACGACCGTGATCGATGTCACCACCGACGCCGTCGTGCCGCGGCCGAGGCTCTCGGTGTTGGGTTTGACCTTCATGCCGAAGTAGCACGCCACCAGCGCAATCAGGATGCCGAAGACCGCCGACTTGCCCAGTGCGAGCCAGAGGTTCGACAGCGGCACCGCACGCGGCAACGCTTGCAGGAAATACGCCGGCGACAGGTCGATCGCGAGGTCGGCAGCAATCATGCCGCCGAAGAGCGCCGCCATCGACGTCCACATGCTGATCAGCGGCATCGCGATGGCCAGCGCCAGCACCCGCGGCATCACCAGCCGGAAGCCTGGCGGGATGCCCATCACGCGCATCGCGTCGAGTTCCTCGGTCACGCGCATGACGCCGATCTGCGCGGTGATGGCCGAACCCGATCGCCCCGCCACCAGCACCGCGGCCAGCACCGGCCCCAGCTCGCGGATGAGCGACAGGCCGAGGATGTTCACCATGAAGGTCTCGGCGCCATAGTTGCGCAGCTGGTTCGACGTCAGGTAGGCCAGCACCACGCCGATCAGCAGCCCGACCAGTGCGGTGATCGGCAGCGCCGTGGTGCCGAACTGGTAGAGCTGGCCCGACAGGTCGCGCCAGGGGCCGCGGTGCGGCGCACGGATCAGCGTGCCGATGTCGAGCACGAGCTGGCCGATCATCGCGAGGAAGTCGCGCGCCACATACATGGCCCGCGGTCCGTTGTTTGTGAAGGATTTGATGCGATCCGCCAGCGTCGGCTGCGTTTCCACCGGCGCGCTGCAGGTGAAGCGCGCCACATGTTCGAGCACGGCCTTGTGCTGCGAATCGAGTTCGATGCGCGCGGGCCAGGCACCGCGCCAGTGGTTCCACAGCACCTGCGCGCCAATGTGGTCGAGCTGCTCGATGGGCCGCAGGTCCCAGGCCAGTTCGGCATCGGGCGATGTGCGCGCAAGGCCTTGCGAGACCGCCCCCCAGTGATGGCGCGACGAGAAGGCCAACGCGGTCCAGCTGCCGTGCGCCACGACGGTGGCATCGTCGCCGCCGCTGCGCTCGATGCGCGGCGCGGCGACATCCGTCTCGCCCGAAGCGGGCGCAAGGGTGTCGTGCGCGGGAGGCGGCGCGGAAGGTGGCATGGGCGCGATCTGTGGCGTTGCGGCTCGTCGGGAATGCGGCGTCATCCTAACCGCAGGGTGCGACGGCGCCCACGGCGGGCGGCGGCGTCTGGATGACCTGCATGGCTTGCAGGAATCAGGCCGGTTGATTCCAGACGCTCAGGGCTTTTCGAGCGTGGCGTCCGGGGAAAAACCGGCGGCCAGCGCCTCGCGCAGCCAGGCGACGAAGGCGGCGACCGCCCGCGGCACGTGGCTGGCGTACGGGCGGATGGCGTAGAGCTGTTCGCCGAACGCGCCAACCGGTCGCCACCGCGGCAGCACTTCGACCAACTTGCCCGCGCGCAAGGCGGCCTGCGCGCTGAAATCCGGCAGCAGCGCGATGCCGAGGCCCGCGATGGCCGCATCGCGCAGGGCTTCGCTGTTGTTCGCGGCCAGCGGCCCCGACACTGGCACGGTGATGCGCTGGCCGTCGGCGCCGGCTCCGCCCGCACGCCGATCGGCGAAATGCCAGGCCGGCGTGTCCTGCGCGCGCGGGTAGTGCAGGCAGTCGTGACCGGAGAGCGCCGCGGGCGTGTCTGGCGTGCCGCGTCGGCGCAGATAGGCGCGGCTGGCGACCAGCACCGACCGGGTGCCGCACAGGGTCCAGGCGACGTGTGTGTCGGGCGGTGCGGCACTGTGGCGGATCGCCAGATCGAAACCTTCCATCGCGAGCGAGCTGAGCCGGTCGGACAGGTCAAGTTCGAGCCGCACTTCGGGGTGCGCGCGCAGAAAGTCCGCCAGCCGTGGCACCAACTGCTGGCGCGCGAAGGCGACGGGCGCCGTCACGCGCAGCAAACCGCTCGGCACACCCGCCAGGTCGCGCACGCCGGCAAAGCTGTGGGCGATCTGCTCGAAGTTCGGTCGCATCTCGTCGACCAGGCGCTGGCCCGCTTCGGTGAGCCGAACGCTGCGCGTGGTGCGCTGCACCAGCGGCACGCCGGCGGCCTGCTCCAGCTCGGCGATGCGTTGGCTCATCGCCGCCTTGCTGACGCCCAGGCGCTGCGCCGCGGCGGTGTAGCTGCCTTGCTGCGCCAGCACGGTGAGTGCGTGGAGATGGGTCCAGAGCGCTTCGATCTTTCGAGGGTCCATGCCTTTATTGTTCACCATAACGAACAATCAATTAAGCCGGAGACGGCTTTGCGCACCGCGGCCGCCTGCCTAAACTGCTGGAATCCTTCTTCGCACCCGAGACACCGCATGACCATCGCTTCCATCGACCACCACATCCACGGCCGCGCCGTGGCCAACGCATCCGGCCGCAGCCAGGACGTGACCAACCCCGCCAGCGGCAAGGTCACGGGCAAGGTCGGCCTGGCCGACAAGGCGGCGGTCGATGCTGCTGTTGCTGCCGCGCAGTCCGCGTTTCCCGCCTGGGCCGACACGCCGCCGATCCGCCGTGCGCGCGTGATGTTCAAGTTCCTGCAATTGCTCAACGAGCACAAGGACGAGCTCGCCCACCTGATCACCGCCGAGCACGGCAAGGTCTTCACCGATGCGCAGGGCGAGGTCAGCCGCGGCATCGACATCGTCGAATTCGCCTGCGGCATTCCGCAGCTGCTCAAGGGCGACTTCACCGACCAGGTGAGCACCGGCATCGACAACTGGACGCTGCGCCAGCCGCTCGGCGTGGTCGCCGGCATCACGCCATTCAACTTCCCCGTGATGGTGCCGATGTGGATGTTCCCGGTGGCCATCGCCGCGGGCAACACCTTCGTGCTGAAGCCGAGCCCGACCGATCCGAGCGCCTCGCTGAAGATGGCCGAACTGCTGAAGCAGGCCGGCCTGCCCGATGGCGTGTTCAACGTGGTGCAGGGCGACAAGGTCGCGGTCGATGCGCTGCTCGAGCACCCCGACGTCAAGGCCGTGAGCTTCGTCGGCTCCACCCCGATCGCCAACTACATCTACGAAACCGGCGCCCGCCACGGCAAGCGCGTGCAGGCCCTGGGCGGCGCGAAGAACCACATGGTCGTGATGCCCGACGCCGACATCGACCAGGCGGTCGACGCGCTGATCGGTGCTGGCTACGGCTCGGCCGGCGAGCGCTGCATGGCGATCTCGGTGGCGGTGCTGGTGGGCGACGTAGCCGACCGACTGCTGCCCAAGCTGATCGAGCGCACGAAGACGCTGAAGGTGCTCGACGGCGAGAACCTCGAGGCCGAGATGGGCCCGATCGTCACGCGCGCGGCGCATGAACGCATCACCGGCTACATCGACCTGGGTGAGAAGGAAGGCGCGAAGCTGCTGGTGGACGGCCGGAAGTTCGACGGCGCCAAGGCCGGCAAAGGTTGCGACGATGGCTACTGGATGGGCGGCACGCTGTTCGACCACGTCACGCCCGAGATGCGCATCTACAAGGAAGAGATCTTCGGTCCGGTGCTGGGCTGCGTGCGCGTGGCCGACCTGAAGGAAGCCGTCGACCTGATCAACGCCCACGAGTTCGGCAACGGCGTGAGCTGCTTCACCCGCGACGGCAACGTGGCACGCGAATTCGGCCGCCGCATCCAGGTCGGCATGGTCGGCATCAACGTGCCGATCCCGGTGCCGATGGCCTGGCATGGCTTCGGCGGCTGGAAGCGTTCGCTGTTCGGCGACATGCACGCCTATGGCGAAGAAGGCGTGCGCTTCTATACGAAGCAGAAGTCGATCATGCAGCGCTGGCCGGAGAGCATCGACAAGGGTGCGGAGTTCGTGATGCCTACGGCGAAGTAAGTAATCTGGAGGGGTCGCACCCTAAACTGCAAAGCCCGAGGCACGGACACACCGGCCCGGGCTTTTTTTCGATCTGGAGACAACGCGTGAGCACAAGCAAGAGTGAAGCCGACGCCGACAACACGTTCGACTACATCGTGATCGGCGGCGGCACCGCCGGCGCGCTGATGTGCAACCGGCTGACCCGAAAGAAGCAACAGCGCACGCTGCTCATCGAGGCGGGTCGGCGCGACGACTACCACTGGATCCACATCCCCGTCGGCTACCTCTACTGCATAGGTAACCCGCGCACCGACTGGCTCTACAACACCGAACCGGACCCTGGCCTCAACGGCCGCGCACTGCGCTATCCGCGCGGCAAGACGCTCGGCGGGTCCTCGTCGATCAACGGAATGATCTACATGCGCGGCCAGGCGCGCGACTACGACCAGTGGGCGACGCTCACCGGCGACGATGCCTGGCGCTGGAGCGAGGTGCTGCCCGCCTTCAAGCAGCACGAGGACCACTACCTCGGCGCCGACGAGATGCACGGTGCCGGCGGCGAGTGGCGCATCGAGAAGCAGCGCCTGCGCTGGGACATCCTCGACGCCTTCGCGCTGGCCGCGCAGGAGGCCGGCATTCCACACTCGACCGACTTCAACCGCGGCAACAACGAAGGCGTCGGCTACTTCCAGGTGAACCAGAAGAACGGCTGGCGCTGGAACACCGCCAAGGCCTTCCTGCGGCCGGTCTGCTATGGCCGACCCAATTTCGAGATGTGGACCAACGCCCACGTGACACGACTCATCGTCGAGACGCAGTCCGACGGCAGCCAGCGCTGCACCGGTGTCGAGGTGTGGGACGGCCACGACATGGTCACGGCGCATGCGAAAAAAGAGGTGGTGCTGTGCGGCGGCGCCATCGGCTCGCCGCAGATCCTGCAGTTGTCGGGCATCGGCCCCGCTGCGCTGCTGCAGCAGCATGGCATCCCGGTCGTGGCCGACTTGCCCGGCGTCGGCGCCAACCTGCAAGACCATCTGCAGATTCGCGCGGTGTTCAAGATCGATGGCGCCCCGACGCTCAACGTGCTGTCGTCGTCGTTGCTCGGCAAGGCGAAGATCGGCCTCGAGTACGCGTTCAAGCGCACCGGGCCGATGAGCATGGCGCCCTCGCAGTTGGGCGCTTTCACGCGCAGTTCGCCCGACCATGAATGGCCGAACCTCGAGTACCACGTGCAGCCGCTGTCGCTCGACGCCTTCGGCGACCCGTTGCATGCGTTCCCCGCCTTCACGGCCAGCGTGTGCAACCTGAACCCGACGAGCCGCGGCACGGTGCGCATCAAGAGCCCACGCTACACCGACGCGCCCGCCATTTCGCCCAACTACCTGAGCACCGCAGAAGACCGCCAGGTCGCCGCCGATTCACTGCGCGTGACGCGCCGCATCGTGGCGCAGCCCGCGCTCGCGAAATACAAGCCGGAAGAATGGAAGCCCGGCGTGCAGTACCAGACCGACGAGGAGCTCGCACGGCTGGCCGGCGACATCGCGACCACCATCTTCCACCCCGTCGGCACGGCCAAGATGGGCGCCGACAGCGACCCGATGGCGGTGCTGGACTCGCACTTCCGCGTGCGTGACGGCAAGGGAGGCCTGATCGCCGGCCTGCGGGTCGTCGATGCAAGCGCGATGCCGACGATCACGAGCGGGAACACGAACAGCCCGACGCTGATGATGGCGGAGAAGGCGGCGGGGTGGATGCTCAAGGGCGAATGAGCCGCCCTCCTTCTGCCGGTGGCGCAGTGCCGCCCACGCCCGCGCCGCGCATACCATTGCGCATGACCAACCCGTCGCTCCGATGCGTCGGGAAACTTGAACTCCGTACCGAGCGCGTTCCATGACCCCACCCACTTCCCGCACCGGCGGCCAGCTCCTGGTCGACCAGCTCATCGTCCATGGCGTGAAGCAGCTCTTCTGCGTGCCGGGCGAAAGCTTCCTCGCCGTGCTCGACGCGCTGCACGACGCATCGATCGACGTCACCGTGTGCCGCCAGGAAGGCGGCGCGGCCATGATGGCCGAGGCGCAGGGCAAGCTCACCGGCCAGCCCGGCATCTGCTTCGTCACGCGCGGCCCCGGCGCCACAAACGCGGCGGCGGGCGTGCACATCGCGCACCAGGACTCCACGCCGATGCTGCTCTTCGTCGGCCAGGTGGCGCGCGAGGCGCTCGGCCGCGAAGCCTTCCAGGAGCTCGACTACGGCGCGGTGTTCGGCACGATGGCCAAGTGGGTGGTGCAGATCGACGACCCGAAGCGCATGCCCGAACTGATCTCGCGTGCCTTCCACGTCGCGACCTCGGGCCGGCCAGGCCCGGTGGTGATCGCGCTGCCCGAAGACATGCTGACCGAAGCCGCCAGCGTGGCCGACGCCCTGCCCTACGCCGTGGCCGAAACGCATCCGGGCGCGGGGCAGATCGCCGAGCTTCAGCAGCGCATCGAGGCCGCAGAGCGGCCGGTGGTGATCCTGGGCGGCAGCCGCTGGTCCGACGCCGCGGTGCGGCAGTTCGCCACCTTTGCCGAAGCCTTCTCGCTGCCGGTGTACTGCTCGTTCCGGCGCCAGATGCTGTTCAGCGCTGGCCACCGGTCATACGGCGGTGATCTGGGGCTGGGCGCGAATCCGAAGATGCTCGCGCGCATCCGCGCGTCGGACCTGGTGCTGCTGGTCGGTGGCAGGCTGTCGGAAGTGCCTTCGCAGGGCTACGAGTTGATCGGCATCCCGACGCCCGCGCAGGCCTTCGTGCACGTGAACGCCGACGCCGACGAGTTCGGCAAGCTGTACCGGGCCACGCAGTCCATCCATGCCACGCCGCAAGCCTTCGCCGAGGCAGTGGCTGCGCTGAAGCCCACCCGTGCGCCGGACTGGGCCGCCGAGACCGTCGCCACGCACGCCGACTTCCTGCGCTGGAGCGACCCGGCATCGATCCGCATCCCGGGCCCCCTGCAGATGGGCGAGGTCATGACGCACCTGCGCGAGGTGCTGCCGGCCGACACCATCTTCTGCAACGGTGCCGGCAACTTCGCGACCTGGGTGCACCGCTTCTGGCCCTTCACCACCTTCGCGAGCCAGCTGGCGCCGACCAGCGGGTCGATGGGTTACGGGCTGCCCGCCGGCGTTGGCGGCAAACGTCTGTGGCCGGACCGTGAGGTGGTCGTCTTTGCCGGTGACGGTGACTTCATGATGCACGGCCAGGAGTTCGCGACCGCCGTGCAGTACGGCCTGCCCATCCTCGTGGTGCTGATCGACAACGCCATGTACGGCACGATCCGCATGCACCAGGAAAAGCACTATCCGGGCCGCGTCAGCGCCACGCAGCTGAAGAATCCGGATTTCCGTGCCTACGCCGAAGCCTTTGGCGGCCACGGCGAGCGCGTGACCTCGACCGCGGAGTTCGGACCCGCACTGGCACGCGCCCGGGCCAGCGGCAAGCCGGCGATCCTGCATTGCCTGCTCGACCCGGAAGCGATCACGCCGGGCAGCACGCTGCAGTCGATCCGCGCTGCGGCTTTGCAGGGCGGCTGAGGCTTCGACGCGCGTCGCATGCCCGCTATGCCGCAGCACCGTTGGCCGACTTGCGGTCCGACGGTTTGGCCCACCTTGGCGATTGGGCCGACCGCGGCCATCGGGTAATTCCCGATGCACTGCCGTGGTGCACCCCCTAAAGTCGCGCCACTCGCAAACGGGACACCCGTAGCGCGGGGGTACCGAGGAGACATTTTTTCCGCAGACACAGAACAAGAGACAGACAGGCGTCCCCTAGAGATGCCGACGATTTGAACAAGGCGCCGCTGGTCGGCGCCTTTTCTTTTTTGAGCTCCGAAAGCGTCTTTCCCGCTTTGGATCTTCAATCGGTTGCTCCGAATTCAGCAGCAAGGCCGATGCGACAATTCGGCGCATGGACATGCTGCTGCTCACGATTGGCTCGCTGTTCGCGGGCTTCATCGACGCGATCGTCGGCGGTGGTGGGTTGATCCTGGTGCCCGTGCTTTTCAGCGTTTTTCCGGGTGCCGCGCCGGCCACGCTGCTCGGCACCAACAAGAGTGCTTCGGTCTGGGGCACGGCGGCGGCGACGGCGCAGTTTGCACGCAAGGTCGACATGCGCTGGCGCGCGCTCGGCGTGGCGGCTGCGCTGGCCTTCGCAGGCTCGCTTGCCGGCGCCTGGACGCTGACCCTGGTATCGGCCGACTTTCTTCGCAAGCTGCTCCCCTTCGTGCTGATCGCCTTGCTCGCCTACACGGTCGCTCGCAAGGACATGGGCCGGCACCACACGCCGCGCTTCAGCGGCCGGGCCGAGCTGGCGGCCACCGGCGCAGTCGGCCTGGCACTGGGTTTCTACGACGGTTTCTTCGGCCCCGGGACGGGCAGCTTCTTCGTGTTCCTGTTCGTGCGTTGGCTGGGCTACGACTTCCTCAATGCCTCCGCCTCGGCCAAGTTGCTCAACACCATGACCAACCTTGGGGCGCTGCTGCTGTTCGCGGCCAAGGGGCATGTGTGGTGGCACTATGGCCTGGTGATGGCCCTGGCCAACGTGGCCGGCAGTCTCGTCGGCGCACGCGTGGCGCTGAAGCACGGAGCGGGCTTCGTGCGCATCGTCTTCATCTTTGTGGTGAGTGCGCTGATCCTGAAAACCGGCTACGACGCGTTCTTGCGTTGACCTCGGCGCGCCGGCATTCGGCACGCGGAAACAAGACGAAGTTCACGGAATCTTTTTTCCGCAGGAAACGCATCGCGCCGAAGATCGAGGACATCCCCCGAGGAGCCACGCCATGCAAGCCCGCACCCCCCGCCTTCGCCCGTCCGCTGCACGGCCGCCCACGTTGCGCCGACGCGTCGCATCGGCCATGACCCGCCGCTTCGGCTCACGGCTCGGCGCGCTGCCTTCCCGCGCGCAAAGCCTGGCCGAGCGCTTCGAGTGCATGGACCTCGACCAACGGGTGCGCGAAATCGGCGAGTGGTAGAAGCCGTCGCGCCGCTGTCTCAGGGGGCGGCCGCGGGAGCCGCCGAAGCGGGCCACGCCATCTCGCCGGCCGGTCGGGGCTTGCCGATGGGCGCGGTCGCCTTGCCCACCCGAATCGCCGCCATGTCGGCCTCGCTCGGGTACTGATCCATCAACCAGTAATCCATCACCCGCCGCGCGATCGGTGCGGCAGCGCCGGCGCCCCAGCCGGCGTTCTCGACAATCACGGCCAGCGCGATCTTCGGGTCGTTGGCCGGCGCGAACCCCATGAAGAGCGCGTGATCCCGCTGATGCTCTTCGAGCGCTCGGGCGTTGTACTTGGTGTTTTGGGCCTGCGTCACGGCCTGCGCCGTGCCGGTCTTGCCCGCGGCCTGGTAACCCGCGCCGGCGAACACACCGCGCGCCGTGCCGCTGGTGACCACGCTCACCAAGCCTTCACGCACCACGGCCACGTTCGCCGGCGAGTAGCCCAGGTTCTCCGCGGGTGGCTGGATCACCGACTTGATCTGGCCCGTGACCGTGTCACGTGTGGCCAGCACCACGTGCGGCCGGTACCGCACGCCGCCATTGGCCACGATCGACGTCGCCTGCGCCAGCTGCAGCATCGTAAAGGTGTTGTAGCCCTGGCCGATGCCCAGCGAAATGGTCTCGCCCGCGTACCACTTCTTCTGCTCGGGCCGCTTGTAAGCGTTGCGCTTCCACTCGGTGCTGGGCAGCACGCCGCGCAGTTCGCCGCCGAGGTCGATCCCGGTCACCTGGCCGAAGCCCAGCGGCTTCATGAAGTCGTGGATCTTGTCCACGCCCATTTCATTGGCCAGCGAGTAGTAGTAGATGTTGCTCGACAGCTGGATCGAGCGGCGCATGTCGACGCCGCCGATGTTGCCTTCGGGGCTACCGAAGCGATGCCCGCCGAAATTGAAGAAGCCCGGATCGTTGACCACGACGTTCGGTCCGCGCGAGCCGGTCTGGAGTGCGGCCAGCGCCATGAAGGGCTTGTACGTCGAGCCCGGCGGGTAGGTGCCGCGCAGTGCCCGGTTGAGCAGCGGCTTGTCGAGCGACTCGCTCAGCTCCTTCCAACTCTCGGTGTCGATGCCTTCGACGAAGAGATTCGGGTCGAAGGTCGGCTTGCTCACGAAGGCCAGCACCTCGCCGGTCTTGGGGTTGAAGGCCACCAGCGCACCACGGCGGTCGCCATACATGTCCTCGACCAGTTTCTGCAGCTTGATGTCGAGCGACAGCATCACCGTGTCGCCCGGCGTCGAGGGGTGACTGGCCAGCCGCCGCACCGCGCGCCCGCCCGCCGAGGTTTCCATCTGCTCCACGCCGGTCAGGCCGTGGAGCGTTTTCTCGTAGCTCTGCTCCACGCCGAGCTTGCCGATGTAGTCGGTGCCCTTGTAGTTGGCCACATCCTCCTCGGGCCAATCTTCCATCGCTTCCTTCTCGCGTTGGTTGATGCGGCCGATGTAGCCGAGCACGTGGCTTGCCGTGTCGCCATTGGGGTAGTTGCGGAACAGGCGCGCCTTGATCTCGACGCCGGGAAAGCGGTAGCGCTGCGCGGCGAAGCGCGCGACTTCCTCGTCGGACAGGCGGGTGCGGATGGGCACCGAATCGAAACTGCGCGAGTCTTCCCGCAGCCGCTTGAAGCGGCGACGGTCGCGCGGCGTGATGTCGATCACCTCGGCGAGCGACTCGATCGTGTCGTCCACCTTGCCGGCCTTCGACGGCGTGATTTCCAGCGTGTAGGCGGAATAGTTGGAGGCCAGCACGATGCCGTTGCGGTCCAAGATCAGTCCGCGGTTAGGCACCACCGGCACGATCGCCGTACGGTTGCTCTCGGCCTGCTCGGCCAGATCGGTATGGCGCACCACCTGCAGGTACACCAGGCGCGTGCACAGCAGGCCGAACGCCCCCAGCACCACCAGCCCGATGACGATCACTCGCCGCTTGAAGCGGGCGAGGTCGGCGACGACGTTGCGGATTTCGGTCATGTGCTTCGAAGGCTACGCGCCGAACATGCAAGGGGCAAGCCGGCCATTTCCGTCGGGCGCCATCGAACCGGCTTCGCCGGGCGATCGGCACCGCCCCCGGCAGGGGGTTGGCGAAGCGACACGAAGTGCGCGAAGCCGGGGGGGAAGCTCATAACGGCCGGTTGGCGTCGGGGTCGGGCGTGCGCCTTTGTGGGGCCAGCAGGATCACGCTGACCAGCGGCCACAACAAGCCCTCGAGCGCCGGCGCGATCAGCAGCGTCCACCCTGGAAACACGCCACCGCCGATCATCCGGATGACCAGCTCGATCAGGTGCGACAAGGCAAACAGCGGCAGCACCTGCAGCGCCTGCGAGATCACCGAGTGCCACAGCAGCCGACGATGGACCATGATCGCCAGAAAGCTGAGCGTGGTGTACGACAGCGCGTGCTGCCCCAGCATGGCCGACTGGTGCACATCCATGCACAGACCGAAAAAGAAGGCCGCGCCGATGCCCACGCGTGCCGGCTGGTGCACGCTCCAGAACACGATCACCAGCGCCAGCACGTCCGGCGTCCAGGCACCCCGGCCGAGCGGCACCATGTCGAGCAGGAGCGCGACGATCAGGCTCGACCACATGAAGAAGGGGCTGACGGGCAACAGCAGTTGCTGTTGCCCTGGACGCATGATCATGGCGCGCGCCCCTCTCGGTTGTTGCGCGCATCCCGCCGCGCTGGACGGGCCTCGGCGGCGCCGGCAGTCTTCGGCTTCTCGGCGACCTTCTTCGCGCCCGCCGATGCGGAGGCTGCCGCGCTGGCGCTCGTTGCGGCGGCGGTGGCCGCTGCGCGCGGCGTGCCGGAGGTACCGACCGGCGTCAGCACCAGCACGTAGCGAGCGGCCGTCACTTGCGCCAGCGGCAGGCAATAGATGCGCGCGAAGCCCGAGTCGGCCCGACGCTCGATGCGATCGATCTTCGCCACCGGCAGCCCGGCCGGATAGACGCCGTCGACGCCGCTGGTGGCCAGCAGATCACCTTCCTGCAGATCGGCGTTGGCCGCCATGAAGCGCAGTTCCAGCCCACCACCGTGCGCACTGGCGTCGCCGA
Organism: Variovorax ginsengisoli; assembly: GCF_006438845.1. Taxonomy (GTDB): domain Bacteria; phylum Pseudomonadota; class Gammaproteobacteria; order Burkholderiales; family Burkholderiaceae_C; genus Variovorax; species Variovorax ginsengisoli_A. The sequence continues at coordinate 29,235 of NZ_RCZJ01000008.1, forward strand.
ACGCCACGCTGCGCGCGCCAGTGCGGGTGTTCTGCACGGGAATGGCGAGGTCGCGATCGATGACGAGCGTGATCTCGCTCGTGAAGGGCTGCACCTGCGTCACTTGCCCCAGTACGCCGTGTGCATCGATCACCGGCGAACCCGCGACGATGCCCTGGGTCAGACCTTGGTCGATGACGACCTTGCGGGTGTACGGATCTGCCGCGTCGTAAAGCACCTCCGCCGCACGGCCCGGCGTCTCGGTGGTCTGTCGCAGCTCGAGCAGCGCACGCAGTCGCTCGTTGTCCTTGGCCAGCGTGTCGGCCTGGCTGGCACGCTCGGACTGCAGCGCGAGCGCGCGGCGCGCCTCCGCCTCCGACCGCTGGGCCGCCTGCAGGTCTTCCATGTAGAGCCCGCCTTCGGCGAACAATTGCACCGGCTTGAGCGCCAGCCACTGGATCGGATAGAGCACCGCGCCGAGGCCGGCGCGCAGTGGTTGCGTCAGATGAAAGCGGGCGTCGGCCACCATCAGAAACAGGGCCAACGCACTGAAGAAGATCAGCTTGCTCAGCGCCGACGGCCCCTGGTTGAACAGGGGCGGCGCGGAGCGATCGAGGGTGCCGAGCGGCATGGTGCGGTTTTATGCCAGTAGAAGCACGGAGACTGCATTTTCGTGGGTTACCGCGGAACCGGCTTCGCCGGGCCGCTGGTAGCGCCCCCGGTAGGGGAAGGCGTAGCGGACACGAAGTGCCGCGCAGCTTGGGGGCGGGCCTATTCCGACGTGAAGATGCTGCCGAGACGGTCCATGCGCTCCAAGGCGATGCCGCAGCCACGCACCACGCAGGTCAACGGGTCTTCGGCGACCAGCACGGGCAGCCCGGTTTCCTCGGCCAGCAGACGGTCGAGGTCGCGCAGCAGCGCACCGCCACCGGTCAGCATCATTCCGCGCTCGGCGATGTCGGCGCCCAGTTCGGGCGGCGTCTGTTCCAGCGCGTTCTTCACGGCCGAGACGATGTTGTTGAGCGGATCGGTCAGCGCTTCCAGCACTTCGTTGCTGCTGATCGTGAAGCTGCGCGGCACGCCTTCCGAAAGGTTGCGCCCCTTGACTTCCATCTCCTTGACCTCGGAGCCCGGAAAGGCCGAGCCGATGGTCTTCTTGATGACTTCGGCCGTTGGCTCACCGATCAGCATGCCGTAGTTGCGGCGGATGTAATTGATGATGGCTTCGTCGAAGCGGTCGCCGCCCACGCGGACGCTGCCCTTGTAGACCATGCCGCCCAGTGAGATCACGCCCACTTCGGTGGTGCCGCCGCCGATGTCGACGACCATCGAGCCCGACGCCTCCGACACCGGCAGGCCGGCACCGATGGCCGCGGCCATGGGTTCTTCGATCAGGTAGACCTTGGTGGCGCCGGCTGCTTCGGCCGCGTCCTTGATGGCGCGGCGCTCGACCTGGGTCGAGCCGCAGGGCACGCAGATGATGATGCGCGGGCTCGGTGCGAGCAGCGAACGCGGGTGCACCATCTTGATGAACTGCTTGATCATCTGCTCGGTGATCACGAAGTCGGCAATGACGCCGTCCTTCATCGGGCGGATCGCCTCGATGTTGCCGGGCACCTTGCCGAGCATGGCCTTGGCTTCGCGGCCGACAGCCTGGATCACCTTCTTGCCATGGGGGCCGCCTTCATGGCGGATTGCAACGACCGAAGGCTCGTCCAGCACGATGCCCTTGTTGCGGGCAAAGATGAGTGTGTTGGCGGTACCGAGATCGATCGCGAGGTCGGTCGAAAAGTACCGACGGAAAGCTCCAAACATGTGGAATTCCTCTGAAGCACGGCATGCGCATCGGCATGGCGTCGCTCTTTTTTGGGGTCGTCTGACGGGGTGGATTGATCGGTTTTTGCAGCAAAAGCCGGCGCGTTCGCGGGGGTTGCGGCAAAGGCGGGATAATACCCGAATCCCCTCGGCTTCCTTCGTTTTCGGCCCCTCCAGCGCGCCGGTTTAGCGGCCGTTTTGCCTCATTTGCACATGTCACTCACCTCCCTGGATATCGCGCGCATCGCGACATTGGCGCGGCTGCAACTCGCACCCGACGAAAGCGAGCGCATGCTCGGCCAGATCAATGGCTTCTTCGACCTGGTCGAGACGATGCGCGCCGTCGATACCACCGGCATCGAGCCGCTGGCCCACCCCGTCGCCGCCATCGAAGACATCACGCTGCGGCTGCGCGCCGATGTGGCGAGCGAGCCGAACAACCGCGATGCCAACCAGAAGAGCGCGCCCGCCGTCGAACGCGGCCTGTTCCTGGTGCCGAAGGTGATCGAATGAGCGCCGAGTTGCATCAACTCGGCGTGGCCGGCCTGGCCAAGGCCTTGGCGACGCGCGAAGTGTCTGCCGTCGAAGCCGCCGGGCATTTTCTGAAGCGCATCGCGTCTCACCAGGCACTCGGCGCCTTCGTGGCCGTCGATGGCGACGTCACGCTCGCGCAAGCGCGGGCCGCCGACGCGTTGATCGCCAAGGGCGACGCGCCTGCGCTGGCTGGCGTGCCGATCGCGCACAAGGACATCTTCGTCACCGCCGACTTCCCGACCACCGCCGGCTCGCGCATGCTGGCGGGCTACCGCTCGCCCTTCAACGCAACCGTGGTGCAGCGCCTGGCCGATGCCGGCGCCGTGACGCTGGGCAAGCTCAGTTGCGACGAGTTCGCCATGGGGTCGGCCAACGAGAACGTGGCCGTGCCCGCTGTCGGCGCCGAACAGGCTGTTCCCGTCCGCAACCCCTGGGACACGACGCGCATTCCCGGCGGCTCGTCGGGCGGCAGCGCCGCTGCGGTGGCCGCGCGCCTCGCCCCGGCCGCCACCGGCACCGACACCGGCGGCTCGATCCGCCAACCCGCTTCCTTCTGCGGCATCACCGGCATCAAGCCGACCTATGGCCGCGCGTCGCGCTACGGCATGGTCGCCTTCGCCTCCAGCCTCGACCAGGCCGGCCCGATGGCGCGCTCGGCCGAAGACTGCGCCTTGCTGCTGTCCGCGATGTGCGGCCCTGACCTGGACCGCGACTCGACCTCCATCGACCGCCCTGCAGAAGACTATTCGCGCACGCTGAATGGTTCGCTCGAGGGCCTGCGCATCGGCGTGCCGAAGGAGTTCCTGGGCGATGGCGTGGCACCGGGCGTGCGCGCCGCGATCGATGCAGCGCTGGCCGAGTACGAGAAGCTGGGCGCCAGGCGCGTGGCCGTCACGCTGCCGCGCACCGAGCTGTCGATTCCTGTTTACTACATCCTGGCCGCGGCCGAAGCGTCGAGCAACCTGAGCCGCTTCGACGGCGTCAAGTTCGGCCATCGCGCCAAGGACTACCGCGACCTCGCCGACATGTACGGCAAGACCCGCGAAGAAGGCTTCGGCGACGAGGTCAAGCGCCGCATCATGATCGGCACCTATGTGCTGAGCCACGGCTACTACGACGCCTACTACCTGCAGGCGCAGAAGGTGCGTCGCATGATCGCCGACGATTTCCAGCAGGCCTTCAAGGACTGCGACGTCATCGCCGGCCCGGCCGCACCGACCGTGGCCTGGAAGCTCGGCGAGCACGGCGACGACCCGGTCGCCGACTACCTGGCCGACATCTTCACCCTGCCCGCCTCGCTGGCCGGCCTGCCCGGCATGAGCCTGCCCGCGGGCTTCGGCGAAGACGGCATGCCCGTCGGCCTTCAGCTGATCGGCAATTACTTCGCCGAGGCAAAGCTGCTAAACGCGGCGCACCGCTTCCAGCAGGCCACAGATTGGCATGCGCGCGCGCCCGAAGGAATTTGAGATGAGCGACCCCGTGAACACTTTCGAAGCGCAGCAAGAAGGCCGCCCGACCGGCCCGCTGGTGCAGGGCTATGAAGTCATCATCGGCTTCGAGACGCATGCGCAACTGTCGACCGCCAGCAAGATCTTCAGCCGCGCTTCGACGGCCTTCGGCGCCGAGCCCAACACGCAGGCCTGCGCCGTCGACCTGGCGCTGCCGGGCACGCTGCCGGTGATGAACAAGGGCGCGGTCGAACGCGCCATCCAGCTCGGCCTGGCGCTGGGTTCGACCATCGCGCCACGCAGCGTCTTCGCGCGCAAGAACTACTTCTATCCCGACCTGCCCAAGGGCTACCAGATTTCGCAGTTCGAGATCCCGGTGGTGCAAGGCGGTGCTGTGAGCTTCTTCGTCGGCGACGAATCCAAGACCGTGCGCCTGGTGCGCGCGCACCTGGAAGAAGACGCGGGCAAGTCGCTGCACGAAGATTTCATTGGCCAGTCGGGCATCGACCTGAACCGCGCCGGCACGCCGCTGCTCGAGATCGTGACCGAGCCCGACATGCGCTCCACCGCCGAGGCCGTGGCCTATGCGAAGGAGCTGCACAAGATCGTCACGTGGATCGGCATCTGCGACGGCAACATGCAGGAAGGCAGCTTCCGCTGCGACGCCAACGTGTCGGTGCGCAAGCCTGGCGCCAAGCTGGGCACGCGCCGCGAGATCAAGAACCTGAACAGCTTCAAGTTCATGCAGCAGGCGATCGACTACGAGATCCGCTGGCAGATCGAGGAGATCGAGGACGGCCGCGCGATCCAGCAGGCCACGGTGCTGTTCGACCCGGACACCGGCGAGACGCGCGCAATGCGCACCAAGGAAGACGCGGCGGACTACCGCTACTTTCCGGACCCGGACCTGCCGCCGCTGGCGATTGCGCAGGAATGGATCGAGCGGGTGCGCAGCGAGATGCCCGAGCTGCCGCGTGCGATGGCCGAGCGCTACGTGACGACGCACGGCCTGTCGGCGTACGACGCCGCGCAGCTCACGCAGAGCGTGGCGCTGGCGCAGTATTTCGACGCCGCGGTGGCCGCAGGTGCGGCACCCAAGCTGGCCAGCAACTGGATTACCGGCGAGATCGCCCGGCGCCTGAATGCGCAGGACATCGCCATCGGCGAGGCGCCTGTCGATGCGGCTCAGCTTGCCAAGCTGATCGTGCGCATCGGTGACGGCACCATCTCGAACGCTGCCGCACGCCAGGTCTTCGACGCCCTCTGGACCGGCGAAGCGTCGGACGTCGACGCCGTGATCGAGGCCAAGGGCCTCAAGCAGATGAGCGATTCCAGCGCACTGGAAACGATCATCGACGGCGTGCTCGCGACCAACGAGAAGAACATCGCCGAATACCGCGCTGGCAAGGACAAGGCCTTCAACGCGCTGGTCGGTCAGGTGATGAAGGCCAGCCAGGGCAAGGCCAACCCGGCGCAGGTCAATGCGCTGTTGAAGACGAAGCTGGGCTGAACCGACGGAGGCGCGGCCTGCGATGGCCGCGCGCCATCGACGAACGCCGAGTCAGCGTCCCTGGCTGGGCGCGCTCGCCGACCACAGCGGCTTGAGCCTGACCCGCTCTTCGTCGAAGCGTGCGTTCACACGGCGCTTCTCTTCTTCCTGTGCGGCAATGAATCGGTTCTGGACCGCCACACTCTGCGCGTTGTCGTCGAGTTTTCGGCGCAGCGACGGCGGCGCCTTGCTCACGTCTTTCTTGTAGAACTCGAGCTCGTCGTCGACGGATTGGCGCTCCTTGGCAAGCTCGCCGAGCCGCTTGCGTGCAGCATCGATCACCGCGTCGATCTGCATCATCGCCTCGGCGCGCTCGCGCTCGTGGGTGGCGCCGCTCGGGTAGCGCATGAGCAGCGCCCGCTCGCGACGGCGTTCCTCGTTCATGCGCGACGCCAGCAAGGCGGCCTGGCGGACACGCTCGTCGAGCTCGGCCTGCTCGCGGGCGGTGTAGCTGGGCTCGATGGTGCGGCGCACGCCGCTGGGGCTCAAGGCGCGCTGCTCGCGGTCGAGGCAGTCGGCGATGGGGCGATCGGCGGTGAGCGTGCGGCCGCGCGCGTCGGTGCAGGTGTAGATGCTCGGCGACGACGAGGCGGTCTGCGCCGAGACCGTGCCGGCCGCCCACAGCTGCATCAACAGCAGCGTCGACACGGTCCCGCAGAGTCCTCGATCTCGCATCGCCATTGGTTCTCCAGTCACGCGCCGGTCTCAGCCAGCGCCGTAACGTTCCCTGTAAGCCAGCACACCTGCGCGGTGAACCTCCAGTTCGCCGGTGCCGCGCGCCGAAAGGTAATGTAACAAGTCATCCAGGTTTGCGATCGACAAGACACGAAGTCCCAATTGCTTATGGACATATTGCACGGCGCTGTAGGCCACGTCGGCACCGTTCTCCGTGGCCTTCTCCTGGCGATCGAGCGCGATCGCCACTGCATGCGGTGTGGCACCTGCCGCGCGGATCAGCGCGATCGACTCGCGCACCGCAGTGCCGGCGGACATCACGTCGTCGACGATCAGCACGCGGCCGCGCAAGGGTGCGCCAACCAGCGTGCCGCCCTCGCCATGGTCCTTGGCCTCCTTGCGGTTGTAAGCAAAGGGCACATTGCGCCCGCGCCGTGCGAGTTCGGCCGCGACGACGGCACCCAGAGGGATGCCCTTGTAGGCCGGGCCGAAGATCATGTCGAATTCGAGTTCGCTGGCGAGCAGGCGCTCTGCATAGAATTCGGCCAGCCGCAGCATCTTGGCGCCGTCGTCGAACAGTCCGGCATTGAAGAAGTAAGGGCTGAGGCGGCCCGCCTTGGTCTTGAATTCACCGAAGCGCAGCACGCCGGATTCGATCGCGAACTGCACGAAGTCCTGTGCCAAGGCTTCGCTGGGGCTCTTTTCATTCATCTCGTTGGCTCCATCGCGCCGGTCAGGTCGTGACACCGGTATCGGGGCGAGTTAATCAGGAATTCCCGTGTTCAAACTTACCAGTCTCAACCTCAACGGCCTGCGTTCGGCCGCCACCAAAGGCGTTGCCGACTGGGTGGCCGAACTGGCGCCGGATTGTATTTGCATGCAGGAGATCCGCGTGCAGGCGAGCGACGTCGCAGGCCGCTTCGAAGAGATGGCCGGCCTCAAGGGCCACTTCCATTTCGCCGAGAAGAAAGGCTACGCCGGCACCGCGATCTATACCCGACACGCGCCGAGCGAAGTGGTGGTCGGCTGGGGCGAGGCCGAGTTCGACGCCGAGGGCCGCTACCTCGAGCTGCGCTTCGACACGCCCACGCGCAAACTGTCGATCATCAGCTGCTACTTCCCGAGCGGCTCGTCCGGCGAAGAGCGCCAGGCCGCCAAGTTCCGCTTCCTCAAGGGCTTCTTCCCACACCTGAACGCGCTCAAGAAAGAGCGCGAATTCATTCTTTGTGGCGACATCAACATCGCCCACCAGGAAATCGACCTGAAGAACTTCAAGGGGAACATGAAGAACAGCGGTTTCCTGCCGGAGGAACGCGCCTGGATGACGCGCCTGCTCGACGCAGGCGCCGACGGCGCCGGCCTGGTCGACGTGTATCGCAAGCTCAAGCCCGACACCACCGGCGACGCCTACACCTGGTGGAGCAACCGCGGCCAGGCCTATGCGAAGAACGTAGGGTGGCGGCTGGACTATCACTTGGCGACGCCCGCGCTGGGCGCGCTGGCGCGGCACGAATCGATCTACAAGACCGTGAAGTTCAGCGACCATGCGCCGATCACGGTGGACTACGACTTCGCGCTGTAGGTACCGCCCTCGCTCAGGCCAGCTCGAACAGCACGTCCTGCGCCCCTTCCCACAGCACCTTCACGCCGAGCGCGCGGAGGTTTTCCTTCCCTTCGACGATGGTGAGGAAGTGGTTGCCGGCCAGCTGGCCCATCTTGCTGGCGAAGCTGCAGGCGCCGTAGGCCAGGATGATTTCCGTCTCGCTGTAGCCGCCCGGGTAGAACAGGATGTCGCCAACGGACGGATGGCTGGTGTGGTTCTCGAAGCCAACAGGCGTGCCGTCGTTCTCCAGCTTGAATTCGCCCAGCGGCACCCAGCAGCCTTCGCCGCTCCATCGCACGTGGATGAGCTTCTGGCGGTAGGGCAGCAGCTTGGAAAATGCGGCCACGGTGAGGGGCGCGTCGGGATGGGTTTCGGCGATGAATTCGAAGCCACCGGCAGTGATCTTGAGTCGGGTCATGGAAGTATTGTTCAAGAGAAAAAACGGGGCCTGCGGCGGCGCACCTTTTCGGCTTCGGTGCGAGTGGGCGTCGCGCAACCGCAGGCCGACCTGGTCGATGCGCGCAGGGCTCAGCCCATCAGGCTCACGTGCGCGGCCACGACGCGCCAGCCTTGGGCGGTGCGCACCCAGGTCTGGCTCTGGCGTCCGATTTTGGCGCTGCCTTCACGCCGGAACTCGCAGTGCGCGGTGGCGAAGTCGCTGCCGTAGGTGGTGATGGCGGTGCGGAGCAACTCGCGCATCAGGCCTTGCGACGAGCGGCTAGCCCGGAAGGCCTGGATCTCGTCGTAGCCGTACAGGTTCTCGGTCGCCCCGTAGCGCAGGGTATGCGGGCTGCTCCAGAACAGTTCGTCGAGCACATCGACCTTGTTGTGCACCAGCGCGTCTTCGTAGCGCGCGAAGGCGGCCGTCACTTCGGCCAGGACGTCGGGGTGGTTGATTTCAGAAGTCATGAGGTAGGAGCAGTTCGAGAGTCGGCGATCGGCTGCGCGCCAGCCCCGGCAGAAAGGAGAAAGTTCGCTTCAGTTCAGGAAGGGACGGCGCGCAACCTCAGCCGCGCTTCGCCGCCCGGTACAAGCCATCCACCTTGCCGATGTTGGCTTCGAGGATGCGGATGCGGTCGGTGCCGCTGGGGTGGGTCGACAGGAAGCTCAGGCCGCCCTGGTTCTTGGATGCGGCGGCCATCTTGGTCCACAGCGACACCGAGGCGCGAGGGTCGTAGCCGGCGCGCGCGGCGAGTTCGAGCCCGACCAGGTCGGCATCGGTCTCGTCGCCGCGACTGAATTTCAGCGTGAGCAGCTGCGTGCCGGCACGCGCCGCCATGTTGCCCATCTCACCGAGCCCGAGCAGCTGCGCCGTGATCGACAGCGCGGCGCCGGTGCCCGCGCTCTTGGCCAAGCGCGCGCGGGCGTGCTCGCGCAAGGCATGCGCCATTTCGTGGCCCATCACCATCGCCACCTCGTCGTCGCTGAGCTTCAACTGATCGAGGATGCCGGTGTAGAAAGCGATCTTTCCGCCCGGCAGGCAGAAGGCGTTGATCTGCTTGCTGCCGATCAGGTTGACCTGCCACTTCCACTGCGCGGCGCGCGAGTTCCAGCTGCCGACGAAGGGCACGAGTCGCGCCGAGATGCCGCGCAGGCGCTGCAGCTGCGGATGGCCGTCGGGCGCGAGGGCGCCCTTGGCCTTGGCCTGCGCGAGCAGCTCGCCGTACTGCTGCACGCCCGCCTGCTCGATCGCCTCGGCCGGCACCAGGTTGCGGGCGACCGACGACTTGCCCACCTGGACCTGCGACAGCGCCGGCGTGGCCGCGGCAACGCCTGCCAAGGCCAGAAAAGCCCGGCGTGCATGCCAGGGACCGATGGAGAACTCGCAGCGTGAACACATGCGGGAATAATAAGCAGACACCCCGATCGCCCCCTCCATGTCCCCACCTTCGGCCGCACAGGCCTCCCCCGCTCCCCCGCCTGAAGCACCGCTGTCGTGGCGCGATGCACTCAAGGTCTATCTCGAACCGGCGACGTTGCGGATGCTGGCGCTGGGCTTCTCGGCGGGCCTGCCGCTGCTGCTGGTGCTGGGCACGCTGAGTTTCAGGCTGCGCGAAGCCGGCGTCGCGCGCACCGACATCGGCTACCTCAGCTGGGTCGGTCTTGTGTACGCCTTCAAGTGGGCCTGGGCGCCACTGGTCGACCGGCTGCCCATCCCGCTCTTCACGCGGTTGCTGGGCCGGCGCCGCAGCTGGCTGCTGCTGGCGCAGGCGCTGGTCATCGGCGGCCTGGTCGGCATGGCGATGACCGACCCGCGCGGCGGGCTGGCGCCGCTGGTGTGGTGCGCGCTGCTCGTGGCTTTCGGCTCGGCCACGCAGGACATCGCGCTGGACGCCTTCCGCATCGAATCCGCCGAGACGCGCAAGCAGGCCGCGCTCGCGGCCGCCTACCAGACGGGCTACCGCCTGGCGATGATCTGGGCCGGGGCCGGCGTGCTGTGGATCGCGGCCTGGGCCGAGCTCGCAGGCACCTCCGGCTATCAGAACGTCGGCTGGCGGGCCGCCTACTTCACGATGGCCGCATCCATGGCCGTGGGTGTGCTGACGGTGCTGGTGTCGTCCGAGCCCGCACGCCAGGTGCTGCCGCGCGCGCGCAATGCCGCCGAGTGGCTGCGCAGCGTGCTGGTCGAGCCCTTCGCAGACTTCATCCGCCGCTACAAGTGGCAAGCAGCGCTCATCCTCGCGCTGATCGCGGTCTACCGCATCAGCGACGTCGTGATGGGCATCATGGCCAACCCGTTCTACGTCGACATGGGCTTCACCAAGGACGAGGTCGCCACCGTCAGCAAGATCTACGGGGTGGTCATGACGCTGGTCGGCGCCTTTGTGGGTGGCGTGCTGTCGATGCGCTTCGGCGTGATGCGCGTGCTGATGCTGGGCGCCGTGCTCAGCGCTGCGAGCAACCTGCTGTTCGCCTGGCTGGCCATGCGCGGGCACGACCTGGGCTTTCTGGTGTTCGTCGTGTCGGCCGACAACCTCGCCGGCGGCATTGCCTCGGCCGCTTTCATCGCCTACCTGTCGAGCCTGACCAACATCAGCTACTCGGCCACCCAGTACGCCCTGTTCAGCTCCTTGATGCTGCTGCTGCCGAAGTTTCTGGCCGGCTACTCGGGGGTGTTCGTCGACGCCTACGGCTATGCGCCCTTCTTCGTCGCCACGGCGGCGCTGGGCTTTCCGGTGCTGGTTCTGGTCGCGATGGCGATGCGCTCTCAGCGCGTCGGCAACGCCGGCTGAAAGCCGCCGGCACGGCTTGTCCGCCGACGCTTCAGCCGATGGGCCGCTGGTAGTCTGTGGCATTGTTCACGCTTCGCCACTTTTGCGCCCCACCACCGTGCCTTCCCGCATTCCCCCTCTCCAGATCAGTGCCTACACCGCGACGTCGGCTGTCGGCGTCGGCAAGGCGCTGTTGCTCGACGCCCTCGAGAACTCGCGCAGCGGCCTGCGGGCCAACGATTTCGGTGACCTGCCTGCCAGTGGCGAGCGCCTGCCGACGTGGATCGGCCGGGTCGAGGGTGTGGAAGAGTCCCGCCTGCCCGAATCGCTGGCAGCCTGGGACTGCCGCAACAACCGCTTGGCCTGGATGGGCCTGCAGGCCGACGGTTTCGCGGACGCCGTGGCGGCGGCGCGCGACAAGTACGGGCCCTCGCGCGTCGCGGTGATCCTCGGCACCTCGACATCGAGCATTGGCGAGACCGAAGAGTCCTACACGCACCTGACCGCCGACGGGCGCTTTCCGCCCGATCAGGAGCGCCCACGGGTGCACACGCCGCACTCGCTCGGCATGTTCGTGCAGGCCGCGCTCGGCCTCGAAGGCCCGTCGGAGACGATCTCGACCGCCTGCTCGTCGAGCGGCAAGGTCTTCGCATCGGCCGAACGGCTGATCCGCCTGGGCCTGATCGACGCCGCCGTGGTTGGCGGCGTCGACACGCTGTGCGGCAGCGTGCTGTACGGCTTCAATTCGCTGGAGCTGGTGTCGCCCCAGCCGTGCAAGCCCTTCGACGCCACGCGCGACGGCATCAGCCTGGGCGAAGCGGCGGGCTTCGCGCTGGTCGAACGCGCTGAAGCCACCACGGCCGACGGGCTCTACCTTCTCGGCTATGGCGAGGCCAGCGACGCGCACCACATGTCGACGCCGCACCCGCAAGGCCTGGGCGCCGAACGCGCGCTCGACGACGCGCTGGCGCGTGCCGGCGTGACGACCGACGCGGTCGACTACATCAACATGCACGGCACCGCCAGCACCAAGAACGACGAAGTCGAAGGTGCACTGGTGACCCGGCGCTTCCCCGAAAGCACGCACGCCAGCTCGACCAAGGGCTTCACCGGCCACACGCTCGGTGCCGCCGGCATCGTCGAGGCCGCCATCAGTCTGCTGTCCCTCGAGACCGGCCTGATGCCGGGCACCGTGAACACCACGCAGCTCGACACCGACTGCGGCCCGCAGATCAAGCTGAAGCCCGCCCGCGGCGAGGTGAAGGTGGCGCTGTCCAACTCCTTCGGATTCGGCGGCAACAACTGCGCGCTGATCTTCGGCAAGGGCGTGCAAGCATGAGCGCGGTCAAGACCCCGACCCTCTACATCGAAGGCCCGGCCTTCTGGGCGCCGACGCTGCCCGGATGGGACGTTGCCCGCGCCGCCTTCACCGGCACCGGCGCGCCGGTCGACCCACCGGCCAAGCGGCCCGCGCCGCAGGTGCTGGCCCCGGCTGAACGCCGCCGCGCGCCCGACACCGTGGCGCTCGCGCTAGAGGTAGCGTCCAATGCCGTCGCCGCGTCGGGCCGCGACGCCAAGGACCTGCCCTGCATCTTCGCGTCGGCGCACGGCGACCTGGGCATCAACGATTACATGTGCGGCGTGCTGGCCAGCGACCCGACGGTGCTGTCGCCGATCAAGTTCCACAACTCGGTGCACAACGCCGCGGTCGGCTATTGGACCATCGGCGTGGGCTGCATGGCGGCCAGCAACTCGGTCGCCGCGTACGAGACGACCTTCGCGTCGGCCCTGCTCGAGGCGGCGGCGCAGTGCGCGGCCGACGATCAGGCGGTGCTGCTGGTCGGCTACGACATGCCGGCCGTCGGTGCGCTCGCTTCGGTCACGGCCAGCCGCGGCCTGCTGGCGGTGGCGATGGTGATCGCGCCGCAGCGCACCGAGCGCACGGTGGCGGCCTTCGACTGGTCGCTCGCGGCAGGCCCGTCGCAGGCGATCGCCCCGCGCTCCGAGGCGGCCCAGGCCCTGGCCACCAACGCCATGGCCGACGCATTGCCGCTGTTCGAAGCGCTGGCTTCCGGCCGCAACGAGACACTCGCCATGCCGCTGTCGGCACGGCTGTCGTTGCAGCTCCAACTCTCCCAAGGCTGAACCCCATGACGATGACCACGACAACGCCGCAACAGGCACCCCAGGCACAGGCGAAACGGCAGCACGACGTGGTGATCATGGGCGGCGGCCTGGCCGGGCTCACGCTCGCGCTGCAGCTCAAGCGGCGCTTCGACGACATCGACGTGCTGGTGCTCGAGCGTCGGTCGCACCCGGTGCCGCATGCGGCGCACAAGGTAGGCGAATCGTCGGTCGAAATCGGCGCGCACTACTTCGACACGGTGCTGGACCTCAAGCCGCACATGCAGGGTGAGCAGCTGCGCAAGTTCGGCTTCCGCTTCTTCTTCAGCGAAGGCCGGCGCGACATCGACCAGGTGACCGAGATCGGCGCCAGCCGCTACCTGTCGGTGCCCAGCTACCAGATCGACCGAGGCATCTTCGAGAACTACCTGGCCGAAGAGGCGGCACGCCGCGGCGTGAGGTTCGTCGACCATGCGCTGGTCCGAAAGATCGAACTGTCCGAAGACGCGCACACGCCGCACCACCTGAGCTGGACGCAGGACGGCGAAACGCACGACGTCGCCGCGCGCTGGGTGATCGACGCCTGCGGCCGCGCCGGCATGCTCAAGCGCAAGCTGGGGCTGGCGGAGCCCAACGCGCACGACGCCAACGCGGTCTGGTTCCGCATCGGCGAGCGCATCACGCTCGACGACTGGAGCGACGACGCGGAATGGCGCGCTCGCTGCGAGCCTCAGGCGCGCTGGCTGTCGACCAACCACCTGGTGGGAGCGGGCTACTGGGTGTGGTTGATTCCGCTGGCCTCGGGCTCGCATTCGGTCGGCATCGTGGCCGACCCGCGCTACCACCCGCTCGACACCATGGACACGTTCGAGAAGGCGATGGACTGGTTCGCGAAATACCAGCCGCGCCTTTTCGACGAGCTCGACGGCAAGCGCCACCTGCTGCAGGACTTCGCCTTCTTCAAGAACTTCTCGTACGGCTGCAAGCAGGTCTTCTCGGGCCAGCGCTGGGCATTGACCGGCGAGGCGGGGCTGTTCCTCGACCCCTTCTATTCGCCGGGCAGCGACTTCATCGCCATCGGCAACACCTACATCACCGACCTGATCGCGCACGACCGCGCCGGCCACTCGGTGACGGCGCGCGCGCAGCTGTACGACCAGATCTACCACTCGTTCTACGAGAGCACGCTCGCGCTCTACCAGGACCAGTACGGCCTGTTCGGCGACCCCGAGGTGCTGCCGGTGAAGGTGATCTGGGACTACACCTACTACTGGGGCGTGCTCTCGCAGATCTTCTTCCACGACCGTCTCACCGACCTGTCGCTGCTGGGAAGCCTGAAAGACGAATTGCAGCATTCGCAGCGGCTCAACATCGCCGTCCAGGCCATGCTGCGCGCGTGGTCGGGCGCCAGCCAGAAGCGCAACCCCGCCGTGATGCTCGACCAGGCCTCGCTGCCGTGGTTCGCCGAACTCAACCGCAGCATGAACGACACGCTCGACGACGACGCCTTCGTCGCGCGCATCCGGGCGTCCGTCGCGCAACTGCGGCAACTGGCCGAGGAAATCCGCGAACGCGCGCTCGAATGCGACCCGACCCTCGATGACAGCGCCTTGCGGTTGCTGCTGGAAGAAAACCGGCCGTCGCGAGCAGCCGGCGAAGCCGCGATGCTCTTCGACGCCCCTTCCCCATCTCCTTCCAGAAACACCGCGGAACTGGCTTAGCCAGTCCGCCGGTGTTGCCCCCGGTAGGGGGTTGGCGAAGCGACACGCAGTGCGCGCAGCCTGGGGGCGAGCGTATTTACTTTAACTTTACGGAGCCTTCAAGCCGCCTTGGCGGTGTCGGAACATCATGGCCGTCATGAGCACACCCCAGATCCTGATGATCGAAGACGACGCCCGCCTCGCACAGATGGTGAGCGAATACCTGGCCCAGTCGGGCTTCGGCGTGCGCCACGCGGCCGACGGCCAGGCCGGTTTGGCGCAGCTGCAGGAGCACGTGCCCGACCTCGTCATCCTCGACCTGATGCTGCCCGACATCGACGGCCTCGAAGTCTGCCGTCGCATCCGCGCGCTGCCGGGCGCGCTGGCCAAGGTGTCGGTGCTCATGCTCACCGCCAAGGGCGACCCGATGGACCGCATCATCGGCCTGGAGATCGGCGCCGACGATTACCTGCCCAAGCCTTTCGAGCCGCGCGAACTGCTGGCGCGCATTCGCGCCGTGCTGCGCCGCCGCGGCGACACCGCCAGCGAAGCCAGCGCCGCCACGGTGGTGCGTTTCGGCACCCTGGAAATTGACCGCAACGCGCGCACCGTGACCGTCGGCGGTGCGCTGGCCGACCTCACGTCCTACCAGTTCGACCTGCTCGTCGCCATGGCCGAACGCGCCGGCCGCGTGCTCACCCGCGACCAGATCATGGAGGCCGTGCGCGGCCGCGAGCTCGAGGCCTTCGACCGCTCGATCGACGTGCACATGGGCCGCATCCGCGCCGCCATCGAGGTCGACGCGAAGAACCCCAAGCGCATCCTCACGGTGCGCGGTGTCGGCTACGTCTTCGCGAAACAGCAGGATTGACCCGGATGATCCAGCTGTTCACGCGCCACCTCTACGTCCGCATCTGGCTGGCGGTGCTCGCCGGCGTGGCGGTCGTGACGCTGGCCGCCGGCTGGGCCTGGCAGATCGCCGACGAGCAACGCAGCGCACCGCTGCCGCGCGAGGTGGTGCTGCGCGATTCGCAAGACCGCGTGATCGGCACCGGCCAGTCGCTGCGCACCAACCGGCCGGGCGAGGCGCTGGAGTTCACCATCACGCTCAAGGACGGCCAGAACTTCCAGATGCAGTTCGGCCCACGCCCGGACCGCGCCGGCGGCCCTCCGCCCTGGGTGCGGCCGCAGACCGGCTTCTTCTGGCTGCTCGGCCTGGTGGGCCTGGCGGTGGCGATCGGTCTCTTCCCCATCGTGCGGCGTTTGACGCAGCGGCTCGAAACCCTGCAGCGCGGCGTGCAGCGCTGGGGCGAGGGTGATTTGTCGACGCGGGTGCCCGAAGAAGGCCAGGACGAAGTCGCCGACCTGTCCAAGCGCTTCAACGCGGCCGCGGCGCGCGTCGAGACGCTGGTGCGCTCGCACAAGTCGCTGCTGGCCAACGCCTCGCACGAACTGCGCTCGCCACTCACGCGCATCCGCATGGGCCTGGAGCTGATGGGCGACAAACCCAGCCCGGGCGCGCGCGACGAGATCTCGCGCAACATCGGCGAGCTGGATCAACTGATCGACGAAATCCTGCTGTCGAGCAGGCTCGACGCGAGCGAGGCCGACATGGGCACGATCGAGACGGTCGACCTGCTGGGCCTGGCGGCCGAAGAAAGCGCGCGCACCACGGCCGAGCTCGACCTGGTCGAAGGCACCGACAGCAACGCGCTGCAGGTGCAGGGCGTGCCCCGGCTGCTGCGCCGCGCGATTCGCAACCTGCTGGAGAACGCCCGCCGCTATGGCGCCGGCGAGATCGAATTGCAGCTCGCGGTGCAGGACGGCATGGCGAGCTTGCGCGTGAACGACCGCGGCCCGGGCGTGCCGGCCGCGCTGCGCGACCGCATCTTCGAGCCCTTTTACCGTCTGCCCGGCGCCAGCGAACGCGAAGGCGGCGTCGGCCTGGGGCTGGCGCTGGTGAAGTCGATCGTGGAGCGCCATGGCGGCAGCGTGCGCTGCGAAGACCGTCCAGGCGGCGGCGCGAGCTTCGTGATCGCATTGCCGCGCAAGGCCTGAGCCAGCGCGAGGCTGTTACCGCGGTGGGTCGACCTTTGCGGCAGAGGCATCGTCGGGGGCATCGCCCAGGTAACGGCCCGCGACACTGTCGGGCAGGTAGAAACCGCGTGCCAGATAGTCGTCGAGACGCTTCCGATCGGGGCTGCGCAGCTTGATCAGCGGCGGCAGCGCACCGCGGATGCGCGAGAAGAGCAGCCGGATCTTCAACGGCGTGCGGCGCCAGTCGCCCAGCACATGAAAGAAGTAAGGCCCGTCTTCGGCACGCGCCAGGTGCAGCCGATAGCGCCCGCCACCCTGCAGGATGCGTTGCACGGCCAGATGCATGCCGAGATAGGCTGGCATGTCGATGTTCTGCCGCAGGGACTCGAACAGGCCGAGCGATTGCAGGTGCGCCACGTACGCTTCGCCGGTGCGCGGAATGACCTCGGTGGTGAACTCGCGCTGCAGGTCTTCGATGAAAGGGCTGCCGGGCGGCGCCGCCAAAAACCAGTTCTCCACCACCGGCCACGCCGGGTCGCGGTTGTAGAGCGCGAGCTCGTAGCCGATGAAGTCGCATTGCGCCGTCTGCTGCAACTTCGGCACCCAGTCGAGCGACTCGGTGAGGATGCTGCTGGCATCGAGCCAGATGCCGCCGTGACGTCGCAGGAGTTCGAGGCGCAGCCAGTCGGCACGTCGCGTGGGCGATTGTTCGGACAGGCCCGCAGGCAGGTCGGGCACGTGATAGTGCAGCGTGCGATCGTTCAGTATGCGCACGCTGAAGCCGGGATTGAGCTGCTGCCAGCGCGCGATGCAGCGTTGCACCACCAGCGGCGGCTCGCCGCCCGTCCAGTAGCTCCACACGATCGGCGGGATCGGGCGCGGGTTGACGCCGGCGTCGCCGAACACATACGGCAAGAAGGCCTGCGGGCCGGGCACCTCCAGCGGCCGCTGCCGCCATCCGTAGAAGCGACGCAGCCAAGCCGCAAGCCACAGTTCGCCGTGGTGGCGGAAACGCCGCCAGCGCGTGTCCTTCTTCAGGCTTGCCATGGCTGGAAAGCGCGGTGGAAGCGCAGGTACCGCAGCCACCAGCCGCGCGCCAGATAGGCGCGTTCGAGCTCGACAGGCGAGAGCGGCGACAGGGTGCGGAAATCGTCGCGCAGCTGCTCGGCCAGCGCCGGGAGGTCGCCCGCGCCCGGCACGCCGCGCTGCATCTTGAGGAAGCGCATGGCGCCAATCAGGTTGCGGGCGCTCTGCTGCGCCATGGCGAGGCGCACGCGGGCGTCGTCGCGACAGGGTGCCGCGCCGTCCGCATCCAGGGCATGCGCCAGCCCGCTCAAGGCACGCGACTGGTCGAGGCACTTCTGCAGGTTCATCGTCGCCAGGATGCTGCTGCCGCGCTGGCGGTACGCCACCCACGGCGTCGGCTGGTAGTAGAAGCTTCGGGCCCGGAGCGCGAGTTGCGGCATGGTCGCCATGTCCTCGAAGTACCGGCCTGGCGGAAACCGCAGGTCGTCGGCCCACAGCGCGCGGCGGGCGATCTTCGACCATGCGTGGAGCTCGCCCGTCATGAGCATGCCGGCGAGCGGCGCACAGCGGTCTTGCGACAGGCGTGCTGCGGGGCCATCGAAGGTGCGGCGATGAAGTTCGCCGCGCAGCCGGTGCTTGAGGCGCATGCGCTCGCGCCACACGCGGAAGTCGCAGAGCACCAGGTCGGGCGCGTCGCGCTCCACAATGCGGCGCAGGGCCGGCAATGCGCCGGGCAACAGCTTGTCGTCACCGTCGAGAAACCACACGTAGCGACCCGTTGCGGCGTCGAGCAGGCTGTTGCGCGCCGCACTGAGCCCGGCATTGCGCGCATGCCGAAGCACACGCACGCGGCCGTTCCACCGGGCCGACAGCGCTTCGAGCTGCGCGAGCGAATCGTCGGTGGCGCAGTCGTCGAGCGCGAGCACCTCCACGCCGTCATCAAATTGCTGCATGACCGAGTCGATGCATTCGGCCAGGTAAGGGGCGACGTTGTAGGCCGGGATCAGGACGCTGAGCCAGGGTGCGGTCGCCACCTGCGCGGCGATCGGGGTGTTCACGGCAACGCCGCCCCGGCGCGCTGCGGCACATGCCCAGGCGACACGGCAGCACGTTCCAGCCCACAGAGCGAGGCCCAGCACAGCGTCGTCATGAAGAGATAGAACATGATCCCGCTGTTGTGCGCGAAGAACACCTGCGTCAGCCCGAAGCCGATGTAGAGCACGGGAATGCTCAGCCCGGCCAGGCGCACCGCCAGCACCTCGGCGCGCACCTGTGCGTCGGCATGGCGGGCCATGCGTTCGCGGGTCGGCCAGAACAGCCAGATCGGGATCGCATAGAAAGCCAGCAGCGCCAGCAGGCCCACGATGCCCCGTTTGACGAGCACGTCGAGCACCTCGTTGTGGACGAACTTGTATTCGACGATCGCCGGGTGGTAGCGGCCGGCGGCCACGCGGGCTTCCTTCTCGGCCATGTAGCGCCCCATGCCCCAGCCGAGCAGTGGCCTCTCTTTGGTCATATCCCATGCGAAGCGCCAGTGCTCCAGCCGCTGGCCCACCGAGCTGGAGCCGTCGCGCTGGGTGTCGTACACCACCACTTCCTTCTCCATGAGGTGCATGCGCTGTGCCAACACCCGGTAGTTCATCGCGCTCACCACGGCGAGCAGCACCAACAGGCCGACCACCGCCTTGCCCAGCGCGCGCGGCTTGATCTGGTAGAGCAGCACGAGCCCCAGCGGGATGGCCGCGAGCAGCGCCAGCCAGCCGCCGCGCGATTGCGAAAGCACCGACGCGTCGAGCGCCGCCAGCACGCCCACCACGGCCAGCAGCTTGCCCGGCAAGCCGAAACGCTTGCGCAGCGAGATGGCCTGCATCAGCAGCATGACGCCGAGGAGCAGCGCGAGGTTGCCCCACTGGATGGCGTTGGTGCGCTGTGTCGGAAAGCCCGAAGCGCGCGGCGCACCTTCGATGTGCACCTGCCACATCGCCACCGCGCCTGCGCCGATGCATCCGACGATGAGGCCCCAATACATCGCCTTCGCTTTCGGCGGATAGGCCGTGGCGAACAGCAGGCACATGGCGGCCAGCACGAACTTGGCCGGCCGGTCCCACTGGCCGGAGCTCTCCTGCGGATCGGCCAGCGTGATCCAAAGCACACCCATGACCAACATCGACGCCATCAGCCACCAGGTGCCCGGATCTTGCTTCGCACGCGGCCATCGGTGCAGCGACGCCAGTGCGCCAATGGCCAGCAGCGCGGCACCATAGGAGTAGCCGGACTGGAGCACCAGCGCCAGGGCGGGGACGAGGAAAGCGGCGGCCGTGCTCACGCATTGCAGCGCCGACATGTTCTGGGGGATCCGGGGGAGACGCATCGAAAAAGCCGTAGGCTGGGGGCGGAAAGCGGCCATGTTATCGCTTGCCCGAGGGGCCAAGAACCCGAACTCGTGGTATTTGGTTAGGCCTGTATCGGCGGCTGATCGGCCGCCACGCGGCGCAGCAAGGCCTCGTAGCGGGCGTGCATGTGCGACACGTCGAAGGCCTCCTCGGCCTGCGCACGGGCTGCGCGGCCCAGCGCTTCGGCGCGCGCGGGATGCGTCAGCAGGTCGGCCAGAGCGTCGGCCAGCGCCGGGGCGTCGCCCTCGGGCACCAGCAGTCCGGTGCGACCCGGGTCGATCACCTCGCGCACGCCGACCACATCGCTGCCGATGCAGGCGCAGCCCGCTGCCATGGCTTCGAGCAACGCGAGCGGCATGCCTTCGTAATGGGTCGACAGGACGAAAATCCGCTGCCGAGCGAGCAGTGCAGGCACGTCGGCCACCAGGCCCAGAAACTTCACTTGCGCGCCCAGGCCGAGCTGCCCGACCAGCGCTTCGATGGCCTTGCGCTGCCGCTGCTTGCCGCCACCGGCGAAGGCCAGACGCGGGTCGAGGCCGCGCGCTTGCAGCAGCGCGACCGCTCGCACCAGCGTGGCATGGTCTTTCTGGCGGCCGAAGCGCGACGCCATCAGGATGGCGTCGTCGCGTTGCGCCCAGGGCGCCTGCGCCGACGCCGGAAAGCGCGCCAGGTCGATGCCGTTCGGGATGGCGACGCACTGCGCCGAGGGAAAGCCCAGCGCCAGCAGGTGGTCGCGCACGCCGAAAGAAACGCCGACGGTCGCGGCACTGCGGCGGGCCAGCCACAGCGCCTGCGCAAGCCGCCAGCGGGTGTAGCGCTCGCGCGCGTTGTGTTCGACATGCACCAGATGCCGCACGCCCGCGAGCAGCCCTGCGTAGCGACCCCACAGGTGTTCGCTGAAACCGTGAGCGACCAGGATGTCGGGCCGCCATTCGCGCGCGATGCCACGCAGCGCCCAGATGGTCGCCGCGTGCGACCAGCCTGGCACCACCCTGACGTCGAGCCCTTCGGCATGCAAGGCAGCGACGCGGGCGGGGTCGGTGCTCGGCTTGCGGCGCAGCACGAGGATCACGTCCATGCCGGCACTGCGCTGGGCCGCGCGGCACAGGTCGATCGCCACCTGCGTGGCGCCGGAGAAGCCTCCGGTGACGAAATGCAGCACCCGCACGTTGGCTCGACGATTCAGGGGAGTGCTAGCGACGCGGCACGGCGGCGGTGCTCAACTGCTCAATGGCCGTGGCCGACGGTCTCGCCGGCCTTGAGGCGGTACACGGTGCCACAGTACGGGCACTTGGCTTCGCCGGTGCGCGCCACGTCGAGATAGACCTTCGGATGCCCGCTCCAGAGCTTCATCTCGGCCTTCGGATTGGGGCAGAACACGCCGCCCTGATGGTTCAGGTCGACGGCGAGCAGCTCGACGACAGCTTGGGTGGCCATGTTCAGACTTTCGTGAGCCAGTGGGCGTACTTGGGATTCTTGCCGTTCACGATGTCGAAGAACGCAGACTGGATTTTCTCGGTGACAGGGCCACGCGAGCCGCCGTCGCCGCGATTGCCGATCTCGACGCGGTCGAGCTCGCGGATGGGCGTGACTTCGGCGGCGGTGCCGGTGAAGAAGGCCTCGTCGGCGATGTAGACCTCGTCGCGCGTGATGCGCTTCTGCACGAGTTCGATGCCGAGATCCTTGCAGATGTGCAGGATGGTGTTGCGGGTGATGCCGTTGAGCGCACCGGCCGACAGGTCGGGCGTGTAGACCACGCCGTCCTTCACCACGAACACGTTCTCGCCGGCGCCTTCGGACACGAAGCCGCTCGCGTCGAGCAGCAGCGCCTCGTCGTAGCCGTCGTCCAGCGCTTCCATGTTGGCGAGGATCGAGTTGGTGTAGTTGCTGACCGCCTTGGCCTGCGTCATCGTGATGTTGACGTGGTGGCGCGTGTAGCTCGAGGTCTTCACGCGGATGCCGCGGCGCATGCCTTCTTCGCCGAGGTACGCACCCCAGGCCCAGGCCGCGACCATGGCGTGGATCTTGTTGCCGCGCGGGCTCACGCCCAGCTTTTCGGAGCCGATCCACACCAGCGGGCGCAGGTAGCAGCTCTCGAGCTGGTTCTCGCGCACGACCTGCTTTTGCGCCTCGTTGAGCTCTTCCTTGCTGAAGGGCAGCGTCATGCGCAGGATCTTCGCGCTGTTGAAAAGGCGGTCGGTGTGCTCCTGAAGGCGGAAGATCGCGGTGCCGTCGACCGTCTTGTACGCGCGCACGCCCTCGAAGGCGCCGCAGCCGTAATGCAGGGTGTGGCTCAGGACGTGGATCTTGGCATCGCGCCATTCGACCAGTTGGCCGTCCATCCAGATCTTGCCGTCGCGGTCGTCCAGCGAGGGGGGAAGCACGCTCATGTTGTTTGTCCTTTTGAAGCGACCGAAAGTCGCAAAAGCTTTCGATTTTACGGCGGCGGCCGAACCCGGGGCCGCGACAATGGTCGGTTTTGCCAACCAGCCATCAGCGAAGGGTTTCAGTGTCCGTATTCAAGAACGTCATCGTCTATCGCATCGAAGCATCGTGGTCGCCGTCGCTCACCGGTGCCGAAGAAGCCCTCGCCGAACAACGCTTCGTGCCCTGCGGCCCTTCGCAGGAAAAGTCCGCCGGCTGGACCGAGCCACGCGGCCAGGACCACGGCCCGCTGGTCGAATCGGTCGGCGGGCAATGGCTGCTGGAATTCATGATCGAGGCCAAGACGCTGCCGGGCTCCGTGGTGCGTCGCAAGGTCGACGAGCGCTGCGCGCAGATCGAGGCCACCACCGGCCGCAAACCGGGCAAGAAGGAAAAGCGTGACCTCAAGGAAGACATCACGCACGAGCTGCTGCCGATGGCTTTCACGCGGCATGCGCGCATCGCCGTGTGGATCGACCCCAACGAACGCCGTCTCGTCATCAACGCCAGCAATGCCGCGCGCGCCGACGAGGTGGTGACCAGCCTGGTGAAGGCGCTCGAGGGTTTCGCGGTGACGCAGATCAACACGCAGATCGAGCCCGCCACCGCGATGTCGGGCTGGCTGTCGAGC
This sequence comes from Variovorax ginsengisoli, assembly GCF_006438845.1. Classification (GTDB taxonomy): domain Bacteria; phylum Pseudomonadota; class Gammaproteobacteria; order Burkholderiales; family Burkholderiaceae_C; genus Variovorax; species Variovorax ginsengisoli_A. Next base: position 52,385 of record NZ_RCZJ01000008.1, read on the forward strand.
CAGGAGCCGCCGGCCGGCTTCACCATCGACCGCGAATGCGAGCTCAAGGCCACCGACGAATCGAAGTCGGTGGTGCGCTACGCCAAGCACGCGCTCGACATCGAGGAAGTGCGCCAGCACATCGCCGACGGCAAGCGTCCGACTCGCCTGGCCATGACCTGGGAAGACCGCGTGTCCTTCGAGCTGAGCGAGACGATGCAGCTGCGCAAGATCGTCTTCCTCGAAGGCACCGACGGCGCGCAGGACGGCAAGAAGGAAGACAACTTCGACGCCGACGCCGCGATCGCCACCGGCGAGCTCGGCGAGATGGTGCCGGCGCTCCTCGAAGCGCTGGGTGGCGAGGCGGCGTTCACGGCGGCGGTGGCCGAACCGGCGCAGCCTGCCGCAGGCGCTGCCACCGGCGCATCGGCGACGACCGAAGCCGACGCCGAAGACGCGCCTTTCTAGACCGCGGGCGGCGGGTTGCCGTCCTGCAATGCCACGGGCGCCGCGTCGTCTTCGACCGGCGGCCGCGTCAGCGTCCAGCTCTGCAGCTTGCCGTTGAGGAAGATGCCCTCGACATACGACAGGCCGCCATCGGTCCAGCGGTAGGTCTCGGGCTGTTGCTCCTTGGGCGTCTTCAGCAGGCCGAGCGAACGCGTCATGGCCACCACGTGCAGCAGCGTCACGCCAGGCTTGAGCTTGGCGTTGAGCATCACCGCGCTCGCGACGTAGCCGATCGGGCGGTCGGCTGCGCGCTTGAGCACCTGCATCGTGCGGGTGAAGTGCAACAGCAGGAACATCACGATGCCGGTGCAGGCCACCGCGACCCCGCTCCAGCCGAAGCTGCGGTACGACAGGCCGAGCAGCAGCAGGCCGGTCAGCGGAACGAAGACTTTCTGAAAATTCATGGGCCGCATTGTCGCCGTGCGTTCCGTCGTGGTCACTCGCGGACCATGTCGCGCAGCTTGCGGCGGATGGCGCGCTCCCGTTTCTGCTCGGCGTCCCAGTCCTCCCGGATGGCACGCGTGACTGAAATTGCCATCAGCACCAGCACCACCGAGAAGGGAAGCGCGAAGACGATCGTCGCCGTCTGCACTGCCTGCAGGCCGCCGGCGAGCAGCAGGCTCAGCGCGATGGCCGCGACGAGCACGCCCCAGACGATCTTCACGCGGTTCGGCGGATTGGGATTGCCGCCCGTGCTCATCGTGCCAAGCACCAGCGTGGCCGAATCGCCCGAGGTGACGAAGAAGACGAAGACCAGCAAGGTGGCGACGCCAGACATCACGAAGCCCATGGGCATCGCATCGAACATGACGAACATCGTGGTTGACACGTCGGACGCCACCGCCTCGGCCAGCGGCACGCCGCGGAAGATCTCCAGGTGCAGCGCGGTCCCGCCGAAGATGGCGAACCAGACGAAGCCCACCAGGCTGGGCGCCAGCACCGTGCCCACGAGAAACTGCCGCACCGTGCGGCCGCGCGACACCCGCGCGATGAACAGGCCCACGAACGGCGACCACGCCAGCCACCAGGCCCAGTAGAAGATGGTCCAGTCGCCGATCCACGAGTTCTCACGGAAGGGCGTCATGCGAAGGCTCATGCGGACGAACTCGCTGATGTAGGTGCCCAGCGTGCTGGTGAGCGTGTCGATGATCGCGACCGTCGGGCCGACGCAGAACACGAACAGCGCCAGCGCGCCAGCCAGGATCAGGTTGCCGATCGACAGCCACTTCACACCGCGCTCCACACCGGTGACCGCAGAAGTGATAAAGATCGCCGTGGTTGCGATGATGATGATCGACTGCGTGAAGGTGCCGACTGGCACGCCGAAGGCGGCGTTCAGCCCGCTGTTGATCTGCGTCGCGCCCATGCCCAGCGAGGCTGCGACGCCAAAGGCCGTGGCCACCACCGCCAGCACGTTGAACGCGGGCGACAGGCGCTGCACGAAGCGCCAAGGCAACGCCTCGGTCGCCGAACTGACCAGCGGCAAGGCCTTGCGGCGGAAGGTGAAGAAGCTGATGGCCAGCCCGACGATCCCGTAAATCGCCCAGGGGTGGAAGCCCCAGTGGAAGAACGCGTAGCGCATGGCGGCACCCGCAGCCTCCGGCGTGCCGGCGACGATGCCGGGCGGCGGCTTGACGTAGTGCGAGATCGGCTCGGCGACCCCCCAGAACACCAGCCCGATGCCCATGCCGGCGGCGAACAGCATCGCGAACCAGGCGCCGACCGAGAACTCGGGCTCTTCGTCCTCGTCACCGAGCTTGAGGTCGCCGTAGCGGCTCACGGCCAGGAAGAAGGCCAGCACGACCAGGCCGAGCACGACCCACAAATAGAGCCAGCCGAAGGTGCGGGTGACGTCGGACAGCAGCGTGCTGAAAACGGTGTCGAGCGAGCGGGGCGACACGAGACCCCAGAGGACGACGGCGGCGATGATGCCGGCGGAAACGATGAGTTGCATCGACCCATTCTCGGCGATGCCGCCTGAAGCTCAATCCAGCCGGCGCACCACGTCCATCGCCTCTTCCACGCGCTCGACGGCATGGATCGTCAGGCCCTCGATCTCCTTGCTGCCCTTTTTCGGCGCGTTGGCCTTGGGCACGACGGCGACGCTGAAGCCCAGCTTGGCCGCTTCCTTGAGCCGCTCCTGCCCGCGCGGCGCGGGCCGCACCTCGCCGGCCAGGCCGACTTCGCCGAAGGCGATGAAGCCCTTGGGCAGCGGCTTGCCGCGCAGGCTGGAGGTGATGGCCAGCATCACCGCCAGGTCGGCCGCCGGTTCGGTGATGCGCACGCCGCCCACCGCGTTGACGAACACATCCTGGTCCATGCAGGCGACGCCCGCATGGCGGTGCAGCACCGCCAGCAGCATCGCGAGCCGATCGCGGTCGAGGCCGACCGACAGGCGCCGCGGGCTCGGCCCGCCGTTGTCGACCAGCGCCTGGATCTCCACCAGCATCGGCCGCGTGCCTTCGAGCGTGACCATCACCACGCTGCCGGGCACCGGTTCGGTGTGCTGGCTCAGGAAGATCGCGCTGGGGTTGCTCACGCCCTTCAAGCCGCGCTCGGTCATGGCGAACACGCCGATCTCGTTGACCGCGCCGAAGCGGTTCTTGATGGCGCGAACCAGGCGAAAGGTCGAATGCGTGTCGCCCTCGAAGTACAACACCGTGTCGACCATGTGCTCCAGCACGCGCGGACCGGCCAGCGCGCCCTCCTTCGTGACATGCCCGACCAGCACGATCGCGGTGCCGCTGGCCTTGGCGAAACGCGTGAGATGCGCCGCGCATTCGCGCACCTGCGCGACCGAGCCGGGCGCGGAGGTGAGCTGGTCCGAGTACACCGTCTGGATCGAATCGATGACCGCGATGGCCGGCCGGTGCGCATCGAGCGTGGCGATGATCTTCTCGAGCTGGATCTCGGGCAGCACCTGCACCTGCGAGCGCTCCAGGCCGAGCCGGCGCGAGCGCAGCGCGACCTGCGCGCCGCTTTCTTCGCCGGTGACGTACAGGGCGTTGTGTCCGGCGCGCTGCAACGCGTCGACCGCCTGCAGCAGCAGCGTCGACTTGCCGATGCCCGGGTCGCCACCGATCAGCGTGACGCCGCCGGGCACCACGCCGCCGCCCCAGACGCGGTCCAGCTCGTCGATGCCCGTCGGCGTTCGGTCGACATCGCTCGCCTCGATCTCCGACAGCACCGCCAGCTCGGCCGTGCCGCCGAGCGCGGCGAACTGCGTGCCGAAGCGGTTGTTGGCGGGGCCTGCAGCGGAAGCGGCCACTTGTTCGATCAGCGTGTTCCAGGCGCCGCAGCTCGGGCATTTGCCGAGCCACTTGGCGCTGGTGCCTCCGCACTCGGAGCAGACGTAGTTGGTTTTTTCCTTGGCCATCGCTCGAGTGTAGGGAGCAGCGCCACCCACGTTGAATAATCGGCCACCCCACAAGAACGAACGGAGACCGCCATGCCCCATCTCGTGATCCTCTGCACGCCCAACGTGGCCGCAGACACCGACATGACCGCCCTGTGCCGCACGTTGTGCGACACCTTGCTCGCCCAGCGCGACGACGCCGGCAAGCAGGTCTTCCCGACCGGCGGCACGCGCGTGCTGGCCTACCCGGCCGCGCACTACGCGGTGGCCGACGGCTCCGGCGACCATGGCTTCGTCTACCTGAACCTGCGCATGGCCACCGGCCGATCGGACGCCACCAAGAAGCGCATCGGCGACGCCGTGCTGGCAGCGGCCAAGGCCCATCTCGAACCGGTCTTCGCGCGCCGCCACTTCGGCCTCACGCTGCAAGTCGACGAGAACCCCAGCATGGTCTACGACGGCCGGCACAGCAACCTGATGCCCTTGTTTCCCACCTGAAGAAATTCATGCAAACACCGCTCAACACCTTCAAGAAAGCCATGCACGGCGGCCAGGCCCAGATCGGCCTGTGGGTCGGCCTGGCCGACGGCTACGCCGCCGAGATCCTGGCCGGCGTCGGCTACGACTGGCTGCTGCTCGACGGCGAACACGCGCCCAACGATGTGCGCTCGGTGCTGGCACAGCTGCAGGCGATGTCGAGCGCCTGGGCCGCGCTGCCGCACCGCACGCAGCCGGTGGTGCGGCTGCCGGTCGGCGAGACTTCGCTGATCAAGCAGTACCTCGACATCGGCGCGCAGACGCTGCTGATCCCGATGGTCGACACCGCCGAGCAGGCCGCGCAGCTGGCGCAGGCCATGCGCTACCCACCCGAAGGCATCCGCGGCATGGGCAGCGCCCTGGCTCGGGCCTCGCGCTGGCAGGCGCATCCGAACTACATCCATGAAGCCAACGCGCAGGCCTGCCTGCTGGTGCAGGCCGAAACGGTGGAAGCGATGAAGAACCTCGACGCCATCGCCGCCACGCCGGGCGTCGACGGCGTCTTCATCGGCCCGGCCGACCTGTCGGCCTCGATGGGCCTGCCCGGCCAGCCCAACCACCCGGACGTGCAAGCCGCCATCGCCGACGGCGTGGCGCGCATCCTGAAGGCCGGCAAGGCGCCGGGCATTCTGGCGACCACCGAAGAACAGGCGCGCAAGTGGCTCGACGCCGGCGTGCTGTTCGTGGCAGTGGGTGTCGACACGATGGTGCTGACCGCGGCGGCCAAGGCCTTGCTGGCGCGCTACAAGCCGGGCGGCGACGCGGCGACGGCCAATGGCTACTGAAAAAGCGGCCGAACGTGGCGTAAACGCGGGGGTGTCAGCGCCCTGGCTGCTGGAAAAATACGGGTTCGGCGCGCGCCGGGCATTGCCCTGCGCGCGCCTCCTTTCAAACTTCGGAGACAGACCCCATGAATTTCACCCGCCGCCACCTGCTGCAGACCACCGGCGCTTCCGCCCTGCTGGCCGGCATCGGCCAGCAGGCCTTTGCCCAGGCCCAGCTCGAGACCACCACCATCGTCACCGGCTTCGCGGCCGGCGGCACGTCCGACACCATTTGCCGCCGCCTGGCGCAGAAGATCAGTCCCGAGTTCTCGAAAGTGGCTGTCGTGGAGAACCGCACCGGCGCGGGCGGCCAGATCGCCATCGGCTACATCAAGGGCCGTCCAGCCGACGGCTCGGCGATTCTGCAGACACCGACGTCGATGCTCACGATCTACCCGCACATCTACAAGAAGCTGCCGTACGACCCGCAGGCCGACCTCACGCCCGTGTCGCTGGGCTGTGCGTTCGACTTCGGCTTCGCGGTCGGACCGTCGGTGCCGGCCAGCGTGAAGACGGTGCCCGAGTTCCTGGCGTGGGCCAAGGCCAACCCGAACGGCGCCAACTTCGGCTCGCCGGCGGCCGGCTCGACGCCGCACTTCATCGGCGCACTGCTCGGCAAGAGCGGCGGCGTGGAGCTCAAGCACGCCGCTTACCGCGGCACCCAGCCGGCCATGCTCGACCTGCTGGGCGGAAACATCTCGGCGGTGTCGGGCCCGATCGGCGACATCACGCAGCATCTGCCCAGCGGCAAGGTGCGCATTCTGGGCGTGTCGGGTGCCAAGCGCAGCCGCTTCGCGCCTGATGTGCCGACCTTCGGCGAGCAGGGCATCGCGAACATGGCGCACAGCGAGTGGTTCGCCTTCTTCCTGCCGGCCAAGGCCTCGCCCGAGCTCGTCGCGCGCCTGAACACGGCCATGAAGCATGCGCTGGCCTCCAAGGACGTGATCGACGGCCTGGGCACCTTCGGGCTGGAAGCCATGTCGTCGACGCCGACCGAACTGGCCGACCTCATCAAGAAAGACACGGCCAAGTGGGGCCCGATCGTGAAGGAAGTCGGCTTCACGGCAGAAGGCTGATCCGCCCGTCGCGCCGCATGCGCCAAGCCCGCGCCCTCCACCCCGACGAAGCAGCGGCCCGCATCGAGCTGGCCGCCTGCTACCGCATCTTCGCGATGCTGGGGTGGACCGAGATGATCTACAACCACATCACGGTGCGCCTGCCCGACAGCGTGACGGAGGGGAACGGCAAGCAGTTCCTCATCAATCCGTTCGGGCTGCACTACAGCGAGGTCACGGCGAGCAACCTGGTGCGCATCGACCTGCAGGGCCACGTGCTCGACGGCTCGGCGCACAAGGTGAACCCCGCCGGCTTCACCGTGCACGCCGCGCTGCACGACGGCTTGCCCGGCGCACATTGCGTGATGCACACGCACACGACGTCGGGCATGGCGGTGGCCTGCGTCGAAGGCGGCCTTCAGCAGAGCAACTTCTACAGCGCACAACTGCACGGACGCGTGGCGTACCACGACTTCGAAGGCGTCACGGTGCATGCCGACGAGGGCCCTCGGCTGCGGCACAGCATCGGCGACCGGCAAGCAGTGATTCTGCGCAACCATGGCCTGCTGGCCTGGGGCAGCACGGTGCCGCAGGCCTTCGCCATTCTCTGGACACTGCAGCGCGCCTGCGACGTTCAACTCGCGACACTTTCGATGGGGCGCGGCATCCCGGTGAGCGACGAGACCGCGCGCGGCTGCGTGCGCGATGCGTTGCAGTTCCATTCGCCGGAGACCGGTGGGCGTGACATGTTCGACGCGCTGGTGCGGCAGCTCGACCGCACAGATGCCAGCTACCGCGCCTGAGCTTCTTCCCGCATCGACTCTGGCACCATCGCCCTCATGAAAATCTGCATTTACGGCGCCGGCGCGATCGGCGGATGGATCGGCGCTGCGTTCGCGCAGGCCGGTGAACGGCTCAACGTGGTGGCACGCGGCGCGACGCTCGAAGCGCTGCAGCGCGACGGGTTGACGGTCGTGCGTGGCGAACAGCGCCTGAGGGTGCCGGTGCACGCGGTCGACGACCCTGCCAAACTCGGCGCGCAGGATTTGGTCGTGATCGCCGTCAAGGCGCCGGCGCTGGCAGGCGTGGCCAGTCGCATCGCGCCCTTGATCGGCCCCGACACCACGGTGCTCACCGCCATGAACGGCGTGCCGTGGTGGTTTCTCGATGGCGGCTTCGGCGGCGCGTTGACCGGCACGCGCCTGCAGGCGATCGATCCCGACGGCGCGATCGCGGCGGCCATTCCATCGCGGCACGTGATCGGCGGCGTGGTGCATGCGAGCTGCTCGCTCGATGCCCCCGGCGTGGTGCGGCATCACTTTGGCCAGGGGCTGATCCTCGGCGAGCCGTCGGGCGAGGCCAGCGCGCGGGTGCAATCGCTCGCCGCGCTGCTGGTGAAGGGCGGCCTGGAAGCGCGGGTGTCGCCGCAGATCCAGAAGGACGTCTGGTACAAGCTCTGGGGCAACATGACGGTCAACCCGATCAGCGCGCTGACCGGCGCCACCACCGACCTGATCCTGGCCGACGACGACGTGCGCGGCTTCATCTCTGCGGTCATGCTCGAGGCCAAGGAGATCGGCGCGCGGCTGGGCGTCCCCATCGCCGAAATGCCCGAGGACCGCCACACGGTCACCCGCAAGCTCGGCGCCTTCAAGACGTCGATGCTGCAGGACGTGGAGGCGAGCCGGCCGGTCGAGCTCGACGCACTGGTGACCGTGGTGCGCGAACTGGGCCGCGCTGCCGACGTCGCCACGCCTTTCACCGACGCACTGCTCGGGCTGGCGCGCCTGCGAACGCAGCAGCTCGGCCTCTACCCGCGCTAAGTCTCCGCGCCTCTCACCGACCCGGCCACACGCCGGGTTTTTTTTCGCCCGCGCGCCGCGCGCCGTCGCGTCCAGCGGCCGCTGGCGCGCACGTGGAAGCGTGAACATTTCACATCTGCCTGGAGGCAACTGTCATCGATTGTTGCCCCGTGCCGCACCTGTGGAAATGGAGACTTTTTTCCTATCTCTGCCGCTGCGTTTTCAAGACCATCGCGCCCTTCGAACCGCCGGTTGCCGGCGGAAATGCAGCCCCCTCCATCTACGGCGCGGGTCCACGCACTCCAAAGGGAAGACATGAACAGAATCCATCGCAACATCTGGTGTGAAGCCTCCGGCACCTGGGTGGCCGCCTCCGAGATCACCCGTGGCAAGTCCAAGTCCAGCCGCTCGGCCACGGTCCGCAGCGCTGCGGCGCTCGCCGCCATCGGCGCCCTGCTCTCGGGCGCCGCGCACGCGGTGCCGATGCTGCCCATCGGCGACCCCGACACCTCCGCCGGCTACCAGTACACGGTGGGCAACGGCGCCGCCCTCACCATCGACGGCGCCATCGCCAGCATCAACCCCGGCAGCTACGCCACGGGTGCACCCGAAACGGTGGGCAGCCTGGCCGGCCAGGGCCGCCTGACCTTCACCGGCGGCAACGCCAACAACACCAACTACGGGAGCTACTACAGCTTCTCGGGCAACGGCGTGGTCGCGCCGGAGCAGAACGGCAGCACGTCGGTGTACGACCCGGTCACGCAGAGCAACGTCTCGTTCACGACCTACCAGTCGAGCGCCATCACCAGCGGCACCTACTTTCCGGCGTTCTCCGCCCTCGGCGCCTTCATCCTCGACGAAGCCAACGTCCACATCCATCAGAACGTGGGGCTGGGCCAGGTGCAGAGCACCGGCGGGCAACTCAACGTCGATCTCGGCGATGCCGCGCAGAACATCCGCGCCGCCGACAACACCATCAGCCTGATGGCGAAGAACACCGTGTTGACGCGCGCCGACGGCAGCGCCGGCAACACCAGCAACGTCGACTGGCGCTCGCGCAACCGCATCGACTTCCAGCTCGCCCCCGTGGTGGCGCCAGAAACGCAGAGCATGGCCCAAGTGGTGACGAAGTTCGGCGGCAGCTTCTCCACCACCGACGGCCTGGGCAACAGCGTGGCGCACAGCGTGGGCACCCCAGCCGACCTGGCCGCCTACAACGACTGGCTCAGCACGCAGATCGGCAACTGGCTGGTGCCGGTGGCCAATGGCGGGGAAGGCCTGACCCAAACGCAGGCGCAGCAGCGTTACAACGACTGGATGGGCCTGGCGCTCACCAAGGAAACCGTGACCTGGGATTACAAGGTGTGGAGCGACGGCGGCGTCCACAACAACGCGGCCACGGCCGGGACCGGCAACCTCAACGTGATTCACGCCACCGGCGCCAACGCCAAGGGCGAACTGGTCGCGGGCGCCGCGCTGGCGGTAACCGGCAGCAGCAACGGCGTGATGCGTGCTGACCAGGGCGCGCGGCTGGTGAACAACGGCGAACTGAACGCCTGGAACGACAGCCGGTTCGCCCCGGTGGCCGTCGGCATGCAGGCTACCGACGCCAGTGCCACCAACAACGGCGTGCTCAATGCCGGCGTGTTCATCGACAACGACGGCCGCCAGAACGTGGAATCGCACGGGGCGTACGGCATCAAGGCCGCAGGCGCCAGCACGGTCGCCAACACGGGCGTGGTGAACATCGGCCTCTCGACGCTGGGCCAGGTGGCACGCGGCGTGTCGCTCGACGGAACCTCCACGGGCAGCAACACCGGCACCATCAACCTGACCGACGGGCGCAGCGGCAACAGCGCCATCGGCGGTGCCACCGGCTACGGCGTGGAAGTGCTCGGCGGCGCCAGCTTCACCAACGCGTCGAACGGCACGATCTACCTCGGCCGCGAGGCACAGGCGGCGGCCGGTGCCGCATCGGCGGATGTCGCCATGTCCGGCGGTGCAGCGCAAAGCGCCGGCATCTATGCGGCGAGCAGCGGCAATGTGGTGAACGACGGCACCATCACCATCGGCTCGAAGGTGCAAAACGCCACCGGGATCTCTGCCGTCGGCAGCACCGGCCTGGTGACCAACAACGGCGACATCGTGGTGCTGGGCGGCACCGGCGTGGGCGCACCGCGGGCCAACATTGGCTTGCTGGCGCAGAACACCGGTGCGACGGCCGGCAACGCCGTCACCAACAACGGCGACATCACCGTCGGCGGCGTGAACAACATCGGCATCAAAGTGCTGGCGACGGGCGCGACCGACGCGGCAGCGTCGACCACGAGCACCGGCTCGATCAACGTCACCGGCGGCGCCGACCCGGCCACCGGCACGCGCAGCTACGGCGTGTGGGTCGAAGGCGCGGGCAGCGGCACGGCCAAGGCGAACATCGATTCGCCCATTACGCTCGGCGGGCAAGGCGCCATCGGCGTTCATGTGCGCAGCAGCGGCAGCACCGTGGTGGCCAACGTCACCGAGAACGCGGCACCGGCCTTCGGCAACACCGACCAGATCGGCTACTTCCTGTTCGGCAGTGGCGCGCAGGCCGACGTGGCCAGCGCCACCATGAACGACGGCGGCTTCGCGCGCACCACGCTGTTCCGCGTGGCCGACGGCGCCACCTTCAACGGCACCAACGGCAGCGGCGGCAAGGACCTCGACCTCACCGTGACGGGCACCGACTCGGTGGCGGTCTACGGCACGGGCGCAGGCACCACCGTGAGCACCGCCAACGCCGTGCTGAACGTCGGCGCTGCGGGCAGCACCGGCGCGACCGCGGTGAAGATCGAAGGCGGCGCCACGGGCAACATCGCCGACAGCACGCAGATCGTGCTGAACGCGCCCAACAGCATCGCGGCGGTGGTCGACGGCCAGAAGCACTCGCTCTCGGGCGCGGCGGTCGGCAGCCCGGTCGCGACCACCCTCAACTCGGGCACGGCGGTGACGTCGAATCTGGCTGGCGTGGTCGGCTATGTGGCGCGCAACCTCGGCGAACTGACGCTCGACGCGACCTCGACGCTGGCGCTGAGCGGCACCGACAGCGTGGGCGTCGACGTGCAGCAGGGCGGCCGCATGACCAACAACAGCAGCAGCGCCATCGAAGTGGGCGGCGGCGTGGGTGTGCGTGTGACGGGCGACGACGCCCGCATCGCCAAGCTCGGCCAGGTCAACGTCGACGGCGGCCTGGCGGGCGTGCAGCTGCGCGACGGCGCCAAGCTGACCATCGCCGGCACGGGCAACGTGATCAACACCAAGGGCACGGCCAACGGCATCCTGCTGGACACCGGCGCGGCATCGCTCGATGCGTCGAACGTCGTCATCAGCGCTGCCGGCACCGGCGCGGGCATCGAGAACAAGGCCGAGATCGGCGCGGTCAAGCTGACCGGCGTGACGATCAACGCGGTGGACGGCGCGGCCATCCGTACCGCGACCAGCTTCGACCCCGCATCGACCGCCACGCTGAATGTGGCCGGCACGGGCACCGGCATCGGCTTTCGCAACTTCGACGGCAGCAATGCGACGGGCGACCTGAACGTCGGCCCGGGCTACGACATCAATGTGCTGGCCAGCTCGAACGGCGGCACCGGCATCGATGCGCGCACCAGCGGCAACGTGCGCACCGCCGGCACCATCGACGTGCAGGGCGCGAACGGCGGCGCGGCCGTGGTCGCGCACGATGCGGCCAGCATCACCAACACCGGCTCGCTCACCTCGGTGAGCACCGTGGCGCCGGTGATCGACGGCACGGGTGCGGGCAAGACCATCACCAACAGCGGCACCGTGCAGGCGCTCGCCAACACGTCGGTCGCCATCCAGGCCAGCGCCAACGCCGACACCGTGAACCTCACGGGCGGCGCTGTGACGGGCGTGGTCAACACCGGTGAAGGCAGCGACAAGCTCAACTGGACCGCGGGCACGCTCGACGGCGAAGTGAACATGGGGAACGGCGCAGGCAATGCCGCGCTGGTCGGCACGGTCGATCTTTCCAAGACGCGCCACATCCTCACTGGCAGCGGTGCGGGCGACACGATCGAATTCAGCGGCACCCGGGGCGCCGCCGCCAAGGTGGGCAGCTTCGGCGCCACCGCAGCAGCCGACGACCTGGCGCGTGGCACCAACATCGGCAACGGCTGGAACAAGCTGGCTGCGACGAACGGCGCCGACCTGCGCATCGTCGACACGCTGCAACTCGCCGGCGCAGGCAGCGAGATCAAGACCGCCAGCGGCGCCACGCTGCGCGTCGGCGGCAGCGGCGCGACCACGGGCAGCATCGCCAACCACGACGTGCTGACTTCCGACGCCAACGGCGCCGGCACGCTGGTGTTCGACAACCTCGACAGCCAGGCCTACAGCGGCGTGATCAGCGGCAGCGGCAACTTCGTGCGCGATGTCACGGGCACGACCTTCTTCACGGCCGACAACACCTACACCGGCACCACGACGATCAACAACGGCGGGACGCTGCAACTCGGCGCCGACGTGGCCGGCGGCTCGACCACCGGCGGCATCGCGGCCGTGAGCCCGATCGTCGACAACGGCGCGCTGGTCATCAACCGCAGCAACGACGTGCTGCTGGGCGGCGCCATCAGCGGCACTGGCACGTTGACGCAGCAAGGCAACGGCGTGACGACGCTGACCGGCGCCAACGCCTACCTCGGCACGACGACCGTGAGCGCGGGCACCTTGCTCGTCAACGGCAACCAATCGGCCGCGACCGGCGCGACCACCGTGCTCAACGCTGCCACCCTCGGCGGCAGCGGCACGATCGGCGGCGACGTGACCGTCAACGACGGCGGCATCCTGTCGCCCGGCAGCGCAGGGCCGGGCGCGCTCACCGTCAACGGTGCGCTGAACCTGGCACCGACCGCGGTGCAGAACTGGCAGCTCGGCCAGGCCTACGTGCCGGGCGGCCAATACAACGATCTGGTGAGCGTCGGCAAGGACCTCGTGCTCGACGGCACGCTCAACGTGTCGGTGCCGACCACGCCGGCCGGTGGCAGCTTCGGCCCCGGCGTGTACCGCGTCTACAACTACGGCGGTGCGCTGACCAACAACGGTCTCGAACTGGGCGCCATGCCCGCCGGAGCGACCGACCTCTACGTGCAGACCTCGGTCGCCAACCAGGTCAACCTGGTCAACACCACCGGCGTGCTGCTGAACTACTGGGACGGCACCGGCGGCGCAGGCGGCGCGGAGCGCAACAACGGCGTGATCAACGGCGGCGACGGCGTGTGGGAACTGAAGGCCAACGACAACTGGACCAACATGACCGGCCAGATGAACGCGCCTTGGAGCAACAACGCGTTCTCGGTCTTCCAGGGCGCACCGGCCGGCACGGTCACGGTGAGCAACGCCAGCGGCCAGGTGATGTTCAGCGGCGCGCAGTTTGCGGTCGACGGCTACAAGATCACCGGCGACACGCTGGTCACCGACACCGCGCAGACGATCATCCGCGTCGGCGATGGCACGCTGGCCGGCCTCGGCTACACCGCGACCTACGACAACGTGATCGCCGGCAGCGGCGGCATCGACAAGGCCGACCTCGGCACGCTGGTACTGAATGGCGCCAACACGTACGCCGGCGGCACCACCGTCAGCGCCGGCACGCTGCGCGTGTCGCAGGACGCGAACCTCGGCGCGGCCGGCACCGGCGTCACGCTGAACGGCGGCACGCTGCAGTACGGCGCTGGCTTCGACACCGCACGCCAGGTCACGGTCGGCGCCAACCACGGCACGGTCGACACCAACGGCCACATGGCGACCTTGAGCACCGACGTCACCGGCCCGGGCCGACTGACGAAGACCGGCGCGGGCACGCTCACGCTGACGGCCGACAACAGCTACGCCGGCGGCACCACCATCAACGGCGGCACGCTGCAGCTGGGCAACGGCGGCACCACCGGCAGCATCGTGGGCGACATCGTCGACAACGGCGTGCTGGTCGCGAACCGCAGCAACACGCTGGCCATCGCCGGCGCCATCAGCGGCGCGGGGCAGCTGCAGCAGATCGGCAGCGGCACCACGGTGCTGTCGGGTGCCAACAGCTACAGCGGCCTTACCACGGTGGCCAACGGCACCCTGAAGGCCGGCGCAACCAACACCTTCAGCGCGGCTTCCACGCATTCCGTCGCAGCCGGCGCCTCGCTCGACACGGCGGGGCTGAACCAGATCGTCGGCGGCCTCGCCAACGCAGGCACGGTGTCGCTGCTGAGCGCCACGCCCGGCTCGACGCTGACGGTGCACGGCGCCTACGCCGGCCAGGACGGCGTGCTGAAGCTCGGCACGCAGGTCGGCACCAACGGCATTTCAGACCGCCTGGTGATCGACGGCGCCAAGGCCAAGGCCAGCGGCCGCACGACCGTCGCCATTACCGACATCGGCGGCCTGGGCGGCGCCACCAGTGCGGACGGCATCGAAGTGGTCTCGGCGCGCAACGGCGCCACGACCACGGCGCAGTCCACCAAGGACGCGTTCGCTCTCGAGGGCGATCGCATCCTGGCCGGCGCGTTCGACTACCGCCTGGCCGCCGGCGACGCGGCCGGCGCGGGCGAGAACTGGTACCTGCGCTCGCATTTCCGCTCGGAGCTCCCGCTCTACGCAGCGCTGCCGAACCTGGTGCGCCAGGGCGATCTCGCGATGCTCGGCAACCTGCACCGCCGCGTCGGCGACGACGACCTGACGCTGCAGGCCGGCCAGCGCGCGCCTTCGGGCTGGGGCGGCCAGGGCCGTCGCGCCTGGGGCCGCATCCTCGGCGGCAACACCGACGTGCAGCAGGCGAGCACCGCTGTCACCACGCAGACCCACAGCAGCATGGGCGGCTTCCAGACGGGCGTCGACCTGTACGCGGACGACAACTGGAGCGCCGGCCTCTACACAGGCATGCTGAACCAGCACGCGGACGTGACCGGCCTGCCGGTCTCGGGCGCGCTGCCGGCCGGTCGCGCCAAGCTGAACTCGTACTACCTGGGCAGCTACGCGACCTACGCCAACGCCGACCGCTTCTACACCGACCTGGTGCTGCAGTACGGGCAGCACGACATCAGCCCGACCGCCGCCGGTGCGTTGGCCACGTCGTCGAACGGCGTGAGCGGCAACAGCGTGACGGCTTCCGTCGAGATGGGCCAGGCGTTCATGCTCGGCAGCGACTGGATGATCGAGCCGCAGGCACAGCTGATCTTCCAGCGCGCCAGCATGGGTGGCGCGGCGATCGAAGGCGCCAGCGTGTCGCAAGACCCGGGCAATGCCGTCATCGGCCGGCTCGGCGTGCGGGTGAAGGGCGACTTCGCGACCTCCTACGGTCGCCTGCAGCCCTACGGCCGGCTCAATCTGTGGCACGGCTTCTCGGGCCACGACACGACGCGCTTCGCCGGCCCGGCGGCCACCACCGCGGTGGAAAGCGCGTTTGGCTACACCTCGCTCGAGGCGGCCGCCGGCTTCACGCTCAAGCTCACGCCGACGACCAGCGTGTACGGCGAAATCGGCCGCACTTTCAAGACCAGCCATGGCGACGCGCAGCTCAAGGCATCGGTGCAGGGGTCGGTGGGCGTGAAGTGGAACTTCTGACGCGCGTGCGCTGATCTGCGCGCGCTCAGCGCGAGCAAAACAAAAGCCCCGCCGGTCCTGACCGGCGGGGCTTTTGACTTGGCAGACCCGGCGCCTGTTCAGTCAACGGCCACGGGCACGCGCGGCGCAACGGCGCACATCAATTCATAGCCGACGGTGCCCGCAGCGCGCGCGACTTCGTCAATCGGCAACACGGCGCCACCCGACGCACGGCCCCACAGCGTGACCTCGCTGCCGAGATCCGCCGGCACGCCCGTCTTCCGCAGCGGCTCGAGATCGACCGTGACCATGTCCATGCTGACGCGTCCGACCACCCGCGTGCGGACCCCGTTGACCAGCACCGGCGTGCCGGTCGCGGCGTGGCGCGGGTAACCATCGGCGTAGCCGACAGCGGCCACGCCGATGGCCATCGGCGCATCGGCGACGAAGCTGGAACCGTAGCCCACGGTGGCGCCCGGCTGCAAAGACTGCATGCCGATGAGGCGTGTCGACAGCGTCATGGTCGGCTCGATCTGCCAATGCGCCGCGTCGTTCTCGGGAAAGTCCGGTGCGCCGCCGTACAGCACGATGCCGGGGCGCACCCAGTCGGCGCGCGTCTGCGTCGAATGGCGCAGCACGGCGGCGCTGTTGGCAATGGAGCGTTCGCCTGGCAGGTCTTGCGTCGCATGCTCGAACGCGGTCAGCGCATCGGCCACGCCGCGCGGTCCATCGGCGTCACTGAAGTGCGTCATGAGCGAAATCTCGTCGACCTGCGGCAACGCGTTGAGCCGTGTCCAGGCCGAGCGAAAGCGCTCTGGCGTGAAGCCCAGCCGGTTCATGCCCGAGTTCATCTTGAGGAACACGCGCTGCGGCACCTGCGTCTTGTGGGCCGCCAGCATGTCGATCTGTGCGTCGCAGTGCACCGCATGCCAGAGGTCGAGCCGCGAACAGAGCTCGAGGTCGCGCGCCTCGAACACACCCTCGAGCAGCAGGATCGGCCCACGCCAGCCGAGCGCACGCACGCGCTCGGCCTCGGCCAGGTCGAGCAACGCGAAGCCGTCGGCCGCACGGAAGGCATCGAAGACGCGCTCGATCCCGTGGCCGTAGGCGTTGGCCTTGACGATCGCCCAGACACGCGCATCGAGCGCAGACCGCCGAACGCGGGTCAGGTTGTGCCGCAGCGCGTCGGTGTGGATGGTGGCGAGGATCGGACGTGGCACGGAAACGGGAACCTTTCAAGCGGGGGCGAACCCATGAAAACACCGGCGCGCCGTGGCAGATTGGCGCCATTTTGGCATCGCACCCCCATGCTATAACCGCGCATCCGCCCCCCGCGCGACGCCTTTTTCCTACCGCCCCACCACATCGCCAGCCACCGCTGGCCAGCCAGCCCATCGATGAAGCGCGGTTTCTACACCATCATGTCGGCCCAGTTCTTTTCGTCGCTGGCCGACAACGCGATTTTCGTGGTTGCCGTGGAGTTCATGCGAAGCGGGGGCGCCGCCGAATGGCAGCGTGCTGCGCTGGTGCCGATTTTCGCGATCTTCTACGTGGTGCTGGCACCGCTGGTCGGAGCCTTCGCCGACGCCTTGCCCAAGGGCAAGGTCATGTTCATCAGCAATGCGATCAAGGTGGTCGGCTGTCTGCTGATGCTGTTCGGCACGCACCCTTTGATGGCCTACGCGATCATCGGTCTCGGTGCTGCAGCCTATTCGCCGGCCAAATACGGCATCCTGACCGAGCTGCTGCCGGCGTCCCAGCTGGTCAAGGCGAACGGCTGGATCGAGGGTCTCACGATCGCATCGATCCTGCTGGGCATCGTGCTGGGTGGAACGCTGGTCGGCCACATGGTGTCGAGTCATTTGCTGGCTTTCGATTTTCCGTTCATCGATACCGGCGTTGACACGCCGTCCGAAGCGGCGATTTCGATGCTGATCGTCGTTTACATGATCGCGGCCTGGTTCAACACGCGCATTCCGCACACCGGCGTCGAGATGCGGCCGCTGCGTAGCAACCCGAACCATGGCGTGGCACGCAACCTCGCCGCGCTGCTGCCTGACTTCTGGCATTGCAACGAACGCCTGTGGCGCGACAAGCTGGGCCAGATTTCGCTGGCCACCACCACGCTGTTCTGGGGCGCGGGCGGAAATCTCAAGTACATCGTGCTCGCCTGGGCGTCGCTGGCGCTTGGCTACAGCACCACCCAGGCTTCGGCGCTGACCGGCGTCGTGACCATCGGCATGGCAGTCGGTGCGGTGGTGGCATCGATGCGCATGCGCCTGGACATGGCGACCCGGGTGATTCCGCTCGGCATCGGCATGGGCCTGCTGGTGATGGCCATGATCTTCATTCACAACGTGTGGGTGGCGGTGCCTTTCCTGATTTTGCTGGGCGGCTTCGGCGGCTTCCTGGTGGTGCCCATGAACGCACTGTTGCAGCATCGTGGCCACAACCTCATGGGCGCGGGGCGCTCGATCGCCGTGCAGAATTTCAACGAGCAGGCCTGCATTCTTCTGCTGGGTGGCGTTTACAGCGCATGCACGGGCTTGGGGCTGTCGGCCTACGCGGCCATCACCGTGTTCGGCGGCTTGGTGGCGGGCTTCATGTGGATCATCCGGCGCTGGCACCAGAGCAACCTGCGCAAGCATCCGGAAGAAGTCGAACACCTGCTGGCGATTGCGCGCAGCGACAAGCACCACTGACTGCCTGAGTCGACGGCCCGGCCCCGGGGATTTTCAAGGAACGCGATGTCCACGATCTACGACTTCGAAGCCCAGCGCATCGACGGCCAACCGGCCACGTTGGCCGATTACCGCGGCAAGGTGCTGCTGATCGTCAACACCGCGAGCCAATGTGGCTTCACGCCGCAATTCGCCGGGCTGGAGGCACTCCACAAGCAGTATGCGGAGCAGGGCCTGGTGGTGCTGGGTTTTCCGTCGAACCAGTTCGGCTCGCAGGACCCGGGCAGCAACGAGGAAATCGGCGCGTTCTGTACGAAGAACTACGGCGTGAGCTTTCCGATGATGGAAAAGGTCGACGTCAACGGCGCGAATGCAGCGCCGCTGTACCGCTGGCTCACCAAGGAAAAGCCCGGCCTGCTGGGCAGCACCGCCATCAAGTGGAACTTCACGAAGTTCCTCGTGGGGCGTGACGGGCAGGTCCTGAAGCGCTATGCGCCGCTCGACACCCCGGCCTCGATGGCCAAAGACATCGAAGCGGCGCTCGCTGCCTGATTGCGGCGCCCAGCGCCGGCGCATCGCGCCGCCGCCGGGTTGACCTCAGGGTGCAGTGGCTTGCACGCTGATGTCGACGCGCCGGTTGGGCGCCAGGCACGCGATCAATGCGGCGCGATCGACCTGGTCGCACATGACCTTCGGCTGCGTCTCCCCGCGGCCTTGCACATCGGTGGCTTTCGCAGGCACGCCGGCGCGCATCAGGTAGTCGCGCACCGTCGTTGCGCGGGCCAGCGACAGCTGTTGGTTGTAAGCGGTCGAGCCGAGGCGGTCGGTGTGCCCGACGATCTCGAGCCGCTCCACGCTCTTCGCCTTGCGCAGTTCGGCCGCGAGCGCATCGAGTTCCGCCCGACCTTTCGGGAGCAACGCGGCGGTTTCGGAGCGGTCAAAAGCGAACAGCGCATCGGCCGACAGCGCGACGTTGCGGCGAGGCGCCATCGGCTGCTCGACAACGCGTTGGACCACGCGCTCGCCAGCGGCCGCGGGCTTGAGCACATCGCCGCAGCCTGCGGGCAGCCAATGGAAGGTCTGCGCCAGGCCCTTGGTGTCGAAGATCGCCTTGTACTGGCAGGTCTTCACCCCCGTCGGGGTCCGGAAGTGGAAGACGTAGTCCCACTCGCGCACGCCCGCCAGACCTTCTTCGAAGTGCGGCCGGCCGACCAGATCGTAGAGCTGGTCCTTGGTCACGCCGGGAGCGAGCTGGCGCAGGTTGTCGAGATTGGGGAAGGTGCCTTCCTTCAGCCAGGCGTTCTTCTCACGATCAGGGAAGACCACCTCGCCGGCCACGCCGTCGTCGGAGATCTTCTTGCTCACGGTGGAAGTGCCGCAAGCCTGCAGGCCCAACACCAGGGTCGCCATGGCCAAGGCCATGCCGGCGCGTTGAATGTTCGTTGTCATATGGATTTCCTCAAATGTTCTTGCGCGTTGTCGTCGTGCGTCGGCTTACCAATGGAAGCCCGCGCCCGCGCCCACGCCGACCTTGCCGCGCGAGTTGGCCGTGCCGCTGAACTTGACGACCCAGCGACCGTTGTCCGACAGCTTCGAGACGCCGAGGGCCAGCGCCGCTTCGCCGTCGAAGCCACCCACGCCGACCGACACCATGCTCTTGCCCGGCAGGTACGCCTGCGGCAGATTGGCCATCGCCATGGCGCCGGCAGCGCCCGCGCTGGCCTCCTTGGCGACCTTGTTCAGGTCGCCTCGGATCTGGCCGATCTTGGTGTCGGTGTACTGGTTGGCGCCGGCAATGCCAGCGTTCAGCTGGTTGACGTTGACCGCATCGGTGCCCGCGACGCCAGCCGCCACGTTGTGCACGGTGACCGGGCCGGTCGCACTGTTGTTGCCCAGCGTGACGCTGTTGTAGTTGACGCTGCCGTCGGCGTTGTTCTCGTACTTCACCGCGCTGTTGTCGATCGTCGTGACCGACGCCTGCACGCCCTTCAACTGGCTCACGTTGACGGCGTCGCTGTCGGCAGCGCCGGCGGCCACACCGGTGATCTGGCGGTACTGGCCGTTGGCCGCGTCGCCCACCGACACCGCGGCCAGCGTGCTGGTTGTTCCGACGATCGCAGCGGTCTGGCCTTGGCTCGCACCCACCGGTACGTAGCCCGCGACGCCGGCTGCCGTCGAGGCGACCGAGCCTGCGCCCAATGCCACACCACCGGCCTGGCTCACGCTGGCGCCGGCACCGATCGCCACGCCCTGCACCGCCGCTGCCGAGGCTTTGGTGCCCAGAGACACCGAGTCGGCGGCGACCGAGGTCGAGCCTTGGCCGATCGCGATGCCGCCCGGCGCACTGGCCTGCACCGTCGCGCCGTTGCCGATGCCGATGCCGTTGCTGCCGTTGACCACGGTCTGCGGGCCGATGGCAACGGACTCCATGCCAACGGCCAGCGAATCCGCTGCGCTGGAGTTGGCATGGAAGTACTTCGTCGGCGTGACAGCAAAGGATTGCAGTGCGCCGCTGAGCTGGCGCACGGTGACGGCGTCTTGTTGTTCGGTCCCGTCGGCCACGTTGGTGATCTGGCGGTAGCTGGTGGCGTTGCCCACTGACACCGCGCCCAGCAGGGTGCGGTCGGTCGTGTTGTAGGGCACGAGGAAGTTGTTGCTCACAGGGAGATTGCCTTTTGCGCCGGCGATCACGCGATCGGAGACCGAGTTGGATCCGAGAGCAACAGAGCCAGCGACCTGCGCCGTGCTGCTGTAGCCGAGCGCTGTGGAATCCACACCGACGGCGTCGGCACGGCCGCCAAAGGCGGACGCGCGATCACCGAGCCCGAAGGTTCCGCGACCGACTGCGACGCTTTCCAGGCCATACGCGCCCGACCCGTTGCCAACGGTCACTGCCCCGCTGGCCCCTGCGTAGCTTTCTCCACCAATGCTTACGATGGCGTCTGCATCTGCATACGCATCGCGGCCGATGACGACGGACGACCCACCATTGGCCTCGGCTCCGACGCCAATCGCCACCGACAGGGTGTTCGCCTTTGCGTAGGAGCCCAGCACTGTCGACTGCACTCCGTAAGCCTCGGCATACGAGCCCACGGCCGCGGAGCCGATCCCAGCCTTCGTACCGTTGCCGACCGCAACGCCACCCAAGCCGCCGCTGTTCGCTCCATTGCCTACAGAAACACCTGTATCTGCCACAGCCGAGCGTCCGATGGCAGTGCCTCCAGCGCCCGACGCCGACGCGTTTTTACCGACGGCGATGGCATCCAACCCGCTGGCACCTTCGTTGTTCTCGTTCGTGCCGCCGGTCGAAGCAACACTGAAGTACTTCGTCTTGTTCGCCGCCACGGTGGTGGAAAGGTTGTCGATCGCCGAGTTCGTCGCATACAGCTGCGAGCCGTTGATCGCATCGGTGCTGCTCGCACTGATGCGACCCGCTGCCACATTGGTCAGCGTACGCACGCCATTGACCGCGGCGCCGGAGCCCACGCTGACCGTGCTCGTCGCATCCGTGCCAGCGAAGGTGTACGCCGTGCCGCGGATGGTCGTGCCCGTGGTGTTCACCACCGCAGCAGATGCCGAACCGAAGCCCAAGGCCACATCGCCGACATTGGTCGCCTTCGACTGGTAGCCGAGAGCCGTGGAGTTGGCAGCGCCGCTCGCACGCGCGCCCACCAATACCGAGTTGGCACCGCTGTCTTGCGTGTCGTGCCCGATGGCGACCGTGTCGATGAAAGAGGCGCCTGCGCCGAAACCAAGGGCAGTGCTGCCTTGAGCGCCAGCATAAGCGTTGGTGCCGACGGCGGTCGAACCGGAATCCATCGCCGCGGCCCCTGAGCCGAGCGCCACACTGCCAGAGCCCGAAGCCTCGCTCAGCGCGCCCATCGCGACGGAAAGATTGCCCGCTGCGGACGCAAACTCTCCTGCAGCCATGGACTGGAGACCCGTAGCGCCATCGTTGTTCACGTTGCTACCGACGCCGGTGCCGGTGCTGTTTACGCTGTAGTACTTGGTCTTGTTCGCTGCGACGGTTCCTTCCACGGCCTTGAGCTGGGACACGTTCACTGCATCGGTATTTTGTGTACCTGCGGCCACGTTGGTGATCTGCCTGAACTGGCCCAGGGCCGCATTGCCCACCGACACTGCGCCGTAGTCCTTGCTCGCGGTGGCAGCGATGGCAGCCGCCTGTGCAGCGTTGGCATTGGTCGGCACGTAACCCGCCGCGCCAGCCGCAGTGTTGGCAACCGACCGAGCGCCGAGCGCTACGGAATCGACCACTGTGGCGCTGGACAACAAGCCGACACCGACTGCACGATCAGCCGATGCGTTTGCAGCCCCACCGATCGCGATCGAACTGGTATTCGCAGCGACGGCGGAATTTCCCAAGGCCGTGGCGTTGTTCCCCGAAGCGTTCGCACTCACGCCGACGGCAGTGCTCGAAATGCCGGATGCTGTGCTCATTCGCCCCATGGCCGTGGCGTCCTGACTCGAAGCAGTGCTCTTGTAACCCACCGCCGTCGACTGGACACCACCTGCCGTACTACCGACGCCGAGCGCCGTTCCGCTTTGTGCGGTGGCTTGGCTTCCCGAGCCAATAGCAACGGTCAACGACTTGCTGGCCGTCGCGCCGTTGCCGATAGCCACGACGCCGTCGTTATAGCCATTCACAATGGAGGCAGAACCCGCAGCAATCGCGCCCTTGCCCACCGCCACAGAACCGAGCCCAGTGGCACTCGCAGCTTCGCCGATCGCAGTGCTGCCTCCCGAATTCGCGCCAACCTTGGCGCCCAGACCCATCGCGATCGCGTTGTCGCTGACAGCGGAAGCGTTCTTGCCTGCAGCAATGGCGTCCGTGCCGGTCGCGCCGAGGTTGTCTTCGTTCGTACCGCCGGTCGAATTGACGCTGTAGTACTTGGTCTTCACCGCTTTAAGCTGACTCACGTTGACCGCGTCGGTATCCGCACCACCCGCGGCCACGTTGGTCACGCGGCGCTCGCTGCCTGCGGCGCCGACGCTCACGATGTTGCTGCCAAGCGCAGTACCCGCCACCGTGCCGGCGCCCGGGTTGTAAGAAGCCACCGTCGAGGCCACGACCGTGGTGCTGTCGCCCAGAGCAACGGCACCGTCCAGCCCAGCGGCGATGTTGACTCGGCTGCCGAGCACGTACGCGAAGTTCGAGGCGACCTTGTTGCCGTTGCCAACGATGAACGAGTTGCCGCCTGTATTGGTGTTCTGAATCCCGATGCTGACGGCCGACAGGCCATTAACGTTGTTGCCCGTGCCGATCGCAAAGCTATTGGTGCCGTCGACTTTATTGCCAGTACCCACGGCGAGCGTCTGATTCCCCGCGGCAGTGGAGTTGCGTCCGATCACTGTTGAACCGACTCCCGACGCGGTGTTCGACAAGCCAACGGCCAGACTTGTATCGCCTGAACTGGTTGTCGACGCGCCCAATGCCAGCGATTGGTCACCAGAAGCCTTGCTTTGATAGCCGAATGCCGAGGCACCGGCACCTGATGCCGTACTGGTAGCGCCAAGTGCGCTGCTGTAGGTCCCACTTGCATTCGCGTTCTGGCCCAGCGCTGTGCTGGCAGAGGCGGACGCCGCTGCTTCGAGGCCGACGGCCACTGCGCCGGCCGTACTGGCGAGGGATTTGCGGCCGATGCTGATCGTGTCGGAAGCAATCACGTTCCTGCCCGCTTCAGTGCCGAGGGCGATGTTCGAATCGCCGGTGACCGTGTGGCCCGCAAAGCGACCCAGCCCAACGTTGGCACTGCCACTGACTTTCTGTCCTGCGAAATGGCCGGTTGCGACGTTATCGCTGCCGCTTACGCCTCTGCCTGCATAGGAGCCGGTTGCAACGTTCCAGGAACCAACTACGTTGTTGCCAGCGCCATCTCCCGCGGCAACGTTGGAACTGCCGGTGACCGAAGCGCCTACAGCAGTCGTACCTAATGCAAGATTGTTATTGCCGGTGACATTATTTCCGGACTGAGCCCCAAGTGTCGTATTGAAGAAGCCGTCGACATTGCGCCCTGCGCCTTCCCCAATGGCCACCGATCGGAAGGTGGTGACGGACCCGGAACCGGCACCAATGGTCACACTCAGTTCCTGGCCGATGGCTGCTGCCCCAATGCTGATGCCTGAGCCGCCCGAATTGATCGCTCCTGCCCCGAGTGCAATTGAACTCCCTGCCAAGGCCTTGGCGCCCTGACCGATCGCGACGGCTCCCTGCGTGGTCGTGGTTGCACCGTTGCCGATGGCAATCGCATCGGTTCCCACGGCAGCGCCGCCTCCTGCTTGATATTGCGCGTGCACCGGCATGCCCATACCAGCGAGAAGTAGCAATGCTCCAGCTGCCAAGCCGCGCTTGCTTCCGCTGGCTTTACCGCGGCTGCTCACTGCCTCGGAAGCAGCCACCCACGTGCCCAGCGCCTCATTCCAGATCGATCGATATGTCTTGTTCACGGTTCAGTCCCTCTGCGTTGAAAAACGAGCGGTGGCAACCGTGCTTGGTTCAGCTGGCAATCCGCTCACTTTGTAACAAACGGGTATTTGTGTGTAACCCCGTGTCACTGCGGGCGCGATGGTGTCAAGACATCGAAGAGGTCGGGGTGATTTGCGAGGATTCGCGAGAATTGAACCAATGGAATCTCGGGAAATTGCAAATTAGTGTGCGAATACAGGCCAAAGACACATTTGTCAATTAAAAAGCCGCCTGGCGCGTCGCGCCGGCGGCTTGATATGCCACGGCTTTAAGCCGCGGTGTGCGCGATCAGCGCGATGTCGAAACTTCGATCTCCACGCGTCGGTTGGGCTGCAGGCAGCTGACCAATTCCGGCGTGGCTGCGGTGCCAGCGCACTGAACGACCGGCTGCTGCTTTCCGGCGCCCGCCGCGCGAATGGCCGTGCCCGCGACGCCCTGCTGTACCAACAACCCGCGCACGGTGTTCGCGCGCTCGAGCGACAAGGCGTTGTTGTAGTCATCCGAACCCAGTCGGTCGGTGTGGCCGATGACCGTGATCGAAGCCTTGTCGCCGCTTTGGCGAATGTCGGTAGCCAGGGCTTCGATCTTGCGTCGACCTTCGGGCAGCAAGTCCGTCGCATGACCGCCGTCGAAGCGGAACAGCCCATCCGCGCCGAGCGTGACCTTGCGGGGCACGGCAGCCACGGGTGGCGCGGGGACGAGCACCGGCGCAACGACCGCCGGCTTGACCATGTCGGCGCAGCCGCGGCCCTTCCAGTACCCGCCCGTCGTCAGCACGTCCTGGTTGAAGCGGACCATGTATTGGCAAGTGATGTAGTCCGGGCCGGCGCCGGTGCGGAAATGGAAGATGTAGTTCCACTCCCGCACGCCGCCGATGCCTTCGCTGAAGTGCGGGTAGCTCAGAAGCTCGCGGACCTGGTCCTTGCCCATGCCGGTACGCATGGCGCGCAGCGCCTCGATGCTCGGGAAGGCGCCCTGCTTCCACTTGGCCGATTCGATGGCCGGGAAGTCTTCGTCCTTCGGCGGCGCGGGATTCTCGCGCGCCGCATTGGCTTGTGCCTCGGGCGAGATGGTGTGGCTCGGGCTTGCGCAACCGGTGGCGAGCAGTGCCAGCAGGCAGGCTGCGGCCAGTGGCCGCATGCGCACGGCGGACGAGGTGAAGTGTTGTTGTTTCATGGTGCGATTCGCTTGCTTGTTGATCAGTTGAAAACCCACTCGGCGCCGATCGTGGCGCCCACGCCGGCACGGCTGGTGGCCACGCCGCCGGACAGGCTCCAGGCGTTGTTGTCGGAGGTGCGCCGGAAGCTGATGCCCACCGCACCCTCGCCCTTGAAGGCACCCACGCCGATGCGCATCACGGTCTTGCCGGGGACGTAGCTCGCCGGCATTTGCAGCGCCATGGCCGATGCCACGCCGGCATAGGCGTTCTTGGCGACGCCGTCGATGCGGTTGTTGACCGAATCGATGCGGCTGTTGAGGTTGTTGTTGACCGCGTTCAGCTGGTTCACGTTGACCGCGTCGGTGCCTGCCACGCCAGGCGCGAGGTTGTGGATCGCCACCGGCCCCGTGGTGTTGTTGCCGCCCAGGGTCACGTTGTTGTAGTTGACGGAGCCATCGACGTTGGTGTCGTACTTGACTGTCCCTTGGTCGATCTGCGTGACCTGACCCTGCACGCCTTTCAGCTGGCTCACGTTGACCGCGTCGCTGTCGGCTGCACCAGCGGCCACGCCGGTGATCTGGCGGTACTGGCCGTTGGCCGCATCGCCCACCGACACCGCGGCCAACGTGCTGGTGGTCGCGCCGATGGCGGTGACTTGCTGCGTGGTGGCCGTGGGTGGCACGTAGCCCGCCACGCCCGCTGCCGTGCTCGCCACCGAACCTGCGCCCAAAGCCACGCCGCCGGCCTGGCTCACGCTGGCGCCTGCACCGAGAGCCACGCCCTGCACCGCCGCTGCCGAGGCTTTGGTGCCCAAGGCCACCGAGTCGGCCGCGACCGAGGTCGAGCCCTGGCCGATCGCGATGCCGCCCGGCGCACTGGCCTGCACCGTCGCGCCGTTGCCGATGCCGATGCCGTTGTTGCCGTTGACCACGGTCTGCGGGCCGATGGCAACGGACTCCGTGCCAACGGCCAGCGAATCCGCCGCGGTGGAATTCGCGTGGAAGTACTTCGTCGGCGAGACCGCGAAGGACTGGAGTGCGCCGCTCAGCTGGCGTACCGTGACGGCGTCCTGCTGCTCGGTGCCGTCGGCCACGTTGGTGATCTGGCGGTAGCTGGTGGCATTGCCCACCGACACTGCGCCCAGCAGGGTGCGGTCGGTCGTGTTGAAAGGAATAAGGAAGTTGTTGCCCGCAGGAAGGTCGCCCTGCGTGCCGGCGATCACGCGGTCGGAGACCGACCGTGCTCCCAGGGCCACCGAACCCTGCACATTTGCTCTGCTGATGCCACCAAGGGCGAGGCTGTCGTCCGCTGAGGCGTTCGCGCTGCGGCCGATCGAGATCGCCCTCAAGCCGGTCGCAGAAGTGGTCTTCCCCAGGGCGACTGCGCCAAGACCGCGGGCGGTCGTCGCGTCGCCGATGGCCACTGCACCATCCCCATCCGAGGTGGAAGCGAAGCCGACCGCAATGCCTAGGCGCTGCAACGCCGTTCCGCCAACTGCGATCGTGTTCTGCGACAGCGACTGAGCGCCGGAGCCGATGGCCACGAGGCCGCCGTTGCTCGCCTTGGTGTTCGCGCCGATTGCCACGCTGTTCGTCGTCTCGGCGGTGGCACTGAGGCCTGCGGCATAGCTGGCGTCGCCCGAAGCGACGGCGTTCTTGCCGGAAGCGATCGCGTCGCTGCCGCTGGCACCGTCATTGTTCTCGTTGCTGCCGCCCGTCGAGTTGACGCTGTAGTACTTGGTCTTGTTCGCCGCGACGGTCGTCGACAGATTCTCGATCGACGCGTTCGTCGCATACAGCTGCGAGCCGTTGATCGCGTCGGTGCTCGAACCGCTGATGCGTCCGGCCGCCACGTTGGTGACGGTGCGCTCGGCACCGACGTCGCCGACGCTCACCGTGCTTGCCGGCGTCGTGCCGGCAAAGTTGTAGGTGGTGCCGCGGATGACGGTGCTGGCCGTGCCCACCGCCGCCGCGGTCACGCTGCCGGCACCGAGCGCCACCGCGCCGACGTTGTTCGCGACCGCGCCGGTGCCCAAGGCCACGCTCGAGGCCACCAGTGCCTGGGCGTCGTCGCCAAAGGCTGCAGAGCTCAGTCCGGTGGCGTTCGCGTTGGCGCCGAAGGCCGCGGCGTTGCCGCCGAAGGCGCCGGCATTGAAGCCGACGGCAGTGCCGCCGAGCGCGTTCACGTAAGACCCGTTGCCCACCGCCGTGCCCTGCGCGGCATCGCTCTTCGAGCCAGAGCCCACCGCGACCGCATTCAGGGCCGACGCCAGCGTGTTGGTGCCGATGGCCACGGCATTGACTGCCGTCGCACCAGCGCCGACGCCCACGGCCACGGCATTGCCCGCGCTCTGGGCACGGGTGCCCACGGCGATCGCGTTGTCCGCCAGCGCCTTGGTGCTCGTGCCGATGGTCACCGTGTCGTTCACGTTCAGCGTGGCCAGGCTCACGCCGTTGTTGAAGTCGCCGTCCGGTGGCGAACTGACCACCGTGCCGTTGACCGTGAGCGCGGCGCTGCCGGCGTTGCGGCCCAGCGAGATGTTGTTGCTGCCGACGATGCCGTTGCCGGCGGACGAGCCGATGGCCGTGTTGTCCGTGCCGTTGACCTTGGTGCCCGCATTGGCGCCGATCGCGGTGTTGAACGTGCCTCGCCCGACATAGCCGTCGGTGAAGGTTTCGGTCCGCTCGGCGCCCAGCGTTTCGCGACCGGCCCCGACGCCGATGGACGCGTTGCCGCCGCCCTTGACGTTCTGCCCGGCGCGGTAGCCGATGGCCGAGTTGTCGGAGCCGACGATGCCGCCCGTGAACACCTGGCCGGCCCGCGTGCCGACGTTGGTGTTGTGGTCGCCGACAGCGCCCTGGCCCGAGAAGCTGCCGATGGCGGTGTTGAGGCTGCCGCTCGTCTGGCTGCCTGCGCCGTATCCGCCCAGGTAGGTGTTCGAGCTGCCAACGACGTCGACACCCGACAGATAACCGAACACCGCGTTGTTCTGGCCATTCATGTTGGTGCCTGCACCGTTGCCCACGATGCTGATGTACGCGCCTTGCATGTTCTGACCGGCGTTGTTGCCGATCACGACGATGTTCGCGCTGGCGGCCGGGGTGCCGGTGCCGGCGTTGCCCCCGATGGCGATCATGGCGCTGCCCGCCGCTTCGGCGTTGTTGCCGAGCGCTACGGAGCCGGTGCCGGGTGCCGATGCGCCCAGTGTTCCGCCCGTGGTCTGCACCACTTCACCCGCCATGGCCGATGCGCCCATCGTCAGCAACACACCCGCCAACAAGGCCGTGGTGCCGCTTCGCTTGCCGCGCGACTTCGTTGCTTCCGAGGCGGCGACCCAAGCGCCCAATGCCTCACTCCAGACCGACCGATAGACCTTGTTCATGATGTTTCCCTGTGCAGAACGAATGGAGGGGAATGGGCGTTCTGCAATCGCCTCGTGCTCCCTGGGGCGCGATGGTGTCGAGCGATCAGCACTGAACAAAGCGCATGCGTTGATTCGCGAGAATTCACGGAGACGAAGATGAACTAGTGATACTTTTTGCTCGTTTGGCACGGCCTCGAATCAGCGTGTTGACGCGCATTCAAGGCTCGAACCGAAGCTTCGACCCCCACCTGTCAGCAAAAAAAAAACCGGCAACAGTGCGTTGCCGGCCAGTCCCCTCGGAGCCGAGCGGCTCCGCCCCCCGGGGCCTAACTCCCTGTGACCACCTCGATCTCGACACGCCGATTCGGCTGCAGGCAGCTCACCAGCTGAGGCGTTGCCGTCGTGCCCTGGCACTGGACCACCGGCTGCTGCTCGCCGGCGCCGGCGGCGCGAATCGCACTGGCTGCGACGCCTTGCTGCACCAGGAGGTCACGGACCGTGTTGGCACGTTCCAGCGACAGCGTGTTGTTGTACGCCTCCGAACCCAGCCGGTCGGTGTGGCCGATCACGGTGATCGATGGCTTGCCGCCGTTTTGGCGGATGTCGGCGGCAAGACGTTCGATCTTCCGTCGACCCTCGGGCAGCAGGTCGGGCGCGTGGCCGCCGTCGAAGCGGAACAGGCCGTCCGCGCCGAGCGTGAACTTCCGCGGCGCGGCTGGCGCAACCACCGGCACTGCAGCGATCGGCGTGGCGGCCATTGCGGCAGGCGGGTTCAGCATCGCTTCGCAATTCGGCCCCTTCCAATGGAAGTCCTGGCTTCGCACATCGCCGTCGAAGTGCACCATGTATTGGCAAGTGATGTATTCCTGGCCCTTGCCGGTGCGGAAGTTGAAGATGTAGTTCCACTCGCGCGGGCCGAACAGGCCTTCGCTGAAGTGCGGGTAGCTGATGAGCTCGCGCACCTGGTTCTTGGTCATGCCCGTGTGGATGCGGCGCAGCTGCTCGACATCGACGAAAGTGCCGCCCTTGAGCCAGGCCTTGTCCAGGTCGGGGAAGTTCACGCTGTGGTCGGCAGCCAGCGGCGGTGGCGGGGTGCCCGAGGGGCTCGGCGTCGGCGAGGCGCAGCCGGCGAGCGCCAGCACGCAGGCGGCAAGGACGAACGAGGAAATGGATTGTTGTTTCATGTGATTCTCCTGGGCGCTCGATCAGTCGAACGAAAAGCCGAAGCCGACGCGCACGATGGCCTTGCTGCCGCCCGAGCCCCAGCCCACGCCGGCGTGCAGCGTGGTCTGGCCGTTGTCCGAGCGCTTGAGCACGTTGAAGCCGATGCCGGCCTGGCCGTTGTAGCCCGCCACCGCACCGCTCACGTGGTAGCGGCCCGGCTCCACCGGCGTCACCACCGCCATGGCGGCCGAAGCGGCGATACCACCGGAGAGCATCTTGGTGTTGCTGCTGACCTGGTCGGCCAGGTTGTTGATCCGGTTGTTCAGCGAGCCTGCGGTGGCGTTCAACTGGTTGACGTTCACTGCATCGGTGCCCGCCACACCGGCGGCCACGTTGTGCACCGTGACCGGGCCGGTCGAAGCGTTGTTGCCCAGCGTGACGCTGTTGTAGTTGACGCTGCCGTCGGGGTTGTTCTCGTACTTGACCGCGCTGTTGTCGATGTTGGTCACCGACGCCTGCACGCCCTTCAGCTGGCTCACGTTGACCGCGTCGCTGTCGACCGTGCCCGCCGCCACGCCCGTGATCTGGCGGTACTGGCCATTGGCGGCGTCGCCCACCGACACAGCGGCCTGCGTGCTGGTGGTGCCGATCACCGCAGCCGTCTGCGCGGCGCTGGCGCCGGGCGGCACGTAGCCCGCCACACCGGCTGCCGTCGAGGCGACCGACCCAGCGCCCAATGCCACGCCGCCGACCTGGACCACGCTGCTGCCGGCACCGATCGCCACGCCCTGCGCCGCGGTGGCGCTGGCGCCCTGGCCGAGGGCCGTGCTGTCGGCGCCCGAGGCGACGGCGTTCGGGCCGACCGCGATGGCGTTGGCGCCGGTGGCGCCCGAGTTGGCCAGCGTCGAGTTACCGACCTGCGTCGAGTTGACGTGCATGTAGGGCGTCTCGTCGACGCTGACCCACTGGCCGTTCTTCCAGACCGCCATGCCCGCCTGCAAGCCATTCACGCCCGTGGTGGCGTTGGTGTTGTAGACCATCATGCCTTCGACCGGCACGTTGCCGCGCAGGCCCCAGGTGACCCGGTCGGTCACGGCGATGCGCGGCATGGACACGCCGCGGTCCGTGGCTTCGACTTCCAGCATCGACCCCGGATTGATGGTGACCGGGTTGTCGCCGATCTTGACCTGCGCCGACGCCGCACCCGCGACGAGCAGCAGCACTGCGGCCGTGATCCGTGCACGGTGGGCGCGCAGCGCCTCGTTCCCAACCGACCGATATGTTCTGTTCATGATGTTCACCCGTTGATTTCAGTTGAAGGCCACGGCAAAACATTGGTGATTGCTCTGGGCCCGACTCCCTGTCACGGGCCGGATGGTGTCGAGCCGTCGCCCTCCATCGGCGGACATGCGAGGGTTGGCGAGATTCGGCGCACAAGTGAGCGTGAAAGTGCTACTTAGTTGGCGCATCGCGCAGCGACTGGCGAAAACAAAAGGCTGGGAGTGCGCGACGAAACCCATCACAAAGTTCACGCACCCATCGAGAATTCGCGAGATTCGTCGGCAAATGAGAACTTATCAACGACATTCGGATCATGCGCATCGCTGTACTCGAAGACGACGTCCATCAACGGGCCCAGGTGGTCCGTGCTCTCAACCAGCATCTCGGGCTGCCTGAGGAGACGATCACGGTCGTGCCTTTCGACAAGGGGGAGTCACTGCGGCGCGCGCTCCGGCTCGACACTTTCGATCTCCTGGTTCTCGACTGGAGCGTGGACGACCTCGACGGCATCGACCTGCTGCGCTGGCTGCGCGACTACCAGAAGGACAGCACGCCGGTGCTCATGCTCAGCGCCCACGGCGCCGAACGGCACGTGGCCGAAGCGCTGGACCTCGGCGCCGACGATTACGTCGTGAAGCCGTTCCGTTTGGTCGAGCTGTGCGCGCGCGTCCGGCGCCTGCTCACGCGCCGGCACCCGGCCACCGCAGCCGTCGGTGCGACGCGCGCGGTGCCGACGCAGGAGCGCTTCGGCTCCTGGACCTTCGACCGCAGCCTGCTGAGCGTGACGCTCGCGCAGGCGGAGACACCGCCCGTGGTGCTCAGCGATCGCGAATTCCGAATGGCGCTGGCGCTGTTCCGGCACATCGGCAAGCCGGTCTCGCGCACGTACCTGCTGGAGAACGCCAGCCATCGCGGCGAAATTCTTTCGTCGCGCGCACTCGACAGCCACATCTACCGGTTGCGCACCAAGCTCGGCCTGCACCCGGACAACGGCGTCCAGTTGCAGACGGTGTACGGGCAAGGTTATCGGCTCGAGTGGGCGCTGCCCGCGTCC
This sequence comes from Variovorax ginsengisoli, assembly GCF_006438845.1. Classification (GTDB taxonomy): domain Bacteria; phylum Pseudomonadota; class Gammaproteobacteria; order Burkholderiales; family Burkholderiaceae_C; genus Variovorax; species Variovorax ginsengisoli_A. Next base: position 85,218 of record NZ_RCZJ01000008.1, read on the forward strand.
GAGCCCGGTCTCTGAACCGCCGAGCTCATCGACTGCCCACCGCATGCGCCGCCGTTTCCTCTTCGAGTGGCTGCTGATGGCGTTGCTGCTGCCGCTCGCCATGCTGTGGCTCGGCGAGCGCCCAGGCCTCGTCGAGGCCGACCGCGCGGTCTACGACGAGCTGATGCGCGGCGACCGTCGCGCCGCCCCGTCGCCGGACCTCGTGATCGTCGGCATCGACGAGCGCAGCATCGCCGCGCTGGGGCCCTGGCCGTGGTCGCGCACGCTGCACGCGCAACTGCTCGAGCAGCTGGCGCCGCACGCGCCACGCAGCGTGCTGTTCAACGTCTTCTTCGACACGCCCGGTCCGCCGGAAGACGATGCACGGCTGGCCGCGGCCATGGCCGGGCTGCCGGTCTACCTGCCCATGGACCTCGCGCCTCTGCCCGCGACGGCGTCCGTGCCGGGCCTGGCGCCGCCACGCCCCGGCTTCGCCACGCCGGTCCCCGCACTGGCGCGGGCCGCGCACGGGCTGGGCCACGTCAACGCCACGGCCGACAGCGACGACCGTGTGCGAACGCTCTACCGCTACGAGGGCACCGAGACGCGTCTGGCGCCCTACGTCGGACTTCTCATCGCGTCGGGCGCACAGGACGCCGCGCCGGCGCAGCCGGACTTCGCCCGGGATGCCGCCTGGACGCGGTTGTCGCGCTTCGGCTTCCGTCTGGCCGGGCCGGCGGGCAGCTACCGCACCGTGTCGTACATCGATGTGCTGCTCGGCAGCGTGCCGCCCGCCACGTTCGCAGGCAAGACGCTGCTCGTGGGCGCGGTGGCGGACTCGCGCCTGAACGACCAGCTGGCGGTGATGGGCGCGGGTGCCAAGGCCGCCGGCTTGCCGGGCGTGGAGGTGCATGCCAACGCGATCGACGTGCTGATGCAGGGGCGCGCGATCGAGTTCCCCAGCGGCACCCAGCGCTGGCTGTGGTTGGCGCTGCCGATCTGGGCCGCGCTCGCGGCCTTCATGCTGAGCGCGCGCTATGCCGCAGTCAGCGCCTTGGCGCTGGCGCTGCTGATGGCCGGCCTGGGCGCCGTGGCGCTGCGCGAAGCGCGCGTGGCCTTGCCCATTGCCACGCCGCTCGCCGGGATCGCGGCGGCGTACCTGCTGTGGAGCTGGCGCAGGCTCGCCGCCCTGCTGCACTTCTTTCGCCAGCGCGTGGATGCGCTCAATGCGGTTCCGTCGGGCGCTTTCGAGCCGGTGGTTGCGCCGGCACCGCCCGCCATCGACGCGATCGAGCAGCGCACCCGTGCGCTCGACCGTGCCATCGATCGCCTGGTGACGCTGCAGTCGATGCTCAGGCAAAGCGTGGCGCTCATGCCCGCGGCCGTGCTGATCTGCCGCGACGACGGCCAGATCGGCCAGAGCAATGCGGCGGCGCAGGCCCTGCTGATGCAGGCGAGCCCGAACGGCGGCCGCCTGCGCGAGCAACGCACCGGCGACGCCACGGACCCGCTGGCGGGGCGCGCTTTGTTTGCGCTGCTCGCCGCCCTGCCGCGAACCGACGTGGGCGCCGCAGCCGGCGCGGCGCCGTCGCCGCTGCCGGGTGTCTGGCACGACGCGATGACCGGCGAATACGCCACACCGGCCGGCGACGTCTTCAGGCTGCACGCAGTCCCGCTGGGGACGGACGGCTCGCGCACCGCGCCACATTGGATCGTGGTGCTGCACGCGCTGACCGCCGAGCGCCGCGCCCAGCGAGAGCGCGAGGAGCTGTTCGCCTTCTTCTCGCACGACCTTAGGGCGCCGCAGGTGTCGATCCTGAGCCTGTTGGCGCTCCATGCCGACGGCGACCCCGCTACGGACACGCCGGCGCTGCGGCACGGCGTGGCGCAGGCGGTACAGCGCACGCTGGCGATGGCCGACGGTTTCATGACCATGATGGAAGCCGAGTCGAACGCATACCGGCTGGCCGCCGTACCGCTTGGTGCCGTTGCGATGGACGCGATGGATGCCGTGTGGGCCGACGCCCAACGTCGCGGGGTCGTCCTCAAGCCACCGCTGAGCGACGAGGCCGGCTGCGTGATGGCCGACGGCGCCTTGCTGGCACGCGCGCTGCGCAACCTGCTGGACAACGCGATCCGCCACAGCGCCTCAGGCAGCGAGATCCACGTGTGTCTGGCGGCGCTGCCGGATGCGGCTGGCCGGCCGGGCGAACTGCTGCTGTCGATCCGCGACGAAGGCGAAGGCATGGACGCCGAGCGCCTCTCGCGCGCGCGCGAAGCCGGCCATCGACGCACCCGCAGCGCCACGGTGCCCGGCTGGGGCATCGGGCTCGCGGTGGTCAATACGGTGATCACACGGCACGGCGGCTGGGTCGAGGTGAGCAGCCGGCCCGGCGCAGGCACCACGTTTCTGATCGGCCTGCCGCAGTGCGCGGACGAGTCCGACGCAGAGGAAGCCTAGAAGCGGAAGTCGAGCGTGCGCGGCGTGCTGCCGATGCTCACCGTCTGGCGCTTGCTGACGCCTTCGCTGGTGGCTTCAACGGTGTAGTTGCCCGCAGGCAGGTCGATCAAACAGACCGGACCGCCGGCACGCAGGCTCAGCGCCGAGGCGCCGCTGGCGTCGGTCAACTTGACCGCCACGTCGGCGAGGTAGCCGCCGTCGGGCCGTGCGAACAGCAGCGACAGCGGGTGCGACTTCATCGCCGCACGCATCGCCGTGGATTCGTCGGAGCCGATGCCGCCGCAGGCGTAGCGCGCGGCGCCCTCGCCCTGCATGGGTGGCACCTGGGCCAGCGCAGCGGAACCGGCGCACAGGGCCGCCATTGCAAGGAGGCCGCGGGCGGCAAAGAGCGAGGGACGCGAAGAATGGAACATGGAAAGCTTTCGTCGAACTGGGATCACCCCAGCTTGAAGTGGGCACGACGCACACCGCGTCGGCGTGCGACGCCGTCGGCTGTCCGTCCTGGCCGTCGAAACGGCCGGTTCAGCTCGGCCGCAAGGCAGCGTCGAGCAGTTCTACCCAGTGCTTCACCGGCGTGGCGCTGCCACTCTGAAGGTGCGTGATGCAGCCGATGTTGGCCGACACGATGGTGCTCGGCTGCAGCTGGTTCAGGTGGCCCAGCTTGCGGTCGCGCAGCGGGTACGCGAGCTCGGGCTGCAGCACCGAATAAGTGCCGGCCGATCCGCAGCACAGGTGCGCCTCGCTCTTCGCCACCTGCACGTCGAAGCCGAGCGCGCGCAGGTTGACTTCGACGCCGTTGCGCAGCTTTTGGCCGTGCTGCAGCGTGCAGGGCGGGTGGTAGGCCACGACGCCGGGCGACGCCTTCACGCGGTCCTTCAGCACCGGCACCAGCTCGGGCAGCAGCTCGCTCAGATCGCGCGTGAGCGCGCTGATGCGTGCGGCCTTCAGCGCATAGGCCGGCTCGTCGCGCAGCAGGTGGCCGTATTCGCGCACCGTCACGCCGCAGCCCGACGCGTTCATGACGATGGCTTCAACGGCGTCGCGCTCGACCATCGGCCACCAGGCGTCGATGTTGGCGCGCATGTGCGCCTTGCCGCCCTCGTGGTCGTTGAGGTGGAACTTGACCGCGCCGCAGCATCCGGCCTCGGACGCGATCACGGTCTCGATGCCCGCGGCGTCGAGCACGCGCGCGGTCGCACTGTTGATGTTGGGCATCATCGACGGCTGCACGCAGCCGGCCAGCATCAGCACCTTGCGCGCATGCGATCGCGTCGGCCAGGCACCGGCGTCCTGCCGCGCAGGCACCTTGGCCCGGAGCTTCTCGGGCAGCAGGCCGCGCACCGACTGGCCCAGCTTCATTGCCGGACCGAACAGCGGTGATGGCAGCGCCTCCTTCAGCAGCCAGCGCGTGGCCGACTCCACCGGCGGGCGCGGCACCTTCTGATCGACGATCTTGCGGCCGATGTCGACCAGGTGCCCATACTGCACGCCGCTCGGGCAGGTGGTCTCGCAGTTGCGGCAGGTCAGGCAGCGGTCGAGGTGCAACTGGGTCGAGCGCGTCGGTTCTTTGCCCTCCAGCACTTGCTTGATCAGGTAAATGCGGCCGCGCGGGCCGTCGAGCTCGTCGCCGAGCAGCTGGTAGGTCGGGCAGGTGGCGGTGCAGAAGCCGCAGTGCACGCACTTGCGCAGGATGGCTTCGGCCTCGCGGCCGTCGGCGGTGCCCTGAAATTCGGGGGCGAGTTCGGTTTGCATGGTGGAGCGTCTCGTTCTTTTTTCGATTGTCGGCCACTAGGGTGGCGGCACCGGTGCGTGGGGCGATCGACCGAAGCGCCGCGCCATCGAGCCGAGCAGCGTCTGCAGATAGACCGAGCGGCGCAGGTCGCGCCGAAACGGCGGCAGCGACAGGGCCAGCAGCAGCGACGCCAGCGGCACCACCCAGACGAACCCGACGTACTTGAAACCCGCCGCACCCACCAATCCACCCGCGATGAACATGAGCAGCAGGCTGGCGTAGAGCCGCAGCGCCGAACGGTTGGCCTGCACCCGCAGCGCTGCGGGCGTCTCGCGCGGGTTGCGGAAGGCCAGCCGGCCGAGTTCCAGGCCCAGGTCGGTGATGTGGCCGGTCATGTGGGTGGTGCGCATCTTGCCGTTCGACATGCTCGAGCTCAGGCCGTTCTGCAGGCCCATGATGTACGACAGCAGCAGCACGGTAAGCGGCACCGCGAACAGCGTCGGCCAGGTCAGCGTGATGGCGCCCAGCAGGCCGAAGACCAGCAGCAGCGCGGCTTCGAGCATCAGCGGCATGGCGAAGGCGCTGCGTAGTCGATGGCGGCGCGCCCAGTGCACGATCACCGCCGTGGTCGCCGCGCCCACGACGAAGGCCAGCAGCGCACCGAGGGCACCGAGCAGCAAGGGCATGCTGCCGAGGACGAGGCCGTCGGCCAGCTGCGACGCGAAGCCCGACATGTGCGAGGTGTACATGTGCACCACCAGCAGGCCTCCGGCGTTCACTGCGCCGGCATTGAAGGCCAGCAGCAGGCCGAACATGCGATCGACCGAGGGTGTTCGATGCTGGCCGGTGAGGTGGAGCAGGCGGCGCATGGCGGCGGCGCTAGGACGCCGCAGCGTCGACGCGGTGCAGGCGGCCGCGATTGAAGATCGCCGCCGGGTCGAACTCGCGCTGCAGCGCGTGGTGGATGCGCAGCAGCGCGGGCGCGGGCCGTTCGAAGCGCGACAGCGTGCCGGCCGCGCCGTCGGCGCTGCGGAACAGCGTCGCGTGGCCACCCACGGCGCGCGCCGCCTCGCGCAGGCGCGCGCCCTCGGCCGGCGCCGCGTGGTACCAGCGCAGCCCGCCGTGCCACTCGACCAGCGAGCTGCCGGGCAAGGCCAGCACAGGCGCGGTCTGCGGCACCGACAGGCGCCACAGGTCTTTCTCGCCGTTTGCGTCGAGGAACCAGGGCAGGCGCTGGTCGCGGCAGGCCGTCCAGTCGGCGCTCACGTCGTGACGGCGTTCACCGCCGAGCTGCGCGCAGGCCGCCTCCACGGCGGCCACGGCTCCGCGCAGGCGCAGGTACAGCACGCCGACGCCTTCGTCCTCGACCCAGCAGCTCGCGTTCAGCGGCAACGGCCGGCCGCCCCAGCCGTTGAGCAGTTCCAGCGCCTCGGCCTGGTCGCATTCGAAGCGCAAGGTCGCCTCGGCCGGCGCCACCGGCAGCACCTTGAGGCTGACCTCGGTGATCAGCCCCAGCACGCCCAGCGAGCCGGCCAGCACGCGCGAGACGTCGTAGCCGGCCACGTTCTTCATCACCTGGCCGCCGAAGCTCAGCACCTCGCCGCGGCCGTTGACCAAGGTGGCGCCGAGCACGTAGTCGCGCACCGCACCGACGCTCGCGCGCGCCGGGCCGCCCAAGCCCGCGGCGACCATGCCGCCGACGGTGCCGCCTTCGGCGAAATGCGGCGGCTCGAAGGGCAGGCACTGCCCTTGCGCCGCCAGCACCGCCTCGAGCTCGGCCAGCGGCGTGCCGGCACGCACCGTGACGACCAGCTCGCTGGGTTCGTAGCTGCGAATGCCGGCGAGCGAACGGGTGTCCAGCAATTCGCCCGCAGGCGGTTCGCCGTAAAAGTCCTTGGTGCCGCCGCCGCGGATGCGCAGCGGCGTGGCGTCTGCCGTGGCGGCGCGGATGCGCTCGATGATCGGGTGAAGCTCGGAATCCATGCGATCGATGGTACTGCCGGCATCGCGCGCCGTGCGCCGTTCAGTCCTCGAAGAAGTGCACCGGCAGGCCGGGGTTCGCCACGCGGGCGGAGAAGACGCTGCCCGATGCCGGCAGTCGCGCCAGCTCGGACGCAGGCCGGCCCTTGGCGGCGCTGGTGACGAACAGCGTGCGCAGGTCGTCGCCGCCGAAGCAGGGCATGGTCGGGCATTGCGAAGGCAGCGCAATCGCCTCGACCTGCTCGCCCGTCGGCATGAAGCGCAACAGCTGGGCGCCTTCGAACATCGCGACCCAGTAGTCCCCGGCCGCGTCGACGGCTGCGCCGTCGGGCCGCCCGCCGTAGGGCGAGCCTGCGTCGGAGGTCCAACCGTCGGGCTTGCCGTCGAAGCGGGCGAACACGCGCGGCTTCGACAACACGTTGGGCTCGGGCGCCCAGTCCCAGGCGCGCACCGCATGCGCGGCGGTGTCGGCCCAGTACAGCGTGCCGCCGTCGGGCGCGAACGCCAGGCCGTTGGCCGTCGTGGCCTCGTTGGCCATCGGCGTCAGCACCGGCTCGCGGCCGCCGCGCGCGTCGAGGCAGTAGAGCGTGGCATTGGCACGGTCCTTGGCCTCGTTCAGCGTGCCGGCCCAGAAGCGGCCGAGCGCATCGCACTTGCCGTCGTTGAAGCGCATGGTGTGGGTGTCGTACTCGGCGCGTGCCAGCAGCACCAGTTCGCCGCCCCAGTCGCGGGCGCGGTAGATGCCGTCGCGCAGCGCCAGCACCAGGCCGCCACTGCGCGCCGGCGCCATGCAGCCCGGCTCGCTGGGCAACCGCCACCGCTCGACGGACGCCGCATCGCCATCGCCACGCGTGCGCAGCACGGTGCGCCCAGGGATGTCGAGCCAGTAGAGCGCGCGCTCGTGCGGGTGCCAGAACGGCGATTCGCCGAGCTGGCAGAGGCTGTCGGCCAGGGGTGTCCAGTTCATGCGGACATTGTGAGGGGCGTGGCGCCGGAACAAAAAAAAGCCCGCGGTGCCGAAGCACTGCGGGCTGAACATCCAAAGGAGACTCTCGCTTGAAAAAATCCTCGGGGGTCCTGGCGAGGCCGCACCTTTCGGCGCGGCCAGGAGGCTCAACGGTTGTAAGCGGTTTCGCCGTGCGAGGAGATGTCGAGGCCTTCGCGCTCTTCTTCTTCCGTCACACGCAGACCGATGACCAGGTCGGCGATCTTGAAGGCCACGAACGCCACCACGCCGGACCACACGATCGTGAACAGCACGCTCTTCACCTGGATCCAGACCTGTGCGCCCATCGCGAAGGTGTCGGGGGTCAGGCCACCCGTGCCACCCAGGCTCTGCGAAGCGAACACGCCGGTCAGGATGGCACCCAGGATGCCGCCCACGCCGTGCACGCCGAACACGTCGAACGCGTCGTCGGCGCCGAGCATCTTCTTGAGACCGCTGACACCCCACAGGCAGACCAGGCCAGCCAGCAGGCCGAGCACGATCGAACCCATCGGGCCGACGAAGCCGGCCGCAGGCGTGACGGCCACCAAGCCAGCCACGGCACCGGAGGCAGCGCCCAGCATCGAGGCCTTGCCCTTGTGCATGCTCTCGCCCAGGATCCACGACAGCGTGGCGGCAGCGGTGGCGAGCACCGTGTTCACGAAGGCCAGGCCGGCCGCGCCGTTGGCAGCACCGGCCGAACCGGCGTTGAAGCCGAACCAACCCACCCACAGCAGCGAAGCACCGACCATTGTCAGCGTCAGCGAGTGCGGCGTGAACGCTTCCTTGCCGTAGCCCAGACGCTTGCCGACCATGTAGGCACCCACCAGACCGGCGACACCGGCGTTGATGTGCACCACGGTACCGCCGGCGAAATCGAGCGCGCCGTCCTTGCCCAGCAGGCCGCCGCCCCAGACGATGTGCGCCATCGGCAGGTAGCTGAAGGTGAACCACAGCACCGAGAACAGCAGCACGGCCGAGAACTTGGCGCGTTCGGCGAAGGCGCCGACGATCAGCGCCACGGTGATGGCGGCGAACGTGCCCTGGAAGGCGATGAACACGTATTCAGGGATGGTCGTCAGCGCGCCGAAGGTTTCGGTGGTGACGCCCTTCAGAAAGATCTTGTCCAGACCGCCGATGAAGTTGCCGTCGCCCGAGAACGCCATGCTGTAGCCGTAGATGGCCCACAGGATGCTGATCAGCGAGAAGATCACGAAGACCTGCATCAGCACCGACAGCATGTTCTTCGAGCGGCCCAGGCCACCGTAGAACAGCGCGAGGCCGGGGATGGTCATCAGGATGACCAGCAGGGTCGAGGTCAGCATCCAGGCGGTGTCGCCGGAGTCGACCTTGGGCGCGGGGGCTGCGGGTGCGGCTGCGGGCGTTGCCGCGGCGGGGGCTGCGGCCGGGGCGGCTGCCGGCGCGGCGGTGACCGCGGGCGCCGAAGCGGCCGGTTCAGCCGCAGGCGCCTGCGCGAAGGCGGTCACGCCGGCTGTGAGCACGCTCAGGCCGAGCGCGAGTGAGACAAGCAGTTTTTTCATGTCGATGGTTCTTTCGTGCGTCGAGGCGCTGGAATCAGAGTGCCTCGCGGCCGGTTTCGCCGGTGCGGATGCGGACGACCTGCTCGAGGTTGTAGACAAAGATCTTTCCGTCGCCGATCTTCCCGGTACGGGCAGCGCCCTCCACGGCCTCGATGACGCGCTCGACCAGCTCGTCGGCCACGGCCGCTTCGATCTTCACCTTGGGCAGGAAGTCGACGACGTACTCGGCGCCGCGGTAGAGCTCGGTGTGACCCTTCTGCCGACCGAAGCCCTTGACTTCGGTCACGGTGATCCCCTGCACACCGATCGTCGAGAGGGCTTCGCGCACCTCGTCGAGCTTGAATGGTTTGATGATGGCTGTGACCAGCTTCATGAAAGTTCTCCTTCAGATGAAATGAATCGGCGCGGCACCATGGGCCGCGCCTCTTTTTGTTTACAGCGTCTTGCTGAGCATCACGATGCCGCGCGCCTTGTTGACGTCGCCGAAGTAGCCCTTCTTGTTGGCGCCTTGCACGCCGCCGTACAGGGCCAGGCCGCTGCCGAAGTCGTACGACACGCCCACCGCGTAGTCGACGTAGTTGGGCACGCCCAGGTCCTTGATGTCGCTGGCGAAGCGGGTGTAGCCGACAGCCGCCTTCAGCGTCAGCGAAGGCGCCACTTCCTGCGCGAAGGCCAGGTTCAGGTAGCCGCTGTTGCGGCCCTTCAGGCCCGAGCCCGAGTTCTCGCCAGCG
>NZ_RCZJ01000009.1 GCF_006438845.1 Variovorax ginsengisoli
ACACGAGACCATCTACCGCAGCCTGTTCATTCAAGCGCGTGGCGCGTTGAAGAAGGAGTTGCTGGAGCACCTCAGACGCACGCGCGGCATGAGACGCTCTCGTTCCTACACGCAGAAGACGGCGATCCATGGGCAGATTGCTGATGCCGTGTCGATCAGCGAGCGCCCTGCCTCTGTCGAGGATCGGGCGGTGCCTGGTCATTGGGAAGGAGACTTGGTGTTCGGCAGCGGCAACAGCCAGATCGCCACGCTGGCCGAGCGACAGACGCGATACGTGATGTTGGTGAAGCTCGAAGGCAAGGACTCGCAGTCGGTCGTCGACGCGCTTATAAAGAACGCGCGCAAGCTGCCGCAGGAGCTCTACAAGTCATTGACCTGGGATCGAGGCACAGAAATGCACGGTCACAAGCGATTCACGATGGCCACCGACATCCAGGTCTACTTCTGTGATCCCCAGAGCCCCTGGCAACGCGGCAGCAACGAGAACACCAATGGCCTGCTCAGGCAATACCTGCCGAAGGGCATCGACATCTCGGGCTACTCACAGCTCCAACTCAACGCGATCGCGCGACAATTGAACGAGAGGCCGCGCAAGACACTCGGCTTCCACACACCCGCTGAGATGTTCAGCGAATGTGTTGCATCGACCGGTTGAATCCGCCGCCCAAAGCGGTCCTCCAGAACCGCTGAATTTGCTCAAGCCCGCGCTCGCGGCAGATCCTTCCAGATGTGGTCTGTGATGCAAGACCTTGCGGTCGGCATCAAGTCAGCGGCAAAAACCAACCAAATGCCACTGTCATCAGCACGAACGCAGCGTAGATGCGTATTTCGCCTGGCCAACTTCCAGCATCTTCGTAGTCACTGAGCATGGATCGCCCCCGGTTTTCCTCGGAACAATGCTTGTGCGTTGAAGGCGTTCGTTTGGATCGCGGCCGCTCTTCACGCCCGCGCCCGCGGCAGATCGTTCCAGCACGTCGTGTAGTTCGGGGTCTTCAGTTCCTGCTTCATCGTCCAGGTCCGGTCCGAGCCACCAACGCCGGCGCTGGCAAGCTGGATCGACCCGCGGCCATAGCGGGTGTTCAGGGGTTATATGGTGCGTGCCGTGAGGTTTTGCATATCCTGTTCGAGAGGACGTCCATGCGGGGGCGTCTTGACATTCCGCAATCGACGCTCGCCAGATCGTTCGACGGCTCCAACTCAGGGACTCCTCACTTGAAGCGAAAACGGTCGATTTGCCCTTAAGCGAAAGCAAAGGTTGGGTGCCGATGATCCGCTCGGACGCCAGCGCTTTCGCGGGCTGAATCCCAAGGAGATGCCTATGGCAAACGAATTCGGCTCCGATGCGCAGTTGCCCACGAGGGCGTCGAGGCGCGACCTCGAACCCGCGTGTCCTGCGGCGCAGCTCGGCACCCTGTGCGCAGCGATCGGGCTGGCCGCTGTGCTCTGGACCACTTACAGCGCTTTCGATCGCAACGGTTTCGATGTGCGGGTAGCGGTGATCACGCCGGTGCTCGCTGCACTGGGTTTCCAGGCCGCAGAAATCGCCGAACAACATGCGACGTTGATGGTGACGCCGACAGCGGACCAAACGACCTCCCGATGAAAGTGTCGCTGGGTCGGCACGCCGAGCGCCATCGCACCGCGCGCATCGGCTGGTTGCGTGCCGCCGTGTTGGGTGCCAACGACGGCATCGTTTCCACCGCAAGTCTGATCGCCGGTGTGGCCGCGGCCCACGCGAGCCAGGGAAACATCCTCATGACTGGCCTGGCCGGTCTTGTGGCGGGCGCCATGTCGATGGCGGCGGGCGAATATGTCTCGGTTCATTCGCAGGCGGACACCGAAAACGCAGACCTTGCGCGCGAACGCGCCGAGCTCGATGCGGACCCCGCGGCTGAGCTGCGGGAGCTCACGGCCATTTATGTGGGCCGAGGCTTGCCGTACGCACTTGCGCACCAGGTGGCCGAGCAATTGACGCTGCACGATGCGCTAGGCGCCCATGCCCGCGACGAACTCGGCATTTCCGAATCACTCAGCGCCAGGCCCCTGCAGGCTGCATTCGCGTCGGCTTGCAGCTTCGCGGTGGGGGCCGCTTTCCCGCTCGTGGTGGCGTGGTCGGTGCCAGAGGCACAGCTGTTGCCCTGGGTGATCGGCATGTCGGTCCTGTTTCTCGCCGGTCTAGGGGCGGTGGCGGCACAGGCCGGCGGCGCCCGGGCCGTGACGGGCGCGTGGCGGGTCGCCTTCTGGGGAGCCCTGGCCATGGGGGTCACTGCGGGGGTCGGCGCGTCGTTCCCGGCCTGATGCCGGTGCCCATAATGAACATGGCGCGCATTTCAGCGTTGCCTGGAGCGAGTTGTCATGCGTTTGCTGGTGGTGGAAGACGATGTATTGCTCGGCGAGGCGCTGGCCACGGGATTGCGGCAGCTGGGCCACGCGGTCGACTGGTTCGGTGATGGCGCCCAGGCCGATGCGGCGCTTGCGGTCGCGTCCTTCGATGCGGTCGTGCTCGACCTGGGCCTGCCTCGCGGCGACGGCATGGTGTGGCTGCGGCGCTGGCGTGAGCGCGGACTGATGCTCCCGTTGCTGATCCTCACGGCGCGCGACGGTGTCGAGGAGCGCGTCCAGGGGCTGGATGCGGGCGCCGACGACTTCCTTGTCAAGCCGATCACCATCGATGAACTGGCGGCGCGCTTGCGTGCCCTGGTGCGTCGTGCCGCTGGTCAGGCGCAGGCGGCGTGGCAGCACGGCGCCCTGCAATACGATCCGGCCACCAAGGTCGTGCTGTGGAAGGGCGCGAAGGTGGACCTCACAGGGCGCGAGCTCGCGCTGCTCGAAGCATTGCTGAGCCAATCGCAACGCGTGCTGTCGAAGGCGCACCTGCTGGAGAAGCTCTATGACTGGAGCGGCGTCGAACCGGAGAGCAACGCGCTGGAAGTGCACATCCACCACCTGCGCCGCAAGATCGATCCCCAGATCGTGCGGACGGTGCGGGGCGTGGGCTATGCCATCGGTTCCGGCGAGGGCATCGCATGAGCCTGCAGCGACGGCTGTTGCTCTATCTGTTGATCTGTGCACCCCTGGTGTGGGGCGTGGCGCTGTACTTCTCGATCGATCGTGCCAAGCACCAGATCAACGAGCTCTACGACACCGAACTGATTCGGCTGGCGCGTCAGCTGCAGTCCACGGTGGGTCCCACCCTGGGCCAAACCGAAGACGCGCTGCCGCCAGCACCGCAGGAAGGCGCGCCGGACGCCGGAGAGTCGGATGTGCGTGACCTTGCGGTTGCCGTCTGGGACCAGCGCGGCCAACTCATGGTGTCGGACCGCGAGGGCGTTCAATTGCCCAATCTGCCGAACCGCAGTGGCTTCGTGGACGAGTCGGTGGCCGGCAGGCAGTGGCGCGTCTATTACCTGCAGTCGCTGGACGGCCGCTGGCAGGTGGCGGCGGGGCAAGCGGCCTATGAGCGCGACGAGCTGATCTACGGCCTGATGGTCAGCCAGGTCGCTCCCTGGTTGCTGGTGCTTCCCTTCCTGCTCGCCGTGATGGCGTGGGCTGTCCGTCGTGCGCTCGCACCGATTGCCGATCTCGCAGCGGAACTGACTGCGCGCAATGCCGACGATCTGCAACCCATCCCCGACAAAGCCACGCCGGCCGAGCTCAGGCCGATGCTGCGCGCAATGAACGGTCTGTTTACGCGCATCGAAGCCTTGCTGGTGCGCGAGCGCCGTTTCACAGCGGACGCAGCGCATGAGTTGCGCACGCCGCTGGCTGTGCTTCGCGCGCAATGGGACGTCGTGCGGCGAGCCGGGAGCGCAGAAGAGCGCGCGCAATCCGAGATGAAGCTCGACGCAGGACTCGATCGCATGGAGCGGCTCGTCACGCAGATGCTGGCGCTCTCGCGTGTCGAGTCGGGTGTTCTGCCCGTCTTCACAGAAGTCACATGGCCCCCTATCGTCGAGCAGGCGATGAGCGACTGCCTGCCATTGGCTACCCGCCGCCGCATCGAGTTGGCGTGCGAATGGCCGCCCGAGGGCCGCTACCCGATGCCTTTGATGGGCGATATCCATCTGTTGACGGTGTTGTTGCGCAACCTGCTGGACAACGCCGTTCGCTACGCGCCCGAGGGCACAGCCGTGGTCCTGCGATTCGCCCAGGACACGCTCACGGTCGACAACGCGGGGGGGCCATTGAGCGCCGAGGCGTTAACCCGCCTGGGCGAGCGCTTCTACCGCCCGGACGGACAGCAAGAAATTGGCAGTGGCCTTGGGGTGTCGATCGTGCACCGCATCGCCGAACTGCACGGTCTCGAGGTGGTGTTCGGCACTGCCACCCAGGGCCAGGGCGTCAGGGTTCAACTGCGCTTCGACGCAGTGCACCGCTGAGTCCCTCGGTCATTTGGCCCTGATCTTCTCCAGCAAGGCACGCGCTTCTTCGCGTCGCCCGCTGTCGGCCACCTGGCGCCCGGGACGGGGCGGTGCGGTGACCGCGCGATCCAGGTAGGCGACCGCTTGTTCGGGCTGCTTGGTCTCGACCAGATATTCGCCGTAGAAGAAGTTCGGATCGATGCCCTTCGGGTTGAGCGAGAGCGCTTTGGTCAGCAGCTCCTTGGCCTTGGCCTTGTCGCCGAAGCCGACCGGCCAGCCCGGCACCTTGTAGTAGAGGACGCCCAGGCTGTTGTAGGCAGAGCTTTCGAGCACGCTGCCGTCGATGGCGATGGCGGATTCGTACAGCGCCTTGGCCTGCTTGACCAGACCGAGAGCGCCGAGCCCGCCCTTCTCGCCGGCCCACGAGCTCACGATGATGCCTTCCCACACCAGCGGTTCGGCACGGCCGGGGAAAGCCTCGCTCACCTTGTGCGCCTTGGCTGTGAGTGCCTCGAAGCCCTTCTCGCGTTCTGCCGCAGGGCTTTGGTAGCGGATCGCCTCCCAGTCGTGCTGCAGTTCACTGACAGCGTCGTTGACGGTGGCGGCGCTCGCGGGAAGTGCAGGGAGCAGCGCGAACGCGGCGAAGCTTGCGGCGAGGCATCCGGTCAGGCGCCGGCGCGAACGGGAGCGTGGGGCGGACAGGGGGGCGTGCAGATCTCTCGGGGTGGCGGTCATGGTTGTCTTCGTGGTGGGAATTCAGAGGGCGCCGCGCATCAACGAATGGCTGTCGGCCTCGTCCGGCGTGTCGATCCGCGGGGCGCAGTCCAGCAGCGGCGCGGCGGGTGGAGTGAGCGGTGGCAGGCTCTCGCGGTGCTTGCGGAACGACCCGTCGAGCAGGCCGGGGGCGATGCCGTTGATGCGCACGGCGAGGCTTTCCGGGAAGCCAAGAAAGCGCTCGGCCGCGCCGCTCTCGATCAAGCGCAGCAGGGCCTGCGCGGCGATTTCCGGCGCGTCCATGGCCGTGCCGGTCGCCTTGTTGTAGCCGTCTACCGCGTCGCTGTTGAAGGCCGTGCGGGTGCTGCGCGGGCCGAGGTATTGCACGCCGACCGGTGTTCCGCCCAGTTCGCGTCGCAGCGACTCCGCGAAACCGCGCAGTCCGAACTTGCTGGCGCTGTACACGCTGAAACCCGGCAACCCGAGGCGCCCGAGCACCGAGCCGACGAACACGACGCGCGCCTCGGTGCGGCTGCGCAGGTGCGGCAGCAGTGCCTGGGTCAGCAGCATGGGTGCGAACAGGTTCAGGTGCATCACTTGCGCCATCTCGGTCGCGGCGAACGCCTCGATGCGGCCGAAGGCGGGCACGCCGGCGTTGTGAACGAGGACGTTGCAGCCCCAGCCGGCCGCGACATCGCTGATCCCGCCGAGGCTCGAGGTGCGCGTGAGGTCGGCGGCATACCACTCGATGCTGGGTGGCGTCGGGCCGGTACAGGTGCGCGCCAGCGCCCGCGCCTGGGCGGCCAGCCGCGCTGGCGAGCGGCCGAGCAGCATGACGGAGGCCCCCGCACCGACCAGCGCCGATGCGGCCGCCTGTCCGATGCCGCCGGTGGCGCCGGTCAGCAGCACCCGTGCGTCCTTCGCCTTCACGCGACGATCGCCTGGGTCGGCGTCGAGCTCGACGCTGGCACGGGCACGGGCAGCGGCAAGCCGCGGAACACGTCGCCGTAGAGGCGGTAGAACGCCTTGGCCGCATGCACGATGTCGTCCTGGTCCGTCGGCGACTCGACCTGGTCCATCAGCAGCTCGAAATGCGCCGTGTGTTCCTGGTCGAGCGTGCCGTGCGAGCGCAGGTAGCTGAAGGCCGCATCGGGCAGGCCGAGCGGCTTCTGGATCTGGTCGGCCGCCATCAGCGCCAGCGACACGCTGGTGCCTTCCAGCACATGCACCATGCCGAAGAAGCCGAGCGGGTTGCGCCGCGTGATGGTGTCGTAGGCATAGGCCACCATCACCTCGGTCGCGTGGCCGGGCGGGCCGGCTCGCACCGCGTCGGCATCGCTGCCGCAGGCGCGGATGTCGTCGAGGATCCACAGGTCGTGGCCCTGTTCTTCTTCGATGTATTCGTCGAGCGGGCCGCTCAGCCATTGGTTGGCGCTGGGCAATGCCGCTTTGCAGGCATGCAGCAGCGGCACGGTATGGCGCACATGGTGGTAGGCCTCGCGCAGGAAAGCCACGTAGCTCGGCAGCGACACCTCGCCGCGCAGGCAGCCCTGGATGATGGGCGTGCCCAGCAGGCCCATGCGGGCGTGGGCGGTCTCTTCGACCAGGCGTGCGTAGAAAGTCATGAAGGCTCCAGGGTTCAAGGGGTGGGGCGCGATGCCGTCTCGAGGGCATCCGCGTGCATTTGAAGGATGGCCGCGCGCTGCGGGCGGCCGTTGGCGGTGGCCAGACCGGACACGGCGCTGAAATCGGCCCGGCCGCGCAGCCAGCGCTCGATGCGCGCGTAGTCGGGCAGGGTGGCGTTGGCCGCATCGACTGCGGCCTGCAATGCGGTTTCGGGCAGGTCGGGCCTCGTCGGCCACAGCACCGCGCTCAGGGTCGGTTCGCCGTCGCCGAACACGACCGCCTGCGCGATGGCGTTCTCGCCGCGCAGTGCGGTCTCGACCCATTCGGGCGACACGTTGCGGCCGAAGGCGGTGATCATCACCTGCTTCTTGCGACCCTGGATGTGCAGGAAGCCGTCGGCGTCGATGGCACCCAGGTCGCCGGTCTGCCACCAGACGGGTGGCGCCTGCGTGCTGCCCAGGTAGCCGCTGAACAGGCTGCCGGCGACTTCGACTTCACCGTCCAAGGCGATGCGCAGCCGTGCATGCGGCAGCGCACGCCCGGCACTGCCGGCACGCGCCGAACCGGGCAGGTTCAGCGTCTGCACCGAGGCACCCTCGGACAGCCCATAACCCTCGTGCGCCGGAATGCCGACCGCTTCTGCCGCCTGCAACAGCTTGGTGCCTACCGCCGCCCCGCCGACCGCCACCATCCGCAGCGACGCCGGCGCACGCTGCCCGCTCTGCATCAGGTGCCCGACCCAGGCGCGCAGCATCTGCGGCAGCAGGATGATGCTGTGCGGCTGCTGGGCAACCACCGCCTCCTGGAACCGCGCGGCGTCGAAGTTTGACGAGCCGCGCAGTCCGAGCTGCTCGAGCGGAAGCACCACGCACGTGGCGCCGCGCATCAGCGGGGCCATCAGGCCCGCGATGTTCTCCAGCAGCACCGCGAAGGGCAGGGCACACAGATGGCGCTGGATCTCGAGCGGTGCCATGGCCGTGACCAGCCCTTCGGCCACCTGGCGCATCGCGTCGGCCGACAGGCACACGCCCTTCGGGGCGCCGGTGGTGCCCGAGGTGAAGGTGATCTTTGCAGTGCCGGCGGGCATCGGCACGGGGGCGCCTGGCAGCCGCAGCATCGCCAGGGGCTGCGCCGCAACGGCGATGTCGATCGTCGGTGCGCCGGCCCAGCGCGCGGCTAGCGCAGGCAGGGTCAGCACCGTGTCGACGCCCGAGGCCTTCAAGGCATGGCCAATCTGCTCGGGCGTGAAGAACACGGGCAGCGGTACGTGCACGACGCCTGCCGCCGTGGCCGCAAGGTCCGCCACGACCCAGCAGGCGCCGTTGTCCATGAGCGTGGCCAGCACCTGCGTGCGCTGCGCCACGAGGCGAGCGGCCAATGCGTCGACCTCGGCCTGCAGTGCATCGCGGTGCCAGCTGCGGTGGCCGTCGTCCAGCGCCGCACCGGCGCCCAGGGGTAGAGCGGTCATCGCGTGCCCTCCGCGGCATGCGCGCGGCGCGCCATGTGCTGCAGGGCCTGGCCGAGGTGGCCAGCCAGCACCACCGGCCGGTGGTCGTAGTAGCTGCCCCAATGCCCCGCCTCGGCCCCGAGGGCGGCCGGGTCGGCGATGCCGAGCGCCAGCGGCGTGACGCCGATGCGCACGAAGAGTTGACGCAGCTCGGTCGTGAGGGTGCCCACCACCCACTGAAAGCCTTGCGCAGCGAGATGCGGGCCCAGCAGCGCGATCAGGCGCCGCCCCTCGCCGGAGCGCGACGCGGCCAAGTGCCCGACCTCGACCACGCTTCGGCGCAGCGGCCGGGCCACAGCCTGCGTGGCAAGGAGTGATTCGATCGGTGCCGACAGGTAGCGTTCAAGAAACAGCGGCGCATCGACCGCGCTGCGATAGCCGGCCGCCGAGACGATCTCGCCATGGTCCTGCAGGCTCACCAGCACCGGTGCGAACTGCTGCACCCGCGCGCCGTAGCGCCGCGCGAAGACGTCTCGCACAAAGGCCTCGACCTCGGCGCGCCTTGGGTCGTCGTGCCCGTGCACGACGAGCGCGGACCGCTCGGAGCCGGCAAGGGCCAGAGGCGAAGGATCGCCACCATCGGGGTCAACAGCCATGAACATCCACTCTCCTTCGAGTCCCGAGCCGAAAGGCGGCCCGGGTTAAGGAGGTGGATGGTCGTGGGCGCCGATTAAGCGCACATTAAGTTCGCAGACGCTCAGCCGCAAAGCATCGTAAGAATCGGGCCGATGAGGATTGGCAGAGTCAAGTGCCAGAGGATTTGCCGTGTTACGCCGAGCGTCGGGCGTTCGTGAAGTGGGCAACGCCTTCGCGCACCACGGCGTTGTCGAAACCGTTTTGCAATGCGAAGTTCGTCCACGCGCTCACCCTCTGCCGGTCGGCGTGGTCCTGAACTCCAGGCGCTTCCGACACCAACGCGTCGGAGTCACGGATCTTCTCGAGCACCTGTCGCCGCATCGCTTCCAACCGGCGCGAGACACGGCTCGACCGACGCGCAGGACTGCGGTGCCGCACATCGCCATCACTCGATCGCCAGAGCGCCGGTCGGCAGATGAACTCGCAGCGGGCTTCCGTCGCGCTCATCCAGCTTCGTCGTGGCGGCGGGCTCCGTCGCGCGTACCAGCAGCACCGGCGCCGGCGACAGCCGAAGCACGTGTTCCGCATTGCTGCCTAGCACCATGCGGCCGATGCCACGTCGGCCGTGCGTGCCGATAACGATCACATCAGCGGGCCATTTCTTCGCGTCGTCAATGGTCAGGTCGTGCACGCGGCCTTCCGCGTTGTCGTAGAGGACTGTCTCGGCTTCAAGGCCCGCGGCGATCACACGCGCCTTAGCATCCTCCAGGATGCGCCGGCCTTCTTGGCGCAGCGTGTTCATCCAGTCGCCGGCGTAACCCGAGTACGCGTCCATGGCGAGCGCGAGGGACAGTTCATCCACGACATGCAGGAGACGTAGCCGGCCGTGGGTGAGGCTGCCCAGGCGAATGGCCTCTTCCAGGCCGCGCTCGGAGGTCGAGCTTCCGTCGACAGGAACCAGAATCTTTTGGTACATGAGGAGCTCCGAAGTGATGAGGAATGCTCAGTATCGGAATCCGCCTCGGCCGGGAATTGACATGGGTCAATTGATGGATAGAACGCGCTTGAGAATGGCGCCGCCGCCCAATTTCCTGGTGCATGCCGTTCGCCGCTCCGCGCCGGCCTGGTTGTGGATGGACACGGCGAGCATGAGGGCCGCAGAGAATGGCCGCCCACAGCAGACGCGCGCTCTAGGCGCTTTCGGGCGGCTAGACCCTGCGCAAATGACAGGCGTAAAAAAGGCCAGCGGCCCTCTTCAGAAACTGATGCAGGCGCTCAGCAGGTTGCAAAAAAGTCGTTGAACATGAGCAGTACGTCGGAAAGCAGCTTCGGGTGGCCGGTGTGAGACAAGTGCAGCAAGCGGTGAGCGCAGCCACGCACGACGCAAAGACCTATGCAGCCAAGGGTGTGGCTGCGGCTCTGGCCATGCCCCAGATGCTGGCGCTCGCGCCCGGCAAGCATTGGACCGGCGCCGCCGTAGGCGCCTACTCTGGCCAAGGCGCCGTGGGCGCGGCTTGGGGCTATCAGGTGAACGAGGCACTGAAGTCGGGATGTAGGTGTAGTGCTCCGAGCGGTTGTCATGGGCGGCTTCCGCAAGGATGGACGGCGCGACCTTGCAAAGCACGCGGTTCACCAGCGGCGTCTGGCGACATGAGACGTCAGAGTTGTTCCGCGTCGCCGACACCTCGCTGCCTTCATGAGCGTGGGCTCCTAAAGGCCAGAAGCGGGCATCGGAGTACGTCCTCGTTCTAGCGGCGAAGAAACAAAAAATCTTCATTCTTTCCAAATACTTCGACTATTATTGAATCATGGAATCAACCGATGCAGTTCGTGCTCTCGCGGGACTGGCGCAGCCGATGCGCTTGCAGGTTTTTCGCTGCCTGGTCGTCGCCGGCCAAGAAGGGCTAACGCCCGGCGCGCTGGTCGAAGCGATCGGCGTACCGGCCACCAGCCTGTCGTTTCACCTCAAGGAACTGACGCACGCGGGCCTCGTTTCCCAGGAGCGCCAAGGTCGCAATCTCATCTACCGTGCGGCCTTCGATCAAATGAATGCGCTGATCGGCTACCTCACAGAAAACTGCTGCCAAGGCGACGCATGCATTGCCTCGAGCAGCTCGATGGTTTGTTCAACCTGAGGAGTTCCTCCATGAAGCGCTTCCACGATCATCTGCACGTTGACGACATCTCTAAGAGCATCGAGTTCTATTCGAAGCTCTTCGATGCGGAGCCGAACCGCCTCGAGCCGGACTATGCGAAGTGGATGCTGGAAGACCCGCGCGTCAACTTTGCAATTTCCACCGTCAGCTGGAGCAAGGGCGTCGACCACCTTGGCTTCCAAGCCGAGAACGCGCATGAGCTTGCCGAACTGAAGCGCCGTGCCGGCGCCGCCGGCCGGACACTGTTCGATGAAGGCGCCACTGTCTGCTGCTATGCCAAGAGCGAAAAGCATTGGGTAACCGACCCGCAAGGCGTGGCCTGGGAGCACTACAGAACGATGGACGCTTCCCGAACCTTTGGTCAGCGCCGTGACCAAGTCAGTCAGCAAGTTCGAAGTCTGGTGAGCAGGACGGCTGAGGCGCTAGGACTGCGGAAACAAGCGTGTTGCAGCTCCCGGCCGTGAAGTTCACATGCTGACGGCTGTCCTCATCTTCGTTTCCACGCTCATTCTGGTCATCTGGCAGCCGCGGGGTCTAGGCATCGGCTGGAGCGCATCGCTCGGGGCCGTGGTCGCGCTGGTCCTCGGGGTTGTTCACGTCAGCGACATCGCCGCCGTCTGGGGCATCGTCTGGAACGCCACTGCCGCCTTCGTGGCAGTGATCATCATCAGTCTGCTGCTCGACGAGACAGGCTTCTTCGAATGGGCGGCGCTGCACGTCGCGCGCTGGGGCGGAGGGCGCGGGCGGCTGCTCTTCGTCTTCATCGTGTTGCTTGGCGCCGCGGTGTCGGCCTTGTTCGCTAACGACGGTGCCGCGCTGATCCTCACGCCCATCGTCATGGCCATGCTCATCGCCCTGGGCTTCACGCCAGCCGCGACGCTGGCTTTCGTCATGGCGGCGGGCTTCATCGCCGACACCGCCAGCCTGCCGCTGATCGTCTCGAACCTGGTGAACATCGTCTCCGCTGATTTCTTCAACATCGGCTTCGACGAATATGCAGCGGTGATGGCCCCGGTCAACGTAGCCTCGGTGCTGGCCAGCCTGGTCGTGCTGATGCTTTACTTTCGGCGCAACATCCCAACCTCCTACGATGTGGCGCAGCTCAAAACGCCCTCGGCTGCGATCAAGGATCGAGCAACTTTCGGCGCGGGCTGGGTCGTGCTGGTCCTGTTGCTGGTCGGGTTCTTCGGCCTGGAGCCTCTTGGCGTGCCGGTGAGCGCAGTTGCCGCCGTTGGTGCTGCGTTGCTGCTTGCCGTGGCTGCGCGCGGGCACGTGATCAGCACGCGCAAAGCACTGCGCGGCGCGCCCTGGCAGATCGTGATCTTTTCGCTGGGCATGTACCTTGTGGTCTACGGTCTGCGCAACGCGGGCCTCACCGACCGCATCGCCGGGCTGCTGAATGTCTTCGCGCAGAGCGGGGTCTGGGGGGCGGCCATGGGCACCGGCTTCCTCACGGCGCTGCTGTCCTCGGTGATGAACAACATGCCGACCGTGCTGATCGGTGCCCTGTCGATCGACGCCTCCAACGCTACCGGCGTGGTGAAAGAAGCCATGATCTATGCCAACGTCATCGGCTGCGACCTCGGCCCGAAGATCACGCCTATCGGCAGCCTGGCAACGTTGCTTTGGCTTCACGTGCTGGCCAAGAAGGGGATGACCATTGCTTGGGGCTACTACTTCAAGGTCGGCATCGTGCTGACCGCGCCGGTACTTCTTGTGACCCTTGCAGCGCTGGCCTTGCGCCTGAGCCTGACATGAACTCCAACTCACCATCGGTATGAGGTCATCGATCCGGTCACCGCTGGAAGTCTTTGTCGCTTTCCTCAAGCTGGGGCTGACCTCATTCGGCGGTCCCGTGGCACACATCGGCTACTTCCGCGCGGAGTTCGTGGAGAACCGTCGCTGGCTCGACGAGGAGAGCTTTGTGAACTTGGTGGTGTTCTGTCAATTCTTGCCAGGTCCTGCGAGCAGCAAGGTAGGCATCGCCTTGGGGCTCCGACGCGCGGGCTGGTGGGGTGCGCTGGCGGCATGGGTGGGATTCACCATGCCTTCGGCCATCGCGCTCATCGCCTTTGCACTCGGTGCCCAGCGATGGACATCGCTGGCGTCGTCGGGTGCTCTGCATGGTTTGAAAATCGCCGCCGTTGCGGTGGTGGCCCAGGCCGTCTGGGCGATGGGGAAGGCGTTTTGCACTGACCGGTTGCGACTCGGGCTTGCGGCGGTTGCCGCCTTCGTGGTGTGGGCCGTCCCAGGCTCCCTTGGGCAGCTCGGAGCCGTCGCGCTAGGCGCGGCGATCGGCTGCTTGGCCTTGCGGCTCGATCCTTTGGCCCCGACGGCGCAGCACGACTGCGGCGTATCGAAGCGTACAGGCGCGCTGCTGCTCAGCCTGTTTGCGTTACTGCTGCTGGCGCTTCCAGCGATCAGCGCGCGCACAGACTCTTTCGTGATCTCGGCCGTCACATCGATGTACCAGGCCGGAGGACTCGTCCTCGGTGGGGGGCACCTTGTGCTGCCGTTGGTGCACGCAGGTGTCGTGCCGCCGGGATGGGTCAGCAACGATGACTTCGTCGCAGGCTACGGGGCTGCCCAAGCCGTGCCGGGACCCTTGTTCACCTTCGCGGCCTACCTGGGTGCCGTGATGCCGTCTCCACTGGGCGGATGGACAGGCGGCTTGTTGCTGCTGTTCGCCATCTTCCTTCCCGGGTTCTTTCTGGTGGTCGGCGCGATTCCGTTTTGGGAGTCGATGCGTCAGCACATCGGCGTGCGACAGGCCGCTGCAGGAATCAATGCTTCAGTGGTGGGTTTGCTTGCATTCGCCCTCTACGACCCCGTATGGACAAGCGCCATCCATTCCGTGGCCGACTGCGCGATTGCCGTTGCCACATTCACGCTGTTGGTGGTCTTCAAAGTCTCCCCGGTGGCCGTCGTCGGAATTGCAGCCGTCTGCGGATGGCTTGTTCCTTGAATTAATGCATGCTTTCAATGAGCCACATCACGATCTATCACAACCCCGCCTGCGGCACCTCTCGCAACGTGCTCGCGCTGATCCGCAATTCCGGCGAGGAGCCGGCCGTCATCGAGTACCTCAAGACCCCGCCTGACCGCGCCACGCTGGAGCGCCTGATTGCCGCGATGAACATGCCAGTGCGCGACGTGCTGCGGCAGAAGGGCACACCCTACGACGAGCTCGACCTGGCCGACGCCAAGTGGACCGACGCACAGCTGGTCGATTTCATGCTGCAGCACCCGATCCTGATCAACCGGCCCATCGTGGTCACGCCGCTCGGCACACGACTGTGCCGCCCTTCGGAAGCCGTCCTCGACATCCTGCCGCAGCCGCAGCAGGCGGCGTTCGCCAAGGAAGACGGTGAGGCGGTGGTCGACGCGAAGGGGCAGCGTGTCGACAAGTTTTGAACTCCCCAACATCGACACAGCGCTCTTTCATAAGGCGGATTTGCAGCGGCTACATCCGGCCGAGAGAGCAACCCACCCGCCGCGCATCCTGCTGCTTTACGGTTCGCTGCGCGAGTGCTCGTACAGCCGGCTGCTGACCGAAGAAGCGGCACGGCTGCTGAAGGCCCTGGGCGCAGAGCCGCGCATCTTCGACCCGCACGGCCTGCCGATGCCGGACGACGCCCAGGAGGAGCACCCCAAGGTGCAGGAGCTGCGCGACCTGGCGCAATGGTCTGAGGGGATGGTCTGGACCTCGCCCGAGCGGCACGGCGCCATGACCGGCATCCTGAAGGCGCAGATCGACTGGATTCCCCTGGCCATCGGCGCGGTGCGGCCCACGCAGGGAAAAACGCTCGCGGTGATGGAGGTGTCGGGCGGCTCACAGTCCTTCAATGCCGTGAACCAGCTGCGTGTGCTTGGGCGCTGGATGCGCATGATCACGATCCCGAACCAGTCGTCCGTCGCAAAGGCCTTCATGGAGTTCGATGATGCGGGCCGCATGAAGCCCTCTTCGTATTACGAGCGGGTCGTCGACGTGATGGAAGAACTGGTGAAATTCACGTTGCTCACCCGCGATTCGGCTGCCTATCTGGTGGATCGCTACAGCGAGCGTAGGGAAAGCGCTGGGCAACTGTCCAAGCGGGTCAATCAGCGATCGATCTGATACCCAGCCGCTCTGCCGTTCAAGCGAGTGAACGACCTGGCTCGGCTCGGCAACTGTCCGCTTCGGAGCGTGCTGGTCGAACAATCAGACTTCCGCTATGGGCCCAAAACAGCCATTCAAGTTGGCGACTCCAGTGACCGCTATGCTGCGGTCGCTGTCGTGCGCCCTGCTACAGGTAGCGTCCGCTTTCAACCTCTAGTGGATGTTTGCAAGAATCTTTGCAGCGAACGTTCTGCTGTGACATCGATTGCTGGCTCGTAGGGGCGTTCGAAAGCCAAACCTTAAGGCTGTGGGTTCGTTTTGCAGGCATCGCTTCCTGAGCGCCACTTCTCTCTTTGAGCGGCCCAGTTTCTCAAGCACCACGTTTCGCGCATCGCGAAGTGTTCGGTCTGATCCTCGCCCACGCTTTGCGGGACGTGCCGCATCTCGACGCTCACGCATTGGTGGCGTTGCACTTAACGGCGCAGTGCTTTCTTCTCCACCGAGACAAATCGCCTGCGCTTGGGTTGTGCCAGTGCCTCGTCACGCACTTGACGCGCCTGTGCGCGCAGCAAATCGGCCATTTCGGCCGCCAAAGGGGACATCGGGGCGTCACTGCGCGCGCTCAGGCCGACAGCGCGCCGCGTCGCCCCAAGGTCGAGATCAAGCACAACGAATCGCCCCTCGGCCAGGTCGGAGGCGACAACACCCGGCGCGCAAAACCACACGGCATCACTCTGCGCTACAAGGCAGCGGGCCAATGCGTCGGACAGCGTTTCGATCGTGCGCGCGGGACTGTTCCGCCCGCCGGCAGCCAGCACTGGATCAAGGGTCGCGCGAATGATGGTCTCCGCGGGTGGCAGGATGACTGGGTGCGCGAAAATCCGCGTCAAGCTCAGCGACTGCACGCCCTGCAGCGCATGCCCCTGCACGGCCACCAAAACGAGCGGCTCCTCGTACAGCGGCTCGAAAGACAGGTCGAACATCATCGACGATTCCGCGAGTCGGCCGACCACGAAATCGAGTTCGCGCCGGCGTAGCCGCGTCAGTAGATCAAGGTTAGTGCCCTCCACTACCCGCACGATCGAATCCGGGTGTGCCACCTGGAAATGCATGACGGCACCTGGGGCCAAGGTCATGGCTGCGGTCGGAAGAACTCCCATCGTCACCGTCGGCGTGCCGCCGGTGGCCGTGCTGCCGGAGGCTTCGTCCAACGCATCGCCCAAGAGGGTGAGGCCTCGAGTGATCTGTGCCAACAGTCGCTCGGCCGCAGGCGTCGGCAGCAGCCCACGTCGAGTGCGATCAAACAACCGTGTTCCGACGATGGCCTCGATTTCACCGAGCGATTTCGACACCGCCGACGGCGTCCGCGACAACTCCTGGGCGCTGGCTTGGACGGAACGCAGGGTGTTGACGGTCACCAAGGCTTGGAAGTGGCGCATCTTTAGACGTCTGTCGAGCATGGAACTTACCTGGTAATAACCCTGGGGTCGATTTCCAAATTCTCAATCAACCAGGCCGATAAGTCATCACGCCTATTGAGTTTGGAAATTAGCATGACGTTTGTTGGACCATCAACGACGGAGACACAAACATGCCATCCCCCCGCCACACTCGACGCACTGCCATTGCGGTGCTGCTTACCACCACGATCTTCTGCGCCGCAGTCCCGGCCAACGCCCAGGTCCTGCCGGGCGACAAACCGATCCGCATGGTCGTTAATTTCGCAGCGGGTGGACCGACCGACACCATCGCCCGTGTGGTCGCCCAAAAAATGGCGACATCGCTGAAGATCCCTGTGATCGTCGACAACAAGCCCGGGGCTGGCGGCAACATCGGCGCCTCCGAAGTCGCGAGGGCGAATCCGGACGGTCGTACGATCCTCGTGGGTATTGACACGACGTTCACGATCAATCCGGCGATCTACAAGTCCATGCCATTCGCGCCGGACGCGCTCAAGCCGCTGATGATCCTGGGCTCGTCGGGCCTCCTGGTTGGCGTCAATCCTGCAGTTGGCGTACGCACGATGGCGGAATTGGTCGCGAAGTCGAAGAAGGAAAACCTCACCTTCAGTTCGGCTGGCAATGGTAGCCCTGGCCATTTCGCTACCGAAATCTTTCATGATGCGACCGGCGGCCAGGTCACGCATGTGCCGTACAAAGGCAACTCCCCGGCGGTGCTGGCGATCCTGTCCGGCGAAGTCCAGGCGGGCGTGCTCGCAACGCCGGGCATGGTGCAACAGGTCAAGGCCGGGAAAATCACGCCGCTGGCGGTGACAAGCGCGAAGAGATCCCTGGTCATGCCTGACGTCCCGACCGTCGGCGAGACCGGGTTAAAGGACCTCGAGTTCAACGTGCTTCAGATTGCGATGCTTCCAGCTGCCACGCCGGCGCCCGTGGTGGAGGCGCTGCGCAAGGCGATGGCGGATGCACTCGATCAGCCCGATGTCCAGGACCAGCTTTCGCAGCTCGACCTCGTCATCGAGAAGCAGTCAGGAAGCGCAGCACAGGATCGTCTCAACGACGCGCGTACGCGTTATGCCCGCATCGTCAAGGCCACCGGGATGAAGCCCGAATGACGAATTTTGTCTTTATCCTCGCAGACGATCTCGGCTACGCGGACCTGGGCTGCTACGGTGGGAGGGCACCGGAGATCTCGCCCGCACTGGATCGCATGGCGGCGCAGGGTATGCGCTTTACGCACGCCTATTCAAATTCACCGGTGTGTTCTCCGACGCGGTTCGCGTTGATCACCGGTCGCTACCAGTACCGCCTGCGCGGTGCTGCAGAGGAACCGCTCACCGGCAAGTTCCGGGGCAGCACGACGGTCGGCCTGCCACCGGAGCATCCGACGCTACCTTCGCAATTGAAAGCCGCCGGATACCAAACTGCGCTGGTCGGCAAGTGGCACCTCGGCTACCCGCCCCACTTCGGTCCTCACAAGAGCGGCTACGAACATCACTTCGGGCCGTTGTCTGGTGGCGTCAGCTACTTCACCCATCTCGACCGCGGTGGCGATGTCGACCTGGTCGAAGATGGCGAACCTGCCAACCATCAGGGGGCCTACCTCACCGACTTGCTCAGCGACAGAGCGGTCAACTTCGTGAACGCTCGCTCGGCCGACCGGCAACCCTTCCTGCTGAGCCTGCACTACACCGCACCGCACTGGCCCTGGGAAACGCGTCATGGCCGCGCCGTGCCTGAGATCACCGGTTCCACGCTGGGACACCTCCATGGAGGGTCTATCCATACCTACCACCAGATGATCCGCGAGATGGACGAGGGCATCGGACGTTTGCTCGACGCACTCGACGCAGGTGGCCTCGGCGAGGACACGCTGGTTGTCTTTACCAGCGACAACGGCGGCGAGCGCTTCAGCGACAACTGGCCGCTGGTCGGCGGCAAGATGGACCTCACCGAAGGCGGCATACGTGTGCCCTGCATCGCGCGCTGGCCAAAGAGCATCACCCCCGGTGGCGTCAGCGCGCAGCACCACATGACGATGGATTGGACCGCAACGATGATGGCTGCTGCCGGCGTTGTAGCCGATACCGCCTACCCGACGGACGGGGTTGCGCTGCAACCGGCGCTTGCCGACGCGGGCCATGCCTTCGCAAGGCCGATGTACTGGCGCATGAAGCACCGTGAACAACGTGCGCTGCGCGATGGTCGCTGGAAATACTTGAAGGTAGACGAGCACGAGTACCTTTTCGACGTCGAGACGGACGAGCGGGAACGAGCTAACTTGGCGGGTAGGGAGCCCGCACGTTTGGCTGCAATGCGCGAAGCATGGAAAGTATGGGATCGTTCGATGGAGCCGATCCCTGACGATGCAGCGGTGTCGCTGATGTACGGGGTCGCCGACATGCCTCAGCGCTGAGCTTGCAGCTTCTGGATGCCCGGCTGGATCGGCGTGCTATCCAAAGTCGTCTCAAAGAGCAGCAGTCGAAACGGGCAGCGGTGGTGAGTCGGCCTCCAGGTTTAGCCAGCTGTTCAATACGCGACACTGAATGGCGACTTCGGGCCAGAACCAGTCCTTCGGCTACGGATGCGGCAGCTCAAAGGTCTGAAGCGGGCGTTTGCCCCGACGCGCTAAACGTCTGCTTTTGGCCGATGGCGGGCTTACGTGCCCGGTGCTGCGACGCGGAGGTAACCCACATTTGCAAGGGGCGACAAAGTTGGCGCCACGGAGTAGCGTTCTTGAATACGCCACGGTGAGGAAAAATCAGCGATGACCTCCGCCGCCGCTACCGAGAGCAAATCTCTTTCCTCTGCAGTTGCTGTAGGGTCAATTTCATAGAGAAGTCTGACAACCATTCGCGTCCAATCTGCCTCAATTGAAGCCTGACGCAAACTGCGCACGACCACGCCCGAAAGCGCTCGCTTCAGCGAGGGCAACAAAGAATTCTGCACTTCGATTTCAGTCATTTTCTGGATGGGAGAAGGCTTGCTTTTGGCCGGCGGCGGCTTGGGCGCTCATCGCGAAAAGAGGTTGGCAGCGGCAACTTCGAGCACCGCGACGGCCTCGGCTGCCGACGACTGATAGAGCTTGCGCCACTTGTCACCCCAACTCACTGGTCGGCCATCCGCCTCCCAATCTGCCAGCGCAACTGCGTTGACGACTTCGACCTCAAACCATGCGCTCTGGTAACGCTTCAGAGCGTCTTTGTCCGGTGAGTCGCCGAAGAGGTTCTCGGATTGCTGGGCAAACTTCGCAAAGGCAACCACGTCTTCCGTGGCCTTGAGAGCGAACGCTCCGAATTCATGATTCATGCCGGGTTGGTGCGTACAGTAATTGAAAGACGATGCTGGACGACTGCTTCTGGCCGAATTCTGCCTTGCCGTGAACGCCCGTGGAACGGGCGTCCAAGAACAAGGTGTTAGGCGTCGGTTTGCTCAGCCATCTCAAGGGCGTCTTCGACCTCGATGCCCAGATAACGCACCGTGCTTTCCAGCTTGGTGTGACCGAGCAGCAGTTGCACGGCGCGCAGGTTCTTGGTGCGGCGATAGACCAGTGATGCTTTGGTCCGCCGCATGGAATGGGTCCCATACGCTGCAGGATCCAGTCCGATTTCTGCGACCCAGCCGTCGACGATTCTTGCGTACTGCCTCGTTCCAAGATGGGGCGATGCGGTGACGCGGCTGGGGAAAAGGAAGTCTTCGGCTCGCAGCTGCGCCTTTGCGATCCATGCACCCACGGCCTCTCGCGTTGGCTGCGTCAGCTCAAACTGGACCGGACGGCCGGTCTTTTGCTGAACCACGCTGGCACGCGCCGCCGCACGCTCACCGGTAGCGACATCCCGAACGTGCAGCTTGACCAGGTCGCAGGCTCGCAGCTTGCTGTCAATGCCAAGGTTGAACAGTGCCAGTTCGCGCGTTCGGCAGGACAGCTGCAGCCGAACCCGAATCGCCCAGATTTCCTTGAGCTTGAATGGCCGTTTTTACCCGACAAGCTTCTCTTTGTTCCAAGGCGTCCGAGAACCTTTGACGATCGGTGCTTCCATGTCGATCTCCTGTGCAAAGTTAAGGGAGCAACACTTTGCGCTTGGCCGCCTCTGGGCCCATTGCGGAAGTTGGCTATGCCGAGGGACGATCACTCGCCTGGATTCGATACCAAGCCAAGAAGGCGGCTAACGCGCGCTGCGCTGCTGCCTTGAGCTTTGGTCGCGTGGGCCTGTCGAGAGCTTGGAGGAGAAGCGTGAGGAGTAGCTCCGACTCCAGCGGGCCAGAGCCGATGCCTTCGACGACATCGAGCGGTTCTACAACCCGTTCAGGAAACACCCATAACTGAACTACCTCTGCCCGGTTCAATTCGAGGCGCGGCAGCGCTCAAGGGGTTAGGCAAAGCGTCCAGGGAATTCGGGAAGCTCACAGAGCAGCCAGCGTCCATCGCCCCGCATGTCCCTCGAGGTTCGATTGGGCGCGAACCAAACACATCGACGTGCGCTTCGCAGTCATACAAGGAGACACGGGCACTGACCATGCTTGGCCTCAGCAGGGAATGAATCCACATCGCCGCCTGCTGCGTATGTCCGTTGTGCGTAAATCCGTTGAAACTCGTCGAAAAATCAATTTGGAAATGAAGTCATTCATGTTGATTTCTAAATAATGAGAATTGTTGCACTTTCCAATGCAAGCAGTCAATTGTCGGTAATCGTAAAGGCGTTAAGAGGCTTCGGGTACAAGACCCATGCGTTCAGTAGCAGCCAAGCATTGATTAACAACTTGCTTTTCGAAACTTACGACTTGCTCATTTTGGACAACTCGTGTGGCCACCAGGTTCAAAGTGTCCTAGATAGAATCGGAACCAATATGGAGGGCCGTGTTCCTGTCTTGTTCATCACAGATCGCGCGGGCGCGCGTGGCATTGGGACGTATCTGACCGCGGCAGATGATTTTATCGTCAAGCCTTTGGGGGCAGAGGAGTTGGAGCCGAGAGTGCGGGCTTTGATTCAACGGGCTTTCCCTAAGGATAATCACTCGGAGCTTTTCTTCGGGCCTTATCATTTTTCGCTGAAATCATGCAGCTTGCGTTTCAAGGGTGTCTTGATAGATACGAGGTTGAAAGAATACGAGCTGGCGCTTTTTTTGTTTCGCAATCTCGGTCGCCTGCTCTCGCGTGAGCATTTGCGTGATTCCGTCTGGGGCCAAAAGGAGGCGAAACCTTCTCGCTCGGTGGATACCCACATGTCCCGTCTGAGAACCAAGCTCAAGCTATTTCCTGAAAACGGATACTCGATCATCTCCGTCTACGGCGTTGGATACCGCCTTCAGCCGGTGAATCGGAGCGATCCTGGAGCAGCTTGAGAGTCGCCGTTATTTCTGCCCTTGGTAAACTCGCAATTCACGGTGATGCCCGCGCGCGCCGGTTTTTTCAAGCACTTTGTGCAGAGGCATCTTCAACGCCGGGTACATCGTCAAGGCCGATGGGACTCACCTGTGCTGGCGCATGTGAGCTGAATCAGTGCCCTGCCGTCATGCGATCAAGAGACCGCCTGCGCCATGTGGCTGCGACAGGCCGCTCTCGGCCACAACACCAGACATTCCGCTGTACATCTCATGGACCAGAACACCCCCGGCTTCCCCGGCTCGATCGAGACCCCTCGCCTCGTGCTACGCGCTCCGGACTCCTCAGACGCCGAGGCGATGTTTGCGTCGTACACCCAGGATGCGGACGTCGCGCGGTACATGGTCTGGCAACCTCATGTCTCGTTGGAGGCCACGCGGGATTTCGTCGATCGCTGCGTTGCGCACTGGGACTCCCGCTCGGCGCTTCCGTACATCATCACGCTCAAGGCCAGCGGTCAACTCATCGGCATGCTCGAGGCGCGTCCTCATGGCCACGTCGTGAACATCGGCTATGTGCTCGCGCGCAGCCAATGGGGTCAAGGTTTGATGGGAGAAGCCGTCCAAGCGTTTACCGCCACCGCGCTGCGTTTACCTGAAGTCTTTCGCGTCGAGGCAACCTGTGATGTTGACAATCGACCCTCCGCCCGGGCCCTGGAAAAAAGCGGCTTTGTGCTCGAGGGCCGGCTTGCCAGACACACCGTGCATCCGAATATCTCTGCGGAGCCCCGCGACTGCTTTATCTACGCAGCGTGTCGACCGTAAGTAGCGGCAGAATTCATTCGGAAGCGGGCGCTCGGCGCCGGCGTGGACGGGGCGCGGTCAATGGCCGAGTGGCGCGTCACGGACCTCGATGATGGGACACCATGGGACTCTTGACCTTCAGCATCAACGTCACCCTGGACGGCTGCGTCGACCATCAGGAAGGCATCTCCGATGACGAGACGCACACGTTCTTTACCCGCCTCATGGGCGAGAACGGGGCGATGCTGTGGGGCCGCGTCACCTACGAGATGATGGAGAGCCACTGGCCAGCGGTCGCTCGCGGCGATGTGGAGGCGCCGGCGGCGATGCGCGAGTGGGCCCTCAGGCTCGAGGCCAAGCCGAAGTACGTGGCGTCTTCGACACGAAAAGACTTCCCATGGACCAACAGCCACCACATCGACGGTGACCTGCGCACGGGCGTACAAAAGCTCAAGGACACGACTCCGGACGGCGTGCTGCTCGGGAGTGGCAAGCTCGCAACCGAGCTGGACCGGCTGGGGCTAATCGATGAGTACAAGTTGCTCGTCCACCCCAGAATCGCCGGCCACGGACCGACCTTGTACGAAAGCGGGCTGCTCAGCACGCGACGGCTCGAATTGATCTCGGCGAAGCCACTGCGCAGCGGCACGGTCGCTATGCATTACCGGCGCACGCGCTGAGTCGAACAGGACTCTCGTTGCCCGCCCGCCGGTGAGCGCGGCGTCGAATGAACGCTCGGAGCCCGAAGCTCACATTGGCTGTGCGACCTGCTCGACGGCGATCCCGGGTTTCGCTGACAGGGGTTAGCCAGACACTTTGTTCAAGGGCTTTGTCACGGCCGCCTAATCCGGATGGGCCCACCCTTCGACAGCGCATCGACTTCCTCGGCGCCCCGCGTGACCTTCACGCGTCCGACCGCTGCGAGGTGCGCCGCCACGCGTCGGATGGCGGGCATTTGCGAACGCCAGATGCGCTCGTCGGATGACAGCGCACGCGCTACATCGGACGGGCAGATCGATGCCGAAGGCGCGCGGGCAGCCAGCAGCGCCAGCATCGCGTCCGCGATGACCTGCTCTTCTTGTGCGTTGGCTTCTGGCATCTGAACGTCGGTGCGCCGGAGCGATGTCATTGGAATGCACGATGCAAGCTGCGTGCATCACCGGCAGGGCGACTTTAGAACACCATCCCACCCGCCACATCGATCGTGGTCCCCGTGACCCAGCCCGCATCGTCGGACACCGCATAAGACACTGCCGCCGCGATGTCGCTCGGTTGCCCCACGCGGCCGAGCGGCGTCTTGCCGACCAGGTAGTCCGTCATGGGCTTGGCGGATTCGGCGTTGCCTTCGGTGGCGACGAAGCCAGGTGCGATGCCGACGACGCGGATCCGGCGCGGCCCGAGTTCGGTGCCCAGCGTGCGCGTCAGCGTGTCGACCGCGCCCTTGGTGGCGCAGTAGACATGCACCATCGGCTGAGGGCTCTTGGCCACGCCGGAACTGATGTTGACGATGACGCCGCCCGCCGGCAGCACGCGGGCCGCCGCCTGGGTCACGAGCAGCAGGCCGCGGACGTTGATGTTGAAGTGCTCGTCGATGCTGTCGGCCGTGATCGATTCGAGCGAGTCGACCTGGTAGACACCGGCGTTGTTGACCAGGATGTCGAGCCGTCCGAACTGGCTCAAGGCCGCATCGACCAGCGGTTGAATCTGTTCCGGCTTGCCGATGTCGGCCTTCACCGCGAAGGCCTTGCCGCCCGCCGCGACGATGGCCCGCACGACGACGTCCGCGTCTTCGGCGCTCCGCGTGAAGTTGACGACGACCGCGGCGCCATCGGCGGCCAGACGCTTGGCGATGCCCGCGCCGATGCCTTTGGATGAACCGGTGACGAGGGCGACCTTGCCGGAGAGATGGCGCATGGGATGTCCTGGAAAGAGGGAAGTTGAAGGAGACGGGATGCACGTTAGTCCTGGCGGAGCTTTAGATAAATGGCATGCCACGGGACGCCTAATGAAGGACAGCTTCACAATCGGACATGTCTTCTGATCTGTTCCCCGCCATCGCCGCTTTCGCGCGCGTTGCGCACCACGCCAGCTTCACCCGCGCGGCCGCGGAGTTGGGCGTGTCGCCGTCGGCCTTGTCGCAGACCGTGCGCACGCTCGAAGGCCGGCTCGGCGTGCGGCTGCTCGACCGCTCGACGCGCCGCGTCGGCGTCACCGAAATCGGACAACGCTTCCTGTCGGACGCAAGGCTCGGGCTCTCGGCCCTGGAAAGCGCGATCGACGCGGTGAACGAGAGCCGCGAACGGCCCGCCGGCCTGTTGCGGCTCAACCTGTCGCGCACCGCGGCCGACATCCTGGTGATGCCGCACTTCATGGCTTTCACAGAGGCCTTCCCCGACATCACGCTGGAGATGAACTGCGACAACGCGCTGCTCGATCTGGTCGGCAATGGCTTCGATGCAGGCATCCGGCTCGGCGAGAACCTGGCGCAGGACGTGGTGGCCGTTCCGCTGGGCAGCCGGCACCGCATCGCCACCGTGGCCGCACCGCGCTATCTCGAAGGCCGCACTTTGCCGCGCACGCCCGAAGACCTGAAGGCGCATCGCTGCCTGAACGCGCGCCTGGGCGGCAGCATCTATCGCTGGGAGTTCTCGCACAACGGCCGCGACTTCGACATAGAGACCACCGGCCCCCTGGTGACCAACGATGGCGACATCCTGCTGGCGGCGGTGCGTGCCGGCGCCGGCATCAGCTGCGTGTTCGAAGTCCAGGTGCAGGACGACCTCTCAGCCGGTAGGCTGGTGCCACTGCTCAAACCGTGGTGGCCGACCTTTCCGGGTTTCTATCTTTACTACCCGAGCCGGCTGCACGTGCCGCGCAAGCTGCGCGTGTTCATCGACTTCATGCAGCAGCGGCTGAACGGGTAGCGCTTTCTGTGGGGCGGAAACATGGCGCGCCGCGTCACGTTCGAGCGCCGCCGGCTGTGGCTGCCAGGCGCGCGCGCAGGCCGGCGACCTCTGCCTCCAGTGAGACGACGCGATCACGCAGCGGCCGCACCGCTTCCGTCACTTCTTCTTCCGTGAAGCGCGGCGTGATGTGCTGCGGACAGTTCCAGTCGAAAGCCTCCAGTCGCACGCGGAAGATGCGTTCGAGCTTGGCCTTGTAGTCCGGCACGGTGACGAGTTCCGTGAGGGCAGGGTCGGCGTCGAGCGCCACTTGCTCGACGCGGGCATAGATCTTCAGCCGGGCGCGCCGGGCATAGTCCATCAGAAAAAGGCACGCGCGCCCGTCCGCCGTCAGGTTGCCCGTGCTGATGTACTGGCGATTGCCGCGGTAGTCGGCAAAGGCCAGCGTCCGCTCGTCGACCAGCTTCAGAAAGCCGCGCGGCCCGCCGCGATGCTGGACGTAGGGCCAGCCTGTTTCCGACACCGTGGCCATGTAGAAGCTGTCGCGCTCGGCGATGAACGCGGCTTCGTTCTCGGTGAACCGGTCGAAGTCTCGGTGGCCCCTGAAGTCTTCCCACAAATGGTCTGCGCCCATGGCTGCTTGCGCCGTGCGCACGCTGGGCGTCGATGCGATGTTCATGAAACCGTAGGACATGGAGGCCTCCCATTGAAGAAGCCTCGATGTTCCACCTTTCCGGTGAATTGGATAATCCCGAACATTCGAGCAACGCTCTCCCGGAATTTGGAAGGATGACCATGGACCGCCTCGAGGCCATGTCGATGCTGGTGTCCGTCACCGAAAGCGGCAGCCTGTCCGCCGCCGCCCGTGCGCTACAAGTGCCGCTCGCCACGCTCAGCCGCAAGATCTCGGACCTCGAGACGCAGCTCGGCACCCGTCTGCTGATCCGCACCACGCGCAAGATCAGCCTGACCGATTCCGGCGTGACCTACGTGGCCGCCGCCCGCCGCATCCTCGAGCAGGTCGACGAGGCCGAGCGCACGGCCGCTGGCGAGTTCACGGTGCCCAAGGGCGAGCTGGTGGTCACGGCGCCGGTCATGTTCGGCCGCCTGCACGTGCTGCCCGTCGTGGCCGAGTTCCTGGCGGCGTTCCCCGAGATCGATGTCCGGCTGGCATTGGCAGACCGCAACGTGAATCTCGTCGACGACCACGTCGACATGGCGGTACGCATCGGCAAGCTGCCCGACAGTTCGATGGTCGCCACCGCCATCGGCGTGATGCGCTGGGTCACGTGCGCCAGTCCCGCGTTGCTGGCCGCGCAGGGCGTGCCGCAGGCGCCGGGCGATCTGTCGCGCTGGCCGAGCGTGGTGGTCGGCGCGTCGCTGCCGTCGCCGCTTTGGCGCTTCCGGCATCCGGATTCGGGCGCGCCGATCGACGTGCAGGTCCGTTCTCGCCTGGCCGTCACGACCCCCGAGGCCGCGGCCGAAGCGGCGAGCCTGTCGGTGGGCGTCGCGCGGCTGCTGCACTACCAGGTGGCCGATGCGGTGCGACAAGGCCGGCTTCAGATCATGCTGGCGCGCTACGAGCCGGAGCCTGCGCCCGTGCACTTGATGCACGTTTCGCGCGGCCAGATGCCGTTGAAGATGCGCCGCTTTCTCGACTTCGCGGCGCCGCGGCTGCGGCGCGCCATCGAGGCCGATGCGTCGACTGCCCCGGAGTGACGCGACGCGAGGCCGTCGCAGGTCTATTCCCTATGGGGGTGGACCCATCCCCGCCTCGGCTATCGTCCGTTCCATGAACTCCTCCCTCCGCCTCGGTTGGCGCACCCTCTGGCGCGATCTGCGCGCTGGCGAGCTGCGGCTTCTCATCGTTGCCGTGCTGCTCGCGGTGGCTGCGCTCACGGCCGTCGGCTTCTTCGCCGACCGGCTCAAGGGCGGGTTGCAGCGTGATGCGCGGCAGTTGCTGGGCGGCGATGCGGTGCTGGCCAGCGACAACCCGACGCCGGAGGCCTTCGTCGAGCGTGCCAAGGCGCTGGGCCTGGAGACCACGTCGACCTATGGCTTCCCGACCATGGCCCGCGCCTCCGATGCGCAGGGTGGCGCGAGCAAGCTGGTGTCGCTGAAGGCGGTGACGACCGGCTACCCGCTGCGCGGCAGCGTGCAGGTCGCGACCACGAGCGACGGCGCCGGCCAGGCCACGCGGGACGTGCCGGCACCGGGCGAAACCTGGGTCGACGCGTCGCTGCTCGAATCGTTGGGCCTGAAGGTCGGCGACACGCTGCTGCTGGGCGACACCGGCCTGCGCGTGTCGCGCGTGATCACGCTGGAGCCGGACCGGGGCGGCGGCTTCGCGAGCTTCTCGCCGCGCGTGATGCTCAACCAGGCCGACGTGGCGCGCACCGGGCTCGTGCAGCCGGCCAGCCGGGTCAATTACCGCTTTGCGGTGGCGGGCGAGGAGGGCGCGGTGAAGCGCTTCAGCGACTGGGCCGACGCCTCGCTCAAGCGCGGCGAGCTGCGCGGCGCGCGGCTCGAATCCTTCGAGAGCGGCCGGCCGGAGATGCGCCAGACGCTCGACCGCGCCGAGAAATTTCTCAACCTGGTGGCGCTGCTTGCGGCGCTGCTGAGCGCGGTGGCGGTGGCGCTGGCGGCGCGCGGCTTCGCGGCCAGCCACCTCGACGACTGCGCCATGCTGCGCGTGCTGGGCCAGAGCCAGCGCACCATCGCCGGCGCCTACGCCTTCGAGTTCTTCATCGTCGGGCTGGTGGCGAGCGGGCTGGGCGTGGCGATCGGCTTCGGCGTGCACTACGCCTTCGTGCTGCTGCTGGCCGGCCTGGTCGAAACGGCGTTGCCGGCCCCCACGCTGTGGCCGGTGGCCTTCGGCCTTGGAATGGGGCTGGTGCTGCTGTTCACCTTCGGGCTGCCGCCCGTGCTGCAACTGGCCAAGGTGCCGCCGCTGCGCGTCATCCGGCGCGATGTCGGCGGCCTCAAGCCCGCTTCGCTCGCGGTGCTGGGCATCGGCGCGCTGGGCTTCGTGGCGATGCTGCTCGCGGCCAGCAGCGACCTGAAGCTGGGGCTGATCGCGGTCGGCGGCTTCGCGGGCGCGGTGGCGGTGTTCGCGGTGCTGAGCTGGGTTGCCGTGAAGGTGCTGCGCCGCAGCGTCAACGAGACGACGGCGCCGCGCTGGCTGGTGCTGGCCACGCGGCAGATCTCGGCGCGGCCGGTGTACGCGGTGGTGCAGGTCAGCGCGCTGGCGGTCGGTCTGCTGGCGCTGGTGCTGCTGGTGCTGCTGCGCACCGACCTGGTGTCGAGCTGGCGCCGCGCGACGCCGCCCGACGCGCCCAACCGCTTCGTCATCAACGTGATGCCCGACCAGAGCGAGGCCTTCCAGAAGTCGCTGCGCGACGGCGGCGTACAGAAGTTCGACTGGTACCCCATGATCCGCGGCCGACTGGTCGCCATCAACGACAAGCCCATCTCGCCCGACGACTACACCGAAGACCGCGCCACGCGCCTGGTCGACCGCGAGTTCAACCTGAGCAACAGCGCCGAGGCACCGCCGCACAACGGCATCACCGCCGGCGCCTGGAAGCCCAACGCACCGGGCGAGGTGAGCGTGGAAGACGGCCTGGCCGAGACGCTGGGTCTGAAGCTGGGCGACACGCTGCGCTTCGACATCGGCGGCATCCAGAACGACGCGCGCATCACCTCGCTGCGCAAGGTCGACTGGGGCTCGCTGCATGCCAACTTCTTCGTGATGTACACGGTGGCCGAGCTGCCCGACGTGCCGGTGACCTACATGGGCGCCTTCCGCGCGCCCGAGACCAAGGGCTTCGACAACGCGCTGGTGCGCGCCTACCCGAACGTGACCAACGTCGACATGAGCGCGACCATCGGCCAGGTGCAACGGGTGCTCGACCAAGTGATCCGCGCGGTCGAATTCCTGTTCGGCTTCACGCTTGCGGCCGGGCTGGTGGTGCTGTTCGCGGCGGTCACGGCCACGCGCGAGGAGCGGGCGCGCGAGTTTGCGGTGATGCGCGCGGTGGGCGCGCGTGCGTCGCTGCTGCGGCAGGTGCAGCGCGCCGAGCTGGTGGGCGTGGGCCTGCTGGCGGGCTTCCTGGCGAGCATCGCCGCCTCGGCCATCGGTTGGGGGCTGGCGCGCTACGTGTTCGACTTCACCTGGACCGCGTCGCTGTGGGTGCCGATCGCCGGTGCGCTCGCCGGCGCGGTGCTTGCTTTGGCGGCCGGCTGGTGGGGCCTGCGCGAGGTGCTGAACCGGCCGGTGGTCGACACGCTGCGGCGCGCGGCCGAATAGCGCTTCGGGCTTGCATGCTGGGGCTCAGGCTGCAGGCTTGCGGTCCTTGAAGGTCCACCACGGCAGCAGCGCGCTCAGCGACTGCACTTCGCCGCTGGCCACGCTCTCGTAGCCGGGCAGCGTGCCCAGCAGATGCTGCCACTGCGCGCCGCGCAGCACGGTGATCAGCGCCTTGATGGCGGGCTGCTTCAGCGCGTCTTTCAGGCAGGCCAGGTGGTAGCGCTCGGCCACCAGCGGCACGAAGCCCAGGCCCGCGGCGCGTGCGGCCGACTCCAGACCCAGCCCGGCTTCGGCCTCGCCCGATGCCACCGCATGCGCCACTGCGGCGTGCGACGGCTCGACGCGGTCGTGGCCCTCGACGGCGTCGGGCGACAGCGTGGCGTCGGCCAGCAGCTCGTCGAACAGCAGCCGCGTGCCAGTGCCGATCGCTCGGTTGACATAGCGCGCGCGCCGCTGCACCACGTCGCCCAGCGTGCGCAGCGCGAGCGGGTTGCCGGTCGCCACGATCAGGCCCTGCGTTCGCCGCGCGAAGCCGATCAGCTTGTGTTGGCCCGGCTTGAGCAGCGGCTGGTAGGTGCGTTGCGCCAGCGAGCCGCGCGGCGGCCGCTCCAGCGTGTGAAAGCCGGCCATCACGCAGCGGCCCTGGTTGAGCGCGCGGATTGCGTCGACGCTGCCGGTGAACTGGATGTCCAGCTGCAGCCGTTCACTCGCGGCCTGCGTGCGCAGCAGCGCCAGCGCGTCGTCGTGGCTGGCCTGCAGGCTGAGCACGTGCGTGCGCGGGTCGAAGGCGACCGCGAAGGCGCGTTCGAGCTCGGCGTGCAGCGCCTCGATCTGTGGCGCGAGCCGCGCCTGCGCCTGGCGCTCGGCCCACAGCAGCTTGTCGCCGAACTCGGACAGGTGCGCGCGCTGGCCTTGCTCGCTCACCACCAACGGATGGCCCAGCGTTTCTTCCCAGCGCTTGAGCTCGCCCCACACGTGCCGGTACGACAGGCCGACAGCGCGTGCGGCCGCCGAGATCGAGCCGTGGTCGCGCACGGCCTGCAGCAGCGTCATCAGCGGGTTCCGCACCATGGCGCGGCCACTGCGGCGGGGCGCGATGACGTAGGAGAGTTCGATGGACTGCACGAGGTAATGAAAGCGAGGAGGGCGCGTGGGCTGCGGCGCGATTATCCGCACCCACCTATGCAACGCCATGCATAGGTCTGCAGGTCGCGCGACACGATACTCGCCCGCACCCACGATGAACACATTCACCGACAGCGTTGCCGCCGCTGCGCGCCTGATGGCATCCGCCGATCCGGTGCTGTTCGCCATCGTCGGCCGCTCGCTGGCCGTCAGCGCCAGCGCCTGCGTGCTGGCCTGCGGCTTCGGGCTGCTGCTCGGTGCTTGGCTCGCCGTGGCGCGCTTCAAGGGTCGCGCCGTGGTGCTGGCGGTGCTCAACACCTTTCTCGCGCTGCCCTCGGTGGTGGTGGGCCTCGTGATCTACCTGCTGCTGTCGCGCTCGGGGCCGCTGGGCTTCCTGGGGTGGCTCTTCTCCTTCAAGGCGATGGTGCTGGCGCAGACGGTGCTGGTGCTGCCGATGGTCACCGCGCTCACGCGCCAGGTCATCGAAGACGCCGACCGCGGGCACGGCGAGCAGCTGCGCTCGCTCGGGGCCGGGCCGCTGCTGCGTTCGCTGCTGATCGCCGCCGACGAGCGCTACGCACTGATCACCGTGCTGATCGCCGCCTTCGGCCGCGCCGTGTCGGAGGTCGGTGCGGTGATGGTGGTGGGCGGCAACATCGACGGCTTCACTCGCGTCATGACCACGGCCATCGCGCTGGAGACCAGCAAGGGCGACCTGCCGCTGGCCGTCGCATTGGGCCTCGTTCTGCTGCTGGTGGTGCTGGTTTTGAACCTGGCCATTGCCGCGCTGCGCGCCTGGCGCGAACGCGCCGACGGTGGCGTGGCCGAGGCGATGCGCGGAGGATTGGGCGCATGAGCGCGGCGCTTTTCGCGCTGCAGGACGTGGAAGTGCGCTTCGGCCAGGTGCCGGCCTTGCGCGGCGCCACGCTGTCGATCGGGCAGGGCGAGCGCGTGGCGTTGATCGGCGCCAACGGCAGCGGCAAGAGCACGTTGCTGCGGCTGCTGCATGGGCTGGTGCCGCACGCCTCGGGCGTGCTGCTGCAAAGCGCCCCGCGCTCCCGTCAGGCGATGCTTTTCCAGCGCCCGCACATGCTGCGCGCCAGCGTGGCGACCAACGTCGCGCTCGCGCTTTGGCTGCGCGGCGGTGGGTGGCGGGCGGCCCGACGGGCTGCGCACGAGGCGCTGGGCCGCGTCGGAATGACCGACCTCGCTGCGCGCAACGCCCGCACGCTGTCGGGTGGCCAGCAGCAGCGGCTCGCGCTGGCGCGTGCCTGGGCGCTGCACCCCGAAGTGCTGCTGCTCGACGAGCCGACGGCCAGCCTCGACCCGACCGCCAAGCGCGAGGTCGAAGCGCTCATCGCCGAGGCCGCCGAAGGCCGCACGCTGATCTTCGCCAGCCACAACCTCGGGCAGGTCAAGCGGCTCGCCACGCGCGTTGTCTACCTCGAGCAGGGCCGCGTGGTGGCCGACCTGCCCGTGCACGATTTCTTTCACGGGCCCCTGCCGGAAGAGGCCCATCTGTTCGTCAAAGGAGAACTCGCATGACCTTCAAATTCCTCCAGCGCGTGATGCGCCCCGTGGCTGCCGCCGTGGCTTTCATCGCCTTCAGTGCCGCGGCCCAGGCCGGCACCATCACCATGGCCTCGACGACATCGACCGAGCAGTCGGGCCTGTTCACGGTCCTGCTGCCGGCCTTCAAGCAGGCCACCGGCGTCGACACCAAGGTGGTGGCGGTGGGCACCGGCCAGGCCATCGACATGGCTCGGCGCGGCGATGCCGACGTGCTCTTCGTGCACGACACCGCGGCCGAGGAAAAGTTCGTCGCCGAAGGCTTCGCGGCCCAGCGGCTTCCCGTCATGTACAACGACTTCGTGCTGATCGGGCCGAAGACTGATCCCGTCGGCGTGAAGGGCAACGACATCGTCGCGGCGCTCAAGAAGATCGCGGGCGCGAACGCGCCCTTCGTCTCGCGCGGCGACAAGAGCGGCACCGACGCCGCCGAGCGCCGTCTCTGGACGCAGACCGGCGTGGCCGACGCCGGCCAGCCGGTGCCCAACGACAAGAAGGGTGGCGGCTACAAGGAATGCGGCTGCGGCATGGGTCCGGCGCTGAACATCGCGGCGTCGAGCGGCAGCTACGTGCTGGCCGACCGCGGCACTTGGCTGAGCTTCAAGAACCGCGCCGACCTAACGGTGGTGGTCGAGGGCGACAAGCGCCTGTTCAATCAGTACGGCGTGATGGTGGTGAGCCCGACCAAATTTCCGAACCTCAACAGCGCCGACGCGCAGAAGTTCGTCGACTGGGTGACGTCACCGGCCGGTCAGTCGACCATCTCGGCCTACAAGATCGGCGGCGAGCAGCTGTTCTTCCCGAACGCTGCGAAGTGAGTGGGGAGGCTGGGGCCTTGGCCGATGCCGGCACCCAGGTCACGGTCACGGTGCTGGCCGCAGGAAGCCTTCGCCTGCCGTTCACACGGGCCGCGCAGGATTTCGCGCAGCGCCATCCCGGCACGCGATTCACGCTGGTCTTCGGCGCTGCCGGGCTGTTGCGCGAGCGCGTTGCGGCCGGTGAACATGCCGACGTCTTCGCCTCGGCGAACCTGGCGCATCCCGACGCGCTCGGGCGGCGTGGCGGCTTCGGACCGACGGTGGCTTTCGCTCGCAACGCACTGTGCGCGCTGGTCCGCCCCGGGCTCGCGGTCACGCGCGAGACGCTCGTGCGCACGCTCCTGGATCCGAGCGTGACGCTCGGCACTTCGACGCCCGGCGCCGATCCTTCGGGCGACTACGCCTTCGAACTGTTCGTGCGCGTGGAGCGCAGCGGCGCGGGGCCGGCAGGTTGTGCCGCTGCGCTGGCCGGCAAGGCCCGGCAACTGACAGGCGGCCCCGGTGCGCCGAAACCGCCAGGCGGCCACAACGTGTACGGCATGCTGGTCGCGAGCGGCGCAGCCGACGTCTTTCTGACCTACCGCACCAACGCCCGCATCGCCCTCGCCGAGCAGGCCGGACTGCAGGTGGTGGACATCGACCCCCACATCAACGTCAGCGCCCGCTACGGCTTGGTGGTTCGTGACGGGGCGCCAGCCGCGGCGCAGCGCTTTGCCGACGACCTGTGCACCGGGCCGGGCCAGGCCGTTCTGCGCGATGCAGGTTTCCTGCCGGTTTGAGCGCAAGGACCCGCATCGGCCGTGGGGTTGGCCAGCGATCGCGACAATCGTCCCGATGCAAGTTCAAGACAAGCCCCCCGTCGAGAGTCCTTTCGATTGGATCGGCGGCGAGCCGGCCGTGCAGGCGCTGGTCACCCGTTTCTACGATCTGATGGATCTGGAGCCCGCTTATGCGCGGCTGCGCGCCGTGCACGGCAGCACGCTCGACAACGCGCGCGAGCGTCTGTTCTGGTTTCTCTGCGGCTGGCTTGGAGGGCCGCAGCACTACACCGACCGCTTCGGCCATCCGATGCTGCGCGCGCGCCACATGCCGCAAAGCATCGGCGGCCATGCGATCGGCATCGCCGAGCGCGACCAATGGCTGGCCTGCATGGACCAGGCGATGGGCGAGACCGGTGTCGACGAGGCGCTTCGCGCGCGCCTGCGCGACTCGTTTTTCAAGA
Organism: Variovorax ginsengisoli; assembly: GCF_006438845.1. Taxonomy (GTDB): domain Bacteria; phylum Pseudomonadota; class Gammaproteobacteria; order Burkholderiales; family Burkholderiaceae_C; genus Variovorax; species Variovorax ginsengisoli_A. The sequence continues at coordinate 34,572 of NZ_RCZJ01000009.1, forward strand.
CGGCTGACTGGATGCGCCAGTGAAATCAGGCGTCGAGCAAGAGGGCCTGTGCATTGCCCAAGTCAGCCTCACGTAGGCTTTCTCCCCGCGATTGTTTCAATTTCGTGAACACCATGGTTCATTTGTCTAAGGGTTTTCACTTAATCGGCGGCGCACAATTGAGCCCAACAGAGCAAGCAACGCAACGAAAGAAGCAAGCGCTCTGGGTGAGCTTGGCACCGAGCAAGGTGGCCGCCCCGCAAGGAGCGGTACCCCCCGATACCGGTTCGAAAGACCCCGAAACCCTCAAAGGAAATTGAAATGAACACCTCGAAGATCATCGCCGCCGCAGCCCTGTCCCTCCTCGCCGCAGTGGGCGCACAGGCCGAAACGTACGAAGGCGTGCAGACCGTGAACACGGTGGCCAGCCGTTCCGAAGTGGCCGCTGGCGCCAACCAGGCTGCCCGCACCGCCGTCTTCGGCGAAGCCCGCTACAACGGCGTGGCCCCTGCGTTGAACGGCACCACCGACCGCGCCAACGTGCACAACCAGGCCGTGCAGACCGCCCGCATGGGCAACATCTACGGCAACCAGGCCTCGGCCGGCGTGCTGTCGGTGGGCAACGGCAACGTGGACCGCGCTGCGGTCCGTGCCGAAGCCCGCAACGCCGCCCGCACCGCAGCGCTGTAATTCGACGTCGGCTTCGCCGGCCCGACCGAGAAGCCCGCCACCGCAAGGTCGCGGGCTTTTTCGTGCGCGTGGCCTCAGCGCTTGGACGGCGCCAGCAGCACCACCAGCGCGCCCGCGCCGCCCTCGGCCGGCTTGGCCTGGACGAAGGCCAGCACCTCGTTCTTCTGGATCAGCCAGCGTTGGGTCTTGGTCTTGAGCACCGGCTGCTTGCCCGGCGAGCCCAGGCCCTTGCCGTGCACCACGCGCACGCAGCGCATGCCTTGCTTGTAGGCGGTGCGGATGAAGGCGCCCAGCGCCTCGCGCGCCTCGTCGCTGCGCAGGCCATGCAGGTCGACCTGGCGCTGGATCGACCATTCACCCGCGCGCAGCTTGCGCGTGACGTCGGTGCCGATGCCGGAGCGCCGGAAGCTCATGGCGTCGTCCACGTCGAGCAGCGTGGTGACGTCGAACTCGTCGGACAGCGATTCGCGCAGCACGCGCTGCTCGTCGAGCTGATGCTGCACCGGGATCGGTGCCGGCGGCTCGGGCGCCAGCGGCACGGCGGCAGGGCGCTTGAGCGGCTGCGTGGCGCCGATGGCGCGGCTGAACAGGTCTTGCTCAGCCGCCCGCTTCTGCGCGATTGCAGCGCGTGCGGCGGCTGCCTCGGCTTCGCGCGCGCGTTGCTCGCTCAGCGTTCGCTGGACGGAGCCGAGATCGGCGAGGCTCTTGAGCGTGTCGGAACGGCGTGGCATGGGTTCAGCATAGCAAGCCGTTCAGAGCAGGCCGCGCTGCGCCATCGAAAGACTCAATCCGCGAGCCACCACCACGTGGTCGAGCACCCGCACATCGACCAGCGCGAGGGCCGCCTTGAGCGTTTGCGTCAATGCCTCGTCGGCGCGCGAGGGTTCCACGCCCCCGCTCGGATGGTTGTGCGCCAGCACCACGGCTGCGGCATGGTGATGCAGCGCGCGGAGCACCACCTCGCGCGGGTAGACGCTGGTCTGCGTCAGCGTGCCGCGAAACAGTTCTTCCATGGCGATCAGCCGGTGCTGCGCGTCGAGGAACAACACCGCAAACACTTCGTGCGCTCGGCCGGCGATGTGCAGCTGCAGGTAGTGCGCCACGGCCTCGGGCGAATCGAACACGGTGCGTTCTTTCAAGCGCTCGGCCATTGCACGGCGCGCGAGTTCGAGCACGGCGGTCAGTTCGGCACGCTTGGCCGAGCCGCCGAGGCCCTTGACGGCCTTCAGGTCGTCGACGCCGGTCTGCAGCAGACCGGCGATACCGCCAAAGGTGTCGAGCAGTTCCTGCGCCAGCTGCAGCACGTTCTTGCCTGCAATGCCGGTGCGCAGCAGCAGGGCAAGCAGTTCGGCATCGCCCAAAGCGGCGGCGCCGCGTGCGATAAGTTTCTCGCGCGGCCTGGCTTCCGGCGGCAGATCTTTGAAAGACATGGCGCAGACGGGGCTTGGGCCCCACTCCCTAAAATGGCGGATTCAGTGTACCGGGGGCTTCACGGCCTTTCCCATCTTGACCTCGCCCACCACCGCCGCAATCGTCACCGCCGGCTCCTTCCTCACGCTGCACTACCGGCTGGCAGGCCCTGCGGGCGACATCATCAACACCTTCGCCGACAAGCCGGCGACGCTGTCGCTTGGCACCGGCGAACTGTCGCCGGCCGTGGAGCAGCGCTTGCTCGGCCTGGAAGAAGGCGCGCACACCACCTTCGATCTGCCTGCCGGCGAGGCCTTCGGCGAGCGCAATGCCGAGATGCAGCAGTGGGTGGCGCGCACGTTGCTCGCGAAGATGAGCGACCCCGACGAGCGCTACGCGGTCGGCGACGTGGTCCAGTTCCCCACGCCAGACGGCATGGGCAGCTACGCCGGTGCGGTGATCGCGTCGAGCGACACGGCGGTGCAGTTCGACTTCAACCATCCGCTCGCCGGCCAGTCGGTGACCTTCGAAGTGCAACTGATCGGGGTGCTTTGAGCTCGCCCCCAGTCTTCGCGGCACTTTGTGTCCGCTGCGCCAACCCCCTGCCGGGGGCAACACCGGCGGCCTGGCGGAGCCAGTTCCGCGGTGTTCTCCCGAAGGGAGTTCGGAACGAATTTTCAGGATGGGTGCACCCGTGAAGACCGTTGACGAAATCCTCCTGGCCGAACCGCGTGGGTTCTGCGCGGGGGTCGACCGCGCAATCGAGATCGTCGAGCGCGCGCTGGCCAAGTTTGGCGCCCCCATCTACGTGCGCCACGAGATCGTGCACAACACCTACGTGGTGAACGAGCTCAAGGCCAAGGGCGCGATCTTTATCGAAGACCTGGCGGAAGTGCCGCCCGGCTCGACACTGATTTTCAGTGCACACGGCGTGAGCAAGGCGGTGCAGACCGAGGCGCGCGACCGCGGCTTCGACGTGTTCGACGCCACCTGTCCGCTGGTCACCAAGGTGCACGTCGAGGTCGCCAAGCTTGCGAAGGAAGGCTACGAATTCATCATGATTGGCCACAAGGGCCATCCTGAGGTCGAAGGCACGATGGGGCAGCTGTCGAGCGGCATTCATCTGGTCGAGGACGTGGCCGACGTGGCGCGCGTGCAACCGGCGCAGACCGACAAGCTGGCCGTCGTGACGCAGACCACGCTGTCGGTCGACGATGCGGCCGAGATCGCCGCCGCCGTGCGCACGCGTTTCCCGAAGGTCCGCGAGCCCAAGCAGCAGGACATCTGCTACGCCACACAGAACCGGCAGGACGCCGTGAAGATCATGAGCCCGCAGGTCGACATCCTGATCGTGGTCGGCAGCCCGACCAGTTCGAACAGCAACCGCCTGCGCGAGCTCGCGCAGCGCCTAGGCACCGAGAGCTACATGGTCGACTCCGCCGACGAACTCCGGCCCGAATGGTTCGAGGGCAAGTCGCGGGTCGGGCTCACCGCGGGCGCGTCGGCACCCGAGGTGCTGGTTCATGCCGTGATCGATCGGGTGCGCGCATTGGGCGCCGTGTCGGTGCGCAAGATGGACGGCATCCAGGAAACCATCAAGTTCCCGCTGCCCAAGGGCCTGAAGCTCGACGACATTCCGACCCCGGGGCACATCTCGTGAGCGGCGCTGCAATCACGTCGGCTGCCACGGCCGACTGGCACGCCGAGATCGAACGCGCCGCGCAGCGCCTGGACGCGCACCGCGGCGCCTACCTGCGCGAGACGCCGCTCTGGAAGCTGTCGCCCGCCGCCTTCGGGCTGCCCGCCACGCCCGGCGTGGAGATCTGGCTCAAGCTCGAACACCTGCAGGTCGCCGGCAGCTTCAAGGCGCGCGGGATGATGAACCGCCTGCTGGCCAACGACATACCGTCCAGCGGCGTGGTGGTCGCGTCCGGTGGAAATGCCGGCATCGCGACTGCCGCCGCGGCACATGCGCTCGGGGTGCGCTGCGAAGTGTTCCTGCCCAGCGTGTCGCCCGAGGCCAAGCGGGCTCGGTTGCGCGCGCTCGGCGCCGAAGTGACCGTCGTCGGCGAGGCCTACGCGGATGCATTGGCGGCCTGCCTGACGCGCCAGCGTGAGAGCGGCGCGCTCCTCACGCATGCCTACGATCAGCCCGAGGTGGTGGCGGGCGCCGGCACACTGGGCCGCGAGATCGAGCAGCAAGGCGGCGTGCCCGATTCGGTGCTCGTGAGCGTGGGTGGCGGCGGCCTGATCGGCGGCCTGGCCGGCTGGTTTGGGCCGCGCAGCCGCGTCGTGGCGCTGGAGCCCGAACGGGCGCCGACGCTGTTTCGTGCGCGCGAAGCCGGCGAACCGGTCGACGTGACGGTCGGTGGCGTGGCGGCGGATTCGCTGGGTGCCAAACGCATCGGCAGCATCGCCTGGGAGATCACGCAGCGCGAGGTGCGCGACGCACTGCTGCTTGACGACGACGCCATCCGCGCAGCGCAGCTGTGGCTGTGGAAAGAGATGAAGCTGGCGGTCGAGCCCGCTGCGGCACTGCCACTGGCGGCGCTGCAGACCGGCGCGTACGTGCCGAGCGAAGGCGAGAAGGTCTGCTTGATCGTCTGCGGCGCCAACCTCGACCCGGCCGGGCTGGCCTGAGGGCCGCGCCGCGCCGCGGCCAGGGAAGCGGGGGACAGGGCCCGACCTAAAATCGGCGCATGCTCGACATCACCCTGCTCCGCAAAGACCTCGCCGCCGCCGTTGCCGGCCTCGAAAAGCGCAAGAAGAACCAGCCATTCCTCGACGTGCACGCCTTCACCGCGCTCGAGGCCGAACGCAAGATCCTGCAGACGCGCACCGAGGAACTCCAGGCGCGCCGCAATGTGCTCAACAAGCAGATCGGGCCGTTGAAGGCGAAGGGCGAGTCGGCGGCCGCCGAAACGCAGGCGCTGATGACCGAGGTCAACGCGCTCAAGGCCGAGCAGGAGACGCAGTCGGCACGGCTCGATGCGATCCAGCCCGAACTGCATGCGCTGTTGCTGGCCGTGCCCAACCTGCCGCACGAGAGCGTGCCCCTGGGAGAGGACGAGAGCGGCAACGTCGAGGTGCGCCGCTGGGCGCCCAACGGCGGCGCCGGTGCCGGTGCCACGCCGCTGGCGTTTGCGCCGAAGGACCACGTCGATCTCGGTGCGCCCTTGGGCCTCGATTTCGAGATGGGCGTCAAGCTTGCCGGTTCGCGCTTCAGCGTGCTGAAAGGCCCGATCGCCCGGCTGCATCGCGCGCTCGCGCAGTTCATGATCGATTTGCAGACGGAGCGCCATGGCTACACCGAGTGCTATGTGCCTTACATCGTCAATGCCGAATCGCTGCGCGGTACCGGCCAATTGCCCAAGTTCGAGGGTGACCTGTTCGCGGCGAAAAAGGGCGGCCAGGACGGCGAGCCGGTGCCCGACACCCAGGCGCTCTACCTGATCCCGACCAGCGAGGTGCCGCTGACCAACTTCGTGCGCGACGAGGTAGTGCCCGAGTCGCAACTGCCGATCAAGCTGACCGCGCATTCGCCATGCTTCCGCTCCGAGGCCGGCAGCGCCGGGCGCGACACGCGCGGCATGATTCGCCAGCACCAGTTCGACAAGGTCGAGATGGTGCAGATCACGCATCCGTCGCAGAGCTACGAGGCGCTCGAAGCCATGACGACGCACGCTGAAGCGGTGCTGCAGGCCTTGGAGTTGCCTTACCGCGTGGTGCTGCTGTGCACGGGCGACATGGGGTTCGGCTCGACCAAGACCTACGACCTGGAAGTGTGGCTGCCGGCGCAGGACACCTACCGCGAGATCAGCTCGGTGTCGAACTGCGAGGCGTTCCAGGCGCGCCGTCTCCAGGCGCGTTTCAAGAACGCGCAGGGCAAGAACGAACTGGTGCACACGCTCAACGGTTCGGGCTTGGCCGTGGGCCGCGCGCTGGTCGCGGTGCTGGAGAACCACCAGAATGCGGACGGTTCGATCCGCATCCCGGTCGCACTGCGGCCGTACCTGCGCGGCGCCGAAACGCTGAGCGCCTGATCGACATCGAGCCGGGAAAAAGCGTCCTAAAGTGCTGCTAGAATCGAAGGCTCGACAGACACCGGAGAGGTGGCAGAGTGGTCGAATGTACCTGACTCGAAATCAGGCGTACGGAAACGTACCGAGGGTTCGAATCCCTCCCTCTCCTCCAAAATGGCGCCCAGCAGGGCGCCATTTTTTTTGCGTCGCTCGGCGGGATCGGCGCAAGGCGCGCGCCCTTCGACGGCTGGTGACCACGCGGTCGATGCGCGGAACGAGATGGCGCACCGCGCGGTCTCCGAACAGCGGCGCTGCCCCTAGAATCATCCAATGCCATGGCCCTGTCCGAAGGGGCATTTTTCAAAGTGCCAGACAGACAGAGGTGGTGAGCCATGAAGGGTAATTCGTCGTTCGTGGGTCTCGGCAACTCGTCGTTTGCGAGTCTCACGCCGGCCCCCGCGACGGCGGACGAAGCCGAACCCTGGGTTCGCGGCGAGCTGATTCGCAGCCTCATGCGGGCCGCGCGCGGCTCCTACCTTCTGGCAGCGGCGCTCATGCCGGCCATGATCGGGCTGAGCTGGGGGCATGTGCCGCGCTGGCAACTGTTTCTTTGGCTGGGCATCGGCATCGGAGCCACGGCCTGCCGCGTGTGGGGCGAACGGCGTTACGCACGAGACTACGCCGACAAGGATTCGGTTTCTCAGCAGGAGTTCGTCGACCGCTACCGCTTCCTGTGGGGCACCAGCGCCTTCGCGTGGGGCCTGTCGATCCTGATCTTTTTCGAGCGTACGCCGCTGGTCAACCAGTTCATGAGCTGGCTCATCGTGGCCGGCGTCGCGACCTTCCCGCTCAACGGCCTGGCGCTCTACCCACCGCTGCTCAGACGCTACGTCAACGTGCTCTTCATCACCATGATGTCCGCCGTGGCCTTTCGCGTGGTCGAGCTGAACTTCCAGCGTCCGCATTTTCATTACGGCTTTCTGATGCTGCCGGTGCTGCACTGGTGGCTGCTGCTGCGCGCGGGCCGCCGCATTCACGAGACGGCGCGCAACAGTTTCGAGCTGCTGTTTCACAACCACATCCTGATCAACTCGTTGACGCAGCAGCGGCAGGCGGCGGTCTCGGCCGTGGCGATGAAGAACCGCTTTCTGGCCAGCGCCGCGCACGACATGCGCCAGCCCGTGCTGGCACTGTCGCTCTATGCGGACTGGCTGCGCAACGAGCCTGAGCTGGTGCAAGAGATTGCGCCGAAGATCGTTCGCGCCACGCATGCCGTGAACGCGTTGTTCGATTCGCTGTTCGACCTGGCACGCATCGACTCGGGACAGGTCCGGCTGCACATCGAGCGGGTCGACGTGGGACAGCTGTTGCACGATCTCGAACTGCAGTACCGCCCGGTGGCCGAAGCCAAGGGACTGCGCTTCCGTGTGCACGTGAGCCGCGGCACGGTGCTGACCGACCCGATCCGCGTGCGCCGGATGCTGGGCAACTTGCTGGCCAACGCCATCAAATACACCGCCGAGGGCGGTATCTTGCTGGCCTCGCGCCAAACCCGCGACGGCCTGCGCGTGGAAGTGTGGGACACCGGCATCGGCATCGCGCGCGAGCACCTGCGTGACGTGTTCCTGGAGTTCTACAAGGTGGCCGACCATGCCGGCACGTCCGACGGCTTCGGCCTCGGGTTGGCCATCGTCGCCAGACTCTCGCATGCACTCGGCCATCCGGTGAGCGTGCGCTCGCGCCTGGGTCGCGGCAGCGTGTTCCGCGTGGCGCTCAACGATGCCGACGAATCCCAAGCCCAGACCCGCATCTCCGGCGCCGTAGGCTAAACAGCCTCACCGCCATTCCAGAGACACCGCGGAACCGGCTCCGCCGGGCCGCCGTTGTCGCCCCCGGAAGGGGGTTGGCGAAAGCGACACGCAGTGCGCGAAGCCTGGGGGAGAGCTAAGCCGACCCGGAAGTCGACAGCAACCCGTGGTTCCGCGCGTGATGCAGCGCCTGGGTGCGGCTCTTCACGCCCAGGCGTCGGAACAGGCGCCACAGGTGCACCTTGACCGTGTGCTCGCTGATCTCCAGTTCGGTGGCGATGTCCCGATTGCTCATGCCCTTGTCGAGCATGGCGATGAGCTGTGTCTGGCGCTTCGACAGCTTGCTGTTGGTCGACGCGGCAAGCGATTCCTCGGCTTCGGCATCGGCCATCAGCAGGCCGCGCAACACGGCAGTGAGTTCGGCCGAACTGGCGGATTTCTCGATGTAGGTATCGGCGCCTGCTTCGATGCAGGCCTCTTCCATGTCGGCGGCCGGCGAGGCCGAATACACGGCGATGGGCACGTCGGGATAGATCTGCTTGACCGCGATGACGCCCGAGCAGCCGGTGGTGTCGGGCAGCTTCAGGTCGAGGCAGAACAGGTCGGGCATGCCATGCTGCTTGACGGCGCTGGTCAGCTTGTCGAGCCGCTCCAGTTCGACAATGTTCTCCGCGGGCCGAAGGCGCCGCAGCACCATCACGATGGCGTCGCGCATCAGGGGATGATCGTCGATGACGTAAATGCTCATGGTCTGCTTTCTGTGTGGACGCTCGGCCGGTATGTTCCGGCCTCTGCGTGAATCCGTCTCCTAACCACCACTGGCCGACGTGGCCAGCGCCTCCAATGCGTCCGTCGCGGCACGCATCCCCTCATTGTCAACCGGTTCCAGGTGTTCGGCGAGTGTTGCGAGCGCTTCTTCTGGACGCTGCTGCAGCGCACCGATCGCGCGACCTGCCTCCTGCGGAGACGCGAAAGCCCGGCTTTGCAGCAGCAAACCGCCGTTCGCGTCGAGCAGCTTGAAGTAGAAGCGGCCGTCGCGCTCGCGGTACTGCTTGAAGCTCGGCCGTGCGACCTTGGCACTCTTCGCGATCTTGGCCGTGGCCGGCGCCTCGAGCTTGCGCAAGCCCACAGCCTGGCGCAGCCGGCCGACGAAGGGGCCCGACAACGCGCGTGCCTTCTCGGCGCCGGCCAGCAGGATGCGTTCGATCTGCGCCGGGTCGTCGAGCAGTGCCTCGTAGTGCGCGCGCATCGGCGCGATCTCGCGGTCGATCCGCTCGAACACCACCTGCTTGGCGTCGCCCCAGGCGATGCCGTCGGCGTAGGCCTTCCTGAGCGCGGCGGTCTCTTCGGTGTCGGCAAACGCCTGATAGATCTGGAACAGCGCCGAACCCTCGGTGTCCTTGGGTTCGCCGGGCAGCCGCGAGTCGGTCAGGATGCCGCCGATCAGCTTCTGCAGCTGCGTACGCGGTGTGAAGAGCGGGATCGTGTTGTCGTAGCTCTTGCTCATCTTGCGGCCGTCGAGGCCGGGCAGCGTGGCGACCGCGTCGTCGATCTCGGCCTCGGGCAGCGTGAAATGCTCGCCATAGAGATGATTGAAGCGCTGCGCCATGTCGCGCGCCATCTCGATGTGCTGCACCTGGTCGCGGCCCACAGGCACCTTGTGCGCGTTGAAGAGCAGGATGTCCGCGCCCATCAGCACCGGGTACATGAAGAGGCCGGCGCTCACGTCGGCATCCGGGTCCTCGCCCTTGGCGAGGTTCTTGTCGACCGACGCCTTGTAGGCGTGCGCACGGTTCAGGATGCCCTTGCCGGTGACGCAGGTCAGGAACCAGGTCAATTCCGGAATCTCGGGGATGTCCGATTGCCGGTAGAACACCACCCGCTCCGGATCGAGTCCGCAAGCCAGCCAGGTGGCCGCGATTTCCAGCGTCGAGCGCTGGATGCGGGCTGGCTCGTCGACCTTGATCAGCGCGTGATAGTCGGCCAGGAAGTAGAAGCTCTGCACATCGGCCCGGCGGCTGAAGCGCACCGAGTGGCGCACCGAGCCTACGTAGTTGCCGAGGTGCGGCGTGCCGGTGGTCGTGATCCCGGTGAGGAAGCGGGTGGGGGAGGACGAAGTGGACGAGGTCATGCCGAAAAGTGAGCTAGCGCAGCAGCGCGGTGAGCGGAGAGATCAGCAGGCCGATCGCCTGCGAGCCGAAAGCCATCAGTGGCTGGAGCCACCACGTGCTGACGACACCGGCGAGCACCAGGCCCATCACGATGAAGAAACCGTAGGGTTCGATGCGCGCCAGCACGGTCTGGGCACCGCCGCGCGGCAGCAGGCCGGCCAGCACGCGGCCGCCGTCGAGCGGCGGCAGCGGAAACAGGTTGAAAGCCCACATCACCAGGTTCACCAGCACGCCGCCCTGCGCCATGCGCAGAAAGAAGCGCTCTTGCACGCCGCCAGCGATCAGTCCGACCAGCAGCAGCGCCCAGCCGATCGCCATCACGAAGTTGGAGGCCGGCCCGGCCAGCGCCACCCAGATCATGTCGCGCTTCGGGTTGCGCAGCCGGCCGAATTGGACCGGCACCGGCTTGGCGTAGCCGAAGAGAAATGCGCCGGAGGTGGCGAAGTAAAGAATCAGCGGCATCAGGATGGTGCCGACCGGATCGATGTGCTTGAGTGGGTTGAGCGTCATGCGCCCGAGCCTGTAGGCCGTGTCGTCGCCGAAGTGCCGCGCCGCGTAGCCGTGTGCCGCTTCGTGGACCGTGATGGCGAAGATCACCGGCAAGGCGTAGATCAGGACAGTTTGAACGAGGTTGGAGATGTCCACCGGTCGATTGTCTCAGACGCCTCTGCGAGGCCGTTCGGATTGCACGGGGCCGCACGGGGCTGCACCGGTCTCACAGGCCCAGCACGGACACCGGGCCGCGGCCCAGTCGGATCACCACCGGGTCGTCGCCCGCGCCCATGGGCGTGAGGTCGACCACGGTGGTCGGCTCGAGTGTGCAGGCGCCGGCGTCGATCACCGCGCCGATCTGCTTCTCGAAGCGCTCACGGATGTCCTGTGCGTCGTTCAGCGGTTCGGTCTCGCCCGGCGGGATCAGCGTGGTCGCCAGCAGCGGCGCCCCGTGCAACGTGAGCAGCTCGCACAGCACCTTGTGGTCGGGCACGCGCAGGCCGATGGTCTTGCGCTGGGGATGGCTCACGCGGCGCGGCACTTCCTTGGTCGCTTCGAGCAGGAAGGTGTAGGGGCCGGGCGTCGCGGCCTTGAGCAGCCGGTACTGCTTGTTGTCGACCTTGGCGTAGTTGGCCAGTTCGCTCAGGTCGCGGCACAGCAGCGTGAGATGGTGCTTGTCGTCGACCTGGCGAATGCGCCGCAGCCGGTCGACCGCGTCCTTGTCGTCGAGGTGGCAAACCAGCGCATAGCTGGAGTCGGTCGGCACGGCGATGACTTCGCCGCGCTCCAGCAAGGCCACGGCCTGCTTGAGCAGCCGCAACTGCGGATTGTCGGGGTGGAGTTCGAAGAATTGAGCCATGGTGTCAGCTTTCCACAGGTTCGATGGGAACGCGGCGCTCGCGCACGGTCAACCAGGCGCCAGCCGCGCCGCAGGCGGCGATCAGTCCGATGCCCAGCAGCGAGACACGGTCGGGCACGTGCGAAAACATCAGCCAGCCGCCCAGCATGGCGAAGCCGATCTGCGCATAGAGGTACGGTGTCAGCGTCGAGGCGGGCGCGCGCTGAAAAGCCAGGATCAGCATGAAATGACCGACCGTGCCCATGAAGCCCATCACGAACAGCAGTGCCCACCAATGCCATGAAGGCAAGGCCTGCCAGACGAAGGGAAGTGCGAGCGACGCGATCAGCGCGCCGACCCAGCCCGTGTAGAAGTGCAGCGTGAGCGGGTTCTCGGTCCTAGCCAGCTTGCTCGTTAGCACCTGGAACCAGGCGTTCGACATGACCATGGCCACGGGCAGCAGGATCGACCAGCCGAAGTCGTCGCCACGCGGGCGCAGGATCACGAGCGTGCCTGCGAACCCACCGGCCACCAGCAGCCAGCGCAGGAAGGACACGCGCTCCTTCAGGAAAGTTGCCGCCAGCAATGTCACGACCAGCGGTCCCATCAGCACGATCGCGGTGAACTCCGGCAACGGCATGTAGCGCAGGCTGAGAAACGCCAGCACGCTGGTCAGCAGCAAAAGCGCACCGCGCAGCACGTGGAATTTGGGATGCGCCGTGCGCAGCAGGGCGACGCCGTGGCGAGGCAGCAGCACCGCGGTGGTCGCCACCGCCTGGAAGGCGTAGCGAAACCACACCCCCATGAGAATGGGTACGGCGGCGATGGACATCTTGGCGGTCGCATCGAGCGTCGAGAAGCAGGCTACTGCGAGGATCACCATCCCGATGCCGGCAAGCACGCGATCCGATCGGACATCGCGCCCACCGAGTGCGCCGTGCGCCGAACTCTCCGGCAGCGCGCTCACTGGATTCGGTCTTCGAGCAGTTCCCAGACGGGCGTCAGGGTGCCAGGCAACCATGGCAGCTTGCCCAGATCCATGTGGCTCTCGTCCGGGCTGTGGAAGTCACTGCCGCGCGATGCGGCGAAGCCGTATTCGATGGCTTTCTCCGCGTACTCGACGTATTCGGCTGGCGCATGGCTGCCGGTCACGACCTCGATCGCGCGGCCGCCGTGCGCCTGGAACTCGGTGAAGAGCGCGTGCTCTTCGTTGGCGGTGAAGTTGTAGCGGCCCGGGTGCGCGACGACTGCGACGCCGCCCGCCTCGGTGATCCAGCGCACCGCGTCCTTCAGCGTGGCCCAGCGGTGCGGGACGTAGCCCGGCTTGCCCTCGGTAAGGTACTTTCGGAAGACCTCGGGTGTGTCCTTGCAAACGCCGCTTTCGACCAGGAAGCGCGCGAAGTGGGTGCGCGAGATCAGCTCCGGGTTGCCGACGAAGGGAAGGGCGCCTTCGTAGGCGCCGATGATGCCGACCTTGGCCAGGCCGTCTGCCATTTCGCGGGCCCGCGCTTCACGCCCGCCACGCGTGGCGCGCAGGCCTTCGCGCAGGCGGCTGTCGTCCGGGTCGAAGCCTAGGCCGACGATGTGCACGGTCTCGCCGGCGAAAGTGATCGAAATCTCGGCACCGGTGAGGTACTTCAGGCCGTGGGCACGTGCTGCAGCCATGGCGCGGTGCTGCCCGCCGATCTCGTCGTGGTCGGTCAGCGCCCACAGTTCGACGCCGTTGGCGGCTGCCCGTTCGGCCAGGGCCTCCGGCGTGAGCGTGCCGTCGGACACCACGGAGTGGCAATGCAGGTCGGCGTTGAGGATGGAAGGCACGCCGCGATTTTAGGCCTTCGCCCTGCGCGCTGCAGGGCACGCACGGGACAACCGTGCCCGCGGGCAGCCTACCGGTCCTTGCGGCGCCGGGCCACCCACGCCGCCACCGCGGTGAAGGCACCGACGATCGCCACCACGATCCAGAAGCCGTGCGGGTGCTGCGCCAGCGGAATGCCGCCGACGTTCATGCCGAACAGCCCGGCCAGAATGTTGATCGGCAGCGCCAGCACCGTCACCACCGTCAGCACGAACAGGCTGCGGCCGTTGTCTTCGTTCACGCTGGCTGCGATCTCTTCCTGCAGCAGCTTGATGCGCTCCTGCAGCCCCTGCATGTCGCGCAGCACCACCGAAAACTCCTCGCTCGCGCCGCGCAGTTCCTGCACGTCGTCTTCGGCCATCCAGGCCGGCGGATGCTGCAGCAGCCGGAACAGCGCGGCAGGCTCGGGCGCGAGCAGCCGCTGCAGCCGCACCAGCAGCCGGCGCAGCACGCCCAGCCGCGCGCGCTTGTGGTCGAGGCGCCCGCTCAGCAGTTCGTCTTCGACCCGGTCGATCCTTGTGGTCACGCCGCGCACGATGCCGACCAGGCCGTCGGCCTGGGTGCGCATCAGCGCTTCGAGCAGCGCGACACTGGAGCGCGGTGATTGCCCCGCGCGCACCGCCGTGCGCAGCGCATCGACCGTGCGCAGCGGTTGCGTGCGTGCAGTGACCACCAGTTGCGGCCCCACGCTGATCCAGAGCGTGGCGATGTCCGAAGGTTCGAAGCCGAAATCGAAGTGGACATCGTTGACCACCGCGATCAGCGCGTCGTCGTCGCGCTCGATGCGGGTGGAATGCGAGCCGTCCTTGAGCGTCTCGTAGAACGCCTCGGACAGCCCGGCATGGCGCACCAGCCAGCGCTCGGCCTGTGCGTGGTTGAGGTTGAAGTGCAGCCAGGCGAAGCCGGCCGACGACGCGGTCCGGTGTGTCAACCAGGCCGCTGCTCTTTGCGCGTCGAGGGCCCGTGCGGAGCCACCCCCCGCGCTGCGCTCGAACACGTAGCCGCAGATCAGGCCCGCGTCATCGTGGCCGAGTCCCGACGCAGGGGTGCCGGGAGCGTTGCTGGGGGTTGTCATGAAAGGGAAGGGCGGATGTCGGACAGCAATGAAGGACCGATGCTTGCGCCCGCATGTGACAGCGGCGTGTCAGCGTCGCGAAACTGTCATGCCGAGGTCACACGTGCTCGGCAGCATCCCTCCCATTCCCTACCGTCTCATCACCATGCCGCTGCAGAACGCCCATCCCGACCACGAAGAGCTGATGCAGCGCATTGCGCGCGACCTGGTCGACAGCTACGACGAAGAACTCGAGCTCGAGATCGAGGACCGCAATGTGGACGAAGACGGCGCGCCCGTCGGCGTCGACAAGGCGGCGCGCGCTGCCTATTTTCGCGAGCTGTTTCGTCTGCAGGGCGAACTCGTGAAGCTGCAGGACTGGGTCCAGCACAGCAAGCAGAAGGTGGTGATCCTGTTCGAGGGCCGCGATGCGGCGGGCAAGGGCGGCGTCATCAAGCGCATCACGCAGCGGCTCAACCCACGCGTGGCCCGCGTCGCCGCGCTGCCCGCACCCAATGACCGCGAGCGCACGCAGTGGTATTTCCAGCGCTACGTGGCGCACCTGCCGGCCGCCGGCGAAATGGTGCTGTTCGACCGCAGTTGGTACAACCGCGCCGGCGTCGAGCGCGTGATGGGCTTCTGCTCGGACGACGAATACGAAGAGTTCTTCCGGAGCGTTCCGGAGTTCGAGAAGATGCTGGTGCGCTCGGGCATCACGCTCATCAAGTACTGGTTCTCCATCACCGACGACGAGCAGCACCTGCGCTTCCTCGGCCGCATCCACGATCCGCTCAAGCAATGGAAGTTGAGCCCGATGGACCTGGAGAGCCGCCGCCGTTGGGAGGAATACACCAAGGCCAAGGAGACCATGCTCGAGCGCACGCACATCCCAGAGGCACCGTGGTGGGTGGTGCAGGCCGTCGACAAGAAAAAGGCCCGGTTGAACTGCATTGCGCACCTGCTCGACCAGTTGCCGTACCACGACGTCATGCATGCGGCGGTGGACCTGCCCGCGCGCATGCGAAACCCCGACTACTTGCGTCAGCCTGTGCCGGCGAACATGTACGTGCCCGAGCGCTACTGAACCGATGGTGGCGCGCGGCGCGGAAGCTGCTACCGTGCAACCACCATGGTTCGCCGCTCCACGACTTCCGCGCTGACGCGTGCTTATGCGCGCAATCTGCGGGCGCTCACGAAAGTCACGCTCGGCGCCGGCAAACGCGTCGCGACGCAAATGCAGCAGGCGGCTGTTCAGCAAAACAAGGCGCCACCGGGCCCTGGCGATTGGCTCTCGGGCATGGCCGTCGGTGCGGCGGGTGCGCGGCGTTATCACCTCTACCGGCCACCCGGCCTCAACCTTACGTCGGGCGAGAAAGTGCCTTTGCTCGTGATGTTGCACGGCTGCGGCCAGACCGGGCGCGACCTGGCCGTCCTCAGCCGCATGAACCGCCTGGCCACGCGCGAGCGCTTCCTGGTGCTCTACCCCGAGCAAGACCGCATGGTCAACCCGCACGGCTGCTGGAACTGGTACGACACCCGCAGCGGCAAGGCACGCGCCGAGGCCGCCACGCTGATGGCGGCCATCGACCAGGTCTGTCTCTTCCATCCGGTGGACCGCGACCGCATCGCAGTGGCGGGGCTGTCGGCCGGAGCGAGCATGGCGGTGCTGATGGCGACGCACTTTCCAGGGCGCTTCAAGGCCGTGGCGATGCACTCGGGCGTCGCGCCGGGCGCGGCGCAGTCGTCGGCGACCGCTTTGGGCGCGATGCGCGGCAAACGTGCGCCCTCGGTGCCGATGACCGCCGTCGGCAAGGCACTTGGTGCTGCCGCAGTGGGCGCAAGCCTGCCGCCGCTGCTGGTGCTGCACGGCGACGCCGACAGCGTGGTTACCGCCGGCAATGCCACCAACACCGCCGCGGTGTGGGCGACCGCCACCGGCGCGCGACCTGGCGTGTCGCGCACGTTGCAGCGTGGGCAACGCCGGCCGGCGCGCATCACCGACTACACCCGCGACGGACAGACCCGCGTTCGGCTCTGCGAGATCGGCGGGCTGGGGCATGCATGGAGCGGCGGTGCCGCGCGCCAGGCCTTCAGCGACCCCGCCGGGCCCGATGCGTCGAAACTGATCTGGGCCTTCGTCGCGAAACAGTTCGCGGTCCAAGCCTGAAGGACTTTCGGGCCACGTCGGGTGAATCGGCGCACCTGTACGCCACCCGGCGTATTCCTGACTTCGCCTCCTGACGAGAGACTCCGCTTCATCGCTGCCCATCATCCCGATGGCTGCAACGGTTTCAAGCAAACCCACAGGAGCAGGAGTCACCATGCAACGTCGTTTCACCCTCAAGGCGCTCACCGCCGCCGTCGCTCTGGCCAGCATCTCCGCTGCGCCGGCGTTCGCCGCCGACACCATCAAGGTCGGCGTGCTGCATTCGCTGTCGGGCACCATGGCCATCTCGGAAACCGTGTTGAAGGACACCGTGCTGATGGCCATCGAGGACATCAACAAGAAGGGCGGCGTGATGGGCAAGCAGCTCGAGCCGGTGATCGTCGACCCGGCCTCCAACTGGCCGCTGTTCGCCGAGAAGACCAAGCAATTGCTCGGTCAGGACAAGGTCTCGGTCATCTTCGGCTGCTGGACCTCGGTGTCGCGCAAGTCGGTGCTGCCGGTGGTCGAGGAAATGAACGGCCTGCTGTTCTACCCGGTGCAGTACGAAGGTGAAGAGCTGTCGAAGAACGTGTTCTACACGGGCGCAGCGCCCAATCAGCAAGCCATCCCGGCCGTCGACTACCTGATGAGCAAGGAAGGCGGCGGCGCCAAGCGCTGGGTGCTGCTGGGCACCGACTACGTGTACCCGCGCACCACCAACAAGATCCTGCGCGCCTACCTCAAGAGCAAGGGCGTGGCCGACAAGGACATCGACGAGAAGTACACCCCCTTCGGCCACAGCGATTACCAGACCATCGTTGCCGACGTGAAGAAGTTCTCTGCAGGCGGCAAGACCGCCGTGGTGTCGACCATCAACGGCGACTCCAACGTGCCCTTCTACAAGGAACTGGGCAACGCGGGCCTCAAGGCCAAGGACGTGCCAGTCGTCGCCTTCTCGGTGGGCGAAGAAGAACTGCGCGGCGTGGACACCAAGCCGCTGGTGGGCCACCTGGCCGCATGGAACTACTTCATGTCGATCAAGAACCCGACCAACACCGCTTTCATCAAGCAATGGAGCGAGTACGCCAAGGCCAAGAAGATCCCCGGCCACATGGACAAGCCGCTGACCAACGACCCGATGGAAGCCACCTGGATCGGTATCCACATGTGGAAGCAGGCCGTCGAGAAGGCCAAGTCGACCGACACCGACAAGGTGATCGCCGCCATGGCCGGCCAGACCTTCAATGCACCGTCGGGCATCGTCTCGAAGATGGACGAGAAGAACCACCACCTGCACAAGTCGGTGTTCATCGGCGAGATCAAGGCCGACGGCCAGTTCAACGTGGTGTGGAAGACGCCCGGCCCGGTCAAGGCCAAGCCGTGGAGCCCGTACATCGAAGGCAACGACAAGAAGCCTGACCAGCCTGCCGGCAAGTCGATGTAACTTGGCTCGCCCCCAGGATGCGGCGCACTTCGTGTCGCCTCCTCCCACCCCCTACCGGGGGCAACACCTGCGGCCTGGCGAAGCCGGTTCCGCGGTGTTCCCACATCAGAGAGACGCCGTGCGACCACCCATGCGCTTCATCCATTCCTGCGCGGCGGCGTTCGCGCTCCTCGCGACCTTCTCGGCCCTGTCCGCCCACGCGCTGACCGCCGACGAGGCCAAGGCCATCGCTTCGGGCGACACCGAGGCGCGCATCGCCGCGCTCGACAAGGCGGTGCTCACCGCCGACGAAAAGACGGCCGCCTTCATCCAGGCGATGGCCGACGACGCAGTCAAGTACACCGCGGACAAGGTCTTCGTCATCAAGGACGACAAGAGTTACGACCCGGTCACCGGTGCCGAGGCGAAGGTGCCCGACGACGCCGAAGACGTCGTCAACAACAATCTGATGCGCGGCGCCTTCGACGCCGCGCAGGCCGTGCTGCAGCTCACCAGCAAGGACGACAAGATCCGCGCCGACGCGGCACAGGCCCTGCTGAAGGAGCCCAGCGAATCTCGCCTGCCGGCCGTCGAGCGTGCGCTGGCGGCCGAGACCAATCCGTCGATCAAGGCCCAGCTCGAACTGGTGAGCGCCGCGTCGATGCTCAATAGTGCCGATCCGGCCAAGCGCATCCTGGCCGCCAAGGCACTGGCCGAGCGCAAGAGCCCCGACATCAAGCTGCTGCTGAACCAGCGCCTGGCCGACGAGACCGATGCCAACGTCAAGAGCGCCATCGCGGCCTCCATCGCCAGCATCGACGGCGCGCTGGTCTGGGGCGACCGCATCAACGCCATCTTTAGCGGCATCAGCCTGGGCTCGGTGCTGCTGCTGGCCGCCCTGGGCCTGGCCATCACCTACGGGCTGATGGGTGTGATCAACATGGCGCACGGCGAGCTAATGATGATCGGCGCCTACGCGACCTACGTGATGCAGGGCATCTTCCAGCGCTACTTTCCGGAGTCGATGTTCGGCTGGTACCTGGTGGCCGCCATCCCGGTGTCGTTCCTCGCCTCGGCGCTGGTCGGCGCGGTGCTGGAACGCGGCGTCATCCGCTTCCTCTACGGCCGGCCGCTCGAGACACTGCTGGCCACCTGGGGCATCAGCCTGATGCTGCAGCAGATGGTGCGCTCGCTCTTCGGCGCGCAGAACGTCGGCGTGGAAAACCCCGGCTGGATGAGCGGCGGCTTCACCATGCTGAGCAACGTGACGCTGCCGTGGAACCGCATCGGCATCATCATCTTCGCGGCGCTGGTGCTGCTTGCGATGGGCTGGCTCATCGGCCGCACGCGGCTCGGCCTGTTCGTGCGCGGCGTGACGCAGAACCGCCCCATCGCGTCGTGCATGGGCGTGAACACCGCGCGCATCGACACCTACGCCTTCGCGCTCGGCTCGGGCATCGCCGGCCTCGCGGGCTGCGCGCTGAGCCAGATCGGCAACGTTGGCCCCGACCTCGGCCAGAGCTACATCGTCGACTCGTTCATGGTGGTGGTGATGGGCGGCGTCGGCCAGCTCGCCGGCACCGTGTACGCGGCGATGGGCCTGGGCATCCTGAACAAGTTCATCGAAGGCTGGGCCGGCGCGGTGCTCGCGAAGATCGCGGTGCTCGTCTTCATCATCATCTTCATCCAGAAACGTCCTCAAGGCATCTTTGCCATGAAGGGCCGGAGCGCCGAGGCATGAGCAAGGTCACCTTACCTACCAAAGGCCCGCTGCTCAGCGGCAAGGGCTGGACGGTTTTCTTCGTGGCGCTGATCGTGGTCTGCGCCGTGGCGCCGATGCTCAACCTGCTGGTGCCGCGCGAGAGCATGTTCTACATGAGCGACTACGCGGTGGCGCTGGTCGGCAAGATCATGTGCTACGCCATCTGCGCGCTGGCCATGGACCTGATCTGGGGCTATACCGGCATCCTGTCGCTGGGCCACGGCATGTTCTTCGCGCTGGGTGGCTACATGATGGGCATGTACCTCATGCGGCAGATCGGCCGCGACGGCAACTACAAGAGCGACCTGCCGGACTTCATGGTGTTCCTCGACTGGAAGGAACTGCCCTGGCACTGGACCTTCAGCGGCAGCTTCGTGATGACGCTGGTGATGATCGTCGCGGTGCCCGGAATCATCGCCTTCGTGTTCGGCTTCTTCGCCTTCCGCTCGCGCATCAAGGGCGTGTACTTCTCGATCATCACGCAGGCCATGACCTTCGCCGCGATGCTGCTGTTCTTCCGCAACGAGACGGGCTTCGGCGGCAACAACGGCTTCACCGACTTCAAGCGCATCCTCGACATTCCGATCGCCACGCAGAGCATGCGCATGACGCTGTTCGTGATGACCGGCCTCACGCTGCTGGGCTTCTTCCTGTTCAGCAAGTGGCTCATCGGCAGCAAGTTCGGCCGGGTGCTGCAGGCCATCCGCGACGCGGAAACGCGCGTGATGTTCTCGGGCTACAACCCGCTGCCGTACAAGCTCACGATCTGGGTCATCTCCGCCATCATGTGCGGCGTGGCCGGCGCGTTGTACGTGCCACAGGTCGGCATCATCAACCCCGGCGAGATGAGCGCAGCCAACTCGATCGAGATCGCCGTGTGGGCCGCGGTCGGCGGGCGCGCGACGCTCATCGGACCGATCATCGGCGCCTTCATCGTCAACGGCGCGAAGAGCTGGTTGACGGTGGCGTACCCCGAGTACTGGCTGTACTTCCTCGGCGCGCTGTTCATCGCGGTCACGCTGTTCCTGCCGAATGGCATCGTCGGGCTGGTTCGCAAGTGGCGCGCGAAGGACAAGAACACGTTGAGCGACGGCCGGCTCGAAGCGCAGCGCGCGCTGGCCACGTCCGAAGGCGTCGAGCCGAGCGCCCTGGCGCCGATCGCTGTCGAGCCGAAAGGAGTCCGCGCATGACGCCCGACCTGATGGAAGAAGGCGCCCAGCGCGTCGCGCGTTTGCAGGGCGTCGAACTCGGCAACACCGAATCGGGTGGCCGCGAGGCCGGCTATGGCCGCATCGGTACGCCGGGCGAGGTGGACGTCACCCACGGCCGCATCCTGTACCTCGAAGACGTGTGCGTGAGCTTCGACGGCTTCAAGGCGATCAACAAGCTGAGCCTGGACATCGCGCCCGGCGAGCTGCGCTGCATCATCGGCCCGAACGGCGCCGGCAAGACGACGATGATGGACATCATCACCGGCAAGACGCGGCCAGACAGCGGCACCGTCTTCTTCGGCAGCACCATCGACCTGCTGCGCCACAAGGAAGCCGACATCGCGCAGTTGGGCATCGGCCGCAAGTTCCAGAAGCCGACGGTGTTCGAGCAGCTCACGGTGTTCGAAAACCTCGAACTCGCGCTGAAGACGGACAAGGGCGTGAAGCGATCGATGCTGTTCAAGCTCGATTCCGCGCAGAGCGATCGGCTGGCCGAGATCATCGAGACCATCCACCTGGCCGACAGCGTGTCGCGCATGGCGGGCAACCTGAGCCACGGCCAGAAGCAGTGGCTGGAGATCGGCATGCTGCTGATGCAGGACCCGAAGCTGCTGCTGCTGGACGAGCCTGTGGCGGGCATGACGGACGAGGAGACGGCGCGGACTGCGGAGTTGTTCCTCACGCTGAAGGGCAAGCATTCGCTGATGGTGGTGGAGCACGACATGAGCTTCATCCGGACGATCTCCGAGATCGTGACGGTGCTGTGCGATGGGTCTGTTCTGGCGCAAGGCACGTTGGATGAAGTGCAGGCGGATGAGCGGGTGATCGAGGTTTATCTTGGGCGCTAGGATTCGTGCGTTGCCGGTTCTTGATGCGCGTGGGGCGTCGGCGGCTGGCATGCCTTTGGGCGGCAGACGTCTCCGGCCCTTCGGGCTTCGCTGCTGCTCCTCGCGTCAGGCGGGGTCCGCGCAAACTCGCTTCGCTCAGACACGCGCGGCCCTGATCCGCCTGCCGCTGCGGTGCTCGCCGGAGCCTCAACAGCCGCCCAAAGGCATACCACCCACCGACGTGGACGCGATCGTGGTGCATCTCTTTCCAGCGAGCGCAGCGATTGCGCCACCCAAGCCCGGCAGGCGGTGCGGGCCGGGCGATCCCCTGTGCGCCGCCGAGGAGCGCAGTGCCATCGGCAGCGCGCGCAGCGCGCTTCAACATCTGACTCGTCGCAGCTGTCTGAGCGCAGAGAACGAAGTGAACGCAGCGAGTTCTGCGACGCAGCCGATGGCGCGAACACCGCAGGGAAGCCGCGAAGCGGCCGGCGCACCGGGGTCGTCTGGCCCGCACCGCCTGCCGGGCGTCCTATCCAAGGAAAACGGCTGCGTTCCGAACCACTGAGGAGAAAAGAAAAATGCTCACAGTCAAAAACATCCACCAGTACTACGGCGGCTCCCACATCCTGCGCGACGTGAGCTTCACCGCCACGCTCGGCAAGGTGACCGTGCTGCTCGGCCGCAACGGCGTCGGCAAGACCACGCTGCTCAAGTCGCTGATGGGGCTGGTGCCGATCAAGAGCGGCAGTGTCGAATTCGACGGCCAGCCGATCCAGAAGAAGACGCCCTACGAGCGTGCGCGCGCTGGCATGGGCTTCGTGCCGCAGGGCCGTGAGATCTTCGCGCGGCTGACGGTGGAGGAGAACCTGCGCATGGGACTGGCCTACAAGAGCGGCAGCACGCCGATCCCGGCCGAGCTGTTCGAGCTGTTCCCGATCCTCAAGCAGTTCATGAACCGGCGCGGCGGCGACCTCTCGGGTGGACAGCAGCAGCAGTTGGCCATCGCCCGCGCGCTCGCCCCCAAGCCCAAGCTGCTGATCCTCGACGAGCCGACCGAAGGCATCCAGCCGAGCATCATCAAGGACATCGGCCGCGTCATCCGCATGCTGGCCGATCGCGGCGACATGGCCATCGTGCTGTGCGAGCAGTACTACGATTTCGCGCAGGAACTGGCCGACGACTACCTCGTGATGGAGCGCGGCGAGGTCATCGCGCGCGGCCTGGGCAAGGACATGGAAGCCAACGGCGTGCGGCAGCTCGTTGCTATTTGAGCGGCATGGCCCGCGGCCTGCGGCGGTGTGCGCTGCGTGTTATGGTTTGACGACCTAGGGTTAACACCTGGTCGTCGGGCGTCATCTTTGCGAGCCCGGCCCGCCCCGACGCTTCGCCATGACCACGCCTTCCCTTTCTTCCGAACTCGACGCTTCGGCGCCTTCCTCCTCACGCGCCCCCGATGCGGACCGCACCCTGTTGCGCGCCGTGCTGGCGCTCGGCGTGGGTGGCTTTTCCATCGGCACCGGTGAATTCGTGATCATGGGGCTGCTGCCAGAGGTCGCCCGCGACATCGGCGTGAGCATTCCGCAGGCCGGCCATGTCATCAGTGCGTATGCGCTCGGCGTGGTCATCGGCGCGCCGGTGCTCGCCGTGCTGGCGGCCGGCTGGAATCGCCGCGCCTTGCTCATTGCGCTGATGGGCATCTATGCACTCGGGAATTTCGCTTCGGCGATGGCGCCGGGCTATCTGTCGCTCAACCTCATGCGCTTTCTCACGGGGCTGCCGCACGGCACGTATTTCGGCGTCGCGGCGCTGGTGGCGGCAACGCTGGCGCCCACTGGCCGGCGCGCCCACGCGGTTGGCTTGGTGATGCTCGGCCTCACCGGCGCCACGCTGGTCGGTGTACCCATCGCAGCGTGGTTGGGCCAGCATTTCGGCTGGCGGGCCGCATTCGTTTTCGTCGGACTCATCGCGGTGGCGGCCATGGTGATGCTGCGACGTGGCGTGCCCGACCTGCCTGCCACCACGGGCGCCAGCCCGCTGCGCGAACTCGACGCACTGCGTCGGCCGCAGGTGTGGCTCACGCTGGGCATCGGCGCGATCGGTTTCGGTGGCATGTTCGCGGTGTTCAGCTACATCAAGCCGACGCTCACCGAGGTGGCGGGCCTGTCGGTGGGGAACGTGCCTTTCGTGCTGGCGCTGTTCGGCCTCGGCATGGTGGTGGGCAACCTGGTCGGCGCGCGGCTGGCAGACAGGTCGCTGATGCGCACCATCGGCGGCCTGCTCGTGTGGTCGGTGGCGGTGCTGGTGCTGTTCGTCTTCGCGGCACAGCACGTGGTCACGGCGGCCATCGCCACCTTTCTGCTCGGCACCGTGGTCGCGATCGGGCCAGCGTTGCAGATCCGCCTGATGGACGTGGCGGGCGACGCGCAGACGCTCGCCGCAGCGCTCAACCATTCGGCCTTCAACATGGCGAACGCGCTCGGCGCATGGCTGGGCGGCTTGGCGATCAGCGCGGGCCTGGGTTGGACCTCGACCGGCTGGGTGGGCGCGATGCTCGGGATGGCCGGGTTGGGCATCTTCGCGTGGGCGATGGCCGACGCCAGGCGCCGCGCGGCGCGCTGACTAAGGGCGCTCCACGCTGCCGAGGCTTCCCATCGGCGGAGCGATGTCTTCCAGCGATCGCCCCTCCGCATTCACGCCCCAGCGCAGCGCGATCAGCCCGGCACCGATCACCAGCACCGCGCCGATGGCGTAGCCAACGGTGACGGCGCCCCGGCTGCCGGTGTCGATGAGCACGCCGAAGAGCCACGGCGCGACGAAACCACCGGCCCCCGTGCCCACCGCGTAGAAGAGAGAGATCGCCAGCGCACGCATCTCGAGCGGGAATACCTCGCTCACCGTGAGGTAAGCGGAGCTTGCGGCGGCCGACGCGAGGAAGAACACCGCCGACCAGCACAGCGCCTGCGTCAGCGCGTCGAGCCAGCCGGCCATGAAGGCCGCGCCGGTCAGCGCGAGGCCCACGCCCGACAGCGTGTACGTGAAGGCGATCATCCGGCGCCGCCCGACCCGGTCGAACAGCGGCCCGAGCAGCAGCGGCCCCAGCACGTTGCCCAGCGCGAAGGGAAAGATGTACAGCGCAACCCGGCCTGCCGGCACGCCGTGGAATCGCGTGAGCACCAGCGCGTAGGTGAAGAAGATCGCGTTGTAGAAGAAGGCCTGCGACACCATCAGCGACAGCGCGACGATGCTGCGCTGCCGATAGCGTTTGAACAGCACATGCGCCACCTGCCGCATCGACGGCGCCGCCTGCCGCACGAAGCCCAGCCGTTCGGTCACTGGCGCGAGTGGTCCATGCTGGGCCGCCACTTCGGCCTCGATGCGCTCGATGATCGCGTTCGCCTCTTCGGCGCGGCCGTGGGCCATCAGCCAGCGCGGGCTCTCGGGCACATCGCGCCGAACCAGCAGGATCGCGACCGCCAACAGCGCGCCAAGGCCGAAGCCGGCGCGCCAGCCCCACACCGGCCCCAGCACGCGCGGGTCAAGGAGCACCAGGCTCAGCCCGGCGCCCAGCGCCGCGCCGACCCAGAAGCTGCCGTTGATCGCCAGGTTGACGCGGCCACGGACGCGAGCGGGGATCAGTTCGTCGATGGCGGAATTGATGGCTGCATATTCACCACCGATGCCCACGCCGGTCATGAAGCGGCAGAACGCGAAGAACAAAAAGCCGGGGGAGAACGCCGTCGCGAAGCTTGCCGCCGTGTAGACCGCCAGCGTGATGAGGAAGAGCTTCTTGCGTCCCAACTTGTCGGCCAGCCGGCCGAACACCAGAGCCCCGATGACAGCGCCGCCGATGTAGAGCGAGCCCGCGCCACCGATCTGCGCGGCGCTCAGGCCGAGCGTGTCGGGCCGCTCCAGCACGCCGCCGAGCGAGCCGACCAGCGTGACCTCCAGCCCGTCGAGCACCCAGGCGATCCCCAGCGCGATCACCACGCGCCAGTGCCAGCGCGACCATGGCAGGCGATCGAGGCGGGCGGGAATGTCGGTGTAGACCGTAGCTTCTGCGTGCATGGGATTCGACGAGGGAGGACTGGCCTTACTGTGGAAGCGAGGGCGCGTCTGCGCTGTCGGCGCGCATCCCGAATCGACAGCGTGGCGCGGGCGTGGTGGGTTACGCTTCGTCCAAGCCGCCCCAATTTCTCTCACGCAGCCGCCTTCGCGCCCTCCGTCATGCTGACTTCGTCCCCGGTCCTGGACCCGCGTTCCATCATCGTGCTCGCCGGCATCATGGGCCTGCTGATGGCGGTGGTGATGTTCTCGATGCGCCGGAGCTATCCGAAAAGCATCCGCGGGCTGCGCGAATGGACGATCGCGCCGATCACCTGCTGCGCCAGCACCGTGCTGTTCGCCCTGCGCGGTGTACTGCCCGATCTGATCACCATCGTGATTGCCAACATGGTCTTGTTGCAAGGCTGTGTCTTCTATTACGCCGGCAGCCAACTGTTCCTCGGCCATCCCCGCGATACCCGGTGGTGGAGCGTGTCGATCGTCGCGGTCGGCATCGTGCTGTTCTGGTTCTCGGCGATCCAGCCGAACTACGCGGTGCGGCTGGCGGTGTTCACGCTCGCGATCGCGGCGCTTTTCGCCGCGCACGCGCGGCTCTACCTGCGGCACCCGCTGCTGCACTTCGGCATGCGGCTGATGACGGGCCTGCTGGTGGTACAGGCGCTGGTGGCGGCACTGCGTTTTGTCAGCGTCGTGCTCGGTGCCGCCGGCGTGGGGCTGCTCGAGGCTTCGCTGTTCCAGAGTCTCTACATCGTCATGTATTCGCTGACGGCACTGATGCTGAGCATTGCCGGCGTGTTGATGGCGACCGACCGCGTGCGCGTCGAGTTCGAGTTCCTGGCCACGCACGACCCCCTCACCGGTGTGTTGAACCGGCGCGCGCTCTTTGCGTTCGTCGAAGCGGAATTCGCCCGCAGCCAGCACGCCGGCACGCCGCTGTCGCTGCTGATGCTCGACGCCGATCATTTCAAGAACATCAACGACGCGTTCGGCCACCAGGCTGGTGACGAGGTGCTGCGCGAGATGGCGCAGCGCCTGCAATCGCCGCTGCCGGCGGCGGCGCGTTTGGGGCGCTATGGCGGCGAGGAGTTCCTGGTGGCGCTGCCCGGCCTGTCGCCGGAAGCCGCCCGCGTCGTGGCCGAGCGCCTGCGTGAGGTGCTGGCTGCACCTTTCGATGCGTCGTCGCTGCTGGCGGTCGCGGGCATCGGCAGGCTCACCGTGAGCATCGGGGTCGCCGGCGTTCAGGGCGCCACCGACACACTCGACGCGATGCTGGCGCGGGCCGATGCGGCGCTCTACCGTGCCAAGGCCCAGGGCCGAGACCGGGTGGAATCGGCCTGAGCGTTCGAGGCTAGGTCGACCAGATGCGCGGCGCGCTGGCGCGCATCTGCCAAAGCTCTGTTCGCCAGGCCTGCCACACCTGCCGCAGCAGCTGCATTGCCGGCTCGACCACCGGTGCCAGCACCCGCAGCACCACCACTTCCGCGTGTGGGCCGGTCGCACCGGCGCTGGCCACGAGCAGGTGCGCGTCGCACAGGGCTCGGGCAATCTCGAGCAGCGCTTCGCGGCGCGCTCGCGGAATGGGCGTGCCCGACACGAAGAACAAAGAGGCGATGCAGCGATGGCCTGCGAACCCGATGGGGCTGTCGAGCAGCCGGCGGTCGGTGGCGTCGATGCGGCCGCGCTCCAGCCACACGCCGGGCACTTCGATGTGCTGCAACAGGCTGCCACGCTCGAAGGGTAGGCCGGCACCGGGCAGGCCGAGCGCCGTCACGTCCCAGCCCAGCAGTTCGGCGCCGGGAGCGAGTTCGAGGCGCAATCGATTTTCGGCGCGGCATCCGCTGTAGCAGAGCGCCTCGAGCGGCAGCCATTCGAGCCGTGCGCCCGCGGCGAGTTTGATGTCGGTGCGCTGCACCGCCGCCTCGCCCTCGGAGCGGTAGAAGCGCGTGGCGCCCGGCGTGGTCACCAGCCCGTGGCTGCCGGCCGCGCCGGTGATGGCGATGTCGAGCGTGTCGCCACCGACCAGCCCGCCCGGCGGGTGCACCAGCACGTTGTGGCAGACCGCGTCGCCTTCGGGGTAGAGGCTCTGAAGAATGCGCAGCGGCCCGTCGTGGCGGAAGCGTGCAACGCTGCGTTGGTTTTCGGCGCTGTAGTCGAGCGCAAGTCGGGCGTGCCAGGGCATGCAGCGAGTCTATCGACGCCCCTTGCGTGCGCCGCCCTTCAACACTTCCATTTGCCTTCGTGCGGCGCGCTCGCCTCCGCAATCAACGCCGGGCCGATGCATTCGATCGGATGCGGCGAGGCCGCGAACACATCGCGGCACGACAGCTCGGCGTCGCGCTGGTCCTGCCGCTCGCCGCGGAAGACGCGCAGACGTTCGGCGTCGATGCCGAACACGACCCGGCCGATGTTCGCCCAGAAGATCGCACCGGCGCACATCACGCACGGCTCGCCCGAGGCGTACATCGTGGCGCGCGCCAGCACATCGCGGTCGGGGCGCTTCAGTGCCAGGGCGCGGATCGCGCTGACCTCCGCATGGCCGGTGCAGTCGCCGGTCTCGAAGGTGTTGTTGTAGCCCTCGGCCAGCACCTCGCCGTCGTCCGACACGATGACTGCGCCGAAGGGCCGGTTGCCACGCCGGCCCGACGCGTGCGACCAGAAGATGGCCTTGCGCAGGTAGCGCCCGTCGCGCTCGTCGAGCGGGGTCTCTGCCGGAAGCGAAGATGGCATGGCGCGGCTCATGCCTTGACCATGCGCTCGCTGCGTGCGGGCAGCATCGCGCTGTTGAAGATCGCGTCGGCCGACGGCTTGGTCTTGAGGCCGAACACCTCGGCCACCTCGTCGACCTGCTGCTCGAGCGTGAGCTTGCGGATGTCGCCGATGCCGTGCGAACGGGTGTCGGGCGCCGCCACGTACTGCGCGGTGATGCCCCAGCGCTCGAGCTCGATCTTCTCGTCCAGGATCGGTTCGCGCTGGCGCATCGCGGCGATCGACGGCGCGGGATTGGCGATGGTCTCGATGATGGCGCGGTTGGTGGCGCGCAGGAAGGCGGCCACGACCTTCGGGTTCTCGACGATCAGGCGGCTGCTCGCGAGGATCGCGTTGCCGTACAGGTCGACGCCGGCATCCGAATACTTGAGCACCGACAGCTCGTCCATCTTCATGCGCGCGAACAGCGACACGGCCGAATCGTGGAAGTAGGTGGCGGCGTCGACGTCGCCGCGCACCATCACGTTGTCGCGCGCGCTGAAGTCGGTCGTCTGCCACGCGAAGGCGTCGGGCTTCATGCCCTTCTTGCGCGCCACCATCGGCCAGGCGCGGCGGGTCGACTCGACCGCCGCCGCGGCGACCTTTTTGCCTTGCAGGCTCGCAAAGTCGCCGGTCACGCCGCGGTCCTTGCGGCCGATGATGACGAAGGGCGCGCGGTTGTAGTACTGGTAGACGGCCTGCACCACCGGCGTGCCCGCATTCTGTGCGTTGAACTCCACCAGCGAGCTGATGTCGCCCAGGCCCAGCTGGTAGACACCGCTCGCGATGCGGGTGATCGACGCGACCGAACCCGCGCCGGTGTCGATGCTCACGTCGAGGCCCTCGTCCTTGTAGTAGCCCTTCCTGTGCGCGAGGAAGAAGGGTGCGGTCTGGCCGTTGATGCGGAAGTCGAGCGTGAACTTCAGCAGTGTGAGCTTGCCCGATTGGGCGAAGACGGCGGGCGCGCCCAGGCCGGCGGCGAGGGCGGTCGATGCGGCGAGGAAAGTACGGCGTTGCATGGGGTGCCTCGGAAATTTTGGGGGTCTTGAACGAAACCTCTGCACGTGGCAGGGCGCTTCAAGAGCAATTTCCGGGCTGCGCACATTTCGGGTGCGTGCGCAGCTGAACGCTTCTACTCTTGACGTGGATCAAGCACGACGCATGCCAAACCGCGCCGCTCGGGATTGCGTGGTGTCGACTCGACGAGTGCCGCGCGCCGCACGACAATCGCCCGGTGCGCAAATTGCTTGCGCATCGTTTCAGAGTAGAAGCGTTCAGCCGGTGCAGCCTTCGAGGCCCGCGCATCCCGGTCGGAAATTGCTCTTTCATGCTGTACCCACGCCATCGAAGGAGTCCGTTTCCCATGCTCGTCACCCGTCAACCCGTCTTCCGCAAGTTCTGGCATGCCGTCATGCCGCTCACCGACCTGGCCGGGGGGCCGCGGCCCTTCACGCTGCTCGGCGAAGACATCGTGCTGTTCCTCGATGCCGACGGCCAGCCCGCCGCGCTGCGCGACCGCTGCTGCCATCGCACCGCCAAGCTGTCGAAGGGGTGGTGCGTCGACGCCGCCGGCCAAGCCTGCGGGCAGGGCGCCCTCCAGTGCGGCTACCACGGCTGGACTTACGACCGCAGCGGGCAGGTGATCCGCATTCCCCAGTACGAGCCCGAACGCAGCATCTCGCCGGAATACCGGACGACCGCCTACCACTGCATGGCACGCTACGGCTATGCATGGGTCGCGCTCGAAGATCCGATCGCCGACATTCCCGAGGTGCCCGAGTTCGATGACCCGGCCTACCGCACCATCTTCCAGTTCCACGAAGAGTGGCAGACCAGCCCGATGCGCGCGCTCGAGAACTCCTTCGACAACTCGCACTTCAGCTTCGTGCACCGTGCCACTTTCGGCGTCGCCGACAAGCCCAAGCCGAGCAAGTACGAGTTCGTCGAGCGCGACAACGGCTTCTATGCCGAGACGGTCATCGACGCGGCCAACCCGGCGAAGTTCCACGCCATCAGCGGCGTGACCGAGCCTGTGACGCAGCGCCACATGCGCAATGCGTATTTCCTGCCCTTCTCGCGCCGCCTCGACATCGAGTACCCCTCGGGCATCCGGCACATCATCATCAATTGCTTCACGCCGATCGACGACGGCCGCATGCAGCTGTGCCAATGGCTGTTCCGCAACGACACCGAAGACGATTGCCCGGCGCAGATGCTGATCGACTTCGACGCCGAGATCACGCGCGAGGACAAGGACATCCTCGAATCCACCGACCCCGACGCGCTGGTCGACACCCGCCGGCGCGGCGTCGAGTACTCGATGGAGTCCGACAAGCCCGGGATGATGATCCGCAGGCACCTGATGCAGCTGCTCGCTCGGCACGGAGAGAGCGAGGTCCATCGCGGCATGCAGATCATCCCGCTCGCGCAAGCGGCTTGAAGCGTCAGAGGCGCATCGTCCTGCTGGCGCGGCGGCGCACGGCGCGCGGCGCTACCATGGCCTCCCCCTCTCAAGGAGCGCCCGATGGCCACCCGCGGATTCACTGGAAGACGTCCCACTGCCGCTTTCGCAACGCGTCTGCCGCCTGGACAGTTCGAGACCGACGACTTTCCGGTTCTGTCCAAGGGACCGACCCCGCGCATCGACCTGGCCACGTGGCGCTTCACGCTGAGCCATGGACCCAAGCCGCTGGCGAGCTGGAGCTGGGAAGAGTTCGAGGCGCTGCCGCGCACGGTGTGGCAGGGTGACATCCATTGCGTGACGACCTGGTCGAAGTTCGACACCACCTGGGAAGGCGTCAGCATCGACGACCTGCTGGCCGCGGCCGGCGTCGCTGCGCCCACCGGCTTCGCGCTCGCGTTGTCGCTCGACGACTACGACACCAATGTGCCCACCACCGACCTGCTCGACGGCCGCGCGATGGTCGCCACGCGCTTCAACGGCGCGCCGCTCGCGGCCGAGCACGGCGGCCCGGCGCGCCTGCTGGTGCCGCACCTCTACTTCTGGAAGAGCGCGAAGTGGCTCAAGGGCCTCAAGTTCACCGCGCGCGACGAGGCCGGCTTCTGGGAGCTGCGCGGCTACCACATGCGCGGCGATCCGTGGAAGCAGCAGCGCTACTCGGACGACCCGTGACAGCGGCACCGCAGTCGCCCTGGCACGAGGCCACCGTGGTGCGCGTAGCGCCGCTCACGCCGCGCATCGTCAGCGTGTTCCTGAGTGCGCCGGTTCGTCCGCCCATCGCCGGCCAGCACCTGGTGGTGCGCCTGACCGCGCCCGACGGCTACGCGGCGCAGCGCAGCTATTCGATCGCATCTTCGCCGGCCGCTGAGCTCATCGAACTCGTCATCGAGAAGTTCGAAGACGGCGAGGTCTCGCCCTTCTTCCACGAGGTGGTGCAGCCCGGCGACGCGATCGAGGTGCGCGGGCCGTTGGGCGGGCATTTCGTGTGGCGTGCCGAGGAGGGCGGCCCGTTGCTGCTGGTGGCGGGCGGTTCGGGCATCGCGCCGCTGATGGCGATGCTGCGCGCCTGGCGCGATGCGGCATCGTCGACACCGGTGCTGCTGCTCTCGTCGGCACGCACCTGGGACGATCTCGCCTTTCGCGACGAGCTGATCGCGCTGCAGGCGCGTGTGCCGCTCTTCAGCTTCGTTGCCGCCACGACGAGAGAAGCTGCGCATCGCGAGGGCGACCTCGGCCGCCGCTTCGACGCCGCCGCGTTGCAGGCCGCGCTGCGGCGGTGGAGCCACGCGCCGGAGCATGCCTACGTGTGCGGCGCCAACCGCTTCGTCGAGGCCATGGCCAGCGGCCTCCTGGAGTCCGGCGTGCCCGCCGCACGCATCCGCACCGAGCGCTACGGCGGTGCCGGCTGAGCGCTTTTCATCTTTTATCCGCAGGAGACATCCCATGAGCATTTCGGTCCGCCGCGACGGCACCATCGGCACGCAGCACACCGTGCGCATCCGCAACCATGCCTTTCCGGTCGACGTCTCGCCCGAAGGCGGCGGTGCCGACGCCGGCCCCACGCCGCACGACCTGTACGACGCGGCGCTGGCCTCCTGCAAGGCGCTCACGGTGCTGCTCTATGCGCGCCGCAAGAACATGCCGGTCGAAGACATCGAGGTGAAGGTCGAGCGCGACGACAGCGAGGAGCGCAAAGGCGTCTACCGCATGAAGGCCTCGCTGCACGTGACCGGCGCGCTCGACGACGCGCAGCGCGCCGAACTGCTGCGTGTGGCGGCCAAGTGCCCGGTGCACCGGCTGATGGTCGACGTGAAGACCGAGATCGAGACCGGGTGGGCTTGAGCGAGGCAGTCATGAAGACGATACGTCCGGAGCGCGTAGGTACGACCCGTCACCTGCTGTTGGCGGCGCTGCTGTGGCTGGGCGCGGCTGGCGTCGCCGCTGCCGAGGCGGTGGTCCCGGCCGAGACCTGGGCCACACCGTCGGCCGAGGCGCCGTCGCGCTGGTCGAGCGAGAAGCTCAAGGCGGCCGATGCGTTCGCCGAATCGCTGCGCACCGACGCCTACCTCGTGATCGACCACGGCGTGCTGGTGCACAGCTACGGCGACATCGACAAGCCCATGAACCTCGCCTCGATCCGCAAGAGCGTCCTCGGCGTGCTGACCGGCATGCAGGTCGACCGCGGCGCGATCGACCTCGATCAGACGCTGGCCGATCTCGACATCGACGACAAGGAGGGCCTCACGCCCACCGAGCGCAGTGCGACGGTGCGTCAGCTGCTGCAGTCGCGTTCGGGCGTCTACCACCCGGCTGCCTACGAAACGCAGGACGCCAAGCGTTTGCGCCCACCACGCGGCAGCCACGCGCCGGGCACTTTCTTCTATTACAACAACTGGGACTTCAACGTGCTCGGAACGATCTTCGAGCGCCGCGCCGGCAAGACGGTGTTCGAGGCGCTGCAGAGCGATCTGGCCGAGCCGCTGCAGTTCCAGGATTTCCGCCCGGCGCAGGACACGCGATGGGAGCGCGAGCGGGCGTCGGCGCATGCGGCGTACGTGATGCATCTGTCGGCACGCGACCTGGCGCGCGTCGGTCTGCTGGCGGCGCGCAACGGGCGCTGGGGCGATCGACAGCTGGTGTCTTCCGCCTGGATCGCCGAAAGCACGGTGTCGTATTCCACCGTGGCGCCGGGCTGGAGCGGCTACGGCTACCTGTGGTGGGTGCCGTTGCGCGCCTTTCCGTTCTGGACGCGCGGGCCGCACCAGCTCAGCATGGCGGTCGGCGACGGTGGGCAGTTCATGCTGGTCGACCGAAAGCGCGACCTGGTGGTGGTGCACCGGATGGACAACGACAAGGCGTGGTTCCGGCGCGAGCGCGTGACGATCGAGCAGTTTGCGGAATTGGCGGCGCGCATCCACGCGGCGGCACCGCTGCCACCTTGAAGGGCCACGCGGCGCCGCCGTCCTGAACTTCAGGCCGCCGACGGACCTGCCGCATCGATCGGTTGCAGCACGCGTCCATCGCCGATGAAGGATTCGCCGACCAGCATGCGGAAGACCACGCCCGGCGCGAACTTCGGCAAGGCCAGCGCGGGTGCGAGGAATTCAACCTCCAGCATCTGCGGTGTGCCGCGATAGAACGATCCGCCCTCGGGCACCCGCCACTTGCCGGAGAAGCCTTCGTTGCCGATCACGAAGGCGCAGTGGTGCTCGCCCTCGGCGATCGGCAGATCCTCGGCGGGCACCGCCGCAGGGCGCAGCGTGAGCTCGACCTGCACCTGCGGCCTGAAGGGCTGGGCCACGTCGAATTCGGTGGTGGGGGCCGCTTCGGTCGGGAGCTTGCGCCGCACCTTTGTGATGAGCCAGGCGATCACGTTGCCGATCACCGGAATCCACAGCAGCATCAGCAGCGTTCCGACGTCGCGCAGCGTGGTGCCCGGGGCGCCGAGGTGCCTCAGCACGGCGCCGCCCAGGGCGACGCACAGAAGAAGAATGACGATGAGTTTGCGGCGGGCTTGGATGGTGGTCATGGGCAGGAAGGTCGGGGGGCCGGGCCACTGTAACCACTCGCCGTCGGCGTCCGGCGTGCGCCGCGCCGGCCTGTCGCTGCAGCCGCCTCAGCCAGCGCCGCGCGTTTCCCAGAAACCACGGTGCGTGGCGATCATTTCGTCGGCCACGGCCGGCACCGGGCCGATGACCGCGATGGGCTTCTGACCGCGTGCGAAGACCTCGCGGCAGGGAAGCGACAGGGTCGGGTTCTCCGGATTGTCACCGGTCAGCGCATGCAAGGCCGTCTCCTCGGCGCCGTACACGATGCGGCCGATGTGCGCCCAGTAGGCGGTGGCCGCGCACATCGCGCAGGGCTCGACGGTCGTGACCAGCGTGCACTGCCACAGGTAGTCGGCCGGGTAGTTGAGCGACGCGGTGCGCGCCAGCGTAGCCTCGGCGTGGTGCACCGTGTCGATGTTGCCCTGCTCGGCGAGCACCGTGTCGCCGTCGGGCGCCACGAGCACGGCGCCGAACGGGTGGCGGCCCATCGCCATCGCGCGCTTCGCCACGTCGTTGGCGCGACGCAGCGCGCGCTCGATCTGCGCGTCGGTCATTCGCCTTGCGACCCGCGGTGGGCCCAGCCGGTGGTGTGCTTCTCGACCACGCTGAAGAGTTCGTACATCAGCATCGCCATCGCGCCGACGACCATCAGTCCCGCAAAGGCCAGGCCCATCTGCATGGCCGAGCCGGCGGAGATCAGCAGGTAGCCGATGCCCTCGTTCGCCGCCGTCATCTCCGACACCGTGGTGCCGACGAACGCCAGCGTGATGGCGACCTTCAACGAGGCGAAGAAGTAGGGCATGGAGCGCGGCAAGCCGATCTTCATCAGCACGTCCCAGCGCTTGGCGCCCAGCACGCGCAGCACGTCTTCCAGCTCGGGCTCGAGCGTGGCGAGGCCGGTCGCGATGTTCACCATGATCGGGAAGAAGCTGATGAGGAAGGCCGTGAGAATGGCCGGCCCCACGCCGATGCCGAACCATACGACCAGGATCGGCACGAAGGCCGCCTTGGGCAGCGCGTTGAAGGCCGTCATCAGCGGGTACATGGCGGCATAGGCCAGGCGCGAGCTGCCGATCACGAAGCCCAGCAGCACACCCACCACGATCGCCAGGCCGAAGCCGGCCATGGTCACCCAGAAGGTGCGCCACGCGTGGCCCGCGATGACCTGCTTGAACTCCCAGAACTGCTCCCAGATGCGCGAGGGGCTGGGAAAAATAAAGTCCGACACGCCGAAGCCGCGGCAGACGATCTCCCAGAGCAGCAGCACGGCGATCAGCAGGAACCAGGGCGACCAGCGTTCGATCTGTTTGCTGTTCTTCATCATGACGCCACCCCCGCTGCGGCTGTCTGCGCCTGGCTGATGCCGGTGTTCCGGATGGCGCCGATGTGGCCGCGCAGCTCCAGCACGATGTCGGTGAACTCCTTGGTGTAGGTCACTTCGAGCTCGCGCGGCCGTGGCAACTCGATCTCGCGCTTGACCACGAAGCGGCCCGGGGACTTGCTCATCACGTACACGGTGTCGGCCAGAAACACGCTCTCGCGCAGGTCGTGCGTCACCAGAATCACGTTGAACTGCTGCTCGGTCCAGAGGTCGCGCAGGATGCACCACAGCTCTTCGCGCGTGAAGGCGTCGAGCGCGCCGAAAGGCTCGTCGAGCAGCAGCATCTTCGGTTCATGAATGAGCGCACGGCAGATGCTCGCGCGCTGCTGCATGCCGCCCGACAGCTGCCACGGAAACTTGTCTTCGTAGCCCGCGAGGCCGACCTTCTGCAGCAGCTTGCGGGCACGCTCGACGTACTCCTTGCGCTTGGCCTTGAAGTTCGATCGGTACGGCTCGACGATCTCCAGCGGCAGCAGCACGTTGTCGACCGTGGTGCGCCACGGCAGCAGCGACGGCGCCTGAAAGGCCATGCCCGAGATCTTCAGCGGGCCCGTGACCGGCGCGCCGTCGATGCGGATCTTGCCCATCGAGGGCATCTTGAGCCCGGTCGTGAGCTTCATGAAGGTCGACTTGCCGCAGCCCGACGGGCCGACGATGGCGATGAACTCGCCACGCTTGACCTTCAGGTCGATGGCTTCGACCGCGAAGTGGTTCTCGCGCAGCAGTTCTTCGTTGTAGGCGAGCCAGACGTCCTGGAAGTCGACGAAGGGCGGCGCGGTACCGGCGGTGTCGCTCATCACTTCTTGAGAATGTTCAGTTCGGCTGCCGGCGGCAGCATGGCGCTGGTCCACACCGTGTCGGGGTTCACGCGGGACTTGGTGTTGAACGCGTCCGACACCTGCGAGGCCATCAGCGACAGGCGCCCGGCGTTCACGGCGCCGAAGCCTTCGGTCTTGGCGTCGGAGCTGTTGATCACCGTGTCGATGGCCAACTGCAGCCGGCGCGTCTCGAGCTTGGAATCGATGATGCCGTCGCGCGCCTTCACCGATTCGATCGCGACCGCCGGGTTGGCGATCACTTCCTTGGCGCCCTTGGCGAAGGCCGTCAGAAAGGCTTTGACCGCCGCCGGGTTCTCCTTGATCAGCTTGGGCGACGCGATGATCACGTTGCCGTAGAGCTTCACGCCGTAGTCGGGGTACGGCAGGATCACGATGTCGGCGGCCTTGGCGCCGCGGGCCTCGAGGTTGAGCAGCGAGGTGAAGGTGAAGCCGGTGATGGCGTCGATGTCGCCGCGCATCAGCATCGTTTCGCGCAGCGTCGGGTCCATGGCCGTCCAGTTCACGGCGCCCACGTTGTTCGCCTTGGCGAAGATCGGAAAGGCGCGGCGGCCGGCATCGAACACGGGCGCGCCGAGCTTCTTGCCGGCGAGGTCGGCTGGCTTGGTGATGCCGCTCTTCTTCAGCGCCATGACCGAGGCCG
The DNA here is from genome assembly GCF_006438845.1 of Variovorax ginsengisoli. GTDB lineage: Bacteria > Pseudomonadota > Gammaproteobacteria > Burkholderiales > Burkholderiaceae_C > Variovorax > Variovorax ginsengisoli_A. Next base: position 71,936 of record NZ_RCZJ01000009.1, read on the forward strand.
GTGTGTTGTTGTAGACCATCATCACCGCGACCGGCTTGTTCGGCGCATCGGGGTTGTTGGCATGGAATTCCATCAGGGCGGCCAGGTCGGCGAAGCCCATCTCGTAGGCACCCGAGGCCACGCGCGTCACGGTGCCGCCGGAGCCGTTGCCCGCATCGATGGTCACGTCGAGGCCGGCGTTCTTGAAGTAGCCCTTGGCGGCCGGATGCAGGAAGAGCGCGGCGGGGCCTTCGAAGCGCCAGTCGAGCTGGAACTTGATCGGCGTTTGCGCATGGGCGGCGCCGAGGCCGAAGCTCAATGCGGATGCGGCGAGGAAGGACTGGATCAGTTGGCGCTTGTTCATCGGTGACTCTCGGTAAAGGGTGTCACCCATTCAAGCAATATCGGTGCCCGCACGCCATTGGTGCGAATCCGGAGCACGTGCCAAAGGAGTGCGTGGTCGCCGCCCAGCAAAACGCCCCGCGCGGCGCACCGTCACGGGGCGTTTCTCGCAAGCGATGCACTATTTCTGAATGGCCGCTTGCGCCACCGCCAGCGCGGTCATGTTGACCACCCGGCGCACTGTGGCCGAAGGCGTGAGGATGTGCGCCGTGCCCGCCGCGCCCAGCAGGATCGGCCCGACCGTGACGCCGTTGCCACCCGTCATCTTCAGGACGTTGAACAGGATGTTCGCCGCGTCGAGATTGGGGCAGATCAGCAGGTTGGCTTCGCCAGTGAGCGTGGATTCGGGCAGCGCATTGCGGCGCACGCGCTCGGACAGCGCCGCGTCGCCGTGCATCTCGCCGTCGCATTCGATGTCGGGCGCCATCTGGGCGAAGAGGTCGCGCGCCTGCCGCATCTTCTTGGCCGACCCGCGGTCGGAAGAGCCGAAGTTGGAGTGAGACAGGAAGGCGACCTTGGGCGGCAGACCGAAGCGGCGCACCTCCTCGGCGGCCATCATCGCGATGCCGGCCAGCGTCTCGGCGTCGGGGTTTTCGTGCACGTTGGTGTCGGCGATGAACAACGTGAATTTCTCGAGAGTGAGCGCGTTCAGGGTGGCGAAGCCCGGCGAGCCTGCCTTGGCCCCGAGCACGTCACGCAGTACGCGCAGGTGGCTGTCGAAGCGGCCGACCAGCCCGCACAACATGGCATCGGCGTCGCCCAGATGAACCATCAGCGACGCGATCGTGGTGTTGGAGCGGCGCACCATCGACTTCGACGCCTCTGGCGTGATGCCGCGGCGCCCCATGAGCTTGTGATACCCCTCCCAGTAGTTGCGAAAGCGCGGGTCGTCTTCGGGGTTGGTGCAGTCGACGTCCTTGCCGATGCGGATGCGGAGGCCCGCCTTCTTGATGCGGGCCTCGATCACGGCCGGGCGGCCGATCAGGATCGGATAAGCCAGGCCTTCGTCCACGGCTTCCTGCGCGGCGCGCAGCACGCGGTCGTCCTCGCCTTCGGCGTAGGCGACGCGCTTGGCAGTCGCGAGCTTGGCCGCGGTGAACACCGGGCGCATGAACATGCCGGTCTGGTAGACGAAGCGCGTGAGGTGCTGGCGGTAGGCTTCGAGGTCGGCAATGGGCCGCGTCGCGACGCCCGACGCCTCGGCGGCCTTGGCCACGGCCGGTGCAATGCGCAGGATCAGCCGCGAGTCGAAGGGCTTGGGAATGATGTAGTCGGGGCCAAAGGCGAGCTCCTGGCCCGCGTAGGCAGTGGCGACTTCTTCGCTGATGTCGGCCTTGGTCAGCTCTGCGATCTCGCGCACGCAGGCGAGCTTCATTTCCTCGGTGATCTTGCTTGCGCCGCAGTCCAGTGCGCCGCGGAAGATGTAAGGAAAGCACAGCACGTTGTTGACCTGGTTCGGGTAGTCCGACCGGCCGGTGGCGATGATGCAGTCGGGCCGCACTTCCTTGGCCAGTTCGGGACGGATCTCCGGCTCGGGGTTGGCCAGCGCGAGCAGGATGGGTTGCGTGCCCATGCTCTTGACCATGTCCGGCGACACCACGCCCGGCGCCGAGCAGCCGAGGAACACGTCCGCGTCCTTCATCACGTCAGCCAGGGTGCGGGCGCCGGTGTCGGCCTGGGCGTAGCGCGCTTTCGACTCGTCGAAGCCGCCCGGCCGGCCGGTGTAGATCAGCCCTTTGGAGTCGACCGCGAAGATGTGGGCGGGCTTGGCGCCCAGGCCCACCATCACGTCGAGGCAGGCGATGGCCGCGGCGCCGGCGCCCGACACGGCGATCTTCACGTCCTCGATCTTCTTGCCGACCAGCTCGAGGCCGTTGATGAGCGCAGCGGCCGAGATGATCGCGGTGCCGTGCTGGTCGTCGTGGAACACCGGGATGTTCATGCGCTCGCGCAGCTTCTTCTCGATGTAGAAGCACTCGGGCGCCTTGATGTCCTCGAGGTTGATGCCGCCCAGCGTCGGCTCGAGCGCCGCGATGATGTCGACCAGCTTGTCGGGGTCGTTCTCGGCCAGTTCCAGATCGAACACATCGATGCCTGCGAACTTCTTGAAGAGGCAACCCTTGCCTTCCATCACCGGCTTGCTGGCCAGCGGGCCGATGTTGCCCAAGCCCAGCACGGCGGTGCCGTTGGTGACCACACCCACCAGGTTGCCGCGCGAGGTGTACTCAGCCGCCAGTGATGGGTCCGCCTGGATGTCGAGGCAGGGGTACGCCACGCCGGGCGAATAGGCCAGCGACAGGTCGCGCTGGTTGAGCAGGGGCTTGGTCGGGGTGATGGAGATCTTGCCGCGGACCGGGCTTCGGTGGTAGTCGCGGGCGGCTTCGCGCAGGGCTTCTTCGGCGGGTGAGAGGGGGTTGGCCATGGGGCTCTCCGTGATCGTTGTCGTCAAAACAAAAGGAGAGGCTACCGCAAAGCGATGCCTCTCCTGAAGGGTGAAAACCACGCCTGCGGCGCTGTTGCACGAGCCCCGGCGACGTGGCCGGCGGCGATCAGAACGGGGGTGCCGAGTCCTTGCTGCCGTGGACGGCAGAGCCGTTGTTGGAGTCGACGAACAAGCTCCATGCGGCCATGAACAATGCCGCGATCACCGGGCCGATCACGAAACCGTTGATGCCGAAGAGCGCCATGCCGCCGATGGTGGAGATCAGCACCACGTAATCGGGCATTTGCGTGTCCTTCCCGACCAGCAGCGGCCGCAGGATGTTGTCGATCAACCCGATCACGAAGACGCCGACGAACACCAGCCCCAGGCCCTTGGCGAGGGCGCCGCTGGCGAGCAGGTAAATAGCGACCGGACCCCATATCAGCGCCGCACCCACGGCGGGCAGCAGCGACAGAAAGGCCATCACCACGCCCCAGAGCAGCGCGCCTTGCACGCCCAGCATCCAGAATGCCAGGCCGCCGATAGTGCCCTGCACCGCAGCGACGACCACGTTGCCCTTGACCGTCGCACGGATCACGGTGGTGAACTTGTTGAGCAGGTAGTGCGTGTGCGGACGGGCCAGCGGCAGCGCCTCGCGGATGGTCTTCGACAAGTCGGCGCCGTCTCTCAACAGGAAGAAGAGAAGGTAGAGCATCACGAAGAAGCTCACGACGAAATCGAAGGTGTTCTGGCCGATGCTCAGCGCCTGCTGCGCGATCATTTGCGAACCCTGCGCCGCACCGGCCGACAGCTTGGTCAGCAGCGACTCGAGGTTGCCCAGGCCGAAGCGGTCCATCAGGTTCAGCACGGGGCGCGGGAGAGCACCGGCGATCTGCTGGAAGTAGGTCACGAAGTTGAGTTCACCGCTGCGCAGGCGCTGCGTCACGGTCGCCACATCCTGCACCAGAGACGCGGCGATCATCGACAGCGGCAGGAACACGATCACCAGGCAGATGGCCAGCGTGGCCAAGGCCGCCAGCGTGCGGCGCTTGCCCATCTTCACGAGCAACCATTTGTAGAGGGGGTTGAAGAGGATGGCCAGCGCCACACCCCAGAGCACCGCCCCCGCGAAGGGCAGCAGGATCCAGAAGAAGGCGACCGAGACGGCCGCCAGCAGGAAGAGGAAGAAGCCGCGCTGGAGTTGGGGTGAGATCATGAGCGGCTCGACTTTAGCCCACCGCAAGCGGCTTGCCTTGCGCACTTCGGCCTGGATGCGTCAGCGCAAACCGCGACCGCGCGTGGGCGGCTCGGCTCGCCAACGAACGCCTGTCAGTGCGCCTCGGCCTGTTTGGCTGCGGCGATGACCGCGGCCTCGTCGTGCTTGGCGCCGTTGAGGAACAGGTTTAGCAGGACGGCCGTGATCGATGCCAGCAGGATCCCCGACTCGATCAGCGAATGAAGGCCGTGCGGCATCCACTGCTTGAAGTTGGGGGCGATCAGCGGGATCATCCCCACGCCGATCGACACCGCGACGATCATCGGGTTGTGCCGGTTGGTCTTGAAATCTACGCCCGACAGGATGCGGATGCCGGTGGCGGCGACCATGCCGAACATCACGAGACCTGCGCCGCCCAGCACCACGGTGGGCAGCGACTCGATCAGCGCCGCCATCTTCGGCAGCAGGCCCAGCACGACGAGAATCACGCCGCCCGCCACGCACACGTAGCGGCTCTTGATGCCCGTCACGGCCACCAGGCCCACGTTTTGCGAGAAGCTGGTGTACGGGAAGGTATTGAAGATGCCGCCGATGAGCGTGCCCAGGCCGTCGGTGCGCAGGCCTTTGGCGAGGTCCTTCTGGTCGATCTTGCGTTCGGTCATCTCGCCCAGCGCCAGGAACATGCCGGTCGACTCGATCATCACCACGATCATGATCAGCGTCATGGTGAGGATGAGGACCGGGTCGAACTGCGGCGCGCCGAAGTGGAAGGGCAGCACGACATCGAACCACGGCGCCTTGCCGACCTTCTCGTAGGTCATGATGCCCATCGCCGTGGCGACCACGCCACCGATCACGATGCCCAGCAGCACCGAGATGTTGGCGATGAAGCCTTTGGCGTACTTCACGATCAGCAGGATCGACACCAGCACCAATGCGGCCACGCCGAAGCCGGTGAGATCGGCGTACTTCGGGTTAGGCACCGTCGGCAGGATGGCGAAGCCCTTGGGCACAGGCGGAATCGCGCTGCCCGGCGAGGTGACGTCTGCCAGCCACTTGGCGTAGACCGGGTCGACGATGGCCGGCGCGGTCGGGCCGAAAGGGTTGCCGAAGATCCAGTTGATGCCCACGCGCATCAGGCTGATGCCGATGACCGCGATGATCGTGCCAGTGACCACCGGCGGGAAGAAGCGCAGCAGCTTGCTGACCGCGGGCGCAATGATGATCGATATCACCCCGGCCCCGATGATCGAGCCGAACAACAATTGCGCACCATTGACGCCAGGGTTGGCGTTGGCAATGGCCACCATCGGCGCGACCGATGCGAAGGTCACGCCCATCATCACCGGAAGGCGGATGCCGAACCACTGCGTGGCGCCCAGCGACTGGATCAGCGTGGCAATGCCGCAGCAGAAGAGGTCGGCAGAGATCAGCAGGGCGACCTCGCTCGGGCTCAGCTTGAGTGCACGCCCGACGATCAGCGGCACCGCGACGGCGCCCGCATACATCACCAGCACATGCTGCAGGCCGAGGGCGGTGACCTTGCCGAGTGGCAACTTCTCATCGACGGCATGGACGCTGGAAGAACCGGAAGAACGCATCGAAAGCTCCTGACAAGGGGCGAGGTCGGGCCGCGGGATGGGCCGAAGCCCGAAGAATAGACAAATCGCCGTCATCGATAAAGTCGGACAATTCGATAAATCAATCAGGATTCGCGATGAAACCCACTCTGGTCGAACTGCGCGTGTTCGTCGCCGTGGCCGAAAGCGGGCATTTCACTCGGGCGGCCGAGCGTCTGGGCATGTCGCAGTCGTCGCTCAGCGCGGCGCTCGGGAAGCTCGAGAAGATGCTCGGTACCCGGCTCTTCGACCGGCACACACGCGCCTGCCAGCCGACCGAGGCCGGCACGGCGCTGCTGCCGGCAGCGCGCCGGCTGGTGGCCGACTGGGATCAGTTGCTTGGCAGCGCGCACGACTTTGCGGTGTTCGCGCGCGGCCGCGTCGACATTGCCGCTCCCAATGCGCAATGCGCGCTCCTGCTCCCGCCGCTGATCCGCAGCTTTCGCGAAAGCCACCCAGGCGTGCGTGTGGTGCTGCACGATGTGCCGGAGCACGAGGTGCATGCGCTGGTGCGCAGCGGCGCTGCCGACCTCGGCATCGCGACGCAGACCGATGCGCGCACCGACCTGGTCGTCACGCCCCTTTTCACCGACCAGTTCATCGCGGTGCTGCCGCCGGGGCATGCGCTGAGTGCCAAGCGATCACTCGAATGGTCGCAGCTGGCGCGCGAATCGATCATCGGCTACCTCCCGGGCAACCCGGTGCGCCGCCTGCTCGACGAAAAGCTGGCCGAGCGCGGCATCACGCTCGACTACGCCTTCGAGATCGCCTTGCCCTGGACCACCGTCGGGCTGGCGCGCGAGGGGCTGGGCGTGGCGGTGGTCACGATGGCGCTGCGACCGCTGGCGCAATGGCACGGCTTGGAGGTGCGGCCCGTCGGCCGGCCGCAGTTGGCACGGACGCTGGTGCTGCTGCGCGCGCCCGGCAATTCGCTGTCGCCGGCGGCGGCCGCGTTCAAGGAACTGCTGGCGGGCGCCTCGCCCGCCGGTTGAGCGCTCAGGTGCGCTTGGCGCCGCGCATCAGCACCATGTAGATCACGGCGCCGCCGATGGCGCCGATGACCCAGCCGAAGTTGTTCTCGGGCAGCACCTTGAGCAGCTGCGTGCTGATTTCCCAGCCGATCGACAGGATGCTCGCGAGGACGAGCGCCGTCACACCGACCTTGTTCCACCCGCCGTCGTAGTGGTAGCGTCCGCTCGGCGCCATGCTGTAGAGGTCTTCGACCTTCAGCACTTGCTTCTTGAGCAGATAGAAGTCGGCCACCATCACCCCGAAGAGCGGCGCCAGCACCGCACCGAACACGCTCACGAAAATCGTGATGGCCTTCGGGCTGTCGACGAAGATCCAGGGGCACACCAGGACCGCCAGGATGGAGGTGATCAGCCCACCGCGCTTGAAGTCGACGTGCTTGGGGAACAGGTTGGCGAAATCGTAGGCCGGCGAGACGAAGTTCGCCACGATGTTGATGCCCATGGTCGCGATGATGAAGGTCACGCTGCCGAGCACCACGGCCCACTTGTTGTCGATCTTCGAGACGATCTCGATCGGGTCCATGATCATGTGGCCGAACACCTTGGCGCTGCCTGCCGTCACCACCACCACGATGATCGCGAAGAGGATGAAGTTCACCGGCAGCCCCAGGAAGTTGCCGATCTTCATGTCGCGTGGGGTCTTGGCGTACCGCGAGAAGTCGCCGAAGTTGAGCAGCAGCGCGGCAAAGTAGCTCACCACCAGCAGGATGGCGCTGCCCATGGCGATGAAGGATTCCGTGCCGGTCAGCACCTTGTCGCTGAGCGTGAGGTCGAGTGAATCCCAACCCGCCTTCCAAATGATCCAGCCCATGAGCAGGAACATCACGACGTACACCGCAGGGCCGCAGAAGTCGATGAACTTGCGGATGGCTTCCATCCCGCGCTGGAAGATCAGCAGCTGGAAGATCCACATGAAGAAGAAGCAGGCCCAGCCGAGCAGGTCGAGCCGCAGGAAACTGGTGGTGTGCAGTGCCGCCGCAGCGGGGAAGAAGACCAGCACCAGCGTAGCGACCGCTTTAGAAGCGAAGTACGTCTGCACGCCGTACCAGACCACCCCGACCACGCCGCGGATCAACGCGGCGAAGTTCGCGCCCATCACGCCCATGCTGACCCGCGCCATCACCGGGTAGGGAATGCCGTGCTGTTGGCTCGGCTTGCCGATCCAGTTCATCAACACGTTGACGATCGCGATGCCGACCACGAGCGCGGCGAGCACCTGCCATCCGTTGAGCCCGAGCAGGAACAGGCTGGCTGCGAAGGTGTAGCCGCCGACGCTGTGCACATCGGACATCCACATCGCGAACACGCTGTAGGAGGACCAGGTTTTCTTCGCGCCCGTGACGGGTGCCAGGTCTTCGTTGATGAGGCGCAGGTCTGCGCCTGGTATGCCGTGATGGCCTTCGTTCATGCGATTGCTCCCAGTGGTGATGCAGGTTCAGGTAACGCGGCGGAAATGCCGTGTGGATGCCCCGCGCGCTCCTGCCGCGTCGAGGAACACGCTGGCCCTGGCCTGAATGTCAGGCGAGCAGCGCGTTGATCAGGTCCAGCTGACGGTCGGGCCCGTCCTGCACGAGATGCAGGCTGGCCTCGATGCGCATCAGGTGCTCGGTCATGCTGGCAACGGCGGCTTCCACCTGACCGCTGCGGCACAGCCTCAGAAAGTCGGCGTGCTCGCCCGATGCGCAGTGGGAATCGTTGTCCGAGTGGTAGAGCATGGCGATGAGCGAGCTGCGCGCGACCAGCTCGCGCACCAGTTCGGCCAGCGTGGCATTGCCGGTGGCTTCGGCCAGCGCCACATGAAAGTCGCCCAGCAGCTTCTCGCGCACCGTGCCGGTCGTCGCATGCGGGCGCAGGGCGCTGCGCTCGAAGCGGATGTGCTGCTCGAGCCGTTGGTAGTCGCGAGGACGCGCCTTGGCGATGAACAGCCGCACCACCTCGCTCTCCAGGATGCGCCGCAGCCCAAAGACCTCGCGCGCTTCCTGAACCGTCGGTTTGCTCACGAACGCGCCCTTGTCGGGAATCATCTCGATCAGCTTGTCCTTCGACAGCGTCAGAAGCGCTGCGCGTACCTTGGTGCGACTCACGCCGTAGACGCGCCCCAGCGCTTCCTCGCGCAACCAGGTGCCCGGTGGCAGTCGCTTCTCGAGGATCGCCGTCGCGATGTCCTGGCCGATCTCTTCGATCGTCGCGACCTTGGTCGGGTCGACCGTCGGCGTTACAGCCAACGGTCGTTGAGCAACGGTGACGGAAGGGCTGGCTTTGGGCGCGCGGGGCATGGAGCGATTGTGAGCGTGCGTCGGTGTGGCCGTCTCCGACGACGCGGTCGAGCGCCTCGGGCATGGGCTTGCAAACAGGACGGCGCGACACGGACATGGGAAATTGAGATGCCGGATGGCGCGGAGTGACTCGCAAGACCCAGGCCAGCAATCGACAACGATATTTGTATACAAAGATTGCTGGCGATCGTGCCTTATTCCCGGGGTGTGCGTTCCACGTGCTTTCCCGGTGCACGCGCGCGCCAAAAAGCAGCAGGCCCGCACGAAGCGGGCCTGAAGGGGGATGTCGAAAAGACGCTGGTTCGACGGGCTCAGGCCAGCAGGTCGGCCAAGCTGCGCGCGATGACCTGCGTAGCGCGGCGCAGGTCTTCGAGCACCAAGCGCTCGTCGTTGCGCTTGGCGTGCGACTCGAGCACGGTGCGCGGACCGGCGCCATAGATCACGCCGGGAATGCCGGCTTCACCGTAGAGCCGGACGTCGGTGTAGAGCGGCGTGCCCATCGCCGGAATCGGTTCGCCGAACACCGCCTCGCCGTGCTTCTGGATCGCTTCGACCAGGGGCCGGTTGCCTGGCAGTGGCTGCATCGCGTTGGCCAGCAGCAGGCGTTTGATATCGACCGTGATGCCCGTGCATTGCGCAGCCGCGTCGGCGATCACGCGGCGGATCGCGGCTTCGACCTCGACCGGGTTCTCCTCCGGGATCATCCGCCGGTCAAGCTTGAACGTCACCTTGCCAGGCACGACGTTGGTGTTGGTCCCGCCCTCGATCCGGCCGACGTTGAGATAGGGATGCGTGATGCCTTCCACCCCGGACGTCACCTGCTTGTAGAGGGCGTTCTGCGCGTACAAGGCGTTCAGGATGTGCACCGCGCCCTGCAGTGCATCGATGCCGGTGTCGGGGATGGCGGCGTGCGCCATCTTGCCGTGCACCGTCACTTCCATCTGCAGGCAGCCGTTGTGGGCGGTCACGACCTCGTAGCTGAATCCGGCGGCGATCATCAGGTCGGGCTTCGTGAGCCCCTGGCTCAGGAGCCAGCCCGGCCCCAGCAGGCCGCCGAATTCCTCGTCGTAGGTGAAGTGCAGTTCGACGGTGCCCTTCGTCGGCTGGGCCACCGCCTCGAGTGCGCGCAACGCGAAGGTGAAGCTCGCGAAATCGCTCTTGCTGACGGCGGCGGCGCGCGCATAGAGCTTGCCATCTTCGATCTCGCCGCCGTACGGGTCGTGCGTCCAACCGTCGCCGGGCGGCACCACGTCGCCGTGCGCGTTGAGTGCCACCGTCGGGCCGTCGCCATAGCGGCGCCGGACGATCAGATTGGTGAGGGATTCGAGGCCGTAGTCCTTCACCTGCTGCGCCGGCACCGGGTGTTTTTCCACGGCGAAACCGAAGGCTTCGAGCAGAGCGGCAGTGCGCTCCGCATGTGGAGCGTTGTTGCCGGGCGGGGTGTCGGTGGGAACGCGGACGAGTTCTTGCAGGAACTTCACTTCTTCGTCGAAGTGGGCGTCGATCCAGGCGTCGAGGGCGGCGTAGTCGGTCATGCGGTCGCGGGCGCCTGCTCGGCGGCCAGGTTGTCGAGGAGATTCTGGAAGGCTCGCACCGCCAGTTCGATGTCGTCGTTGGTGCTCGATTCGAGCGGGTTGTGGCTGATGCCCGCGTTGAGGCCGCGCACGAAGAGCATGGCCTGCGGCATCACTTCGTGCAGCTTCATCGCGTCGTGGCCGGCGCCGCTGGGCATGCGGTAGAGCGGCACGCCGAGCGCGTCGACCGCGCGCTCCCAGCGCTGCTGCCAGTCCGGCGCGCTCGGCGCTGCGGCAGCCTGCATCGTGAGTTCGCGTGTCTGGCGCAGCCCACGACGCGCGGTGATCTCGTCGAAGGCCGCCACCACGTCCGCAGCCAGCGCATCGCGCTGCGCGTCGGTCGGCGCCCGCAGGTCGAGGCTGAAGCGGCAACGCCCCGGCACCACGTTGATGGACCCGTTGGGCACCTCCAGCATGCCGACGGTCGCGACCGAATCGCCGTCCCGGGCGGCTCGTTGTTCTGCGAAGAGAAGCAGCTCTGCCACGCCGGCGGCGGCGTCGCGGCGACGGTCCATCGGCGTGGTGCCGGCGTGGCTCGCCATGCCGATCATTTCGCACACATAGCGCACGCTGCCGTTGATGGAAGTCACGATGCCCAGCGGCAGCTCGAGCTCATTGAGCACCGGGCCTTGTTCAATGTGCACTTCGACAAAGCCGAGGTAGCGCGCCGGGTCGCGCTGGATCGCGGGAATGTCCTGCTCGCGCAGGCCGGCGTGCTGCATGGCCTCACGCATCGTCACGCCCAACGCGTCTTTTTGGGCGAGCCACTCGGGATTGAAGTGGCCGATGAGCGCACCCGAGCCGAGGAAAGTCGCCTTGTAGCGCTGGCCTTCCTCTTCGGCGAAAGCAACCACTTCGAAGCCGAAGGCCAGCCGGCGACCCTGGCGCGCCAACTCCCGCACGCAGGCGATGGGCACGAAGATGCCCAGACGCCCGTCGTACTTGCCGCCGTTGCGCACGGTGTCGTAGTGCGAGCCGGTCATCAGCGTGCGCGCGCCCGGCACGGCAGCCTCGTAGCGGCCGACCACGTTGCCCACGGCGTCGATCTCGACCGAGTCGAAGCCGACCTCGCGCATCAGCGCGGCGATCTGCGCGGCGCAAGCGCGGTGCGCGTCGGTCAGGTACGTGACGGTGAGCTGGCCCTTCTCCTTGAAGCCCGGGTCGCTATGCACAGCGAGCTGCTCGTGCCAGTCCCACACCTCGTTGCCCAGCGCGGGCGTCACGCCGAACTTGTCGTTCAGGCGGATCTCGGCGATGCGGTGGATGTTGCGCAGCGATTCGGCACGCTCGAAGTCGAAGTGGTGGTCCATGCGGCGCTCGAAGGTGTCGATGATTTCCTGCTTCTGCAGGCCTGTGCCACGCGGGCCGCGCACCGCGAGGATGAAGGGGAAGCCGAACTTCGCGCTGTAGGCGGCGTTGAGCTGCCGAATCTTCTCGAGCTCGTCGGGCGTGCAGTCGGTCAATCCGGCCTTGCGCTGCTCGTTGGTCGACTCGGCGGTCAGCGCGTTCGCTGTCATCGCCTTCCCGGCGAGTTCGGGGTGGGCACGGATCAGGCCGAGCTGCGCGTGGGCACCGGCGTCGTTCACTGTCCGAGCCATCGCATGCTTGAGGTGCTGCAGCGAACGAAACGGGCGCGCGGCCAGCGCCTTCTCGGCGATCCACGGCGAATGCTCGTACACGCCGTCGAGCAGGGCGACCGCTTCGGCGGGCGATGCGGCGTTCAGTTGGGCGATGCTCAGGGGCATGTCATTCTCCTGCGGTGGACTGGAACGGGTGCACCTGCTTCCAGTGTCGGGCGATGTCGATGCGGCGGCAGACCCACACGCGCTCATGGCTCTGCACATGGTCGAGGAAGCGGCGCAGCGCGCCGATGCGGCCCGGCTTGCCGAGCAGGCGGCAGTGCATGCCGATGCTCATCATCTTCGGTGCGTTCTCGCCCTCGGCATAGAGGGCATCGAAGCTGTCTTTGAGGTAAGTGAAGAAGTGATCGCCGGTGTTGAAGCCCTGCGTCTGCACGAAGCGCATGTCGTTGCAGTCGAGCGAGTAGGGCACGACCAGGTGCGGCGCGATGCTGCCGTCGGTCTTCTCGACCTGCATCCAGAAGGGCAGGTCGTCGCCGTAGTAGTCGCTGTCGTACTCGTAGCTGCCCTGGTCGACCACCAGGCGGCGGGTGTTGGGGCTGTCGCGGCCGGTGTACCAGCCCAAGGGCCACTGGCCGCCGGTCATGTCGCGGATGACGTGGGTGGCGAGGTCGAGGTGGCGCTTCTCGGTGGCGATGGGCAGGTTCTGGTAATGGATCCAACGCAGTCCGTGGTTGGCGATCTCGTAGCCGTTCTTCAGGAAGGTCTCGACCAGTTCGGGGTAGCGTTGCAGCGCCATGCCGACGCCGAACACCGTGAGGGGCAGGCCGCGCGATTCGAATTCCTTCAGGATCCGCCAGACGCCGACGCGCGAGCCGTACTCGTACATCGACTCCATGGTCATGTGGCGGTTCTCGTAGGCCTGGGCGGTGATGAGTTCCGACAGGAAGGTCTCGGAGGTCGGGTCGCCATGCAGCGGGTTGTTCTCGCCGCCTTCCTCGTAGTTGAGGACGAACTGCACGGCGATCTTGGCCTGGCCGGGCCATTGCGCGTGAGGCACGTGGCGGCCGTAGCCGACGAGGTCGCGGGGGTAGGGCGTGGGGACGGTGTCGCTCATGGTGGTGGCGCTGCGGTCAGGACAGCGCAAGTGAAATGTCGTTGGTCGGCACCTGGCGGTCGAAGGTCAGGCTGGCCTCGACATGTTCCAGGTGTTCGGTCATCAGGCGCACGGCCCGTTCTTCGTCTTTGGCCGCCAGCGCTTTCACGATGTCGGCGTGTTCCTCGTTGGAATGCTGGGCCGCCACCGGCCGCTGGTACATGAGCGTGATGAGGGCGCAGCGTGAGACCAATTCGCTCAGCATCTGCGCCAGGACCTCGTTGCCCATCAGCTCGGCCATGCGGACGTGGAAGTCGCCGAGCAGCTCGTTGCCGCGGGCACCGACGCCGGCGGCGACCGCCGCCTTCTCGTTCGCCACATGCTCGCGCAGTGCCTTGATGCGTGCCGGCGTCACTTCGCGGACGAAGGCACGCGTCATTTCGGCTTCGAGCATGCGGCGCACCGCGAACACCTGCCGCGCTTCGTCGACGGCCGGTGCCGCGACGAAGGCGCCGCGTGCCGGCTCGAGACGGATCAGCCGGTTCTGCGAAAGCTGGAACAAAGCTTGCCTCACCAGCGTGCGCGACACGCCGAAGTGGTCGGCGAGCTTCTGCTCTGCCAGCTTGCTGCCCGGCTGAAGGCGATGCTCGACGATGGCCTTGGTCAATGCGTCGACGATCGCGCCGGTCGGGGAGGGCTCCATGGTTTCATGATAGACCGGCACACCGAATGTGTATACACTTTTGTTCACCAAACAGCCGGCCCGCCGGAGACCGAAGGAGCGAACCATGGGCTTGAGCACCCACGTACTGGACACGATGCACGGCGGCCCTGCCGCGGGCATGGCCGTTGCGCTGTACACCACGCAAGGCGACAGCGCGACGCTGGTGAAGCGCTTCGTCCTCAATGCCGACGGCCGCAGCGACACGCCGCTCTACGACAACGACACCCTTCGCGTCGGCACCTACCGCCTGACCTTCGATGTGGCCGGCTATTTCAAGGCGTGCGGCGTGAAACTGCCCGAGCCCAACTTCCTCGACAAGGTCTCGCTCGACTTCGGCGTGGCGCACACCGATCAGCACTATCACGTGCCGCTGCTCGTGAGCCCGTGGAGCTACGCCACCTACCGCGGCTCTTGAGACTAGTCCGGCTTGATGCCAGCCTCTTTGATCACCTTGCTCCAGCGCGCAGTCTCGGCGTTCATCGAGGCGGCGAAGTCCTCCGGCGAGGCCGAGGTTTTAAGAATAACGCCTTGGTCGTTGAACCTTTTGACCAGACCGGGGTCACGCAGCGCGATCTTGATCGTCTCGTCGAGGGTGTTCACGATGGCGCTTGGCGTGCCGGCTTTGACGACAACGCCGTACCAGAACCTTGGCACGATGTCGGCGTAGCCTAGCTCCTTGAGCGTCGGCACCGATGGGAACTGCGTAAGCCGTGTGTCGTGGCCGACCGCGAGAGCGCGCATTTTTCCTGCCTTGACGTACTGGCCTGCCAGCACCGTGTCGTAAAAAAAGTCCACTTCCGATGACATGATCGCCTGCAGCCCCGGAGCCGACCCTTTGTAGGGAACGTGAACCATGGTCGCGCCGATGCTCTTGGCGAACAGCACGCTGAAGAGTTGCGCGCCGCTGCCGATGCCATGCGACGCATACGTGAGTTCCTTGCCCGACTTGGCAGCGGCGATGAGATCTCCCATGGTCTGGTAGGGGCTGCTCGTGGGAACGACAAACATACCCGGCAGCACCGCGAATTCAGTGACCGCCTGCAGCTCCTTTTGCGGCCGGTATGTCAGGTTCGGAAACAGGCCGACATTGGTCGCCAAAGTTGGCAGGTCGCCGAGGTACATGGCATGGCCGTCGGCCGGCTGTGCCTTCAACGCCCCAACTGCAATCTGACCCGCCGCACCGGGCTTGTTGTCTACGACGACCGGCTGGCGCAACGTTTCTGACATCACCGCGCCAAGGTACCGGGCAAAGGTGTCGGTGGGACCTCCAGGGGCGTAGGCGACGAAGAAGCTGATTGGCTTCGACGGATAGGTCTGGCCAAACGCGGAAATGGTGCTCAGGCCGAGCATCCCAGCCAGAAGTCGAGAGGTGAGCTTGGACATTGTTGTCTCCGAGACGGATGGATTGACTTCAGACTGCGCTATAGCCGCCATCCACGGCATAGAACGAGCCGGTGGTGAAACTCGACTTGTCGCTGCACAGCCATGCGATCAGTTCAGCAACCTCGCCGGCCTTCGCAAGCCTCCCAAGCGGATGCAGCTGTGCATAGGCATGGCGCGTCTCTGCTGGTTTGTAGTGGAGCAGCGGCGTATCGACATAGCCGGGTCCGACAGCATTCACACGGATGCCATGCTCGGCACAATCGAGCGCAGCCGCCTTGGTCAGGCCGAGCACTGCGTGCTTGGATGTGACATAGGCGCTTAGCTTGGTGCGCGCCACGACGCTCATGACAGATCCGACGTTCACGATCGATCCGCCACCGCGCTTAATCATCATCGGCACCGCGGCGCGCAGGCCGTAAAAGACGCCGTTGACATTGATGTCGAGGATGCGTTGCCAGTCGGACAGCTCCGTATCCTGGACGGTGTGCTGCAACTTTGAGGGACCAACGCTGATACCGGCGCAATTCACCGCGATGTCGAGTCCGCCATAGACGCGCTCGGCTTCGGCGACGGCGCGACCATGCGCCTGCGCGTCGGTGACATCCATCTGAAACGGCATTGCGGCACCGCCAGCAGAGACGATGCGGGCGGCCGTCGAAGCCGCCGAGTCGGCATCGAGATCGCACACCAGTACCGATGCGCCGTCACGCGCCAGGATTTCGGCGGTCGCGGCGCCAATGCCCGATCCGCTACCCGTAACGATGGCCACTTTTGCATTCATAGTTTGTCTCCTTGCAACTTTCTGACATCGTGAGCCGGGCGCGAGCGGCTCATGGCAGCGGGCTTTGCCTGTGTCATTTACGTTTTTTTGGTGAAGCGCGAAGCGCGTTTCAGCGAGGCAACTGCATCATCTCGATGGTGTGACCCTCCGGGCCGCGCGCGTAGGCGACGCGCATTCCGTTCGGGTACGTCTGTGGCGCGCCGAGACGCTTCCAACCGGCCGACTCGACACGATCGAGAAGCTTGTCGATGTCGGTCACCGAGAATGTCAGGTGTGCCGAGCCAACGTCGCACGATCGCGGCCGGTAGATCGTCCGATCATCCGGCTTGTCGTATTGCAGCAGCTCGATCTTGTGACCACCCGGCGCGACCACTACCGCGATCTCGAGTTCGGTGCCGGGCACGCCAACGATGCTGTCGAGCGCAGGGCCAGAGGCCAGCTTCTTCCTTACATCAAGCCTGCATCCAATCACATCGCACCAGAACGCGATGGCGTCGTCGAGCGATGAAACAGTCAGACCGGTGTGGATTGTGTCGAGGACGAGTTGGTCGGCCGTTGCGTGCGTTTCCATCGTCGTCTCCTCAAGACACCAATTGGCCGCCGCTCGCGTCGAGCACGGTGCCGGTCAGGTAGCCGCACTGCATCGCAAAGATGTAGGCCAGCGCGATCTCGTCGGCGGCGGCGATACGTTTGAGCGGGACGACCGCGGTGATGCGCTGGACAAACTGTTTCTTAGCGTCGGGCTGCATCGCGTCGTACGTCGTCGTCGCCGTGACACCCGGCGCAACGACGTTGATACGTCGCGGTGCCTGTTCCTTGGCGAGCTGGCGAGCGCAGGCTTCAACCGCTGCGTTCACCGCAGCGATCGTCGAATGATTCGCCATGCTGGCGCGGCTGGCGACACCCGAGGTCAGTGTGATGCTGCCGTCGGCGGCGAGATGCGGCAGCGCCGCCTTGACAACGCGGTACTGGCTGAAGAACTTGCCGTTGGCGTACTCCATGACCGCGTCGAGATTCATTTTGTCCGCGGTGGTGTCGATGCCAAGCCGAGCCGCAGACTCGTGCACCGTCATCGCGACGTGATCGACGTGGCCGATCGTTTCGAACAACGCAGTCAGCGACGCTTCGGACTTCGCGTCGCAGGAATGGTACGNTGCTGGCGCGGCTGGCGACACCCGAGGTCAGTGTGATGCTGCCGTCGGCGGCGAGATGCGGCAGCGCCGCCTTGACAACGCGGTACTGGCTGAAGAACTTGCCGTTGGCGTACTCCATGACCGCGTCGAGATTCATTTTGTCCGCGGTGGTGTCGATGCCAAGCCGAGCCGCAGACTCGTGCACCGTCATCGCGACGTGATCGACGTGGCCGATCGTTTCGAACAACGCAGTCAGCGACGCTTCGGACTTCGCGTCGCAGGAATGGTACGTCGCGCCTGGCATTTTTTCGGCCGCGGTAACACCCCGCGAGGCAATGTGGACCTCCGCGCCGAGATCTATAGCGATCCGCGCGACTTCGAGGCCGATCCCTGCGCTGCCGCCGATGACCAAAACACGCTCGCCATTTAGGTTCTTCTGTGTCATGAAATCTCCTGTGTTGTGTATGTAAAAAGGCCCCTGTCAGGCCAGCGCCGGCGCGTTCGGCATCGGCGCGGGCTCTGCCCAGGCGACAGCAAAGCCGGCGATCCATTCGGGTACGGGCCGGTAATAGTCGATCGACACTTCGAGTTGCTCTATCGCCTCGACCGCAGACATCGCCGCTAGCCAAGTGCGCACCTCATGCGCTGAGTTACCGGCTTCGCGGCTGATGATTTCGTCGTGCTGCGCATCGAACTCGGCCCAGCGGCGCTCGCGGATCAACTCGAGAAACTCGCGATCCCACCGCGGGTTGAGCGGCTTCACCTGCTCATCCTGCGCCGCGAGGCGATGGGCCGCATCCATCAGGCGTGCACGGCGCGCTTGGGTTGCCTGCGCTGAAGGATTTCGCCCATTGATCAGCCGCTCGGCGACCTCAGGCGTGGCGCCCGCGAACTGTGGCACCGGCGGTTCGTGCGAGAGGCCGCCCGAGCCCACGATCAGCACCCGCTTGCCCAATCCCGCGGCGAACATGCCGATGGCGCGACCGAGCGCGCGCACGCGTGGAATCGGCGGCATCGGCGGCGCCACTGAATTGACGAACACCGGCACCGTCGGCACTTTCGTCATGCCGCCAAACAAATCGTGCAGGGGATTGGCAAAGCCATGATCGACGCGCATACGGTGGGAAACAGCCATGTCGATGCCCTGTTTCATCACGAAGTCCGCGCATTGGGCGGCGAGTTCGGCTGGCACGTCGATCGCACCGGCGGGCGACCCGAAGTCGCCGATCGCCTGCGCTTGCGTCCCGATGCAAAAAGGTGGCATCAGGTCGTAGAAAAAGCCGTTGAAGTGATCCGGCGCGAACAGAATCACCAACTCGGGATCGAAGCTCGCGATGCGCTGCCGGACGCGCTCGAGAACCTGGTCGATCTCGTCGACGACGCTCGAGTGCGGATCGAGCATTCCGCGCAGCGGTGTGTGCGACAGACAGGCAACTCTCAGTTCGCTGGCAGGGGCTTTTGATTCCATGCACTCAGTGTCACGATCGTTAGATGCGTAGACCAGCGCGGCGTCGAAAATGTGCACCCTGTGCCCTTCAGTGGGGCGCCGAGCGGCGTTCATTACCGCGGCCGGGTAGGCTGTTGACGATCAGGGCTACCGAGACTGTGGCGATGCCGATGAAGCACACTGCGCGCCAGCCGCCCTGCGACCATGCCAAGCCAGTCAACGCTGCAAGCAGCCCGCCACCGATGTACTGACCGACGATGTATACCGTCAACATGCGGCTGCGCTGGACACCGCCGATGGTCAACAGCGCCGACTGCTTGGCGATATGCACCGACGACGCGCCAATATCCAGCAGCACGACGCCAAGCGTGAGCGCGGGTAGCGAATGACCGAAGACCGTCATCACTGCCCATGCCGCAATGGTCAGTGCTATGCCAAATCGCGTGACGATGTCCTGGCCAAAGCGATCGATGAGCTTGCCTACGCGCGGGGCGACCGTCGCAGACACGAGGCCTAGCAGTCCGAACAGGCCGACAGTGGCGCTGCTCAGGCCGAACGCATCGCTTTGGATGTGCAAGCTGAGGGCGATCCAGAGGGAGCCGAAGGTGCCGAACATCAGCGCCTGCGTCAGCGCAGCGCGCCGCAGCACCGGCTCTTTGCATAGCAAGACTGGCAACGACGCCAGCAACTCGCGGTACGCGACGGCCGGGGGTGGTGCGGCGTGCGGCATGCTGCGCGCCTGCTTCAGCAGCAGTAGCAGAGTTGCGATGGCCGCCACAAAGTAGACGACGCGCCAGCCCGCATACGCGCCGACGATGCCGCCGAATGTTCTTGCGAACAGGATGCCGAAGATAAAGCCTTGCACAATCGAGCCGGTGACACGGCCGCGTTCGCTCGGGGCCGTAAAGCGCGAGGCATAGGCCGGGATCAGGTATGGCGCAATGGTCAGCAGCCCGAGCGCTGAGCTTGCAAGAAGAAAGCCGGTGAAGCTGGACGACCAAGCCACCAACAGCATCGAAGCTATCTGGCCTGCGATGCACGCGGCCACCATCCGCCGGTTGTCGACGACGTCACCGAGCGGCACCAGCAGCAGCACGCCCAATCCAATCGCGATCTGGCCGATCATTGGAATCAAGCCAACCTGCGCCCCACCAAGGCCAAACGAGGCGCTGATCGCGACAAGCAGTGGCTGCACGTAATACGAGCTGGCAATGGACGCGCCGCAGAGCGACGCAAGCCCGCGCGTAGCCGAGGCATCGGCCCGCGCCGAGGATGGGTCAGTCACTTTTGGACGCGCTCAGCGCGCGCCGTTTCCCAGCAGGAAATCGATGTGCAGACGGTTGAATTCGTCGGCATTCTCGTATTGCGGCCAGTGCCCGCACTCGTTCATCACAACATAGCGCGAGTCGGGAATCATGTCGGCGATTTGCTTTCCTTCCGCCGGAGTTGCGGTCGGGTCGTGCGAGGTCCAGACGACGAGCGTGGGCGCCTTGATCGACCGGTATTGCGCTTCGGTGATCATGTTCGCGCGCCGCAGATCCATGTCTTGCAGGCACATCACCCGCTGCATGGTGTCGGCATAGCCGGGCTGTGCATAGATGGCGCGGCGTGTCTCGATCAGGTCGTCATTGACCTTGGTCTTGTCGTGCATCAGAAACTCGAGGCGGCCGCGGATTCGCTCCCACGACGGATCGGCGGCCGCATGGTTGGAGATCGACTTGAGCCGCGCCATCACTTCGGGGTGTGCGGTCCAGCCAGCAGAAGTGTTCAGCACCAATTTGTCGACCTTTTCGGGATGGTGGACGGCGAGGTGCGTCGCGATCCAACCGCCGATCGATTCGCCGGTGAGATGAACCTTGTCGCGGCCCAGCGACTTCATCACGTCGAGTACGTGGCGGGCGTAGTCGCTGATTTGATAGTCGATGGGTGGCTTGTCGGTCAAGCCGTGCCCCAGCAAATCGATCGCGACCATCCAGAAGTGCTCGCCATGCGCGCCGAAGTTGCGCGTGTATGCCTCGGCATGGCCGCCGACGCCGTGCAACGCTAGCAACAGTGGCTTGTCGGGCTTGCCCGACGAGATGTAGCGGGTGCGGACGCCGCCAGCGTCGAGAAACCCTTGCGAAAAAGAGACCCCGCGCAGGTCCGACCAGGCGCTGGAAAATTTCTGGGGTGATGTGTTCATCATATGCATCTTGACAACCGGGGCCGCCAGTGTCTGCACCCGGTCATCCGATGACCACTACCGCCGCGAAAAGGTGCACTCAGTGCACTCGCTTAAGTCACAGCGCCTTTTCAATACGCTTGGCGGCTGCACGCAATGGCTCCAAGTATTTGGCCGCAAGCTGCTGCGGCTTGGTGGCGCGGGTGATGGCAACGACGTTGACGCAGGCGACGACGGTGTTTCGTTCGCCTCGGACGGGCACGGCGATCGCCGCGACCTTCTTGTCGGCCGTCCAGTCGCCGAAGTTCGAGCCGTAGCCGGCCTCTTGGGTTCTGGCAAGGATCTGCCGAAAAGTCGACAGCGACATCAGCGGAACTTCGCCCAATTCGTACCGCGCGGCGATCAGGTCGAGCGTGCGCTCACGCACGACGTTGGACGAGAAGGCAAGGTAAGCACGGCCCATAGAAGTGAGCAACATCGGTAGCCTGCGCCCGATGACGCCTCGGTGGAACGATAGCGGGCTTAGGTGATGCGTCGCTGCGCGAATCTCCATCATGTGCTCGTAGGGCGTGGCTAGCGAACACGGCCATGTCACCTCGGCCGTGAGGTCGCGCAGAACATCGGCGGCGGCCGCGGCGACATTGTCGAAGACACTGAAGTTGTCGGCAAGACGCTTTATCTCTTGCGTAAGCTGGAACGCGCCGTCGTCTCCTGATCGCTCGACGAAACCCTCAACCCCCAACGTTTCCAGCAGGCGGCGCACCGTCGTCCGGTGCAGCTTGGTCGCGGCACTGATGTCGGATATTTGAGCGCGGCCATTGGCGGACGCGGTGAGCGCTCGCAGTACCGCCAAACCGCGCGTCAAGCCCTGTACCTGTTTGTAAGAAGAATCTCCCAGTTCGTCCGCCATAGCCATCCCTGCCATCCAAAGTCGATGACTGTGCGGAAAGAGGCCTGTGGCTGTCAATAAGGGGAGGACAGAGCCATGTCGCGCGTGCACTGGGTGCACTTGCGTCACAAAGTGATCTGTGGGAGACGACTACGGACGTTAACGTTGTGCCAAACGAGGAGCAACCTGCATGATTCAATCGCAACAACCACAGATCGCCGCGTGGGCCGAGCGCCTGCGGCACGCTGAGGCCGAACGCGTACCGATCGCGCCGCTGCGCGAAGAATTGCCGGCGGACGACGGTGCCACTGCTTACGCCATACAGCAGGCCAACGTCGCCTACGAGGTCGCACAGGGCCGCCGCATCGTTGGCCGCAAGATCGGCCTGACCTCGCCGGCCGTGCAGAAGCAACTGGGCGTAAACCAGCCCGACTTCGGCACCCTGTTCGCCGACATGCTCTACGGCGACGACGAGGAAGTGCCGCTGTCGCGCACGCTCCAGCCTAAGGTCGAAGCCGAGGTCGCGCTGGTGCTGGACCGCGACTTGCCCGCGGCCGACACCACCCTGGTCGAGCTGATCAATGCGGTTGCCTACGTGCTGCCAGCCATCGAGATCGTCGGCAGCCGCATCGCCAACTGGAACATCCGCTTCACCGACACGGTGGCGGACAACGCATCAAGCGGCCTGGTGGTGCTGGGTGGCGTGCCCACGCGGCTCGACGGCCTGGACCTGAAGCAGTGCGCGATGGCCATGACACGAGGCGCGGAGGTCGTCTCCAAGGGCAACGGCGCCGCCTGCCTGGGCCATCCGCTCAACGCCGCCGTGTGGCTGGCGCGCAAGCTCGCCGAACTCGGCCAGCCACTGCGCGCCGGTGATCTGGTGCTCACGGGTGCCCTGGGCCCGATGGTGGCCGTCAACGCGGGCGACAGCTTCGAGGCCGTGATCGAAGGCGTGGGCAGCGTGCGAACACGCTTCTCGGCGGCATGAATTCCCCGCCTCCGGTCTTCGCACCGCCTCCCACCGCACCCCGTCACCCCCCGATCCCAGGAATCCACATGACCCGAAAATTCAAGGCTGCCATCATCGGCAGCGGCAACATCGGCACGGACTTGATGATCAAGATCCTGCGCCACGGCCGCCACATCGAGATGGGTGCCATGGTCGGCATCGACGCCAAATCCGACGGCCTGGCGCGTGCGGCGCGCATGGGCGTTGCCACCACGCACGAAGGCGTCGAAGGTCTCACGCGCCTGCCGGTGTTCGACGACATCGATGTCGTCTTCGACGCCACCTCGGCCGGCGCCCACGTCGAGAACGATGCGTTCCTGCGCACCCTCAAACCCAGCATTCGGCTGATCGACCTCACGCCTGCAGCCATCGGTCCCTATTGCATCCCGGTAGTCAACGGTCAGGAGCACCTGAAGGCGTTGAACGTCAACATGGTGACCTGCGGCGGACAGGCCACCATCCCGATGGTCGCGGCAGTCTCGCGCGTGGCCAAGGTGCATTACGGCGAAATCGTGGCCAGCATCTCCAGCAAGAGCGCCGGCCCGGGCACGCGCGCCAACATCGACGAGTTCACCGAGACGACCTCCAAGGCGATCGAGGTTGTCGGCGGTGCTGCCAAGGGCAAGGCCATCATCGTGCTGAACCCGGCCGAGCCGCCACTGATGATGCGCGACACGGTCTACACGCTGAGTGAATTTGCCGACGAAGCGGCGATCGCCGCCTCGGTCGAGCGCATGGCTGCCGACGTGCAGGCCTACGTCCCGGGCTACCGCCTGAAGCAGACGGTGCAGTTCGACCGCATCGAGGCCGACCGTCCGATCCGCATTCCGGGCGTCGGCAGCCGCATGCACGGCCTGAAGACCTCCATCTTCCTGGAGGTCGAGGGCGCCGCGCACTACCTGCCGTCTTACGCGGGCAACCTGGACATCATGACCAGCGCGGCCCTGCGCACCGCCGAATCGATGGCCGAGCAGGTGCTCAGCCGTGTGGCCGCCTACGGTTGAAGGAGAACCCCATGACCTACTCACCCGACAAGAAGATCTACATCTCCGACGTGACGCTGCGCGATGGCAGCCACGCCATCCGCCACCAGTACAGCGTCGCCCAGGCCAAGCAGATTGCCCAGGCGCTCGACGAAGCCAAGGTGGACTCCATCGAGGTCGCGCACGGCGACGGCCTGCAGGGCAGCAGCTTCAACTATGGCTTCGGCGCTCACACGGATGTGGAGTGGATCGAGGCGGTGGCCAGCGTGGTCAAGCACGCGAAGATCGCCACTTTGCTGCTGCCCGGCATTGGAACCGTCCATGACCTGAAGGCCGCTTACGACGCCGGTGCGCGCATCGTGCGGGTCGCCACGCACTGCACGGAAGCCGACGTGTCCCGGCAGCACATCGAGTACGCCCGCCACCTCGGGATGGAAGCGGTTGGCTTCCTGATGATGAGCCACATGACCACGCCGCAGGCGCTGGCCCAGCAGGCCAAGCTGATGGAGAGCTACGGCGCGACCTGCTGCTACGTGGTCGACTCGGGCGGCGCGCTCAACATGAACGAGGTCCGCGAACGCTTCCGCGCCTTCAAGGACGTGCTGCAACCCGAGACGCACACCGGCATGCACGCCCACCACAACCTGAGCCTGGGTGTGGCCAACAGCATCGTGGCCGTCGAGGAAGGATGCGACCGCATCGATGCCAGCCTGGCAGGCATGGGCGCGGGCGCGGGCAATGCACCGCTGGAGGTCTTCATCGCTGCGGCGGCCCGCCAGGGCTGGAACCACGGCACGGACCTCTACAAGCTCATGGACGCGGCCGACGACATCGTGCGTCCGCTGCAGGATCGTCCGGTGCGCGTGGACCGCGAGACCCTGGCTCTCGGCTATGCCGGCGTGTACTCCAGCTTCCTGCGCCACTCCGAAGTCGCGGCCAAAAAGTACGGCCTGAAGACGGTCGACATCCTGGTCGAGCTGGGCAAGCGCCGCATGGTTGGCGGCCAGGAAGACATGATCGTCGACGTCGCCCTGGACTTGCTTAAGGCTACAGAGCGCGAACGCGCGCACGCCGAGCCAACGATGAGTGAGGCAGCGTGAGAGCCGCCCTTCCTACGTCTGCGATCAATGAAGCCCGTCCTTGAATCCCGCCGTGTGACCTGACAGCCTAAGAGCGGCTAACAAAACTGCGGCAATGAGCGGACGCAGATGACGCTGCAAGCCAAGCTGAGGAGTGCCAGATGAGTCTGGATGCTGCGCTCGAAGCGCACACGCAGCTTGCCGAATGCTGCCAGCCAGGCGTGCGTTCGCTCGACCACCCAGCGGTGGCGCCCGAGCCGGTCATGGCGCTCGATGCCCCGGCGGGCGATGCGGTCTTGAATGCCACGGCGCTTGAGATGGTCGCGGCAGCGATGGAAGTCGTAGCCCTTGTCGGCGTGCAGGCGCTCGGGCCAGCGTCGTGGCCGGCACGGCAGGCCCCGGACAGCGGGCAAGTCGTCGATGAGCTCTTCGAAGACGACCGAGTCGTGCCGGTTGGCTCCTGTGACGCAGGACACCAGCGTGATGCCCGTCCGGTCGGTCACGACGTGGCGTTTGCTGCCGAGCTTGCCGCGGTCGGTCGGGTTGGGGCCCGTGTGCGAACCCCCTGGGGCTGGCCACACTGGCCCCGTCGATGCTCGCGCGGCTGAAATCCAGACGACCGGTACCTCGCAGCTCGGCCAGCAGCATCAGGTGCAGCTAGTGCCAAACCCTCGCGGCCTGCCATTCGCGCAGCCTGCGCCAGCACGTCATGCCGCTGCCAAAGCCCAGTTCCTGCGGTAAGTCTTCCCAGGCGATCCCTGTGCGCAGCACGAAGAGAATGCCGTTGAGGGCCAAGTCCTCATCCAGGCGAGGACGCCCGCCCTGGGGAGACGGCTTCACCACTGGCAGCAGCGGCTCAAGACGCTTCCAAAGCGCTGAATTGATCTCTTTCTTCCTGCTCATGCGACGTCGAACGCATCACCCGCTCACTGCGATGACAGGTATTGTTAGCCGCTCTTAAGCGCTGCAGGCCCGACCATCAAGTCATTGACCTATCCCAAAAGCAACGTGTAACCATCGGCCGGCGCCCGCTGCACTTTCTTGGCACCGAGGGTGCCTGAGGCCCCGCCAAGGTTCTCAACCGCGACGCGGTCGTAGACACTAAAGCGATCGGCTAGTCGCTTGAGCGCTTGCGCGAGTTGAAATGCTCCGTCGTCCGCTGAACGATCGACGAAACCCTCAGCCCGAAGTGTTTCCAACAGCTGCCGAACCGTTGTTGATGTAGTCCGGTCTTTGCACTGATTTCGTTTAAAGGGACCCGGCCGCAGTCGCAGGCGCTGAGTGTCATCAGGATCGCCAGTCCGCGTGACAGCCCGTGCACCTCCTTGTAGGCAGCCTCGTTAGTTCAACCATGGGCCTGTCTACTTACTACGTAAACTACCAAGTGTGCACTGAGTGCACAACCCGCGCAGATCATTTGGTCCGAGACGCCTGGCTGTTGACACTCACTGAAATCGTCATCCGGCCATCCTCTTTAACACCACCATGAACACCAAACCATCGAATTTCTCCAGCGTGTGGGCTGACCTGCGCGAGGTGTCCTTCAGTCAAGGCTTCCTGGATGCAGGCGGCGTACGTACGCGCTTCATCAGTTCGGGCTCGCCCGACAAACCGCTGCTGCTGCTGCTCCATGGCGTCGGTGGCCATGCCGAGGCTTACAGCAGGAACTTCGGCGCGCACGGCGAGCACTTCTGGACCGTTGCGATCGACTTGCTCGGCCATGGTTGGACCGACAAGCCCCCGATCGACTACCAACTCCCCGACTATGCAGGCCATGTGCTGAACGTCTTGAAGGCGCTCGATCGAAGCAAGGCGCACATCAGCGGTGAATCGATCGGCGGATGGGTTGCATCGCACTTGGCGGTACACCACCCAGAGGTGGTCGACCGCCTTGTTTTGAACACCGCTGCCGGATGGACGGCACACCCAGAGGTAATGGCCAGGCTCAAGAGTATTTCAGCTCAAGCCGCGTCGGATCCGTCGTGGGAGCGGATCAGGGCACGTCTCGAGTTCCTGATGTATGACAAGTCGAAGGTCTGTGATGACCTGATTGAAACCCGCCGCGCAATCTACGCACAGCCTGGTTTTGCCGAAAACATGAAGCGCGTGATGTGTCTGCAGGAGATGGACCTGCGGCGCAAGAACATGATCACGGAAGCGCAATACCGATCGATCAGGTCGCCTTCGCTCGTGGTGTGGACCTCTCACGATCCGACTGCCACGCCCGAGGAAGGCAAGCAGATTGCAGACATGATTCCCGGTAGCCAGTACGTGGTGATGAACGAGTGTGGGCACTGGCCGCAGTACGAGAACGCTGCTGAGTTCAACCGACTCCACATTGACTTCCTGCTGGGACGCTGACATGAACGCCGTTGTCGCCTCCGAACCGGCCGTCCTCCAACGTTGAAAGAGTTGGGGTATGGCGACATCGTTCCTACCTTTTGGTATGGAGTGGTTGTCAAGGCAGGCACCCCTCGCGACATCGAGGCCACGTTGGAGCGAACGATCAAGTCAGCCCTTCGAGATCCGAAAGTCTCAAAGAGGTTTACCGATCAAGGCGTGGTGCTCAAGATCTCGACGTCTACGCCAGACAACTTCACGGTCCACCTCGACTCTGAAATCTAGCGCTGGGGAAAGTCATCAAAGAAGCGGGAATGACCGCCGAGTAGTTGGCCAAAGTCCAGAGCTGATGCTCGTCAATGAATGCAAGGACCCTCCTTCTTTCTTTTATCCGTTTAACAGCGGCGAATGCCGCACTGTATTAATCAACCTTGGAGTTTGCAATGCAAGCAGGAAATTTGAAAGACAAGACCGTGCTGGTAATCGGGGGCAGCGCCGGCATCGGCCTTGAGGTCGCCAAGATCGCACTCGAACTGGGCGCCGCGGTGCATATCGGGGCGCGCGGCAAGACCGGGGCCGACAAGTTGTCGGGCGCGACCTATCACGTCTGCGATGCCAAATCGGACGCCTCGCTCCAAGCCTTGTTCGAGACCATAGGCAAGGTCGACCATGTAGCGATCACAGTGCATGAATCGGCCGCCCGCCTCGGCATCGACACTACTGCCGACAAAATGAACCTTGCGGCCGTCATGGAGTACTGCGACGGCAAGTTTCTCAGCCAGTACCGCGTTATTCAGGCCGCATTGCCGCACCTTGCGGCCGACGGCTCGATCACCCTCACTTCAGGGGTGGCGAGTCGGGCCACCATGGCCAATCATTCAACCATCTCCGCTGTCAATGCAGCGATAGAAGCCTGCGCGCGCCAACTCGCCAAGGAACAGGCGCCGCGCCGCATCAACGTAGTTGCACCGGGTGTCACCGCAACTACCACGTACGACGCAATGAAACCCGAATTGAAAGAGCAGTTCGTGCAGAAGATTGCCGCTCTCGTGCCCCTCAAGCGTATCGCCGCACCCGAGGAGATTGCCCTGGCCTACGTTTTTGCCATGCAGAGCGGCTATGTCAGCGGAACCGTGCTGGATGCCAGCGGCGGGCAGTTGGTCGCCTGAAAAGACACGCACATGACACAACCTCAAAAATCACCGGTGCTGCGCACCATTCACACAGGTCTGACCGTCTCCTCACTCGACCACGCGATTGCATTCTGGTGTGGAGTCATGGGCTTTGAGCTCTCGGCTCGGAAAAACCTTGGAGCCGGGCCAGCCAACGAAAACATCGTCGGAGTTGTTGGCGCCGACATTGAGATCGCTCTCGTCACTGCGCCTGGCGGCCACCAGATCGAATTGCTTGAGTACAAGGGGCCGGTTGATCGGAAGGTCTATCAGCCGCGGTCGTGCGACGTCGGCTCGGCGCACCTGACATTTGCTGTTTCCGACCTCGACCTCATGCTCAAACAGGTCGAGACCGCAGGGTGGATGCGGCTGGGCATTCCGCAGACCACGCCGACTGGAACACGCGTCATCTACGTGCGCGGACCCGAGGGGCACACGATCGAGTTCATGCAGCTAGCCGTAGCACCCACGCCGGCGGAAGCAACCTGACCAGCATTGCAAATTTTTAAACAGACTTGGAGACAAAAATGACAAATAAATTGATCGCAGCAGCTGCTGCGGTGGTGTTGTTCGCGACACCTGTGATGGCGCAAATTAAGGTCGGAGTGATCCTGGGCGCCACTGGCCCGGGAGCGGCGCTCGGCATTCCCTACAAGAACACTTTCGCCGTGCTGCCCAAAACGTTGGGAGGCCAGCCTGTCGAGTACATCCTGCGCGATGATGCAACCGATCCGACCAACGGGGTGAAGTTTGCTCGCGATCTGATCGTTGGCGACAAGGTCGATCTGCTGATCGGCTCGACCAGCGTGCCCTCATCGATCGCCATGTCGGACGTGGCGGCCCAGTTGAAGACGCCGCAGATTGCGCTGGCCTCCGTTGGAGCCGCGGTCTCTAAGAATCCTTGGTTGTTTACGATTGTCCAGCCGTCGGAACTGATGATGGGCGCCGTGGCCTCAGACATGAAAGCCAACAAGGTCAAGACGGTTGCCTTCATCGGATTCTCCGATTCATGGGGTGATGCGGTGCTTAATGGCTTCAAGACTCACGCTGAAGCGGCCGGCGTGAAGATCATTGCGGAAGAGCGTTATGCCCGCTTGGACACGAGCGTTGCGGGCCAGGTGCTGAAGGTGCTCTCAGTTAATCCCGATGCGGTCGTGGTCGGCGGCTCTGGCACGCCGGGCGCGTTGCCGCAGATGACGCTGCGCGAGCGGGGCTATAAGGGCCGGATTTATCACAACCATGCAATGGTCAACAAGGAGTTCTTGCGCATCGGCACAAAAAGCTGGGAGGGCGCGCTCGCTCCGGCCGGCCCGATCGTTGTTGCTGAGCAGTTGCCTGACAACGCACCGACGAAGAAGACCGCCATGGAGTTCACAAAGCTGTACGAGGACACCTACGGTGCCGGCACGCGCAACTCTACTTCCGCCTACTCTTTCGACGCCTATCTGCTGGCGAACCGCGCCGTCGCGGAGGCCATCAAGAAAGCCAAGCCTGGCACGCCGGAGTTTCGACAGGCGCTTCGCGATTCTTTGGAGTCGTCCAAGGAGGTCGTGGGCACTCATGGCATCTACAACATGACCGCGACGGACCATGCCGGCGTCGACAGTCGGGCGGTGGTGTTGCTGCGCGCTGAAAACGGTGAGTGGAAGTTGGTGAAATAACCCGAGGGAGATGGCGACCGTGACGGTCGCCTCGCAGCGCTGGCCGGAGGCGCACATCAAGGCTTTTCAAGCGTGGTCGCCCGGCCACTGCGAAAGGCATTCCCATGACAGTCGGATGGATCCACCCGTGAACCCTCAAATTGCCTTGTTCCTCGCGCAGGACGGTGTAATCACCGGCGCGATCTATGCGCTTCTTGCCGTGGCCATCCTGCTGGTCTTCACGGTAACCCGCGTGATCTTTGTACCGCAAGGCGAGTTCGTCGCCTTCAGCGCGCTCACCATGGCTTCGTTGCAAAACAGCAAAGCGCCCGGTACGTTGTGGCTGCTACTCGCAATGTCGAGCGTGGCCGCCGCCATGGAAGTGTGGGCCGGATATCGCAATAACGACCGGCCTCGCATGGGACGCGGACTGTTGCTCTACGGCGTTCTGCCCATCGCGCTATCGGCCGCGGTTTGGTGGCTCGCACCGCGAGGAATGCCTGTGCCAGTGCAAGCCCTGATGACGATGGCGATCGTCGTGCCGCTGGGGCCGGTGCTTTACCGGATTGCCTTCCAGGACGTGGCCCAAGCCTCGGTGCTATTGCTGCTCATTATTTCGGTCGCCGTGCACTTGGCGCTAGCGGGTGTGGGCCTGGTGGTGTTCGGCCCGGAAGGCACGCGCACCGCCCCGTTCAGCGAAGCGAGTTGGAGCGTGGGGACCTTGCAGATCACCGGACAGTCGCTGTGGGTGGTGGGTGCCAGCGTAGTGGCCATCCTTGCGCTCTTCTGGTTCTTCAACCGAACCTTCCAGGGCAAGACACTTAAAGCGGTGGCGGTCAACCGTGTCGGCGCCGAACTGATGGGCATCGAAACGACGCGTGCCGGCGCGTTGGCGTTTACTTTAGCGGCTGCAATCGGTGCGCTTTCCGGGCTCCTGATCGCACCCATCACGACCATTTTCTACGACACCGGCTTCCTGATCGGGCTTAAGGGCTTCGTTGCGGCAATCATCGGCGGCCTTGTCAGCTACCCGCTGGCCGCCGCCGGCGCTCTCCTGGTCGGCCTGCTCGAGTCGTATTCATCGTTTTGGGCAAGCTCATTCAAGGAAGTGATCGTGTTTACGATGATTTTGCCGGTACTGCTATGGCGCTCACTCAAGGCGCACCACGTTGACGAGGACGAAGAATGACGCCCGCGCGATTTGGCATTGCAGTCCTCCTGATCCTGCTCCTGGTGGGCCCCCAAGTACTTCCCGAATCCATCGTCACGATTCTCAATTACACCGGGTTGTATGGTTTGGTTGCCATCGGGTTGGCACTTTTGACGGGCATCGGCGGCATGAGCTCGTTCGGCCACGCAGCATTTGTGGGCGTTGGGGCCTACGCCACCAGCTACTTCACGACCGCCTTCGGGCTTTCGCCCTGGATTACGCTGCTAATCGGCGTCGTCGCGAGTTGGATGATTGCCTTCGCTCTGGGAGGGCTGACGCTGCGCCTAGCCGGCCACTACCTGCCGCTCAGCACGATCGCCTGGGGCTTAAGCCTCTTCTTCGTGGCCGGCAACCTTGATTTCCTGGGCGGCCACACGGGCATCAGCAACGTGCCTTACATCAGCCTGTTCGGCTTCGACTTCGACAACGGTCGTCGCTTTACCTACCTGATCTGGGCTGTCGTGCTAGCTGCTGTAGTCCTGGTTCAGAACCTGCTGTCCTCGCGCGAGGGCCGCGCCATCCGGTGCCTCAAGGGTGGTCGTGTGATGGCCGAATCGATGGGCGTGAACATCCCTCGAATGAAGATCGTAGTTTTCACGATCTCAGCCGTGCTTGCTGCCGTGTCGGGCTGGCTCTACGCCCACCTGCAGCGCTTCGTGAGTCCGACGCCGTTCGGACTGGACTACGGCATTGAGTACCTGTTCATGGCGGTGGTCGGCGGCGCCGGCTATGTTTGGGGCGCAGTGCTCGGTGCCGGCATCATCACGGTGCTCAGGGAGTTGCTGGTTGACTTTTTGCCCAAGCTGATTGGACAGAGCGGCAACTACGAAGTGATCGTGCTGTCGATACTGACGATCGTTTTGCTGCAGCGCGCGCCGGAAGGCATCTGGCCACTCGTGGTGGGTCGCTTTGCTCGACAGCGCGTTGCTGCACCATCGACATTGCGCGGGGCTCCCCCATTGGAGCGTCGCGCGTTGCCGTCAGCGGGCGAGACGATTCTCGAAGTCGATGCAGCAACCAAGAAGTTCGGCGGCCTAGTAGCCGTAGGTGACGTGAGCCTGACGGTCCGAACCGGCGAGATTCTGGCCTTGCTTGGTCCGAACGGTGCAGGCAAGAGCACCATGTTCAACCTGATCTCGGGCGTCCTGCCCGTGACCTCCGGCACGGTGCGCTTCTTGGGGCAAGCGATCGGCAAGCTGGAGGCCCATGACATTGCGCGGCTGGGGATGAGTCGGACCTTCCAGCATGTCAAGCTGTTGCCCCACCTCACAGTGCTCGAGAACGTCGCCATTGGCGCTCATCTGCGCGGGCATGCAGGAATCCTGCGTTCCTCGCTTCACCTGGAGCGACGCGAAGAGGATCAACTGCTCGCCGAAGCTTCGAGGCAGATCGACCGAGTCGGCCTGACCGCCAACAAGCATCTGCTCGCGGGAAGCCTGCCATTGGGCGACCAGCGCATCGTGGAGATCGCTAGGGCGCTCGCGGCGGATCCGTGCCTGCTGCTGCTTGACGAACCTGCAGCGGGACTGCGCTTTAAGGAAAAAGAAGCACTTTCCGACTTGCTGAGAAAACTGCGCGCCGAAGGCATGGGTGTCCTTCTGGTTGAACACGACATGGACTTTGTCATGGGGCTGGTCGACCGCATCGTGGTGATGGAGTTCGGGCAGAAGATCGCCGAAGGCCTGCCGGCCGAAATCCAGGCAAACCCAGTCGTCCTTGAAGCTTACTTGGGCAGTGTGGAATGAACTCAAACCAAGCAATCCCAGTGACCGCTGGGAACCTGCTCGAGGTCCGGGAACTGAGCGTCGCCTATGGCAAGGTCGAGGCGCTACACGGCGCGACCCTGCATGTAGGCGCGGGTCAGATCGTCACGGTGATCGGCCCCAATGGGGCCGGCAAAACGACCATGCTGTCGGCCATCATGGGGCAGCTGGGATGCAAGGGCGACGTGTCGTTCCTTGGCAAGAGCCAATCCGGTGTGAAGGTCGAGCGGCGCGTCGAAGGGGGCATGAGCCTTGTGCCTGAGCGTCGCGAATTGTTTTCGACCATGACCATCGAAGATAACTTGCTGCTGGGTTCCTATGCCCGCTACCGTCGCGGACTGCGTGACCACCGCGAGACCATGGACGAAGTGTTCCAGCGCTTTCCGCGCCTAAAGGAACGCCGCGAGCAACTTGCCGGTACCTTGTCCGGCGGCGAGCGCGCGATGCTCGTGCTGGGCCGTGCCCTGATGGCGAAGCCCAAGGTGCTGTTGCTCGACGAACCGAGCCTCGGACTGGCGCCCCTGATTGTCAAAGACGTATTTCGCATCATTGCCGACCTTCGCCGCAGCGGCGTTGCCATCCTCTTGGTGGAGCAGAACGCCCGGGCTGCATTGCAGGTGAGTGACTACGGCTACGTGCTGGAGACCGGGGCCATCGTGCTGGATGGGCCAAGCGCTGAACTGGCGCGCGACCCACGCGTGGAAGCAACCTATCTCGGTGGTGCGGCGCGAGTCGCGCATTGAGACAGCGTCCTCCGACACCGGCTCGGCCATCGAAATCGTTTAAAGGACCCACATGCCAGACATCACAACACAGCGCCGCATCGGCCAAACGGAACTGTCCGTAACGGCTCTGGGCCTCGGCTGCGCCCCGCTCGGCAATATGTTTACCGCGATGGCGCCTGGCGCCGCCGAAGCCACGGTGGGCGCCGCGCTGGCCGCCGGCATTCGGTACTTCGACACGGCGCCGAGCTACGGCTTCGGTTTAAGCGAAACGCGGCTCGGCCAAGCGTTGAAGCAGACCCAACGTAGCGACGTCATCATCTCTTCCAAGGTCGGCTACAGCCTGGTGCCCGTGAATCCATCGGACGTCACCTCGCGGCTGTGGGCCGACACCCCCTCGATGCGGACCGAGTACGACTTCACCCGTGACGCGGTGCTGCGCTCGATCGACGCCAGCCTGGAACGCCTGGGCACGTCTTACATCGACATGCTGGCGATCCACGACCCGGATGAAGTGGTCGACGTGTTCGGCGGTGCGGACCCGCGTAGCCGCTCTCACTTCAAGGCGGCCATGGACGGAGCCTATCCTGCGTTGGCAGAGTTGCGCAGCCAGGGCGTGATCAAGGCCATTGGCGTCGGCATCAACCAGTGGCAGATGTTGTGCGATTTCGCTAAAGCTGGGGATTTCGACTACTTCCTGCTTGCAGGTCGGTACACCCTGCTGGACCAGGATTCACTGGCAGAACTGTTCCCGCTGTGCGAGGCGCATGGCATCAGCCTCGTCATTGGCGCGCCTTACAACTCCGGGATTCTGGCCAGTGGGGCGGTACCCGGCGCAACCTTCAACTACCGACAGGCGGCGCCGGCGATCCTCGACAAAGTGAGCCGGATCGAGGCCGTCTGCGCTCGGCACGAGGTACCGCTTCAGGCTGCGGCACTGCAGTTCCCGCTGCGGCACCCGCTTGTTGCCAGCATCATTCCCGGCGCACGCTCCATTGCCGAAATGCAGACCAGCGTGAGCTTGTTGTCCCAGCCGATTCCTGATGCCTTCTGGGCCGAGTTGAAGGCGGAGCGTCTGATCGACATGAACGCGCCGGTGGCTGCGTAGCCTCGGAAGAAAGCCCATGACAACCCACCCCCCTGTTCCCAACGATGTCGGCGTCGCCGAGGCCATCGTCCCGTTCAAAGTCGAATTGCCACAGGAGGCGGTTGACGATCTGAAGCGACGGCTGGCCACGGCGCGCTGGCCCGACCGTGAAACGGTCGATGACTGGAGCCAGGGCGTTCCGTTGGCCAGAGCGCAGGCGTTGCTCGCGCGATGGCGCGACGGCTATGACTGGCGCATCTTCGAAGCCAGGATCAACACATTTCCGCAATTCCGCACGCGCATCGATGGCCTTGGCATTCACTTCTTGCATGTGCGGTCTGCCAATCCGGATGCATTGCCCATCCTGCTGACCCACGGCTGGCCGGGCTCCGTGGTCGAGTTTCTCAACATGATCGGGCCGTTGGTCGATCCGGTCGCACACGGCGGCAAAGCGTCAGATGCATTCCATGTTGTCGTACCCTCATTGCCTGGACATGGGTTTTCAGACCGGCCTACTGAAGTAGGCTGGGATCGGTTCCGAACCGCCAGCGCCTGGGGCGAACTGATGCGTCGGCTAGGCTATGAGCGCTGGGTCGCACAAGGGGGCGACTGGGGATCGACGATTACGCACGTGCTCGCGCAACAGCGGCCGGCTGGCCTTGTTGCCGCGCATGTCAACTGGCAACTCGTCGTGCCAGTCGAACCACCGGCGGATATGACGCCGGAAGAGAGCGCCGTCTATTCGGATATTCAACGCCATGCCGAGAGCCGCGGCAAGCTCGCGGGGTATTTTAGAAAGCAAGCGACGAGACCCCAGACTATCGCATATGCGTTGGTCGATTCGCCGTTAGCGCAGGCGAACTGGATCTATGAAAAGCTTCATGATTGGACCGATCACGAAGAGGACTTTGATGCCCTACCCCTAGACGAGATGCTCGACAACATCTCGCTTTATTGGTTTACGAAAACGGCCGGTTCGGCGGCGCGCTTCTATTGGGAAAACTCTCGCAGCGTTCAACCCTTTAGCCTCAATGCAGGACGGATCGAGCTACCCATGGCGGCCACGGTTTTCCCAAAGGAGACGATTAAACCTCCGAGAGCTTGGGCGGAGGCACTATGGTCCAAACTCTTTTATTGGAACGTAGCGGAAAAAGGCGGCCACTTTCCTGCTTGGGAGCAACCGCTCATATTTACCAATGAGCTTCGGACTGCGTTCCGCCCGGCCCGCAAATTTTGAGATAGAAATTTTGCTGTTGTTCGCACATTCGAAAGATCAAGTTGAAATCACACGCGGTACGTTGAAATGACATTTGCGAAGAACGCATTCCAAGTCCAATCCGGCAAGGTTTCGCAGCAAATTTTTCTTATCGTTCGATGACCCTCCAGGCCGCGCGCGTAGGCGACGCGCATTCCGTTCGGGTACTTCTGTGGCGCGCCGAGACGCTTCCAACCGGACGACTCGACACGATCGAGAAGCTTGTCGATGTCGCTCACTGAGAATGTCAGGTGTGCCGAGCCGACGTCGCACGAGCGCGGCCGGTAGATCGTCCGATCATCCGGCTTGTCGTATTGCAGCAGCTCGATCTTGTGACCACCCGGCGCGACCACTACCGCGATCTCGAGTTCGGTGCCGGGCACGCCAACGATGCTGTCGAGCGCAGGGCCAGAGGCCAGCTTCTTCCTTACATCAAGCCTGCATCCAATCACATCGCACCAGAACGCGATAGCGTCGTCGAGCGATGAAACAGTCAGACCGGTGTGGATTGTGTCGAGGACGAGTTGATCGGCCGTTGCGTGCGTTTCCATCGTCGTCTCCTCAGGACACCAATTGGCCGCCGCTCGCGTCGAGCACGGTGCCGGTCAGGTAGCCGCACTGCATCGCAAAGATGTAGGCCAGCGCGATCTCGTCGGCGGCGGCGATACGTTTGAGCGGGACGACCGCGGTGATGCGCTGGACAAACTGTTTCTTAGCGTCGGGCTGCATCGCGTCGTACGTCGTCGTTGCCGTGACACCTGGCGCAACGACGTTGATACGTCGCGGTGCCTGTTCCTTGGCGAGCTGGCGCGCGCAGGCTTCAACCGCTGCGTTTACCGCAGCGATCGTCGAATGATTCGCCATGCTGGCGCGGCTGGCGACACCCGAGGTCAGTGTGATGCTGCCGTCGGCGGCGAGATGCGGCAGCGCCGCCTTGACAACGCGGTACTGGCTGAAGAACTTGCCGTTGGCGTACTCCATGACCGCGTCGAGATTCATTTTGTCCGCGGTGGTGTCGATGCCAAGCCGAGCCGCAGACTCGTGCACCGTCATCGCGACGTGATCGACGTGGCCGATCGTTTCGAACAACGCAGTCAGCGACGCTTCGGACTTCGCGTCGCAGGAATGGTACG